>NZ_JADDIU010000019.1 GCF_016464375.1 Bacillus renqingensis
AACTTCTTCTGCATTATCTAGTTTTGAGAGAATGACTCTCAAATTGAATAGTCCGGTGGCGATGGCGAGAAGGTCACACCCGTTCCCATACCGAACACGGAAGTTAAGCTTCTCAGCGCCGATGGTAGTGGGGGCATTCGCCCCTGTGAGAGTAGGACGCTGCCGGGCGCAAAAAAAAGACAATCTTTTTCAGATTGTCTTTTTTTTGTTTTTTGGCATTGAAGTCGAAGTCTCTGTTTTAGCATTTAGCAGCATTTAAATCAGCTACTAAACTGGAGTCACTTAGGGGTAAATGTTGTGAAAAGTGTCACAAAAATTCTATAGACTTTTGATTTGGAGGGGTTTACTCTTTAATAGTTAGTAAATTTTAGAAAAAATTATAGACGAAAGGAAGAATAACTATGCCAATGACGACTTTTAAAGCTACTGCTCATTTACAGGAAGGGGTACAGGTGAAGGCGAAAGCCCGAAATTTTGAAGTGACGGTTGACGAGCCAGCGGAATTAGGGGGCTCAGATACGGGAATGAATCCTGTCGAATTGATTCTTGCTGCTCTGGGTGCCTGCCAGGCTATCGTTGCTCGTGTCTATGCCAAGAAATTTAGAGTTGAGTTTGATGATTTGTGGATTGAAGTAGAGGGTGACCTCGATACAGATGGTTTCATGAATATATCTGATGTTCGCCGCGGTTATTCCGAGATTCGTTTTAATATTCATATTGCTACGGATGCACCGCGTGAAAAGGTGGAGGAATTTGTTTCATTTATCGAAAACACGTGTCCGGTCGGGGATACAATCGCCAATCCTGTTAATTTAAAACGGAATGCAATCATTTTAGAACCACGTAACGTGTGAATATAAATGAAAATTTAGAGGTTAGGGTATCGCTAAACTGCTGGTGATACCTAGTTTTTTGAAACGTTTCGGTTCCTTGTAAACTAACCAAACGATGGGGTGTAGGAGCAGTAGAGTATAGGGTAGAGATGATAGTAGAAACCAACTGATGTTAAAATGTGAAATTATTCAAAATCTAGTGGTATAAGTATTGAATTCTTTTTTATTTTTTTGTATATTTTAATTGTTAGCACTCGCCTATATAGAGTGCTAACAACATGGCTGAAGGAGGTGGAATTATGATATTTGTCCGTTATGATTAAATTTATAACATTTGTTGCGATGCTATTATTGAATCGGTGGAAGATTAGCGCAAAAACTTTGAAATTCAGAAAGATTTACTCGAAATTTTCGGAATGTAACCTATGCCAATCCTTATTATTTTCCAACATATTGTTTGAAGGTTATCATAGTTTATTTTCTGAACTTTTAAGGAAATACTTTGAAGGAGGTATTCGATAAAATGTTGGACTATGTATGCATATATTGTGGTGAATCACTTTCAAAATGGGAAAATACTAGAAGTTATTGTTGGAATTGTAATGAATTAACCACATCTGAAGCTTTTCACGAAGAAGATGATGATTATTGTTTAGCATAATTGGTCAATTAGTCTTAAGTGGATAAGCCATTGCCCCTAAGGATTTCTAAATCACTTTTTCTCCCATTGAACATCTTACTAACTAAGTTATTGTATTTCTAACATACAAACGCAGGGGATGTTCTTTATGAGGACAACCCCATGGTGCTTTAAAATATCAAAAAGTAAGGAAACAACGAGTTTTCGGCTTAATAACAATGAATTTCCAAAGCCATTTTTATCGTTTTCAATACGAAGAAATACTATTCCACTTTAATTGAAAAATAGTATTAACACAACATCTTCTTCTTTTAGCAATCAGGAAAAATTTTTCTCATTGCTTTCTGAAGCCATTTAGAGGTTCCTTTTATGGCTATTATTGAATTTACATTAAATGGAGGAATTGTCAATGATAAGGCGAGCAATCATTTATTGTGAAAATCAATTTGGTTCTATGGATGGAAAGACCGCAAATGGGCTAATACGCGACCCCGGTTATTATCAGATTACTGCTGTGATTGACAGCACGAAAGCTGGTAGGGATGCAGGGGAATACCTGGACAAGAAACGGAACGGAATCCCAATCTGTAGCAGTTTGGAGGAAGCAATTAGAGTTTCAAAGGTAAAGCCGCAGTATTTTATTTTTGGCATTGCTCCTTCTAATGCCTTTTTGCAAGCAGGAGAAAGAGAGATTCTAAAGAAGGCAATGGAAGCAGGAATGCATATCATCAACCCGCTTCAGGAATTCCTGACGGAGGATGAAGAAATGGTAGAATTGGCGAAGAAGCATGGAGTAACCATCCGCGACATTCGTAAACCAAAACCGAAAAAAGAGTGGAAAATATTCACGGGGGGTATTTTTCAAATTGAAACCCCGATTGTTGCAGTATTGGGTACGGATGGTGCCTGTGGAAAACGGACAACGGCTATGGTTGTGGAACAAGAATTAAATCGAAGAGGTTTTCGAACGGCTTTTGTTGCAACAGGGCAAACAGGGTTAATACAGGGGGCTTCATATGGGCTGGCCGTTGATGCTTTCCCAATGCAGTATGTGATTGGTGAATTGGAAAATGAAATTATAAAGGCCAACAAAAACGAAAAACCGGATGTCATCCTGGTGGAAGGACAAGGAGCATTAAGCCACCCGGCATATGGCAGCTCTTTTAGTATTTTAAAAGGATCGCGTCCTAAAGCGGTAATTTTGCAGCACCCGCCAAAAAGAAAGGTTTTAGGGGACTTTCCTTTTATGAAGATGCCATCACTTCGAAGTGAGTTGGAACTTATTGAATATGTTGGTCATACAAAGGTTATTTCGATTACCCTAAATCATGAAGGCATGACAGAGCAGGAGGTCGAGCGTACGATTCTGGAATATGAGCGGCAGTTCCAATTGCCGACAACAGATGTTTTGTTAATGGGACCTGAAAAAGTAGCTGACAGCATAATAGAATTTTTCCCATCCTTGAAACAAAAACAGCAAGAGATGTCAAGGATGGTTGCAATATGACCAGTCGGATTACCCCTAGAATTGAAATAAATCTAGAAAAGATTCATCATAATACCAAGGTGTTAAAGAAATTATATGGAGAGAAAGGGATTGAGATTTCAGGGGTTGTCAAAGGGGTCGGTGCCAATCTGAAAGTGGCAAGGACGTTAGTCGAGGCAGGGATTACGAGTCTTGCAGATTCCAAGATTGCAAATATTAGAAAAATGAAAATGGCTGGATTAAAAGAGAAGCTTATCTTATTACGGACACCTGCTCTGAGTGAAGTGCAGCAGGTTGTTGAGTTTGCTGACATCAGCATGAATACAGAGCTCGAAGTCATTCGGGCTCTATCAACAGAAGCCGAAAAGCAGAATAAAATCCACTCGATTATTATAATGGTGGAAATGGGGGACTTAAGAGAGGGAATTTTGCCGAAAGATGCTCCTTCATTTATTCGTGAAGTTTTAAAACTACCAGGGGTTAAACTGGTTGGAATCGGCACGAACTTTGCCTGCTTTGGTGGAGTGATTCCGACAGAGGAAAAAATGCAAGAGTTTTCCCAATTTATCAACGAGATTCAAAAGGAATTTCAAATCAAGCTTCCCATCATATCCGGCGGAAACTCTGCCAATTACACATGGATGATGAATACCCATGATCCCGGGTTAGTCAATAACATTCGCCTCGGGGAGTCTATTCTTTTAGGACGAGATCCGGTTTCAGGTACAGTCATTCCTGGACTATATTCGGATGCCTTTTGCTTCGTTGCGGAAGTTATCGAATCGAAACTCAAACCGTCTGTTCCATCAGGAGTGAGGGGAAGGAATGCATTTGGTGAAAGTATATCCTTTGAAGACCATGGTTTGATGAGGAGAGCCATTGTTGGAGTTGGAAGGCAGGATGTATTGGTCTCGGGTTTATCACCTGTGCTGCCAGTTGATATTATTGGTTCCAGCAGTGATCATATCATCCTAAATACAAAACAAATCGATTTAAAACCGGGTGATGAAGTTGCCTTTTCCCTCAATTATGGTGCCTTACTTTCTGTCATGACCTCCCCATATGTATATAAAACATACACACACCAAGCATCTAAAAAGTACTCGCTTAAGAGGACATCCGCCTAGAATAAATTTTTATGTTTCTGGTTAATTAAGCAGACAGGGGCCCAATGGTATTAGGCCCCTCTTCGTTTTATAAAAAGTAAAACCCATACGCTTATAAGTGCTATTACAAATTTGTTCTTATCCTTTTGCTGATGACTCTATTCTTTGGGCACAGATATCCAATAATGGGCAGGTACCACAAAGTGGTTTTTTTCTGCACTGCACTTTGGCATGTTCGACAATGAGCGCATGAAATTCATTGTACAGTTTTAAATCACAAGGCAACTCCAGCTCGACCTTCTGTCTAAAGCCATCATATGATTTTGGCATATCATATCCAAGTCGGTTGAAAATTCTTCTTGCGTAGGCATCCACCACAAAAATGGCTTTGTCAAAGGCGTAAAGCAGCATAACATCGGCCGTTTCGGGACCAATGCCGTTAATGTTCAAAAGTTCTTGGCGTAATCTATTTCTATCTATTTTTTTTATTTTATCGATATCATAGTTATACGTCTGAAACCATTCTAGAAATGACTTTATCCGCCGAGCCTTAATATTATAGTAGCCGCTGGGTATGATGAGCTTTGCCAGCGTATCGTTCGATAATTTTCCCAAAGCTTTAGGCTCTAAATGGAGTTTCAGATTAGCCAATGCCTTTTCTACATTAGTCCAATTTGTATTTTGAACAAGGATTGCCCCTATCATCATCTCAAACTTGCTTTCCGCTGGCCACCATCCTTGTGGACCGTACTGCTTGTATAATCGGTCATAAATCTTACGAAGTTCAATCATGTTAACACACCAATACATTTTCTTTTACAAAATATTATAATCCTTTTCTGCATCAAAACGGGAATCGGATGGTAAGTTCAGTAAAAAATTTTTTCAAAAAGTGTTAATGACATATGTTCGGTTATTTGTCTGTCTTTTGTTTTAATAAATCCATTTTTAAGATAGAGCTTTATGGCAGGAAGATTCTCGGATCCAGTAGAAACGATGATTTTATCAAATCCTGTCATACTGTCTTGAATAAAGTCCAGTAACTTTTGGGCGATGCCTTTTTTAAACTGCTTTGGGTGTACAAATAAGCGATTAATATCCAAGACGCGGTTTTCTATTTTAAAAGAAATAACGCCTGACAATTCATCTTTTGTATAATAGCCATAGAATTGTTCGCCGCACTGTTGTAATGTTTCAATTGAGTCTTTCAATGGTGGGATTTCATCGTAATGAATAATCTGTGCCTCTATTTTGTAAGATGGGATTTGAACTTGTAATACCTCAGCGGCTAATTTTGGATTGGTAATATCTATTTTTTTAATCATCTTCCACTTTGCACCACCCTAGTTTTCTACAGGATTATTTTGATAACCTGCCAGTTCTTGAGTTTACACTATAGCGCATCCCTTTTACTCCCGCACTGACGCCAATACTTTTCGAGCTAACATTTAAGCGAACACCAGGCGCAATTTTTAGAACTTTTCCTAAATCCAAAGCCCATAAAATCTACCCCTCTTTTTTAAATAATCATTAAAAATGAATAAATATTGGAAAGGATACCTTATTATAATCCGAAAAAGCGGAGTTTGCATCCAATAAAGAACAACAATCGAAACGAGTTTTTATATAGGGTCCGACTCCCAATTTTTTAAGGATATTGCAGCTAAACAAGGGAGGTAATGGGAAAGAAAGAAGAGTAGTAGAAATACGAGAGTTGATATTCCAGGCACATTTCATAATATCGGAAGATACCTGAATTTTTTTACCAAAAAACGGTATTCAAAGAAATCGAAAGACGAGTCTTTTATTTTACAGCAAGCACACACATTAGCCAAAAACAATAGGATGGCTTTCCATTCCGGTTTCTTTCTCTTGAATTTAGTTTGTTCCGGCCAATCTATTTCGCTATAATCAATAGTTGACTTAGAAGGCCCTGAAACAAGAGAGGGAGGATCATTATGATTGATATTAGTAAATTGATTCAAGGGAAAAATCTAACAGAATTAGATGTTCAATTACTTCAATATATTATCGATAATCTTGACAATGTCCTGCAAAAAGGAGTTCGTACGATCGCCAAAGAAAACTATACCTCTCCAGCAACCGTTATTCGTCTTTCGAAAAAAATGGGTTATAGCGGGTTTGTGGATATGTATTATAAGCTGTTGCCGCTTGTCAAGAAAGTGGACAATCCGCAAAATGAAAACATAGAGGATTTTTTAGAAATTACCCAAGGAGACTTTTTGACCCGTAATTCGTTAGCGGATATTCAAACGTTTATACAGCGTGTGCTGAGCCTCGAGCAACGTTATATTTTTATTTATGCAACTGGTTTTTCGGCAATAGCGGCGGAATATTTGTATAAAAAACTACTGGTATTAGGGAGAAAAACAATTTTTGCCAGTGGTACGGATTCAATTGGCGTATTTGAAAATAATTTGGAGGATATTGGTGCATTTATCGTCATTTCAAAATCAGGCGAAACACAGATAGTCATTGATAAGTTACAGGCAGCGAACGAACATGATATCTTTACGGTTTCATTTACGAAAGAAACGGATAACCGAATTGCAAAGCTTTCCCATTTAAATTTTAAAATTATGGATCACAACAAGCTCGACGACCGCAATATGCTGCCAAACAGGTTTTTCCCCAGTTTAATGTTGTTTTTTGAATTTATTGTAAAGCAATATGTGGAAACATTCCGGACGAAAAAATAGCATAGGAGTGTGAAACGGGTTTCAATTGGTGAAACTCGTTTTTAAACATCCCCCAACTATCGACTTAAAAGCGGTTACATAGTATCCTAAACCTGTAAAAAAAACGAACACTGGGGGTGTCAAGGTAAATGAAGACGAAACTAATGGAGGGAATGCAGCGCTTTTCAAAAGCGATGTTCATCCCGGTTCTAATTTTGCCAATTGCCGGTATTTTAATTGCCTTGGGAAATTTATTTACGAATCAAAAACTGATGGAAGTGATTCCGTTTTTCAATAACCCGATTACTACTGGATTCGGGACAATCTTAACTGGTTCCTTGGTCTCAATTTTGGGAAACTTAGGCTTGATTTTCTGCGTGGGGATTACCGTAGGGCTTGCTAAAAAAGAAAAAGCAGTCGCCGGTTTTACTGCCTTACTGGGATATCTGGTGTTTGTCAATGCGATGAACAAATTTATGGAGCTAAGCGGTGTACTATTCAAAGGTGAATCTTTGCAGGGCACAGGACAAACGCTGGTTCTTGGTGTACAAATCCTTGATATGGGAGTGTTTCTGGGGCTAATCCTCGGAATCATCACCGCACTGGTTCATAACAAATTTATTGATAAAGAATTCAATGGTGCTTTTCAAATCTATGGCGGATCCCGCTTTGTATTTATTGTGTTGATTCCTGTTGTCGTCTTACTATCCATTGCTTTGACATTTATTTGGCCATTTTTCCAAACAGGTATAAACAATTTGGGAACGCTCATTAATCACAGTGGCAGCTTTGGTATCTTTTTATATGGGGCACTGGAACGCTTGCTTATACCTACCGGGCTTCATCATTTAATCTACACACCGTTTTTGTACACAGAATTAGGCGGTGTTGCTCATGTCGGCGGTCAAGTGTATGAAGGAGCGCGAAATATTTACTACGCAGAGATTGCGGATCCAAACGTGAAAGTATTATCTCCAAGTGTAATCTGGGATGCTCGGGGAATATCGAAAATGTTTGGTTTACTAGGTGCCTGCTTGGCGATGTACCATACAGCCAAGCCTGAAAATAAAAGCAAAGTGAAGGCCATTTTGATTCCGGCTGCGGTTACTTCCTTTATTGCCGGTGTTACAGAACCAATAGAGTTTTCCTTTATGTTCGTCGCACCATTATTATTTGTTGTCCATGCGGCTTTAAGCGGTTTAAGTATGGTGGTGTTGCATCTATTAGATGTGAGAGCAATCGGGCCAAATGGTATGATCGACTTCTTGCTCTACAATTTGCCACTCGGTATTCAGAAGACACATTGGCCTATGTATATCTTAGTGGGGTTACTGTTCTTTGCCATTTATTATGCTGTCTTCCGCTTCCTCATCGCGAAATTTAACTTTAAAACGGTAGGAAGAGAAGACGAAAATCAAGAAACAAAATTGTACTCTAAGAAAGATTACAAAGAAAAGCAAAGCAAAGGAAAAGCGGGAGTTTCTGAACCAAAAGCAAATGAAGGAATTGCAGGGGTTATCGTAGATGCTTTAGGCGGTGCAAACAATATAAATACGGTGACAAACTGTTACACAAGACTGCGCTTAACATTAGAGAACCCTGAAAAGGTAAATCAGGATATCTTAAAAAAGGAAACAGGTGCGAGCGGCGTTATTATAAAAGATAAAAACGTCCAGGTGGTCTATGGTTTACAGGTTACCAATATACGTAAGGCTGTCGACAATTATTTAGGATTACAAACAGAATAGACAAAAGTACAGACAGCTAAAAGGGATAAAACAGGATACTAGAAAGGAATGAACATCTATGAAAAAGTTTTCAGTAGTAATTGCAGGCGGAGGAAGTACGTATACACCAGGAATCGTGATGATGTTATTAGATAACTTAGACCGTTTCCCGCTCCGAAAATTAAAATTATATGATAACGATGGCCCAAGACAGGCAGTTCTAGGTGAAGCACTAGACATCGTTCTGAAAGAGAAAGCACCGGACATCGAATATTCCTTTACCACTGATCCAGAGGAAGCGTTCACGGATGTAGACTTCTGTTTTGCCCATATCCGCAGCGGCGGCTATCCGATGCGGGAGAAGGATGAAAAGATTCCATTAAAGCACGGTGTAGTCGGTCAGGAAACATGCGGACCTGGGGGCATTGCCTATGGGATGAGGAGTATCAAAGATATGATTGAACTGATTGACCTCATGGAAAAATATTCACCAGACTGTTGGATGTTAAACTATTCCAATCCAGCAGCGATTGTTGCGGAGGCTTGTCGCGCGCTGCGGCCAAATTCAAAGGTGTTAAATATTTGCGATATGCCTGTCGGTACGCTAAGAAGAATGTCTCATATTATCGGCAAGGAGCCAAAAGATTTGGAAGTGCGTTACTTTGGTTTAAATCACTTTGGCTGGTGGACGAGTGTCAAAGATAAGGAGGGGCATGAGTACCTTCCAGAAATTCGTGAGTATGTAGCAGAGCATGGCTATCTAACGCAAAAAGAAGTTGATACCCAGCATCTAGATCCAAGTTGGCAAGAGACACATAAAAAAGCCAAAGATTTATTAGCGGTTGATCCAAGATTTTTACCTAATACGTATTTAAAATATTATTTCTATCCAGATTATGTAGTAGAACATTCTAATCCCGACTATACAAGAGCAAATGAAGTCATGGATGGCAGAGAAAAGACGGTCTTTTCTACGGCAAGAGCAATTGTAGAAAAGGGAACAGCCCAAGGCAGCGGATTTGATATTGGCGCCCATGCTACATTTATTGTGGATCTTGCTCGTGCCATTGCCTTTAATACTCACGAAAGAATGTTGTTAATTATTGAAAACAATGGGGCCATCTCTAACTTTGACGATGATGCAATGGTTGAAGTACCGTGTATCGTTGGAAGTGAAGGTCCAGAGCCATTATCTCAAGGAAAGATTCCTGAATTTCAAAGAGCATTAATGTACCAGCAGGTAACTGTTGAAAAATTAGTCGTCCAGGCATATATCGAGGGCAGCTACCAAAAATTATGGCAGGCATTAACCTTGTCCAAAACCGTACCAAGTGCAAAGGTAGCGAAAGAGATTTTGGACGATTTAATTGAGGCCAATAAAGACTACTGGCCGGAGCTGCATTAAAGATTAAAATAAGCTGATGAAACGGAACCGCGCGAATAGGGGCATGTGCCCCCTAGGAAAGTAGGACAATTCCGGAAAAAAGACAATCTACAAAAGGTTGTCTTTTTTTCATAGACCCAACATGTGAAAACTTGAAACTTCAGCTCTAGTCCCCGAATATTCATATAATTCGCTTAGGCAGCCACCAAAAATTAAAATAGTTGTTTTCCCCACTAGAATTTACGTTTTACAACGTCAATATTTGGGAAAAATCATAGTGTAGTGAATCGTTGCATCTTGAGAAAAATTTAAGTATAATTAATGTCAAATATAGTCAAAGTCAGATGGTAATGGGGGTGCGAAGATGAGGAACATCTCCGATATTATTGAAAAGTATTTAAAGCAGGTTCTAGAGATGAGTGAAGCCGACCATGTAGAAATTAAACGCAGCGAAATTGCAGACAAATTCCAATGTGTTCCTTCCCAAATAAATTATGTGATCAACACCCGATTTACAATTGAAAGAGGTTATATTGTAGAAAGTAAGCGGGGTGGGGGTGGGTACATCCGCATTATGAAAGTGGAATCCCATGATTATGCCGACTTAATTGATCATTTGTTATCGCTTTTTCAAGGCAGGATAAGTCAAGCGAGTGCTGAAGATGTGATTGGAAGGCTAATTCAGGAGGATATCATCACTAGAAGGGAAGCGAAAATTATGTTAAGCGTGATTGATCGTTCCGTTTTATATATTGAACTTCCCTATCGTGATGAACTACGAGCAAGAATGTTAAAAGCAATGCTAACCTCTTTGAAATATAAATAATATGATAATGGTTAATCTGATGTTTTTTTTAAAAGGAGAGGTGAAATATGCTTTGTCAGGAGTGTAATCAAAGACCAGCAGCACTTCATTTTACAAAAATCGTAAATGGTGAAAAGACAGAAGTCAATCTTTGTGAAGTGTGTGCTCAGGAAAAAAGTGAAATGTTGATGTTTAATGGACAATCGGGATTTAATTTTAACAATTTATTAGCTGGATTGTTGAATATTGACCCGTCTTTTCAAAAACCTAGCCAAAGTCCATTTCAGCAGGAGGAAGTTCTTCATTGTGAACATTGTTCCATGACTTTTCCACAATTTTTAAAAATAGGCAGATTTGGCTGTGCACATTGCTATGAAACATTCAAAGACCAGCTTCAGCCGGTATTAAGAAGACTTCACAGTGGGAATTGGACACATAATGGAAAGATTCCAAAAAGAATTGGCGGCGATTTGCATCTGCGAAAACAAATTGATGATTTAAAGGTAAGCTTGCAAGAATGTATTTCACGTGAAGAGTTTGAGAAGGCAGCCAAGATTCGCGATGAAATTCGCAATCTGGAGAGGAAACTTGCCGGTAATGTTGGGGGAGGGGAGTAGCGTGTCGCTCGAACATTTTTTAAATCAAGCGGTCAGCTCGTGGATGAGTGAGGAAGGACCGGATTCGGATATCGTCTTGAGTACGCGGATCCGTTTAGCACGTAACTTTGAACAATATAAATTTCCAACATTATTTTCTCATGAGGAGGCAAAAAAGGTTATTACCGAGATGGAACAGCTTTTGGAAACCTCGAGCCTCCAAAAATTCGGGCAAATGGAATTATTAAAAATTGAGGAAATGCAGCCGCTTCAGAAAAGAGTTTTAGTGGAAAAGCATCTTATCAGTCCTCATCTTGCTGAAGACTCGCCATATGGGGCTGTGCTGTTAACCGAAAATGAAGAAGTTAGTATTATGATTAATGAAGAGGACCACATTCGGATTCAATGCCTGTTTCCTGGATTGCAATTGGCTGAAGCCTTGCATGCCGCTAATGAAATCGATGATTGGCTTGAACGTCATATTCAATATGCCTTTGATGAAAAATACGGCTACTTAACGAGTTGTCCAACGAATGTTGGTACTGGTATCCGTGCTTCCGTGATGATGCATTTACCAGGGTTAGTCTTGACACAGCAAATGAATCGAATCATTCCAGCTATCAATCAATTAGGACATGTGGTGAGAGGAATCTATGGCGAAGGAAGCGAGGCATTGGGGAATATTTTTCAAATTTCCAACCAGATCACCCTGGGAAAATCGGAGGAAGATATTTGCCGAGATCTGATGGGCGTCGTCAGCCAGTTAATCTCACAGGAAAGGTCTGCACGGGAGGCATTACGAAAAACCTCAAACATACAATTAGAAGATAGAGTATTCCGCTCATTGGGAGTTTTAACAAACAGCAGGATTATCGAATCAAAAGAAGCTGCTCGTTGTTTATCAGATGTACGGCTTGGAATCGATATGGGCTATATTCATCAGATGTCAAAGTCCATCCTTAATGAATTAATGATTTTGACCCAGCCGGGTTTTCTCCAGCAATATGCCGGGGTTCAGCTCAGGGCCCATGAAAGGGATATCAGACGGGCGACATTAATTCGCGAACGGCTTAAAATGGAATCTGAAAAAATAATAGGTGAGGAGTGAGGGTTATGATGTTTGGACGCTTTACTGAAAGAGCGCAAAAGGTTTTAGCTTTAGCGCAGGAAGAGGCAATCCGCCTTGGACATAATAATATTGGAACCGAGCATATTTTATTAGGATTAATCCGGGAAGGGGAAGGGATTGCTGCCAAAGCCCTTTATGGTCTTGGTTTAGGCTCGGATAAGATTCAAAAAGAAGTGGAAAACTTGATTGGCAAAGGCCAAGAGACTTCGCAAATCATCCACTATACACCTAGAGCAAAAAAGGTGATTGAACTTTCAATGGACGAGGCTCGGAAATTAGGACATTCCTATGTTGGCACAGAGCACATCCTGCTCGGGTTAATCCGTGAAGGGGAAGGAGTTGCCGCCCGCGTCCTTAATAATCTTGGTGTCAGCTTAAATAAGGCGCGCCAGCAGGTACTCCAGCTGCTTGGCAGCAATGAATCCAGCGGTCATCAAGGCGGCGCTTCCGCAAGTGCCAACACCCCGACACTTGACAGCCTTGCCCGGGATTTAACGGCAATTGCCAGGGAAGGCAGCCTTGATCCGGTAATAGGGCGCAGTAAAGAAATTCAGCGTGTCATTGAAGTGCTCAGCCGCCGGACGAAAAATAACCCTGTGTTAATTGGGGAGCCGGGCGTCGGTAAAACGGCGATTGCCGAGGGGCTTGCACAGCAAATCGTTAATAATGAGGTGCCGGAAATTCTGCGCGATAAGCGGGTTATGACCCTCGATATGGGAACGGTTGTCGCCGGAACGAAATACCGCGGTGAATTTGAGGATCGGTTGAAAAAGGTTATGGATGAGATCCGCCAAGCCGGAAATATTATCTTATTCATCGACGAACTTCATACGTTAATTGGTGCCGGCGGAGCGGAAGGTGCCATCGATGCTTCCAACATCCTAAAGCCTTCACTTGCCCGCGGAGAGCTCCAATGTATCGGGGCAACGACGCTTGATGAATACCGCAAGTATATTGAGAAGGATGCTGCCCTTGAGCGCCGCTTCCAGCCGATTCGTGTGGATGAACCGACTGCAGAGGAATCGGTGCAAATTTTACAAGGCTTGCGCGACCGCTATGAAGCCCATCATCGTGTCTCGATTACCAATGAGGCGATTGAAGCTGCTGTTAAACTATCAGACCGTTACATTTCAGACCGCTTCCTGCCGGATAAAGCGATCGATTTAATTGATGAAGCGGGATCAAAGGTACGGCTTCGTTCGTATACAACACCACCTAATTTGAAAGAGCTCGAGGTTAAGCTTGAGGAAGTTCGCAAGGAAAAGGATGCGGCGGTCCAAAGTCAAGAGTTTGAAAAAGCAGCCTCATTAAGGGATTCCGAACAGCGTTTGCGTGAGCAATTAGAGGAAACGAAGAAAAGCTGGAAGGAAAAGCAGGGAAAAGAAAATAATGAAGTGACAGTAGAAGATATTGCTAGTGTCGTTTCCAGCTGGACGGGAATTCCAGTGTCTAAAATTGCTGAGACAGAAACGGCAAAGCTGCTTAATTTAGAAGAAATTTTGCATTCACGTGTCATTGGTCAAGATGAAGCAGTGGTGGCAGTTGCCAGAGCTGTCCGCCGGGCAAGAGCAGGATTAAAGGATCCGAAGCGGCCGATTGGTTCATTTATCTTCCTTGGTCCAACCGGTGTCGGCAAAACGGAATTAGCCCGTGCCCTTGCAGAAGCGATGTTCGGTGAAGAGGACGCCATGATTCGTATTGATATGTCTGAATATATGGAGAAGCACTCGACCTCCCGTCTTGTCGGCTCACCTCCAGGTTATGTCGGTTATGAGGAAGGCGGCCAGTTAACCGAAAAGGTACGTAGAAAGCCGTACTCCGTTATTTTGCTTGATGAAATTGAAAAGGCCCATCCTGATGTATTTAATATTTTACTTCAAGTGCTTGAAGACGGGCGCTTAACAGATTCCAAAGGACGGACCGTTGATTTTCGCAATACCGTTCTGATTATGACCTCCAATGTGGGGGCAGAAGCATTGAAACGAAATAAGTTTGTCGGCTTTAATATTCAAGATACAGCAGAGCGGGATTACAAAGATATGAAAGGGAAAGTGATGGAAGAATTAAAGAAGGCTTTCCGTCCTGAATTCCTGAACCGGATTGACGAAATCATTGTCTTCCATGCACTGGAAAGGAAGCATTTAAATCAAATTGTCACCCTATTATCAGACCAATTAATCAATCGCTTAAAAGAGCAGCATATTTCGATTGAATTAACAGCGGCTGCTAAGGATAAGATTTCGGACGAAGGATATGACCCAGAGTATGGAGCAAGACCGCTGAAACGAGCGATCCAAAAACATGTTGAGGACCGGCTTTCAGAAGAGCTGTTAAAAGGTACCTTATTAACAGGGCAGCATGCTATAATAGATGTTGAGAAAGGTGAATTTATTGTGAAAGTGGCAGAGAGAGAGCCAACAAGCACAGCAAAGTAATTAGGCTTTGTTTTGGTAGTCTTTTCTCTAGCTTTAAGAGACATTACCCTTGGGGTACACGTGAATATTGTCGAAAACGTGTACCTCTTTTTTCATGGGATGAGGATGAATAATATGAAAAAGACAAAGACCATCTATACTTGTTCAAAATGCGGCCATCAGCATCCAAAATGGCAAGGCTTTTGTAATTCTTGCGGGGCCATGAGTACCCTGCAAGAGGAAAATAAGGAAAAACAATCCACGATAACAAAAATATCGAAGGGTGTTGCCTCGGTTAAAAGACTAACAGAAGCAAAGTCAAAAAATAGTGATAGAATTATCACCGATTTGGGTGAGTTTAATCGAGTAATGGGCGGTGGAATTGTTAGGGATTCCATAACGATTATTACCGCTAAGCCCGGTGCGGGGAAATCCACTCTCCTTTTACAAGTATCTCAAGACCTTGCACAAAAGGGACATAAGGTTTTGTACGCTTCAGGCGAAGAGAGTGACAGCCAAATTAAGCGAAGAGCCGAACGTATTTTATCGGATGTAGATGAACATATATTTGTTCAATCTGATACAAGTTTAAATAATGTGCTGGCCTGCATCGAAGAAGTGGATCCTGATTTAATCATTATTGACAGTATCCAAACCTTTGTTCTCGAAGAATATAATTCCAGGCCTGGCTCCCCGACTCAGACAATGGAGTGTGCGAATGAGCTGTTAAAAGTGGCGAAAAGTCCTGTTAGACCAAGAGCGGTGATTATGGTGGGGCAAATGACCAAAGACGACGAATTGGCAGGACTAAGGGCGCTAGAACACCTGGTAGATACTGTATTAATCATAGATGGTGAACATGGGGAAGAACTAAAGGTGCTTTCAGCAAGTAAAAACCGCTATGGAAGCACAGGAGAAATGGGCTTCTTCTCAATGACCGAGACAGGAATGGTTGGAATAGATAACCCCTCTGAGTTTTTTATGACTCAAAGGGATGAAGTGGTCAGCGGAAGTGCTTTAACCGTTATAAAAGAAGGAACAAGACCTATTATCGTTGAAATAGAGAGTTTGGTTTCGCCAACATTCACCCCCTATCCTTCAAGAGTAGGAGAGTGTATGAGAAAAGAGCAAATAAGCACTTTAACCGCTATTTTAGAACAGAGGGCAAACCTTCAATTGCTGAACCAAAATGTGGTCATAAAGACTACGGGCGGAATCCGCCTGAAAGAGCAATCAAGTAATCTTGCCGCCTTAATGAGTATTGTATCTTCTTATAAGGATAAAGGGATCCCGAATGATACCGTGTTTATTGCCGATATCGGTTTGACTGGTGAGCTAAAGAAAGTGCCCGCACTTGAAACAAGAATAAAGGAATTAGAAAGAATGGGTTTCAAGAAGGTTTTTATCGCTAAAAATGCCCTAAAACATCCGTATAGCTTTAAACAAATTAACGTCATCCCTTGTAACACACTTACGGAGGTCATTGATAAGGTGTTTACTGATTACCCGTTTTAATAAAGCGGTTTGTTTACTGAATTTTTTAACTGATGTAAAGAATGGTTCGGATGATTTGATATAATTTTCCTCCAATGCTACCCTATGGGGAAATAGATTTATAACATAACAAAACGGTTTCAAAATGTTTACATTTTGTAAAAATTATTGCCAATTTACGGTTTCAATTTGATAAATATGTTAATAATTATTAGAGGAGGTGAAGAAATGTTAAAACGAATTGTGCAAGCATGCTTCCTCATCATGGGTGGTACGCTTGGTATTTTATTTTTGCCGGAATTATTGAAGGTTTTAAGTTTAAATGATGTTGCCCTTTTAAATAATTCCTATGTTACTGCTATTATAGGTGCTATTATTTTTTATCTTCTTACCTTTTGGGCAGTAGATTATGTATTTAACTTCATTAACTGGGCGGAGGATTCCCTTGTCAAAATTCCGGTTGCGGACGTGCTGTTTGGCAGTGTTGGATTAATCTTTGGCTTACTGGTTGCTTTTTTAATTGGATTTGCCTTTAATGCTGTACAGGTACCTTTCTTGAATGCCGTTGCTCCGATTTTACTGACATTATTATTTGGTTACCTTGGCTTTCAGGTAGGTTTTAAAAAGCGTGATGAGCTGCTCGGTTTATTTGGAAGGGGAAGCAGTAAGAAAAGGCCAGCTGAAGAGAGCAGCCAGAAGGCCTTCGGACCGTCCTTAAAAATCTTGGATACGAGTGTCATTATCGATGGGCGGGTTGCAGATATTTGCCAAACAGGATTTTTGGAAGGAACGATTGTCATCCCTCAGTTTGTTCTTTCAGAGCTCCAGCATATTGCTGATTCCTCAGATGTGTTAAAGCGGAATCGTGGCAGAAGGGGCCTTGATATCCTAAACAGGATTCAAAAAGAGCTGGCGATTAAGGTCGAGATTTATGAAGGTGATTTCGAGGAGATTCAAGAAGTGGACTCGAAGCTTGTGAAACTAGCGAAATTAACAAACGGAGTCCTTGTCACCAATGATTTTAATTTAAATAAAGTTTGTGAATTGCAAAATGTGGCGGTATTAAATATCAATGATCTGGCCAATGCGGTTAAACCGGTTGTCCTTCCGGGAGAGGAATTAACTGTACAGGTTATTAAGGACGGGAAAGAGTACCATCAGGGGGTTGCCTACCTTGACGATGGAACGATGATTGTGGTAGAAGAAGGCCGAGAGTATATTGGAAAAAGGATTGAGGTTCTGGTAACCAGTGTTCTGCAAACATCTGCCGGCAGAATGATTTTTGCCAAACCCAAATTATTAGAGAAGGCATTATAATAAGAAAAGCGTAAGCGCCCTGGTCAGCGGCGTATGACCTCCTCGAAAAAGCTATCGCTTTTCCTTCGTGCGATGCTAATGCTTCGAAGCATTCCTTGAGGAGCTGGACAATTCTCTAAGCCGAATAATATCAATTCTGATATAATGAGAAAAGCGTAAGTTAAGAAAAGCTAGAGAGAAAGAATGAGGTTTTATTTATGACTTATCAGGTCATTATCCCTGCTGCCGGTCAGGGGAAGAGAATGGGAGCGGGGAAAAATAAACTTTTATTAGAGCTTAATGGAATACCTGTACTGGTTCATACGTTAAAGGTGTTCGAGGCCGATGAGGCATGTACAGGAATTATTTTAGCCATTCACCCTCAAGATGAAGTAGAATTTAGAGAGCTGATTAAAAAGTATAAGTTAACCAAGGTTAATGGTTTGGTACTGGGCGGGATAGAGCGTCAGCACAGTATCTTTAATGCCTTGAAAACAGTTACGGGTAATGGACTGATTCTCGTTCATGATGCGGCAAGACCTTTCATCCAAAAGGAACATATTCACCGTTTAACAGAATCAGCGGCGAAAACGGGGGCAGCCATTATGGGGGTTCCCGCAAAAGACACGATGAAAAGGGCCAAAAACGGTGTTGTCGAAGCGACTGTTGAACGATCGAGCTTGTGGGCAGTTCAAACCCCACAAGCTTTTCGTATTCCCTTGCTTATCAAGGCTTATGAGAAGGCAGAAAAGGACTGCTTTCTTGGTACAGACGATGCCAGCCTTGTCGAGCGCTCAGGGCATCCTGTGACAATTGTTGAGGGAGATTACGATAATATAAAGATAACCACACCCGAGGACTTATATTTTGCAGAAGCGATTCTAAAAAAGCGGAATAATTAAAAATGCGATTGTGAAGCAAAAGGAGTTATGATGATGTTTCGAGTAGGACAGGGCTTTGATGTTCATCAATTAACGGAGGGACGGCCGCTTATTATCGGCGGGATTACCATCCCTTATGAAAAGGGGCTACTAGGACATTCAGATGCTGATGTGTTATTACATACAGTCTCTGATGCCTGCCTTGGCGCTATTGGTGCAGGGGACATCGGTAAGCATTTTCCAGATACCGACCCCGAATTCAAGGATGCTGACTCCGCCAAGCTGATGGAGCATGTCTGGCAGTTGGTTAAACATAAAGGCTATGAGCTTGTGAATGCTGATTGTACTATCATTGCTCAAAGGCCAAAGATGGCCCCCTATATTGAACAAATACGGGAGCGGATGGCCGAATTGCTGGAGGCAGAAACAGAGCAGATTAATGTAAAAGCTACCACAACCGAGAAGTTGGGTTTTGCCGGCAGGGGTGAAGGGATTGCAGCTCAAGCAGTGGTGCTTTTAAAAAAGGTGAACGTTTAGACTTTATCCGATAAAATCATAGTGGTAAAATGAATCAATGAGACCAACTGGGAAAAGAGATGTCTAGCTCCAGCGCCTAGGGGCTCGAGTCATAAGCCAATCGCTTCAGAAGGCAAAAGGCGCCTTCTGTCAGCGCTTGTCTTATGCTTGTCGTCCCTGGGCAAGGCGCTTCCGCATTTCTAGATTGGAGGCATTGTAATGTCAAACGAAATACGTGTAAGATATGCTCCTAGTCCAACTGGACATTTACATATCGGAAATGCCCGTACAGCGTTATTTAACTATTTATTTGCCCGTAACAAGGGCGGAAAGTTTATTATCCGGATTGAAGATACCGATAAAAAGCGAAATATTGAAGGCGGTGAACAGAGCCAATTAAAATATTTACGCTGGCTGGGGATTGATTGGGATGAAGGTGTCGATGTCGGAGGCCCATACGGACCCTACCGTCAATCAGAACGTAATGATATTTATGAGAAATACTATCACCAGCTATTAGAAGATGGACAAGCCTATAAATGTTATTGTACCGAGGAAGAGCTGGCGGCAGAGCGGGAAGCGCAAGTTGAACGAGGGGAAACACCGCATTATTCCGGCAAATGCCGCCATTTGACCGCGGAAGATCGAGCCCGATTAGAAAGCGAAGGCCGAAAGCCAAGTATTCGGATTAAGGTTCCGGAAGGCAAGACCTATACATTTGATGATATGGTGAAGGGCACTGTTTCATTTGAATCGGAAGGTATGGGTGACTGGGTTATAGTAAAAAATGACGGCACACCGACTTATAATTTTGCTGTTGCCATTGATGATCATTTAATGGAGATCTCTCACGTTCTTCGTGGCGACGACCATATCTCGAACACACCAAAACAGCTAATGGTCTATGAAGCGTTAGGCTGGGCTCCTCCTGTTTTTGGACATATGACGTTAATTGTCAATGAAAACCGGAAAAAGTTAAGTAAGCGTGATGAATCGATCATTCAATTCATAGAACAATACGAAGAGTTAGGCTATTTGCCGGAGGCCATCTTTAATTTTATTACCTTACTTGGCTGGTCACCTGAAGGTGAAGAGGAGCTTTACTCTAGACAGGAGTTTATTCAGCGGTTTGATGCCAGCCGACTGTCCAAATCACCGGCGCTATTTGATCAGCAAAAGTTGGCTTGGATGAACAACCAATATATGAAAAAGGTAGATCTTGACCGAGTGGTGGAGCTTTCCCTGCCGCATCTTATCAAGGCAGGCAGGATAAAGGAGAACCTGTCCGCTGAAGAAAAAGAATGGGTCCGCAGCCTCGTATCATTGTTACAGGAAAAAATGAGCTTTGGGGCAGAAATTGTCGAGCTTTCCGAATTGTTCTTTAAAGAACAGGTGGAATATGAAGCAGAAGCGAAAGAGGTTCTTGCAGGAGAGCAGGTGCCGGAAGTGTTAGAGGCATTTTCAAAAGAGCTTGATCAGCTCGAAAGTTTTCAAGCGGAAGGAATAAAGGCAGCAATGAAAGCCGTACAAAAAACCACCGGGCAAAAAGGCAAGAATCTGTTCATGCCAATTCGGGCTGCGGTAACAGGACAAACCCATGGCCCAGACCTGCCAAAATCAATCGAACTTTTAGGGAAAGAAAAAGTTCAACAAAGAATTCAACAAATTATTGATTAACATTCCAATGAGAATATAATATAGTAAAAGAGAGTATTTTAATACAGCTAAAACGTAGAAGAGGAAAAGTAAAAAAATGATTGCTTGAAAGAGAGAACCATCACCGGCTGAAAGTGGTTTAAGCCGCTCATTTTTTGAAATGCACCTCTGAGTCCCATTTCAAAAGAGGATTTACTCGAGTAGATTTGGGCGGAGCTTTCCGTTAACAAGTATGAGTGAGGCATAGGAGCTTCTTTTAAGAGAGAAGGAAGAAGCTTTAGGCTTAATCAGAGTGGAACCACGCACACAAGCGTCTCTGTCAATATGACAGAGACGTTTTTTCTTTAGGGGGGGATGGAATTTGTTTAAAATGTTAAAGGAAGATGTTGAGGTTGTGTTTGATCAGGACCCGGCAGCAAGGACGTATTTAGAAGTGATTTTGACCTATTCAGGTTTACACGCTATTTGGTCACATCGATTCGCACATGCGCTCTACAAACGGAAATTATTTTTTCTAGCAAGGGTCCTTTCACAAGTAAGCCGGTTTTTTACGGGAATTGAAATCCATCCAGGGGCAAAAATAGGCAGGAGGTTTTTTATTGATCACGGAATGGGTGTGGTCATTGGGGAAACCTGTGAAATCGGGAATAATGTAACAATTTATCAAGGGGTAACGTTGGGTGGAACCGGAAAAGAAAAGGGAAAACGGCATCCAACGATTAAGGATAATGTCCTTATCTCTACCGGGGCAAAGGTACTGGGGTCAATTACTATTGGTGAGAATTCCAAAATTGGCGGCGGGTCTGTTGTCTTGAAAGACGTTCCGCCGAACTCAACGGTAGTCGGGATTCCCGGCAGGGTAGTGATTCAGGATGGCAAACGGATTAATCGCGATTTAAATCATTGTGACCTGCCGGACCCAGTTGCTGATCGCTTTAAAGAGCTGCAGTCTGAACTGGACGAACTAAGACAAGAATTAATTGAATTAAAAATGGAAAGGACAAAGGTCAATGGCCATTCAGCTTTATAATACACTTACAAGAAAAAAGGAAAAATTCGTACCGCTTGAAGAAGGAAAAGTGAAAATGTATGTTTGCGGTCCGACTGTTTATAATTATATTCATATTGGTAATGCCCGCCCGGCAATCGTATTTGATACGGTCCGCCGTTATTTGGAATATCGCGGCTATGATGTTCAGTATGTTTCTAACTTTACCGACGTCGATGATAAATTAATCCGGGCTGCACACCAGCTAGGGGAAGACGTGCCGATCATCGCGAATAAATTTATTGATGCCTACTTTGAGGATATATCGGCACTAGGCTGCAAAAAGGCCGATTTCCATCCAAGGGTGATGGAAAATATGGACACCATTATTAATTTCATCCGCCAATTAGTCGATAAGGGCTATGCCTATGAATCAGAAGGAGATGTCTATTTCCGAACACGAAGCTTCAACGAGTATGGGAAGCTCTCCCATCAATCGATTGATGAATTACAGGTAGGGGCCCGAATTGAAGTCGGCGACAAAAAGGAAGATGATTTGGACTTTGCTTTATGGAAGGCAGCGAAGGAAGGAGAAATCTTTTGGGAAAGCCCGTGGGGACCGGGAAGACCGGGGTGGCATATTGAATGCTCGGCCATGGTGAAAAAATACCTAGGTGATACGATTGATATTCATGCCGGTGGTCAGGACCTTACCTTCCCACATCATGAAAATGAAATTGCCCAATCCGAAGCCCTTTCGGGAAAAACATTTGCTAACTATTGGATGCATAATGGCTATATCAATATCGATAATGAAAAAATGTCTAAGTCACTTGGGAATTTTGTCCTTGTCCATGACATTATTCAGAAGCATGACCCGCAGGTGTTACGGTTATTTATGCTGTCAGTTCATTACCGCAATCCGATTAACTATAGTGAAGAATTGCTCGAAAGTACCAAGGCGGCTTTTGATCGGCTAACAACCTCCTACCAAAATTTAAAGCACCGCAGAGAGGCGAGCACAAACCTTACCGCTGATAACCAAGTGTGGCTTGATAAAATTACTGGATTGCGCGAGCAATTCATTGAAGCGATGGATGATGACTTTAACACAGCATTGGCCATTTCCGTATTATTCGAGCTATCCAAATTGGCTAATTATTATCTTTTGGAAAAAAATACAGCTACCCAAGTGATTGATGCCTTTACAACTGAATTTGAAGAGCTGTTTAGAGTCCTTGGGCTGACGTTAGAAAAAGAAGAAATGCTTGATGAGGAGATTGATGTACTGATTGAAAAGCGGATTCAGGCAAGGAAAGACCGCAATTTCCAATTGGCAGACCAAATTCGCGATCAGTTAAAGGATATGAATATCATTTTAGAAGATACCCCGCAAGGTACGAGATGGAAAAGAGGCTAATTCATGCTTGATTACGAAAATACAATAGATGCAAACCAAATGAAAGCCTTGGCCCTTGCTTATATGGGGGATGCTGTATTTGAAACGTACGTCCGGCGTCATCTTCTTTATAGCGGGCAAGTTCGCCCGCACCAATTGCATCGTTCCGCAACGAGGTATGTTTCCGCTAAGGCCCAATGTCAAATTCTTTTTCGTATGATGGCTGATGGGCTGTTAGATGAGAATGAAACGGCGGTAGTGATGCGGGGCAGAAATGCAAAATCAGGAACCATTCCGAAGAACACCGATGTACAAACCTATCGTTACAGTACCGCATTTGAAGCGCTGGTTGGATATTTATTTTTATCCGGGAGGGAAGAACGGTTAGAAGAGCTTATACAAAAGGCGTTTCTATATGTTGAAGAACAGAAAGGAGGAACGGCACAATGAGTCAGGATTATATCGTTGGCAAAAACCCGGTCATTGAAGCGCTTAAATCCGGACGGGATATTAATAAAATTCTCGTTGCCGAAGGTTCGCAACGTGGCACCATGCAGCAGATTACCCAGTTGGCTAAAGAAGCAAATGTGCTTGTCCAATTTGTCCCGAAGAAGAAGATTGACCAAATAACGGAACAAAATCATCAAGGAGTGTTAGCATATGTCGCCGCATACCAATATGCTGAAATCGATGATTTGTTTACAATCGCCGAAAAGAGAAACGAACCTCCTTTCTTGTTATTATTAGATGAAATCGAAGACCCGCACAACCTTGGATCCATCATGAGAACGGCGGATGCCGTCGGTGCCCATGGGATCATTATTCCCAAACGAAGGGCTGTCGGTTTAACAGCAACGGTTGCGAAGGCTTCAACAGGGGCAATTGAGTATATACCTGTTGTCAGGGTAACCAATATGGCTCGAACAATGGAGGAATTGAAGGAACGCGGCATTTGGATAGCGGGAACAGATGCCTTGGGTTCTCAAGACTATCGCGAACTTGATGGTATGCTGCCTCTTGGGTTAGTGATTGGCAGCGAAGGGAAAGGAATAGGGCGCCTCATCAAGGATAAATGTGATTTCCTTATTCGGCTGCCGATGGCGGGAAAAGTCACATCACTAAATGCCTCCGTCGCTGCCAGCTTGCTTATGTATGAGGTCTATCGGAAGCGACACCCTTTTGGGGGATAGCATATGGATATCCTGCTTGTGGATGGTTACAACATTATCGGCGCTTGGCCCGAGTTAAAGGCATTAAAGGAGCGTGATTTAGCAGCAGCGAGGGACCGCCTAATTGAAAAGATGGCTGAGTACCAAGCATTTTCGGGCTACCGGGTTATTGTTGTCTTTGACGCGCAATATGTCCAAGGAGCGGCAAAAAAATATAAAAATCATAAGGTTGAAGTTATTTTTACAAGAGAGAATGAAACCGCTGATGAACGGATTGAAAAAATGGCAATCAGTCTAAATAATCGAAAGACGCAAATACATGTAGCCACCTCTGATTACACGGAACAATGGGCCATTTTCGGACAAGGTGCTTTAAGAAAGTCTGCCCGCGAGCTGCTAAACGAAGTATTGTCGATAGAAAAAGGCATTGCAAAGAAGGTAAAAATAATTCAGGAGAGAAAACCAGTTTCCAAAATACCCATTAGTGATGAAATGGCAGAAATTTTTGAAAAATGGCGCAGAGGGGAAAAATGAGTCTCGACTTCAAAATATTTCTATTGTATAATAATAGTATCTATGCTTGTTCGGTGGAGGGGATCGACGTGAGTACGGACTTCGGAACAAAGGTTAACGAGCAGCTGTTCGTTATGGAAGATGAAGGAATTATTGATTTGGTGCACAAAGGTGATAGTGAAGCATTGGATTATTTAATCCATAAGTATCGAAATTTTGTACGCGCCAAGGCAAGGTCCTATTTTTTGGTAGGGGCCGATAAGGAGGATATTGTTCAGGAGGGAATGATCGGTCTTTACAAAGCAATCCGTGACTACCGTGAGGATAAGCTCACTTCCTTTAAAGCGTTTGCCGAACTATGCATTACCCGCCAAATCATCACGGCGATTAAAACGGCTACAAGACAAAAGCACATTCCATTAAACTCGTATGTATCATTGGACAAGCCTATTTATGATGAGGAATCGGACCGGACGTTAATAGATGTTTTATCAGGGGCAAAGGTGCTTGACCCGGAAGAATTAATTATTAATCAAGAGGAATTTGATCATATAGAAATTAAAATGACAGAATTACTCAGTGACTTAGAACGAAAGGTTCTAGCTCTTTATTTAGACGGACAATCCTACCAGGAGATATCTGAGGAGCTTAATCGCCATGTGAAATCAATTGATAATGCCCTCCAGCGGGTAAAGCGGAAGCTTGAGCGTTATTTGGAAATTCGCGAATTTTCATTATGATGTATAGAGAGTAGCATGAGATCACAAAAATGGATAACTGCAGCCATTTAGTGTGAATTCCGTCCATTTTGGGACTCGAATATAGAGAAGTTTTGCGCTATTTGCACCCTCTTATTGTGATTGACAATAAATAGGGTATCGTGTTACATTTTTAGGGATATATTGAAGGTGTTGAGATGAGTAAAAAGGTGATTCTTGCTTGTGTTGAATGTGGCTCACGAAATTATTCAACCGCAAGCAAAGAAACGCAAACTACTAGATTGCAATTGAAAAAATTTTGTAAAACTTGTGCTGCCCATACCATCCACCAAGCAACAAAATAAGGTAAGATTTTAGCAATGTTATTTGTCATAGTTGGGGGTTACAAAGAATGCAACGCATAAAGAAGTTCTTCAGTGATATTGTCCGTGAAATGAGAAAAGTCAGCTGGCCAAAACGAGGTGAGCTAACCCGTTCGACGATTACCGTGTTATCGACTGTAGCTTTTTTCACTATTTTCTTTGCCGTGCTTGACTTAGGGATTTCAAAATTGATTCGATTAATTCTTGAATAATTGGTATCAGTTCATGGTATAATGGTAATCAATAAAGGAAATTTTAGCTAAAAGCCCGTTTTGACGGGTTTTTTAATTTGGTTAAATAGACGAATCTTGAATTAAATCGTAGGGAGGGACGGACGATCTAGTCCTCTGAAATGGAAAAGAACTGGTATGTTGTTCATACGTATTCAGGTTATGAAAACAAAGTAAAGGCAAATTTAGAAAAACGTGTGGAATCAATGGGCATGACGGATAAAATCTTCCGCGTTGTGGTACCGGAGGAAGAAGAAACTGATATCAAGAACGGGAAGAAAAAGGTAGTGAAGCGAAAGGTGTTCCCTGGCTATGTATTAGTTGAACTCGTTATGACAGACGATTCTTGGTATGTAGTACGCAACACCCCTGGGGTAACGGGATTTGTAGGATCGGCCGGATCAGGTTCCAAACCAACGCCCCTCCTTCCCGACGAGGTAGCCGTCATTCTTAAGCGCATGGGTGTGGAAGAAAAAAGAGTCGATGTCAATTACGAAATAGGGGAAACGGTTCGCGTAAAGGAAGGGCCATTTGCCAACTTTACCGGCAATATTGAAGAAATGGACAAGGATAAATCAAAATTGAAGGTGCTTGTCAATATGTTTGGACGGGACACACCGGTTGAACTCGACTTCACGCAAATTGAGAAAATATAGTTTGATATTTGTAAAAAAACTTGAAATCAATAATAAAAAGTGTTAATATTTCATAGGTCAGTATGTCTCAGTTTAAGAGACAGGACTTTTGTCAAGTTCTTTATTTTTTATATAAAGACAGATGCCTGAGTGGGAGGGAACATCCGTACTAAGGGGATCCCTATTAACCACATCACGGACTTTAAGGAGGTGTGTCTCGTGGCTAAAAAAGTAATTAAAGTGGTTAAATTACAAATCCCTGCTGGAAAAGCGAACCCAGCGCCGCCAGTTGGTCCTGCATTAGGTCAAGCCGGTGTGAATATTATGGGATTCTGTAAAGAATTTAACGCTCGTACAGCAGATCAAGCTGGATTGATTATTCCTGTTGAAATTACGGTATTTGAAGACCGTTCATTTACATTTATTACGAAAACTCCCCCTGCTGCTGTCCTTTTGAAAGTAGCAGCTGGAATACAGTCTGGTTCAGGCCAGCCTAACCGTAATAAAGTAGCAACAGTAAAGCGTGATAAAGTACGCGAGATTGCGGAACAAAAAATGCCTGACCTTAACGCAGCAAGCGTTGAAGCAGCCATGCGCATGGTTGAAGGCACTGCACGCAGCATGGGTATCAATATTGAAGACTAATCCATGTAAACTGTTTATGTAAGGAGGGGGTTGCGTAATTGCGCAACCCTTGTGTATGCTGTCTAGCTGCGGCGCCCAAGCCCTCCCCGAGCCGCTTCGGTCCTGTTCGATGAAGTCAAAAACGACTTCGCTGCCAGGCCCTCCAGCGCTTGTTGGAGTTGCGCCTCCGCTTTTCAGTGTGGGAGATTAATTCGTTAAAACCACAAATCAAGGAGGAAATGTAAAATGGCTAAAAGAGGTAAGAAGTACGTAGAAGCTGCGAAGCTTGTTGACCGCACAAAAGCTTACCCAGTTGCAGAGGCAATTGATCTTGCAAAGAAAACAAACTACGTTAAATTTGATGCAACAATTGAAGCTGCCTTTCGTTTGGGTGTTGATCCTAAAAAAGCTGACCAAAATATCCGTGGAGCGGTTGTGCTGCCAAACGGAACCGGTAAAACCCAGCGCGTATTAGTATTTGCAAAGGGTGAAAAAGTGAAGGAAGCGGAAGCAGCCGGTGCCGATTATGTAGGGGATGCAGAATACATCAACAAAATCCAACAAGGCTGGTTTGATTTTGATGTGATCGTCGCAACTCCTGATATGATGGGTGAAGTCGGTAAGCTTGGTCGGGTATTAGGACCAAAAGGTTTAATGCCTAACCCTAAAACAGGTACTGTTACATTTGATGTAACAAAAGCAATCAATGAGATTAAAGCAGGTAAAGTAGAATACCGTGTTGATAAAGCTGGAAATATCCATGTGCCAATCGGTAAGACTTCATTTGAAAATGAAAAGCTAGTGGAAAACTTCTCTACTGTGTTTGAAACATTGCTAAAGGTAAAACCATCTGCAGCAAAAGGCACATACATGAAGAACGTAACGGTTGCTTCCACAATGGGACCTGGTGTAAAGGTCGATCCTTCTACAGTAGTAGCAAGGTAGTTTTTGCTAATTGACAAACCTGACAACATTCTGTAGAATACTTGTTGTTGTTTAAATTATAAACATTTGTACCGTAGACAGCAGGGGCATAAAACGCTTAATATCCTGCCGAGGTAGTGCGATATAAAATAGTCTTGACTATTTAGTTGCCTCCATGTCTATGCTGATGTGGAGGCTTTTTTAATGCCCGGTATAAATGTAGACAATCTATAGGAGGTGTAAAGATGAGCAGTGCAATTGAAGCAAAAAAACAAATTGTTGGTGAAATTTCTGACAAATTAAAGAATAGTGTTTCAACAATTGTTGTGGATTATCGTGGACTTTCAGTTGGCCAAGTAACTGAACTTCGTAAACAACTCCGCGCGGCTGGCGTAGACTTCAAAGTTTACAAAAATACGATGACCCGCCGTGCTGCCGATGCAGCTGGACTTTCTGGCTTAAATGATGCATTAACAGGCCCGAATGCGATTGCATTCAGTACTGAAGATGTCGTCGCACCGGCTAAAATCTTAAATGATTTTGCGAAAAAGAATGAAGCCCTTGAATTAAAAGCAGGTGTCATCGAAGGAAACATTGCAACGGTCGAAGAAATTAAGGCTCTTGCTGAACTTCCTTCACGCGAAGGCTTGCTGTCAATGCTACTCAGTGTCCTGCAAGCTCCAATCCGCAATCTTGCCCTTGCTGCGAAAGCGGTGGCAGATCAAAAAGAAGAACAAGGCGCATAAGACAGCGAAAGCTCCTAGGCGCTTGAACTGGACAATCAACATCGTGTTGTAAAATAAACGAACGAAAACTAAGGAGGAAACATAATCATGACGAAAGAACAAATCATTGAAGCAGTTAAGAATATGACTGTTTTAGAACTTAATGATCTAGTAAAAGCAATTGAAGAAGAATTTGGCGTAACTGCAGCTGCTCCTGTAGCGGTTGCTGGTGGTGCGGGTGCTGCTGCAGCTGAAGAAAAAACTGAATTTGATGTCATCCTAACCGGCGCTGGCGATCAAAAAATTAAGGTTATTAAGGTGGTTCGTGAAATCACTGGTCTTGGTCTTAAAGAGGCAAAAGACCTTGTTGACAACACTCCAAAACCACTTAAAGAAGGCATTTCTAAAGAAGAAGCTGAAGAACTCAAAGCTAAGCTTGATGAAGTTGGAGCTAATGTCGAAGTTAAGTAATGAAAGCGGAAAAAGGCTCGCTACAACAGGCGAGCTTTTTCTTACTAGGTAAGAAAGTATAAAATTTTCAACTTTGAGAATTGTCTAGCTCCAGCGCCCTAGCGGCTAGTGTCCTTCGCGCTCCACCCTACGATAAGTCAACATCGGTTCGCTTGCGCTCACCGTGTTTCCTTTATCTCAGTTGGAGCGCTCCATAAGGAAGG
>NZ_JADDIU010000002.1 GCF_016464375.1 Bacillus renqingensis
AATTTTTGAAAAACCGAAGGTTTTTCAGTGCCCTCACTAAAGACGGGGGGTTAATGATCCTGTTACAAAATATTATTCGAATTTAGTAGGGTTGCCATCAAATGGTTCGTCGGCAACCTTGATGGAGTCAGTTGGACAGCCTTCGAATGCATCCATCATGTCATCGATTAAGACATCCGGAATTTCTACAATCCCTTCATTATCGTCAAGGGTTACAAATGCAATCCCTTCATCATCGTAATCATAAATATCTGGTGCAGCAGCACCGCATGCACCGCAAGCAATGCAAGTTTCCTTATCAACAATCGTGTACTTAGCCATGAAAAATACCCTCCCATTGTTATTTCAAAAAAATACTTACTATTCACCCGCTTGAAAAAAGTTGGTAAACGCAATTCACAACTCTATTGTAAAGCTGTATCGGTAACTTTTCAATAGAAAAATTATTATTAACTAGTCGCTTTAGTTAATTTCATCCCTTCCTTCTTTTTAGGCAACAAGATTCCCTATTTCATGTTAAAATAAATAAAGATTTTAGACGGAATATGTCGAATGGCGAAAAATGTGGTGGTTTTAATGGTACAATTCAAATCGATCATTCTTTATTGTGTCAAGCAATTGAATAGCGAAAGGACTATTTATTCCATCTACCACCTTTTAAATGGGAAGAAATCTTCACAAACGATTCAGGATGCCCATTTATTTACCTTAAAAAGGTTTTTTGGAATTCTTGAACCGTTAACAAGAGAGTCGTTTGATCAAATGATACGTATGCTGCAGGCTCAAGATGTCATCTATTGCTCAGGAGAGCAACATTTTCGATTGACTCCCTCAGGAGAATTATTCTTAAAAGAGCATCCGCCACTGAATGAATTAAACGGCTGGGAATACCATCAAATAACGTCCCAGTTTTGGAGAAGGCTTTCATTATTCATACAAGTGGTCTCGAATCTGGAATACCAAGAAACAAGCTATATTCCGATTCAAAAAGGCGAAGACATTCATCAATGGCTAAAAGCTGTTTTAAAGGAAATAAAAGTCTCAAAGAAAGAAATTGGCAGCATGACCTATGCGGAGCTTATCAAATGTTTTGAAGAGAAAAGAGACATGAATCCTTCCGCATTAGTTTTCCGGTTAACAGGGTATCAGCAAATCGGTCTAACCCCATTCCAGGCAGCGCAAAAATTATCAATGGGTTGGTTCGATTATCAGCTTGAGTTTATCAATGTCATTCACTATATGATTCGTAAGATTGGAGAAGGGTACGAGCGATTTCCTTTGCTATCGCATCTTCACAAGGGGTTAATACAGCAGCATGGTTTAACGCAGTCTTCAAGAAAAACGTGGCAATTACTAACCCAGGGTCATTCGCTTGAAACGATTGCTCAAATACGCCAGTTGAAAATAAGTACGATAGAAGATCATCTTGTGGAGATTGCCTTGAATAGGAATGATTTTTCGATTGATGCGTACGTGGCAGAGCCATTACAAGAAGAGATTTTGCAAATATCAAGACGGATGGCTTCAAGACAATTAAAGTTGATTAAGGATCAAGTAAAACAGGCAAGTTATTTTCAAATTAGGCTAGTGTTAGCAAGGAATGGTGGTTAAATATGGAATTGGAGGCCCTGTTAAAAAAATATTTTGGTTATTCATCTTTTAAAACAGGCCAAAAGGAAGTAATTTCGGCCCTTCTGGCGGGAGAGCATACGTTAGCCATGCTCCCAACAGGAACGGGAAAATCATTATGCTATCAACTGCCTGGTTATATTTTTGCTGGCCAAATCATCATCATATCTCCACTGCTATCCCTCATGCAGGACCAGGTAGAGCAAATGAAACGTTTTGGTGAAAAACGGGTAGTTGCGCTCAATTCATTTCTGAGTTATGAAGAGAAAGAGAATGTATTAATGTATCTGAATCGATACAAATTTATCTTTATTTCACCGGAAATGCTACAGGTTCCCTATATATTAAGAAAGCTTCAATGTTTATCGATCTCGTTATTTGTGGTAGATGAAGCCCATTGTATTTCTCAATGGGGTTATGACTTTCGTCCAGATTATTCGAAATTAGGAGAGATCCGCCATGCTCTTGGTCAGCCTCTTACCCTTGCCTTAACAGCAACGGCGACATCTAAAGTCCGTCATGATATTATTCATTCGCTTGGACTAGGTAAGGTGAAGAAAGTAGAGTCAACCATTGACCGTCCCAACATTGGATTTTATGTGGAAGAGATAGCCGATTATCGAGAAAAGGAAAAGCGTGTACTTGAGCTTGTTGCTCAGCTGCAAAAGCCGGGAATCATTTATTTTTCCAGCAAGAAGGGGGCCGAGTATATGGCTTTACTTCTTATAGAGAAACAGATTTGTCGGGTAAGTGTATATCATAGCGGCTTAGAGCAAGATACAAGAATATTGATTCAACAGCAATTTATTCATAACCAGCTTGATGTTATCTGTGCTACCAGTGCATTTGGGATGGGCGTGAATAAAGAAAATATCCGTTTTGTCATCCACTATCACATGCCGATGCGACTAGAATCATATCTGCAGGAAATTGGCAGAGCAGGACGTGATGGTAAGCCAAGTATTGCCATGTTACTCTATTCCCCCGGAGATGAACAGCTGCCGTTTCAGCTTGCTGAAGGGGAGCTGCCCTCTCAACAGCAAATTGATTGGCTATTCAATAAGCTAGGAGGAGCCAATTCCAGAGGAGTCAGACTAACTGAAACCTTAAAGGAGCATGGCGGGTTCACGGATATACAGTGGCGGATCATCGAGGATATGTTCAATCCTCTCCTTCTGGAAACGAATAGCCTGCAAGATTTGAGGGCAGCGATTCAGAAGTTTACAGAAGATAGGCTGCAAGCCAAGAAAGAACATATTTTTCGAATGAAGCAGTGGATTGAAACAAATACATGCAGGCGAAAATTAATCCTGCAATACTTCGAGGACGAATTGACGACTATAGTGCATCCATGCTGTGATAAATGCGGACTGGATTTAAAACATTATCACTCAACAAAACAAAGTCTACAGGAAGAAACAGATAATGGTACATGGACGGATTATTTACGAAAATTATTAATCAATAGCGGGTTGAGTAAATGAAAAATAAATATAGTGACATCATTGCCGGCTTATCGAATAAGGAATTATTTTTTCATTTGTATTTGACACAAGTAATCATTTTGTTGATTTCGTTTTTTTTAGGATGGTTGTTATTTGATGATTTTTCCTATTTAGCTTATCTTCACTTTAACGACCCTAACATTTTTAAAGTGGGGTTACCAGCAGGTGCAGCCGTTGTTATCGTCGATATTGTTCTGATGAAATTGCTGCCGGCACACTATTATGATGATGGTGGCTTAAATGAGAGGATATTTAAACAGCAAAATATTTTTCATATCATGTTCATTGCTGCATTTGTTGCTTTTAGTGAGGAAATATTATTTCGTGGAGTGATTCAAACAAAAGTGGGCCTAATACTGGCCAGTATCATTTTTGCCATTATTCATTACCGTTATCTGTTTAATTGGTATTTATTTGTTAATATTGTTTCACTTAGTTTTGCTATTGGTGCTATTTATCAGTGGACTGAAAATTTTGCCGTTACCATTATGATGCATTTTGTCATAGATTTTTTATTAGGTGTGTATATAAAATATAAGCGTCCGTCGAAAGAGGATCATGAATCGGATGGAGAGGAGGGGCCTCGCTATGAATAAAGAAGCGCCATATAGAGAAAGAGCGGAAAGATTAAAACAGCCGATTCAAAAAGTGAATGAGACAATGGAAGTGGATGATTTCTTACCGCCTCGGCGGCAGCTTCACCAGCGGAAAAAGAAGAAAATAAAATGGAAGCCAAAATATCCGGTGATCCGCTTATTGGTCTTCGTTTTTGTTTTGCTGCCTGTGATAATTTTTAGTGTCATTTCCTATCTTGAAGGCAGGAATGTCCAACCGGCAGGGAAAAAACCTGGAAGCTCTGTTGGCTATGAAACGATTCATTTGGAAAAGTCAAATGAAGAGAGACCCCAAACTTCCAATCATACCAATAAATAAAAAGCCAATTTTGCGGGATTGGCTTTTTGTGTTAAAAAACATAATTGGAAGGACAAGTTCATAGTATATAGGGAAATGGAGGTGGAAAAAATGGATACTCCAATCCAATTACTAGATAACACCGACCCGGCGACAAAGCAAATGTTAGAAAACTTAAGAAAAAGGAAGGAAAAGTTTGATATCGCTGAAAAACGCCATTTTTTATCAATCTATGGAACCCTTATCGTGGCCTTCCTATTTTTTAGTTATTTTTATTTTACCATCGCAAAGGACTACAGTTATTCTTTTTTTGCGATGTTTTCCGCGTCGCTAAATGACGGAGTGAATCTGTTCTTATTCGCGATGACGCTGATTAGCTATGGGGCGATGAATGTGTTACGGCAGCAGAAAGATAAGAAAGAAAAGGAATACCAAGAATTAAGGTGTGAAATTGTCGACCGCAGCAAGGACTTATGGAAGAGGGAAGAGGAATGGAAAAACCGCCATCTTATTTTTGAAGTGATGAAAAAACACTATGATATCAACCTTTATCACGAAAAAAAATAAGAAGCAGCTGATAACTGCTTCTTAGAAGATCTTCTTTTTTCCTTGTTCTTCTTTCAAAATTTCCACAGCTTCACGGAATCGCTGGGAATGTACAATTTCCCGCTCTCTTAGGAAGCGTAATGCATCATTAAGATCCGTATCATCGCTCATATTGATAATCCATTGATACGTTGCTCTTGCCTTTTCTTCTGCTGCAATATCTTCATAAAGGTCAGTAATCGGGTCGCCCTTTGCTTGAATATATGTCGCGGTAAATGGAACACCAGCAGCATTATGGTAAAATAGATCTTTGCCATGATCAACATAGTGATCCCCCAACCCGGCAGTTTTCAACTGCTCCGGGGTAGCATCCTTTGTTAATTTATAAACCATAGTAGCGATCATTTCAAGGTGGGCGAACTCCTCAGTACCGATATCTGTCAACAGACCGATTACCCTATCGGGAATGGTGTATCGTTGATTTAAATATCTTAAGGCAGCGGCCAGTTCCCCGTCTGCTCCACCATATTGCTCAATTAAAAATTTGGCTAACATCGGATTACAGGTGCTGACACGAACAGGATATTGCAGCTTTTTTTCATATATCCACATTTATTAAAAATCCCTCCCTCTTTGAACTTTAATAATCTAAACTTGCCACGGCCAAGGGGAATCATCCCAGTTCCATGGATAGCCGGAATAGCTATTGCCAAATTGTTGCAATGGACCAAATTGGCTTTCAAATTGCTTTTTAATTTGTTTTCTCTCCTTTGCATGATGATTAAATTGTTTAATAGCTTCGAGGTCCTCATTATGGGTATCCAAGTAAAGGGTTAACTCCACTAAAACAAAATCAACTACCTGAAGCTGCTCCAATAATTGATAGTATTCGGCAGGTACCTGCTTCATGAAGGGACCCCCTTCTTTCCTTTTTCATACGGACTATACCAAGGATCGTATAAAGGTTTCCAAAGTGTACCGGCTCTTAATGCTTCCATTGGTGTGAATTGTGGCAAATTGGGTGGTTGAAACCCAAGATATAAATTTGGCGGAGTGGAGTAGGTTTTTTTAACCATAGGTTTACAGGGGTCAAATGGACTTACGTAAGGATAATAGGTCTTGAAATGTGTATTCATAGTTGCCCTCCCTTATGATGTAACATCATTTAACGATATGATTGATTATTGGATGATATGACATAAAACTTTCCGATATTAAAGGGTTTTAAATCGGAATGTCGAAGTATAATAAGGTGAAAGTACTTTACACCCTGAGGTGATAATAATATGTTTGTAAAGCATATGATGATTCCAAAGCATGAATGCATTACTGCCCAAGAAAATGAAACATTAAAGGAAGTTTTGGAAAAACTTGAAGAACATCGAATTGATGGACTGCCAGTTTTGCAGGGAGAACGTTATTTAGGTGTTGTCACAAGATACAGCATTTATGAAAATTACTTTCTTTCCAATAAACAAAAGGAAGAATATCTGACGGCAACTATTGTCAAAGAGATTGCGACCCATCAAGAACAGTATTTAGTCGGGACAGAATTATTCGAAAGGACGATGCTTGATTTAAAGGATTTTCCATTGCTGGCTGTGGTGGATGAAGATCATAACTTTCAAGGTGTGGTCACTCGCAAAGATGTATTAGAATCTTTTGAAAGTGCGTTTGGGGTGAACCGTCCAGGTGTGAGGATTGCTTTAACATCCGTGGAAACTGAGGGAAGAATCGCCCGCCTTTCAGAAATTGCCCATCACTTTCATGAGCATATCATTTCATTTGTCACCTTCGATGAAACGGATAAACTTGTGCGGAGAATTGTTATGAAGATTGAAAAGAATGACAATATTGATAAGTTCGTCAAGAAGCTTGAAGAACATGGCTTCCGGATTTTAAGTATACAGGAAGTATAGAACCATATGGCGGTTTTTTGGGGAATTCTGTTCATTTTTGGTATATGCCTTTTTTTATACATGCTGCGCGAAGCTTTTCTTAATCATGTGGTTCAGCATGTTTTCTGTTTTCCTGATTTTCCAAAATCGTTTGGGCGAGTCTCTCTGTTTTTTATCTCGGATATCCATCGGCGCGTTATTTCAGATAAGATTATTTATTCAGTCAAAGGACATGCTGATCTGGTCATTATCGGCGGAGATTTAACGGAAAAGGGAGTTCCTTTTAAAAGAGTCGAAGCAAACCTGAGGAAATTGAAGCAAATCGGTCCTGTTTACTTTGTTTGGGGCAATAATGATTATGAACAAGATCCAGATAAATTAGAGAAAATCATGAAGAGACTCAATATTAAAGTATTAAAAAATACGGCTGTTACTTTTGAATCTGAAATAGGAGAGAAATGGAGCCTGCTTGGTGTCGATGAGTTAGGGCAAGAACGGGACCGGCTTGATCTGGCCCTTCTGGCTGCTGACGAAGCAAGCTTTAAAATTCTTATCAGTCATTATCCAGGTATCACGGAAAAGATTCTCCCTGAATCTGAAATACGTTTGGTATTAAGCGGGCATACACATGGCGGGCAAATTCATATCCTCGGCTACAGCCCGCAAAAAAGAGGAGGAGTCAAACAATTAGCCAATACAACCCTGCTAATCAGTAATGGCTATGGAACTACGGCGCTTCCATTAAGGCTGGGAGCACCTGCAGAGTGCCACTTGATAACACTTTCAAGCGAATAACTCCAGTTTGCTAAGACAATTCACCAACCATCTGCTAAAGGCATACATTAAATCAAGAGTAGTCATAAGCAGGGGGCTAAAATATGCGCTTAGAACGCTTGACAGCAAATAAAATAAAAATCTTTTTAACCTCTGATGATCTAATGGATAGAGGCCTTTCAAAAGAAGATATTTGGAAAGACGCTGGTAAATGGAATCAGTTATTTTATGATATGCTCGAAGAAGCTAGCGTGGAATTTAATGTAGAGATTCAAGGTTCTGTAGCAGTCGAAGTATTCTCTCTTCAGGCTCAGGGAATGATTATGATCATTACGGTTGAGGAAGTAAAAGCAGAGGAAGAGGCATTACACGATGGTTTCGTCGAAATGCAAGTAAGGGTCGGAGACTGTGAGAATCTTTTATTTGCATTTGAGGATTTGGAGGATATTATTAATGTTTCTAAGAGATTATCCTCTGTAGAAATCCTTGGAGGAAGTTTATTTGCAATGAACGGGCGCTATTATCTTTTAATGGATCAAAATGAAACGGACAAAAATGAAATGGCAGCGTGCATTTTATCAGAGTTTGGCAACGCCTCAATAGTAAGTCCACATATTCTTTCAGAATACGGTAAAGTAATTGTGAAAAATAAAACAGTCGAAACGATCCTTCATTATTTTAATTGAAAGAACCTAGGATATAATCTAAAAGAATGGGAGAGGAGTTGCCCCCTCTGTACTCTTCCTTTCTAGATTATCAACGCCATATTCTAACACGGTCCTATCAAGGTGAAATTTTCGTCATGGCGGCGTTTACATATGGGTAAAATCTTTGTTCTTGCATTAATCAATTAAAGGTGTATACTTGTGACTGACAGCGGATAACATTCGTAAAAGTATTTCTTAGGAGGTTTACAAATGGTAGCCGAAAACGGTACTGAAAAAACTATTCAAGAGGAGCAGCACGATGTGTTAAAATCAACACAAACTGTTATTCACAAGGCCCTTGAAAAGTTAGGTTATCCTGAAGAGGTTTACGAGCTCTTGAAAGAGCCGTTACGTATGATGACAGTTAAAATTCCAGTTAGAATGGACGATGGTTCCGTTAAAATATTTACGGGCTACAGGGCACAGCATAATGACTCAGTCGGTCCAACAAAGGGAGGAATACGTTTCCATCCTGGTGTAACGGAGACCGAAGTGAAAGCCTTATCAATTTGGATGAGCTTGAAATGTGGTATTGTTGACCTTCCTTATGGAGGCGGTAAAGGCGGGATTGTTTGTGACCCGCGTGATATGTCTTTTAGGGAACTTGAAAGGTTGAGCCGCGGGTATGTACGGGCCATTAGTCAGATTGTCGGACCGACAAAAGATATCCCCGCACCTGATGTATTTACAAACTCGCAAATTATGGCTTGGATGATGGATGAATACAGCCGGATTGATGAATTTAATTCACCTGGCTTCATTACTGGAAAACCGCTTGTTCTTGGAGGCTCCCACGGACGTGAATCGGCTACAGCAAAAGGGGTAACGATTTGTATTCGTGAAGCTGCTAAAAAGAGAGACATTGAGATAGAAGGCGCCAGGGTTGTTATTCAAGGCTTTGGAAATGCCGGCAGCTATCTATCAAAGTTCATGCATGATGCCGGTGCCAAAGTAGTGGGTATTTCTGATGCATATGGCGCACTATACGATCCAAACGGACTGGATATTGATTATCTTCTTGATAGAAGGGACAGCTTTGGTACAGTAACAAAATTATTTGATAATACCATTACAAATAAAGAGCTTCTTGAACTTGAATGTGATATTCTTGTTCCGGCTGCGATTGAAAACCAAATCACTGAAGAAAATGCCCATAACATACGTGCGAGCATCGTTGTTGAAGCAGCCAACGGTCCAACAACATTAGAAGCAACGCAAATATTAACGGAGCGTGGCATTCTTTTGGTTCCAGATGTTCTTGCATCGGCGGGCGGGGTAACCGTGTCTTATTTCGAGTGGGTTCAAAACAATCAAGGCTATTATTGGACTGAAGAAGAAGTGGAAGAGAAGCTTGAAAAGATTTTGATTAAATCCTTTAATAATATTTATGATATCGCTCAAACACGCCACGTTGACATGCGTTTGGCCGCTTATATGGTCGGTGTAAGGAAAATGGCAGAAGCGAGCCGCTTTAGAGGCTGGATTTAAGATTGAAATATAGAAGAAAAACTCCTATCATTATCAGGTAGGAGTTTTTTAATATGGAATAGTTTACTAAGGAGTGTTATCGCCGTGTACAATGAAGACATTATCATAATTGGGGCCGGTCCTTGCGGGTTGGCTGCAGCAATTGCCTTACAGGAAATTGGGAAAAAGCCGCTTATTATCGAAAAGGGGAATGTTGTAAATTCCATTTACCATTACCCAACACATCAAACCTTCTTCAGCACAAGTGAAAAATTAGAAATTGGCGGCCTTCCGTTTGTTACCGATAACTATAAGCCAAAAAGAAATCAGGCCCTTGTCTACTATCGGGAAGTTGTGAAGCGAAAAGGTTTGCGGATCCATACCTATGAAGAGGTCCTAAAAGTGGAAGAATCCGTTGATGGTTTTACCGTTATCACAACAAAAAATAGCTATCATGCCCATTATATCGTGGTTGCAACTGGTTATTATGATCATCCCAATTATATGAATGTTCCCGGTGAAGATTTACCAAAGGTATTTCACTATTTTAAAGAGGCCCACCCCTATTTCGATAAAGATGTCTGTGTGATCGGCGGAAAAAATTCTAGTGTGGATGCCGCCATTGAGCTCGTTAAAGCAGGGGCCAGAGTCACGGTCCTTTATCGCGGGAGGGAGTATTCTTCCAGCATCAAGCCTTGGATTTTGCCGGAATTCGAATCGTTAGTACGAAATGGATTCATTACGATGCACTTTAATGCACATGTTAAGGAAATAACCGAAGACAGTGTCATTTATCTTAAAGACGGAGCTGAGTCGTTGATTCACAATGATTTTGTCTTTGCAATGACCGGTTATCATCCTGATCATCAGTTTTTAACAACTATTGGTGTAATGATTGATGCAGAATCAGGGAGACCAATGATCCATCCCGAGACGATGGAGACGAATATTCCCGGCGTCTACATTGCAGGGGTCATTGCTGCTGGTAATAATGCAAATGAAATATTCATTGAAAATGGGCGGTTCCATGGTGCCCAGATTGCAAGTGCCATCTTGGCAAAAGAAGGGGGAACAACCAATGAAAAAAGTTGTCTTGTTAACAACAGGGGGAACAATAGCCAGTAAGCCGAATAAGGAATCCGGGAAATTAGCATCTGGAGCGTTAACCGGGGAAGAACTGGCAAGCATTTGTCAGCTCCCTGATGATATAGAGATAATAGTTGAATCCGTATTTCAAAAAGCTAGTATCCATATTACATTTGCTGATTTACTAGTGTTAAAGGGGAAAATTGACCATTATTTCAAAGATGAGTCCGTTTCCGGAATTGTCGTTACCCATGGGACGGATACGATGGAGGAAACTGCCTATTTTCTTGATTTAACGATCAACGACCATCGGCCTGTTGTCGTAACAGGTTCACAGCGTTCCCCTGATGATTTAGGGAGCGATGTTTATATTAATTTACGGCATGCGATCTATACTGCCTGCTCTCATGATTTACACAATGTGGGGACTGTCGTTGTCTTTAATGAACGCATTTTTGCAGCGAGATATGTAAAAAAAGAGCATGCATCCAATATCCAGGGATTTAATGTATTTGGTTTCGGTTATCTTGGGATTATTGACAATGATCAGGTACATGTCTATCAAAAGCCGTTGAAGAGGGAATTTTATCCCGTTGGTTCACAGCTTCCTCAAGTGGAGATAGTTAAATGTTATATCAATGCCGACGGAAAATTTATCAAGGCAGCGAGAGAAGCCGGTGTCAAAGGAATAGTTCTCGAAGGAGTCGGACGGGGACAGGTCGCTCCGAACATGATGGCTGAAATTGAACTAGCAATTAAAGCAGGAATTAAAATGGTGATCACTACAAGTGCGGAAGAGGGCTCAGTTTACACCACCTATGATTACGAGGGAAGTGCCTACGATCTCTACAAAAAGGGAGTCATTCTCGGCAGTGATAATGATTCGAAAAAGGCAAGAATTAAATTAGCAGTTGCCCTTGCCAGCGGGTTGGAAAAGATTGAATTTTAATTCTGTCGAAATGGCGAAACTTTCATTTTATTCATCCCTCGTTTCGTGGTACCATTAAGAAAACAGATTTTTGAAAAGAGGTTTATCATGCTGGGAATTTTATCTGCCGGAATTGCCCCTGGGTTGGCCTTGCTTAGTTATTTTTATCTAAAAGATGAATACGAACCAGAGCCAATTTCCTTTGTTCTCAGGACGTTCCTGTATGGGGCTCTTCTAGTGTTTCCAATCATGTTTATCCAGCATGTACTTGAGACAGAGTATTTGGTTAAATCCAATCTTTTCGATGCATTTTTTAGTACCGGCCTGTTGGAAGAGTTTTTTAAGTGGTTTATTCTTTTTTATGCGGTCTACCAGCATGTTGAATTTGATGAACCATTTGACGGGATCGTATACGGTGTTGCCGTATCACTTGGTTTTGCTACGGTTGAAAACATATTTTATTTAATTGCTAATGGGGTTGAACACGCCATGGTTCGTGCTCTTTTACCTGTTTCCAGCCATGCGCTTTTTGGTGTTATCATGGGTTTTTATATCGGCAAAGCGAAATTCACCGGAGGATATAAAGTGAAATGGGTCTTTCTTTCGCTATTCATCCCGTTTATACTCCATGGTTCCTATGATTTCATCCTCCTTTCCTTAAAGAAATGGATTTTTATTATTTTTCCCTTTATGATATTTCTTTGGTGGTTTGGTTTAACAAAAGTGAAAAAAGCAAAGATATTAAGTGCCAACCATTTTAAAAAACAATATTCAGTACAAAAAACCCTTCACTCTTGATCATGATGAAGGGTTTTTTATATTGAATGGAATAAAAAAAACAATTTAACAGAAAATAGGGTTACTGTAAAAAGATTAACAATGGGGGTTTATATTCCATGATGAAGAAAATCAGCTTGTTAAAAGTAGTTACGATTGCTACATTGTTGATCGCTTCGCTGCCATTTATGCAGGTTCCTAAGGTTCAAGCCTTTTCCAATCAAGTAATCCAACGTGGAGCGGTTGGTGAAGATGTCATAGAACTTCAATCCAGACTGGCATATATTGGATTCTTTCACGGGAAAATTGATGGAGTATTTGGCTGGAAGACATACTGGGCATTACGAAATTTTCAATATGAATTCGGTTTGCCTATTGATGGACTCGCCGGGGCAGCCACTAAGGCAAAGCTTTTGAAGACTACAAAATATACAAAGGGAACCTCAACAACCAAGGGAGCAGCCAAAAAAACAACCGGAAAGGCATCGGCAGTAAACATCCCTAAAGGTTTTTCGCAAAATGATATCCAATTAATGGCGAATGCGGTTCATGGCGAGTCAAGGGGAGAACCATATATTGGTCAAGTAGCGGTTGCCTCCGTCATCTTAAATCGTGTCAATAGCTCCTCATTTCCTAACACCGTTTCCGGTGTTATCTTTGAACCGGGTGCGTTCACAGCAGTTGCAGACGGACAAATTTGGCTTACCCCAAATGAAACCTCAAAAAAAGCCGTCATCGATGCAATTAATGGCTGGGACCCAACAGGCAATGCGCTTTATTATTTTAATCCTGCAACGGCAACAAGTAAATGGATATGGTCGAGGCCACAAATTAAGAGAATTGGGAAACATATTTTTTGCAAGTAGAGGTGAGCTAAATTGATTAGAGGTTTATTAATAGGTGTGTTAGCACTGGGAGTAATTGGTACCGGTTATTGGGGATATCAAGAGCATCAAGAGAAGAATGCGATTCTGTTAAATGCTGAAAACAATTATCAACGAGCTTTCCATGGACTTACCTATCAAATGGATGTATTGCATGACAAAATCGGCGCAACACTTGCGATGAATTCAAGGCATTCGTTATCACCCTCTTTGGCTGAGGTCTGGAGAATTACTTCAGATGCACATAATGCTGTCGGCCAGCTTCCACTGACGCTATTACCGTTTAATAAAACGGAGGAATTCTTGGCTAATATCGGTAATTTCAGTTACCGTACGGCAGTAAGAGATTTAGATAAGGAGCCACTGACAGATAAAGAGTATAGTACCTTAAAGACTCTTTACAAGCAATCTGGTAACATTCAAAGCGAGCTTCGCAAGGTTCAGCATATGGTTTTAAAAAATAATCTCCGTTGGATGGACGTAGAGCTGGCACTTGCCTCAGGTAAGGAAAAAACAGACAATACCATTATTGATGGCTTTAAAACGGTAGAAAAAACCGTTAATGGTTTCGATGAAACCGATTTTGGACCGACATTTGCCAACCTGCAAAAAAAGGATGAGAATTTCAAACATGTTAAAGGAAAACCAATTTCCCGTGCTGAGGCGATCCAAATTGCCCAAAAATACATGAAGCTGGATGGAAACTCAAAGGTAAAAGTAACGAAGAGTGGCAAAGGTTCGGACTATGGTTTTTATAGTGTTTCCATAAAAAACCAGAAAACTGGACAAGAAGGCAGCATGGATCTTACTAAAAAGGGCGGACATCCAATTTGGTTTATAAATCACCGTGATGTAAAGAAGCAAAGTATTAGTTTACATGATGCGATGATGAGAGCACAAGCTTTTTTAAAGAATACAGGGTATAAGGAATTAGAGCTATTCGAAAGTACACAATATGACAATATTGGCGTCTTTAATTTTGTTACAAACAAAAATGGTATCAGAATCTACCCTGAGGCCATTAAGATGAAGGTAGCCCTTGATAACGGGGATATTATCGGAGTATCTGCCGAAGATTATTTAAAATCATTACCAACAAGAAAAATTGGAAAACCTGCGATTACAATGGAACAAGCCCGCAAAAAGATAAATTCTAACCTTAAAGTGATGGAGGACAGGCAGGCGGTAATCGTCAACGATATAAATAAAGAAGTATTATGCTATGAGTTCCTCGGAACGATCAAGGATGATACGTATCGAATTTTTATAAACGCCCAAAATGGAAAAGAAGAAGAAGTTGAAAAAATAAAGGATTCGGAAACTGTATATGAAGATGTGTTATAGAGGAAAGAGACTTTAGCTCAAAAGGCGTTATAAAGGTAACCAATTGTGGCCTAATAGGCATAAAATACGGCATCTGCTCCAATAATAGGAGTATCCTAAAACGGGAGTGGATCTCTATTGGAAAAGATTGAGCGACTTTTAATGAAGCTGATCATCGTTCAATTTCTCTTTCTGTTAATAGCGCAATTTTTTCTACATCAGCTTGATCTTTTACCAGAAATAAAAGAATTGACGAAATACGAAGGGGTCAATGAAAATACAATGACTGATATTCTTCAAACCTTAAAAGGTCAATAAAGCAGGTTATCCTGCTTTATTTTTATGAATTTGAATGCAATTCTAGTATGGCGGTGGTAAAATAAAGTGAAGACAGCTTAAGAGATTTTAGGAGGATTTATGAAGAAGAAATTATCAATTGCCATTGATGGACCAGCAGCAGCCGGTAAAAGTACCGTAGCAAAAATTGTCGCTGAAAAATTATCCTATTTATACATTGATACAGGGGCAATGTACAGGGCGTTGACATACAAAGCAATTGCAGAGAATCTAAAACTTGAAGATGAAGAAGCTTTATTAGACACCCTCTTGGCAGCAGAAATTAAACTGCTGCCTTCAGAAAATGGACAACTAGTTTATCTCGACCATAAAGAGGTAACAAAAGAGATTCGGTCTGCCGACGTAACCAATTCTGTTTCTATTGTTTCTAAACACCCAAAAGTTCGTAAGGAAATGGTGAGGAGACAGCAAAAACTTGCCGCGGGCGGCGGCGTTGTAATGGATGGGCGGGATATTGGTACGCATGTATTACCCAACGCGGAAGTAAAGGTATTTTTACTTGCCAGTGTGGAGGAAAGGGCGTTGCGCCGTCATACTGAAAACATGCAAAAAGGGCTCCTGTCCGATCTTGAAAAATTAAAACAAGAGATTGCCCTTCGAGATAAGATAGATTCGGAAAGAGAAGCAGCTCCGTTAAAAAAAGCCGAGGATGCAATTGAAATCGACACAACCTCTATGACCATTTCTGAAGTAGTCGATAAAATAATGGCTCTGGTGGATGAAAGGATTGGATAGGGTGTGACCTTTTATGCATTTGCAAAATCAGTGGTTAAATCGATATTTAAACCATGGTATCGGGTACAGGTATTAGGGCTCGACAACTTTCCCAAAGAAGGTGGAGTTCTCCTGTGTTCGAACCATATCCATAATTTTGATCCCATTATCGTTGGGATTGCTGCATCAAGGCCGATTCATTTTATGGCGAAAGAAGAAATATTTCGTGTCCCGCTACTAGGAAGAATTGTCAGAAAGTGCAATGCATTTCCGGTAAAACGGGGAATGAGCGATCGTGAAGCCCTTAGGAAAGGATTAAAAGTCTTAAAGGAAGGCCATGTTTTAGGACTGTTTCCAGAGGGAACCAGAAGCAGGACAGGGGAACTAGGAAAAGGGCTGGCTGGAGCGGGCTTCTTCGCATTAAAAACGGACGCCATGGTCGTTCCTTGTGCCGTCATTGGGCCTTATAAAAGTTTTCGAAGATTGAAGGTAGTTTATGGAAAACCGATTGAGATGGACAAAATGAGAAAAGAAAAGGCATCTGCGGAACAGGTGACTGAATTAATTATGTCAGAAATCCATAAACTTATTAAAGAGTATCGGTAGGTTCTGCTTGACAAAATAGCTTATTTATAAGAAGTTATTAATTAAGATTCTTTTTCGAATATTCATTGTTTAACTCGATGGTTTTAAATGGAGCACAGAATGCTCTTAAGGAAATAAAGGAATTATAGATTATATGGTAGTAAACGGATTAAGGAGGATTTACATATGTCTGAGGAATTAAATCAAGTAGAAGTGGAAAATTTTGAAGTTGGTGACAAGGTAACCGGACAAGTTACTAAGGTAGAAGAAAAACAGGTGATCGTTGAAATTCAGGGAAGTAAACTTGATGGTATCATTCCAATTAGTGAACTTTCAAGCTTGCATATTGAAAAAGCATCCGATACTGTTCATGAAGGGGAAGAACTGGAATTAGAAGTCTTAAAAGTGGAAGAGGAGGCGTTAATTCTTTCAAAAAGAAAGGTTGATGCTGAAAAAGCGTGGGAAACTTTAGAGCAAAAGTTTCAATCCGGTGAAGTGATTGAAACAGAGGTAAAAGACGTTGTCAAAGGCGGCCTTGTTGTTGATTTAGGAGTACGCGGTTTTATTCCGGCGTCATTAGTTGAAACCTATTTTGTAGAGGATTTTAGTGATTACAAAGGACAGACGTTATCGTTCAAAATTGTTGAGCTTGATAAAGAAAAGAATCGCTTAATTCTTTCCCATCGCGCAGTAGTTGAAGAAGAAAAGGGAAAACAAAAGCAAAGCCGGCTTGATGCCTTACAACCGGGGCAAGTGATTGAAGGGACTGTCCAGAGAATCACTGATTTTGGGGCTTTCGTTGATGTCGGCGGAATTGACGGCCTTGTTCATATTTCTCAATTATCACATGAACATGTTGACAAACCATCTGATGTTGTCCAAGAGGGGCAAAAAGTCCAAGTGAAGGTTTTAAGTGTTGATCGTGATAACGAAAGAATTTCTTTATCCATTAAAGAAACATTGCCGGGACCATGGTCGAATATTGCTGAAAAAGCGCCAAAAGGAAGTGTTTTAACGGGAACGGTAAAAAGATTGGTTTCTTATGGTGCTTTTGTTGAAGTGTTCCCTGGTGTGGAAGGTCTTGTTCATATTTCCCAAATCGCTCACAAACATATCGGTACCCCACATGAGGTGTTAAAAGAGGGTCAAGAAGTTACTGTGAAGGTATTAGATACGAACGAAGCTGAACAGCGCTTATCATTAAGCATTAAAGACCTTCTTGAAAAAGGGGCTGAAGAAAAATTTGATTATGAACTTCCTGAAGAAACAAAAGGCTTTCAGCTTGGGGAAGTTATTGGCGATAAATTAAAGAATTTAAAAAATTAATGGTGATTGTCAGTGTCGAGATCTGAAAGAAAATGGGACCATATTCGTTTTGCCCTTAAAAATCAAGAAAAACCGTTATCTGCCTTTGATGAATTAAAATTTATTCATCAAAGCCTGCCTAATATCAGTACCCTCGATGTTCGATTAGATCACTCGGTTGGCGAACTTTGTTTGAGTTCGCCCATTTTTATTAATGCGATGACAGGCGGCGGCGGTGAAAAAACCTATCGCATCAATAAGGAACTTGCACAGGTTGCTAATGATACCGGGCTGGCAATGGCCGTAGGATCCCAAATGGCTGCGATAAAGGACAAAACAGAGAGATATACGTACGAAGTGGTCAGAAAGGAAAACCCCTCAGGGATAGTGATTGCAAACCTCGGAAGTGAAGCAACACCTGATCAAGCAAAAGAAGCGATTGAGATGGTTGAGGCGAATGCACTGCAAATCCATTTAAATGTCATTCAGGAATTAACGATGCCTGAGGGAGACAGAGACTTTTCAGGGGCCTTATATAGAATTGAATCCATAGTCCGAGCTGTGGATGTGCCGGTTATCGTAAAAGAAGTGGGCTTTGGTATGTCGCGTGAAACCGTCAAGTCCCTTTCATCGGTCGGTGTTTCGGTTATAGATGTCGGCGGCTTTGGGGGAACTAATTTTGCGGAAATAGAAAATAATCGCCGGGAAAGGGTCCTTTCCTTTTTTGCCGACTGGGGAATCCCTACCCCAGTCTCCATTATTGAGGCATCGTCGATTGCTGGTCATGATGTTGCGATTGTGGGTTCTGGAGGTTTCAGGGGGGCTATTGATATTGTGAAGGGAATAGCCATTGGTGCAGAAGCCGTCGGAATGGCAGGTTTTTTCTTGCAAACATTGATTGAAAAAGGAATCGATTCTCTAAAGGAAGAAGTCAAAACAATTCATCATGAAATGGCCATCATTATGACGGCATTAGGGGCAGCTTCTATAGCCGATTTACAAAAAGCTCCGTTAATGATTACCGGGGAAACCTATCATTGGTTAAACCAAAGAGGAATAGATACAAAAATATTTAGCCAGCGCTGTATAAAATAAAGCTCTCGCAATAAGCGAGAGCTTTCGTCTATCACTTTCCGTCGTTTAAACCTCTTGATTCTTCAGGGCTTGATAATTTAGCGGCACCAGGATAATGCAATGCTTGATCCCGATCTGATTCGACTCTCCTGCTTGCTTTTAACCTTTTCTCTTGAAGGTCCTTTCCCAACATCCACACCTCCTTTTTTTAAGATGATTCACTCCTGAAAATATTATTCAAGGTAGTATGAAAATACATATAAGTTACCGATAATGGGAATAATCGGAGGTGGATATAATGGAAGGTGCCGTGTTTTACTGGGTTTTTTGGGCAATTTGGGTGTATGTAACTTTTATTTTAGATAGACAAAATCCGTATCGCTTAAAACTGGCAGGCATCGTTTTAATAGCCATTATTTTTTCAAATAGCCATTTTACGTTTGGTAGGTTTGAAGTGGCATGGAGTGGATTGTTTTTATTACTATTTGCTTATTCCTTTTTAGCAAATGAAAAGTATCGAGTTATTATTTATCATTCTATTTGTTCATTAATCGTTTCCATTGCTTACGTATCGTTTCATTTATTTGAGATTTTTGATCCAGTTTGGATTATCTTTAAAAAAGAATGGATGATTAGTATAGGCATGTCCTGTTTAACGATCGTTTTGCAAAAAAAAGTGAAAGGGAGATTGGTCATTGCACTTAGTGGGACGATGCAGGGAGAGTTTTTAACGGCATATATTTTAAATAAACTGCAAATTCCTTATTCTATCGCTGGCTTTGCTTATTTAGATGTCTGTTCATTGATTACTGCATTGCTGGTATGCTGGAGTATCCTAGAGAATGCAAGCTCATTCCTTCAGAGCCATTTTCCTTTTTTGGAAAGAACAAGGCAAAAATCTTCCTGAGATGTTTGTTAACCCATCGAAGGCCCTTCCGCTTTTCTTGTAGTATCAGAAATATATCATTTGTCTCTGAAAATTGTCCAGCTTTAGGCGCCAGCGGCTCGAGGTCACAAGCTGCTAGGCGGGCGCCCTCCGCTTTTGTCCTTGCAGGAAAGGAATAACATTTGCTACACTATAAAGGTTAGCCCTTCTTGTTCCGGAAGGGTTTCTTTCATTAACACTGCTTCGTAAATATGTAAGTGTTTCATTACTGGAATAGAAAGGATGGCGATTATAATGGTTAAACCTGTTATTGCCATTGTTGGAAGACCTAATGTCGGGAAATCTACTATTTTTAACAGAATTGTTGGACAAAGGATTTCCATTGTTGAAGATGTACCGGGGGTAACTCGTGACCGAATTTATAGCTCAGGAGAATGGTTGACACATGAATTTAATATTATTGATACAGGCGGTATTGAACTAGGTGATGAGCCATTTCTAGAGCAAATCCGTCAGCAGGCTGAAGTAGCAATCAATGAAGCGGATGTTATCATCTTTTTAACAAATGGCAGGGAAGGTGTAACAGCTGCTGATGAAGAAGTGGCAAAGATCTTGTACAAAACGAAGAAACCGGTTATTTTAGGAGTTAATAAGATCGATAATCCGGAGATGCGCGATCAGATTTATGATTTTTATGCCCTTGGATTTGGCGAACCTATACCGATATCAGGGTCACATGGGTTAGGAATTGGAGACTTATTAGATGCAGCGGCAAACCATTTTCCAAAGGTGGAAGAAGTGGAGTATGCTGATGATGTCATTAAGTTTTCATTAATTGGTCGGCCAAATGTAGGGAAATCCTCATTGGTAAACGCTATTTTGGGGGAAGATCGGGTAATTGTCAGTGAGATTGCTGGGACAACAAGGGATGCCATCGATTCACCCTATACGTATAATGGACAAAAATATGTCATAATTGATACAGCCGGAATAAGAAAAAAAGGAAAAGTTTACGAGACGACTGAAAAGTATAGTGTACTTCGTGCGTTAAGAGCGATTGAACGTTCGGATGTGGTTCTTGTTGTGATAAGTGCCGAGGAGGGAATTATCGAACAGGATAAAAAAATTGCCGGATATGCTCATGAAGCGGGAAGGGCAGTAGTAATCGTCGTCAATAAATGGGATGCCGTTGAAAAAGATGAGAAGACAATGAAAGATTTTGAGCAGAAAATAAGGGACCATTTCTTATTTCTTGATTATGCGCCGATTGTATTTTTATCAGCAAAGACGAAAAAACGGATTCATACCCTATTGCCGAAGATTAATCTGGCAAGTGAAAATCATTCCATGCGGGTTGAAACCAGTGTATTGAATGATATTATTATGGATGCGGTGGCAATGAATCCAACACCAACGGACAAAGGAAAACGGTTAAAAATTTTTTATACAACACAAGTTTCTGTTAAACCGCCAACATTTGTCATCTTTGTTAATGACCCTGAATTATTGCATTTTTCTTATGAGCGTTTCCTCGAAAATCGAATTAGAGATGCATTTGGATTTGAAGGAACTCCTATCAAAATATTTGCTAGGGAAAGAAAATAATGTAGAGGTGGGGATGATCATGCGAAAAAAACAAGAGGTTATTGCCGTCATCGGAGCAGGGAGCTGGGGAACGGCACTGGCGATGGTTCTTGCAGATAATGACCATGAAGTGCGTTTATGGAGCCATAATGAAGAACAGGTAAAGGAGATTAATGAATCTCACACGAATGAGACCTATTTACCGGGAATCTCCCTTTCGGAATTAATCACCGCCTTTGCTTCACTGAGAGATGCTTTAGCAGGAATAGAAACCGTTATTTTAGCTGTTCCAACAAAGGCTATCCGGGAAGTCGTGGGAAAAATGCGCGAGGTGTTAACCTCTCCGATTACCATTGCCCATGTTAGTAAAGGAATCGAACCTGACACAAGCTTAAGAATTTCTGAAATGATAAAAGAGGAAATGCCGGAAGAACTTTTACATGATATCGTCGTCCTCTCCGGTCCAAGTCATGCGGAGGAAGTAAGCCGGAGACATCCAACAACTGTTACAGTAACATCGGAAAATATGGCGGCAGCTGAGAGGATACAGGACTTATTTATCAACCACAATTTTCGGGTCTACACGAATTCAGATGTCATTGGGGTTGAAATTGGCGGGGCACTAAAAAATATCATTGCCCTTGCAGCGGGAATTACAGATGGTCTCGGTTATGGTGATAATGCAAAAGCAGCATTAATGACAAGAGGGTTAGCAGAAATCGCCCGTCTTGGTACAAAAATGGGGGCAAACCCCTTAACATTTTCAGGCTTAGCCGGAATTGGAGATTTAATTGTCACTTGTACCAGTGTTCATTCAAGAAACTGGAGAGCAGGGAATATGCTGGGAAAAGGAAAATCGCTTGATGAGGTTCTCGATAGTATGGGGATGGTTGTAGAAGGTGTGAGGACAACGAAAGCAGCTTATCAGCTTGCCCAAAAATATAAGGTGAACATGCCGATTACTACTGCCCTTTATAATGTGTTGTTTAATGGGAAGAATGCTAAGGACGCTGCCGATGTGCTAATGTCTCGTGGAAAAACTCATGAAATGGAGGACTTAGTAAATATTTTGGAAGCAAGAAATGATTAGAAATTTTTCCTTTTCACCGAAAACTGGGCGTTCGTCGATACGTTTCTTTTTGAAGCTGCATACAATGCAACGTAGCTATTTGGTAGTATGACGCCAGGCGAATGGGTTATTTAGTCTTAACCGGCTGAAGTAAAGTAACGCCCCCTTTACTTCAGCTTTTCTTATGATTTACAGCCCCTCTCTATGCTATAATAACAATCGATTAAAGGGGGGGAATTAAAATTGTCACCAGGTATGATAAAAATGTGGATTTCGATTGTAGGAATGGGATTGATGTTTCTTGCCATTATTACGATTTACTTAAGCAGGTATAAACTTAAAGGGGTTCTTCGCTTGATCACCGCTATCCTTGCTTATCTATTTATGATTGGCGCCGGCCTATCATTACTCATTGTGTTCTTTGCTTGATTTGAGAGATTAATGACATAAAAATAAAGGTGATTATATGAAGTGGAAAATTCTTGGTTTTCTTTTTGCCCTTATGACTCTTCTATTGTCAGGATGTATGTTTCCTAAGGAAGAATTAGCACAGAATCAAGTCCCCTATAAAGACCAAATCCAGGCAGTACAACAGGCGGTGGATGACTTTAGAAAGGACAAGGGAGGCATTCTCCCTATCAAAACAAAGGACGCTAAGACACCAATATATCAAAAATATCCAATTGATTTTAAAAAAATTGCCCCAAAATACATAGCTGAACCCCCGGGGAACGCGTTTGAGAGCGGTGGGCTTTTTCAGTATGTACTAGTAGATGTGGAAAGACATCCGACTGTTAAACTACTTGATCTAAGGGCAGCTGAGGCCATTCGAGATATTAATTTAAGGATCAAAACAAAGGGTTTTCCTCCCTATAAAAAGGAAATCGCCAAAAATGTTTATTCACTCGATTTTAAAAAATTAGGGTATAAAGAACCTCCATTTGTCGTGAGCCCATTTACAAATAAGAATTTGACATTTGTTGTAACAGGAGAAGCCAAAGTATATGTGGATTATCGCCCTGATCTTTACGAGATGCTAAAAAAAACAGATAAGGAGGTAAAGCCGGGGGAGGATATACGCTCGATTTTAGTGGACCATTCAATGTTTGTTCCGGCATTTTCACTTCCTTACACCTTGGATATGAAAACGGAAGAACCGATATTCTTAGAGGAATAACAATGGTACATCCTGCTTTTCACTTTACTATTTTTGTCATAACCCTTTTTCTGCGAAATATATTGTAGGAGAAGGGTTTTTTTGCTGAATTAGATGGTATTAATCCACATCTATAACTGTGAATTTTAAATAGAAACCCTCCATTCAATTATACTTATAAACATAATAGGTTCCAGATAATATGTGAATTCCTAAGAAGGAGGTAAAAATTTTTTAGAAAAGTGTCATAACAGGATAGGACAACGTCATAAACATATACTGTCCTAAAATACCTAAATGGATGAAATTATCCCACTTTAGTCTATGATCAGGAGGGGATCACTTGGAAAAGGTTGATATTTTTAAGGATATTGCCGAAAGAACGGGCGGTGATATTTATTTAGGAGTAGTAGGTGCAGTCCGAACTGGCAAATCGACGTTTATAAAAAAATTTATGGAGCTTGTCGTCTTACCGAATATAAACAGTGAAGCGGAGAGATCACGAGCGCAAGATGAGCTGCCGCAAAGCGCTGCTGGAAAAACCATTATGACAACAGAGCCGAAGTTTGTCCCAAACCAAGCGGCCACCGTTCATGTCGACGAGGGATTAGACGTGAACATAAGACTTGTTGATTGTGTTGGGTACACTGTTCCCGGTGCAAAAGGCTATGAGGATGAAAATGGACCAAGAATGATTAATACTCCTTGGTATGAAGAACCAATTCCATTTCATGAGGCAGCCGAGATTGGCACTAGAAAAGTCATTCAAGAGCATTCTACCATTGGAGTCGTTGTGGCGACTGATGGGACAATCGGTGAAATTCCAAGAAGTGACTATATCGAGGCCGAAGAAAGAGTGATTGAGGAACTGAAGGAAGTCGGGAAGCCCTTTATTATGGTGGTGAACAGTGCACAGCCCTACCACCCAAGCACAGAGACATTGAGAGCAAATTTAGCCGAAAAATATGATATTCCTGTCCTTGCCATGAGTGTGGAAAGCATGCGCGAAAGCGATGTGCTGAATGTCCTTCGTGAAGCGCTTTATGAGTTCCCAGTCCTTGAAGTAAATGTCAATCTCCCAAGCTGGGTCATGGTGCTTAAAGAAAATCATTGGCTAAGAGAGAGCTATCAAGAGGCTGTAAAAGAAACGGTTAAAGATATCAAGAGATTAAGAGATGTGGACCAGGTTGTCCAGCATTTCAGTGAATATGAATTTATTGACAAGGCAGGTTTAGCCGGGGTTGAAATGGGTTCTGGGATTGCAGAAATCGATTTGTTTGCTCCTGACGAGTTATACGATGATATCTTAAAAGAAATCGTCGGTGTGGAAATACGAGGAAAAGACCATCTTCTCGAGCTAATGCAGGATTTTGCCCATGCGAAAGCGGAATATGACCATATCTCTGATGCTTTAAAAATGGTGAAACAAACAGGGTATGGTATTGCCTCACCAACGCTTTCTGATATGAGCTTAGAAGAGCCTGAAATTATCCGCCAAGGCGCCCGTTTTGGAGTGAGATTAAAAGCCGTAGCGCCATCCATTCATATGATTAAGGTCGATGTTGAATCAGAATTTGCACCAATCATTGGGACAGAAAAACAAAGCGAAGAGCTAGTCCGCTACTTAATGCAGGATTTTGAGGATGATCCGCTGTCCATCTGGAATTCGGACATATTCGGAAGGAGTTTAAGTTCCATCGTTCGTGAGGGGATTCAGGCAAAGTTATCTTTAATGCCAGAGAATGCCAGATATAAATTAAAAGAAACACTGGAAAGAATCATTAATGAAGGTTCAGGTGGTTTAATTGCTATTATCCTCTAATTTTGGACTCCAATGGGAGTCCGTTTTTTTTTAGCCGAAAAAGGGAGAACGCTAGAAATAGAACAATTAATGAAATAGTTTGAGAATATGCTTAATACTTTGAACTAGTAAAGTTTAGCTCTGCTCACAGCGCCTTTAAGAAAAGTTTACCATAATTTCATGGATTCTTCTTGATATGCTGAATTGATTGTGATAATCTTTTAACAGATTCGTTAAAGTGCTTTAAACCCTTTATCCAATAGGGTTTTGGCTGAAAACTAGATTTTAGGTCAAAAAGTAGAAATTTTTTCCTACTTTTGCAATAAAACGGCACTTTGACGTATAGAAATCAAAAAAATTGTTTAGAAATGAAGGTAAGTAATCTCATTTATCTGGATAATTCTTTGGGAGGAGGTGAAAGGCATGAACAAGACAGAACTTATTAACGCAGTAGCTGAGACTAGCGAACTTTCTAAGAAGGACGCTACAAAAGCAGTTGATGCTGTTTTTGATACAATTTTAGATGCTTTAAAAAATGGTGATAAGGTACAACTTATTGGTTTTGGTAACTTTGAGGTGCGCGAGCGTGCAGCACGTAAAGGTCGTAATCCACAAACCGGTGAAGAAATCGAAATCGGGGCTAGTAAAGTTCCTGCTTTTAAACCAGGTAAAGCACTACGTGACGCAGTTCGCTAAGTTGGTTAACCCTTAAAAAATCAAAGGGTCCAGCAATTTATGGCATACTGCCTAATGAACGCTCAGTATAAAGTACAAAATTTGGGCAAACAATATCTCTGTCCATTATTTTGTCTTACATATCTTGGAAGTATGTATACTGAAAAGAAATGGAATCTCACTCTTATTTAGTGGGGTTCCTTTTTTATATATATCAGGGATAAAAACAATGTATTCAAACAAAACTAACGAGAGAAGCTATTATTGAGGGGTGAAAAAATGACACAGCTGACCACAAAGGAACTGGCCTTTATTGAAGATGAAATTCGTGCGGAAGAAATCACGGCGAAGGCGATAAACTGGTGTGCCACACAGTGCCAAGACCAGCAGCTTCGAAACTCTCTGGAGCAGATGGCAGAGAGGCATCAGTTAAAAATCGGAGATTTATCACGGTACTTTAACCAAACCAATTCTATTCACTAAACATTAAAGAGGTGTTCCTTATGCCAAATAACATAGAAGGACGCGGCCTAACTGATCGAGAAATGCTTCAGCTATGTTTAGAGCTGGAGAAGGCCCGATGCCGCAGTATATGCAACACGATGTTAGAGACAACACATCAAGGGTTGCGGGAAATTTATAAGAACTGTTTGGACAATGCTAGCCGCAATCATTTTGAACTTTTTGAAACGATGAATAACAAAGGGTGGTACAAGACAGAACTTGCGACAAACGAACAGATTGGCAGGGTACAGGAGCTTATGCAAAACAATCTGCATCCAGATAATCAGTTTTAAGTTATGGTAGTTAAATAAAAAAAATGATGAAGACGAAGCTTCATCAGTACAGAGGCGTACATGCAGGTGTACGCTTTTATATTCTTTTTGCTGCAATATCGCAAAGGGGCCGTTTGCATTTCTATTTTTTGCTTGCATAGAAAGGATTATGCTAATATGTATTTGTTATCTTAACAAGGAAGCGAAGCTGGATAAGGTTAGACTTAGGGGGAATTGGAATGTCAGATGTAAATCGTGTCCAAATAGAAAAGGCGGTACGCTTAATATTAGAAGCACTTGGCGAAGATCCAAACCGTGAAGGTTTGTTAGATACACCAAAACGTGTGGCGAAAATGTACGAAGAGGTTTTTAGCGGTTTAAATGAAGATCCAAAGCAGCATTTTGAGACAATTTTCAGTGAGGAATACGAAGAGCTTGTATTGGTAAAAGATATTCCGTTCTATTCTATGTGTGAGCATCACCTCGTCCCGTTTTTTGGAAAAGCACATGTTGCTTATATTCCACAAAATGGCCGTGTCACCGGGTTAAGTAAGCTTGCAAGAGCGGTTGAGGCAATTTCTCGTAGGCCGCAGCTACAGGAACGGATCACGGCAACGATTGCCGACAGTATCATGGAAAAGTTGGAACCGCATGGTGTTATGGTCGTTGTCGAAGCGGAGCATATGTGCATGACAATGAGAGGAGTTAAAAAACCGGGCTCGCAAACAGTTACCACTGCAGTTAGAGGAACCCTTGCTGATGATGGGGTAGCTCGTTCTGAAATACTCTCCTTAATTAAAAATTAATCAAATTTTGAGGTGCCAATATTGGAAAAACGTCAGTTACCAAATAACGATTATGTCGTCATTAAGGCGAATGAAGATGGTGTCAATGTAATCGGTTTAACTAGAGGATCTGATACAAGATTTCATCATTCGGAAAAACTTGATAAGGGAGAAGTGCTAATCGCTCAATTTACCGAGCATACGTCGGCCATCAAGATTAGGGGAAATGCGAAAATCCTTACGCAATTTGGCGAGGTAGATAGTGAGCAAAAAAAATAAAGCAGAAATATCTCTCAGTTACAAAACTTTTTCTTGAAAGTGGAAATATATTTATTTTATGAATTCCGGCCCATAAGAATATCTTTTATGATATAATGATGACTGCCTTGTGTTAGAGGGAAGTGTATTGTGCATCAGATAAATGGGCTTGAATTTTTCTCATCGTTAGGTTAAACAATACATAAGAAATTTACTTTGGGGAAGCAAGGGTGATAAGCGTGCAGGATATTCGACAAACATTTCTAAACATGAAGGAGAAGGTCGAAACACATGTTTTAGATAAGTACCTGTTAAAAAACATAGACGTTCCGATTATTGATGAGGATAAGCTTCTAATCCTCGTATCAATCATGAGCTATCTTGAATTGCCGTGTAGGAAACTTGAGACCTTTACGCTGTCAACAATGCTAATCCAAACCGCCCTTGATACCCACGAACATATTTCCAGGACCTCAGAAAATGAAAAAAGCCGGCAGTTAACCGTATTAGCTGGAGATTATTATAGTGGTTTATATTATAAATTTCTGGCTGATGCCGAAGAAATTTTGATGATTAAAACACTTTCTACTGGTGTTAAAGAAGTAAACGAACATAAAATTTCTGTTTATCATAAAGAGGCAGATAGCGTGGAAAAGGTAATACATAATTTAAAGCTGCTTGAAAGCGTCTTGCTTGAAAGGTTTGCGAATTATTTTCAGGTGGATTTATGGAATGAGCAGGTTGCAAATCTATTGCTATTTAAACGCTTACTTCAAGAAAAGAAGCGTTATATCCAAAGAGAAAGCTCCATGGTGTTTGACGCCATCATGAATGTACCAAAGTTCAACAATTACCGTCATTCAGCTGAATCATTGAAAGAAAAACAAACTCAATTAATAAAAGTAACTGATCAATATCTCGATCGCTTAAAACAAATCATTGAGAATGGAATCAACAAGATTCCGTTCTTAAATGAATTGCTTGAGCATAGAATTGGTTTCTTGTTAGAACAACACCAGCCATATGTGAAAACGTTTGTGGAAGAAGGGGAAAGGCATGCAGCAATCGAAGGAAGCGCGGGTTCATCGTGTATTTGAAAAAATTTCCGAAGACTATGATAAAATGAATTCCGTCATCAGTTTTCAGCAGCATCTTAAGTGGCGGAAAGATACGATGAATCGAATGAATGTACAGCCTGGTTCAAAAGCCCTTGATGTTTGCTGTGGGACTGCTGATTGGACGATCGCCTTAGCGGAAGCTGTTGGAACATCCGGTGAAGTAACGGGTGTGGACTTTAGCCAAAATATGCTGGATGTTGGTGCCGAAAAAGTCAAAAAGCTAGGTTTAAAACAGGTAAAATTAATCCACGGTAATGCAATGGAACTCCCATTTCCCGATAATAGTTTTGATTATGTCACCATTGGTTTTGGTTTAAGGAATGTACCTGATTACTTACAGGTATTGAAAGAAATGCGCCGGGTTGCAAAACCGGGGGGAAAAGTCGTCTGCCTCGAGACTTCCCAGCCAACCTTGATTGGCTACAGGCAACTTTTTTTCTTTTACTTTCGCTTTATCATGCCTTTGTTCGGCAAAATTATCGCAAAAAGCTATAAAGAATACTCATGGCTTCAGGAATCAGCGCGTGATTTTCCGGGTATGAAAGAATTGGCGCGCTTGTTTGAACAGGCGGGGTTAAAAGATGTAAAATATAAACCATACAGCGGCGGTGCTGCTGCTGTTCATATAGGGATAAAATAGGCCAGCAGGCGTCCTGCCCTGGGGTGTTAACACAATGATACGCGGGTCAAGAAGGCACACCTTTAGCCCTCCTGAAGCTGAAGGATCGGCTTTAGACCAAAGAGCTCCGATGCAAATGCTGACGCAGCTTTCCCTATGGACCTAGACAATAAAAAAATGTACAAAGACAGGATGAAAAGCTGGGTGAATACAAATGAAAATAAAAATGATGTATTCATTTTTGAATTCGGATATTAATCTAATTGAAAAGACGCTGGAAGAGACCATAAAAGCTGAGTCTCTTCTTTTGAGACAAGCTTCAATGCACACACTACAAGCTGGGGGAAAAAGAATTCGTCCTGTTTTTGTTTTGCTTGCCGGAAAATTTGGCGATTATGATATTAATATTATGAAAAATGTTGCTGTTGCTCTTGAATTAATCCATATGGGTTCGCTCGTTCATGATGATGTAATTGATGATGCTGATCTTCGCAGAGGACAGCCAACGGTGAAAGCAAAATGGGATAGTCAAACGGCGATGTATACAGGTGATTTTGTTTTCGCCACTGCTCTTAATTTGATGACAAATATTGACAAACCGGCCGCGCATAAGATTTTAGCCAACACAATGGTGGAGGTAACAGTAGGAGAGATCCAGCAAATAAAAGATAAATATCGGTTTAATCAAACCCTTCGTGATTATCTCCGGAGAATCAAGCGGAAAACGGCTCTGCTTATTGCAGCAAGCTGTCAATTAGGGGCAATTGCCGCAAATGTTGAAGAGTCCATTCATAAAAAGCTGTATCTGTTTGGATATTTTGTAGGTATGTCCTTTCAAATAACCGACGATATATTAGACTTTACAGCTACTGAAAAGGAGCTGGGAAAACCGGCAGGAAGCGACCTCCTGCAAGGGAATATCACTGCCCCCGTCCTATTTGCAATGAAAAAAGAGGAAATTCGCAAACAGGTTGAAAAGGTTCATGAACATATGCCTTCTTCGGAAATAGCAAAGATTATTTCCTTAATTAAACAATCTGGGGCAATTGATCAATCAGTCGCTCTAAGTGAACAATATTTGAATAAGGCGTTAGCAGTTTTAGAAGAATTACCGGCAAACAAAGCAAAAAAAGCCCTTCGTGATATTGCGAAATTTATTGGAAGCCGGAAATTTTAAGATGATTGTAAGACAACGAAATATTTTTGTGGGTTATGGTTTTTAAAAACATTCATATACATAATGATTTAGGAGTGGAATTGATGGAAAAAACATTTTTAATGGTAAAGCCAGATGGGGTACAGCGAAATTTAATTGGTGAAATTGTATCACGCTTTGAAAAAAAGGGATTTCAGCTGGTCGGTGCTAAATTAATGAGCATTCCGACTGAACTGGCGGAGGAACATTATGGCGAGCATAAAGAACGTCCATTCTTCGGCGAATTAGTTGACTTTATTACTTCAGGTCCAGTATTCGCCATGGTCTGGCAAGGGGAAAATGTCATTGCAACAGCACGTCAAATGATGGGTTCAACCAATCCTAAAGATGCTGCCCCTGGAACCATTCGTGGTGATTTCGGCTTAACCGTCGGGAAAAACGTTATTCACGGATCTGATTCACCGGCAAGTGCAGAGCGTGAAATCAGCCTATTCTTCAATGATGGGGAATTAGTTGATTATTCTAAGCTAATCCATGATTGGATTTATTAATCACGATGTAAAAACACCTGTATACGAGTATACAGGTGTTTTTGTGGTTTAGAAAATTATAATCTGTCACTAAGGTTAACTTCAGATTAGGCCTGAATCCAGCTCCAAAAAAATCCTCTAATATTTTCTGAATTATTCTACTAGAGTAATTGAGCCTAATATGATATATTGATACATAATTCTTTAATGAGTTGAAGGGGGAAAGAGAATGGGAATGAGGTATTTAACAGCAGGTGAATCCCATGGTCCACAATTAACTGCTATATTAGAAGGACTGCCTTCCGGGATGCCGCTGCTTGCAGAGGATATAAATGAAGAACTTTCAAGACGTCAAAAAGGATATGGCCGTGGAAGAAGGATGCAAATTGAGAAGGATACAGTCGAAATTATGTCGGGAGTTAGACATGGAAAAACCCTAGGCTCACCGATTGCATTAGTTGTTAAAAATAATGACTGGAAACATTGGACGAAAATTATGGGTTCTGCACCTCTTGAAGAAGGGCAGGAAGATGAAATAAAGCGCAAAGTCACTCGTGCCCGCCCGGGACATGCTGATTTAAATGGCGCAATTAAATATGGACACCGGGATATGAGAAATGTGCTGGAACGCTCTTCTGCCCGCGAGACGACGGTCAGAGTGGCGGCAGGCGCAGTCGCAAAGAAGCTTTTAGCGTTAGCAGGGGTAGAGGTTGTTGGTCATGTTGTCGAGATTGCCGGAATCAAAGCGCAAGTTGACCATTCTCTTTCCCTTGAAGAGTTAAAGGAACGGACTGAAAATTCACCTGTTAGGGTGGCAGACCCGAATGTCGAGCAGGAAATGATGAACGCGATAGATGAAGCAAAGAAAAATGGCGATTCCATCGGTGGTGTTGTTGAAGTGATTGCTACCGGCATGCCGACAGGAGTGGGAAGTTACGTTCATTATGATCGAAAATTAGATGCAAAATTAGCGGCGGCAATTGTCAGTATTAATGCCTTTAAAGGTGCAGAAATCGGCATCGGTTTTGAGGCAGCCAGGAAGCCGGGAAGTGAAGTCCATGATGAGATCGCCTGGAATCCTGAAAAGGGTTATTTCCGTAAAACAAACCGGCTCGGAGGCTTTGAAGGAGGGATGACCACTGGAATGCCCATAGTCATTCGCGGTGTGATGAAGCCTATTCCCACCCTCTATAAACCGTTAATGAGCGTTGACATTGAAACAAAGGAACCATTCGCTGCAAGTGTTGAACGTTCTGACAGCTGTGCCGTACCGGCTGCAGCCGTTGTAGCAGAGCATGCTGTTGCTTGGGAGCTTGCAAGTGCCCTTGTCGATCAATTTTATAGTGACCGGTTTGACGCCTTCATCGAAGAAATTAAGCAGCAGCGCAGATTTGCGAGGGGATTTTAATGGAGACGATTCAAATTCAAACGGAATCTAAAAAATACAATGTTTTTGTTGGTGAAGGGGTCAGCAAAGACATTGCTGCATTTTTAGCTGTCCAGTTTCCGAAACTGACGAGAGTGTTAATTATTACCGATGAGACAGTAGCCAAGCTGCATCTTGAAAATCTGCTGCAGCAGCTAAATAGCCTAAATCCGGTCGTGTTTACGGCTCCCAGCGGCGAAAAGGCAAAGACATTTGACGTTTATTATCAGGCATTGTCCACTGCGCTTGAGAAACACCTTGACCGCAAATCGTTGATATTGTCATTTGGCGGTGGAGCCGTTGGTGATTTGTCAGGTTTTGTGGCAGCCTCTTTCATGAGGGGAATCCCTTTTATTCAAATCCCTACAACCATTTTAGCGCATGATAGTGCTGTTGGCGGGAAGGTAGCCATCAATCATCCGCTTGGGAAAAATATGATTGGCACCTTTTATCAGCCTGAAGCGGTTTTCTATGACTTAGAACTGCTTAACACACTTCCTGTACAGGAAATCCGTTCCGGGTTTGCTGAAGTAATTAAGCATGCATTAATCCATGATGCAGCGTTTTATGATTGGCTGTTATCCAATGTCACTGATTTACAATCACTCACAATGGACCAGCTGTCTTATTCATTAATCAAAGGGATTAAGGTCAAAAATGAGTTTGTCAGCCAAGATGAAAAAGAATTAGGCATTCGTGCTTATTTAAACTTAGGGCATACGCTTGGGCATGCGATTGAATCTGAAATGGGATATGGGAATTTCACTCATGGAGAAGCGGTGATGATTGGGATGATTTTTGCTTTAAAACTTAGCAAAGAATTACTGGGGCTCACGTTCAATCTTGAAAAGTTTATAACATGGGTGGAGAAGCTTGGGTACCAAACTAGTGTTCCTAATCATTTGTCAGCCGACAAGCTATTAAACAAAATGAAACAGGACAAAAAATCAGTAGGTGAATCGGTTCGCTTTGTCTTACTTAAGGAAATAGGACAACCGCTTTTAAGGGGATTGGATGATTCGCTTATATTAGAACGACTTCAAACATTTTAGACTTCAAGGGGGGAATTGTCATGATTAGAGGGATTAGAGGAGCGACAACGGTTAGCAACAATACAGTAGAGGAGATTCTGGATGCGACAGAAGAGTTAATAGCTAAAATGATAGAGCTAAACAAGATCCAGCCTGAGTCTGTTGCATCGGCCTTTATTTCTACGACGGAAGATATCACGGCGGTTTTTCCGGCAAAGGTATTACGAAATTTTACAGGCTGGAAGTATGTCCCAGTAATGTGCATGCGGGAAATGCCTGTTCCTGATTCATTAAATCTGTGTATCCGGGTAATGCTCCATGTCAATACGGACGTAGATCAGAAGGAAATTAGTCATGTATATTTAAACAAAGCGCTTATTTTACGTCCTGACTTAAACGAATAACCCAAATCGACTATTAGGATGATCGGAGTGGTGAAAAATGAGATGGAAAGAACAATTACTAACCCTGACGCCATATCAACCAGGAAAATCCATAGAATCAGTAAAACGACAATATCATTTGGACAAGATTGTTAAGTTGGCGTCAAACGAAAATCCATTTGGATGCTCGGACAAGGCTTTGGCTGTACTGGAGAACTCAGCAAGTCTGGCTCTCTATCCGGATGGGTATGCCACCTTGTTAAGAGAAGAGCTCGCAGCCTTCTTAGATGTAGCTGAAAATGAATTAATTTTTGGAAATGGTTCAGATAATTTGATCCAAATGATTTCGCGGGCATTACTCCATCCAAATGCCAGCACGATTATGGCGGATCATACCTTTTCACAATACAAACACAATGCTGTTATTGAGGGGGCTATCATTAAAGAGGTTCCTACGATTAATGGTGAGCATGACCTCGAGGGAATGCTTGCAGCGATTGATGAGCAAACAAATCTTATTTGGGTTTGCAGTCCTAATAATCCAACTGGTACATATATTTCAGAACAAAAATTAACATCCTTTTTAGATAAAGTTCCGGAGCATATTCTTGTTGTTCTTGATGAGGCGTATTATGAATATGTTGTAGCCGAGGATTATTATGATTCTATCAGTCTGACACGGAAGTATCAAAATTTAATCGTATTAAGGACATTTTCAAAAATTTACGGCTTAGCGGCTTTAAGGATCGGCTATGGGGTTGCCTGCCCTGCCATCATTCAGGCACTTGAACCTGCCCGTGAGCCATTTAATGTCAATGTCCTGGGACAGCTGGCAGCTGCTAGTGCATTGGCTGACCAGGAATTTGTAGAAAGGTGCAAAGAAAAAAATCGGCAGGGGTTAGCGCAATTCTATGATTTTTGTCATAAAAACAGCCTAAGCTATTATCCATCACAAACGAATTTTATTTTAATTGATTTTAAAGTAGATGCTGATCAGGTATTTCAATTTTTATTAAAAAGAGGATTCATCGTCCGCTCCGGAATCGCTCTTGGATTTCCAACCTCTTTGAGGATTACAATTGGTTCGTTTGAGCAGAATGAAGGTGTGCTAACAGCCTTAGAAGAATTTTTGACAAAAAACAAGTAACTTTTAAGCGTCTTTCTTGCTAGGGGGAATTAACTTGAATGGCCGGGTATTTGTCATTGGCTTAGGATTAATCGGTGGTTCGCTGGCCCTTTGTATCAAAAAGGAGCATAAACGGGTAACCATCATAGGTTTTGATATAAACAGAGAACAAGCGAGGCTTGCCAAAATGCTGGGAGTGATTGATGAAAGTGTGGAAAATATTCCGGAAGGGGCAAAAGAGGCAGATTTAATTATCATTTCAGCTCCTGTGAACGACACAAAATCAATCATCCAGGCACTTTCTAATTTGCCATTAAAGCCAGAAGTAATTGTCACGGATACAGGCAGTACAAAAAGAACGATTGTCGAAGCGGCTAATGGCTTAAAGAAAAAAGGAATTACTTTTATCGGTGGACATCCAATGGCGGGCTCGCATAAAAGTGGTGTTTCCGCGGCAAAAGAAATTCTGTTTGAAAATGCCTTTTACCTCTTAACTCCTGATGAAGATATAGGAACTTCCAAAGTTGGGTTGTTAAAAGAATGGCTAAGGGGCACAAATGCCAAATTTTTAACGACAACTCCCAGTAACCATGATTATTTAACGGGGGTTGTCAGTCATTTCCCACATATTATTGCTGCCTCTATTGTCCGGCAAACGGAAAGATTATCGGAAACGGAGCATTTGATTCCGCGCCTCGCAGCAGGTGGATTTCGCGATATTACCCGAATTGCCTCCAGCAGTCCGAAAATGTGGAAGGATATTTTGCTGCATAATCGGGAGATTTTAATTGAACTGCTTAGTCAATGGCAAGAGGAAATGAACGGTGTAAAGGAGCTGCTTGAAACAGGAAAAGGCGAAGAGATTTTAGCCTATTTTTCACAGGCGAAGCAGTTTCGTGACGGTCTGCCGCAGAAGGAAAAAGGGGCCATCCCGTCTTTTTATGATTTATATGTGGATGTTCCCGACTATCCTGGGGTTGTTTCAGAGATTACCGGCTATTTGGCCCAAGAGAAAATTAGCATTACTAATATACGTATTCTTGAAACGAGGGAAGATATTAATGGTGTTCTTGTGATTAGTTTTCAAACGGAAGGGGATCGTGAAAGAGCGGAAAAATGCATCCTTTCCTATACAAGCTATGGCACCTCTAATGGGGCTTAAAATATGTAAATAGGTGATAAAAATGGCGTCAATTAAACTTAAGACGAATGTAAATAAGTTGAAAGGTGAAGTTGTAATACCAGGGGATAAATCGATTTCGCATCGTTCCGTTATGTTTGGTGCAATCGCGCATGGTGAAACGACGGTAACAAATTTTCTTCCTGGTGAGGATTGTTTAAGTACAATTTCCTGCTTTAGGAAGCTTGGGGTGAAGATTGTCGAAGAAAACGGTCAGCTGCGGATTGATGGACAAGGGTTTGAAGGATTATCGGAACCCGATGAAACCTTGGACGTTGGCAATTCCGGGACAACGATTCGATTACTAATGGGGATTTTAGCGGGGAGACCATTCTTCTCAACACTTGTTGGCGATCAATCGATTGGAAAAAGGCCAATGACGAGAGTGACAGAACCATTAAAACAAATGGGGGCAGTGATTGACGCAAGGAAAAACGGCACTTATACCCCAATTGCGATTCGAGGTGGTAGATTAACCCCGATTCATTATCAGCTCCCTGTTGCTAGTGCCCAGGTCAAGTCCGCACTACTTCTTGCCGGGCTCCAGGCAGAGGGAGAGACCACCATCCTCGAGCCTGCTGCAACAAGAGATCATACCGAAAGAATGATTCGTCAGTTTGGCGGGGAAATCCACAGGAAGAACGGTCTCATAACGGTTAAAGGTGAGCAAAGGCTGACGGCTTCGGCGATACATGTTCCAGGTGATATATCTTCCGCTGCTTTTTTCCTTGTTGCTGGTGCAATCGTTCCGGGAAGTGAAATTGTCTTAAAAAATGTCGGGTTAAATCCAACAAGAACTGGTATTCTTGAAGTTCTAGAAAAGATGGGGGCAAATCTTACGGTTATTAAAAATGAGGCAGATTCCTTTGAACCTGCGGGGGACCTGATTATCAAATCTTCAAACTTAAAGGGAACAGTGGTTGAAGGGGGTTTAATTCCGAGGTTAATCGACGAAATCCCGATCATCGCCCTAATGGCAACACAGGCTGAAGGCACTACCATTATTAAAGATGCAGAGGAGTTAAAGGTAAAGGAAACCAATCGAATTGATACAGTTGTAGCGGAATTGAGAAAGTTGGGGGCTTCTATCGAGGCTACCCCAGACGGTATGATTATAACCGGAAGATCCAAATTAAAGGGTGGTGCAGTTTCCAGCCATGGAGACCACCGCATCGGTATGATGCTCGCCATTGCTGCGCTGTTAAGTGATGGGGGAGTCCATTTGGAACAACCGGAATCCATTGCAGTTTCCTACCCAAACTTCTTCTCCCATTTAAATCGTTTAATTCATTAAAAGCTGCTATCCTGGCGGCTTTTCTTTTTTAATGTCATAGTTTTATCAATGACCGCATAGCTTGTCTTAAAAAGAAGAAAGGGTGGCAGGATGGCGTATATTATTGAAAATGCCAATATCCTTAAAGATAAGGAGTTGACAACCAATTCACTTTTGGTGCACGAAGATAAAGTTTCTGCGAACCTAACCCGCTCGAATCATTACCGGCTTATGAAGATGAATCTTGAATCATTTATCATGACCCCGTCTTTTGTCCTTTTACATTCAAACATTTCACCGCAGGGATCCTTTCAAGAATTGAAACAAACGTTGCGAGATCAATTCTTATTAAAAGGATGTACCACTATTCTAACTTATGCTTCTATATCATATGAACAGGAATTGAACGCAAAAGTCAAAGAAATGAAAATGGCGTTAATGAGCAGCCCGGTTGATTATATGATTGGCATAAAAATTCCATTGGCCCTTGTGACACCTTCGCTTATTCGAAAATGTAAAAAGATAAAGATTCCGGCGATATTTGTTGAAATTGATGAACAAGACGCATTATCTTTTGTTCCTTGGGGGTGGATAAGAGAGGCGTTGTTCCCCTATAATTGTCCACTAATTCCAATCATTTCTTCTCAAAAAAAGAAGGAAGCCAGGACCCTGTTGTCGAATTGGAAGAATAGAATGGTGAAGGAAAAAATTCCTTCAATATATGAGGAAATAGAAGAAAATAAACCCATTTCGAAGGCTGTGTTAAATAAAATAGGATTATACCCGCAAAAGTTCAGTCTGATGAACGGTACAGAATTAAGTTATAATTTATATGTAAAGGCCCGGGAAATCAAGAATGTTGATGAAGTAGATTTATTTCATTATCATGGTGATAGACTTATGATTACAGTACACAAGGGAAAGATTGTCCGCTCGTTAAATGAGGTTTTATTTAAACCAGGTTTCGGGGAACATGTTATAGTGCGTACCCCCGCTTTTTTTTCCTTTGTAAATTCAGATTAAAGAGGTAAAAATTCTATGGATCGAATTAATAAAATTATTCAATTATTAGAAAACGGGCAACATAAAGAAGCCTTAGATGAATATAATGTTGTATTAAACAGCGGTAGTCATGAGGAGAAATTTCTTCTTGGAGAAGAACTCTTCCAATATGGGTTTCTTGATGAAGCCCGGGCATTAATTGAAAAGCTGCTGACTATTTTTCCAGAGGAGGGCGAGCTCCTTATCCTGTTAGCTGAGATTTTAGTCGAAGCTGGTGAAGAAGAACAGGCAATTCTCGTTTTAGAAACCATTTCTACAAATGATGCCAATTTCGGACAATCATTATTATTGTTAGCTGATCTTTATCAAATGCAAGGACTTTATGAAGTTTCCGAAAACAAGATTTTACAGGCAAAGGAATTATTACCAAATGAAATCATTATTGATTTTGCCCTTGGTGAATTATACGGTGAACAAGGTGAAATCGCAAAGGCCATGAAGGCCTACGAGACCGTATTAAAGGAGACAAATGAAATTGCCGGGGTTAATATTAATGGGCGTATTGCCGACCTGCTTAGTGCCTCGGGGGCTTTTGAAGATGCCTTGGTCTATTATGATAAAGCACTGAACGAAAAGCTTGAGATTAATACTTTATTCGGCTATGCTTTTACTGCCCTACAGATTGGATATAATCGGACTGCGATTGAGAAGTTTACGGAGCTTAAAAGTCTTGATCCTGAATATCATTCACTATATTTACCTCTTGCCTCGGCCTATGAGCGGGAAGAAGAGCTTGAAAATAGTCTTCGAACTGTTCAGGAGGGAATCAAGCAGGATGAATTTAATAAGGAATTGTTTTTTAAAGGTGGGAAAATTGCCCTCAAACTGGGAAAGCAGGAGGAAGCGGAAACGTATTTACGTGAATCACTTGTGTTAGACCCTGGATATATAGAAGCAGTGCTTACGTTAAACAAACTCTTTTTACAGCAGGAGCGCTATGAGGATGTTTTAGAATTAATCAGGGAACTTGATTTAGTGCATGAAGACGAGCCGCAGCTTTTATGGGATTCCGCCTTGGCTTACGCAGGGTTAGAGGAGTATTCACACGCATTAGACAATTATGAAAGAGCATATACTTACTTTAAGAATAATGAATCGTTTTTACTTGATTACGGTTATTTTTTAATTGAGGAAGGAAAAAACGACCAGGCTGCCGAAATTTTTAAACAGATGCTAAATGATGATCCAACTAATACAGAGTACCTTGATATTCTTGAGCGACTTTCGGATTCTGAAAACTTTAGCTGAATATGCAGAGGAGGGAAATGACGATGGCAACCCCTGTTTCTGTCAACGAGAAGAAAGATTTTATTCGCTGGTTTCTAAATCATTATCAATTGAAAAGAAGAGAATGTGTCTGGATTTTAAACTACTTAATGAGTCACGATCAGCTAATGGAGAAGGTTCATTTTGTTGAGCAAGCACAATATTGTCCACGGGGTCTGATCATGTCCACACACTGTGTTGATAAGGTGCCATTCCGCTTTTATAAGGAAAATGTAATGACAACGGATGCTGAGAAGTCCTTTCATGATATTCGATTAAATCGAGATGAAGATATTTATATTCAATTAAACTTCCTTGCCTCCAATAAGGCGCATCAATATGCTGCAGTTCTTGAGGAAAATCCATATGTTCCAAAGCATTTGCAGGTAAATGAAAAAGATGGAATCATAGCAGAGAAAATTTTAAAAGAAAGTATTGAACACTTTCAGCGTGAAAAGCTTCTCCAATTAATTGATGAAGCACTTGACCGGCAGGACCGGGAAGCTTTTCAAACTTTAACAGAGTCACTAAACAAATTAACACAATCCGAACAAAAAGGGAGCTTGCGTTAGCAGGGCTCCCTTTATTCAAGGTGGAAAATATTAAATAAGTTTCATTATGTTTAATTATTTAGGGAATAATGGTACTATTGGGGTAGTGAATTTAAAAGGTTGGTGCAAATAATGAAATGGATACCTCAAGATGTGGAAACCTACTCAAATGCTAAGGAGTATGTGGATACTGCTGTTGTGCCATTATATTCTGTAACAATAGGGGGAGGAATCAAGCAATCAGCGGCAGCAGCTGAATTTATTACATTATTAACGAATTATTTGGAAAGGCAATTTACCGGAAGAATCTTGTTATTTCCCCCTTTTACATACCTTGAGAAAGAGCACGGAGAAAAAACATTGATGGATTTGCAAAATTGGGAAGTTAATATGTTTGATGCCGGCTTCCAGCATGTCTTCTATCTCACTTCCGATATGGAATGGCGCAGCAAGGAGGATCAGCTTAAAGGAGCGTTGATCTGGCTTCCATCAATCCCGCTCGATGAGATGACTGATTCGCAAAAATTAACGATGGTTGATAACCAAGGAAAACAATTGTTAACACTTTTTACGCATAAATGGCGTAACAATGAGTAAATCTTTGTATATTAAAATATTTTTAAAATAGTATGATATTGACCTTGCATGGAGATTGATATATCATTGTTATGTCCTAGTTTTATATGTGTTAAATATAGTCTTAGTGGACTTAACTTCATGAATGAGGGGGGGATAATCATGAGTAAAGATCGCGTTTCAAGACGTCAGTTCTTGAGCTACACATTAACAGGCGTAGGTGGATTTATGGCAGCAGGGATATTAATGCCTATGGTTAGATTTGCTGTTGATCCAGTGTTAAAGGCTGAAGCGGCAGGGGATTTTGTCGCGACTAAGCAAAAGGTTGCAGATTTAACAAATGAACCAGTTCGTGTTGACTTTACCTATAAGCAGAAGGATGCATGGTATGAGTCAGACGTAACGGAATCTGCCTGGGTCTACAAGGATGATGGAGGAAAGATCGTCGCCTTGTCGCCTGTTTGTAAACATTTAGGCTGTACTGTCAACTGGGGCTCTGATAAGGAACACCCGGACCAATTCTTTTGTCCATGCCATTATGGCCGTTATACAAAAGATGGAACGAACGTTCCTGGGACACCACCATTGGCACCGCTTGATGTCTATCCATATAAAGAAAAGGATGGGTATCTGTACTTAGGAAAGGCTAAACCACGAAAGGAGGCGTAATCATTGTTAAACAAACTTTACGATTGGGTAGATGACCGTTTAGATATTACGCCTTTGTGGCGCGATATTGCGGATCATGAAGTACCGGAGCATGTAAACCCGGCGCATCATTTTTCAGCGTTTGTTTATTGTTTCGGGGGTATGACATTTTTCGTTACTGTGATTCAGATACTTTCCGGTATGTTTTTAACTATGTACTATGTACCGGATATAAAAAATGCATGGGAATCTGTGTATTATCTTCAAAATGAAGTAGCATTTGGACAAATCGTACGGGGAATGCATCACTGGGGAGCAAGTTTAGTCCTTGTCATGATGTTTTTACATACACTGCGTGTATTTTTCCAAGGAGCTTACAAAAAGCCTCGTGAACTAAACTGGATCGTCGGGGTCCTTATTTTCTTCGTCATGCTCGGATTAGGTTTTACAGGTTACTTATTACCTTGGGATATGAAAGCGCTGTTTGCAACGAAGGTAGGTTTGCAGATTGCTGAGGCTACGCCGTTCATCGGTTCGTACGTGAAAGTGCTGCTTGCAGGTCATGAGCATATTGTTGGGGCACAGACATTAACACGTTTCTTTGCCATCCACGTCTTCTTCTTGCCTGCGGTATTGTTTGGATTAATGGCAGCACACTTTATTATGATTCGGAGACAAGGTATTTCCGGACCACTATGATTATTGGATAATGGTAAATTTCGTAACTTTCACTTATTTTTATATAAAAAGGAGGGGATTGCTCGATGCATCGCGGTAAAGGTTTAAAGTTTGTTGGTGACTCTCGTGTGTTAGCGCGTGAATCACGTACACCGAAGCTTCCGAAGGATTACTCAGAATATCCTGGAAAAACAGAAGCGTTTTGGCCAAACTTCCTTTTGAAAGAATGGATGGTAGGAGCAGTATTCCTGATCGGAATATTATGTTTAACAGTAGCGCATCCGGCTCCGCTTGAAAGAATCGCCGATCCTACTGATACTGGCTATATTCCATTACCAGACTGGTATTTCTTGTTCTTGTATCAACTACTTAAATATAGTTATGCATCCGGTCCTTATACTGTTATTGGTGCAATGATTATCCCTGGACTTACTTTTGGGGGATTATTATTGGCTCCATTTATCGACCGTGGACCAGAACGTCGCGCAAGCAAGCGCCCGCTCGCAACAGGATTTATGTTACTTGCCTTAGCAGCAATTACATTTCTAACCTGGCAATCTGTTGCTACCCATGACTGGGCAGCTGCAGAACGACAAGGAAAAATTGTTGCTAAAGTAGATATTGATAAATCGAGCGAAGGGTATCAAATCGCTAAGAAAAATACATGTATCACCTGCCATGGTGAAAACCTTCAAGGCGGAGCCGGTGCTCCACCATTAACAAGCACAGGTTTATCTCCAGAAGAAGTTGCAAAAATTGCTAAAAAAGGTAAGGGTGCAATGCCGCCTGGAGTTTTCAAAGGTTCTGATGAAGAGTTGAAAAAGCTTTCTGAATTTATTTCAGGACTTGGAAAGTAATTTGAAGTTTAAAAAGCTGACGAAATACGTCAGCTTTTTTATTCAGGAAAAAAAGCGAAGAAACGAGGAGTTGCAGTGCGTTGGATTTATCCTCTGTTGGCTAATCGGTCAATTTTAATTTTGTTGCTTATTGTTAATATTGCTGGTACTGCATATGGATTTTATTGGTATGGATGGCAGTTGAAAGAAACACCTGCTATATTCACTCCCTTTGTGCCTGATAGTCCAACCGCCAGCCTTTTCTTTGTTTTCGTCCTTATGGCATTTTTAATAAGAAAGAACTGGCCGCTCCTTGAGGCATTGGCAATGGTAACACTGTTTAAATACGGCATCTGGGCTGTTGTCATGAATATTTTGGTTTATTTTGTCCAAGGTGAAATAGACCCGGTCGGTTATATGTTGATCTTCTCTCATTTTGCCATGGCGCTAGAGGGCCTTCTTTTTGCTCCGTTCTATCGGTTTAAATGGTGGCATTTACTCATTACAGCGGTTTGGACATTGCATAATGATGTGATTGACTATGTGTTTTTCATGCTGCCAAGATACCAAATGCTTGATCAATACATTCCGCAAATTGGTTACTTTACATTTTGGCTTTCGCTTTTATCACTTGGAATTGCCTATTATTTTGGAATCCGCTCTGGACGCTTTAAGTTGCAAATTTAATAGTTTTCATTGTTATCCAGTTCCACAAGGAAAGCGGCTAAAGAATAGGTTTCGCAGTAACATGCTGTGCTTGTTCCAAAGGCGTTTGGGCTTTTCTAAAAAAAATGGTCTAACCTTGTCCACCCTTTCATACATTTTATTAGTAGCGAAAGGGGGGACTATTGTGAAAATAAAATGGTTCTATATAGCAGCAATTATCTTTATGCTTACTCCCATATCAGTAATAGCCGAGGTACAATCACCTATGGAGAAATTGGATGATATTTCTGATGAAGCACTTCAAATGGTGAAGTTTCATAGGTATGAAGATGCAAAGAAATTACTTGATTATTTTTCAGACCAATTTACGGGTGTTGCCGGTAAAGAGCAGCCGTTATCCATGGATGAGGTAAGAATTATCCACACCTCCCATGATGAAGCAATGGAAGCAGCCGTTAGTCCTGACATGAATCATGAAGAACGAATTAATAAGCTGACCAAATTCCGGCTAGTGATCGATGCCATTGTGACAAGCCACCAACCTCTTTGGACCGAAATGGAACCCCAAATTATGACGGCTTTTACTCACGCAAAGAATGCTGCCACAAATGGCGATAACGCCCAATTTCATACGAGCTTTAATACTTTTTTATCATTGTATAATGTCATTTATCCAAGTATGAAAATTGATGTACCGGTAGAGAATATACAGAGATTAGATGCACGGATTAAACTTATAGACGAATATCGTTCAAATCATATAAACAGTCAAGACAGCCAACAGGAACTGGAAAAGCTTGACACGGATTTAAAAAATCTGTTTGCCAATATGGAGGATGATGAAGCCGACCCGTCATTATGGTGGGTGATCATCTCTACAGGGAGCATCATTATTATGACTTTGTCTTATGTTGGCTGGAAAAAGTATCAAGGAGAGAAAGAAGTAAAGAAAAACCGCTCAGGGAAGGCATAAAGTTTGACGCATCTGATCGGCTTATCTAAAATATTGTCAAAGTAGCTGTTTAGGGGTGTCATAAAATGTTATACCTTTTATATTTTGCGTTTATTATTTTGATTCCTTTATGGGCACAAATGAGAGTGAAAAATACCTTTTCAAAGTATTCCCGCGTTACTTCCTCCAAGTATCTTAGTGGGGCAGCGGTCGCAAGGGAAATCTTAAATGCCAATGGATTATATCATGTTGGTGTAGAAGAGGGGCGCGGTTTTTTAAGTGACCATTATGACCCACGTACGAAAACAGTAAGATTATCGCCAGAAAATTTCCATGGCCAATCGATTGCTGCTGCTGCTGTGGCGGCCCATGAATGCGGACATGCCATCCAAGATTCAGAAGGCTACGCCTTCTTACGTTTTCGTTCCGCACTAGTACCTGTTGCTAATTTTGGTTCTAATGTGTCATGGATTCTAATCATGATTGGTCTATTGGCCCATTTTACAGGGCTGCTATTACTTGGAATTATCTTTATGGCGGCAGCTGTTTTATTCCAAATTATCACACTGCCAGTCGAATTTAACGCCTCAAGCCGGGCAATGGATCAGGTGGTTTCTCTTGGATTAGTGGCTAACCGCGAAGAGCGCGAGGCAAGAAAAGTTTTAAACGCCGCAGCACTTACCTATGTTGCAGCTGCAGCAGTCGCAGTCTTGGAACTATTAAGACTTGTGCTCATCTTTACCGGCATGAATCGCAGTGATGATTAAGGAAGTGGCAATGTCAAAAACGACATTGCCTTTTCTAATCATGTAAAGGCATTTTGTTTTCATCCAGTGTGAAGCCTTCACCTTGTACATCATGGACGATGGTGATAGATACAAAGGCATGTGGGTCAACGGACGTAACGATATTTTTTAATCTGATAATCTCATTTTTAGCCACAACACAATACAAAACTTCACGTTCGCTTTTTGTATAAGAACCATAGCCCCTTAAGGCAGTCACACCACGGTTCATCTCTTCCATAATTTTCTTTGCAATTTGTTCGTTCTTTTCTGAAATAATCATGGCTCCACGGGCAGAATAAGCTCCTTCCTGGATGAAATCAATCATTCTTGCTCCTACAAAGACAGCAACAAGGGTATACATTGCTTGTGTGTATTTTAGGTAAGTAGCCAATGATAGGATAATTACACAGGCGTCAAACAAGAACATTGTTTTCCCCATATTCCAGCCAACGTATTTTTGTACCAGCCTGGCAATAATATCGACTCCCCCAGTTGTACCACCAAATCGAAAAATAATGCCTAAACCGACTCCAGAGAAAACTCCGGCAAATAAAGCAGCTAATGTTAAATCATGCTCTAGCGAAATATTAATCGAGTTACGCTGGAAAATCCATAAAAAAATGGAAACACCGACAGTACCTATAATTGTATACAAAAACGCATTTCTCCCTAGGAGCTTCCAGCCGATAAAAAATAGAGGGATATTTAACAGCAGGTTTGTATATGAAGGGTCCCAGTTGACCAAAAAATAAAGAATGAGTGTAATTCCTGTGAATCCACCTTCAGCCAGCTTATTTTGCATATTAAAATTAACAAGTCCAAAGGACATAATGGCCGTTCCTAGTAGGATAAATAGTATATTTTTTATTTTAAGCCCGAAAATCATGTAAACATTCCCCCCCACTACCATATTTTTCACATTGATGGCGGTATTTATTATAGCGGATAACCTTTCCAAGAGCAATCAACACTTGAAAAGTGCCACTTGAAGTGAAAACATTTGTAAAACCCGCTTAATTTGGCTAACATGAAAAAAGAGATGCGGGACAAAGTTTCATACTTGAGACAAAGACCTTAGACTAGAATGGATGGGAGTGAAGAGGATGAATATAATTAAAATCATCATCGCCGGGCCCCGTGGACGCATGGGGCGTGAAGCAGTTAACTTGGTAATGAACACGGAACATTTTGAATTGGCAGCTGTTCTAGATCATAAATATGAAGGCATGATGCTGAGCGATTTAGAAGGATTTCAAGCCGTTTCCAATGTGCCGGTATATACCGATATCGAAAAGTGTTTGCAGGATACCGAGGCAGACGTCTTAATTGATTTAACAACCCCTGAGGTGGGGGCATATCACGCTAAAACAGCGTTGAACTACGGGGTTCGTCCGGTTGTTGGAACAACTGGGTTTACGACAGAACAACTGCAGGAGTTAGCCGAGCTTTGTTCCGAAAAGGAATTAGGCTGTATAATAGCACCAAATTTTGCGATTGGCGCCGTATTAATGATGAAATTTTCTCAAATGGCGGCTAAATATTTTCATGATGTTGAGATCATTGAAATGCACCATGATCATAAACTTGATGCACCTTCCGGAACGGCAGTCAAAACGGCTGAGATGATCTCTGCAGTTCGGGAAATGAAAAGACAGGGACACCCAAATGAAAAGGAAACAATCGAAGGAGCTCGTGGGGCTGATTACAATGGAATGCACATTCATTCCGTAAGGTTACCAGGTTTAATTGCCCACCAGCAAGTGATGTTTGGGTCAGATGGCCAAACGATGACGATTCGTCATGATTCCTACAACCGTGCCTCCTTTATGTCAGGAGTAAAGGTTGCCGTTGAAACCGTCATGAAGCAAAATACTTTTGTTTACGGATTAGAAAATATTTTAGATTAGGAGCTATCCAGATGAATATTGCCTTAATTGCCCATGATCAAAAAAAGAATGATTTAGTACAATTTGTTACAGCCTACCAGTTAATATTCGCGAAACATCGTTTATATGCAACGGGAACGACAGGCTTACGGATTCAGGAATCAACCGGTTTACCGATTACCCGTTTTCAATCAGGGCCACTTGGCGGTGATCAGGAAATCGGGGCAATGATTGCAAAAAATCAAATGGATGTTATCTTCTTTTTCCGTGACCCGTTAACTGCCCAGCCACATGAACCGGATGTATCCGCCCTTCTTCGTCTTTGCGATGTCTACTCCATCCCGCTGGCAACAAATATGGGGTCAGCAGAAATGTTAATCAGAGGCTTGGATGAAGGTTTATTGGATTGGAGAAACATTGCCAGGGAAAATGGTGAACGTGATGGAGAATAAGTCATTACATATCCTTGCTTTTGGAGCTCATGCCGATGATGTCGAAATCGGCATGGGAGGTACAATTGCTAAATTGACCTCAGGAGGAAAACATGTTGGTATTTGTGATTTAACGGATGCTGACCTTTCTTCAAATGGGAATGTCCATTTACGGAAAGAGGAAGCGGGAAATGCAGCTGAAATATTAGGAGTCACACTTCGGGTTTCCCTTGGTTTTCCTGACCGAGGGTTATTTTTAAAGGAAGCCTACATAAATAAGATTGCTAAAATCATACGAACACATAAGCCGCAAATTGTGTTTGTACCGTATGCAAAAGACCGGCATCCTGATCACGGGAATTGTAGTCGTCTCGTGGAGGAGGCTGTGTTCTCAGCTGGCATTAAAAAATATGCTACAGAAGGCTGTAATGAGCCACATAAGGTTGAAAGGGTCTATTATTACATGATTAACGGCTTCCATCAACCAGACTTTCTGGTGGATATCTCAGCGTTTATCGACAAAAAGCTTTCTGCCCTAGGAGCTTATAAAAGTCAATTTGAAAAAACAGCCGAAAGCTATCATACCCCACTTGTCAATGGATATATTGAAACGGTGGAGGCAAGAGAAAGAATGTTTGGAAAGCTGGTCAATGTAACATATGCGGAAGGCTTTAAATCAAAAGTTCCGCTCCTTCTGAAGTATGACTTACTAGGAGAATAACAAATGAGGAAACTTAAAATCGGGATTACCTGCTACCCGACCGTAGGCGGTTCAGGAGTAGTTGCAACAGAATTGGGAAAAATGCTTGCTGAAAGGGGGCATGAAATCCATTTTATTTCTTCGAGCATCCCTTTTCGCTTAAATAAGATTTACCATAACATTTATTATCACCAGGTCGAAGTAAACCAATATTCTCTGTTTCAGTATCCGCCATATGATATTGCCTTAGCCAGCAAAATGGCCGAGGTTGTCAATCGCGAGAAATTGGATCTGCTTCATGTTCATTATGCTATTCCACATGCCGTATGTGCCATCTTAGCCAAACAAATGTCCGGAAGAGATTTCAAAATTGTAACGACCTTACATGGCACGGATATTACCGTGTTAGGCTACGATTCGTCATTAATAGATGCGATTAAATTTGGGATTGAAAAATCAGATGTCGTGACGGCTGTCTCCAAAGCATTAGTCGACCAGACATTTGAACTCATTCATCCCGATAAACAAATTGAAACAGTTTATAATTTTATTGACGACCGCATCTATCAAAAAACCGACGCCAATCACTTAAAAACAGAATTTGGCATTCGTGAAGATGAGAAAGTGTTGATCCATGTTTCTAATTTTCGGGGTGTCAAACGGGTTCAGGATGTCGTAAAAACGTTTGCTGAAATTTCAGCGGTTATGCCGGCAAAGTTACTGCTTGTCGGCGATGGGCCGGAAATGTCCATTATCTGTACGCTCGTGAGACAACTGTCATTAGATGATCAGGTTATTTTTCTTGGAAAACAAGAAAACCTTGAGGAACTGTATTCTATTAGTGATTTATGTATTTTATTATCGGAAAAGGAAAGCTTCGGTCTTGTTCTATTAGAGGCAATGGCATGCGGTGTACCATGTATTGGTACGAATATCGGCGGTATACCGGAAGTAATAGAAGATGGGATTACAGGTTATGTTTGTGAAGTAGGTGACATTGCGGATATCTCTACTAAAGCCATTGGTTTGTTAAAGGATTCGAACCTTCATCAACAATTTTCTCGTCAATCGCTAGAACGGGTAAAGACAAAATTTAAGTCAGATGAGATTGTAAAACAATATGAACGAATCTATTATCGTTTAGTGAATTAGGTGAAACTTATGATTGAACCATTTTTATCGGCCGTACCGGTATTAAAGCGACTCGAGGAAGCGGGTTTTGAGGCTTACTTTGTCGGTGGCTCTGTAAGGGATTTCCTGCTGCATAAACCAATTAGTGATGTCGATATTGCCACTTCGGCAACACCAAAAGAAGTGAAAAGGGTATTTCCAAAAACGGTTGATATTGGGATCGAACATGGGACGGTTCTTGTCCTGTTTGGTCAGAAATCATATGAAGTTACCACCTTTCGCACTGATGGAGCTTATGAGGATTTTCGCAGGCCAAAAGAGGTTTCTTTTATTCGCAATTTAACGGAAGACCTAAAACGCCGCGATTTCACGATGAATGCCATGGCAATGGACAAAACGGGGCAATTAATTGATCCGTATAATGGACAATTAGCGATAAAAGAAAAACGAATTCAAACAGTTGGTAATCCTAAAGATCGCTTTCATGAGGATGCACTAAGGATCATGAGAGCGGTACGCTTTGTAAGCCAGCTCTCTTTTCATATCGAAGAACATACAATGAGGGCCTTAAAAGAATTAGCGCCATTGCTTAAAAATATAGCTGTAGAGCGGAAAAAGGCAGAGTTTGATAAACTCCTGATTGGTAAGGGATGGAAAGAGGCAATCACGATATTACTTGAAACCAATTTATATTGTTATTTACCAGGCTTACAAAATCAGAAAAAACAAATTGAAAAATTATTGTCTTATAACAGCGAAAAACTGACAAAGAATGAGATGTGGTCCTTACTCCTTTTCTGTCTACAGCAAGATCCACAATCTACTGAAACGTTTTTAAGGGATTGGCGCTTTTCCGTTCATGATATAAAAGAAATCTTACGTATTTTAGCTTATGTTGAAAGAAGATTGGTTCAGGAATGGTCCTTATATGATTTGTATAAAGCCGGGAGGGCCACCATTCAATCGGTCGAGAAGTTGTTTCTTGTCATCAATGGCTTAGACGAAGTGAGCAGGATTGCTCAGCTGCTGGATCAATATGATAGACTTCCGATAAAAGATCGTAAGGATGTTGATGTAACAGGAAGTGACTTGATGGAATGGTTTGGTCTTAATGGAGGTCCCTGGCTAAAAGAGATGCTGGTTAAAATTGAACAAGCCATTTTAGCCGGGAAAGTAAGAAACGATAAACAAGAGATTAAGGAGTGGCTAAAGCCATGCAGTCAGAATTAAGGAAACAGCTGCTTGATGCCTTCACGAATGCAGGCGGATCTTACTTGTCAGGACAATATTTAGCCGAGCTGATTGGCTGCTCGCGGACGGCAGTATGGAAGCATATTGAAGAATTAAGAAAAGAGGGCTTCGAATTAGAGGCAGTTAGGAAAAAGGGGTATCGGATAGTAAAAACACCGGAAAAATTGACAGCAGATGAAATAAGGCTAGGCTTAACCACCAGCTTCATTGGCAAGAACATCCATTATGAAGAAAGTGTGGAATCTACCCAAAAGATTGCCCTTCAACTTGCTTCACAGGGCGTGCCAGAGGGAACCGTGGTGATTGCGGACGAGCAAAGATCTGGTAAAGGAAGAATGAATCGCAATTGGTATTCACCTAAATATACCGGTATTTGGATGAGTCTCATCACGAGGCCTAAAATACCGCTAACAAAAGCTCCACAGTTAACTCTACTAACAGCCGTTGCCATCGTACAGGCAATGGAAGAAATAACGGGGACTATTCCGGAAATTAAATGGCCCAACGATATTTTAATCGACGGGAAGAAAGTGTCCGGAATTTTAACAGAATTACAAGCGGAGGCCGACCGGATTCATTCGATTATTATTGGAATTGGCATCAATGTCAACCAGAAGAAAGAGGATTTTCCGCTTGAGCTTCAAGAGAAGGCGAGTTCACTGTTTATTGAAAAAGGTGAGTTAATCCCACGGGCAGGCCTCATTCGCTGTATTTTCAAGCACTTTGAAAAATTGTATTTACTCTATCTAGAGCAGGGGTTTTTTCCGATTAAGCTTTTATGGGAATCTTATGCCATCAGCATTGGCAAAATCATAAAAGCGAGAACGTTGACAGAGGTCATTGAGGGAAAAGCGTTGGGAATCACTTCTGAAGGTGTGTTGAAAATAGAAGATCAGTCCGGTACTATTCACCATGTGTATTCGGCTGATATTGAACTTTAGTTCGATAAATAATATATCTTGCAACAATGTTGAAATTTTTATACAATTTTATTGGGCAGTATCCTGCATGTGAACTGCACCTTTTTGAATAACGAAACTAATTTAAAAGGTTTCTGCCTAGATCCGTTAGACGGACCGGGACAGAGGGATGGAACAAGCTAAAGAGTACGGAATCCTTCTGCCTTCAGAAGGATTTTTTTATTTCTCTTTTTTAAACTGTTTAGTCCCCTCTCCCATACCACGAGGAGGGAAAATAATGAAGCAAACAACAGATTTCTTAAAGATGAAGGAAACAAATGAAAAGATTGTCATGTTGACAGCCTATGATTATCCTTCTGCCAAGCAAGCGGAACAGGGCGGTGTTGATGCCATTTTAGTTGGCGATTCACTTGGAATGGTCGTACTAGGGTATGATTCCACTGTTTCTGTGACGATGGATGACATGATTCATCATGCGAAAGCGGTGAAACGGGGAGCAAAGGAAACATTTATTGTTGTAGATATGCCGTTTCTCACGTACCATTTATCAGTTAAAGACACTTTGATCAATGCCGGCAGGCTGATCCAAGAAACAGGAGCCCATGCCGTTAAATTGGAAGGAGCAGATGCGGTGATCGAAAAGATTCTCGCACTTACCCAAGCGGGAATCCCTGTCTGCGCTCATTTAGGTCTAACACCGCAATCAGTTGGCGTTTTGGGCGGCTACAAGGTGCAAGGGAAAGATGCCCAAACAGCAAATAAATTAATTGAAGATGCAAAAAAATGCGAGGCAGCAGGGGCGTTTGCCCTCGTATTGGAATGTATCCCCAAACAGCTGGCAGCTGAGGTATCAAAATCCCTTTCCATCCCCGTGATCGGTATTGGGGCGGGAATGGATGTCGATGGCCAAGTACTCGTTTACCATGATATTTTAGGTTACGGGGTGGAGCGGGTTCCAAAGTTTGTGAAACAATACCATTCTGCTAATCCGTTTATGATTGAATCGATACAAGCGTATGCGGCAGATGTTAGAAATAAACGATTTCCGGAAGAAAAACATACTTTTACAATGAAGGAGCAGGAATTAAAGGCCCTATACGGAGGTTTGAAATGAGGGTTATTACCACGATCAAGGAACTGCAGACCGAAATGGCTTTACAAAAGAAAAAGGATAAAACAATCGGTTTTGTCCCCACAATGGGATATCTCCATGAAGGCCATCTAACGCTGATAAGGCGGGCAAGACAAGAAAATGACCTTGTTGTCGTTAGTATATTTGTTAATCCGATCCAATTTGGTCCAACGGAAGATTATACCAGCTATCCACGTGATTTTGAGCGGGATCGAGTCTTGGCTGAATGGGAAAATGTAGATTACCTATTTTATCCGTCTGTTGAGGAAATGTACCCTCATAAATTGTCGGTTAAATTAACAGTGCAAGATCGGACTGATGTGTTATGTGGAAAGTCCCGTCCCGGACATTTTGATGGCGTTGCCACTGTGATTACAAAATTATTTAATATTGTGATGCCGACAAGGGCTTATTTTGGAAAAAAAGATGCTCAACAGGTAGCAGTGATTGAAGGAGTAATAGCCGATTTTAATTTCCCAATTGAGTTGGTTGCTGTTGACATTGTCCGTGAAGCTGACGGGCTTGCAAAAAGTTCGCGTAATGTAAATCTGCTTCCGGAGGAAAGGCTTGAGGCACCTATTCTTTTTAAAAGCCTAACAGCGGCAACAACGCCTATCGACCAAGGGGAAAGAAACCCGGCCAAGATTGAAAATGTAATCAAGGAAATGATTTCGAATGAATCGAACGGAGAAATCGATTACGTTGAAATCTATTCCTATCCGCAGTTGAAGCCGGTGAAAACATTGGCAGGCAGAGTGATCATCGCGCTGGCAGTCAAATTTTCAAAAGTTCGTTTAATTGATAATGTAATCATTGAAATCGCTGGAAGTTAGGAGGAACAATCTGATGTTTCGCACCATGATGAATGGCAAAATCCATCGTGCCACGGTCACAGAAGCTAATTTAAATTATGTTGGCAGCATTACGATTGACCAGGGTATTTTAGACGCCGTTGGGATGATGGCAAATGAAAAAGTGCAAATTGTTAATAATAACAATGGCGCCCGGCTTGAAACATATATTATCCCTGGAGAAAGAGGAAGCGGGGTTGTCTGTTTAAATGGTGCAGCTGCCCGGCTAGTCCAACCAGGTGATATCGTGATTATTATTTCATATATTCTCGTCTCAGAAGAGAAGGTATCAACACATAGACCGAAAGTTGCCATTATGGATGAAAACAACCGCATCAAGGAACTCATCCATGCTGAACCAGCACAAACCGTTATGTAGAGGTCCCCGATTCATCGGGGATTTTCTTTTTATGGTTTTTATGATACCGTTTAAGGAATGAAGGTTTGGGGTGTAATTGAAATGTTTAATAAATTTGTTATTGTAGATTTAGAAACTACTGGGAATATCCCCAAAAAAGGTGATAAAATTATCCAATTTGCTGCTGTAGTCATTGAAAACGGAATGATCACGGAACAATTTTCATCATTCATCAATCCCCAAAAAACAATCCCGGTTTTTATTGAAGAATTAACGGGTATCAATGATGAAATGGTCAAGAACGCCCCCGTTTTTTCAGAAATCGCCGCAAAAGTAATGGCTTTACTGGATGGCGCCTATTTTGTTGCCCATAATGTTTTATTTGATTTATCCTTCCTCCAAGAGGCACTAATCGATGCCGGTTATGAAGGCTTTTTCGGTCCCGTTCTGGATACCGTAGAAATGGCAAGGATTTTGTATCCAACAGCCGATGGTTATAAGCTTTCAGATTTAGCTAAAATCGCGAATTTACCTCATGATCGCCCACACCAGGCTGACAGTGATGCCGAAGTGACGGCCGAGCTGTTTCTTATCTTTTTAAGACGCTTGGCATCGCTGCCGCTGGTAACACTGAAGCAGCTATTACCGTTAGCAGGCGGGTTAAAAAGTGATCTTGAACAGCTGCTTGAAGAAATATTGAACCAACAAGCTGGATCGGCGGAGAAACCGCCGGTGAATAATGAGGTATTCATGAATCTAGCCTTAAAAAAGTCCCCCCAAAATACGGACTTTGAAGCAGCGCATACGGACGCGGCATATCCGAAAAACGAGAAGGACAAGATGGATATTCTGAATAAAGGTTTTGAAAAGTTTGAGAAAAGAACGGGTCAATTTAGGATGATGGATGCTGTTTACCAAGCCTTTAACGATCAACGGCATTTGTTGATTGAAGCCGGCACGGGGGTAGGGAAATCGCTCGGATATCTTTTACCCGCGGCGTATTTTTCCCAGCAGCAAACAAGACCGATTGTGATCAGTACATTTACCATTCAACTGCAGGAACAGCTTTTAAAAAAGGAAATTCCTTTACTGACTAAGATTCTTCCCTTTAAGGTTCATGCTGCCTTATTAAAGGGCCGGAGCCACTATATAAGCTTAGAAAAATTCCATCGGACGCTGTTGGATGAAAACGATAATTATGATACGACGTTAACTAAAATGCAAATTCTCGTGTGGCTGACAGAAACAGAAACCGGTGATAAGGATGAATTAAATTTATCAAGCGGTGGTCTCATCTTCTGGGAAAAGATAAACAGCGGATCGATTGTTTCAACAGACCATCGTTGGCGGGAAAAAGATTTTTATTTGAACGCAAAAAAGGCTGCTAAAAAGGCCGATATCATTATTACGAATCATTCGGTATTGTTAAGCGATATGAAAGAAAATGCCTCCATTTTGCCGGAATATCATTTTGCCATCCTTGATGAAGGGCATCACTTGGAAAGATTTGCAACACAGTTTTTTGGGGCATCATTAGATTATTTAGCCGTTCGTTTATTATTGGGAAAATTTGGATTATATGACCAGCCACAGCTTTTTAGTGAGATGGAAGAAATAATTTACGCCTTATCCGAACGAAAAGAGCTGCCATTTCATCCGTTCGAGCTGAATCAACTTGTCCAGGATGTTATGTATGAAGTGGATGAATTCTTTCGGTTGATGATGCTCTTTGCGAAAAAGGAGCTGGGAAGAGACCATCGTTTTTACCGAACAAAGGTCCGTTTTTCCCGTTCAGATGGGGGGAAGGAAGGGAAGGCATTATCGATTAGTGCAGAGAGGCTTACCTTTTTACTAAAGGATTTGCAATTGGCCATAAAGGAAAGGCTAGAGTGGATTAAGAAAGGAAATAGGCTGTTAACAAGTGTCCAGGAAAATAAATTAGAACAAATCTACCTGTTTCTAAACGAATTAGAAGAGCTAAGGAACGTCTGTTACGATTGTTTTATCAAAGAAAGCAATCATGTAAAGTGGATTGAAATTGATATGCGATCACCGCAAAATGTGACTACGTTTATTGCTCAGCCAGCTGCCGTTGCAGACCAATTAAAGGATCTGTTTTTTTCGGTGAAGAAGGGTGTCGTGGTTACGTCGGCATCGTTAACCGTTAACCATTCTTTTCACTACATACAAAAGGAACTTGGCCTTGATTCTATATCAACAGACAAATTAATGATATCATCACCGTTTGAGTATAAGAACCAAGTTCAGTTGTTAATTCCGGAAGATTTGCCAGAAATCAATGCAGTTTCTATAGATGAATTTGTGATTGCCTTGACGGAGCATATTATTTCGATTGCAGAAGCCGCCAAAGGGAGAATGTTAATTCTTTTTACCGCCTATGATATGCTAAAGAAAACCTATGAGTTAATAAAAGAAAGTGGCTTTTTACATGAGTATGTCCTTATCGCCCAAGGGATTACAAGCGGCAGCCCGGCAAGACTGACAAGGAATTTTAAGCGCTATGATAAAGCAATCCTGCTTGGAACCAACAGTTTTTGGGAGGGAGTGGATATACCAGGAGAGGACTTATCCTGCTTATGTATCGTCAGGCTTCCATTTAGCTCTCCTGAAGAGCCCATAACAGAAGCCAAGAGTAAATTAATTAGGGAGCAGGGCGGCAATCCATTTACCGAATATTCATTGCCTGAAGCCGTTCTTCGCTTTAAACAAGGATTTGGCCGTTTGATCCGGACGGAAACTGACAGAGGGGTTGTGGTCGTATTTGATAAAAGAATAATTACTACAAAGTATGGCCGCTGCTTTTTTGAATCCATTCCGCCTGTTTCAGTTAAAAAAGGAACTATTGAAGAAGTGGTAGCTACCATTCAGTCTTGGTTGTAATGATAAAATATGGAAAAATGCACATCCTATTAGTATACAGGAGGTGTCCATATGAGAATATTTCTTATTCTCTTGAACCTATTTTTGACAAGTACATCGATTGGTTATGCAATACCGCCGAGCTCAGGTCAAGTGGAAAATATTCAGTTAAATATAAAGGACCATGAAATGGCCGTTACCTTTTTGGGACTATCAGAGGGTGAAGCAACACTCCTTCAAGGTCCAGATAATGAAAATATATTGGTGAATACAGGTGGAAAAAACACGGAGGATGAACTTGAAGGTTTGCTTGACCTTTACCATGTAAAAAGATTGCATGCCCTGATTCTTACCAGGAATAGGGCTGAGGTGTCTGCCAGTCAAATCAATAAATTGGTTTCCAAGTATAACATAAAAGAAATCATTACTACCCAAAAACAAGCGAAGCAGCTTGCAAATAAAATAGCGGCAGAAATTACGGTTACTGATTGGAAGGAAGGGATCAAAGCAGGTATTCTTCCTGAAGTATCGGCCATCGTTCAATATGCCGGAACTGAGGCAGATGAAGGCATAGATTTTATGCTGGAGTTTTATAAGCATCGGATCTTTTTGATGTCTTCCTATAGCAGTCGTGCCGAACAAGTCTTACTAAAGAAGAATTTAGAAGATGTTCATGTTTTTAAACTGCCGATTTATGCCAAGGAAGAGTCCTTATCCGAATCTTTTATTCATTATCTTAATCCACAAATATCGATTCTATCTGCAGCTGGAGAACATCAGCCTAATCCAGATGTCCTGTATGATTTGCATGATGCGTGGTCAGAGATTTATTCTACAAAAAGATACGGTACGATCACAATTAAATTCACTAAAACCAAATACGAAATTATCCCTATTCCCACTGATGAGGAATTAGGCTCGAAATAATTTTGAGAAAATTCATCTAAAGCAGGCTTGATTTAGCTTATTTTTGTGGTAACCTGTTATCATAATGAAGTAGATTTAAAAAAAATCAGGTTATTTAGCATTTTTGGAGGAGAATAATGGAAAGTAAGATTGAAGTATTATCCACTGTAAAAATACAGTATACAGAGGACCTATATAAAATTGTTGATTCTCTTAACCGTACCCTTAAAGAGAAAGACCTTTTGTTTGGACTTGCCCTTGATAAAGAAAATCAAAATAAAGCAATTTTTACAATTTATCGTACATAAAGAAGTGATGTAAAGTGAAAAAGTGGATTATTTTAATAACCATCGTTATTGTAGCTGTTATTATAGGGGTTTCTTTAAAAGTTTACCACAGCTCAGTGGGACCGGTTAAAGCAGCAGAGAGAAAAGCAGTTAAGCTTGCAGGCGACAAAGTGAGCAAAGTCGATGACTTTCATATTTATAATGGTCAAGAACAGGTAGATGTAATTGAAGGGAAAAATAAGCAAGGGAAAAAAATAATTGTCTGGATTCCTGAAAAAAACAAGCAAATTATTGTAAGAAAAGCGAAGGATGGACTTTCAAAGGAGGATGCCATCCAGAAACTTTTACAAGAAAAAAAGCCGAAAAAAATTATCTCCGTCCGCCTGGGAATGGAAAAAAATATCCCATTATGGGAAATTTGTTACCGTTCTAAAAATAACCTAATAAATTATTATTATATTCATTTTGAAACAGGGGAATGGTTGAAAAAAATCGAAAATTTATAGGATCGATGGAGAATGGAGGAAGTAGTTATGGTGTTAGAATTAGCAAACAGGGTGTCGTCACTGTCACCTTCATCTACCTTGGCAATTACCGCAAAGGCAAAGGAATTAAGGGAGCAAGGGGAAGATGTGATTGGTTTGGGGGCTGGGGAGCCCGACTTTAACACGCCAAAGCACATTCTGGATGCAGCTGTTAAATCGATGTATGAAGGTCATACCAAATACACTGCTTCAGCAGGATTACCTGCCCTAAAGCAGGCCATTATCAAGAAACTCCAAACGGATCAAGGCCTAACGTATAAACCAAGTGAAATAATTGTTACGAATGGGGCAAAGCATGCACTCTATACGTTGTTTCAAGTCCTGCTAAATGATGGGGATGAGGTCATTATTCCATCCCCATACTGGGTAAGCTACCCGGAACAAGTCAAATTGGCAGGAGGGGTGCCGGTCTACATTAAAAGTCAAGAAGAGAACCACTTTAAGATTACTCCCGAACAGTTAGCTCAGGCTGTTACCGGCAAAACAAAGGCTGTTATTCTTAACTCACCAAGCAATCCGACAGGTGTTTTATACACTCAAGAAGAACTCGTGGAATTGGGAAAGGTTTGTCTTGAACAAGATATTCTCATTGTTTCGGATGAGATTTATGAAAAGCTGGTTTATGAAGGATCAAAGCATGTTTCAATTGCCCAGCTTTCTCCGGAACTTAAAGAGCAAACCATCATTATCAACGGTGTTTCCAAGTCCCATTCGATGACAGGCTGGAGAATTGGTTATGCTGCAGGTAATGATAAAATCATCAAAGCAATGACGAACCTGGCCAGTCACAGTACTTCTAACCCGACTACTACTGCGCAATATGCGGCAATTGCTGCATATACTGGACCGCAGGAGCCGGTAGAAGAAATGCGCCAAGCGTTTGCAGAAAGGCTGAAAGTTATTTATGAGAAGTTAATCGCCATCCCTGGATTTACTTGTGTCAGGCCGCAAGGTGCATTTTACTTATATCCAAATGTTAAGGCTGCGGCCGAAATGACCGGATACCACAATGTCGATGAGTTTGCGGCTGCGTTGCTGGTGGAGGCGAAAGTAGCAGTCATTCCTGGTTCAGGTTTTGGAACTCCTGACAATATCCGACTTTCTTATGCAACATCACTAGATCAGTTAGAAGAGGCAGTCACCAGGATGAAGCAATTTGTAGTAGCTAAAGTTCAAGTGTAAACGTCAATGCCTGCATCTGCAGGCTTTTTGCTTTCCTTTTCCAAAGCTGGATACGCTCGAATGTTACTGGAAGCAATGGTTCATGATATACTGTTTAAGAGGTGTCCAAAAGATGAAATCAAACGTATTAACATGGTTTGAGGAAGGTACAATTACGGTTCCCAGTTTATTATTTTCTGAATACCGAAATCTTCATTTGAATGAAACAGAACTCGTTCTTTTATTAAATATTCATACCTTTCTAGAAAAAGGAAATTATTTTCCGACCCCTGAAGAGCTTTCGGCAAGAATGACCATATCGACCGCAGAATGTAATGATATACTTCGGAAACTGCTTCAAAGAGGCTTCCTTGAAATTATTGATCAATATTCGCATGATGGTATCCGTTTTGAAAAATACTCTATTAAACCTTTATGGGAAAGACTTGTTGAGCAGTTTTTACTGAACCATCAAAATAGTAATCAAGAAATGATTAAGAAAACCGATGAAATGGATCTTTATACTTGTTTTGAGCAGGAATTTGGCCGCCCGCTTTCCCCATTTGAATGTGAATCACTGGCGATGTGGATGGATGACGATCACCACGATCCCATTATTATTAAAGCCGCTTTAAGAGAGGCCGTTATGTCGGGAAAATTAAATTTTCGCTATATTGACAGAATCCTGTTTGAATGGAAGAAAAACGGCATCAAAACGATTGAACAAGCGAAAAACCATGGACGTAAATTTCGTCAAAAGCAAGTACAAAAAGGTAGTGCCAAGGAAGAGGCTCATAGTCCTTCAGTCCCTTTTTACAATTGGCTGGAGAATTAACGGGGGTGAACCAGATGCTGAATAATAGCCAAATACGCTATTGTCTTGATAAAATAGGCGAAATGTTTCCGGACGCACATTGTGAATTGAATCATTCTAATCCGTTTGAATTAGTTATCGCTGTTTCTTTATCGGCACAATGCACAGATGCCTTAGTGAATAAGGTGACGAAAGAATTATTTAAAAAATATAAAACACCGGAGGATTATTTAAAGGTTTCATTAGAGGAACTTCAAAACGATATCCGCTCGATTGGACTTTACCGCAATAAAGCAAAGAATATCCAAAGCCTATGCCGAATGGTTTTGGAAGAATATGGAGGTGTTCTTCCGATGGATCGGGATGAGCTGACAAAGCTCCCGGGAGTCGGACGAAAGACAGCAAACGTAGTCGTGTCTGTGGCCTACAATATCCCGGCGATTGCCGTTGATACACATGTCGAGAGGGTGAGTAAACGCTTAGGTATTTGCCGCTGGAAGGACTCCGTTCTGGAGGTTGAAAAGACGTTAATGAGGAAAATTCCGAAACAGGAATGGTCGCTTTCCCATCATCGCTTGATCTTTTTCGGGCGGTATCATTGCAAAGCCCAAAATCCTCAGTGCCCAAGCTGCCCATTATTAGAGTTGTGCCGGGAAGGGAAAAAAAGAATGAGGGGAAAGGCTGTTGTCAATGGCTAACCAATCTATGGCCGTTTCCGATATTCTAAAAGAATGGAACGAGATGAAGACTCGGCTTGAGAATTTATTTCGGGATCGGGATCAAAAAAATGCAAAAATTATAATGGAAAAGGGAATTGCTTTGTTTATCCAATTTTTATGCGTAACAAATGAAAGGGCTGCTACTCCTAGACAAGCCATTCCCTATCAACAATTTACCATTCAGCCGGTCAATCTGGAAGAAAGATTGGAATTTATTATTTCCAGACCTCATTTATATCATTCCTATCGCCAGCTTGCTGAGTTAATGGTTGAATTGGAAAAGCTGTTCGTAAAGAAAAACATCAGAAAAAAATCGTCTGGCCAAAAAGGCTAGACGATTTTTTTCGTTTAAGTTCCACCCGGTTTTGGGGGTTGCGGATTTCCTTGATGGTTATTACCGTTGTTAGGGTTGGGGGTCCCGTTTTCGGCACCGTTATTTCCGTTATCACTACCGGTACCATTGCCGTTCTCATGCTCTTTATCGGTACCATTGTTGCTGCCGTTGTCATTATTGGCACCGCCGTTGTCACCTGGGTTGTCTTCGTGGTGATTCTCATTCCCGTTGCCATTCCCATTATTCGTATCGCCGTTGCCATTCCCGTTATCATGACCATTATTATTCCCGTTCTCATTGCCATTTCCTGTGTCCGTTTCTTCTTTAGGGACGTTAACGGAAATCGAGACCGGATCGCTCTTTTTCCCTCCGCTGATGGCAACAATCGTGAAGGTATAGTTGGTTCCCGGCTGTGCCGGAAGCGTCAACGATTTATCCTTCACCGAATAATGTTTCGATCCATCCGAGACATCAAACGTAACAGGCGCATTTGTCTGTTTGTATCCCCATGTTAAGGTGATATTTTTATTTGCCTGATCATATTTCCCCTTAAAATTGGTTGGGGCATCCAGCTTGTAATACCTTGGAGACACTTGTTTCGGCAGGTGTCCTTTTACCGCATATTCAATAAGAACCTGGCTGTCAGGCGTATATTGGCTGGCAAGTGCCGGTGGCATCGAGCCTTTTTCAATTCTCACCTTTTGTACACTATCCGGCATCGTGAAATCAGGTGTATCGATATTCTTCGAGACATAGGCCATTAAGTCTTTAAAGATTATCTGGGCTATCCGTTGATCTTCAACAGCCGTTATCGGTGTTCTTCGGTTCTCATAACCAGTCCAAATAGAGGCAGTGTAGTTCGTTGTATAACCGGTAAACCAAGAATCAGGCACAGCTTTGCTGTTCGGGATATCCCAATCCTTCATTTCCTTGTCAGTATAATTTGTAGTACCGGTTTTACCGGCAATCGGCAGTCCTGGTACTTTGGCTCTTACCCCTGTTCCGGGATATTCCAATACGCTTTTAAGCATATCGGTTATCATAAATGCGGTCGAATCTTTCATCGCTACTTTTGGTTCCGGTGCCGTGCTGATGACCGTACCATCACGAAGCTTAATTTTATTTACCGCGTGTGGTTTATTATAAATCCCGTTATTACCGAAAGCACTGTAGGCTCCGGCCATTTCCAGCGGTGATACCCCAACGGTCTTTCCGCCAAAACCGCCAATAGCATAGGATTCATAGATTTCTTTTAACGGGATCCCCAGACCTACAGCAAAGTCTTTAGCCTTTTCAGTTCCAACCTGCTGCAATGTTTGGACGGCAGGACTGTTCCGTGATAATTGCAGCGCTGTTCGAATCGTCATAGCACCCTTATAGGACTGGTCCCAGTTGCCAAATTTTTTCCCAGTTGAATACGTAATCGGTTTATCCTCAATCATTTGATAGGTGCCCCAATTTAAATATTCGATTGCAGGAGCATAATCAAGCACTGGTTTAATCGTCGACCCTGGCTGACGTTTTGAATCTATCGCATAATTAAAGCCTCGCTGTACAGTCTGATTCCTTCCCCCGCCAATCGCCCGGATTTCCCCTGTTTTTGTATCAAGGAGAACAATTCCGGCTTGGAACTTGTCGTCAGGATAGGGAATTTCTTTTGAGTTTAAAATTTTGTCTACATGTTTTTGGGCATCCTTGTCTAATGTAGTATAAATCGTTAGCCCATCTGTAAAAATATCAAAGTCGGTATTTTCTTTCACTTCATCAATCACGGCATCGACAAAGGAATCGAATGGTTTATTGTTTACTTTGCGCTTCTCAGGTTTTAAAACTGTATCTTTAACAGAAACCTTCCTTGCCTCTTCCATTTGTTCTTTTGTAATGAAGCCATGCTGGTGCATAAGACTCAGCACTATGTTCCGTCTTTTTTCAGCCAAGTCCGGGTGGGTAAAAGGATTATAATTATTTGGGCTTTGCGGCATCCCGGCAATTTGCGCCGCTTCAGCCAGTGTTAATTGTTTTAATGATTTTCCATAATAAATTTTAGCCGCCGTTGCCAGCCCGTAATTATTACCGCCCACCAATACTTTGTTGACATACATTTCAAAAATTTGATGTTTCGTATATTTACGTTCAAGCTGGAAAGCCAGCCATGCTTCCTGGACTTTTCTTGTTAATGTTTTTTGGTTCGTTAAAAAAACATTTTTGACTACCTGTTGTGTAATGGTACTGCCGCCTTCTGCACCAAATCCACGCTGGAAATTAGCTAAAACGGCTCCTCCGAAACGGATCGGGTCTACCCCATGGTGTTTATAAAAACGGTAATCTTCTGTCGCTAATATCGCATTTTCGACCACTTTTGGTATATCTTTATAACTGACGTATTCTCGGTTGACTGCTCCTACCTCTGTTATAAGGTCTTCATTTTTATCTAATATCTTTGAAGGGATTGGATCTTTTAATAACTTTGGATCAAGCGGAGGTGTATCTTTAACTAAATAGGCGAAAGTTCCCACTCCGGCTAGTATACAAACAATGCCAAGGACCACAAGGGTTAGAAAAATTTTTTTAAAAATTCCACGCGGTTTTTTTCTTGACTTTTGTTTGGCTTTTCCCTGGAGTTTCTTTCGGCGCTCCTCTCTAGATTGATATTGCTCAGCCATTTTACTTTTCCTTCCTTTCTAACCTTCCAAGTTGGTTTTAGCAAAGGTTAAGTGTCTCTAATATTTTAATATAGTCGATTCTAGGTTGAAAACCAAGTGGAATGATATGACCATTTTGCTCGATTTCTTCCTTTGTAATAGATTTTCTGCCTCCATTCACCATTCTATCCCAAAAGACTAACAAATGTTTTGCTTCAAGGAAATAAACTTCATCCTCATTCGTAAACATCAGAATCACAAAGCAAATCCCTCCAAGAGCCATTACTTCTTTCAAATGGGAAATCTGGTGTTGATGAAAGTTCTTCAAGGGAAAAGAAGTTGGACTTTTTGTTTCCTTTGCTTCAAAATCGATATATTTTCCTTTATAAACCCCATTATAATCTGTTGTTGAGGCTTGTTTAAAATAGGCCTCTTTAATAACAGCTGCACTGCGTTTGGGATAATCGACCTGGACGATTTGAATAGGGGTCGGTTTCTTATGAATCACAGCGATTTTTCTTTCCCGGTAGAATTCATTGGTTTCATTCAAGTATTCCTCTAACGTCATTCCACGATTACCATAAGATTCGTCCTTCTTATGTTTCACTGTTGTTTTTTTAGGCGATAGTTTCCGCTCAAACCTTTTACCGTTTGGATAATTAACCTCCATGTTTTGCACCTCTTTATGCAATACCTATCATACCAAATCTTTGAATCAATCGGGATGCATAAAATAGCCTATACTGTAGAATCTAATCATAATTGTACCGTCATGATCAAGATTTAGCATGAATCTTTTTTCACACAGCCTTCGGTTTCCATAAACCTAATAATCTATGAAATTTATCAAGGGAAGAAGACCATATGAATTATCTTACAATACAGGAACAACATATCATTCGTCAAATTCAAACTGAAACCGAAAAGAAAAATATCGATAATATTTCCCGGACGAATGCCTATTTTGCTTATTATAAACAGAATCCCGATATTATTTGGACCTTTCTTGCGCACATGGTTTCCCGCAATGGGGGCTGGAATATGTGTGACCTGGAAGGAGCGGTCTTTTCTCAGCTTCTTGAACCGCAGACAAGAAAACAGCTGTTTTTGACATATGAAAGGGCCAATTGGCTCATTTTTCATGATGTCTTCCCCCAGCTTTTGCTCTATCACTATTCGACGAAATATACTCGGCCATTGTTTCATTTGCTGCCGTATTTTAATGTTTCTTCATTTATTCAAAAAGAATGGATCCGCTATTGGAAGGAAAAGGATAGGAACCGGTTAACAACAGCTTTAATCATTAATGAGCAAAATGTGATTCATACACCGGTGATTGAACACCCTGTCTATAAGAGGAAGGTGTTTTGGTCGCTGCTGTTTAATCTTCAAGATTGGCTGCATTTCAGCTGTGTCCTGTTCCCAACTTGTGGAGGGGAGGTCTATGGGGCAAGTGCTAACGGCTTTCGTAAACTTTCGAAGCGGATTGATTTGGGGAAAAGACTCGCCAGTATTTTGTTTCAGCCACGGCTGTTTCCCCATTTTTTGGAGTTTGCTGAGAAGACGCCGCATACCGGGTCAAGATATGATTATGAACAATATTTTAAACAACCAACGGGGCGGAAGACGCCGATGCTGAGAACAAGCTTTCCCCTTATTGAGCATCATCAGCATACATATGAGGATTGGAGCAGAAAGCGGCTGGTATCTCCAGTCTGGCTGTACGTTCCAGCGCGTCACAAGCACCCGATCCATCTTACTGACTGGTACTATACCAAGACACATCAATTGGAATTGATGCTGTCACTTAAAAAGGTCTTGGATTTAGAAAAATAGGAATAAACAAAGCAAGGGATAATTCCCTTGCTTCGTTTGCCTTCCATTTAGGTGGAAGGGCGGTCTGGCCCTTCAAGCTTTTTATCGCCATAGCCAGCTCTTGTGTCAGGCTTCGTTTGCATCGGCTGTTTTTTGTTTTGTTCATTTTTTTTAGTCATATTTGCACCTCCATTTTTAGCTTGTACGATTTTCGTTTTTTTCATGCGGGATTAGAATATGTCGAAAACTAAACGATGAACGGCAGATTCTCACTATCTTTGACGAATCGCTTCTAGTTTTGTCAAGGGGGAAGGAAGAAGAAAGCCGAGGGAGAATAGTAGTAATAAGAAAAATAGGAGGAGGATAAATAAATGACTGATTCATCAACTGAAAAGATAAAGCTCATGTCCATGCTGGGGGAAATACATGACCAATTAACAGAGTTAGAGTCGGTTCTTGAGGTTTCTTTCTCAGACCATCGAAAAAGTCTAAATCAAAACAGTCAAGAAAAATTATCTGATACAGCCAATAAACTGTTTATCTTGGAAAACAAATTTGCTCTTTTAACTGCCGATACCGCTGGGGAGAAAACAGCTCAAACCATGTCGCACAAGGTACGAAACTTGAAATGGGCCTTTAAGTAATAGTAAGCTAATGGCAGGATTTAAAAGCAGCATATTTTTCTGCTTCTTGAAGGGATAAGAAAAATAATGGATACCAAAATCTCTTGCTTAACGGAAAAACTGTTACATTATAACGGCTTATTCTTGGAAAACTATCGAAGTGCACGCGAAAGCGGTAAAAAACAGGATTTTCATCAAATTATTAAACCGTTTGTAGATCATGTTGAGGAATTAAACGATGAATGGAAATCTTTAATGAAGAAATGGCTGGCAGAGAACACAGCGAAACATATCCATTTAAAGCAAGTTGAGACGACCGCAGACCATATTGGGCAGCTGGCGGTTCAATGCTTTTTCCCCGAATCAAGTAAATCAAGGTTTCTAAATTCCCAAAGGACAGTCGAATTCTTCCTTAAGGAAGTGTTACAGGAAATAAAGTCCATTAAAAAAGATGCTGAATAGCATCTTTTTTAATTCTGTTTTAGATGAGGGAGTTGTCCGGGGTCTTCAGGCAGTACTGCCCCTAAACCTTCAAGTTCACGAACTAGTTTGCGATATTCTTTAATGCTAATTTCATTTTGAATATAGGTCTTTTTAACAAAATCCATTAGTGCATTAACGTCATCTGTACTGAAATCTCGACTTTGAATAAATTTCTCTTTTAATTCGTGAATATTCATTATGTCTCCTCCTTCATCATTTTTTCTATCGTACCACGAAATAATGAATTTTTTAGTTTTAAAAAAATTTAAACTTTAGACAAAATCACTCTAATTTTGACAAGCGGGAATCACACCGGTTGATTCACCTTTCAATTATTTTCTTCATAAAGTGTAACAGTGATATATGTGGAGGAGATGTTTGCCCATGAATGCTAAATCTAGAGCAATCAATCATGTTAATAAGGGGTACCAGGGGCAAATGATGTACTTTAGTCCAACTGGTCACCAAACGAATCAGCCATCTTTTTTTCATCATAAGCCAAATGCGTTCCATCCCCCACTTGTAAATCGGGATTGGAATCCTTATCCGCTGCAAGGTTCATTCTATCCGCAAGGCTTTCCGCCCTTTGCCCAAAATTATCAGCAAGGCCCGGTATCTCAAACGCCTAATCAGTACTATTCACAAAAGGATGCGCAATTTTTATTTCAAAATCCATTGCAGCCAAAGGAAGAAATGATTCCAAAGCCTTATAATTTGCAAATGAATGGCTATCCGATCATGAACCCGTATCCGAAACAAAGTTTTATTCCCAAACAGCCAAGTGGAATGAAGTCCATTATGAATTCCTTTAAGTCACAGGATGGCTCAGTAGATTTTAATAAAATGGTGAATACGGCCGGTCAAATGATGAATGCAATGACACAGGTTTCATCGCTCGTGAAAGGATTTAGTGGATTATTTAAAACATAAGAAAAAACCGGGCGATCCCGCCCGGTTTTTCTTATTAATCTATCTCGATAGTTTTTCCCTTTTCACGGGGTATGCGGATTTGCAATAGACCATCTCGGTACGTTGCTTTAATCTTTTTCTCATTGATTACGTGCGGAAGTGAGATCGTTCTAGATGAATGCTGGTGGAACATCTTACGGCGATAGATGTGATTGTTGGTATCTTCCGCGGTTTCCAGCTCGTTATTTTCAACGGAAATGGTTAAGTAATTTCCGGTAATATTTAAGTGAATTTGCTCTCGTTTAACACCTGGAAGCTCTGCAGAAACAATCGTTTCATTTGCTGTTTCTACCGTATCCACATGAAAGCCTCCCTCAAACGGAAAGGGAGTTTTGAAAAACTCATCCATTGATTGTAAAAAACCTCTAATCGGCTGTTCATTAAAAAACTCATTCATCGCTTTTCTAAAGTCGCTAAACGGATCAACCGGCTTTTTCGAGTTATTCTTATCGCTCGGAAGATTAGAAGACATCTCAATTCCCCCTTTTTCACAATTTTTACACGATATCATATGCATACCAAATGAGTGATGTGCCGACACAAAATTGTAAAAACCTTTCGAACGATTTATAACCTCCTTGTTTAGGAGAGATATTTCACACAAATACAGGTAGTATTTTGAGGTAAATGGAAGGAGAGGGAGATGTATGTTCTGCCATCAATGTGCTTCAAATGTAAGTAACATAAACAAAAAGCACCGCAGCACTTAAAAGACTGCGGTGTTTTTAGATCAATTGGATTTCTTCCATTAAAACTTCAATATCTAGTACCATGTCCCCCTTATCATCCACTTCAATTAAGTCATCCTTTTTCATCTTGGTGAGTGTCCGGCTGACCGTTTCTCTAGTCGTTCCTATCATGTTGGCAAGATCTTTATTGGTAAATTCCGATTTTAACAAAATCGTTCCATCGGCTTGTTTTTTTCCATGGGTTTTCGCAAGCCGAATTAACAGTTTGACTATTTGCTCATACGTATTATTAAGGATTTGCTCTTCCAGCCGATTTTGTAAATCGACAATCTTTTCCCCTAACACCTTAAAGACCTTGATACAAAGCTCGGGGTTTTCAATTAGAACGTTTTCAAATTGAGAGATTGGAATCGTAATAAGTGTAGCTGGCTCAAGAACTTCTGCATAGGCAGGATAATTCCCTTTCCTAAAAAAGCCTACATGGGGAAACATATCCCCTTTTTTCATGATGGCCACAATTTGTTCCTTGCCGCTCACGTCACTTTTGTATATTTTCACTTTCCCGTTCAAAATAAAATAAACATTTTCTAATGGGTCCTCTTGAAGAAATACGTGGCTGTTCTTTTTCCAAGCTCTTACGATCGCAATAGCAGTTATTTTAGTTAATTCCAAATCATTTAAATCATGAAAAAGCGAAAACCCGGAAAGGACCTTTTTAACTTCCTCTATTTTCATCTAATCACCTTCAAATCAATTCAATTACTTTTATTTTAACAAATAATGTTCCATTCGTTTACTTTTTGGATAAAAACTTTTGATACCAGAAACAGGTTTAGGAAACAAGTACCAATTATTTTTAATGATAAAAGATACTTTTTACTTTTGCAACGAACGTTTATTCGTTAAAATAGAAGTATTGAGGTGAGACGGTTGAAATGGAAAAAAAGTTTGGCAGAAATTCTTGAAGAATTAAAAGGTAATGACGATTTTAAAGAAAATATTGTAACATGGCGTACCCTTCCGGAAAGAAAAGCCCTAACGGCCTCATTGCCGGAAGATTTGCATCCGGCTTTAATAGAAGCGTTACATACCAAGGGGATTCATCAGCTCTATACCCATCAAGAATCAGCTTACAAGAAAGTCAGCTCAGGCAGCAGTATTGTGGCTGTTACACCAACGGCTTCAGGGAAAACATTATGCTACAATCTACCTGTTTTGCAAACGATTCTTGAAAGTCCAAAGTCGAGAGCACTTTACATGTTCCCAACAAAGGCACTCGCACAAGACCAAAAGAGTGAAATCAATGAAATCATCCAGGCGGCCGGTATTGATATTAACAGTTATACATATGACGGCGATACACCGGCAAATATTCGTCAGCGAGTGAGAAAAGCCGGGCATGTGGTGATTACCAATCCGGATATGCTTCATTCCGCCATCCTGCCACATCATACCAAATGGGTTTCGCTGTTTGAAAATCTCAAATTTGTCGTAATTGACGAGCTGCATACATACCGTGGAATTTTTGGCAGCCATGTTGCCAATGTGATACGAAGATTAAAGCGTATTTGCCGCTATTACGGCAGCAATCCTGTTTTCATTTGTACCTCCGCTACCATTGCCAATCCATTAGAGTTAGCTGAGACGTTAACGGAGGAAAAGATGGAACTAATTGATAATAACGGTGCACCGAGCGGGACGAAGCACTTTGTTTTCTATAACCCGCCGATTGTAAATAAACCATTAAATATTCGCAGGAGTGCAACACTTGAGGTACGGAAAATTGCCGGGGAGCTTTTGAAAAATAAAATTCAAACGATTGTTTTTGCCAGAAGCAGAGTACGGGTTGAAATTATTTTAACTTATTTGCAAGAATTGGTGAAACACAAGTTAGGACCCAAATCAATCATGGGCTACCGCGGCGGATACCTGCCAACGGAGCGAAGGAAAATAGAGAAAGGCTTGCGTTCGGGGGAAATTTATGGGGTTGTTAGCACAAACGCACTTGAACTCGGGGTCGATATTGGCCAGCTTCAGGTTTGTATTATGACTGGTTATCCCGGGACAATTTCTAGTGCATGGCAGCAGGCCGGAAGAGCAGGAAGACGTCGCGGAGAGGCTTTAATCATCATGGTGGCAAGTTCAAGCCCCCTTGATCAATATATCATTCAGAACCCGGACTATTTCTTTACCCGAAGCCCGGAAACGGCTCGCATTAATCCTGATAATTTGATCATTTTAATTGATCATATGAAGTGTGCCGCCTACGAATTGCCGTTTAAGGCAGGGGAAGAGTTTGGTGGAGTCGGTACCGCGGAGTTATTGGAGTATTTGACAGACGAGCGCATCCTTTACCGAAATGGCGACAAATGGTATTGGATGAACGATTCCTTTCCTGCCCATAATATTAGCTTGCGTTCAGCTTCACAGGAAAATGTTATCATTGTTGATCAATCTGATGTTGCGAATGTGAAAGTGATTGGTGAAATGGATCGATTCTCAGCGATGACCCTTCTGCACGACGAAGCGATTTATTTACATCAAGGAAAACAATTTCAGGTCGAGAAGCTCGACTGGGAAGAAAAGAAGGCATTTGTTCGTGAGGTAGATGTTGACTATTTTACCGATGCAAATCTAGCGGTTCAATTAAAGGTGTTAGAGGTAGACAAGCTCGAGAATTATCCAGTGACTGAAATTGGTTATGGTGATGTAAGTGTCAGAGCAATGGCAACGATTTTTAAAAAAATCAAGTTTGAGACCCATGAAAATATCGGTTCAGGACCGATTCATCTTCCTGAAGAGGAGCTGCACACCAATGCGACATGGATTTCTTTACATCGGTCACTGACAGAAATGGGGCAGGATCGGCTTGAACAAGGTTTAGTCGGCGCTGCACATGCCTTGAACCATATCGCCCCATTATTCGTGATGGCAGACCCACAGGATATCCATGTAATTCCACAAGTCAAGGCAGATCATAATGAAAAGCCGACAATCTTCTTCTATGATCGTTATCCGGGGGGAATCGGTTTAAGTGAAAAAATTTACAGCGATATGTTTAACGTATTCAAAGAAGCAAGAAACCTGATTATTCGTTGTCAATGTCAATCCGGCTGCCCCTCTTGTATCGGTACAGAGGCGATCAACGAAACGGCTAAAAAGGATACATTGCAGATCATTGAAACTTTTCTTTCGTCTTCGGAAATGGCTAAGGAAGTGCAGCCATGTCATTAACAAATAAATTAAATCGCTTAAAACCACATCTGTCTGTGGGAGGAAGTATGCAGGAAACGAAGGTTCGTACTCCGGCAAAATCTACTGTAATTGAGGTGCCATTCCAAGAACGCTGGAAAGCGGAAAACGTTTTTCCTTATTTTTTCGATCAGGATTACTGTTTACTGAGGGAAGTAAGATATCCGCTGTCACAAAAGCACGGGCACTATCGGTTTCAGGATTATTTAACAGCAGTGGAAATTTGGAATAAATGTGGTGTGAACCATCCTTTGTCTGCCCGTGGCTTTAGGCCTGAGGAATTATTCTTTTTCGATACGGAAACAACCGGTCTTGGCGGCGGTGTCGGTAATACAATCTTTTTATTAGGATATGCCAGCATTTCTAATAACCAGTTGATCGTGCGCCAGCATATTCTGCCGCATCCGGGTGCAGAGGTTCCGTTATACCAAAGTTTCCTGGAAAAGGTGAATTATAAAACACTTGTGACTTATAATGGGAAATCTTTTGATTGGCCCCAAGTCAAAACAAGACATACATTGGTTAGAGAGCATGTCCCGAAGCTTCCGGATTTTGGGCATTTTGATTTATACCATGCCGCAAGAAGACTGTGGAAGCACAAATTAGACCGTCTTAAATTAACGACTGTTGAAAAGGAAATTTTAGGATTGGAAAGAGTGGACGATACCCCGGGTTATTTGGCGCCGATGATTTATTTTGATTTTATTGAAAGCAAGCAGCCGGAGGGGATGCTTGCCATTCTAAAACACAATGAATTCGACATCCTGTCACTCGTAACGTTATATACTCATCTTAGCTTGCAAATTTGTGGTGTGGACCCCTTACAAACAAGAAAAGAAACGTATGAGGTCGGCCGATGGTTTACGGCATTAGGGGAAAGGCTGGAAGCCGAGAAGACGCTGACGAAATTGACATCCAATCAAGATGTAACATCCTTTCGGGCAAAGCTCGTATTGGCATATCAGGCCAAAAAAGAGCGGGACTGGGAAAAGGCCCGACATTTGTTTCAAGATGTTACCAATTCAGGGGAAGCAAGCTTGGTTGGTGAGGCATGTGTGGAACTTGCAAAAATTTATGAACATAGATTGAAGGATTTTCAGCAGGCCATTTATTTTTGTGACAAAGCTATTTCCTATATGTCACAAATAAAAGAATCCGGTGAGACCTCAGGTGAACAGCTTCGAAAAAGACGTCAACGGCTGGAGCGGAAATTTGTTAAATTTCTTGGAAAAACTTAAAAACTAAGCAGTAATGGATCTGTAACACATTTTTCTGTAATTGTAACAAAATGTTCATATTTAAATTCCGATATACCAGTAAATTCATATTGTTTATCTTCTGGATACAAAGTAAAATTTAACTATATTGAGTAAAAAACAACTCTAGAAGTATATGGAGCTGGTTAGGATGTATCGAGCGATTTTATTTTTATTTTTTGTTGTCGTTTGCTTGACGGCTGTTGTTTTTACTAGTCTGAAAGATAGCATTTATTCCTTTTTTTAGCTAACCTTTTCAAAAATAGGTGTTTTCATTAGTACAAGAGTACTTCTTTCTTCATAGGCTGTTAATGTAAACACAATATGAATCGAAAGGAGAATAAATTATGTTTCTAGGAGCTTGTGTAACACCTCCGGTTATTCATCCTACTACAAACCTTGTAAACCATACTTTCTCAACAACGGTGGTGCCGCATATTCATCCGGTTCATACAACAACAGTAAATCATCATATGTATCAGCATAAACATTACTGCCCGCATACATCTTCTTGTTGTGAAGAGGTATGCAATCAGCATTTGGATTGCTGTGACCCATGTGCACATGGCGGGATGCCGGCTGGTAACGCCTTGCCGGGATACGGAATGGGAGGAGGACCAGGATTCGGTCCAGGAGGTCCTGGCTTCGGCGCAGGACCATTTATGGGACCAAGACCATAAGCTGATTAAGACACTTACAGGGGCTGTTTAGCCCTTGTTTTTTTCTTTCTTTTCTTTGTTTTTATGATATGCTGTTTTTATTAAAATGTTTGTCCTAATTTACTATTTCTTATGTAAGGAGAACCTATTTTGGTTAAAGTATTGGCGGTTTCTGGTTATAAACCATTTGAGTTAGGAATTTTTAAAAAAGATGATCCGTCTATCCTATTTATCAAGGCAGCGATTAAGAGGTCGATAATGTCTATGGTCGAGGAAGGTTTGGAGTGGGTCTTAATCAGCGGCCAATTAGGGGTTGAGCTTTGGGCCGCCGAAGTTGTATTTGAGCTGCAATTAGAGTTTCCTGAACTTAAGCTTGAGGTCATTACCCCTTTTTTAAATCAGGAGGCCACATGGAATGAAACTAATAAGGAATGGTATGAGTCTATTCTGATGAAAGCAGACTTCGTTGATTCGGTGACGAAAAGAGGATACGAAAAGCCATGGCAATTCCGCCTGAAAAATCAATTTTTTCTTGACAAAAGCGATGGTCTTGTTCTACTTTACGATCAAGAAAAGGAAGGAAGCCCCAAATATTTATCTGAATTGGCGGCACAGTACCAAAGGAATCATGACTATCTGATTCAATTCATTACCTTTTATGATTTACAAATGATTGTTGAAGAAGAGCAATGGAAACAAATAGATTCTGACTTATGAGGCATAGTTTATTCATTCTTCAAAAAAATGGTTTAGAGACTTCTACATGAAAATTGACAAAACCACATATTTTTGAAAAAATAATAGGTAATGATGGGCAAAACTTGAGGTGATTGGAATGCTGTCAGATAAAGTGAAATTAACAGCGAAGGATATTTTGGAAAAGGATTTTAAAACGGGTGTACGTGGTTATAAACAAGAAGAAGTCGATCAATTCTTAGATTTAATTATTAAAGATTACGGAACGATGCATCAGGAAATTGAAGACTTGCAGCAGGAAAATTTAAGACTGCGTAAGCAGTTGGAAGAGCTATCGAAAAGGCAGCCGGTCGCACAACCGGCGGGGACAACTAATTTTGATATTTTAAAGCGGTTATCAAACCTTGAAAAGCATGTATTTGGCAACAAACTATATGATTAACAGGCAGTAGTATCATTTCCTAATAATAACCATTGAACTTACAGCTTAATATAGATATAATAAGTAAGTAATCATTACTGACGTTCGGGTAATCGCTGCAATTCGCTTTTGGCGGATTGTTGAGGAAAGTCCATGCTCGCACGATGCTGAGATGCTCGTAGTGTTCGTGCCTAGCGAATTCATAAGCTGGGGCAGCTGGCGTTTGTCAGTTGACGGCCGGGAAAATATCTAAGTCCTTATGGATATGATATAAGTACCTATAAAAGTGCCACAGTGACGTAGTCTTTCCAGAAATGGAAAGGGTGGAACGGGTAAACCCCACGAGCGAGAAACCCAAATTATGGTAGGGGCATCTTCCCTGAGGAAATGAACAATGGGAAGGACAGATTGTTATCATTCTGTAGATAGATGATTACCGCCTTTGTACGAGACAATAGTCGCGATCAGTACAAAGGAACAGAACATGGCTTATAGAACGTTTTTAATGAGTAAAGTTTCTACAAATATTGCCCTCCTAAATCGGAAGGGTTTTTTATTTGCGGAAAAAGGGCAAAGGGGCGGAATCTAAAGTTACATACCCGATAATTATTGTGTGGCTTAGCACTGAGCACATTGCCTTTTAGGAAAAAATTTTTTGACCATAATGATACATAAGAATACAGCACATAGTGAATATAAAGGGTGAAAACATGGATACATATCAAATAATTGCAACTGCTGCAATGGGGTTGGAAGCGTTAGTCGCTAAAGAGGTCCGGGCACTTGGCTATGATTGTCAGGTTGAAAATGGAAAAATAACCTTTGAGGGGGACAATTATGCGATTGCTAGGAGCAATTTATGGCTTCGAACCGCAGATCGGATCAAGATAAAGGTCGGGGAATTTAAAGCCTACACCTTTGACGAGTTATTCGAACGGACAAAGGCTCTTCCTTGGGAAGAATTCCTGCCTGAAGATGCTGAATTTCCTGTGATTGGAAAGTCGGTAAAGTCAAAGCTATTCAGCGTTTCCGATTGTCAGGCAATCGTCAAGAAGGCAATTGTGGAACGGATGAAAAAACAATATAAACGAAATACCTGGTTTGAAGAAAACGGGGCATTATACCGTATTGAAGTTGCCTTATTAAAGGATGTAGCAACTATCACAATCGATGCCAGCGGACAAGGCCTGCATAAACGCGGCTACCGGGCCCATCAAGGTGAAGCGCCGCTTAAGGAAACAATGGCTGCTGCTCTTGTGATGCTGACAAATTGGCAGCCGGACCGGCCGTTTTTTGACCCTTTCTGCGGCTCTGGCACCATTCCAATTGAAGCAGCATTGATTGGGCAAAATATTGCCCCAGGCTTTAATCGGGATTTTGTTGCGGAAGATTGGAAGTGGATTCCCACAAAGGTATGGGATGATGCAAGAACAGAAGCAGAGGATTTGGCTCATTACGATACTCCGCTAGATATCACCGGGGCTGATATTGATCATCGAATGGTCAAAATAGCGCAGGAAAATGCCTTTGAGGCAGGTTTTGGCGATCTTGTCCATTTTAAGCAAATGCAAGTGAAGGATTTTACAACTACGAAGGAATACGGGGTGATTGTTGGGAATCCTCCGTACGGAGAAAGGATTGGCGAGAAAAACGCTGTCGAAGCAATGTATCAGGAAATGGGACAGGCCTTCAGCCGGCTTGATACATGGTCTATCTATATTTTGACTTCAAATGAACAATTCGAACAATTTTACGGAAGACCGGCAACAAAGAAACGAAAGCTTTTCAATGGTTCAATCCGGACGGATTTATATCAATATTGGGGGAAAAGACCGCCACGGACCAATAATCAATAATAAAGCGCCTTAGGCGCTTTTTGTTTTGCTATTTTTCTAATGCTCTCTTTTTTTCTTTTGTCCTTTTTTCTTAAAGATTGTGACAAACTTGTGAAAACGAGAGCGTATGTGTGAGAAATATCACAGTGAAAAAATGAAATCCCTCACTTTTTACTCATTGAATGAAAGTTAAAATATGATGTGTAAAAAAGATGAGAGGATGAAAGGCATGGAAATACAAAGGGGAACACCTAAAACAAAAGTTGTGAAAGAAAATAAGAATGCCCTCTTGAAATCCATTTTAATCGTTACGATTTTACTGAGTTTCACGGTGCTGCTTGGAGGCGGATACTGGATCTTTAAGGAACAGGCACCAAGACCCCTCAAGGTAACCAATCAAAAAGGTGAGGTCGTGCTAACGAAAAAGTCAATTATGGGTGGGCAGGCAGTTTGGCAAAAGTATGGATTAATGGACTATGGTACTGTTTTAGGACATGGTTCTTATATGGGACCGGACTATACGGCTGAAAGCTTAAAAATATATACAGAAGGAATGCAGGATTTTAAGGCAAATCAACAGTTTAGTAAAAACTATGCTTCTTTAAGTGAAGATGAAAAATCAATGATCAAGAATCAGGTCATTAAGGAAATGCGGAAAAATCGCTATGACTCAAATAAAGATACATTAAAGCTTACCGATGGGCAAATCTATGGTCTCGAAAAAGTAAGAGCCTATTATAAGGAAATCTTTACTAAAGGCGATGATTGGGGCTTAAAGGCAAACCTGATCAAGGATTCAGATATGCCAAAAAATAACCGTGCTTATGTGGATAAGGGTGACCAAATCAAGCAAATTTCTGATTTCTTCTTCTGGACCGCATGGCTCTCCAGCACTGTTCGTGAAGACGATAAAATTACATACACGAATAACTGGCCATATTATGAAGATGCTGGAAACCATCTGTCGTTCTCGGCAGTTTGGTGGAGCGGGGCTAGTATCACTATTTTAATTTTAATGGTCGGGATTATTCTCTATTTCTTCTACCGCTATCAATTCAGCATGAAGGAAGCTTATAAGGAAGGAAACTTCCCGCGAATTGATTTGCGGAAAATGCCGGTTACGAACTCACAGGTGAAAACAGGAAAGTATTTTACAGTTGTATCCGTATTGTTTTTTGTTCAGTGTATGTTTGGTGCCTTGCTTGCCCACTATTATATTGAACCAAACAGCTTCTTTGGGATAAAGTGGATCCATGATATCCTTCCATTCAATATTACAAAAGGCTATCATTTGCAGCTGGCCATTTTCTGGATTGCCACTTCATGGCTTGGTATGGGTATTTATGTTGCCCCGCTTGTTGGTGGTTATGAACCGAAGAGACAAGGCCTATTAGTAGATATTTTATTCTGGGCATTAGTGGTCCTTGTGGGCGGTAGTATGGCAGGGGAATGGCTTGGTGCAAAGGGCTATTTAGGTAACGAATGGTTCTTGTTTGGCCACTCTGGCTGGGAATATATCGAGCTGGGGCGGATTTGGCAGCTTATTCTCATTATTGGTATGTTCATCTGGCTATTTATTGTCTTCCGAGGTATTAAGGCAGGACTGAAGAAGGAGTCTGATAAAGGTGGACTCATCCATTTATTATTCTACTCCGCGATTGCTGTGCCGGCTTTCTATATTTTTGCCTTATTTATTAACCCGGGAACAAGCTTTACCTTTGCAGATTACTGGCGCTGGTGGATTATTCACCTTTGGGTTGAAGGTATTTTTGAAGTATTTGCGGTTGTGGTCATTGGCTTCTTATTAGTTCAATTAGGATTGGTAACAAAAAAATCTACTGTCAGACAATTGTATTTTCAATTAATTTTGCTTTTAGGCAGCGGTGTTATCGGTATTGGTCACCATTATTACTATAATGGTTCTGCGGAAGTTTGGATAGGACTTGGGGCTGTATTCTCTGCACTAGAGGTTATTCCGTTAACATTGTTAATCCTTGAAGCATATGAACAATATAAAATGATGCGTGATGGCGGTATCGATTTTCCATATAAAGGGACTTTTTGGTTCCTCATTTCAGTTGCGATTTGGAACTTGGTCGGTGCTGGTGTACTCGGCTTCCTGATTAACCTGCCAGCGGTATCCTATTTTGAGCATGGTCAATTCTTAACGCCAACACATGGTCATGGTTCCATGATGGGTGTATACGGTATGTTTGCCTGTGCAGTACTGTTATACTCGTTAAGAAATATTGTAAAACCAGAGGCCTGGAACGATAAATGGATTAAATTTAGCTGTATCATGCTAAATATTGGTCTTGCAGGAATGGTCTTCTTGTCGCTGCTTCCTGTCGGTTTCATGCAAATTAAAGAAGCATTCCATCATGGTTATGCCGCAAGCCGTGCTTCATCCTTCTTACAGAAGGATCTTGTACAAACCATATTAACGTGGCGGGCGGTACCTGACACCATTTTCTTAATTGGGGTCATTGTATTAGTCTTATTCTGTATGAAAGCCCTCTTTAATCTACGCAAACCAACGCATAAAGAGGAAGAGAAGCTTCCGGTAAAAGACCTTTCTGTGGATGAGGATTAAGAAAAACCGCAAGGCTAACCTTAGCCTTGCGGTTTTTCTTTCTCTTTAGAAATGGCTTCATAACAAGCAAAACAAAACGTTTGTTGATCTTCCATAATAACTCCGTTGAAAAAGCCGCCTAAACAAAAAATTTCTTTCCCACAACATATACAAGAACCAACTAATTCTTTCAAATTAACTACCTCCCGTTTAAGCTTTTTTACATTCAAAATTTATTTCTGTGGTGCTTTTACAAGGAAAAGGATGAAGCGTCATGAAATATCTTTCAGCTAGAATTTAATCTATGGAAAATTAATAAGCTTCCTTTTAACAATTATTATAGCAGTACTTTGCTCACACTGCCTTTTAAATCTTCTGAAGAATATGATAAAATCAAATGGTGAAAGGGGGAATAATCATGAATCATACGCCATTAGAAAAAGAGTTTTTGGATTATGTCAAAAGGATGACGGCTTATAACGAAGCACTTGGGGTCATTTATTGGGACCTGCGAACAGGGGCGCCGAAGCAAGGCGTGGAGCAACGGTCAGAAGTGATAGGATTGTTATCCACCGAGGTTTTTAATATGTCAACATCTGAAGATATGGCCGCTTACATAGCTAATTTATCACAAGTAAAATTGTCCGAAACGACAAAAAAGATTTTGGAAGAATGTAAAAAGGAATATGACCGTAATAAAAAAGTCCCGCCTGAAGAGTATAAGGAGTTTGTCATTCTTCAATCAAAGGCAGAAAGTGTATGGGAAGAGGCTAAGAATAAGGCCGACTTCAAGATGTTTCAGCCATACTTAGAAAAGCTGGTCGAGATGACAAAACGGTTTGCCGGCTACTGGGGTCATCAAGGAAACGTGTACGATGTATTGCTGGATATCTATGAACCAGGTATGACAGTGGAGGTATTGGATGAAGTGTTTGGTGAACTGAAAGAGAAACTTATCCCTTTAGTCAAACAAATTTCTGCATCACCTCATAAACCAAGAACAGATTTTCTGTTTCAATCATTTCCAAAGGATAGGCAGCGTGAATTAGGCCAAGAAATTCTCGCACAAATGGGCTATAACTTTGGTGCCGGCCGGCTTGATGAAACTGTTCACCCGTTCGCCATTGGCTTGAACCCTGGTGATGTTCGTGTGACAACCAAATATGACGAACAGGATTTCCGTACCGCCTTATTCGGCACCATCCATGAGGGCGGCCATGCGTTATATGAACAAAATATTTCAAACGACTTGATTGGTACACCGCTTTGTACTGGAACATCGATGGGAATTCATGAATCGCAGTCACTTTTCTATGAAAATATTGTTGGACGAAGCTTGCCGTTTTGGAAAAAGAATTATCAACTATTAAAAAACTATGCCGGCAGCCAGTTTGATGAAATTGGGCTTGACGATTTTTACCGTGCCATTAATGAATCAAAACCTTCCTTTATTCGAATTGAGGCAGATGAACTAACTTATCCACTTCATATCATGATCCGCTATGAAATTGAGAAGGGATTATTCAACGGTGAAATGAAAGTCAAAGACCTTCCGTCCATTTGGAACGATATGTATGAGCAATATTTAGGGATTCGCCCGAAAAATGATGCCGAAGGGGTTCTCCAGGATGTTCATTGGGCGGGTGCAAGTTTTGGTTATTTCCCTTCGTATGCCCTAGGTTACATGTATGCAGCCCAATTTAAGCAGGCAATGCTAAAGGAACTGCCAAACTTTGAACAATTGCTAGAGGAGGGGAATTTGCTTCCGATTAAAGAGTGGCTGACTGATAACATTCATCAATATGGCAAAATGAAGAAACCGCTGGAAATCCTGCACGATGTAACAGGTGAAGGTTTAAATCCGAAATACCTGATTGATTATTTATACGAGAAATACGGGAAGGTATATCAGCTAAATTGAAGCAACTATACCCGGTTATCTTGATCTCAATTAGTGCATCGTTATGGGGCATCATCGCCATCTTTGTACGAAAGCTTTCAAGCATCGGCTTTTCCTCAATGGAAATCGTTACAATTAGAGTAGTAATTGCAGCACTGCTGCTCCTACTTATTGGTGTTTGTAAATATCGCTCGCAAATGAAAATTCAGCTAGCAGATATAAAGTTATTTATAGGAACAGGAATCTTGAGTATCGTTTTATTTAATTGGTGTTATTTTACTTCGGTTAATAAGATGAATCTGTCTCTAGCCGTCATTTTACTGTACACATCGCCGGCATTTGTGACCGTTTTATCGTTTCTATTTTTAAAGGAAAGAATGACTTGGGTGAAGAGTGCTGCTGTTATCGGTACCATTCTAGGATGTATCCTTATTGTGGGCGTCAATCAAAGTGATGCAGCCTCCCTAAGTACCATTGGCCTTATTACTGGACTTGGTGCCGGTTTTGGCTATGCCTTATATAGTATATTTGGGAAATTTGCATTAGAAAAATATCAGCCGTTTACCGTCACCTTTTATACATTTTTAGTCGCTGCACTTACGTTAGTTCCACTTACTCGTCTTTGGAATAAAGGCAGTCTGCTACTAAGTGGTGAGGTGCTGATTTACGGAATAGGATTTGGACTGTTGCCAACCGTTATTGCTTTTTTATTATATACGAAGGGGCTTGAGCAAATAGAAAGCAGTAAAGCAGCGATTATTGCAACAGTAGAACCAGTGGTGGCAACTCTCTTAAGTTTATTGCTTTATAAGGAAAGCTTTGGATGGATTCAGGCTATTGGTTCAGTTTTTATTCTTGCTTCAGTTATTCTAGTCAATTTTCCGAAAAAACAAAAGGCTTCAATCCCTAACGATTGAAGCCTTTTGAACTTACCAAGTTTTAAATCCTTTAGAACCAGGAGGGGCATATTGGATGATATCGATAAACGGTATCGTGTAAGCAAACAGGATGAGTGCCGCTGTGATCCCAAGCCACAATTTCCAGTTTTCAAATACCATTGGTGCTTTTTCTTCGAGATTTTCTGCTTCCCCAACAGGGAATTCTTCTTCGCCTTTTGGAGCAAAGAAGGCGAGATGAATAAAAATGATGATTACTAAAATAATCCCAATAAATAAAATCGTACCGCCAACCGCTTGGGCAATTTGGTAAGGGATCCATTCTAAGGCTTGCTTAGAATCTCCATACGTTGAGAAGCTGGAGCGGCGGGGACCGCCTAAAAGTCCTTGGATATGCATGGCACCCGACATAAACACCATCCCAATAAACCAAACCCATGCCTGAATAATGGCTAATTTATTCATCGTTTTTGTCAGCTTTCGTCCGGTCAAGTGCGGAACAAGCCAATAAGAGATTCCAAAGAATGTTAACACAACAGATGTTGCTGCCGTTAAATGGAAGTGACCGGTTACCCAAATTGTATTATGGACAACCTGATCCATCTGGTTAGAAGCATTGATAATACCGCCTGCGCCTGCAGGGATAAATGATGCCATCCCGATAAATGGAACGATAAACCGAGCATCATTCCAAGGAAGAACCCTAAACCAGCCGAAAAGGCCTTTTGCCCCTTTACTGCGGCCATATCTTTCAAAGGTAGCAAATATAGAGAATGCAGTCATTAACGATGGAATAACAACCATGAACGTCAAAATAACTTGAAAGAACTTCCACGCCGGATCAATTCCCGGCTCTGTTAATTGGTGGTGAAAACCAACCGGTATCGAGAAGATCAGAAAGAGAATAAACGATAAACGAGCCAATGAATCTGAGAAAATCTTTCCGCCGATAATTTTCGGGATGATGGCATACCAGCACATATACGCCGGAAGTAACCAGAAATAAACAAGCGGGTGACCAAAGTACCAGAATAAAGTTCGACTCACTAGCACATCCACGGTATCTACCCAACCTAAAGACCAAGGAAGTAATTGGAACAACACAGTTGCTGCTACACCAAGAGTTGCTACAATCCACATTATTGTATTAATAACTGCCATAAAGCTTAACAGCGGACTTGGCTTTCCGCGGTTATTCTTCCGCCATTTGACATAGGTCATAATTTGTGCTGCACCGTCAACCCAGCTGCCGACAACAACAAAGGTTAACCCTAAATAGAAAATCCAGTGTGCCTGAAGTGGTGCATAGAATGTATATAATACGGACGCTTTATTAAGTAAAATCATCGTACCGGACATTAAGGTGCCGGCTGTCATTAACCAAAAGCCAATCCAGCCTGTACGTCTGGCGGCGTTTGAATGCGGACCGGCGGTTCTGCTGACTGCAGCATACTGAAACCCCATGATAAAGAACGTTGTCAGAACGAGCCCCATTAACACGCCATGGGCCGTTAAGATTTGATAGTAGCCAATCCCAAGTGGAAGTTCAAATTTACCGGAACGGACAAGGGTTTGCAGCAAACCCATCAGACCGCCAAGTGCCAGCGCACCAAATGCAACAAAGAAATGCGCCATGGAAAGTTTGGCATCTTTCGGATCTACTTTTACCTTTGCTGAATAAGTATGGATCATTTTTTAACCACCTCAATCTTCGAGAACATTAAATGGTGACCTGAACCGCAGTATTCATTACAAACAATTAAATATTCACCAGCTTTATCGAATGTTGTTGTATATTCGCTGATGTAGCCCGGTTCAAGCATCATGTTGATATTTGTTCCGGCCACTTCAAAGCCATGAATAACATCCTTTGTTGTCGCAATTACTTTTACTTTCGCTCCAAGAGGAACCTCCACTTGGCCTGGGTTATAAGAGAATGCCGAGGCAACATAAACCAATTCATAATCCCATTCTTTCCCTTCAACCTTATGGAGTCCCGGTTTATTGAACGGTGCTTGTTGATCCACCTTTTCCGGGTCGATTGTTAATAAACAGCTTGGCGGTTTGTTGCCCAGATAGAAGGCGCTTACGCCTATTGTCGTCAAGAAAATAATCAGACAGCTGATTCCAAATATCAGCCAAACCTTTTCTAGCTTATGCATATGCATAAATTTCCCCCCCTTAGTCTTAAAAACGGTCTACGAATAAGAAGTAGACACTTAGCCATGTGATAATAATAAAGAATCCTAATAAGAAAACCGATGCGAGTGTCCCTTTTAAAGACGAGCTGTCTTCAATCTCTGTTTTTTGTTTCTGTTTTAGTTCCACTTTCGCCATCCCCCTTGCACTCCCTTCAAAAAATTGAAAAATAATAATTAAGTTCTCTTTCATAATACAAAACAATAGTAAAAGTAAAATATGAAATTTTAAAGTTCACAAATTGTTCATTCATTAGGTATTTACTATGTTAATGTTGTAAACTTGATATATCAGTGATTTTCGTCACAAATCCATCCGCGTAAATGTGAATAAAATGTGAATTATCACATTCCCTCTGTGACATAAGTAGTTGAATATTTAAGCGCAAAAAGAATATCCTTTAAAACATTTGCTTCTTCACAAGGGGGCACTTTTATTTTTCCGTACTAGTTGAACCTCTTTTTCTAACCGGCAAATAGAATAATTTCCAGTATAATGGAAAAAATAGTCGCAAATAGTGATAAGGGGTAAGAAGATGCCTACAATTATTTCAGCTGCAAAAGTCATTCCTCCTTATGAAATGAACCAGGAAAAGGCCAGCGAATTTGCCAGAGAACTTTTTTCCAATTCCTTCAAAGATATTGACAGACTCCTAAAGGTATTTCAAAACGGTCAAATTGAGAAACGTCACTTTGTGAAAAATTTAGACTGGTTCAGACAAAGCCATTCATTAGAAGAAAAGAATGATGCTTATATTGAAGCGGCCGTTTCTCTTGGCAAAGAGGCAATTGAAAAGTGTGTAACGAACCGTTCATTTCTAAACATTCCAATTCCTTTTGAAGAAATCGAAGCGATTTTTTTTATTTCGACAACCGGGCTTGCTACCCCAACGATTGAAGCGAGAATCATGAATCTCCTCCCGTTTCATCCTCATACAAAACGGATCCCTATTTGGGGGCTTGGGTGCGCGGGCGGTGCCGCAGGATTATCCAGAGCGTATGAGTATTGTTTGGCCTTTCCAAAGGCTAAGGTTCTTGTCCTTTCGGTTGAACTGTGCAGCCTGACGTTTCAGCATCATGATCTTTCGAAAAGCAATTTAATTGGAACCTCTTTATTTGCTGATGGGATTGCCTGTATCATGATTTGCGGTGATAACTGTAATCTGGATCAGATTCGCAGAAAGAAAACCAGCCTTAAGATTATGGCCACACAGTCAACTCTGATGCCGGATTCATTAGAGGTCATGGGATGGGATATTAAAAACGATGGGCTATACGTTGTGTTCTCACGAGATATTCCCAGTATCGTCGAAAGTTGGCTTAGGCCTGAAGTCATCAGCTTTCTCCAACAGAACCGAATCAAGTTTGAAAATCTGGATTACTTTATTGCCCACCCAGGCGGTAAAAAAGTATTAGATGCATATGTAAAGGCATTGGGAATTCCCGTTTCGCTGACGGACGTTTCTTTAGAAGTGTTAAAACAATACGGGAATATGTCATCAGCAACGATATTTTATGTTTTAAAGCGATATTTGGAAATGGATATCCCGCACGGATCTTACGGGCTGTGTATTGCCCTTGGTCCGGGCTTTAGTTCGGAAATGCTGTTGTTGCGGTGGGATGAATGAGTGATATTTTCCTGTTTATTGATTTGATTAGTTATCTAATTATCATCCGATTCGTGGAACTTATGATTGCTAAAAGCAATGAAAATTGGATGAAGCAGCGAGGAGCGGTCGAATTTGGTAAGGCTCACTATCGCTATATGGTTGTGATGCATATTCTGTTTTTCGTGACATTTATTTTGGAAAAAGTTCTTTTAAATCATGGTTTATCGCCTTTTTGGCCAGTATTATTACTACTATTTGTGCTTGCGCAAATCCTTAGGGTTTGGGTGATTTCATCACTTGGAAGGTACTGGAATACGAAAGTCATTGTGCTTCCGAATGCGAAAGTAATTATGAAGGGACCGTATCGCTTCCTAAAACATCCTAATTATGCAATCGTTTCACTGGAATTCATCGTGATTCCGTTGCTGTTTTCAGCCTACTATAGCGCATGCGTTTTTTCGTTGCTAAATATTTTAATGCTTAGAGTGCGGATTCCGGTCGAAGAAAAAGCGCTTCGGAGCTTAACCGGGTACGAAGGAACGTTTCAAGGAAGAAATCGTTTTATTCCAAAGTTTGTTAAATAAATGTGACAGTCACCTAAGTTTTATTGAAAACGATTATCATCTATGCTATAATTTACTTAACAATGAAAGTCATTCTCAAATACGAGCGTGATAAGGAAGGTGTTACATATGACTTATGCATTTGTCGGTGGAACGATTATTATTTACGCATTTGTCATGAAGCACGTCTTAAAAAATGTCACACATTAATATCTATTTTCCATTTTAGTCAGGGAGTTCGCATGCTCCTTGGCTTTTTTATTGATAATAGTTTAAGATAGGAAAAGTTTGAATTATCGTATAAAATAAAAATTATTATCATGTTGTTAAGGGGAATAAGACATAATGGTGAAAACAGCTAATGCAAACGAAACCATTCCGACATTAAAACGGAAGATTGTTTTACTATATGAGTATTTAGTGGAACAGAAGGATAGCGAAAATGCTGAGAAAGTGAAACAGCTTGCCAAAAAATTAGTCAATCGGGAATATGCAATTGCGTTTTGCGGTCATTTTTCAGCAGGAAAATCAACGATTATTAATCGGGTAGTCGGTGAAAATTTATTGCCATCAAGCCCAATTCCAACCAGCGCCAACCTGGTAAAAGTGAAATCCGGCGAAGAATATGCCAAGGTGTTTTTTAAAAACGAAAAGCCGCGGCTTTATTTAGCGCCATATGATTATGAACTGGTAAAAAATTATTGTAAAGATGGCGACAAAATTGAAGCGATCGAGATTAGCTGCAGTGATTTAAACTTGCCGGCGAATACCGTGATTATGGATACACCGGGCATTGATTCTGCTGATGACGCCCACCGAATTGCTACGGAATCTGCCATCCATCTCGCCGATTTAATTTTTTATGTGATGGACTATAACCATGTTCAGGCAGAGCTGAACTTTTTATTTACAAAAGAATTAACAGAAGCGGGAAAAGACGTCTATTTAGTTATAAATCAAATCGATAAACATAAAGATGAGGAACTAAGCTTTCCAGACTTTCAAAATAGTGTTGTTCATTCATTCGATTCCTGGGGCGTTAAGCCGGCACGGATATTTTATACATCATTAAAATACGAAGACCATCCGTTGAATCAATTTCATGAACTTCAACAGTTTATTGCGAACCATTTGACAGCAAAGGACGAGTATTTGCTGCCGTCTATTTTTCATTCCTTAAAAAAGATTGCCGCAGAACATATTGAGCAGACAAGGAAAGCGGAGGAAGGAAGGCTTTCATCAGTTTTTGACCGATTAAATGAATTATCAGACCAGGAAAAGGCAGGATTGATGGATTCCTTTCATAAGTTAACTTCCGAACTAAAGGACTTAGATCAAGCTGTCCTCAAAAAAGAAAAAAAATTTGAAGATGAAAGCAATCAAATTTTAAAGAATGCCTATTTAATGCCGTTTCAAACTAGAGCACTCGCTGAAAGCTACTTGGAGTCCTGCCAGCCTGAATTTAAGGTAGGCTTCCTGTTTTCAAAGCAGAAGACACTTGAGGAGAAGGAGACAAGACTTAAAAAATTTTACCAGGATATTGCGGACAAAACAAAGTCTCAGCTTGAATGGCATTTACGGGAATTTTTACTAAAGACGTTAAAGGAGGCAGAATTGAATCATGGCGAGCTTCTGGGTTTGGCTCAATCATTTTCGATTGCGGTTCCCCAAAAAATATTAGTGGACACGGTAAAGCCCGGAGCCCGCCTAACAGGCGAATATTTGCTTCATTACACCGAAGATGTTGCGGCCGAAATTAAGAAGATTGCCAGAAATCAGCTGGATGAATTTAAAGCAAGCTTCCTGCGTACTGCTGCCGAGCAAACGGCGAATTTAAAAGTCCAATATGAGCAGGACATTAGTAAAATGGAGCGATATGCAACGGCATTGTCTCAACTAAAAACATCCCAACAAAACATTGCTGAAAAAGACAAACACCTTCATGAGCTCCTGAGTCAATCGGAAATTTCCTATGATGACGATCATCCTTTATTTGCCCCAGAGGAGGAAGAATACGAGCTTGTGAAGTCTGGCCAAAACTTGACAGCTAAAATGGATAAGAGTGAAGAAATAAAAAAGCCGGACAATGAAAAGGCTACGATTCAAGCTGAAACAGCTGTCGAACAGACGGAGGGCGATTTGAAATCAACGGTTTCACGACTCAGGCTAGCGGCCGATTTAATTGCCGACTTACCGGGATTTCAAAAACTTTCAGCGGAATTGCTGGAGAAAGCAGGCAGATTGGAAAACAGGGGCTTTACCGTTGCCTTATTCGGTGCCTTTAGTGCCGGAAAATCTTCATTTGCCAATGCCCTAATGGGGGAGAAGGTTTTGCCTGTTTCACCGAATCCGACCACTGCGGCCATTAATAAAATTAAACCGGTAACGCCCCAGTTCAAGCATGGTACGGCGAGAGTAAAATTTAAAGAAAGCAAGGCCATGCTTGAGGATGTCAACCGTTCCTTAAAGGTGTTTGATATGCATGTCAAGGATTTAGGAGCGGCAGTAAAAGCGATCAGTCAAATCATAGTTGAAAAAGCTCAGGACGGTGTCCTAGAGAAAACGCATTTTGCCTTCTTGCAGGCATTTGCAAAAGGATATTCTACCTTCGTGCCGCAGCTTGGAACGGTTTTAGAAACGGATATGAACGGATTTAATGAGTTTGTCGCCTTAGAGGAAAAGTCTTGTTATGTGGAGTGGATTGAGCTTTATTATGACTGCGAATTAACGCGGAAAGGGATCACCTTAGTTGATACCCCGGGGGCAGATTCGATAAACGCCCGTCATACAGGGGTGGCCTTTGATTATATCAAAAATTCAGATGCGATTTTGTTCGTCACCTATTACAACCATGCCTTTTCAAAAGCAGACCGGGAATTTTTGATTCAGTTAGGACGGGTAAAAGATTCTTTTCAGTTAGATAAAATGTTTTTCATCATTAATGCCATTGACCTAGCAGAAAACGAGGAAGAGAAAGAGGACGTGTCTGATTATGTCAAAGAGCAGCTTGTAAAGTATGGGATTAGAAATCCGCATCTTTATCCATTATCAAGCCTGTTGGCATTAAAAGAGAAAATCAATCAGACAGCTGGAGAATTATCGGGAATGAGCCATTTTGAGCAGGCGTTCTCTAAGTTTATATCCAATGATTTAACGGAAATGGCTGTCTCCTCGGCGAAAAAAGAAGTCGAACGGGTTCAGGATCTCGTGAACAAGCTCATTCAAACTGCAAAAGAAGATCAGACTATGAAAGAAAAGAAACGGTCTGATATTGAACAGCAAAAGGGGAAAATCAGCGCGTTAATAGCTGCCCAAACAACTGAAAATTTGAACAGCCGGATGCTGCAAGAAGCTATGGAATTAATCTATTATATCAAACAGCGCGTCTTTTTCCGATTCGGCGATTTCTTTAAAGAGGCCTTTAATCCAGCCACATTAAAGGAAGATGGGAGCAACCTGAAAAAGGCATTGCAAGCAGCACTGGAGGAATTTTTAGAAAGTATCGGGTTTGACTTTGCTCAGGAAATGCGGGCGACAACCGTAAGATTAGATCGGTTTGCAGAAAAGCTGTTTGCTGAATATCAGGAAGTGTTAATCCGCCATCTGCAGGAAATAAACCATGATTTATCTTTTTCAAGATTTGAAGTTCAAATTAGTAGCGGGCTTGATTTCTTAAACGCCTTTAGCCAGACGGAACACCAGGTGTTTACAAAGGCATTGTCCTATTTTAAAAGTCCGAAGGCGTTTTTCGAAAAAGATGAAAAGCGATTCATGTATGAGGAGTTACAGAGTGTATTAAATCCATTAGCAGATCAGTATTTACAGCAGGAGTCGGAGAAATTAAACAGCTACTATGTCCAGCAAATAACAAATGAATTCAGCCGGTTGATCGATCAATTCAAGGAGCAGACCGAGGATTTCTATTTAAGTTTAACCGCGGCGTTAGACGGCGGTGTTCCGCTTGAACGTCTGGAGGAAATCAGGCAAAAATTAACGCAAACATGAGGAGGAAAAGAGATTGAAATACATGGTTGATAAAGAGTGGCTGCTTAAAAATTTACACGATATCAAGGTTAGAATCGTCGATTGCCGTTTTTCATTAGCAGACAAAGAAAAAGGCAGTCAAGAATATAAGGATGGCCATATACCCGGGGCAGTCTTCTTTGATATTGAAAAAGATCTGTCAGGTACTGCCGGTGTCCATGGCGGCCGCCACCCGATGCCAAATACGGATGAGTTGATTCACAAGCTAGAAGAAGCCGGCATCGATGAAACGGTAACGGTTGTTGCCTATGATAACGGTGAAGGAGCATTCGCCGGTCGCTTTTGGTGGCTGTTACAATATTTAGGTCATGAAAATGTGTTTGTCCTAAATGGCGGTTTTAAGCAATGGGCAGCGGTAAATTATCCAATTTCCCCTGAGGTACCTTCATTCAAAAAAGTTCAATTTAACAGCGATATTCGTCATGAGCTTTTGGCAGATGTTGAAGAGGTAAGGGCCGCAGCTGCGGGGGAAAAAGATGTTGTATTAATTGATTCACGTGAGGAAAAGCGTTATTTAGGGATTGAAGAACCGATTGATAAGAAGGCCGGACATATTCCTGGTGCTATCAATAAGCCGTATATGGAGGGCTTTCGTGCAGGACAATTTAAGTCAGCTGAGGAGCAAAGAGATAGATTCTCTGATATTGCTCCGGAAAAACAAATTATTGTTTACTGCGGCTCCGGGATTACCGCAACACCAAACTTTCTAGCCTTAAAAGAAGCAGGGTTTGAAAAGGTAAAACTCTATTTAGGCAGCTTTAGCGATTGGATCAGTTATGAGGAAAATAAAATTGACTAATTTCCAATGGCACCTTAGATTCACAAATAAGCTGACAAAATTTGAAATAAAAATGTTATAGTGGAATCTATGTTGTTTATTATTTGGCGCCTGTGTATGGCGCTTCCGTTTTTAATAGGAGGAACAAACTGATGAATCAAAAACCTTCATTCATGCTCGTTGACGGAATGGCATTGCTTTTTCGTGCATTCTATGCAACGGCTGTATCCGGACATTTTATGATTAACTCAAAAGGTGTTCCAACGAATGGAATCCATGGATTTATAAAACATTTGTTTACCGCTGTTTCTACTTTTAAGCCGTCATATTTAGCGGTATGCTGGGATATGGGCAGCAAAACCTTTCGAACAGAACTATTTCCTGATTATAAGGGAAACCGCGGTGAAGCCCCGATTGAATTGATTCCCCAATTTGATCTTGTCAAAGAGGTGGTCGAATCCTTTGATATACCTAACATTGGCTTAGAGGGGTTTGAAGCGGATGATTGCATTGGCACGATTGCAAACCAAGTCAAGGAATTTGCCCATGTATCGATCTTAACCGGTGATCAAGATATGCTACAGCTGCTTGATGATTACATTTCAGTTATTTTACTAAAAAAAGGATATGGCAATTATCATCTCCATACACCGGAAACTTTTTTTGGGGAAAAAGGGATTACGCCAAGACAAATGATTGATTTAAAAGCGTTAATGGGTGACCCAAGTGATAATTATCCTGGTGTAAAAGGGATTGGCGAGAAAACAGCCCTCAAGCTGTTGAAAGAATTCGAGCATGTTGATGGAATTGTTGCAAACCTGGACAAGCTTTCGAAATCCTATCGAACAAAAATCGAACAGGATTTAGAGATGCTGCATTTATCAAGGAGATTAGCGGAGATTAAATGCGATGTTCCTGTTAGCTGTGCCATTGAAGAGGCCGGGCTTAAGATTGAGAAGGATAAGGCATTAAATAAATTAATGGAGTTGGAAATACGCGGTCTTCAGCGGCTGCTGCCATTGGATGAAGCGGTTATTTCCTAATGAGTCTAAGTGGGGGATGAGGAAAACCCCCACTGATTGAAGTTTCATTTTATCCGATCTGTTATATTTTTGTATTTGACTTTTTCGCCCTGTTTTCCAGCTTGCTCTTTGGCTCCTCAGTGAATTCAGCATCTTGGCCGTAGCCTTGAGGATTCACTCCCGGAGCTTTCACACCACGGTTTCTATTCTTTTTACCCATATAATGCTCACCTCCCATGCGTTTAGTATATCCGCTTCCAATAATAAAACACTGTTTTCAAAACAATAATGGAAGGGATTTTGCCGAATAAATACTAAAAAGGATAGATATTCAGCGGAATTTAAGTTAAGATTTTAGATGAATATGGTTAGTTTGTGGAGAGGGATGTAGGTTACGTGCGAACAGTGGAAGATTACTTGCACTACTTGAAGGGAAGAGGCTTCCGGTTTCAAGAGGACGCAATCGGCTTTATATATTTCGGGAAACACTATACAAATGCATCAGATGAAATGATTAATACAGCGATTGAATTGACGTTAAAAGCGCAAAAAAGATTTGATGGCAGTTTCTATGTTTCGCTGCTGGAAACATTCACAACAAACGCAATCCATACTAGAAAAGATGCCATTAGGTTTGTCCAAGAAAAGGAACTACTTGCAATTTAACGATAAAAAAACTCCCAAACGGGAGTTTTTTTATCAAATAATTAGCATTGCCTGAAGGAAAAGCGATGGCTTATTTTTTCTATTTATTTGTGGGTATGATAAGGAAAGAGCAATTATCGTCTGGGATATGGCTGTTCTTTGAAATAACAGGATGAAAGGCTGAAAATGATGAAATTTAAGATAGAGTGGAAGCATAAATTAAAAAATAACGAAAAAGTCCAATGTTCATCTGAATGGCTGTCAGGGGAAACGGCCATTCTTATGGGGGAAGAGCTTGAAATGAGTGGAAAAGTCAGCGATTTGTATTTTTACGATGAAAAAGGAACATCTTGGATTCTAAAGGAAATGAAAAAGCTGTTAACGGAAATTGAGGATGATCCTCATGAGGTAACCGTTTATTTTGATGGCGGCTTTCAAAAGGAAACCAATCAGGCCGGACTAGGAGCTGTTATCTTTTTCAAGCAAGGTAAAAAGAAGTATCGGATTCGCGCCAATGAGTTGTTTGATGAAATGGAAACAAACAATGAAGCGGAATATGCCGCATTTTATTATGCCTTAAATCTGTTAGAGGATTTGGGGGTACAGCACCTTCCATGTGAATTTAAAGGCGACTCCCAGGGTTTATTAAAGCAGCTTGAAGGAGAATGGCCATGTTATGAAGAAGTGCTAAACCGCTGGCTGGACCGGATTGAAGAAAAAATGAAAGCACTGGATCTGAAACCAACTTTCACGGTGATTCCCCGAAAAGACAATAAAGAAGCAGATAAACTGGCGACCCAGGCATTAGCGGGAAAAGAGATCTTCTCCAAAATGTTAATCTTATAGGAAACGGGGTGTGGGCAATTAGTGAAACAATCAGTTAGAAAAGAAGTAATTGGAAAAGTGGAAGATTTAATGGCACAATATTGTGAGGGCTGCTTTTTACATCAGCATTTAAAAAGAGAAGCTGGCAGGCGTAAGGCCCATCGTTTCTGTATTTCACACTGTACAGTTGGTGAAAAACTGAAGGAATATGGAAAAAAACTCATTTAAGCGAATAGATAGAAAAAGGCTGACAAGATTTGTCAGCCTTTAAATCCTCTAATTTATGAATGGATTATAGCTTTACTACGTTTGCAGCTTGTGGGCCACGGTTTCCTTCAACGATCTCAAAAGAAACTTCTTGACCTTCTTCTAATGATTTGTAGCCTTCACCTTGAATAGCACTAAAGTGTACGAATACATCATCGCCGCCTTCAACTTCGATAAAACCAAAACCTTTCTCGTTGTTGAACCATTTTACTTTACCGTTTTGCATGTACTTCTTCCTCCTAAGCCTTTCGAGGCACCACCCATTTGATGCCAAAGTTAAATATTACCATGCAGTCAATTTCAATGTATATTTACTATTGTTATTCGCCTACATGATGCTTTAAATATACAATAAGAAAAAACGCCAGTCAAGAAAGGGCGGAAGGTTTTCACATAAATAATGCAATTTATTAAAGGGTCGTCCAATAGACGATTCTTTTCTATTGATTGAATTCGAAAAAAATTTTTTGTAACAAATTTGACAATAATTTCTCTGTTTATCTTGGTTTTATTTGGTATGATTATTGTGAGATTTATCACAAGGGTGGTGTGATGTATATCACGATTTTATATTTGTTTAGGATGTTTTAAAAAATAGTTTGTGAAATAATGTACATAATTTTTACCTCATTATCACCATCATAAAAGGGAGTGTTTTAAGTGGATCCGATTTTTTTGGCAAGGTTTCAATTTGCGGCGACAACGATATTTCATTTCTTCTTTGTACCGCTTTCCATTGGCCTAGTCCTCATGGTTGCAGTAATGGAAACACTGTATGTTGTTAAAAAAAATGAACTATACAAAAAAATGGCGAAATTTTGGGGACATTTATTTTTAATTAATTTTGCCGTTGGCGTGGTAACAGGAATTATCCAAGAATTTCAATTCGGAATGAACTGGTCAGAATATTCACGCTTTGTCGGTGATGTCTTTGGTGCTCCGCTGGCCATCGAAGCACTGCTGGCCTTTTTTATGGAATCAACCTTTATTGGATTATGGATTTTTGGCTGGGACCGCTTATCGAAGAAGCTTCATTTGGCTTGTATTTGGCTCGTATCCCTCGGCACTATATTATCCGCTGTATGGATTTTAACGGCCAACTCGTTTATGCAGGTGCCAGTAGGTTATGTCATGAAAAACGGGCGGGCGGAAATGAATGACTTCTTGGCCTTGATTACGAACGGCCAATTGCTCGTTGAATTTCCGCATGTCCTAACAGGGGCAATTTGTACCGGAGCTTTCTTTGTTGCGGGTGTGAGTGCCTATAATCTATTAAAAAAACGCAATATAGTTTTTTATAAAAAGTCAATCCAGCTGGCTTTGATTTTCGGCTTAATCGGCAGTATTGGTGTAGCCCTTTCCGGACACACACAAGCGCAATACCTTGTCAAAACACAGCCGATGAAGATGGCGGCTGCAGAAGGTATCTGGAAAGATACCGCTGACCCTGCCCCGTGGTCTGCTTTTGCTTTGATTGATACAAAAAAACAGGAAAACAAGTTGGAGCTCAATATCCCCTATGCCCTTAGTTTCTTGTCCTATTCCAAGTTTGAAGGGTCGTTAAAAGGGATGGAAACGCTCCAAAAGGAATATACGGCTAAGTATGACTCTATCGTTGGGGAAGGAACAAACTATATCCCGCCGGTAAAAACGACCTATTGGAGCTTTAGGCTGATGATCGGATTTGGGGTGGCAATGATTCTATTACCGATTATTGGTTTATTCCTATGGAAAAGGGGACGGCTTGTTGGAAGTACATGGTTTTTAAAATTTTTACTACCGGCGATTACGTTTCCATTTTTGGCAAATACCTTCGGGTGGATGATGACAGAAATTGGCCGCCAGCCATGGTCGGTTTTTGGATTAATGACAACTGCCGATGCGGTTTCACCAAATGTGCCGGCTGGAATGATTCTGTTTTCAACCATTATGTATCTTTTAGTTTTTACGATTCTTCTATTGGTTATGGTCTACTTAATGATTCGTGAAATTAAAAAAGGGCCGGATGTACTTCATGGGGTAGATGATAAATTGTTAACGGATTCGGATCCATTTAAGGTAGGTGCTTAGAATGGTATTGAGCGAATTATGGTTTGTCTTAATTGCGATTGTGTTTATTGGTTTCTTCTTTCTTGAAGGTTTCGATTTTGGTGTCGGCATGTCAACACGCCTTGTGGCTAAAAATCAAACAGAACGATCGGTTATGGTTAATACTATCGGACCATTTTGGGATGCCAATGAGGTATGGTTGCTTACAGGCGGCGGTGCTATTTTTGCCGCCTTTCCACACTGGTATGCAACGATGTTCAGCGGCTATTATTTGCCATTATTAGTGGTCTTGCTTTGTTTAATTGCCCGCGGCGTATCCTTTGAATTCCGCCGCAAGGTTGATAATCCACGATGGACAAATATCTGGGACTGGGCCATTTTTATCAGCAGCATTCTGTCGCCCTTTTTGCTTGGAGTCTTGTTTACGAGTATGCTAAAAGGGATGCCAATCCAGAAGGATATGAACATGCAGCCGGGATTTACCGATTTTATTAATATTTATTCCCTATGGGGCGGGGTAACCGTTACGCTTTTATGCTTCTTGCATGGACTCCACTTCTTGACATTGAAGACGAGTGGAGAGATAAGGAGACGTGCAACATTACTTGCCAAAAGGGCTGCACTTGCTGTTTTGGGGGCACTTGCCATTTTTGTCGTATTGTCTTGGATGATGACCGATATTTTTGAAGCCCATCTTGTTACGGAACTGATGCTGGTTGGTTTCATTGTCTTAGCCTATGGATTAACCTATTACTTTATCTCAAAAAAACGGGAAGGTTTGGCGTTTACGATGTCTGGTTTAGGATTAGCATTGACTGTCTCGGCCATCTTTGTCGGCCTGTTCCCGCGGGTTATGATCAGTTCGATTAATAAAGCATTTGATTTAACAGTTTACAACGCTTCAAGCGGTGACTATTCCCTGAAGATCATGACGATTGTCGCCGTTACGATTTTGCCGTTTGTTCTCGGTTATACCATTTGGAGCTACTATATATTCCGAAAACGGGTAACAGATAAGGAGCATTTAACCTACTGATGGATAAAGCGTTGTTCACTTACAAAGGAGTTAAACCAGTTCTTGTTAAATTGGCCATCATTACTATTTTACAAAGTGGCACGATCATTGCCCAGGCCTTTTATTTAGCCGATGCAATCTCCTCTCTTTATAGAGGAGATTTGTTTCGTGCTGTCATAATGAAATTAGCTGTATTCCTTTTAGCCCTTTTTTCTCGCCAACTGCTGACGGTCTGGAAAAAACAGATTACCTTTCATTTTGCCGCTAAAACGAGTGAAAATCATCGTGATTTGCTGCTGCAAAAATTATTTCGCCTTGGTCCCCGCTTTGTTGGGGAAGAAGGCTCCGGAATGACCGTTACGCTTGTAATGGAAGGTGTTTTAAAGTTTCGTAACTATTTGGAACTTTTCTTACTAAAAATGATCAATATGGCGATCATTCCCATCGCCATTATGCTGTTTATTCTTACTGTAAATATTCGTTCTGCCGTTATATTAATGATAGCATTGCCCATTTTAGTAATATTTCTTGTGTTGCTTGGCCTTGCGGCAAAAAGTAAAGCTGACCGGCAATTTAAATCCTATCACTTGCTATCCAATCATTTTGTCGACTCGTTAAGGGGATTAGAGACACTCAAATACCTTGGATTGAGTAAAGACCACATAACCAACATTAAAGACGTAAGCGATAGATATCGTCAGGCGACAATGAAAACATTAAGGGTAGCATTTTTGTCATCGTTTGCCCTTGATTTTTTTACGATGCTTTCGATCGCAACAGTGGCAGTATTTTTAGGGTTGGGTTTAATTAATGGGACCATCACATTGCATCCGGCGTTAATGATTCTAATTTTGGCACCGGAATATTTTCTTCCGATAAGGGAGCTTGGCGCTGATTATCATGCAACGCTTGATGGCAAAAATGCCGGCAAAAAGATGGAGGAAATGATTGCCTCAGAGTCCGGCGAACAAGAAATGGAAGCAGTCCCCTTCTGGCAGACAACCAGTACGTTAGCCGTTAAACAGGTGAACGTAAAGTACCATGACAATAAAAGAGCCGGCCTAAAGGATATAGAGTTTACCGTATCCGGCGTGAAAAAAATCGGGGTTATTGGTGCTAGCGGGGCTGGAAAATCCACCTTTATTCATTTCCTGGGAGGTTTTCTCGAACCTTCCTCAGGTGAGATATGGATTAATGGAGACAGGGTTTGCTCCCTATCTGCTTACGGATGGCAGCGGCAGGTTACCTATATTCCGCAGCATCCTTATATTTTTAATGACACTGTCTTCAATAATATCCGTTTCTATCAGCCTGAGGCATCGGAACAAGAGGTGAGGGAAGCCGCCGAGAATGCCGGGCTGCTAGAGGTCATCCAATCATTGCCGCAAGGGTTGGAAACCATCGTGGGCGACGGCGGCCGAGCTTTAAGCGGCGGGCAAGAACAACGAATAGCCCTTGCCCGCGCTTTTTTAGGGAATCGGCCCATTATTATCCTTGATGAACCGACCGCCCACTTAGATATTGAAACAGAAGCGGAATTAAAGGAAACGATGTTGAAATTATTTAATGGAAGGCTTGTTTTTATAGCGACCCATCGCCTGCATTGGATGCTGGATATGGATGAAATCATTGTATTGCAGCATGGACGGATTGTCGAAAGGGGGTCCCATGAACAGTTAATGAAGCAGCATTCCTATTATGATCAATTCGTAAAAGCACAGGAAGGAGATTGTTGTCATGGGTAAGAAGAACTGGGTCATGCCGTATATCCGCCAGTATCGTTATCTTTTAGTCCTCGCCATTTTCCTCGGTTTTCTTACGATTCTCTTAGGCGGGGCCCTTATGTTTACATCAGGATATTTGATCTCTAAATCAGCCGCCCGCCCTGAATCCATCCTCATGGTGTATGTTCCCATTGTCGGCGTCCGTACCTTTGGGATTGGCCGGGCGGTAGTAAGCTATATGGATAGATTGTCAGGCCATTCGTTAGTGTTGAAAATCCTTTCAGAAATGCGTGTGAAATTATATAAAGTGATTGAACCACAAGCATTGCTTGTTCGCTCACGTTTCCGTACCGGAGATATTTTAGGTATTCTTGCAAATGATATTGAGCACTTGCAGAATTTCTACCTGAAAACTTTTTTTCCTGCATTCGTTTCCTTAGTTATTTATGCCGTCATCATTGCCTGCGCGGGCTTATTCTCGCTTCCATTTGCGATCCTCCTAGCGATTATGATTGGCTTATTGCTATTTGTTGCACCGATCGTTTCACTGTTCTATACAAAAGCCAAGAATGAACGTTTAAAAAAGACTAGAAATGAACTCTATTATCAATTTGCTGATGCCATCTTCGGCATTAATGATTGGATTTTTAGCGGCCATTCTTCGCAGATAATCGAAGATATCCAAAAAAAAGAACATCAATTTTTTCAACTTGAAGCAAAAAAGCAATCCTTTGGCAACTGGCGCGATATGGCAAATCAGCTTGTGCTGGGAACGATCGTTGTTGCAGTGATTTACTGGGCAAATGGGTTAACGGTCAAAGGGGTGTTATCACCAATGTTCATTGCTGCTTTTGGACTGGCTGCCCTCTCTTTAATGGAATCCTTTCTGCCGCTTGCGGCAGTTGTAAGTGATATGACCACGTATGAAGATTCATTACAGCGTCTCGAGATGATAGAAATGAAAAGATCGATCGTTAAGCAAAGGCAAGAACCACACGAGTCTTCGAACGATTCTTCGAATTTAATCGAAGTGAATCATCTGACATTTGGTTATTCTTCCGATGATTTACTATTGAATGACATCAATCTAGCCGTATCCCCCGGAGAAAAACTGGCCATTATTGGCCGGAGCGGTATGGGAAAGTCAACATTATTACATCTGCTCCAAGGAGCTCTTACCCCAATAAGCGGTGAAGTTATCATTGGCGGCAGGGATGTTACCAGATTAGAAGATTCGATTACAGCGTATATCAGTGTACTGAACCAAAAGCCCTATTTATTTCATACATCTGTCCGAAACAATATCCGTCTTGGCAGCCCGCAAGCATCTGATGAAGAGGTTATTCGAGTAGCGAAAATGGTACAATTAGATGAAATGATTCAGCAGCTGCCACAAGGCTATGAGACGAACATGCAGGAAACCGGGCAGCGCTTTTCCGGAGGGGAACGGCAAAGAATTGCGCTGGCACGGATTTTGCTGCAAAATACACCCATTGTCATCTTAGACGAGCCAACTGTCGGTCTCGATCCGATCACGGAAACGAAACTGTTATCAACCATCTTTACGACATTAAACGATAAGACGATTATTTGGGTGACGCACCACCTGATTGGTGTTGAACAAGTAGATCGGATCCTATTACTTGAACATGGGAAAATCGTGATGGAAGGCAGCCATCAAGAACTGCTGAAGAGAGAAGAAAGGTATCGCCGTCTATATCGTCTAGACCGACCATTGCAAGGCAAAATTTAACCTTTACGAAAAAAGAAATGGGCAGGTAAAATGGAGTTTTAGAAAAAGGGGTTCAAATGATGAAAGTAATTATTGCCGAAAAACCAGATCAAGGGATAACCTTGGCATCCATTTTTCAACATAAAAAACAAAACGGCTTTATTGAAATTTTTCCAAATGAACTTTTTCCAGCGGGAGCCTATGTAACATGGGCAATCGGTCATATTTGCCAATTAGTCCAGCCGGAAAAATACGATCCATCATGGAAAAAATGGTCATTAGATACTTTGCCCATCATTCCTGATCATTTTGTCTATGAGGTAACAAAAGACAAGGCGAAACAATATGCAGTTATTAAGAAATTAGTGTCCGACCCTCGCGTGACGGAAATCATCCATGCTGGTGATGCCGGGCGTGAAGGGGAGTTGATTGTCCGCAATATTTTACGGTTAACGAAGTGCCATAAGCCAATGAAAAGACTATGGATCTCCTCGTTAACAGCAAATGCTATTCGTGATGGCTTTCGGAAATTATTAGATGAGCGCAAGACGCGCAACTTATATTTTGAAGCCTATACCCGTGCCTGCGCAGACTGGGTAGTCGGGATGAATGCCTCACGGCTATATAGCTTACTGTTGCAAATGCAGGGCTTTTCTGACGTATTTTCCGTCGGCAGGGTGCAAACTCCTACATTGGCTCTCATTGTGAAAAGGGAATTAGAAATTGAGAATTTTAAGTCTGAACCGTTTTGGGAGGTCCAGGCCGATTTTCTAATTAACAGGAAAAAATATCTAGGGAAATGGCAAAATGACGGGGAAACCCGGATAAAAACAAAGGAGTTAGCGGAGAAGGTTGCGAACTTTTGCCGCGAGAAGCCAGCGGAGGTCAGCGAGGTGGTTGCCGAGCGCAAGGAATTCCCGCCGCCACTGTTATATAACCTGTCAGCACTGCAGGCTGAGGCCAATAAACGGTTTAAATTTCCACCGAAAAAAACACTTGATATCCTGCAGCAACTATACCAAAAAGGGAATGTATCATACCCACGTTCTGATTCCCGCTATGTTACGAAAGAGGAAGCGGCAGGTTTTCCAGAAATTCTTGCAAAATTGGCTCATATAAAAGATTATCAACCATTATTTCCTTTGCCGATTGCTTCGATTTCTGAAAACAAACGGTATGTAAATGAAAAAAAGGTAACCGACCACTATGCAATTATACCGACGGAACAAATTCCACATGTGGAGCAATTAAGCACGGATGAACAGAAGATTTATGATTTAATTGTTCGGAGTTTAATTGCTGCTCATTACCATAAAGCAATTGCTGAATATACAACCGTAACGACTTTAGTGGATGGCAGGGCACAATTTGTTTCCAAAGGGAAGGTACAAATCGCTGAGGGCTGGAGGAAGGTCGTTCATTACAAGGATCAAGATGAAGATCCACTTCCTTTGCTTACAAAGGGTGAACAAGGGCAAACTATTAAAGTCGAGGTCAAGGAGAGTCAGACACAGCCGCCTAAGCGTTACACGGAAGGACAACTGATTACCTTAATGAAAACAGCCGGAAAGCATATTGATGATAAAGAACTTGAAAAGATTTTAACGAAGACGGAGGGGCTTGGCACTGAGGCAACGAGGGCCGGGATTATCACCATGTTGAAGGAGCGTGCCTATATTGAGGTAAAAAAGAACGTAGTTTATCCAACAGCAAAAGCAAAAATATTGATTCGGGCCATTGGCCGAGAAATTCTAGCTTCACCGGAAATGACGGCAAAATGGGAGCAGAAGCTGAAGGAAATAGCGGAGGGTTCCGCCTCACCTAATCAATTTATGGAACAAACGAAAAAAATGGTCCATCATTTAATTACCACTACAACCGATCAAGCCGGTAATTGGACATTCTCAGACGATATACGTGAAACCTTCACTCCCGGTAAGCAGCGGACGAAGAAGAGAACTTTTACTAAACTTGGGTCATGTAAAAAATGTAATGGCACCATTGTCGATAAAGGCAGTTTTTACGGCTGCAGCAATTATAAAAACAATCATTGTGATTTTACTATTTCTAAAAAAATCTTAGGCAAAACGATCACCCAAAAGAATATCAAGCTGCTGCTGACAGAAGGAAAGACCGAAGTGATTAACGGATTTACCACTAAAGATAAATGCTTTAATGCAAGGCTTTATTTTGATGAAAAGGAAAATAGATTGCAGTTTTTATTCGAGCACACATCACGTAATAAATGATAAAGCGGATAATTGTAACAAATAGCCTTGTCACTAATATTTTTCTATAGTAAACTTTTAATGATGACAAGTAATGGAGGGCTTTGGGATGCCAACACCAAGTATGGAAGACTATATCGAACAAATTTATATATTAATTGAAGAAAAAGGATATGCTCGCGTTTCCGACATAGCGGAAGCGTTATCTGTTCATCCCTCCTCAGTAACAAAAATGGTTCAAAAACTTGATAAAGATGAATACTTAGTCTATGAAAAATATAGAGGACTGGTTCTAACAGCGAAGGGCAAGAAGATCGGCAAACGTCTTGTGTTTCGACATGAATTACTTGAGCAGTTCTTAAAAATCATCGGCGTGAAGGAAGAAAATATTTATCACGATGTAGAAGGAATCGAACATCATTTAAGTTGGGATTCGATCGATCGAATTGGTGACCTCGTGCAATATTTTGATGAAGACGAGAGCCGCATTCATGAATTAAAAGAAATACAGAAATTAAAATGATAATCAATAAGAGATAAAGCACTTGGCGGGAATGCCAGGTGCTTTTTAAAATAGATTAGGGTAATTGTCAAAGCTTTGATGACCCTCAGGCAGTAAGTATGTATTTCCCTCCATGTCAACTTCTGTTTGCACACCGGAAAGGAGGCCATTCTCTGCCTCTATTAATGCCTTTTGGTACGAAATGACCCTGCCTTCAGAAGTAACAAAACTAATAATCTGCCCAACATGATTGCGATGTAAGGCTGTGATGGTTTCCACGCAACATCCCTCCCTTCCCCTTTATTTTTTCATTATTTTTATATTTTTAATCTTAGAAATAGGAAAAAGCATCGGAAAGATTCCGACGCCTTTCTATGCTTGAGGCTGACCAAAGCGCTTACGCTTTTCTTATGAAATAAGAAAGCAAAAAATTTTCGACTTTGAGAATTGTCCAGCTCCAGCGCCTAGCCCCTCGAGTCATAAGCCACTCCTGAATTGAAGGCAAAGAGCGCCTTCTATTCAGGAGCGTCTTATGCTTGTCGGGGCTGACCAAGGCGCTTACGCTTTTCTTATTTCCAGGTAAACGGTGTTTCCTGATAAACATAATAGTTAAGCCAATTCGAAAAGAATAAATGCCCATGTGAACGCCAGCGATTAATAGGTGGCTGGGTTGGGTCATTGTTAGGGAAATAATTTTCCGGAACATGGATCTGTAACCCTTTATTGAGATCTCTTTCATATTCCTGGGCCAAGGTGTCTGATTCATACTCTAAATGCCCGGTAACCATCACATGCCTGCGATCCTTCGATGCAATTAAAAGGGCGCCTGCTTCCTCCGATGCCGCTAATAAGGTTAAGGCAGGATTACTTTTGATGGCCTCAATGGAAACATCGGTATATCGGGAGTGCGGAGCATAGAACTGATCATCGAATCCCCGCAGTAAAATATTATTTTGTTCGAAAATTTGATGGGCATAGATTCCTGAACATTTCCGCGTCAATTCGAATTTGCTAATACCGTAATGAAAATAAAGTGCCGCCTGGGCACCCCAGCAAATATGTAACGTGGATGTTACATTTGTTTTCGTCCATTCCATAATTTCTGTTAATTCTGACCAATATTTCACTTGATCAAATTCTAATAATTCAACCGGGGCACCGGTAATAATCATGCCATCATGTTTATAATTTTTGACATCCGAAAAAGTGGTGTAAAATTGTTCAAGATGCTGTTTACTGGTGTGTGTCGATTCATATGAACTGGTTTTTAAAAACTTCACATTTACCTGTAATGGCGAGTTTCCCAATAGTCTTAGCAACTGTGTTTCTGCCGTTTCTTTTTCAGGCATTAAATTCAAAATTAAGATATTTAACGGTCGAATATCCTGACTGGTAGCCCGTTCATCATCCATAATGAAAATATTTTCCTGCTCTAATATTGCCCTTGCTGGTAATAACTTTGGAATATTAATAGGCAATGGACTGTCCCCCTCTTTGTTCAAAAAATTCAATATTATTATTATAAACATAATTATAAAAACAGAAAAGATAATAGTTTGTTTAAATTTACGTCTCGGAATGTAAACGCCTTTTTGATACAATAATAATAGTCTTTATAAAACTAAGAATGTGGGGGATTTAAGTGGCCATGAAGACAACCGTGAAATCAGACATTGAAATAGCACAGGCGGCGAAGATGAAGCCGATTGTTGAAATCGCCAAAAACATCGGTTTAGAGGAAGAGGATATTGAGCTTTTTGGCAAGTATAAAGCAAAGCTCTCGAATGAAGCACTGGCAAAAATAAAAACAAATAAGAGTGGAAAAGTTATCCTAGTAACCTCGATTAATCCCACTCCGGCCGGGGAAGGGAAATCAACGGTGACGGTCGGTTTAGCAGACGCCTTTAACCGCATTGGCAAAAGAGTAATGGTTGCCCTACGGGAGCCATCACTAGGACCGACAATGGGAATCAAAGGTGGAGCAACCGGCGGGGGATATTCTCAGGTTCTGCCAATGGAAGAGATTAATCTTCATTTCACGGGTGATCTTCATGCGATTACGACGGCCAACAATGCCCTTGCAGCTTTGATTGATAACCATCTTCAACAAGGAAACGAATTAAACATCGACCCGCGGCGGATAGTTTGGAAACGGGCCGTTGATTTAAATGACCGTGCCTTAAGAAAGGTTGTCATTGGGCTTGGTGGACCGCTGCAAGGAGTTCCGCGGGAAGACGGTTTTGATATTACAGTGGCCTCAGAAATAATGGCTGTCTTGTGCTTAGCTACCGATTTAAAGGATCTGAAACGACGGTTATCTCGTATGGTGGTGGCCTATAATTACAATAAGGAGCCGGTTACTGTTGGTGACCTAGGGGTCCAAGGTGCACTAACGCTCTTGTTGAAAGACGCCGTCAAACCGAACCTAGTGCAAACGATTGAACATACTCCGGCGCTGATTCATGGCGGGCCATTTGCCAATATTGCCCATGGCTGCAACAGTGTGATTGCCACTCTTGCCGCTGCTAAATTAGCCGATTATGTAATAACCGAAGCTGGCTTTGGAGCTGATTTAGGTGCAGAAAAGTTTTTACATATTAAGTCTAGAAGCGCTGGAATTAGACCGGAAGCCGTTGTCATTGTTGCTACCATACGTGCCTTGAAAATGCATGGAGGTGTCGCAAAAACGGAATTGGAAAAGGAAAATATCCCAGCGCTAACGTCAGGATTTGCCAACCTGCAAAAGCATATTGAAACGATTAGAAGCTTCGGCCTGCCGGTTGTCGTTGCTATTAATAAATTTATTACAGACACAGATGTTGAAGTCGAAACATTATTACAATGGTGCCAGCAAGAAAATGTTGCCGCTGCCTTAACGGAGGTTTGGGAAAAAGGCGGCGAAGGCGGCATTGAATTAGCTGAAAAACTATTATCTATAATCGATAAGGAAGAAAACAACTTCACTCCTTTGTATGATCTGGCTGATTCGCTTGAAACCAAAGTTAGAACAATCGTGCAAAAGGTTTATGGCGGTAAGGATGTTGAGTTTTCAACAAAGGCAAAAAAGCAGCTGTTGGATTTTGAAAAATTTGGCTGGTCCAATTTAGCGGTTTGTATGGCGAAGTCACAATATTCCTTATCAGATGATCCTACCAAGTTAGGCAGACCATCTGATTTCACCGTCACAATCAGAGAATTTAAGCCATCCATCGGAGCGGGCTTTATAGTTGCCCTGACAGGTGAAATTATGACAATGCCAGGTCTTCCGAAAAAACCAGCCGCATTAAAAATGGATGTTGATGAAAACGGCCATGCTGTTGGACTTTTTTAGATGGAAGAGAGGCGTGGAGTCGATAGGAGCGAATCGCTATTTCTAATTGAAATGGAAATAAATCATTTCCGAAGTGAATTCGTTATGCTTGGCTTTTGCCACTACCTTTTGGAATCGGCACATCGCCGATTTCTTTTCTTTTGAACGAATAAAGGAGTTGAATAGTAAATGTTTGATCCCACGGCCTTTGATAATATGAAGGTGATCACCGAAGGCACCCTATATGATAGGGACCTGAACGGAGAAATAGCGATAATTGACCGAAACGATATATTTAATGCTGCTAAAATGTCCCGTATGTTTAATATTTGCTTTAGTCTGCCTGAATACAAGGGAGACAGGCTTTCTGCCAAAATACAATTAACAGCAGGACTTGAGAATTTAGGTGCAGAACTACTTCCAGACAGATTGTCAGAGAAATTGGCAGGCTGTTATGTTGTCTTGCAATTTTTCATCGAACATGAGGATGAAATGGAACAATATCAAGCGGTTCAGACGATTTTTTCAAACATCTGGGGCGAATTAAGGAAAATCACGCAAACAGTCGAATATAACCCACTTAAAAAGGAGCAAAACATTAAGAATGTAATTACCATTGATTTTGAACGGCTTGTCAGCGAAGATCAAATAGCCGATTTGGTAGAGATGATAGATTTTATGATTAGTACGTTAAAGGGACTAAACGATTTATAAAAGGAATCCTTCCCCCGAGACATTTCGGGGGTTTTTTATCGCCTTTTCATGATAAAATAGCAATCATGGGCAGATACGTATAGTGAAAATCAAATCATCAAGCTTGCCGAACATTAAATAGAAAAATTTCTTAGCACAATTTTTTCAAGAATGGAATGGGAAATCATTATGAAAATGCTCACAGTTGAAAATATAACCAAAATATATGGAGAAAAGCAGCTGTTTCAAGAAATCTCTTTTACTATTGCTGAAAAGGAACGGATTGGCCTAATTGGGATTAACGGAACCGGGAAGTCCTCCCTGTTAAAGATTGTCGCCGGAATCGACCAGCCTGATGCTGGAATGATCAACGCTGGAAAAGACTATTCCATCGCTTATTTGCAGCAGCACCCGGAGTTTGATGCCGACCGTACAGTACTTGAACAAGTCTTTCATGGCGATGCCCCAATTCTTCAGCTAATGCGGGAGTATGAAAGCACGTTGTTTAAACTGACCAATGCACCACATGAGACAAAAATTCAAGATAAGCTTTTTAAACTGCAAAAACAAATCGACGCCCTTAATGCCTGGGATGCAAGTACCAATGCAAAAACAATTTTAACAAAATTAGGGATTGAAGATTTCGGGCAGCGGGTTGGAGCGCTTTCGGGCGGGCAGAAAAAGCGTGTTGCTTTGGCGCAGGTGTTGATTGCCGAACCGGATTTGCTCATTTTAGATGAGCCGACAAACCACTTGGATTTTGATTCGGTAAAGTGGCTTGAAGATTATTTGAGCAGATACAAAAGCTCCATTCTGCTTGTTACCCATGACCGCTATTTCTTAGATCGGGTAACAAATCGGATGTTTGAATTGGATGGCGGCCATCTATACAGCTATAAGGGCAATTATGCGGCCTTTTTGGAAGCTAAGGCGACTCGTGAAGAAACGAAAGCCGCAACCATTGAAAAACAAAAAAATCTCTTTAGACGAGAACTTGAGTGGATCCGTCGCGGTGCCAAAGCGAGATCAACGAAGCAAAAAGCACGAATTCAGCGCTTTGAGCAACTCGATGGAAAGCTTTCAAGCGGGCGACCTGGTGAAGATAAGCTTGAGATTTCCTTATCTGGCAGCCGCTTAGGCAAACAGGTCTTTGAATTAAAGGATGCTACGAAGCGGTACGGCGCCAAGACAATTCTCCATCACTTTGATTTACTGATCAAGCCGGGAGATCGGATTGGGATTATTGGAAAAAATGGGACAGGAAAATCAACCTTATTAAATATTCTTGCAAAGCGGATTCCGCTTGATGAGGGCGAATATATCATGGGGCAAACCGTGAAAATTGCTTACTATACCCAGGAAGGTGAAGACCTGGATGAAAATAAGCGAATGATTGAATATATTAAAGACACGGCACAAATGGTGGAAACGTCAGATGGCAAGACGATATCTGCTGCCCAGATGTTGGAACGCTTTTTATTTCCACCGAATACACATGGAACGCTGATCCGCAAACTTTCCGGCGGTGAAAAGCGGCGGTTGTATTTGTTAAAAATATTAATGACTGCACCAAACGTCCTGCTGTTAGATGAACCGACAAATGACCTGGACACTCAGACGTTGACCGTTCTTGAAGATTATCTTGAAGAGTTTGCCGGGGTGGTGATCACCGTTTCCCATGACCGCTATTTTCTTGATAAAGTCGCGGAACAGCTGCTAATTTTAAAAGGTGATGGGCGAATCGAATCGTTTTATGGAAATTATCGTGACTATCTGGAAACAGAATCGGCGTCTGAAGCTAGTAAACCGGTGGCTACTGCTGCCCCGGCCACTAAAGCACCTGAAAAGGAAAAGAAGAAGAAAATGACCTTTAAGGAGAAAAAAGAGTGGGAAGAAATTGATGAGGTGATTGCCAAAACAGAAGAGCAGCTTGAACAGGTGTCGGCGGCAATGGCTGTGTCCGGCAGTGATTTTACCACATTACAGGATTTAATGAAGCAAGAGGCTGAATTAAACGAAAAACTCGAGCAATTAATCGAACGGTGGTCCTATTTAGCAGAACTTGCTGAAAGTTAGCGCACTGAAGGACAAAAAGTCATGACAGGGATATGTTTGGATAGAAAGGGCCTATGGGACAAAACACAGTGGTTCGGATAAGAAAATGTCCCATAGAGAGGGCCTATGGGACAAAACACAGTGGTTCGGATAAGAAAATGTCCCATAGAAAGGGCCTATGGGACAAAACACAGTAGTTCGGATAAGAAAATGTCCCATAGAGAGGGCCTATGGGACAAAACTCAGTAATACAAATAGGAAAATGTCCCATAGAGAGGCTCTATGGGACAAAACTTAGCAATACGGAAAGGGAAATGTTCCATAGAGAATGGTTAGGGACATTAATATATGAATTCATAGTCCTTCTTACATGAATGAACTGTTTCCAATGTGTTAAACTTGATAAAGAACCCATTAGAATGAAGGTGATTGTGTTGAAAATAAAATCTATCGAACCAACGCCAAGTCCTAATACGATGAAGATCATATTAGATCAAGAACTGCCAATAGGAAAAAGCCATAATTATAAAAGAGAAACAGCCAACGAAGCCCCGCCAATCATCCAGGCCATCCTTCAAATCGAAGGGGTCAAGGGGGCGTACCATGTGGCTGATTTCCTTGCCGTCGAGCGAAATGCAAAATATGATTGGCAGCAAATCCTGCCACAGGTCCGCCAAGCATTTGGTGAAACGCCCGATGAAGCCGCGGCTAGTCAAAAAAACGTTAATGAACATTTTGGGGAAATAAAAGTAGAAGTACAAGTTTTTAAAGGCATCCCGCTTCAAGTTAAATTGACTGATGGGACAACCGAAAAACGTTTCGGCATGCCTGACTATTTTTTAAAAGCAAGAGAAGAAACACAGCTTCCTGAGGACAATTATATCCTACTGCGCAAATGGCAAAATCAAGGGGTTAGATACGGTGATATAGATCAGGTCGGTCAGGAGGTTGTTGAAGAATTAATCGCTGCTTACCCGATGGAAAGGCTGAACGAATTAGTTAAGAATGCACAGTCAAAGGAAGCTGCACCTGATAAAAAAACGAAACGAGCCCGAAAAAAGGTAACCATTGAAGACCTAAATAACCCCGATTGGCGCATTCGTTACCAGCTGCTTGAACAGATGGACGATCCGGAGCTTGCCGATTTACCAGTCCTTGAAAAAGCTTTAGAAGATGAAAAAACCTCCATTCGCCGGCTTGCCACCGTATATTTGGGGATGATAGAGGACCAAGCCGTATTGCCGCTCATTTTTAAGGCATTACGGGACAAGACAGCAACTGTTCGTCGAACGGCAGGGGATTGTTTATCCGATTTGGGCTTTCCCGAAGCTGCACCTGAGATGATTAAGGCACTGCAGGATCCGAGTAAATTAGTACGCTGGCGGGCAGCCATGTTTCTTTATGAAGTGGGTGATAAACAAGCCCTTGCGGCATTAAAAGCTGCAGAAAATGATCCGGAATTTGAGGTCAGCATGCAGATCAAAATGGCGATTGAACGAATCGAAGGCGGCAAAGAGGCTAAGGGTTCGGTTTGGAAGCAAATGACGGAAGCTAGAAAAACAGAGGTGTAAAATCTGCGAATAAGAGCTAGTTATCCGTAAATCCCAAAAGCAACAACTTTAAAAAATGAAATGGAGTGAAGCTTTATGTCGAATGCCTATGAAGAATATATGAAACAAATTGTTTTGCCGATGCGTCAGGAGCTGACAACAGCAGGCTTTGAAGAATTGACAACGGCCGAGGAAGTAGAAAAGTATATGGAACAGGTGGATGGAACAACACTTGTCGTTATTAATTCAGTGTGCGGCTGTGCGGCTGGATTAGCCCGCCCCGCAGCAACCCAAGCTCTATTAAACAGCGAGAAAAAGCCAGACCATCTTGTTACGGTGTTTGCCGGTCAAGACAAAGAGGCCACAGCTAAAATGCGCGAGTATTTCGAAGGATACGAGCCGTCCTCACCATCGATGGCTCTATTAAAAGGTAAAGAAGTCGTCCATTTTATACCAAGGCATGATATCGAAGGTATGCCAATGGAAACAGTGATGCAAAATGTAATTGAGGCTTTGGAAACCCATTGCTAATATCTCCCGAGACGAATGTCATTTCGTCTCTTTTTTTCTGTTGAGAAATGAATTAAATGAACCGGACACTTGTCTTTGTTTGTTCTTTTCAATTTTATAAAAAAAGAAGTATAATGTTTTTATGAACATTTTAAAGAGAAACTAGGTGAAGCTCATGAATAAGTGGTTGCGAAAATCCCTATTTGTCATCGTTTCCATTTTAACGTTCGGATTGGTCACACCATCGCAGCTGATGAATAACGTCAATGCTGACAATCACAACGACCGAGATATAGTTGAAGCATCCTCTGTTGATGCGAATTATGCTCAAGCAAGCAGGAATATAGCACAGTCAGAGTTTAACAAAGAAAGATTCATGCAGGAGCTGTTGAAGCAAGCGGAATTACAATCCTATCAAAAGTTTGGAACCAGGATAAAACCGGTAATCGAAAATGAATTTCGTGAAATGATCTTGCCCAATATTGAAACAGCCTTGGCAGAAACCGCTGCACAATTTCCGCAAGAGGATTTGAAACATTTAATAATTACTGAACAACCTGGCAAAGGTCTATCGGAAAAAATTTTTCATATAAAAAACGTCGATACAGGGAAAGATATTGTTCGATTCCATGTGCGAAGAGAACATCCGCCTCAAAGTGGGTACTGGTTTAATTTTCATTACCATACACATCACGATGAATTTCAAAGTCACCATAATCTTGGTTCCATCTATTGGGCTAAAAATACGCCACCAAAATGGATGAGTGATGGAAAAAGGGTCGAGCACCGCAAAAGTGAGTTAGTATAACCAATATCAAACTTTAATGAAAAAAGAAAAATGATTAATGAAACTTTTTTTTGAAAGACTCGTAAATAGACTATTAACGAAAATGGAGGAATGAAAAATGGCAATTAGTTTATCAAAAGGACAAAAGGTTGATTTAACAAAAACAAATCCAGGGTTAACGAAAGTAGTAGTAGGTCTTGGCTGGGACACAAATAAATATGACGGTGGCCATGATTTTGACCTGGATTCATCCGTGTTTTTGTTAGGTGAGAATGGTAAAGTTACATCTGAATCTGATTTCGTATTTTACAATAACCCACAAGGGGGTAATGGCGCAGTCGTACATACTGGCGATAATCGCACTGGCGAAGGCGAGGGGGATGATGAACAGGTCAAAATTAATTTAGCTGCGATTCCTAGTAATATTCAGCGTGTTACCTTTACGATTACAATTCATGACGCTGAAAATAGGAATCAAAATTTTGGACAAGTGTCAAATTCCTATGCCCGTATTTTTAATGAAGACACAAACGAAGAATTGATTCGTTATGATCTGGGAGAAGACTTCTCGATTGAAACAGCTATCGTTGTTGGGGAATTGTATCGCCACAATGGCGAGTGGAAATTCAGTGCAATCGGCAGCGGCTATCAAGGCGGCTTAGCTGCACTGGCAACGGACTTTGGCTTGCAGGTTGGTTAATCGTTAAAGGATTAGTAGACCCGGCATTCAGCTGGGTCTTTTTGACAACATTATTGCATCTAGTTTTAGCGCCTAGCCCCTCGATGGTCTCCAGCACTCCTGAATTGAAGGCAAAGAGCGCCTCCTATTCAGGAGCATCTTATGCTAAGCCAGAGGCTGACCAGGGCGCTTGCGCTTTTCTTATTTCAGTCTATCTTAGGGGGAACACAGTTAATGTCAGTTTTACAAGGGATTCTTGATACATATGCACAATTTTTTGATTGGCATATGTGGGGAGAAGTTTTGACCGACCCTGTTGCATGGGGACTTATTGGTACATTAGTCATTTTGGAAGGACTTCTCTCTGCAGATAATGCGCTCGTTTTAGCAGTAATGGTGAAGCATTTACCGAAAAAAAGGCGTAAAAAAGCCTTATTCTATGGTCTATTAGGTGCTTATGCTTTTCGGTTTATCGCCATTGGACTGGGGGTTTACTTGATTAAGCTTTGGTGGGTAAAAGCAATAGGTGCGGCCTACCTTGCCTGGTTGTCGATTAAATACTTTATTGATAAACGTAAAGGCAGTAACGAAGAAGATGAAGAAGCAGAAGGCATGAACCAAAATGGCATTTTAGTTCGCTTATTTGGAACCTTTTGGGGAACAGTAGCTGCGGTAGAGTTAATGGATATTGCTTTCTCAGTCGACAGCGTGCTTGCAGCCTTCGGTGTAAGTAATGAGGTTTGGGTACTATTAATTGGTGGAATGCTTGGTGTTTTAATGATGCGGGGGGTTGCCGGGGTATTCCTAACCTTGATTGACCGTGTACCTGAATTAGAGACAACTGCCTATATTTTGATTTTAATCATTTCGGTTAAAATGTTTCTTGATGTATTTTTTCATTATGAAATGCCGCCGCTTTATTTCTTTATTATTTTATTATTTACCTTTGGTGCGACCTTCATCGTTCACTTTATCAATAAGAAAAAAGTCGAGGGCTAGGAGGGGGTCTGACATTGACATAAAAGGGGGGGCTGATACGTGTTGTCTCCCTTGTTTTTACCTTACATAAGGAGTATGTAAATATGAGGTTTTTTACTTATTTTTATGAGGATGAACTAGAGCAGTTTTTCTACAAAAAACCACAGGACTTTAATAAATTTACAGGCCGTGAAATCCTTGCCTATGGCCTTGGGGGAACCCTTTACATGCCGGCAACACGCCCAAATATCCATCAAGATATTCTGTCAAACAAGCATAAAGGGTTAACCTCCCTTGTCATCGACCTTGAAGATGCGGTTGGTGATTGTCATGTCGATATAGCTGAACAACTGCTGATTGAGGAATTGCATAAATTGCAGGGGGAACTTCGCAGAGGATTATTTACGATGGCTGATTTTCCGCTTATGTTTATCCGTGTTCGCTCCTTAGAGCAATTTAAGCGAATAACAGATCGGTTAGGTGATGCCATCCAACTATTAACCGGGGCTGTACTGCCAAAGTTTAATAGTGATCACGGGGAGGAATTCTTACAAGAGGTTCGTAGTATTCATTCAGACCAGCATCCTTTCTATGCTATGCCGATTCTCGAATCGGCTAAAGTTATTCATAAAGATACACGAATGGAAGAATTATTAACAATCAAACAGGTTGTGGATCGCTATAAAGAGAATGTTCTCAATATTCGTATTGGAGCCACTGATTTTTGCGGGATATACGGTATACGCCGGAGCGCCGATACAACTGTTTATGACATTGCTGTTTTAAGAGATTGTATTTCTGATATTATTAATGTTTTTCAGAGGCATGATAGCGCCTATGTTGTTTCCGGACCGGTATGGGAATACTTTTCGGCAAAAAGTCGAGTGCTTAAACCACAACTGAGGCAAACTCCATTTCGTGAACGGTATGGTGATGAAGGATTAAAATGGCGAAGAAAATTAATAGATGAAAATATGGACGGATTGATTCGCGAAATTCTCATGGATAGTGCGAATGGATTAGTTGGAAAAACAATTATCCACCCATCACATATTAAGATTGTCCAGGCACTAAATGTAGTCTCATTTGAGGAATACATCGACGCCCAAAATATTATCCGATCGGCTGCCGGTGAGGTAGGGGTCGTGAAAAGTGAATTTGCCAATAAAATGAATGAAATCAAACCACATTTTTACTGGGCCGAAAAGACCATTTTAAAATCACAGCTTTATGGGGTGTTACATGAACAATTCACAACTATCGATCTTATCAAAAAAGACTTATTCGTTTCATATTCTTGATTCGCTTGAAGTGGAAATTAATGTACTTGATAATCCATATAACCTGCCAGTCGAAGAATTATTTACAATGGCAGCACGGATCAATAAAAAACGTTCATTTCTATTTGTCAGCAATGTATTGGGGAAACATCTACCCATTCATCCGGGCAAAGGGCTATTAACCGCGGCTCTTCTAGCAGCTAGATTCATAGAATCTGTAAAGGGGCTGCCTTGCAATGAAAAAGAATTGCTGCTAACATCATTTCTTCATGAAACGGCAATGAGGGTCCCCCCTTTTGTCACGGCTGACATTCATCCTGTTGTGATCGGCTTTGCCGAAACGGCGACAGCTCTCGGGCATGCTTTTTTTGCTTGTTTTCAGAATGCCGATTATTTTCATACGACAAGGGAAGAGCTAATCGGTCGTACGCCGAAGATCAGTTTTGAAGAAGAGCACTCCCATGCCACTTCTCATCGCTGCTATATCCCGCTGGAGTTGATTGATAATGAGCGGGAAATCATCTTGGTTGACGATGAAATGACAACAGGGAAAACAGCGTTAAACATTATCCGCTCGATCCACCGTAAATTTCCGCGCAATCAATATACGGTTGTTTCAATCTTGGATTGGCGTTCAACAGAGCATCGCAGGCAATTTGCCGAAGTTGAAAAGGAATTAGCTGTTAACATACATGTGGTTAGTCTTTTGTCGGGATCTGTACGTATTGCCAAACAGCAGGATATTAGCAATGTAGAGGAAGTGAAAGGGGAAACAAGAGCGGAAATGGTGATCGAAACAGTAGATATATCCCCTTTTTTTACACCAACCCCTTTTTATTCTGTTGGAAGTTCCATCCCATATATTGTTGAGACAGGAAGATTTGGTCTAAGCAGTGAAGAAAACCTTTGCCTTTTTGAAAAAGCCGCTCAAGCGGCAGCCGTTTTAGAAGAAAAGCGGCAGGGAGAGCGAACTCTCTGCCTTGGAACAGGTGAATTTATGTATTTGCCAATGAAAATTGCTGCTGACATGGGAGATGGGGTTTTCTATCAATCGACAACCAGAAGCCCGATATATATTAAAGATAGCGAAGGATATGGAGCAAGATACGGCCTTAGTTTTCCCAATCCTGAGGACCCGGCCGTGCAACATTTTGTCTATAATATCCCACCCGGATACTACGATGAATTGTTTTTATTTTTTGAGAGAGAAGTAGAACTAAAGAATCTTGAACCATTCCTTGAAGAAATGAAGAAGACAACCATTCCCATGGTTAAACTTGTCTTTTTTGCAAAAAACAGAGGTGAACATCATGCAAATGACTAAGCCAGCTAAAATCGGAACGTACACGCAAGATGACGTCATTTTTCTCCTAAAGGATTTAAGCGAGATTAAGCTGGAAGATTCAACGGATAATCGCGAACGGAAGATTCAAGCGGGAGGGCATTACAGCGAGTCATTGCCAATTGAATACCAGCCTCCAAAGGAGTATGTTGACCTGTTTTGGCAGACAATGCAGCAATATAAACAAAAAGTGGCGTTGTGCATTGGCATCGTCGCAGAACGGATCTTTCACTTAAAGGGGGAAAACACCGTTCTTGTTTCTTTAGCACGTGCCGGAACACCTGTGGGAATTTTAATCAAAAGGTATATTCAAAGCCGCTATGGAGTTTCACTAAAGCATTATAGTATTTCAATTATTCGTGACCGTGGAATTGACGAAAATGCGCTTCATTATATCCTAAGAGCACATCCTGAAGGAGTGATTCAATTCGTTGATGGCTGGACCGGTAAAGGGGCGATTTCGCTTGAACTGGCAAAAGCCTGTCAGGAATTTGAACAAAAATATGAGATTAAGCTTGACGATACCCTTGCTGTATTAGCGGACCCGGGTTATTGTACCAGCTTATTTGGGACAAGAGAGGACTTCTTAATTCCCAGTGCCTGCTTGAACTCGACAGTTTCCGGGCTTGTAAGCCGAACGGTGTTAAATGAGAAGTATATTGCTAGAGAGGATTTCCATGGTGCTAAATTTTACAAAGAGCTGATGAAAGAAGATGTTTCTAACCAATATATTGATTTGATTGCGAGTGAATTTGCTGATATTTCAAAGGAAGCTGAACAAATTGCCTTCCAAATGAATCAGCAAGAGATCGAGACTGATTTTTTAGGAATGAAGGATGTCAAGAAGATTCAAGCAGAATTTGAGGTTGAAAGTACGCATTATATTAAGCCGGGAGTGGGTGAAACAACAAGAGTTTTGCTGAGAAGGGTTCCGTGGAAGATATTAATGCGTGATGCCTCCAGCCCATTTGTCCAGCATATCCTCATGCTGGCAAAAGAAAAGGGTGTTGAAGTGGTCGAATATCCCGAGTTAAATTATCTTTGCTGTGGTATCATTAAGTCGGTTAAGGAGATGGATACATGATTTTTGCTTCTGACCTTGACCGCACATTGATGTATTCTGTCAGAGCAATGGCAGAGTTAGGCGGGCAGGAAAATGATCTGCTGAAACCGGTTGAAAAGAAGGATGGCCGCTGGGTGGGCTTTATGACGGAAGTCGCCTATTTAAACTTGAAAGAGCTATGTCAACAAAGTTTATTCATTCCGGTAACGACTAGAACTACGCAACAATTTGACCGCTTCATTATCTTTAAAAAGGAAATCCCACTGCAATATGCGATTACCACAAATGGGGCCTATATTTTGTATCGTGGCGAGCAGCTGGAAGAGTGGTCAACACATATCTTGCAAACGATGAAAAGAGAAGCGGCAGCAATGGATGAAATGTTTGCACTGCTGAAGCAGGAGGGCTATGTTTTTGAGGGAACATTTCGACAGATTGAAGATGCTTTTTTCTATTATACTTTAACAACGCTCCCATCAAAGTTTGATAAAAATGCCCTTCAGGCTTTTGTGTCGATTTACGGCTGGAGGGTCTCGTTACAAGGCCGGAAGCTCTATTTTATTCCAAAGGCAATTAGTAAGGGGGCTGCGCTCGAATTTATTTGCCAGCGCGAAGGGACCTGTTGTGTTGCTGGTGCAGGTGATTCAATGCTTGACTGGGACTTTTTGCAGCATTGTCATCATCGTTTTGTTCCAAGACATGGAGAACTGGCAAATAGCTTAGCGAATGACAGTGTTCATTTAATTGATCAATCCGGGATAAAGGCCGGAGAAGAAATATTGCGGTACTTTTACCAGCTGCTTACTTAAATTTCAGCCTCTTAATAATAAAGAAATATAAACTGGAAAAAAGGCTATAACAAAGAATCAGGAACAAGACAGATAGAGCGAGTGTCGGGATAACAGACGAAAGCAGAAGGGTGAAAATCAAGCTAAAGATAAATAAATCGAGAAATATAAATGTATCCGAAGCCATTACCTCGAAAACGTCATTTAATTCCTCATAAATAAGCTCTATTTTTGGTCGTTTATACAAAAATCTCATTTGTGCCACCTACTTTAATGTCAGTATTCATTACTATGTTGGGACAATGAAAAAGGTGAAGACAAATGAGTGGGGCCCGCGGATGAAACATTTTCTAATTTCTTTCGTATAAAATAAATGAACCATTTAATGAACTGTGATATGATAAAAAGAACCACCTTACATAATTTGTTAATGCCTGAATAAAAGTTTTTACTTATCGAGGGAAGGGGTAAAATGTATCCATCTATAAATCAATTAAACATCCGACCTTTAGCCCTTTCGTATGAAAATTGGCTTAAAATGCTGGGGAAACCACTTCCGGAAAGGCCAAATTATTCATTAGAAAATGGTACAATACAAATTGGGCAAGTGTTAGGGGAATTCCTTGGGGTACCGGCCGACACTGATGAATACTATAATCAGCTTTTTGACTATGTTACGTCAACAGAGCTAAATTTACGTCTGCTCAGCGAGGAATCTCTTGATAAGTCCATCAATAATGCACATTTCCAATCCATTCAGAGGGTTATCAATATCACTCAGGAGCAAAAGTTGTCCATCAACCGTTTTACCGCTTTTCTTGATGGAGAGCAATTGTTACTCAAATCAAAGGTTCCGGTTCTCCATCGCAAGCTTAGAGAAGCGATGATTGCCACGTTAGAATTGTACGCTGACCTTGAATCTGATGGGTTGAAAAACCATGGTTTAAGACGTGTCCTTGTTGATTTGGTGAAGTGGTCGATCAATCATTTGGCTCCCGCTTTAAATGAGGCGGATCCGCTGAAAGAAATGCCTAAATTTCTCTGGTATGGCAATGTAAAAAAAAGCCATCAATATTTTTTAATCTATTTAATCAATATTGGCTGTGACATCGTGATATTCCATCCGGAAGGAATCGATATTTTAGCTGGGATGTTAAAGGAGCCGATATTTATTCACCGTTTCCCAAATAAAGTATCGCCTGAACCGTTTCCAAAGGAAAAGCGGAGCCGGAAAACAACCGTTGCCTATCGTGCCTCTAAAGAAATTGAGACGATTCTTAATCAGGAAGGTTCCGGACTTTATAAACCGTGGCAGTTAAGGGATTACATCCCGTCCTCACTGACGCTGAAAACAACCTATGATGAACTGTTTATCATTTGTAAAGAAATTGCCTGCATACGACCGGAATTCGAAGTGGGGAACGGACAAGTAAAGATCCCGGCCCTATTTGCCAAAATCCACGGTGTCAGCAAAGACCGGAAGGAGTACTGGGAACGGCTTCATTCACTTAGTCAATTAGATAACAGTATCCTGATTCGCAGGCTTCCGATCACCATTCCGAGCCATAGTGATTTCCGTTTTCACTATCGAGATGCTCAAGGGCGTGACGGCTCACTTTGTCCTGACAAAATCATGCAGGCCCATTACTGGCCCTATTCCTTTTTACCATTAGGTCTGCAAAAAGGATTGGCAAGTGCCATAAAGAGAATATGTGAAAAACCAGGATTAAAACCTTTACCGACGGAAAGTCCTGAAGAGGTGAAGATTTACCTATTCACCCAGGCGATGTTTATCCCGAAGAATATGATTCAATTGCTGGAAAGGTTTGATTATTCTCAAGAGGTTCCTAAATGTATTGTTTTCAATAATGAAACAACCGGAATGCTTTCAAGGTCTGATGCAGCCTTATTCCTTTTACTCAATCAATTTGGGATTGATCTTGTTGTCTATAATCCAACAGGGCATAATGACATTGAAAATTATCTCGATGATAACTTGTATGACAGCCACTGGCTTGAGGATGTCATCTTTGATTTAGAATACAAAGAGCCTTATTCTTTTTTCAAAAAAGGTCTTTTTCATGGTATCCTAAAAAACTTAAGGGGAGATTAAACAGTGAATTCTACACCAAATCCATCCGGCGGTTTAACACCGGCACCTGTAGAAGATTTATTGACGGAATCAAAAGTATCTGATATTAAGCTTGCCCTCCGTAAGGAACCGGAAGTACAAAATTTAGCTCGTTCAATAGATGAGCGTGATCAAATTCAAGTATTAGAGTTTGGGAAGGAACCTGCTGAACAAATATCACGTTTTTCTGACCAAATCTTGGGTAATATGCGGACAACCAAGGTAGAGGATTCCGGAGAATTGTTAAAGCAGCTCGGCCGAATAATGGATAAGTTTGATCCGAAGGATTTTCAAAAGTCATCTGAAGGCTTTTTCAGCAAGCTATTCAAAAAAGGTGAAAAAGTCGTCGAAAAGCTGTTTGGAAAATACCAGACAATGGGGTCTGAAATTGATAAAGTGTATGTAGAAATCTCTAAGTACCGTCAAGAAATGGTGGACTCCACGAATATGCTTGAAGAGATGTACGAACAAAACTATCAATATTATTTAACTCTTGAGAAATATATTGTAGCTGGTGAATTAAAGGTAGAAGAGCTAAAAAATAATCAGTTACCGCAGCTTGAAGCCCGTGCTGCTTCAGGCGACCAGCTGGCATCGATGCAGCTCGATTCCCTAAAAAATGCCATCGAACTATTAGAGCAGCGAGTTTATGATTTAGAAATGGCAAAAATGGTGTCTTTACAAACAGCACCGCAAATCCGAATGCTGCAGCGAGGTAATACAAAGCTGATTGGTAAAATTAATTCAGCATTTGTGACCACCATACCGATTTTTAAAAATGGGTTAATTCAGGCGGTTGCGGCCAAAAGGCAAAAGCTTGTCGCTGATTCTATGAGCGAGCTTGACCGCCGCACAAATGAAATGCTCTTGAGGAATGCACAAAATATTTCCCAGCAAAGCACCGATATTGCAAGATTGGCAGGTGCTCCTAGTATTAAAATTGAAACGATTGAAGAATCATGGAATATTATCATCAAAGGAATGCAGGAAACAAAGGCCATTGAAGAGGAAAATAAACGCTTGCGCGAAGAGGGGACAAGGCGTTTAGAACAGCTGACACAAAATTTTAAACAATTGAAACAACAATCTTAGTATTGTTCAATATTTGGAAGAGGTGACAAAGATGACAATTAATTTACAAAAAGGTCAACGAGTTGATTTAACGAAAGGCAATCCGGGATTATCTAAAATTTTAGTAGGCTTAGGTTGGGACCCAGTTCAAAGCAGCGGCGGCGGTGGCGGCTTTTTCGGTTCACTGTTTGGCGGCGGCGGTGGTACGGCCAATATTGACTGTGACGCATCAGTGATCATGCTAGGTGCGAATGACCGGATCCGGAGCAATAAAGATGTGATTTATTTCGGTAACTTAAAAAGCAATGATGGCAGCGTCCAACATTCAGGTGACAACTTAACTGGGGATGGTGACGGCGACGATGAACAAATCTCAGTTGATTTAAGCAGAGTCCCGGCAAATATTCAAAAGCTTGTATTCGTGGTTAACATCTATGATTGTGTAAAAAGAAAGCAGCACTTTGGCATGATTCAAAATGCCTTTATTCGGATAGTGAACCCAAGCAATAATCAGGAGCTCATTCACTACAATTTAACGGATAACTATAGCGGCTTAACTTGCCTGGTTGCCGGAGAATTATACCGTCAAGGAAATGAGTGGAAATTTGCTGCCATCGGCTCTGGAACAAACGCCGCAAGTCTAAGTGAAGTTGTCCGCTCTTATAGTTAATCATTAAAAATTAGTAAGAGGTGATCATAATGGGCATTAATCTATCAAAAGGACAAAGAATTGATTTAACCAAAACAAACCCGGGTTTAACAAAGGTGATTGTCGGGCTTGGCTGGGATACCAACCGTTATCATGGCGGTCATGACTTTGACTTAGATGCATCTGCTTTTCTTGCCGATGCAGGCAACCGGGTAAACAATGATTCAGATTTTATTTTTTACAACAATTTAGTCCATCCTTCAGGGGCAGTTGAGCATACGGGAGATAATCGTACTGGTGAAGGGGATGGGGACGACGAACAAATTAAAATTAACTTCAGCAAAGTTCCCTCACACGTCGAACGCATTGCCATTACGGTAACGATTCACGATGCTGAGGCGAGGAATCAGAATTTTGGTCAAGTTAGCAACGCCTTCGTAAGAGTTGTCGATGAGGATTCGGGCAGAGAAATTCTTAGGTATGATCTTGGTGAGGATTTTTCGGTTGAAACAGCCGTCGTGATTTGTGAACTGTACCGTCATAATGGCGATTGGAAGTTTAATGCTGTCGGCAGCGGCTTTGCAGGTGGACTAGCAGCCCTGTGCCGCAATTTTGGATTAGAAGTTTAATGGTTTTAAGCCGCCAAGATTTAAGGCGGCTTCAATTGTGTTATAGGATGAAAATGAGATGAACTTAATCGAGTTGACCTAAAGAGAGCCCCGCCTATGGGCCAAAACAAAGTGGATGGGTCATGAAAATGTCTCATAACCATGTCCTATGGGACAAAACCAAGCAGGTGGAACATGAAAATGTCTTATAGCCACGTCCTATGGGACAAAACCAAGTGAGTGGAACGTAAAAATGTCTCATAGCCACGTCCTATGGGACAAAACCAAGCGGGTGGAACGTAAAAATGTCCCATAGCCACGTCCTATGGGCCAAAACAAAGTGGATGGGTCATGAAAATGTCTCATAGCCACGTCCTATGGGACAAAACCAAGCGGGTGGAACGTAAAAATGTCCCATAGTCACATCCTATGGAACAAAACTAAGCAGATGGAACGTGAAAATGTTTCATAGACCATAGCCATAACCAACTAACTAATTATAAACCTGAGTTAGGAGTGTAAGACTTGAAACAATATTTAGACTTATGTAAGCATGTGCTCGAAAATGGTATTCTGAAAGGTGACCGGACTGGTACCGGTACTATCAGTACCTTTGGGTATCAAATGAGATGTAATTTGGAGGAAGGTTTTCCCCTTTTAACAACGAAAAAGTTGCATTTAAAATCAATCATATATGAACTGCTTTGGTTTTTACAAGGAGATACAAATGTACGCTATTTGCAAGAGCACGGCGTTCGCATTTGGAACGAATGGGCAGATGAAAACGGAGAACTCGGCCCAATCTATGGACATCAATGGCGTTCCTGGACTGGAGCTGATGGAACAACCGTTGACCAAATCAGCGAACTAATCGAGCAAATTAAAACGAATCCAAATTCACGAAGATTACTCGTTAATGCATGGAATGTTGCTGAAATCAATCAAATGGCACTGCCGCCGTGCCACTGCATGTTCCAATTTTATGTTGCCGATGGCAAGTTGTCCTGTCAGTTATACCAGCGTTCGGCCGATGTATTTTTGGGAGTACCGTTTAATATTGCTTCCTATGCAATGCTGACGATGATGATTGCCCAGGTGTGCGGCCTTAAACCGGGTGAATTCATTCATACGTTTGGTGATGTCCATATTTACCAAAATCATATCGAGCAAGTGAAGCTGCAGTTGACTAGAGAGCCCCGGCCTTTGCCAACATTGAAGATTAATCCGGATGTAAAAGATATTTTCTCCTTCCAATATGAAGATTTTGTCTTAGAAAATTATCACCCACATCCCCACATAAAAGGGGTAGTCAGTGTATGATCTCCTTTATTGTTGCAATGGATACAAATCGGGTTATCGGTAAAAATAATCAATTACCATGGCACTTACCGGAGGATTTAAAGTTTTTCAAACGGACCACGATGGGGCACAAAATCGCGATGGGAAGAAAAACATATGAATCAATTGGAAGGCCGCTACCGGGCAGAGACAATTTGATTATCACGCGTCAACGTGGATATCAAGCTAATGGTTGTAAAGTGTTTTACTCGATGAATGATTTTATTCATTATTGCCGCGGGCAACATGAGGAGATTTTTGTGATCGGTGGTGCGGAAATTTTTTCCGAGACCTTCGCTTATGCAGACAGGCTATACATTACCCGTATTCACCATCAGTTTGAAGGTGATACCTTCTTCCCTGAATTTAATTTAAATGATTGGCTACTCGTTTCTAGTGAAAAGGGAATCAAGGATGAAAAGAATCCATTTGATTACGAATTTCAAGTCTTTGATCGAAAAGTGAAGTAAAGTAAAAAGCATCAGCAAAAGCTGATGCTTTTTACATTTTACGAGTAAGTACTAGAAATTTAATCCATTAATTTCGTATTCGGTTAATTTAGCCAACATGCCGCGGAATTCGTGTGGATGGCAAAATTCCTCCTCACGGAAATGTGTTTTCACCCAGGTAATTAGTTCTTTTGGGCTATTAAAGTATTCTCCACTCCGGTCGCTTTTTCGAATGGTGTATCTTCCATTGTCATCATCGATTGTCACTTCCACAGGCAGGGCTCCATCAAAACTACAAAGTGAAAATTCCATCCCACTCACTTCCTTCTAAAAAATTTTCATTAGTATATGTTACTGATGTTCCAATTATATGCAAAAATAAATACATTGTCAAAATATTTTAAAAATTTGATTAAAAATTCTGCGTTGACTTCAAAACAGGTTATTGTTACATTGTCTATAGAGATTGAAAACGGCAATGCTAAATATCACTATTACGTTTTTTTATTGGTTTTGTGAATTTACTATGAATTATTTTGAAAAATTTACCCAAACTAATCATTCAGTACTATAATCGTAGTAGTAATAACAATAACTATAGGGGAGGTATTTCCATGTTTTCAAATATCGGAGTACCCGGATTAATTTTAATTTTAGTGCTGGCATTAATCATTTTTGGACCAAAGAAGCTGCCTGAAATTGGCCGGGCATTTGGACAGACATTAAAAGAATTCAAAAAGTCAACACGCGAGCTCACGGATGATGTGATGGAAGATATTAAGGAAGAAAAGAACAACTTGACGAAATAAGGTGTAAGATAAGTCTCTTGCACCTTTTTCTTCTTAGATTTATAACTATATCATGCATGTAAACGTGTTATTCTCGGCCAAGATGTAGTAAAATGATTTTACTGAACACGTTCAAGCGATTATTTTCAACCTTCGAAATTGGCAGGGGAAGTAAATGGAAGATAAAGAACTACAGCTTATTGATCATTTAGAAGAATTACGAAAACGGATTATTATTTCGGCGATTGCCTTTATTGCCTTTTTTATCATTGGTTTTATCTATGTGGAAGACATCTATAAATGGTTTGTCCGCGATTTAGATGTTAAATTGATGGTTTTGGGACCAAGTGATATTATTTGGATTTATTTTATGATTGCAACTGTCGTAGCTGTTGCTGGAACCATTCCTGTTCTGGCATTTCAAATTTGGCTGTTTGTTAAACCGGCATTAAAACCGATTGAAAGAAAGCTAACCCTTTCATATGTTCCCGCCTTATTTTTCTTGTTTATTTTCGGACTAGCCTTTGGATATTTTGTGATCTTTCCAATGGTGTTGAAATTTTTGGTCAACATAGGGGCGGGTATGTTTGCCACCAACTTTACCGCCGATAGGTATTTTAGCTTTATTATGAATATGACAATTCCTTTTGGTGTCTTGTTTGAGTTGCCAGTTGTTGTTATGTTCTTAACGTCACTTGGAATCATTAATCCGTTTGTGTTGGCAAAGATTCGTAAGTATGCATACTTTGTGCTCGTCATCATTGCCGTTGTCATCACGCCGCCTGACTTCATGTCCGATTTTGTCGTCACGGTGCCGCTGTTGCTGCTGTATGAAATCAGTATCAACCTATCTAAATTTGTCTACCGCAAGCGATTAAAGAAACAACAGGAAAGCGAAATAATAGAAGCAAATTAAAGGTTTAAAAACACCCTCATTCTCCTTAAAGAATGAGGGTGTTTTTGTGCATTATAAGAAACAAAAATTATTTATAAAGTACAAAAAAGTAAGAAAAATGGAGGAAATAAGAGAAAAACCGCTAAAAGTGTTCTTAATTAAGAAAATATGCTCATTTTTGAAGGTTTTCAAGTTCGTTATTAAGTCATATACTCAAATAGTAAGTTCTCTATGAAGAACATAAATTGATTATCATAGCGAACCTATAAAAATGAAAGAGGATATGAGGAGGAAGAAAAATGAGCATTAAAAAGAAATTAGGTTTAGGAGTTGCATCTGCAGCACTCGGTTTATCACTCATCGGCGGGGGTACATATGCGTACTTTAATGATGTTGCCACAACAAACAACGCTTTTGCAGCAGGTACGTTAGATTTAGCTGCTAATCCAACAACCATCATTGATGTGAAAAACATTAAACCAGGTGACTGGATGAACCGCACATTTAAGCTTGAAAATAAAGGTTCATTGGATATTTCTAAGGTTTACTTATATACAAACTACACAGTTACTGGTGCAAAAGGATCAGATGATTTTGGTAAACATATTAAAGTAAACTTCTTAAGGAATGAGGATAAGAGTGGTGTTTTTGTTCCTAGTAACGTTATTGTAAGTAAAACTTTATATGAACTTAAAAACCTAAGCCCTGATGCAGTGAAAAATTTAAGCCATAGTATTTTTGCAGAAAGGAGCGGCCTTAAAGCAGGAACTTCTGATAATCTTTATGTTCAATTCCAATTCGTTGACAATGGAAATGACCAAAACGAATTCCAAGGTGCAAAGTTGCAACTTGAATGGAAATTTGACGCTCAGCAAACTGCAGGTGAAAGTAAATAGTATTCTAGTAGGAAGGTGGGACTTTTCCCACCTTCCTTGAAAGTGTAAGTTTAATAGATTAATGATCATGAACATAAATAAATCCTTTATTTATGTTCATGATCATTAAATATGAGCTGAAGTTGAATCTATACCATCAAAGTTGAGAGGGTGTGATGAACATTCGATACTCGAGATTCAGAAAGTTCCGAAAAAGGAACAGGAAAATACATAATATTATCAAGCTTTTTGCCATCGGCTATCTTTGTGTTTTAAACCTAACGTATTTATTAGACCAAACAGGTGCTTATTTTACCTCTACGAACCAACTTACTGGAACAATCCAAGCTGGAACATGGGAGACTGATAAACCTCCTTCAAAGGACAAAACCAATATTATTCAGAAAACAGAAATTGAAAAGGAACCAGTTCATAATCAAGTGGATGATAATGAAAAAAATGAGGAAAATCAAACGAAAACGAATGTTGAAAGTAAGTCGGAACAGAATTCAGCGGATAAAAACGAAGAAAATAAACTAGATGAAAGCAAAACAAATCAAACCGACCAAGATACGGTAAAACAGGACACCTCTGTGATGATTGATTCAAGTTCTATTAACGAACCGTTAGAAGAAAAAACCCCCAGTAAAAACTTAAAAAAGGATGATCAAAATGAAAGTGATAAAAAAATGGATCAGTAACATTCTTACTATCTTACTATTTGCAGTCTTTATCTTATTATTATTTGTTGTCATCTCTTCAAAGGCATCGGGAGGGGAACCGCAAATTTTTGGCTATCAGCTTAAAACGGTACTCTCCGGGTCAATGGAACCAGGTATTAAAACAGGTTCTATCATAGCCGTCAAACCTGGCGGTGATATGAATCGGTTTAAAAAAGGTGATGTCATCACCTTTAAAATGGATGAAAAGAATATTGTAACCCATAGGATAATAGAAGTGAACAAAAGTGGTAACCAGGTCTTGTACCGGACTATGGGGGATAATAATGAGACTGCAGATATGGATCCAGTGTTATCGCAAAATGTTATCGCCGAATATAGCGGATTCACCATTCCTTATTTAGGATATTTTGTCTCCTTTACTAATTCCAAAAACGGAGCTTTCCTTCTAATCATCCCGGGCCTGCTGCTGGTCATTTATTCGGTAGTAACCATTTGGAAAACGATTGCCGAACTAGATCCAAAAACAGTAAAGGATTCAGAAGATATCGGGAAATCTATATAAATAAAAGATTTGCAGGGGTCATTTCTAAGCTTTTTGGAAAAGGGGGGATGATATGGTCAAGAAGATGATGTATTTATTGTGTCTAAGTATTACTGTAACACTATTGACAATTCCGATAACGATCAAAAAATCGGAAGCCGAAACTGTATCTGAAATGGATATTGCAACATCTCCGGAAAAGGTATTATTTGATGTTACAAATTTAAAACCAGGTGATTGGGTGGAACGAACCTTAATAATTCAAAATAAAGGAAAACAGGATTTTCATTATTTATTTTCAAGCAAACGAAAACAAGGTTCTAAAAAGTTTTACAATGAACTATTATTGAAGGTATCTGCGGGTGATACGGTATTGTTCGATGGCAAAATGAAGGATTTGACTAAGCTTGATTCACGATTTATCGCCAAGAATAATTCAGAGCCATTATTATTTAAAGTAGTAGTACCGGAAAGATTAGGAAATGAATTTCAAGGTCTGAGTTGTCAGGTTGAATTTAAATTTTATGTAGAAGGTACTTTAGGCGGGGTGTTGCCGGTGGATGGACCGAAATTACCTGAAACCGGGACGAATTTATTTAATATTTTAGCTGCAGGAGCAGCCTTCATTTTAACAGGATTAATCTGGCAATTTGTATTGTTAAGGCGTAAAAAAATAGAAAAGGAAGTTTCATAAGGTCTTAATAGCTTACTTATTAAGGACTTTATTCATTCACCAAGGTGCAAAAAAATTCATAAATATTTTTCAATCCAAGCATGTTTAGACAGATTTCAGCAAATAAAAGGAGTATAATATAATCAAACGGGTAAAAAAGAGGATTGATAGTTTGTTATTGAAAAGCCTGGAGTTCAAAAATGTTGTTGGACAGAAGGTTAAAGTCATGGATATTCCTGTATTGGAGGAGGAAAATACTTATAAATTTATGATTCAAATCCGGTTACAGACATTTATCACGTCAGTCTATAAGAAGCCAAGCACGAAAACATGCTACTCCTTTAGAGATTATTTGAAGAAGGTCATGAAATGGCGGGACTACGAGCAATTGTTTCTACTTGATGAATTAAAGAATAATGCATAATGAAATAGGGCATCCATTCCTGATGCTCTATTGTTTTGAAAAAAATAAATGTTTCATTCCCATGCCGAAACTTGTATAATCAAGAGAGTACCAGTAGGGATGTGAACGCATGAGCAAAATAAAAATTGTAACCGATTCAACAATGGATATGGCTGATGAACTAATCAATAAACTAGGAATTGAAGTAGTGCCTCTGGCAATTACGATAAATGGTGAAACGTATTTAGATCGGGTAGAGTTAGACCCTGTAGATTTTATAAAAAAAATGAGCGGTTCAAAGGAACTGCCAAAAAGCTCTCAGCCGTCAACCGGTGCTTTTCTAGAGGTGTATGACCGGCTTGGAGAGGAAGGTTATGAAGTCCTGTCCATCCATATGACGGGTAAATTGAGCGGTACTGTTCGTTCAGCAGAAAGCGCTGCGCAAATGACCAATACAAAAGTAACGGTGGTTGATTCAAAATTTATCTCTAAAGCCCTTTCTTTTCAGGTCAAGGAAGCAGCTGAAATGGCAAACAAGGGAAAAAGTTTAGAGGAAATCAAAGAGCGGCTGGAAGCAGTCCGTGACCATACTAAATTATATATTATGGTCGATACACTAGAAAATTTAGTAAAGGGCGGCCGGATTGGTAAAGGGAAGGCGTTTATTGGCTCACTGCTCAATATTAAACCAATTGCCTCCCTTGAAGGTGCTGAGTATTCACCGGTTAAGAAAGTGCGCAGTTATTCTCAGGTCGTTAAGTTTATGGCCAAGCAATTTGCTGAGGATATTAAGGGAAGAACAATTCGTGGTGTCGGTATCGCCCATGCCGAAGCACATGAGCTTGCTGTTAAGATTAAAGAAAGCATTGTCGAGCTAACTGGCTTTCAAGATGTGGAAATTGATTATACGAACCCAATTGTCAGCACCCATACCGGACCGGGGGCACTAGCATTAATGTATTATTTCGAATGATTAAAAAAATAGGATGGGATGGGATCATGCAGCCCATCCCATCCTATTTTAATGGAACTAGATTTTGATTCGTTTCCGATACTGTGTAACCGAGTCGTACCAAGTGTTTGCGAATTCCACTGCGTTCCCATGTTCTTAGGATAGAATTTTCCAAGCTCTTTTTTGGATAGAATATGCCGATATCAGCAAGCTCCTCAAATGTTAACCCTTGGCGGAGATACTGATCAATTGTTTCATCGCGGCGGTCAATAATGGAAAGGAATAGGTCCATAGCCTTCTTAAATTCCTGCTTTGTAAATATCCCTTTTTGATGCCCTGTTATGTAAGTATCAGCATCCAATGTTAGCAGACGTTTTCCGGAGGAAATAAAGTCCGTAATATCCCCATCAGTTCCGTTATACCACGGACCAAACGTAGTCATGTCATAATCGCCGACGAAAACAACACCTAATTCAGGAAAGTAGGGACATGTCAATCCGCTTGTATGACCGGGAGTATGCAGAAAGGTAACTTTTACACCTCCAAATGTATAGTCTGTTTCATATTCATACGTTCCGGAAATTTCTTTTAGATTTTGGAACCATTTTTGCGGAAGTGTCTTTTTCCATCTTTCAACCCCCTGAGGACCCCACTCTTGATATATTCCGTAGGCACGAGCAACACCTTCAAGCGTACGTGATGTTTCAAATTCAATCGGATTGATCCATTTTATAACATCGGGAAACAGATGATTATGTCTTGTGTGATCTGGATGATAATGAGTATTGATGATTAAGTTCAATCCTTGTTCCTGTTTAAGGTTTAATAATGTTTTAGCCTCTGCACCGCTATCGATTAATACCTTTTCACTGCAATCTATAAATAAACTCCGTGAATATGGTACCTTACTGTGATTAGGTCCTTCCAGTATCATAATGGGACCAATTCGCTCCATACGCTGTCACCTCATAATTTCAAAATATGTTATATGAATGAATCTTCATTCATTATATCATATTTTTACGGTGACTGACACCATGTGTTTTCCTTTCTTCTTTCCCTATTCTTTGTTACACTATTCACGGATAGTTAAGAAGAAATTTGTAGGTGAGAACATGAAAATTAGATTGGCAGTTATTTTTTTAGCCATTAGTACGCTGCTTTTGTCTTCTTGTGGAAAAAAGGAAATCAAAGATGCTGTAGATTGGCCTGTTAAGGACTTTACGGCAACCACACAAGCAAACAAGCCTTTTGGACTGAAAAACGTAAAAGGAAAGGTATGGATATCCGATTTTATTTTTACAAGTTGTGTAGACGTTTGTCCACCGATGACATCTAATATGGCGAAATTGCAAAAGAGGGTCAAGGATGAGGGCTTGAAAAATGTAGAATTTGTCTCCTTTAGTGTCGATCCGACAGTGGATTCTCCAGATATTCTATCCCGTTATGCCAAGCAATTTCCGGCTGATCTAAACAATTGGACCTTTTTAACAGGATACTCCCAAGAGTTTATTGAGAAATTTGCTGCTAAAACGTTCAAAACATTTGTAAAAAAACCGGAAGAAGGCAACCAGGTAGTACATCAAACCTTTATTTATTTAGTAGATCAGGAAGGTCATATTAAAAAATCCTATAACGGCTTTAAAGATGTTCCGTTTGATGAAATTATTCATGATATCAAAGCGTTACAATAGACCATTTAACGGGTCTATTTTTATTGTCAAGAATAGGATATAGCATAGAATTGTTTTGAATGATTCGTGTCATGTTATAATAAGAATAGTTCAGAAAGCAGGTGAATCAAAATGAAAAAAATCTTCACCTCTCTCACTCTCTCGCTGTTTATCTTGGTCTCCTGCAGTCAAACGAACCAAACAGTATTGCATTTGGAAAAGAAGACTGCTGTCCATACTTTTCAACCAGTTCCTAAAGAACTTCCGCTGCGAAAGTTAACGGTGTTATCAGTCGGTGATTCCTTAACGCAAGGTGTTGGTGATAGTACCGGTCAAGGTGGTTACCTGCCATACTTACAAACCATGCTGAAAAAGAATAAAGGAATTAAAGAAGTCTCTATCCATAATTATGGAGTCAAAGGCAACCGTACAACACAGCTGCTTAAAAGATTAAAATCACCTGAAATGAAGCCTATGTTGCAGAAAGCGGATCTAGTCATTCTAACCATCGGCGGTAACGATATTATGAAGGTCGTGCGCGACCATTTCGATAATTTAAAGCTCTCCGACTTTATGACTGAAAAAGAAATGTATCGAAACCATTTAACACAAATTATGGAGACAATCGTCGAGCAAAATCCAAATACCGCCATTGTGTTAGTCGGGATGTATAATCCTTTCTCGAAATGGTTTTCTGATATTAAAGAAATGGATGACATTGTTTCGGAATGGAATAAGGCAGGACAATCGGTGGTCGTCAAATATCCAAATGCGTACTTCGTAGAGATCGACGACATTTTTCTAAACACAAACGAAGACCTTTTATATACTGATCATTTCCATCCGAATGACAAAGGTTATAAGCTAATTGCCCAAAGGTTGAATAGGACTCTCGGAGACAAGGTCATTCCCGACATCGAGAAAAAAACGTTAATGGTAAGTACAGAGGAGAATTAAAATTTTTATGAAAAACAAATGGAAAATAGGATTCCTTATTTTACTGGGAATCAACCTTTTGGTCGCTATTATTATATTATCACTCGTCATAATGCCATCTGAAGACATTGAGCAAAAGTTCACGAATCAACCGAAAGACGAACATGTTTCCTTTCATGTAAAATCCAATCGGTATGATTTGAATAAACTGATTAATCATTATTTGAAGGAAGAGGCAGCAGATTCTCCAATCGATTATCGTGTCTTATTGGCAGATGAAGTGGAGTTATATGGAAAGATTCCTGTTTTTAGCGAAGAAATCAATATGAAATTAACATTTGAACCAAAGGCACTTAAAAATGGTGATTTAGTATTGAGGCAAAAGTCGATGTCACTCGGCGAGCTGCCGTTGCCCATTTCCTATGTTTTAAAGTTTATTGAGGAAAACTATAAGCTGCCTAAAGGAGTCATTATTAGACCAAACGACAAGCTCGTCTATATCAGCATGCAGCAACTAAAGCTAAAAAGTGACTTGAAAATAAAAGCAGACACATTTGATTTAAAAAATGATCATATCGCCTTCACCATTTTAGTCCCAGTAAAATAGGACTCCCTTTATTTGGGCACCTATTTTTTCATACACCAGAATTTATATCATTTGGCTTCGAGAATTGTCCAGCTCCAGCGCCCTAGCGGCTAGTGTCCTTCGCTCTCCGCCCTACGATAAGTCAACATCGGTTCGCGCTTGCGCTCACCGTGTTTCCTTTATCTCAGTTGGAGCGCTCCAGGCCATACGCCGCTGACCAGGGCGCTTGCGCTTTTCTTAAGAAGTACACAAGATTTTATTATGGAGGTAAATTGCTATATAATCATCATAAAGATGAATTCTTCAAGAATGGGGTGTGGAAGTGGATAAACATAATAAAGTAGCAACATTTGCCGGCGGCTGTTTTTGGTGTATGGTAAAGCCGTTCGATGAACAGCCAGGGATAAAATCGGTTGTATCCGGCTATACGGGCGGCACCACCGAAAATCCGACCTATCAACAAGTCTGCTCCGGCACAACAGGACATTATGAGGCCGTACAAATTACATTTGATCCGGAAATTTTCCCTTATGAAAAACTACTGGAATTATACTGGCAGCAGATCGACCCAACGGATCCCGGAGGACAATTTTATGACCGCGGCCAATCGTATCAAACAGCGATTTTTTATCATGATGAACAGCAAAAGAAATTGGCCGAGAAATCGAGGCAAGCCTTACAGGAGAGCGGCAAATTTAATAAGCCAATCGTGACACCAATCCTGCCGGCAAAACCATTCTATCCAGCTGAGGAATATCACCAGCATTACTATAAGAAGAATCCGGCCCATTATGAAAGCTATCATATTGGCTCAGGGAGAAAGGGTTTTATCGAGGCGCATTGGAGTGATTTGAAACAATGACAAAAAAAGATACCGAGCAATTGAAAAAGGATTTAACGGAAATGCAGTTTGCTGTAACGCAAAATAATGCTACAGAACCGCCATTCCAAAATGAGTATTGGAATGAAACAAGAGACGGAATTTATGTTGATCTTATTTCTGGCAAGCCGTTATTTAGTTCGCTTGATAAATTCGATGCCGGCTGCGGCTGGCCAAGTTTTACAAAGCCGATTGAAGAAGAAGAAATGTTGGAAAAGGCTGATTACAGCCATTTTATGGTTCGTACCGAAGTAAGAAGTAAATCCTCAGACTCGCATTTAGGGCATGTCTTTAATGATGGCCCAGGAGAATCCGGCTTACGTTATTGCATTAACTCTGCTGCATTAAGGTTTATTCCGAAAGAGGATCTCGAAAAAGAAGGATATGGGCAATTTACCAAATTATTTACCGGAAATTAAAAGACCGCAGCGTGCGGTCTTTTCGTTTTGCTAAATCTCTATCAGATTTGTCGTTTAAAAAATATAGGCTGATGCACATACAGGTCAAGCACCTACTACATAAAGTAACAGGGAAAAGATACAAATTTTTAGAGGAGTGAATGCAAATGTATGGAGGATTTGGTGGATACGGAGGTTATGGATTTGATGGCGGCTGCGGCTATCCGGCAGCAGGAGGCTATGGCTACGGTGGTGGCGGTTTTGGTTTCGGGTTTGGCGGTTTCGCGTTAATCGTTGTATTGTTTATTCTGTTAATCATCATTGGCGCAAGCTGGGCCTACTAAAAGGCAAATGAAAGGCTGACTCTTTATGGAGTCAGCCGTTTTCTTTATGAGATAAGTATAAAATTTTCGACTTTGAGAATTGTCCAGCTCCACAAGGAAGGCTTCGGCAGCATCAGCATCGCACGAAGGAAAAGCGAAAGCTTTTTCGAGGAGGCGCCAGCGGCTCGAGGTCACAAGCCAATCCGTCAAGAAGGCTAAAGAACAGCCTTCTCGCCGGCTCGTCTTGTGCTTGTCGCCGCTAGGCGGGCGCCTTGCGCTTTTCTTATCCAATAATAACCTTTTCTTTCGGGTAGTGAATTTTTTCGCTGCTGCCTTTTCCCCTTAGCATTAACAAGCAGGTTACGATCCCAACCCTTCCGATAAACATTAAGATAATGATTAACACTTTTCCAAATGTTGAGAGGTTCGGTGTTAAGCCCAAGGATAAGCCGTTTGTTCCAAATGCAGAGGTAACCTCAAATATAACCTCAATCATCGTCCCGTTCTCGGTAATGGAAAGGATTAAAATGGATATTAAACATAAAAAGGCACCAGTAGTTAGAACAATAAACGACTTTAATACATCATCGCTTTTCAATTCGCGCTTAAAAATCTTGATAGCCCCTTTTCCTTGTGCATAAAAGACGATTGCCAAGATGACGATTGCAAAGGTCGTTGTCCGAATTCCCCCGCTGGCACTGCTTGGTGATCCGCCAATGAACATGAGGATCGACATGAACAGCTGATTACTTGGAGTGAATTCATTGATATCGGTTGTCGCAAGTCCGGCACTTTTTGAGGTGACCGAATGGAATAAGGAATAAAATACGGAATCAAACCAGTCCTTATCGATAAAAAAATGACGACTATCTAATAGATAAATAAAAACGGCTCCCAGTAAAGTTATGATAATAAAGGTTAAAGTAGTCAACTTCGTAAATAAAGTAAAACGAAATTTTTTCTTACTCTTATAGGTGGTCAAGAATTCATACACCTCAACAATGACCGGAAAACCAATGGCTCCAAAGATGATCAATAACATAACTATCGTTTGAACAAAGTAGTTATTATGAAACGGAATCAGTGATTCTCCGGTTATATCAAAGCCTGCGTTTGTCACAGCACTGATAGCAGCAAAAAACCCATGTTTAAACGCAGTATAGGCGCTGCTGTAGTATTTGAGGAAGCAGAGACCCAAAATAATTCCCCCGATGATCTCAATCGATATAAAAATGACAAAAATCCGTTTTGCCAGATGGACCAATCCTGAAAGGTTGGATTGATTCTGATCAATCATGATTAACTGTCTCTCTTTTAACCCTACTTTTTTCCCAAGCATCACCCAGAGGAAGGTACTTAAAGACATCACTCCCAGCCCGCCTAATTGGAGAATTAAACAGAGCAGGAAAATACCAAAATTGTTAAACGTATCTTTGATAGAAATCACGCTTAAACCAGTGACACTCACAGCGCTCGCAGAAGTAAACATGGCATCAATAAAGCTTAACTCGGCATTAGGACGAAGCGCAAATGGTATTTTAAGTAAAAGGGTAGAAACAATTAGGGCCGATAAGTAAAAAATTACAATCAATTGAAAGGCTGATAGTTCTTTTGATTTCATTTGAATCTTTTTAATCGTACTCATGTCATTATTCATTCCTTATGTCATCTAAGTGTTATTCTATAATACCACAGGTGAAAGTAAAAGATTGGTTATCGCTTTTCAACATAAAAATTTCTAGACCAGACAGCAGGCACGAACTTTGGTGGCTGTTTTTTCGATGTAAAGAAGAAAGAAATAAAAAAATGAAACATACAATTTCAATAAGGTCTTATTTAAAAAGGATGTGAGGAGCCTGTGAAACGTTCTTTTTTAATCAAACCAATCTTGGATGAGGTGTATCCCGTCATTGATTATGGCAAAGGTGTCTACTTGTTTGATAAGGATGGAAAAAAATATTTGGATGCAGCTTCCGGAGCGGTTACGGCAAACATCGGTCATGGAGTAACTGAAATTATCGAAGCGATGAATGAACAGGCAAAGAAGGTTTCCTTTGTGTACCGTTCACAATTTACCAGTGAAACGGCTGAGAAATTAGCCGAGAAAATAGCAAAGCTGACACCGGGGGATCTTAATTGGAGCTTTTTTGTGAACAGTGGCTCAGAAGCAACGGAGACAGCGATGAAAATAGCGATTCAATATTGGCAAGAAAAGGGGATTTACACAAAGACGAAAGTGTTATCCAGGTGGGTCAGTTATCATGGAATTACGTTGGGAGCGCTTTCGATGTCTGGGCATACCTTAAGAAGAGAACGCTTTGTTCCACTCTTGGAGGATTTCCCTGTCGTTAACCCGCCTTATTGCTATCGCTGTCCTTATAATCTTGAGGCACCCGCCTGCCACTATGCCTGTGCCCTAGAGCTGGAAACAGCCATTCATAGGATTGGCGCAAATAAGATTGCCGCTTTCATCGCAGAACCGATCATTGGGGCAGCAGGAGGGGCGATTGCACCGCCAGATGATTATTTTAAAGTTGTCAAGAATATTTGTGAAACTCATGACATTCTCTTTATTGCCGATGAGGTGATGACTGGTTCAGGAAGGACTGGAACGATGCTTGCCAGCGAGCATTGGGGGATCACCCCGGATATTGTCACATTAGGAAAAGGGATGGGCGCTGGGTATACAGCCATTGCCGCAGCCGTTGCCAGTGAAAAAGTGATGGAACCAATTTTGGCCGGCTCAAAATCAGTGATGAGCGGACATACATTAAGTGCCAACCCCCAATCATGTGCCATTGCCTTAGCAGTTCTCGAATACTTAGAGAACAAGAAGATTATGAGTGAAGTAGAATCTAAGGGGGATTATCTAAAAGGCTTGCTCGAAAAACTGAAGGAACCATTTTTCTTTATTGGCGATGTCCGTGGCAAAGGATTGATGCTTGGAATAGAATTTGTCGCCGATCGTCTCACGAAAACACCTTTCCCGCGAACCGCGATGATAACAGAAAAAATAGTAACGTTGGCAAAGGAAAAAGGGCTGATCGTTTACCCGGCAGGTGCCGGTATGGATGGTGTCAATGGCGACTCGATTATCATTGCACCGCCGTTAACTATTACAAAAAAGGAGATAGATGAATTAATTGTTTTATTAAATGTTACATTAACTTCCTTTGCAAATGATCTTGAGTGGATAGCTGGTGAGAGCAATGAATAATGTATTTGGGAAAATTACCACGTTAGAGAACGTGTTGGGGTTTTTTCATGATGGCATGACCTTAATGTTTGGCGGTTTTGGCGGAGTCGGCTCGCCTCCCACGATTATCGATGGGATCCTTGAAAAAGGAGTACGGTGCCTGACACTAATCGGTAATGATACAGGATTTCCACATATTGGTATTGGTAAACTGGTCAGTCAGGAACGAGCAGCCAAGGTGATTGCCTCTCACATTGGCTCCAATCCTTTTGCAGGAAAAATGATGCATGATGGAAGGTTGGAGGTCGAATTCTCACCACAAGGGATTTTGGCTGAAAGAATCCGGGCAGGCGGTGTCGGTCTCCCGGCGATTCTTACAGACATTGGTGTAGACGAGAAAATAGTTGCAAAAGACAAACCCATTTTTTCGCTTAACGGTAAGGAATATCTTGTAGAAACGGCTTTAACAGCAGAAGTATCCATCATCTATGCCAAAAAAGCGGATGAATATGGGAATTTAATTTACGACAAAAGTGCCCGTAACACCAATCCTCTGGTGGCGATGGCAGGGGAGATCACAATTGCCGAGGTAGAGGAAATCGTCCCGCTTGGCAGTCTTGATCCCGAAGAAATCATTACCCCCGGTGTGTTCGTTGATTATGTGATCCCAACGAAGGGAGTGAATTGGAAATGGGCGTGGGAGTAGATGTCCGCAATAAATTAGCTAAACGGGCGGCAGAAGAAATTCAGCACGGCATGCTTGTCAACTTAGGGATCGGCATCCCTTCACTTGTTCCTAACCATTTACCAAAAGAAGTAACGGTTATGTTTCATGCTGAAAATGGGATTACTGGAATGGGTCCAAGTCCAAACAAAGGGGAGGAGGACGAAAACCTCTGCAATGCCGGCGGATTTCCCGTTACATTAACTACAGGCGGCTCGTATTGTGACAGTGCGGTCGCCTTTGCAATGATTCGCAGAGGGAGAGTCGATCTTACGATCCTTGGCTCGCTTGAGGTCAGTGCAAAGGGGGACCTTGCCAATTGGATTGTTCCGGGGAAAAAGGTTCCCGGAATGGGTGGTGCCATGGAGCTTGCCCAAAAGGCGGAAAAGGTCATTGTGCTAATGAATCATTGTGATAGAAAGGGGAAAGCGAAAATTGTCAAAGAATGTACACTGCCGCTCACTTCCAGCAGTTGTGTCGACCTTATTATCACCGAACTTGGAGTATTTAAGGTAACCGCCCAAGGCTTGGTGCTCACTGAGTTGTTTCCACCCTATGACTTGAGCCAAGTAATTGATAAAACCGGATGTGATTTTAAAGTGAGTGAGCAGATACGGAAAATAACTTATTAATGGCTGTAAGGAGTGGTGTAATTGAAGAACGAAGAGATCAAAATCAAGACTTGGCTGAAGGAAAATCGCCCCAGGGGGATTAATCTGCTACAGAGAATTGTTCAGGAAAATAGTATAAGAGGCAATGAAAGCAGCACCCAGGCAGTGATCATTGAAAAATGTCGCCAGCTTGGTTTAAAGCTTGATATTTGGGAAATTGGTGATGATGATTTGAAAAATCACCCCTTCTTTTTTTGTGACCGTGGGAGCTTTGAGGGCAATCCCAATCTAGTTGCGGTATTAAATGGAACGGGGGGTGGTAAATCGATTATTTTAAACGGCCATATCGATGTGGTCCCGGTCGGCGATGAAACAAGCTGGGAACATGATCCTTTTAGCGGGCATATTGAAGAAGGTAAGCTTTACGGAAGGGGTGCAACAGATATGAAGGGCGGGAATGTTGCCCTTTTATTAGCGATGGAGTCGATCATTGCCAATGGGATTAAGCTAAAAGGTGACGTCATTTTTCAGAGTGTGATCGAAGAAGAGAGCGGGGGTGCCGGAACACTTGCGGCTGTATTAAGAGGATATCAAGCTGATGGGGCTATTATTCCGGAGCCGACCAATATGAAAATCTTTTCAAAGCAACAAGGTTCAATGTGGTTTAGAATTACTGTCCCCGGAAAGGCTGCCCATGGCGGGACACGATATGAGGGGATCAGTGCCATCGAAAAGTCATTTATGGTCGTTCAAAGAATACAACAATTAGAGAAAGCAAGGAATGCAGCGATAACAGATTCTCTTTACGATAAGATCCCGATTCCGCTTCCTATTAATATAGGGAAAATTGCAAGCGGTGAGTGGCCATCATCGGTGCCTGACACCGCTGTGATCGAAGGGAGGATGGGAGTAGGCCCTGAGGAAACGCTTGCTTCTGCTCAGCTGGAAATGGAGACCTGCCTTCAAGAATTGAACGAACAGGACGAGTGGCTGCGTGAAAACCCGTTGAAAATTGAATGGTTTGGCGCCAGGTGGCTGCCGGGAAGTTTGGACAGTGAACATCCTTTGATCACTACATTGATTGATAGTTTTAGAGAAATTAAGGGAGAAGCCCCTGTTATCGAAGCAAGTCCGTGGGGAACCGATGGTGGAATTTTAGCCAATATAGGCCGGACTCCGGTTGTTGTATTTGGTCCGGGAGTTACAGAAGTGGCTCATGATGCGAATGAGTATATTGTCCTTGATGATTTATTTACCGCTAGTGAAATTATTGCACTGACACTGTTAAAATGGTGCGGGGTGCAAGATGAATAGGGAGGAATCCCCTGTCTAGTTGAAGAATGAAACCTTCATAATTGTAAAAAGGAAGGATGAGAAATGTCTGGCTATATTCTCGAGCCAGACTTTTTTGCACAATCACTTTTTAGCTGGAACAGAACAATAAAGAAGGGGGCGGAACCGATGAGTCAATTGGCAACTACCATTTGTCTACAGGAACTGACATTCTACTTGGAGGTTTGCCTTGATCCATTCAATAAAAGAATTCGTGTTGATGACTATCGAGGCAACATTCAGCTTATTTTACGTAAACTAGAGGAGCTTGTTCGTGAACAGCAGGCGGAAAAATTGATTATAAAAGGGCGCTCCGAAGATACTGTCGCTTTTTATGAGCACGGCTTTCAGCCTGAAGCGATGGTAGACCGTTATTTTCTTGGTACGGATGCCTGGTTTTTTACAAAATTTTATAGTTCAAACCGCAAAAAAAGTGACCATTGGATGGTGGAGGATGGGATCATTCACCGTATTTTTCAATTATCACCTGCTAATCAAGGAACTTCCCCCCCGAAGGAATACCAACTGAATAAAGTGGATCAAAGCAATGCAACAGAACTGTCGGCACTTTACCGGCAGGTATTTCAAATTTATCCCACACCACTAAACGACCCGGAATATGTGAAAAAGACGATGGAGGACGGGACAATCTATTATGCCTTTTTCAATCAGGGGGAAATTGTCAGCGCCGCTTCAGCGGAGATTAATTCGTTTTACAAAAATGCTGAACTAACTGATTGTGCGACACTTTCGCAGCATCGAAAGTATGGGCTGATGAAACTGCTTTTGCAGGAGCTTGAAGAAGAGTTAAAACGAAATGGAATATTTTGTGCCTATTCCATTGCCAGGGCACTGTCATTTGGTATGAACGCAGCCCTTTACCAGCTCGGCTATAAGTATCGTGGGCGGTTAATGAACAATGTTTATATTTATGACAAGCTTGAAAATATGAATATGTGGGTAAAGAATCTGACAAACTGCTAAATTTTCGGCTTAAGCCGTCCAGTTTTCGGCACCTGATCAAATCGCATTAGAGTGAAGGTGATAGTAATGGGTCAACTTACCGCATTAACGCAAGAGGTTCTTGCAGCCATTCTAAAGAGTATTGATGAAGGAATTCATGTAGTGAACACGGAAGGAAAAACGATTTATTATAACGAGGTGGCCGCCAAGCATGATGGGATGGAGGTCAAAGAAGTCCTGGGGAAACATTTATTGGCGGCATTTCCTTCATTAACAGAGGAATCAAGTACACTGTTAAAAGTGGTGAAAACAGGAAAACCAATTTATAACCAAACACAGGTTTATGTGAACGCTCACGGAACTAGAATTGACACGATGAACACTACCTTGCCTATCTTTCTCGGTAAGGAAATCATTGGTGCAGTGGAAATTGCTAAAGACTATTCCAGAATGAAGCTGCTTGCGGAACGGCTGTTAGATTTACAAAAGGGCTTGAAAAAAGGAAGCAGGAAAAGGGTCACAAAGCAGGTGAATTATACGTTTAATGACTTAAAAACGGTCAATCCTTTGTTTATGAAGATGAAGGAGGAAGCGGGACGACTAGCAAAATCGGATTCACCCATCCTTGTTTATGGCGAGTCTGGAACCGGGAAGGAATTATTTGTTCAGGGGATTCATCATGAATCACTGCGGGCTAGCGGACCGTTTATTGCCCAGAATTGTGCCGCCATTCCTGAATCGCTGCTTGAAAGTATTTTGTTTGGAACCGCAAAAGGCAGCTATACCGGGGCCGTTGAACGAAAAGGATTATTCGAACTTGCCGATGGAGGGACCCTTTTCCTTGATGAGCTGCATGCGATGCCAATTGAATTACAGGCAAAGCTGCTCCGTGTATTAGAGGATGGCATGGTAAGAAGGGTAGGCGGAGCAGAGAATATATTAGTGAATGTCCGCGTTATTGCTGCGGTTAATCTCCACCCAATCAAGGCCCTAAAAGAACAAAAATTGCGTGCCGACCTTTATTACCGCCTTAATGTATTTACCTTTTCCTTAATACCGTTAAGGGAGCGAAAAGAGGATATCCTGTTTCTAACAAATTATTTTATCATGGTATTTAATAAAAAATTACAGAAAAACATTCTAGGAATAGACAAAAAACTTGAATTGTTTTTTTTCGATTATCATTGGCCTGGTAATGTTCGCGAGTTAAAACATACGATTGAATATATGATGAACGTCTGTGATAGTGACTTGCTGGAAATGGCTGATCTGCCAGTGATATTAAAACATCAGTTAACCCCGGTTCGAAGGAGTTATCAGAAGCCGGATAGCCTTTCACTAAGAAAGAATCTCGATCATCTGGAAAAAACGCTTATATTAAACGCCATGAAGCAAACCGGAGGGAATATCAACCAGACAGCAAAGCTCCTAGAGATTCCAAGACAGACATTGCAATATAAACTAAAAAAATTTTCTATTTAGTGCTGATATTTCGGCACTTTTTTATTTAAGTAATGGATAAGTTAGGCTGTGCCATCAATAAAATCAGTTCTAATGCCGATTAAATACTTGGCGCGATTCTTGCATGTTAAATATGTGAGTAAGGATAGGAGGAATTGATGATGAAACCATTTTTATATAAGCCGCAAAGGCATTGGAAGGAAATCGAACTTTGGCAAGATGTAACCGATGATCAGTGGAATGATTGGCTCTGGCAGTTAACAAACACCATCCGTACATTAGAAGATTTAAAAAAGGTCATCAACCTGACACCTGATGAAGAAAAAGGTGTAAGAATCTCAACCAAAACGATTCCCCTCAATATTACACCCTATTACGCATCTTTGATGAATCCTGATGACCCCCGCTGCCCGATTAGGATGCAGTCGGTGCCGATTTCAAAAGAAATTTATAAAACAAAATACGATCTGGAGGACCCTTTGTATGAAGATGAGGATTCGCCAACACCTGGGTTAACACACCGCTATCCGGACCGGGTTCTCTTTCTTGTGACAAACCAATGTTCGATGTATTGCCGCTATTGTACGAGAAGGCGCTTCTCCGGCCAGATTGGCATGGGGGTTCCAAAAAAGCAGCTGGATGCAGCTATAGCTTATATTCGTCAAACACCGCAAGTCAGGGATGTGTTAATTTCCGGGGGAGACGGATTGCTGATTAATGATAATATTTTAGAATATATTTTAAAGAATTTACGGGAAATTGATCATGTCGAAATCATTCGAATTGGTACAAGAGCGCCCGTCGTGTTTCCGCAAAGAATTACCGAGAACCTCTGCAATATCTTGAAGAAATACCATCCAATTTGGCTTAACACTCATTTTAATACTTCCATTGAAATTACTGAAGACTCAAAAAGAGCTTGTGAAAGGCTGGCTAATGCTGGGGTTCCCGTTGGCAACCAGTCGGTCATCCTTGCTGGCATCAATGATAGCGTACCAATTATGAAAAAACTCATGCACGATCTTGTAAAAATTCGTGTCCGCCCCTATTACATTTATCAATGTGACTTGTCAGAAGGCATCGGTCATTTCCGTGCTCCTGTTTCTAAAGGTCTTGAGATTATTGAAGGCCTGCGTGGTCACACAAGCGGCTATGCTGTGCCAACCTTTGTTGTAGATGCACCTGGAGGCGGCGGGAAAATTGCACTTCAACCGAATTATCTTATCTCACAAAGTCCGGAAAAAGTAGTTCTTCGCAATTTTGAAGGGGTCATTACTTCGTATCCAGAACCAGAAAATTATATTCCGGGACGGGCGGAGGACTATTTTAAAGAAATTTATCCGGAAATGGATGAGAAAAAATCACTTAACGGTATAGCCGGCATGATGAATGACGAGCATTTTAATCTTGTTCCTGAAGGATTGTCACGGCTAAATCGCCGTCAAGCCTACAATCAAGATCCAGAGCATATGACGCTAAAGGATAAACGGAGCAAACGGGATGAATTGAAGGAAAAGAAGTATCAAGCATTTATTCAAAAAGAAAGTCATACCGAAGCAATAACCGAAGAGATGAAGGAATAGGAGGGAAGCGTGTTGAAATTAGTTTGTGAGTGGTGCAGCAGCTCGAAGGTTAAAAGTATTTCTGACTCCGTATTTTGGGAGCTGCCGGATGGAACACGGGCAATTGAGATTAGCGAAACCCCAACACTTTCTTGTCCCGATTGTTCCATGATTTATCAAACGGAAGCAATTATCAAGGAGATTGAAGACCAATTATTTTTAATCGATTGCCAACAGATTGGAAAAGTCATTCCCTATGAGGAACTAATGAAAATTCCAAGGTTATTGAAAAGAAACTATTTTGATTTTTCATCGTAAAAAAAGGGTGCCTGACACCATTGTGGATAACTAAGTTATCCACAATGGTGTCAGGCACCGGCCTTAAAAAGCGAAGCCTTGCATTTCGTTTAAAGACATTTATCATGGGCGTCACATATGCTAGAGTTATTCTTGAAGAGTTTGAAAGCTTATTTACTAGTAATCTACTTCGAAAGGGTTACCCATATGAAATTCGAAATAGAGTATATGTAGCGAGGTGTACGATACATTGATTACAGATGTTACATTGTCAATACAGGAAATTTTGAAGAGTAAGCATTTTAAAAATGGAAAGGTAGTAGCGGGAAAGGCGGGACTTTACCGAACGGTGAAGTGGGTCCATGTTATGGAGGTAACGCAAATTGATCAGCTCTTAAACGGAAATGAACTGATTCTTACAACAGGGGTTGGATGGAAAGGCAATAAAGAGATTTTTCTTGCATTCTGCAAGGAGCTGATCGATTCAAACGCTGCTGGCCTTTGTGTTGAATTAGGAACTTATATACCCAGCATTCCGGACGAAATTATTGAACTGGCCAATCTCCACCATTTTCCGATCATTGCTTTTTACAATCAAGTACGCTTTGTAGATATTACCCAAGATTTACATACCCAATTAATTAAAAAACAGCATCAAATGATTTCAGATTTAGTAGATAATTCCCATCAGTTATGGATTCAAAAATGGTTAGAAGGAGTGCATAGTGAAGAACAGATTGATCGATTCCTCTCTGAGCTTGAACCGAATCTGAAACCAAATGGATGTGTCGTTGTACTCTTGAAAATCGCTCAATCAGATGAGAAAAATTCTGAAGTTACTCATTTGAAACTACTGTTTCACTCCATTTTCCAATCACATGGATTCTTTCTTTTATCTACTATAAGGAAAAACTACATCATTTTTATAATGTTAAACAAGCGAAAAAATAAGGATTGGAAAATTAGAATTGAAACAGGTTTACACCAAATACAAGAAGAATGGGCCGGAAAGCAAAATTTTGCTCAAGTGAAATGCAGTATTGGAAAGTTCATCAATAGGTTAAGCAATGTAAAAAAGAGCTTTGATACCGCCCGGGACACACTTATTATTCAAGAGAAAATGCCGATAGAATGCTTTAGTTCCTTTTATGAAGATTTATATATCTTTCGACTCGTGGCGTTAGCCAACGAACGAGGAGTTTTGGATGAATTTATTTCTGACTATTTAGGACCTGTCCTTCTTTATGATGAGCAAAATAATGGGAAATTAGTGGAAACCCTGAAAATGTATCTTAAATGCAATGGTTCTAAGCAAGAAACTGCGGCAAAGTTATATATTGTTCGTCAGACACTTTACCAACGGCTTCATAAGTTAAATGAGCTCCTTGGTGAAGATTTTATGGAATTCTATAAACGGCAAGCAATCGAATTTGCCATCACTGCCTATGACTATCTATCTAGTTCAAAATGATGATAAAACACTATCGTTTCTTTAGACTATGTGTAAAATACTCATATTCGATATGACCGAAATGTAGCTAAATTCACGCAAACAAATTAACATAATGTCTACTGAATGCGTTTTCTATTGCAGATATAATGGAATCCATAGGATGGTTATTTTAAAACGGGGAGGTTGCACTATGGTTGTCATAAAAAATGTCCAAATATTAAAAAACTATATTGGGGGACAATGGGTAGATTCAACGAGTAAACAGTTTGAAGAGGTGCCAAATCCAGCGACAGGAGAGATGATTGCGCGTGTACCGCTCTCAACGAGGGAAGATTTAGATCGAGCAGTAGCAGCTGCAAAGGAGGCATTCAAAACGTGGAAAAAGGTGGCTGTTCCACGAAGGGCTCGAATCCTTTTTCGCTATCAACAGTTATTGGTGGAAAATTGGAAGGAATTAGCTGAATTAATTACGACAGAAAATGGAAAAAGTTACGAGGAAGCATACGGGGAAGTGCAGCGTGGCATTGAATGTGTGGAATTTGCTGCAGGTGCTCCCACATTAATGATGGGAACCCAGCTTCCCGATATCGCAACAGATATAGAGTCGGGGATGTATCGTTATCCGATTGGTGTCGTAGGGGGAATTACTCCATTCAATTTTCCGATGATGGTTCCATGCTGGATGTTTCCTCTCGCCATCGCCTGCGGAAACACATTTGTATTAAAACCGTCCGAAAGAACACCGTTGCTTGCCAATCGCTTAGCTGAATTGTTTAAAGAGGCTGGTCTGCCTGAAGGCGTATTAAATATCGTGCATGGCGCCCATGAGGTGGTTAACGGAATTCTAGAGAATGAGGATGTCAAGGCCGTATCCTTCGTTGGTTCGCAGCCTGTGGCCGAATATATTTATAAAACGGCCGCCGCTAATGGAAAACGGGTCCAAGCACTTGCCGGGGCAAAAAATCACTCGATTGTCATGCCTGATGCTGATTTGGACAATGCGGTGAAAAATATCATCAGCGCTGCTTTTGGTTCTGCCGGTGAGCGCTGTATGGCAGCGGCAGTTGTTGTTGCGGTCGGTGAGATAGCAGATGAACTCATTAGTCGGCTTAAACTGGCTGCAGATGAAATCAAAATCGGCAATGGTATCGATGAGGGTGTTTTCCTTGGCCCAGTCATTCGGGAGTCACATAAACAACGGACCCTTCATTATATTGAATTGGGCGAAAATGAGGGGGCAAGACTGGTCCGGGATGGCAGGAAAGATGAAGTGGTTGAACAAGGATACTTTGTTGGTCCAACGATCTTTGATCATGTTCAACCTGATATGAAAATTTGGCAGGATGAAATTTTTGCCCCTTTATTATCCGTGGTCCGGGTCAAAACCCTCGAGGAAGCGATTGAGCTGACAAATCAATCAGAATTTGCAAATGGTGCCTGTTTATATACGGACAGTGCAAAAGCAGTTCGTGAGTTTCGTGATGAAATTGATGCTGGAATGCTGGGCATCAATTTAGGTGTACCAGCTCCAATGGCATTCTTTCCATTCTCAGGTTATAAGAAATCCTTTTATGGCGATCTTCATGCAAATGGAAAAGATGGGGTAGAATTTTATACTCGCAAGAAAATGCTTACGGCTCGTTATTAATCAAGGGAACGGGGAGGAAATCTGAATGAATCTCGAAACACAAGCATGGCAGGAAACAGATGAAAAATATCTTTGGCATGCAATGAGAGGTGCGGCACATCATCCATCGAATGTAATTATCACAAAAGCAGAAGGAACATGGGTGACAGATATTGAAGGAAATCGTTATTTAGACGGAATGTCCGGTCTTTGGTGCGTAAATGTTGGCTATGGTCGAGAAGAGCTTGCAAAAGCTGCCTTCGAACAGCTGAAGGAAATGCCTTACTTTCCTCTGACCCAAAGTCATGTTCCTGCAATTCAATTGGCAAAAAAGTTAAATGAATGGCTTGATGATGATTATGTCATTTTCTTTTCTAACAGTGGGTCGGAAGCAAATGAAACGGCATTTAAGATTGCCCGCCAATATCATCAGCAAAAAGGGGATACCGGACGCTATAAGTTTATCTCACGTTATCGCGCCTACCATGGTAATTCCATGGGAGCCCTTGCAGCAACAGGCCAAGCACAACGGAAGTACAAATATGAGCCATTGGGGCAGGGATTCCTGCATGTAACACCACCTGATACGTACCGGAATCCCGATGATGTTCACACGCTTGCAAGTGCCGCTGAAATTGATCGTGTCATGACATGGGAGTTAAGTCAAACGATTGCCGGTGTCATTATGGAGCCAATTATTACTGGGGGAGGGATTTTGATGCCTCCAGATGGATATATGGCAAGAGTAAAAGAAATTTGTGAAAAACATGGTGCACTGCTGATCTGCGATGAAGTGATTTGCGGCTTTGGCCGGACAGGAAAACCGTTCGGATTTATGAACTATAACGTCAAACCGGATATAATTACAATGGCCAAAGGGATTACAAGCGGCTATCTTCCTTTGTCGGCAACGGCAGTCAGAAGAGAGATTTATCAGGCCTACATTGGCAGTGAAGATTATGATCGCTTCCGTCATGTTAATACATTTGGAGGAAATCCTGCTGCTTGCGCCCTTGCTCTGAAAAATTTAGAAATTATCGAGAAAGAAAAGCTGATTGAACGCTCCAAAGAATGGGGTGAACTTCTTTTGCGTGAACTAGAGGAAATAAAAAAACATCCAAACGTTGGAGATGTTCGTGGAAAAGGTCTTCTTTTAGGTATTGAACTGGTAGAAGATAAGGAAACAAAAGAACCAGCTGCCATTGAAAAGGTTAACAAGGTGATGGGTGTTTGTAAAGAAAAAGGCTTAATTATTGGTAAAAACGGTGACACCGTTGCAGGTTACAATAATATTTTGCAGCTTGCTCCCCCATTAAGTCTGACAGAAGATGACTTTCTTTTTATTGTGAAAGTTTTAAAAGAAAGCATATTTCAGTTATAGTTCAAGGTAGAAGGAAAAAAATCAGCATCATCATAATGTAAAGTATCAATCGGTTTATTATGGGGGTCGTTTTTTACTGAAAACAAAAACTCCCCAAAAACGAAATGAAATGGGAAGGGGGAAACCCCTTCCTTTCATTTTTGATAAAAAATCTTGACTTCGAGGAAAATATAATGATAAATAATTCTCAAATAATAGTATTTATTGTAAACTAAATTTAGAAAATTATGAAATATAGGGAGGAACAGGCTGTGTCAAACATGAAAAAGGATAAATTGATGAAAAAATTAGAGCATCACTTACGTTCTACAGCCAGACATCTCATTAAATTTGATACAGAAGAAGAAGTGTTGCAATATTTAACAACTTCCTTTCGAACAGATATATATTGTGATTTTGTAGGTGTAATTCTAAATGAAAAAGATAAATTTGTGCTGAAAGCATGGAGCGGTACATTACCTTCCGTGACAGAGTCTTTTCCGCTCCCCGTAGAGCTCTGTTCTCCCAAGCTGTTGAAGCTTTCTTTGACACACAAAAATGCAGACTCTCCTGATTGTTGTCAATTATCCAAAATATTAAAAGCTGCACAGGTTAAAACCTGGTTTTCTGTTCCTTTGTATGACTATGAATTTCAACTAGGTTTTTGTATTGTAGGATTTCTGAATGATGTCCCATTGCTGGATATGGAAACAACCTTCGATGAATTTGGAAAGGATATTGCAGCCGCAATGGGATTAGCGCGGCAAAAAAATTCCCAATTAAAAAAATTTGAGACGATGGAATGGATTAACAAGACACTCTCTCTCAATGCTCCATTAGAACATCAGATTGCTGAACTTACATTATGGGCTGGTAAAGGAACAAATGCAGATTTTGCCTGTATTTATTTATATAACGAAAAGGAGAACTGTTTTGTTTTTCAGCCGCCATCCTATGGAAAGATGGAGCTTCCTTACCGTATCACGATTGAAGAAGATTATGAGTTAAGCAAATACTTTCCTTTTTTAGAAAAGACAGGTGGAAATCAATTATCGTTTCCACTGGTTAGTGAATTAAGGACGATTGGGGTGCTGTATGTTGGCAATAAAAGGGAAGCTGTCTTTACCGAGAATGATCTTAAAATGTTGGAACTGCTATCAAATCATGTGGCGGCTGTTCTAGAAAATGCGCGCTTGTTCAATAATGAAAAAGAACAAAAAAATCGTCTCCAATACCTGCTGGATTATCAACAAGCACTGGTTAAACAAACAATAGAGGCAGATACTTTTGAAGGGATTACGGCAATGCTGTCAGATCTCTTTCAAAATCAAGTTATTTTATTTGATCGTTTTCTTCGCCCTATATCAGTTGGAATCGAAACATCCCAAAGTTTAGAAACTCTACTGGAATTAGTTGCTAAAATTCCAGAGAGGGAGAGAGAAAACTCCAAAAGCCCTGATTTCTTTTCAATTGAAGACCCTGATAGTTTAGAAGTTTATACATTTTGGAAGATTAATGGCGGCGGAAGCTTACTAGGGTACCTGACGATTCGGAGTCCGAGGACAGAGCTAGATGAAATTGAACGTCTGACAATTGAACTTGCCAGAAATATATGTTCCATCCAATTTATTAAGCAAAAAATTTCCTTAGATGCAAAAGAGCAGGCAAAAGACAGCTTTATTAGTAAGCTTTTGGCGGAAACAATTGAGGATAAAGAGGGAATCCTTCGATACGCCAATCTTTTTCAATGGGATCTTTACAAAAGTCATCAACTCGCAGTGTTATCCATCACACTTGCGGATAAGGAACTAAGAGGAAGCAATCTTTTCGAACAGCAAGCTAAAAAAAATCTTGTTTGGGACTATATTAAATCCAGCTTATCCAGCTTTGAACAGACCATCTTAACCGGATACCATGATGAGAAACATGTTCTCATTGTACCAACTCAAATGAAAAGTAAGCGATCCGAAAAGTTTTGGCAAACGCTCTACCATAAGATAAGGCAATGGGTCAGTGAGACATTCGTACAATGTGAAGTGTACATGGGAGTAGGAGGGAAGACGACCGAGATGCATGACTATTATGTCAGTTACCAGCAGGCGATTCAGGCCCTAAATATTGTCAATAGCCGATTGCGTCAAAAGGGTTTTTCCTCGTTTGAAGAATTAGGCTCTTATACAATCTTACATCACCTGAACCATTCCATGGCAGTTGATCTATTTGTGAAAAAGCAGCTTGGTCCACTTCTTAACTATTCTGAAGGAAAGAACACAGATTTATACAATACCTTGCATACCTTTCTTCAACATAACGGAAATGTGAAAAGTACAGCGGAAGCCCTTTTTATTCATAGAAGTTCCTTACTCTATCGGCTTGAAAAGATAGAAGCCCTACTGGCTGTAGATTTAAGTGATGCGGAGGTTCGATTTAATTTAATGATGGCATTAAAACTATTTGATATGTATGGAAAAGAAATAGAAAGAAAGTCATTATTAAGTTTGAAATAAAAACAAAAATTGGGCCAGTCTTCTCTATTTACCGTAATTTTGTTGAAAAAAATTATATTTTTTCCGTCATTTTGTAGGTACAAAATCGATGGTTAAAGAGGTTATAATTTATTTACAGAAAATTATAAATAAAAGATAAGGAGATAGAGAGAATGGCTATTCACACAATTGGTATTGTTGGTGCAGGATCCATGGGAACCGGTATAGCAAATCTGGCAGCCATCAATGGATTTAATGTTATTTTAAGAGATATTGAGGAGCGCTTTATAGAAGGTGCTTTACATCGAATGAGTAAGTTTATGGCTAAGAGCGTCTCAAAAGGAAAAATGACCGAGGAGCAAAAACAAGCAGTTTTAGGACGGATTCAAACGACCATCGATTTAGAAGACATGAAAGATGCGGATATTGTGATTGAGGCGGTCGTGGAAGATCTTGAGTTAAAAAAGGATGTCTTTTCGAAACTTGACGCAATTGTACGTGAAGGCGTTATCTTAACGACAAATACCTCGTCGATGTCTATCACAGAAATTGCGGCAGCTACCAATCGCCCCGAACTAGTAGCCGGTATGCATTTTTTTAACCCGGCGCAGTTGATGAAGCTTGTTGAAGTGGTCCGGGGGCTTAATACGAGTGATGAAACAGTGCAAGAGTTGAAAGCGTTATCTAGAAGACTAGCAAAAGAGCCGGTAGAGGTGAAAAAGGATTCTCCTGGATTTATTGTCAATCGAATTATGCTGCCGCAGTTTATCGAGGCAATTAAGCTAGTAGAAGAAGGCGTTGCGTCCTATGAAGATATTGATAAAGCAGTAAAACTTGGTTTGAATTATCCTATGGGTCCGTTTGAACTGCAAGACTTTGCCGGCGTCGACATTGGCTACCATGTTATGGAATATTTTAAGGAAGAATTTAGTAACAACCATTTTGCACCGCCGCTTCTATTAAAACAGCTGGTAAGGGCGGGTAGGTTAGGCAAGAAAACGGGTGCGGGATTTTATGATTACGAATAAATTTTCGGGGGGCAAAACCATGAGCAATCAATTTTTATTATGTGAAATCGAAAATAGAGTGGCTATCGTTACGATCAACAGACCACCGGTCAACCCGTTAAATACAGAAGTATTTCATGAGCTAGCCAATTTATTCGGTGAGTTGGAAGTAAATGATGAAGTGCGGGTAATCGTGCTGACTGGAAGCGGCGAGAAGGCATTTGTTGCGGGAGCAGATATTAATGAAATGGCTTCCTTGGATCTGGTTGGCATTAATCAAATGAACAAAACTTCAAGAGCTGTCTTTTCTAAAATAGAAAATTTATCAAAGCCTGTTATTGCTGCTCTGAATGGGCTTGCCCTTGGTGGCGGACTTGAGCTGGCCCTTGCTTGTGATTTGCGGATTAGTTCATCTAAAGCAAAATTTGCCTTCCCTGAAGTGGGGCTGGGAATTATTCCAGGAGGCGGGGGCACCCAAAGGCTACAAAGAATCGTAGGTCAAGGCGTTGCAAAGGAACTTCTTTATTTTGGCGAGATGTTTGATGCCTATCGTGCCTTGGAATTAGGCATCGTCAACAAGGTAGTCCCTGTAGAAGAATTGCTTGATACGGCAAAAGAATGGGCTGAGAAGCTTGCACAAAAGCCTCCCGTTGCCCTGCAAATGGTAAAACTGGCTGTTAATACCGGAGGAAACACGGATATGGAATCTGGATTAATCATTGAGACTACTTGTTTTGCTAATGCTTTTTCAACAGAAGATCGAAAGGAAGGCATGCAGGCGTTTGTAGAAAAAAGAAAGCCGGTTTTCGCAGGTAAGTAAGGAACGGTTGAAACTAAAAGTGAAGTATCCAAAAGGCAAATAGATACTTCACTTGTTCAAAATTTTCCAATCCGTTAGGAAGCGCTATTAAATGGAGTGATGAAGCGAATGGAGATAGAACGTAATCATTATACGGTGTATGGAATTTTGGAACATGCTGCGAGAGTTTATGGAGAGAAAGAGGCATTATACGATTTAAAAACGAGAATATCCTATACCGGGATAAAAGCTGATGTGGACAGGCTTGCATCTGCCTTAACAAAGCGAGGAATAAAGAAAGGTGACCGGGTTGCTGTTTCATTACCAAATTGGTATGAAACCGTTGTAATCTTTTTTGCAATAGCAAAAATTGGTGCGATTCTTGTCCCCTTTAATCCGAAATATAAAGCCCATGAAGTTTATCATATCTTAAGAAATTCAGACCCAAAAGTGGCCATTGTATCGGAAGAATTTGACCAAAATATTGGCATTAAGGAAGCCCTGTTTTATGTGCCAGAAATTTATACCGTTCGGTTTCATTGGGGAGCGCTTCCATCCTATGATGATTTAATAAATAAAGAACAAATGGATGTAGCAGAGGCTGGGATAGATGTCGATCAAGATGTTTTTTGCTTTCTTTATACATCGGGAACAACAGGTGTGCCAAAAGGCGTGATGATTCCTCATCGCAGCATTGTCCAATCTGCTAATACACTGGGGATCGAACTGCGCTCATCAGAAAAGGATGTCTTGATTCTTTCTTCTCCATTATTCCACGTTTTTGGTATGGCCGTAAACCTATTCTGTGCTGTTTTTATGGGCACTCGAATTGTTTTATTAGAAAAATTTAATCCTCAGGAAGTGCTTCGTCTAATCGAACAGGAAAAAGTGACCATTCTGCACGGGGTGCCAACGATGTTTATCAAACTCCTGGAGGCAAAAGATTTTGCTACATTTGATCTATCATCGCTTCGAGCGGGAATTGTTGGTGCTGCCCCAATCCCAGCAGCAAAAGTCAAAGAATTACGGGAGCGATTGGGGATGAATCTATGTCAATCGTTCGGACTTTCCGAAGCGGTAACCGTGACGATGACGCCATATGATGATCTGGAAAAGAATATCACGGAAACACTCGGAAAGCCGATTCCTGGTGTAGAGGTAAAAATTGTTGATGACAATCGAATACAGCTGCCACCAGGAGAAAAAGGAGAAATCGCGATTAAGAGTTTCGGTCTGATGAAAGGTTACTATAAGTTACCGGAACAAACAGCACAAGTGATGGATCATGAGGGGTGGTTTTATACAGGTGATTTAGGTGAGCTTAACGAACAAGGTTACTTAAAATTTGTGGGCAGAAAAAAAGAAATGATCATCCGGGGCGGATTAAATATTTATCCTCAGGAAATTGAATCATTGCTCTCCAAACATCCAAAAGTGGCAGATTCAGCCATTATTGGTTTGCCTGATGAAACCTTAGGGGAAATCGTATGTGCAGTTGTTCAGCTAAAAAGTGGACAAGAAGCTACCGAGGAAGAAATGAAGTCTTATTTAAAGGAACACATTGCCATTTATAAGGTTCCCGAAAAAGTGATCTTTACAGAAAAATTCCCCGTTACTGCGAGCGGTAAAATTCAAAAATTAAAACTTCGTGAGGAGATAGGCAGTGCGATCGGTAAAACGATTTAAAGTTGAGAGGGGCTAATGACATGCAGACAGAATATCCATTTCAAGTACGGTGGGGGGATACGGATGCGGCCGGCATTGTTTTTTATCCAAATTTCTATAAATGGATGGATGATGCCACACATGCCTACTTAACAGCAATCGGCTGTCCATCCTCACAGCTTTTTGCCAAACAGCAGATTGGTGTACCGCTGCTTGAGGCAAACTGTGTTTTTAAAAGACCGCTCCTGTTTGAAGACAGGGTAATCGTTCAGAGCTTTGTTGAGGAGCTTCAAACTAAAGTTTTTAAAATTAAACATGTTTTTAAAAAAAACGATCAAATCGTAGCAGAAGGATACGAAGTGCGTGCTTGGACGTCATTTAAAGAAAAACCAAAGGCACAACCGATTCCAGATGATATTCGGGAAAAGATGATTCCACAGATGGAAGCGATGGAGGAATCTTAATCCAGGGTCAAAGGATAGATTCAAAAAGGAGAGCTTATTTATGGAAAAGAGAAAAAAATACGATGTCATTGTTGTTGGTGCGGGGCCTGTCGGCCTTGTCGCAGGTCTGGCATTAAAGCAAAAGGGCATATCTTCAATTGTGATGGAAGCTGAACCGTTCGGGCGGCCGCGTCCTGGTAGCAGAGCCATTTACTTGCATAATGCAACATTAACACATCTTGAAGAAACGGTAAAAGGACTTGGCTTTACATTGGCCCGTAACGGAATCATCTGGCCGATCAATCGAACTGTATATAAGGGAAAGGAAGTATATGTTCGAAACTATGGCATTACAGATAATAATGATCCAACCCAATTACCGCATTTTACCTCACTGCATCAGGATGAGATTGAGAAACACCTTTATAAGGCTTGTATGGATGCGGGTGTAGAGTTTATTTGGGATTCACCTGCTAGTAAACTCGAAATATATGACCAAGGGACCGTTTTGACAACCGCTTCCGGAGAAACTTGGGAGGCACAATACGTCATTGGTTGTGATGGGGCACGATCTGTGGTAAGAGAACAAGCCGGGTTAGTTTTCGAAGGCCCCCGTACGGCTGATACTTTCCTTGTATTAGACGTTAAGGAAGACGAGGAAAATCCAATGCCGCTTGAGCGGACATTCCATTACCAACATCCGGCAACAGGCGGCAGAAACATCATGTTTGTTCCGTTTAAGGGCGGATGGCGTGTAGACTTGCAATTGTTAGAAGGAGACAATCCGGATGATTTTACCAGCATGGAAGGAATAAAACAATGGCTGCCAAAGGTATTGGATCCGAAATATGCAGAGCGTGTTACTTGGGTGTCCACTTATCGCTTTCATCAAGTGGTGGCCAACTCTTTGACAGATGAAAAGTGCCGCGTCCTCCTTGCCGGGGAAGCTGCCCATTTATTTGCTCCATTTGGTGCCCGGGGACTTAATTCTGGAGTACCAGATGCGCTTAAGGCTGTTTCCGGAATTGAACGAGCACTTCAAGCGGTAACAGAGGGAGAACGTCGAGAAGCTATTTCTTTAGCGGCAAAGGAAAGGTATATTGCCGCCAATTGGAATCGTGACTGTTCAACAACTGCCTTGCATCATCTTCAGGGGGATTCTCCGGAAATGAATTTAAAGCGTGAGCTTGCCGCTTCGCTCGCATCTGTCGTCCCAAGATTAGGTCGTTGGTTAGAGGAAGGCCCTTATGGTCCGAAATTTGGTCCTCCAGAACTAACTACCAAATATTAAATAACCATAATGGGAATCTACCTGAAAGGAGCGAAAGAAATGGCTTTGGCTAGAGCTTTAAATGAAAGGAAATATGGTCTGGCCGCACGTTCTGTCAACGAGATAATCAATCAATTAACAGCGATGAACTGGTATTCGAGAGCCGGTCAATATTCCCTTGAAATAGAAGGAAAATTAGCACAGTTTATGCGGTCACTTGGTGTTCATACCTATGAAATAAAATGGATAGAGAAAGAGCAGCTATCGGAAACAATTGCCTCACTGTCATTTGAAAATAGTGCACTTTGGGAGGTTTTAAAGGAATTACCTGACAAGTTAAAGAAGAAAATTGAAGGGACTGGCAGGGAACAACTTCTCGAAGATGTGGTTGATAATATCCCTGAAGCGGTATTCCACAGGGCATACGAACAGGCTTATCGCCTTGTTACGGATGTGAATACGGTTAAATTCCTTGTCGGGCATGCTATGTATATTAGTCTTCTTGTCTGTATCGCTGAACTGGCAGGGGAGAAAGACTCCTTATCGATGGTAGTAGAAATATTGGAGGAAGGTCATCTGCCATTAGGGCCAAAAGGAAATACCTTTTATCTATTATAATCGCTATTAAAACGGAAAAGCTGTCGTTGAAACATCTATGGTAGACAGCTTTTTTACTATCAGTCAGACAAAGCGTCAAAATGTAGGGAGTTAGATCGTTATTTTCATACAAAGTGTGGATAACAATTTAAATAGCTGATAATTACAATAAAAGATAACAAATTAAAAATTTTTAATATTTTTTGTTTTACAAAAAGTGAAATTGCTTTTGATAAGGAGATGGCTCAAGATGAGCAATATCGTATTAGTAGAAGGAGCTCGAACGGCATTTACTGAAATTTCCGGCACGTTTAGAGGAATATCGGCAACCGATTTGGGGGCAGAAGCTGCCAAAGGAGCCATTAGTAAAGCAAATATAAATCCTGAGGAAATTGACCAGGTCGTCTTTGCAAACGTTCAACAATCCAGTAAAGATGCCCATTTGCTGGCTCGTCATGTTGGGTTAAAGGCAGGCTTGCCAATCCATGTGCCGGCGTTAACGATTAATCGATTATGCGGCAGCGGGGTAGAAGCTATCTTAACGGCAGCCCGTTATATTATGACGGGTGAAGCAAGGGCGGTCCTTGCTGGCGGGACAGAGAGTATGAGCAATGTACCGCATGTCATACCAGGTATGAGATGGGGGAGTAAACTTGGCGGTCCTGTTATCGAAGACTGGGTATTTGATGGTTTATATGATCCAGTGGGTGACTGTACCATGGCAGATACGGCAGAAAATATAGCCGAAAAATATGGTATTACCCGAGAAGAGTCTGATCGTCATGCACTATCTAGTCATGAGAGGGCATTAGCAGCTATTGAGAAAGGGTATTTACAAGAAGAGATTGTGCCCATTACGATTCAAGAAAAAAAAGGAAGTAAGGTTGTTGATCAGGATGAGCACGTTCGAAAAACAAGTATAGAACAGCTTGGTAAACTCAAACCACGCTTTCGAAAGAATGGTGTAGTGACACCTGGAAATGCAAGCGGGATGGTGGACGGCGGAGCGGCTGTGATTGTTGCTTCTAGTGAATTCGCTGCCGAAAAAGGTCTCAAACCAATTGCCAGACTTGTTTCCTGGGGTGTTGTCGGAGTTGAACCAAAATACATGGGTATCGGTCCCGTTCCTGCTATCCAAAGTGCGTTAAAAAAGGCAGGGCTTCAACTGAAAGATTTAGATTTAATTGAAATCAATGAGGCTTTTTCAGCACAGTATCTTGCCTGTCAAAAAGAGTTAGACTTCGACCCGGCAATCGGAAATGTAAATGGAGGGGCGGTTGCTTTAGGACATCCGCTAGCAGCCAGCGGGACAAGAATTACGCTCTCGCTTGCGTATGAATTACAAAGACGGAGCGGAAAGTATGGGGCAGCAGCTGTCTGTATTGGTGGAGGGCAAGGGATTGCTGCTATTTGGGAACGGTTATAAGTAGTGAAATTGGAATCAAGAGTGAAAGGGGAATTCGTTTTGAAATTAGTTACATTTACGAAAGATGGGGTATCTCGGATTGGTGCAATTGTGGAAGAAACAGTTATTGATTTACATCTTTCTTACCAATCTTTATTGGATTCGGCAGGAAAATTACGGGCACAACAAATTGCCGAAGCCTACGTTCCTTCTGAGATGACAGGGTTTTTACAAGGCGGAAAGGAAAGCTTGGAGGAAGCCAAAAAAGCCATTCCATTCGCCCTGGAAGAACGGGAATATAAGGGAAGAACCCTTATCTATCCTAGAGATCAGGTTAAGGTGGAAGCACCCGTACCTGCTCCAGGTAAAATGATTTGTGTTGGTCATAATTATCGGGAGCATATTCTTGAAATGAAAAGAGAGCTGCCGCCATACCCGGTGGTTTTTGCCAAGTTTGCTAATACCGTAATCGGACCAGAAGATGATATTCCATTCTATCCAATTTCAAAACAGCTGGATTATGAAGCAGAATTTGCTTTTGTTATTGGAAAACGGGCCAGAAATGTTTCACAAGCAGATGCTTTGGACTACGTTGCAGGCTATACAATTGTGAATGATGTCACCTACCGTGACCTTCAGCGCCGAACGCTCCAGTGGCTGCAAGGTAAATCTGTTGAAGGCAGTGCACCGATGGGACCATGGCTTGTCACATCCGACGAGCTGCAAGATCCATCTGGGTTGGGAGTTGCTCTAACAGTAAATGGTGAACTTCGACAAAAATCAAATACTGAAAATCTTGTATTCTCTGTTCCTTATCTTGTTGAATTTCTTTCCGGGTTAATGACATTAGAACCTGGGGATGTCATTCTTACTGGAACACCTGGTGGGGTTGGGGTGGCCATGGAGCCGCAGGTATTCCTTAAGGACGGAGATATTGTGAGAATTGAAATTGATAAAATTGGGGTATTAGAAAACCGCGTAAAACAGCAAGCGGAGGGACTAGCATAATGACTCAATCAACAGTAACTCAATCGATTGATCAAATAAATAACGCTATAGAACAAATTATTAGGAAGGTAAAAGGGTTAGATATAGAAACCATTAGGTGGAAGCCATCTGAAGAAGAATGGTCCATCATGCAAATTCTTTGCCATCTCCTAGAAGCAGTTCCATATTGGCTCAAGGAAATTGACCATCTTCTTACCTCCCCGGGCAGCGAATGGGGAAGAGGCTTGCAAGATCAAGACCGCCTAGACGCCGTTGCCCACACGGAAAACCAATCGATATCTTCAGTCTTGGATGGTTTGAAGGATTTAAAAACACAGGTTGAAATTGGTCTTTCCAAATTGAATCAAGAGAATTTAAAACGAGAGGCACCGAGTCGAAACCCGAGGTTTGGTACAAAACCAATCTCCTTTATTGTCGATCATCTGCTTGTAGAACATGTCTCGAAGCATTATGGTCAGATTCAGCGAAATTTGAACAAACTTGAAGCGATAAAACAGACTGAAAGGGAGTAGAATGATGGCAGAAAAACAAGCTTATTTAGATAGTAAAATTGTACAGGATTTTAACCGTGATATTGAGCAATACCATCTCGGACCATTATGGAATGCCATTCCAGACTTAATGAAACATACGCCAGAACCACATGCACAGGCCTATCTTTGGAAAGCGGAATTATTGCAGAAAAAATTAGCGGAAGCAACAGAAATTTTCACGCCTGATCGCGGTGGTGAACGCCGGGCGATCTATTTGCAAAATCCCGGCCTCAATTACCGGAAGCCGTGGGGATGGGCATCAACGACTCAAACTTTGTATGCTGCTGTTCAACTGATCCAGCCGGGCGAAACGGCACCATCACACCGGCACGTGCAAAATGCTCTCCGTTTTGTTATGGAAGGAGACGGGGCTTATTCGATCGTTCAGGGTGAACGGATTTTTATGGAACGGGGTGACTTTTTAACAACACCTGGGGGCCTTTGGCATGGCCATGGCCATGGCCATCCTGGCGACAAACCAATGATTTGGATGGACTGCCTTGATATTCCAACCATCTATTATCTCGGCGGGACATTCTTCGAACCATATCCGGAAAAGATAGAACAGCCAAAGGTAGCGGACAATTATACTGCGCAGCGTTATGAAGGGGGGATGGTTCGGCCGATTTCAGATCGTTATGCTAAAAAAGCTCCGCTTGGTTCTTACAAGTGGGCAGGAACGGTGGCGGCAATCAACGGATTAAGCAAATTTGATCCAGATCCATATGACGGTTATGCGGTTGAATATATTAATCCTTCTAATGGAGAAACAGCGTGTCCAACTATTGCGGCATGGATGCAAAAGCTACCAGCCGGATTTAAGGGGAAAGCCCACCGGCATACACATGCATCAATTTATCATGTACATGAGGGATCAGGTTATACGATTATTAACGGCGTCCGATTTGAGTGGGCCAAGGGCGACTTCTTCGTCGTTCCGAACTGGGCATGGCATGAACATGTTGCTTATGATGAAAGCTATTTATTCTCAACGAATGACCTGCCCATTCTCGAAAAGTTTCATCTTGAACGAAAACAAGAATATGAGAATAATAACGGTCATCAAACCGAAGTGGGAGAATTTACCCCTTCGATAGGTTAAACCTTTCTTTTACGTAGTAGGCTAATATGGGATCAAATCCTTTGTTGGCTTGAATAAATCAAAAGTAAAACACTTGAAGGGAGCGTGGCAGTAAAAATTGAAACAATGGTGTGGGGTTGTAACAAGTAAACGTTGGTTGTTTCGGATTCGCATTTAGACCTTAAAAAAAATTAGGAGGACGACTGTTTGAGTTTCAAAGTAGCAATTTTAGGAGTTGGCGGTGTAGGTCAGGTTTGTGCCTCGGAGGTTGTCAAAAAAGGATATTTAACACAATTGGTGCTTGCCGATATTTCCACAGAGGCAGCTGAACAATTTGCCGAAAAATTAAGGGATGAAACGACGGCTTCCATTACCGTTTGCCGGGTTGATGCCAGTAATAAGGAGAGTGTCGCTTCCATTTTGGATGAGGTGGATGTCCTTCTCCATGCCGGTATACCGGAATTTAATTATACAGTAATGCAGGCGTGTATCGATACAAACACCCATTATATTGACATGGCTTCCGACAGCCCGGACGACCTATTAAAGCAACTGGAGTGGGGTGATCAATTTAAACAAGCAGGTATTTTAGGAATTATGGGGTTAGGTTGTGACCCTGGATTTTCAAATATTGCGGCAAGATATGCAGCCGATCAATTAGATACGGTGAAATCGATTACCATTCTAGATGGAGATAATTCTGAAGTGGACTACGAGGGTTTTTGCGCCTATTTTAGCCCGCAAACGGCCATTCAGGAGTGTTTGGCAAAACCGAATTACTGGACTGCCAAAGACGGCTTACAATATTATGAAACCCCGTTTACAAACAAAGATGAGTTTGAATTTCCGGACCCGATTGGCTGGTTGGACTGCTATGTGGTAGAACATGAGGAAGCAGCCACCCTTGGTCAGTCAATTGGCAAAGGATGTGAATATGTAGAGTTCCGCTATGCACTTCATCCGGATTTCGTTAATACCCTTAAAGTTTTGAGTTATTTAGGGCTTGATAGTAAAGAACCGATTCAAGTAGGCGGAGTCGATGTCGTTCCGCGCGATGTTGTCGTTACGACGATGCCGAAGCCGGCTGAGCTCGCTGGAAAAATTCATGGCTATTCATGTGTCGGGGCGAATGTGAAAGGGACAAAGGGCGGCCAAAATGTCGAACTATATGTCTACACCATTGCAAACCACGATGATATCTTCGAAAAGACGGGCTTTCAAGCAACCGTTTGGCAAACCGGTGTTCCACCTGTTGTTGCCGTTGATATGATAGCAGAGGGTCTGCTAAATGAAACAGGATGTATACCCCCTGAGATGATTGATCCCGTTCTCTTCCTTGAACGTTTAAAGGCAAGAGGAATGGAATGGTATGTGACGAAGAAAACGAGTCCAATTTTCAGAATGGCTTAATCAGCCGCTGGCGCCCAGAGATAGACAATAAAACTAAATGGATAAAGGAGAATAGCTCCTACTTAATAGGGGCTATTCTTCTTTATCCAAATGGGCAGTTAGCGGCTGCTAATGAGAAAACGATAGTCGGCAAATGAAAGGGAGTAGTTAAAAAGTGGATGTCCAATATATGTATATCAATGGCGAATGGGTAGCAAGCAGCAGCGGAAATGTCAGGGAAATTATCAATCCCGCAACAGAGGAGGTCATTGCCAAGGTAGCCGAAGGAACGGTGGAAGATGCCAAAACAGCAATTCAAGCAGCCCATAAAGCCTTTTACGAAGACGGCTGGGGGGAAACATATGCCCGATACCGGGCAGAGCTATTAGCCAAAGTGGCCGATCAACTGGAAAAAGAGATAGATGCATTCGCCCGACTGGAAACGTTAAATAATGGGAAACCATTAAGGGAGTCAAGTTATGATATAGCAGATGCCGTCAACCAGTTTAGATACTATGCAGGTCTTGCTACAAAGCCATCGGGGCAGGTGTATGATGTACCGGATGATATTCAGGCATATGTGGTGCGGGAGCCGCTCGGGGTTGCCGGACAAATTGTTCCTTGGAACTATCCTTTAGTGATGGCCGTGCAAAAGCTTGCCCCTGCATTAGCAGCTGGATGCACAGTGGTGATTAAGCCAGCAGAACAAACGCCGCTAAGCTTAATTAAATTATTTGAGATTATCGATGAAGCAGGGTTTCCACCTGGCGTTGTCAACTTGCTCTTAGGTGCTGGAGAGACCGTGGGGGCTGAATTAGCGAGAAATCCTTTAGTGGACAAAATCGCCTTTACCGGAGGAACGGTCACTGGCAAGAAAATCATGAAATCAGCAGCAGACACCTTAAAAAATATATCACTGGAATTAGGCGGAAAGTCTCCTAATATTGTATTTGAAGATGCTGATTTTGAAACAGCAGTCGATTATGCGCTTTATGCTATTTTTGCCAATCAAGGTCAAGTGTGCTCAGCGGGTTCGAGATTGATATTACAGGAAACCTTGTATGATCGATTTGTACCGGAACTTGTTAAAAGAGCAAATGAAATCGTGGTGGGAAATGGGCTGGATCCAACAACTGAAATGGGACCGCTTATTTCAAAGGAACATATGGAAAAAGTGATAAATTACATCGCTATTGGAAAAGAGGAAGGTGCTGAACTCTTGTGCGGTGGAGATAGATTATTTGAAAAAGGATTTTTTATCGCCCCTACGATATTCAGTCATACCAATCCTGATATGAGAATTGTAAAGGAAGAGATATTTGGTCCCGTATTAGTGATTCAGACCTTTAAGGATGAAGAGGATGCAATAAAACTAGCAAATGATTCTCAATATGGACTAGCAGGAGCCGTGTTTACCTCTGATGGGGCAAAGGCTCAACGTGTTATTCGGAAACTGCGCGCGGGGATCACGTGGATTAACACCTACCATCCAACCTTCAATGAGGCTCCATGGGGCGGGTATAAACAAAGCGGAATCGGCAGAGAACTGGGTACGTTTGGATTTGAGGCATACCAGGAAGTGAAGCAAGTGAACATCAATTTAAACGTCCAGCCAAGTGGTTGGTTTAAAAGAAAGTAAACGGTTGTATGGAAAGGGTGCGAAACGATATTAAATGTAGAAAGGATCCCCTTATTTACTATCTTTAAAAAACAGGAACGCTGCTTTTTTTCCATTTACTCTACTGGACGCAGGACTGTTGTATCCTTTATAGTATGAAAGAGAAAGTGAATCTGGAAAAGAAGGGCGTTCATTTATGAGGAAATCTTTTTATCATTTTTTATTGAAATATCGACATCCTGCAGCAAATGACCCAATTAGCAAATTTGCCAATGATGCCTATTTAGACCATAGCTTTCCGAAACAAGCGGATGATTATCATCAGCTGACAAATTACCTTGAACTGAATGGCCATTATTTGGAATCGATGTCTATATTTGATGAAGCGTGGCAATTATATATTCATTCAGAAAGTAACATCTAAGGATACTTCTTCGCCTCTCCATGTGAGGCGATTTTTTCATTTTAACAATGAAAATAGCGCGTTTATTTTAGCCCCCGCATATAATAATGTAATCAAAATTTACGGTTCATTCTTTGAGAGGTTGGGAGGAAATGACACAGCGAAAGAAACCAAAGTATAAAATCGGCGATACGGTCGTTATAACGATTTATGGTACTGTTGGCAAAATAACTGACGTAAAGTGGCTTGATGGGAACTATGTATATGAAGTGAATAAAAGTCATGGGCTATTTATCGAATCCGTTATTGAATTACTTTCAGAATTTGATGGGACAATTATGGAACAGGAACATATCGATATTGAATACAAATTTTTTATCGGCGATTTGGTTCAGGTTAGTGGTTATAGTGCTGATTTATTTAAAGTGGTCGGCTTTCGGACAGAGATATGGCGCTATAAAGAGGATGCCTGGGAAGACGTCGTTTATGAGCTTTCAAGAATAAACGATGGGGAATGGCTTGAAGCGGGTGAAGAAGAACTAACTCTTGTTGCAGATGCAGAAAGTGCGGATATCTTCATTCAAAAGTTAGGTCTTCTATACTTAGTAAATAGACAAGAAAAGATCTTAAAAAACCCGAATCTACAGAATACGGTGAGAAAAGCAGAACTCGAAGAAATCGCAAAGAAAAAGGAGAAGAAAGAGTTAATTGATAACCTTCTAGACATCTTCAATGATTATCGGATTTTATACGAATTATTTCATGATCAAGAATATTATCATGTTATGCGCGTTATTCTGCGGAAATTAAAAAATCTCGTCAGTAATGATGGAAAAAGCCATGTATAGCTTATCGTTTCATGATCTCCAATAATAAATATAGTACAAATGGTATCCCTGCCCATTTAATGGGAAGGTACATCTTATCGGTTATTCTCTCGAATAGCTTTAGCGTGTATCCATCAGCTTGATTAACGTCTGCGATCCATAACTTTAGCTTTGTTTGTAAATTGGACATTTTATCACCCCAGAAGATTTCTCTACTTCCATCCTATGCTTGTCCCAATCAAAAATGACTGAAAGCACTTAAAAAAGCCTAAAATGTAATTACAGCGATTCCCTAAGGCTGCTAGCGAAAGTTACTAGCATGAAAAAGTATTGACGTTCATACATTCAGTAACAAAGGGGGCGATGGGTTGAAGGAAATTGAAGTATTTATTGATACAGAAGAGATTGCCGAATTCTTCTTTCATGAGCTCATAAAAAGGGGATATGTTCCCGGTGAGGAAGAATTAGACGAAATAGCTGACATCACCTTTGAATATTTAATTGAAAAAAGTATTATCGATGAAGAAGTGGAGGAGGAATAGCAGCAATGTCCTAACATGGCAACTTCATATATTCAAAGATAAAAATAAACGAAAGAGAATTCAAGCCTGCCAATCCTGACTTATTTACGATAAATTCAATCAATCGACAAAAATAGTGTTTTTTCTTTAGAGGATTTGACATCGTCCATCTCTAATTATTAGAAAAGGCTAATATTTCTATTTAATTGGAGGGGTATGATGATCAGAGTATTAACAAAAAGAGGCAAAATTCAATATGATGTGACGATATTTCAAACTCCTAAGCAGCGTGAGAAAAAAGGTCATCAACCAGTTTATCGTCTAAATATCCCGGCAGAGAGCCGTGACCATTGCCTGCAGGAGACCTTTAGCCGCTTTAATGTAATGGACAGAATCCCCGCTAATTACAAAGGGAGATTTTTATCAACAGGGGATATTATTTTGATTGACGAGGGCCGAAGTGGAAAACATTATTATCAATTACAACCAGGAGGCTGGTTTCCAATTAAGCGAATAACGCTTTTGTAAAAAACAGAGAAAAACCTAAGGCCATAAGGTCCTTAGGTTTATTTTTTAGTCTTGTAAAACCTTATTTTAAAGATTATCGCTTTCTGCCGCCTGTAGCTTGATTCTCTTTGGCGTGTGCTTCATGTTCGGCGACAATGGCTTCAGCAGGAATATGATTATTTTTCTTGGGTGAATTAATTCGTGCCCGATGCTTTTTTCCCATGTTTCAATTTCCTCCTAATGTCGAGATAAAAATTTCAATCATTACTAGCTTTCCACGTTTTAAAAATTTCATGTCTTTTTCCCTTTCGGATTCTCATTGAAAAATGTTTATGTTATATTGACTATGGAACAACCTGTTAACTCTAAATAGAAACTGATTGGAGGATTTTTGTATGAGCGTACATATTGGTGCTAAAGAAAATGAAATCGCTGAAACGGTCTTGCTTCCTGGCGATCCGCTTCGAGCAAAATATATTGCCGAGACGTTTTTAGAAGGTGCTGTCTGCTATAACAAAGTCCGGAATATGTTCGGCTTCACCGGCACATATAAGGGGAAAAGAATTTCCGTTCAAGGGACGGGGATGGGAGTTCCCTCCATTTCGATTTATGTCAATGAATTAATGCAAAGCTATCATGCCCAAACGTTAATTCGCGTTGGTACATGCGGTGCGATACAAAAGGATGTCAAAGTACGTGATATCATTTTGGCGATGACCAGTTCTACAGACTCGAATATAAACCGCCTTACCTTCGGACATATTGACTATGCCCCTGCAGCTAATTTTGATCTACTCAGGAAGGCCTATGATGCAGGGGTTGAGAAAGGGCTTGATGTAAAGGTTGGAAATGTGTTTACAGGAGATTCCTTCTATAATGATAATAAAGATCTTGAAAAATGGGCTGAATACCAAATTCTCGCGATTGAAATGGAAACGGCAGCATTGTATACTTTAGCAGCCAAATTCGGACGCAAAGCCTTGTCAGTACTTACAGTTAGTGATCATATCATCACTGGTGAAGAAACAACAGCCGAAGAAAGACAAGTAACCTTTAATGAAATGATCGAAGTCGCCTTAGAAGCGGCTATTAAGGAATAAAATGCTTAACTTGCCTCTTCCAAAGGGAAGGGGTTTTCTTTTCTTTGTTAATTTTATAAAAAAGATGTTATTCTAAACATTAAGGATTTTATTTTTTGGCAACAAAATCGATCATGGTATATTATTTTTATGGTAAATGAAAGTGGTGAAGACTTTGGAAGAAGAGAATAAGGAACATGAAAAAGGTGAACAACAGCAAGCTACAGAAAATAAAACGGGATATATACGCTTAAAGAAGTTTCACTTTATCATGCTGCTGTTTTTAATCGTATTTTTATCTGCGGGGATTACAGCGGTTGCTCTCTCCTTTGGAGGGGAGAAAGTGGCAACTGTTGGGAAGGAACGTTCAGAATTTAATAAGCTCTATAATACATTTGATACCTTGAAAAATAAGTACTATACAAAAACAAATGACAACAAGCTGATTAATGGTGCAATAAACGGGATGGTTAAAGCACTTGATGATCCATATTCAGATTATATGAGTAAAGAAGAGGCAAGCAGTTTCCATAGTACAATATCTTCTTCATTTGAAGGAATCGGTGCTGAAATTCAAGAAAAAGATGGCCATATCGTCATTGTTTCCCCGATCAAAGATTCACCTGCAGAAAAGGCGGGGATAAAGCCAAATGATATTGTTTTATCTGTTGATGGTAAAAGTCTGCAGGGAATGAGTTCTAACCAAGCAGTTATGTTAATTCGCGGCAAGAAAGGGACAAAGGTAGAACTGTCAATTAAGCGTCCTGGTATCGAAAATCCGCTATCTGTACCAATTGTACGTGATGAGATTCCGATTGAAACCGTTTATGGAGAAATGGTTGATAAGCAAATTGCCAAAGTTCAAATTACCAGCTTCTCAAGTAATACATCGAAAGAACTTGTTACAACCTTAAATGATTTACAGAAAAAAGGGATGCGGGGACTCGTATTGGATTTAAGGCAAAATCCGGGCGGTTTACTAGACCAAGCTATAAGCATCTCCAGCATGTTTGTTCCAAAGGGAAAAGTTATTGTCAAAGAAGAAGACAGGAATGGAAAGATTACCGAAATTCCTTCTCAAAATGAAGGAAATCCGGACCTTCCTTTAGTCGTTTTAATTGATAAAGGAAGTGCCAGTGCATCCGAAATCTTGTCGGCCGCTGTGAAAGAATCAGCTGGGGTACCGCTTATTGGTGAAAAGTCATTTGGAAAAGGAACGGTTCAAACAACCACAGATTTTAAGGACGGCTCCAATATTAAATATACAATCGCAAAATGGCTGACGCCGAATGGCAATTGGATCCATAAAAAAGGGATTGAACCGGATTTTCCAGTGGCACTTCCTGACTATGCAACGCTGCCAATTATTGATCCGGAGAAGACATTATCCAAGTCGAAAGCATCCACAGATGTTCAAACAGCGCAAAAAATGTTAAAGGCCATTGGCTACAATCCAGGTCGTGAAGATGGATTCTTTGATGATAAGACAAAAGAAGCTGTTATGTCTTTTCAAAAAGCAAATAAACTGAAAGCAGATGGAGTTTTAAAAGGTGAGTCAACGATGAAGTTAATGGAGCAAGTGAGAGAGAAAATTGTAAAAAATGACACCCAGCTTAAAAAAGCTGTAGAAGTTTTAAAGGAAAGAATGAAATAATTTATGACCTTAATTCAGGTCAAACCAAAAAAGCGGATGAGTAATTATCCGCTTTTTTGTTGACCAAATTTAATAAAGGTATACTCATCTTCAATTAACCCGCAAGTACCGCATTGGATTCGATACTCCGGCCCGCGATATGGATGGTGAAAGGGTTCTAATTCATTTTCGGGATACTCTTTTATGATATCACCTGTTTGCGGGTCAAGTTTTACTGCTTGAGAAACTTGTTGAATCAGATTAAAACGGCTGCGATTTGTTTTACAATTAGGACACCTATAAGGGGTGGACATCTTTTTCTCCTTTCCATTATGTTTACAACTATTTTTTGTAATTAAGGAAAAAATATGTAAGAATACAAAAGCAAAGGGCAATCGGAATAAAGGTCAGCGGGTGAGCCGACCTTTTAATTCTTTTTTACTGATTACCTAGTTTTTCTTTTACTTTTTTCTGAATAATATTAGAGGAATCATCTTCATAGGTTGTTCCAATATTTACTGTTCCCGATAAGTCTTGGATCAATAACTTGCCAAAGTTAATAGTAGAATCAACGTTGTTTATGATAATCTTTTTGACCTTTACCATGTCATCCCTCTATTCAGGTTCTTGATTATTGTTTATCGGGATTGTTTCCATTTCATCTTGGTTAATCGGCATTACAATAGATAAAATGCCTTTGTGAAATTCAGATTTGACTTGTTCAATCATGATTGGATATGGCAGTGTCAGTTCCTTTTTAAATGACCGGTTCGCCCGCTCTTTTAAAAAATACTTGCGATTTTGTTGGAACGATTTAAATTCGCCCGTAATGGTTAGCATTTGTTCATGAATGGAGAGCTGCATTTGTTCTCTTTTTATGCCTGGGAGTTCAATTTCTGCAACTAATTCTTGATCCATTTCATATAAATCGCATTTTGGAAAAAAATCACTAGCCGTAAAGGGGGTAAGGTTATTTTTTTGTGCGGTATCGAAAATAGTATTCCAAAATGCTTCTGATTGAAATTGCTGTGCCACATCCATCCACTTTTTTAATTTATCAATTTCCATCATATCACTCCCTGCGAAACGACCATTATTTTATTCTATTAGGTGGTAAGTATGACATCAAAAAAGAATCAACTTACATTATTTCTGTTACATCAATTTGGGAGAACTGCATATCAATATTTTTAGGGATTCTCACTTCAAGAATGCCATCTTTATAATTGGCAGCAGCTCCTTTCTTTTTGACAATTGCTGGTAAGGTAATGGTATGTTTATCATCATCATCGGGAATATGTTCAAGAATTAATTGATTTGATGTATGGTAAAGTCTAAGCTTCTTTAGCCATTCAACATCTTTAATAGGGATTCTGACAAACACATAATCATGCGTCTCAAAAGTTGAGGAATTTAAACTGCCTGCTGTGGACGGCTGTTGGGTGGCAGATGGTTGAAAGGCATTAAACATTTCTTGTGGATTCATCATTCCTCTCATATTTTCAGGTAACGCTTTCCCAATGATATCTTGAACATATTTATCAATTTCTCCCGGCTTCATTTTTTGCAAGGATTCCTTGACATCTTTATTAAAAGGAAATATATTCCACGGAAACATTCTTTTTCATCCTTTCGCATTCAGTTCATTAAATTTGATTCATAATAGGTAGGGATGGGTTAGTGATTTGATCCTGATCACTTACATCAACATCTGCGTAATTATTGATATGACCAGATGTCGCAGGAGATAGGTCTCCAAAGGCCATATTTGTTCCAATTAATTTTATATTGGATGTATGAGAATTTTGGACGATTGGTCCAAAGTCAATATTCCCATTATTATTGATGGCATTTGTTTTAATGTTAAAAATATTTATTTGAAAAGGCATAATGTTTTCAGTCCTTTTATTTGTTATAGATTGGATTGGTTACTACGTTTGAAGGGTCAGCGATATCTCCCATATCATTCACGTCAGGATCAATAAAAACATTTTCCATTGCTGCAGTAGGCGGAGCATAGTCTCCGTAAGATGAATTTTGCCCTTGGGATTTAGAGTTAGCCGTATGGGCGTTATGAAGTGCCTCACCGATGTTGACAGACCCGTTATTAGAAACATTGTTAATTTTAAAACTGAAAATGTTGATGACAGTCTGCATGCTGTCACATCCTTTTTTATTGATATCACATCCTATGCAAGCAAATGCCTATTCGTTATTAAATCTTTATACCGGCGGGCTGACGGAAGTAAAAATTTGCATATATGAAGGAATCTTTTTAACATAAAATAAAGAGAAAAATTTTACGATTAGAGAGGTAATGTTTGTGAAGAAGAAGACTGTTTTGATTACGGGGGGAGCAACTGGGATAGGGAAAAAAACGGCCATTTATCTTGCAGAAAAGGGGTATCGTATCGCAATTAATTACCGTAATAGTAAATCAGAAGCCATTTCCTTAGCCCGGTACGTGAATGACTGTTATGGCGCTGGCAGTATTGTGGTTCAAGGTGATATTGCTTGTCAGGAAGATTGTATCCGTATTGTCAACGAAACACTTTCAGCTTACGAAACAGTGGATGTATTAGTTCATAATGCAGGTCCTTACATACACGATAGAAAAAAATTAACCGATTATTCGATAGAAGAATGGAATTATCTATTAAATGGGAATTTAACTTCTGTGTTTTATTTAACCAAGCTGATTATTCCGGTTATGCGTAAACAGAATTGGGGAAGAATTATTACCTTGGGTTATGATCGAGTGGAATCCGCTCCGGGCTGGATGTACCGTTCCGCATTTGCCGCAGCAAAGACGGGACTTGCCTCTCTAACAAGGACTATCGCAATGGAAGAGGCGGAATTTGGGATTACGGCCAATATGATCTCCCCGGGGGATATTACAAATGATTGGAAGGAAAAAAGCATCAACGAATCAAAGGCAGCTTTTGCTGGAAATAAGCCAAATGAACGGGAGGGAACCGGTGAAGATATTGCTCGTGTTATTGGCTTTTTAGTTGATGAAAATTCGGACTTAATTACCGGCAGCATTATCCCGGTTACAGGCGGGGTTGATGTGTTACGGAAGGCTTTTAAATGAGTATGAAACACTTTACGATTGTGGATAATAATAATTAATCCACGTCGAAAGGGAGCAAAAAGTATGAGTTTTAACCTAAACCGAATTAATCCTAACCAAACTCAGGTACTTTTCCATGATGGCCGACTCGAAACATTAACAAATGAGGAATTGGAAGAATTTTTGCTCCAAATGGATGCGAGCGAATTAGATGGAGCAATTGAACAAAGCATGATTGAATAATAATTTTAAGAAAAGCAATCGGTTTGGCCGATTGCTTTTATCCTTTTTGGTTACATATAAGTGAAACATTTCATTAACTGATACGTAATAATAGAGCAGAGATTAAAAATTCCAATGGGGGAAAAGCTATGGTGAAAAGTGAGGAGAGAATGCTTGCTGCTCTGATGTATGTACTAAGTTTTTTTGCACCAGTTCTTGGTCCGCTTATTATATGGTTAATAAAAAGGGAGGATTCATCCTTTATTGATTACCATGGAAAAGAATATTTCAATTTTTTCATTTCCTATTCGGTTTATTTTTTTATTAGTGGCTTATTAACGATTGTCATGATTGGCTTTGTTGGACTGTTTCTATTGGGGATTATGTTATTTGTATTTACCATTATTGCCGCTATTAAGGCATATGAAGGAAATGAGTACCAATTCCCGTTGATTTTTAGGCTGATAAAATAAGATTTTTATGAGTGACAGCTTTAACCTAGTGGAGAGTTTAAGACTCTCCTTTTTCTATTTTTAACGGAAATCTTCTATCATTTTTTATTACTGTTTTAAATATACTAGAGTAAGAGGATTCGATAAGGAGTTTTCCGAATGAAAATAAATGACTATTATCGAGATACTGCTAATTTGAACTTAAATGGCAGTATCGCAGCATTATTGCCGATCGTTTTAATTGTTTGGAGCAATCTGTCTGTAATACAAAACGAAGAAATTTTTGTCTTAACGATTCCCTTTTTTCTTTATAGTTTCATATGCTTTCAACTCTATCTCTATCGAAAGAGGCAGTCGATAGCTATAAGCAGGAATCAGGCCCATTCGCTCCTGGTTAAAGGCGGACAATCGTTATATTCAGCCCGCCATTTATTAGTGCTATATTTTAATACGCAAGCACCAAGTTTGCTTTTTTACTTTCCTGATGGTCACTTAGCGGGAAGGATTAAGAGAGAACGCCCTAAAGGTTTTCATAAGCTGGATTTAGCTAAATTATACGTTCTTTATAACTCTAGTAATGAAGCAATTTCCTGCTTTAGGGTAAAGGGAAAAAAAGCGATTAAAATTGAAGTGTATGATAAAGAGCGAAATTATTTAGGGTGCTTGCAGAAAACAAAAAAAAGCTGGCGGAAAAGTAAGGAGGAGTTACTGGATGCGGCAGGAAAATATATTGGAAGTGTGGAGGGCCCAGGCATCTTTATGGATGAAAGAATAATGGATCAGAATCATCAAGAGGTAAGCCGGCTGCGCAGGGGCTGGATGCCCGTAGAATGGAGTTCGTTATTTCCGGAACCGAATACACCGGTTCTATCATTTGCTGATGATATATCTAAGCAAGAAAGGCTTCTCAGGATGTCATTTCTAATTAATGAATACTTTATTAAGAGGTAGAAGTTTCCCTCTGCAAAATAGTTTGATATGATATTTGTATATTTTGTTGCGGGGGTTTTACTAGTGAAAATAAACATGATAAAGGGCCATGGTTCTGGCAATGATTTTCTGTTAATTGATGAAATGACAAATAATTATCTATTTACGGAATCAGAGCGGGCTGAGCTCGCCAAGCTATTATGCGATAGGAACACTAACCTAGGTGCTGACGGAATTTTATTTGTATTAAAGAGTGACCACGCTGACGGCAGGATGCGGGTCTTTAATGCTGACGGTTCCGAAGCTTCGATGTGCGGTAATGGGCTGCGGTTAGTTGCCCGCTATCTATGTGAACTGCTTGGAAAAGATGAAGCGGTCGTTGAAACAATGAGGGCAGACCTTAAGGTGAGTAAACAAGCGGAACTATTACCATCGGTACACACTTATCAGGTTGAAATTTCGCCGGTGTTATTTGATTTAAAGGCGTTGCCACTGCAATTAAATAAGCCAACATTATATAATGAGAAAATCACCGGGCTTTCAGATGAATTACGATTTACCGCCCTAGCTGTACCGAATCCGCATTTAATTGCCATTGTCGATGCAGAGATATTGCAGAGCGAGCTCCAGCAACAATTGAGTGAACAGGTCAATGGTCCCAATGAGTTGTTTCCGGATGGTGTTAACGTCAGCTTTGTTAAACCGTTAAAGCCGGGATCCATTTATGTAAGAACATTTGAACGAGGTGTCGGGTTTACTAATGCCTGTGGAACAGCGATGTCCGCTTCCTCTCTTGTAACTTGTTTACAAGGACTGAATGAGTTGGAATCGGTTATCGATGTATATAATAATGGTGGAAAAGTCCAATGTATTGTTCACCAACTGGACAGGGAATACAAAATAGATTTAATCGGTAACGCTACTTTCCTTTTTAAAGCTCAGGTGGGAATTGACCTAACAGAAGGCTCATTTGAAGTAACAGCAAAAAATGAATTAGAAGAGCAGGGTGCCTATGGAAAACTTCAGGCTGAGGCTCGGCAATATGTAAATGAATACATCAAAGGATAAGGGGGCGCCTTATCCTTTTTTGGCAATTCCTTGTTTTAAAGCTTCAAGAACTGGGGCGAAGGGCTGGATTTCTTTCGTTTGAAAATAGCTTCTAAAAGGGTCTCCTTGTTTCTTAAGGCGATTTAACACATTTTGCATGGTAAATGTTTTTGGATCCAGCGTCCCATCAACCTCATGCCAGTAAAGCGGTGTGGCGGCACTAGCCTGTTCATTACCTCTTAATGAATAGGGGGCAACAATCGTTTTGCCTTCTCCATGTTGAACATAGTCCACATAAAGTTTGTTGCCGCGCTTTTTCTTCATTCGTTCAATTGTAAAGGAGTCAGGATCTTTAGAGATTAAATAATCGGCAATAAAACTGGTAAACAGCCTCGTATCATCATACGTAAATTCATCTTCCGGCAGCGGCAGGTAAATCTGCAATCCCTTGTTACCTGATGTTTTGATAAAGCTAATTAAATGAAGCTGATCAAGTACTTCTTTAATTAATAATGCGGCCTTGATCGCCAAATAGAAATCATCCTTTGATGGGGGGTCCAGATCAAATACAATCTCACTCGGTCCCTTGCTGTGAATCGTTTGAAATGGAATGTGAAATTCAATCGCCAGCTGATTTCCAAGCCAAATGAATGTTTTAAGATGATTACAAAGGATATAATGAATGCCATCAGCCAAATGTATGTCAACAAAGTCAGGAGCATAATCGGGACAATTTTTCTGATAAAAAGCTTCGCCGAGCATTCCATGCGGATAGCGGATAACGGTTAACAAGCGATTCTTTAAATAGGGCAGCATGTATGGCGAAACTTCTTGTAAATAATGGATATAGTCCGCTTTCCGGATATTAAGCTTATCCCAAAGCGGTTTATCGGGGTGGGTTATCTCTAAATTCTTCGGTAAATTCCTCTGTTCCAGCATAAATTTGTCGTAGCTGCATTCGTCTGCTTCTAAATCAAAGCGAAAACGGCTAAAATGCGGCTCACGCAGCTGGTTGTCTACTAACTCTAAATATTTCACCTCAAGGCAGATAGCCGGTTCGACATAGATAAATTGTTCATCCTCACGTACCATATTTTGTTTGATGATCTGTCCGAGTGCTTCTTTTTCATCAGGTTTAAAGCCGAACAGTACTTGACCAATACCGTGAACTTGTTTGTTCTTGTAGACTCCTACAAAAAAATAGCCATTTGTTTTATCATATGCGGTAACAAAGCAGCTTACATATTTCCAATTTTTATATTTCAGCCATTGTAATGTACGTTTGCCTTCTTCCCATAGGCCTTGCTTGTTCTTGGCCACGATTCCTTCCCCGTCAAATAACACCACCTTTTCCCATATTTCATTAAAATCTTGATTGGCCAAAACGGGCTGGAGCAGCTGATCGTTTGCAGGGTCTGCTGCCGCATCCAATCCAAGCGTTTGAAATAATTGCATCAACTTATCTTTTCTTTTTTGATAGGGAAGGTTGTTTAATGGTTTCCCGGCTAAAATAAGTATGTCGAATACCATCAGGCGGCACGGAGTTAGTTTCGCTTGTTCAGTGATTTTTTTAACTGCCTTTAGGCGGGCTCGTACCTGAATTGCAGAAAAATTAGCCTTATACGGATTTTCTAACGAAACAAGTTCGCCGTCGAGCTGTAGCGGTAAAAATGGCTTGAATTTCGCTTCATTTTTCAATAAAAAGGCTTTTATTTCCGGGAATTGCGGTAACAATGATTTTCCGTTACGGCTTATTAACTCAATCCCGTTTGTGCTCCAATTCAATATAGCTCGAAAGCCATCATATTTCACCTCATATAACCAGCCCGGACGCACGGGCTTGTCAAAGGTAAGGGTCGGCAGCATAGGTTTCATTGGATTTCCCCCTTTTTAGATTACTTTGTGTAAACTTTTCGAACTTCATTCTTTTCCAAAAGTTATTAAGTATGTGATGACGATCGATTCGCACACTATAATCAAAAAGATTGGAGAAATTGTTTATGCATACAATGTGGAAGGGAAGCATTAGCTTTGGGCTCGTCAATATCCCAATTAAGCTTCACGCGGCAACAGAGGACAAGGATATCAAGCTTAGAACGTTGCATAATAAATGCCATGCCCCGATTAAATATGAAAAGGTTTGTTCGGTGTGTGGAGAGGAAGTTAAACCTGAAGACATCGTTAAGGCATATGAATATACAAAAGGAAAATTTGTTGTTCTTGACAAGGATGACCTTGAAAAATTACGCAAGGAAAATGAAGAAAAGGCTGTCGAAATTATTGATTTTGTCAAAATTGAAGAAATTGACCCGATCTACTTTGAGCGCAGTTATTTTATGTCCCCAAGTGAGGGTGGAATCAAGGCCTATTCATTATTACGCAAGGCACTAGAGGAAACAGAAAAGGTAGGTCTTGCGAAGATTATAATCCGTTCAAAAGAGCAGCTCGCCCTCATTCGGGTATACGAAAATACATTGGTGATGGAAACGATCCATTATCCGGATGAGGTTCGGAAAGCAGGAGATGTACCAAATGTTCCATCAGAAGATAAAGTGACAAAAAAGGAACTCGACACAGCAATATTATTAATCGATCAATTAACATCGAAATTTGAGCCGGAAAAATATACCGATGAATATCGAACGGCGCTTCTGGAACTAATCGAATCGAAACGTCAAGGAAAAGAAACGGTGACCGCTGCAACGAAGGAGCCTGCCGCAAAGAATGTTACGGATTTAATGGCAGCACTGCAAGCATCAATTGACCGGACAAAACCAACAAAGACAGCAGTACCAAGGAAAAAGAAAACCGCTAAAGTAAAGAAAGAAGCCTAAGGAAGTTTTCAAAGTTAATTGACAATTGATTGTATCCACGATATAATGGGTGTACGCTTTTAAGTTCGTTTAATATTTATTGGATTAGTAGTCGTAACTGCACGAAAATGTGGGTGATGTCTATTACCTAGCGTGTAAGTACGGCTTTTTTATTTAAATGTAAGCTTAACTTTAAAGTGAACAATATGTTGGGGGTAAGATCCATGAATAACGGTAAAGTAAAATGGTTTAATGCAGAAAAAGGTTTTGGATTTATTGAAGCGGATGGTGGTCAAGATGTATTCGTTCACTTCTCAGCCATTCAATCCGAAGGCTTCAAAACATTAGAAGAAGGTCAACCCGTTTCCTTCGATATCGTTGAAGGTGCTCGCGGACCACAAGCAGCAAACGTACAAGCTGTTTAATCTTTCGTTAACAAAGAGGTGATGCAATCGTAAAAAGCATCACCTCTTTAACTATAGCAGAAGTAAGGGGGAAAAGAATTGGCATTTGGTAGAAGAAATGAAGAGGAGATCATATTAGAAGAGACAAAAATTTGGGTTTGCAATTCATCTAAATGTAAATGCTGGATTCGTGACAATTTTAAGAGCAGTGATGTACCCCGATGCCCAATATGCAATAGTGAGATGAGTCAAACAAAAAAAGAATTACAGGTATTACACAATCATAGTAAGAATTATTAACAAAGCAGGCAGCCCTGCTTTTTTTTTGGAGATTTTGAATTTAATGTGAATAATGATACATACCGCTTCCTATTTTGAAACAATACGATAAGATAGAATAGGAAAGTTTAGAAAAAATTCCATTTAAATTTGTGAAATATTTCACATTATTTTCAGCTTGAACTTGAATTTATGCTGCTCCAGGATTTTGCGTTTTGATTGACAAAATTACAAGAGTTAAGGAGGCAGTAATTGATGTCTGAAAAGAATGGTTTAAAAGGTCTATTAATGAATAAAATGCAGCGGCGTACCTTTTTAAAATGGTCCGGTGCCATTGGCATACCGGCTATTGCCGGTGGAATCGGGACAAAGATGCTGGTGGATCGAAAAGGGGCTGAAAAAATTTCAAGTACAAATGATTCGGAAAAGATTATTTCGACCTGCAGTATTAATAACTGTGGCGGGCGCTGTGTGATTAAGGCACATGTTAAGGATGGAACCGTTGTTAGAATTAGTACTGACACGCATGATGGCGGTGATCCTTCCACTCCACCGCTTAGGGCTTGTGTCAGGGGACGAAATTATCGGAAAATGCTCTACCATCCTGACCGCTTAAAATATCCGATGAAACGGGTGGGCCAACGCGGAGAAGGAAAGTTTGAGAGAATTTCTTGGGAAGAAGCCATTGAAACGATTGCTTCGGAGGTAAAACGGATTGGCGATACGTACGGACCAGAATCAAGGTATGTTCATTACGCATCTGGCCAAAGTGGGGGAATTCATGGAGGAAGGAATGCGGCGAGAAAATTACTTTCCCTTACAGGAGGATTTTTAAATTACTACAATGACTATAGCTCAGGGGCTGGAAATGTGGCGACTCCTTATACATATGGGACGAATAATTCGGGCAGCAGTTTCGATACCCTGTTACATTCTAAATACATTATTTTATGGGGGCAAAACCCGGCGGAAATGATTTTTTCGACGCCATACCGCGAATATTTAATGCAGGCAAAGAAGAATGGAGCCAAAATTATCGTCATTGATCCAAGATACAGTGACACAGCTATCGCTTTTGCGGATGAATGGATTCCAATCCTGCCTACGACAGACAATAGCCTCATGGATGCCATCGGTTATACAATCGTTAGTGAAGAATTACAGGATCAAGAATTTTTGAATAAATATTGTATTGGTTTTGACGGTGACCATATGCCTAAAGGGGTAGCAAAGGAAGAATCGCTCAAAAGTTACCTGCTTGGTGAAAAGGACGGGGTTCCAAAAACACCGGAATGGGCAGAAAAAATTTGCCGTGTACCGGCAGCGAAAATTCGAGAAATCGCAAGAGCTTATGCAACGGCAAAACCTGCAGCCTTAATTCAAGGCTGGGGGGCACAACGACAGGCATATGGCGAGCAGTTCATGCGCGGAGGGGCACAGCTGGCCTGTCTAACAGGAAATGTTGGAAAACTTGGCGGCTGGGCGGCGGGCACCGGGTATTCAAGCCGTTCCGATATTGTTCACCCTTTTACATACGAAAATCCGGTGAAAGCATCTATTCCTTGTTTTCTGTGGACGAAGGCAGTTGAAAAAGGCACGGAAATGACAGCTGCTGATGGCTTAATTGGAACTGATCGATTAAATACCAATATCAAACTAATTTTTAATCTGGCTGGCAACATGCTCATCAACCAGCATTCTGATATAAACAAAACAAGAAAACTGCTGGAAGATGAAAGGAAGGTAGAATTTATCGTTGTCAGTGATCTGTTTATGACGCCGAGTGCAAAATTTGCTGACATCCTATTACCTGGAACCACCTTTTTTGAACGCTACGATATTGGCTTGCCTTGGGGAAATGGGGATTATGTTATTTTTGGTGATAAAGCAATTGATCCGTTATATGAATGCCGTGATGAATATGATGTATTTGCAGAAGTAGCGGATAAGCTGGGCCTTAAGGAAAAATTTACGGAGGGGAAGACAACGCTTGACCTTGTCAAGGATAGCATTGAGAGAACAAGAAAAGAGATCGATCCGAATTTCCCGACATTTGAAGAGTTTCGAAAAATGGGGGTTTATCATTTTAAGTATAATGAGCCACTTATCGGATTTAAAGAACAAATTGATGATTTGGAGAACCATCCGTTTGAGACACCATCCGGGAAAATTGAATTATTTTCAAAGGCATTGTGGGATATGAATCAGCATGATGAAATTCCGGCGATTGCGAAATATATACCGTCATGGGAAGGTCCAGAAGATCCATTAAAAGAAAAATATCCACTACAGTTGATCAGTTGGCATTATAAGCGCCGCTGTCATTCCACCTATGATAACCAGCCGTGGTTGGAGGAAGCAGCGAAACAGGAAATGTGGATAAATCCTATTGATGCCACAAAGCGTGGGATTAATGATGGGGACCGGGTCAAAGTCTTTAATGATCGGGGAACGTTGTTTATTGATGTAAAGGTGACACCGCGTATTACACCAGGTGTCGTAGGAATTCCTCAAGGTGCTTGGTATACACCTGATAAAGCGGGGCTGGATCAACGCGGTTCCTTAAATGTTTTAACATCTCAGCGGCCAACGCCGCTGGCAAAAGCAAATCCGCAGCAGACAAACCTTGTTGATGTGAAAAAAGCATAAGGAGTGAGAAGGTTGGCACAATTAGGATTTTATATTAATCAAAGCCTTTGTACTGGCTGTAAGGCTTGTGCTGTTGCTTGTAAGGATAAAAATAATCTGGATGTTGGTGTCAATTTCCGCCGTGTTTATTCCTATGAGGATGGCAGCTTTATAAAGCAGCCAACAGGCGGGATAGTTCATAACATAAAGGCTTATTACTTTTCAATCTCTTGTAATCACTGCACACAGCCGAAATGCGTTTTGAGCTGTCCGGTTGGTGCGATTGTTAAAGACAAAGAAAATGGTGTAGTGACGATTGATCAAGATGTATGTGTGGGATCTCGTTTATGTGTCACGGCCTGTCCTTACGGTGCCCCACAGTATAATGAAAGGGTCTTCAAATCGAACAAATGTGACTTCTGCCTCGATCTTCAAGCAAAGGGTGAGGAACCTGTTTGTGTTTCGTCCTGTCCGATGCGGGCGATTGAATTTGGAGAAATCAAAGAGCTGCGAAGAAAGTATGGAACAGTCAGTCAAATCATCGGAATGCCAAGTAGTGAGATTACGCAGCCAAACATTGTGATAACACCTCACAGAGACGCCAAAAAAAATTAAACCGAAATGGAAAAAACGCCAGAAACTATTGGCGTTTTTTTCATAGTAAGTTATGTATGGCGGAGAAGGTGAGATTCGAACTCACGCGACGGTTGCCCGCCCTAACGCATTTCGAGTGCGCCCCCTTATAACCACTTGGGTACTTCTCCACTTATCATGATGGAGCGGGTGAGGGGAATCGAACCCCCGCCGTCAGCTTGGGAAGCTGAAATTCTACCATTAAACCACACCCGCATTGGAATAAATAGGACAGTAATAATTATAGCATAATAATTTAAATTGTGGTAGAAGAAAATATATTTTTTTAATTTAATCATTAACCTCCAAAATAATATTGTCAAAAAACATTCAAAAACGGTCATATTTTAAATGTTTTTGAAAGAAAATGATTGACTTTCGGTAATCGGTTTCATTATCATAAGGATAGAAAATAATTTTTAAGGTGGTGATGATGACTTGTTAACGCCAGAACGTCATCGGATCATCCTTCAATTGCTTAAGGAAAAAGGTATCATTAAAATTCAGGAGATTATGGAACTTACTAATACTTCTGAATCAACGATACGAAGGGATTTATCGCAGCTGGAGAAGCAAAAGTTTTTAAAAAGGATTCATGGGGGAGCTTCAAGATTGCAAGGGAAGCTGCAAGAGCCAAGCATGGTTGAGAAATCGGCCAAAAACCTTCAAGAGAAACGAATGATTGCTAAATATGCTGCTAGTTTAGTAGAAGAAGGAGATTGTATTTACCTAGATGCCGGGTCAACCATATTTGAAATGATTGAGTTTCTGCATGTAACAGATATTGTTGTGGTCACAAACGGGTTAATGCATGTACCTTCATTATTAAATAAAGATATTCCCACTTATACAATTGGTGGATTTGTAAAACCCAAGACGAATGCGTTCGTTGGAAGGGGTGCTTTAGCGGGTCTTGAGCTTTATCGTTTTGATAAATGTTTTCTAGGTGTCAACGGGATCCACCCGCAATTTGGCTTCACCACTCCCGATCAGGAAGAGGCATCGGTTAAACACAAGGCAATTTCTCTTGCAAGAGAGGCTTATGTATTAGCTGATAGTACAAAGTTTTCAGAAATTTCATTTGCAAAGATTTCCGATCTCCATGAAGCAACGATTATTACGAACGAATTGGCAGATGGAATAGAGAAGCAATATTTAACAAGAACTACGATAAAGGTTGTGACAGCATGATTTATACATTAACGCTTAACCCTTCTGTTGATTACATTGTTAAACTTACTAGTTTTCAATTTGGTGATTTAAACCGAACGGTTGATGAGGCCAAGTTTCCCGGCGGTAAAGGAATTAATGTCTCAAGGGTATTAAAACAAATGGGGACTGATAGCAAAGTGTTGGGATTTATAGGGGGATTTACAGGTGCATACATCGAACAATTTCTCCATGAGGAAAAGATTGAAACAGATTTTGTCCAGGTTCAAGAAGATACCCGGATTAATATTAAACTGAAAACAGGTCAAGAAACAGAAATAAATGCAAACGGTCCATTGATTTCAAAGTCAGATTTTCAATTGCTCAAAGATAAAATTAGGCATCTAGGTTCAGCCGACTTGTTAGTTTTAGCTGGAAGTATCCCTTCTTCATTACCAGAAACCACCTATGAAGAGCTTGTGAAAATCTGTAAACAGTCTGGTGCACAATTTGTTGTGGATGCTGAAGGGGAACTATTAAAAAAAGTTCTGCCATATCAACCATTTTTAATCAAACCTAATCATCATGAACTAGGGGAATTATTCGAAGCATCGATCTCAACTCCCGAGGAAGTTATTCCATACGGCAGAAAACTTATTGAGATGGGTGCCCAAAATGTCATTGTCTCCTTAGCGGAGAAAGGAGCTGTATTCCTTACCCATGATGCTACCTACCATGCCAAGGTACCTAAAGGAGAGGTGAAAAATTCTGTTGGAGCTGGTGATTCTATGGTTGCAGGATTTTTAGCTGCCTATGTTCAAACGAGAAATTTGCAGGAAGCATTTCGCTTTAGTGTTGCATCCGGCAGTGCAACGGCCTTTTCACTTGGGCTCTGCACAAGAAAAAAAGTAAAAGATTTGCTGCCACAAGTGCAAATCAAGCAAATAAGGTAAGGGAGTGAAGAGCATGAAAATCACAGAATTATTATCTAAAAACACCATCTTGCTTCATGTCGAGGGCAGTCAAAAAGAGAATGCCATTGATCAGCTTGTAGATGTTCTATTAAGTGCCGGAAAAATTTCCGACCGAAGCAAGTTTAAAGCAGAAATCGTAAAACGGGAAGCCCAAAGTACAACAGGTATTGGCGACGGAATTGCCATTCCCCATGCAAAGACAGCAGCTGTTAAGGAAGCGGCTATCGCCTTTGGCAAATCTGTTAGTGGTGTAGATTATGAATCATTGGACGGGAAACCGGCACATTTATTTTTTATGATTGCGGCCCCTGAAGGAGCTAACGATACGCACTTAGAAGCATTGGCCCGTCTTTCCGGACTGCTGATGAAAGCGGAAGTACGCTACGAGTTATTAAAGGCCACAACGGCGGAAGAAATTATCGAAACACTTAATCGCTATGATCAAAAAGAGAAGGAAGAAACAGGTCCATTATCTAAAAATAATTCCATTGTGGCTGTTACAGGTTGTCCTACAGGGATCGCTCACACCTATATGGCAGCCGATTCATTAAAGGCTAAGGCTGACGAAATGGGGGTCGATATCAAGGTTGAGACGAATGGGTCTGGCGGCGCCAAAAATGTCCTTACAAAAGAGGAAATAGACAATGCGACGGCTGTTATTGTTGCAGCAGACATCAATGTCGAAATGGAGCGATTTAGCGGTAAACATGTCATCCAAGCTGCGGTTGCCGATGGAATTCGCAAGCCGGAGCAATTAATTAACCGCGCGTTAAAACAGGATGCCCCCGTTTATAACGGGAATGGAGAGAATAATAAAAAAGAGACCGGACACACCTCCACAGGAAAAACGATTTATAAGCATTTGATGAATGGTGTATCAAATATGCTTCCATTTGTTGTCGGAGGCGGGATTTTAATTGCGATCAGCTTTATGTTTGGATATAACTCGGCCAATCCAAATGACCCATCCTATAATCCAATCGCGGCGGTGATTAAAGCAATTGGCGGGGATAACGCCTTTGCACTAATTGTTCCAGTTCTTGCAGGATTTATTGCTTTGAGTATTGCGGATCGTCCAGGATTTGCACCCGGCATGGTTGGCGGGATGATGGCTGCTTCTGGTGGTGCAGGCTTTCTTGGTGGATTAATTGCTGGTTTTCTGGCAGGATATCTGGTCCTCTTACTTAAAAAAGTCTTTGCCGGCCTGCCAAAATCGTTAGAAGGAATTAAGAGTATTTTACTTTACCCGCTATTGGGCATTGCGATTACAGGTTTTCTGATGCATTATGTAGTTAACAATCCGGTTGCCTGGATTAATAAGGAAATTACCCACTGGTTAACAGGCCTTGGAACAGGAAACGCTGTTCTCTTAGGATTGGTGTTAGGATTAATGATGGCGATTGACATGGGTGGTCCAGTCAATAAAGCAGCCTACGTTTTTGGAACGGGTTTGTTGGCCAGCGGTGTTTACGAGCCAATGGCAGCGATTATGGCAGCAGGAATGGTTCCCCCTTTAGCAGTTGCTATCGCCACCACTATTTTTAAGAATAAATTTAACGATCAGGACAAAGATGCTGGAAAGGCATGTTACATTATGGGGGCATCGTTTATCACAGAAGGAGCGATTCCCTTTGCCGCAGCTGATCCGCTTCGGGTAATTCCTTCAATGATGGTGGGTTCAGGTATTGCCGGTGCGCTTTCTATGGCTTTCCACATTGGATTAAGAGCACCGCACGGCGGGATATTTGTGGCGTTTTTGGTAGAGAATGGTCCGCTTAAATACTTATTGGGTATTTTAATTGGATCTGTCGTATCTGCCTTATTAATTGGCTTCGTTAAAAAACCATTGAAATCATAACAATACATTTTAAGGAAAGAGCTGAGGGTTAGTATACAACTCAGCTCTTTCCTTTCATCCTTTTTCTTGGGGCTTAATGGCAAGGAGAGCAACAATGGCTGCCAGAATACTGAGGCTGCTCATGATGATGAAAATCCAATAATTGGGATGCTTCATTAACAAAGCAATGATTGGCGGGCCTGCCGCAACTCCGATAAACCGCATGGAGGTATAAAACGAAGTAATTGTTCCGCGTTCTTTTTTTTCAACTCCATCCGTAATCAAAGAATCAAGGCATGGAAGGCCGATGCCAATCCCGATCCCACTAATCAAGAACATCGTAATCATGTACCATAATTTGATGGAGAACCACAAGGCTGCGATGGAAAGAGCTGCAGCAACAATTCCACCAAAGGTAAGCCATTTCATGAGTACCTTATTCTTTTTAATGACTTTTCCACTAATAAAGGAGGATAAGCAAAGTGCTCCAAGTGGTAAAGCCAAAAAGATCCCCTTTTTTAAATCCTTAATCCCATACTCTGTCTCAAATACCTCGGAAAGATAAAATAATATTCCAAATAGGACAAGCATGAGAATCCCGCCAATAAAAAAAACGGCGTAGAGCCAGCGCCCACTTTCTTTAAAAGTTTTTTTAATCCCAGTAAAAAAAACCTTAAATGGGATCGGTTTTTGTGAACTTTTTGGTGCTTTCACCAGTATGGCCACTAACAAAACAGAGATGGTGCAAAAAACTGGAAAGGCGAGAAAAGGTAAAAACCAGATAAATCCTGCAAGAAGCGCTCCAAAAATGGGGCTCAACACTTTACCAAAGGTATTAGATGTTTCGATTAGCCCTAAACATGTACTTACATCATCTTTATTTTTAAACATATCTCCAACTAAGGGGAGGACAATCGGAAACGATCCAGCTGCTCCAACCCCTTGAAGGGCTCTACCTGCTAAGATAATCCAGTAGGCATTATCGAGTTTCCACGCCGCCCAGCCGGAAATTAGTCCACCAATTCCAGCTATGATAAGGCTGGGGATAATGACCTTTTTTCTGCCAACATGATCCGATAAATAGCCGGCAATGGGGATTAATAAAATGGCCACAATTGAATAAACGGTTATGACCATACTTGATTGAAATGCCGAAATTGATAATTTTTTTTCCATTGCTGGCAGTACTGGTATTAACATTGAATTTCCTAATGTCATGACTAAAGGAATTGAAGATAACGATAGAATTGCCCATTTTTGTTTTGAAATCTCACCGGAACCCTTTTGACTTGATGCGGAATTCTTGTTCTTAGCAGTCCCGTTGGTTTTCCATAATTGTTCAATATGTTCCATTTGTCTTCCCTTTCCCCGTCTTATTATTTCTATTGTTTAATATTTGCTTTTATCGAGAAAAAAACTGTGGTAGAAAAATCCTTTAAGGAACACAAAATTGTATGTTCTTTTTGAATTTTCTCAAAAAGCACTTGACAAGAAAAAGGAATTTTATTAAGATTAAAACCAATTTAAAAATATTGAAAATCGTTTGAGCAAGAGGAGTACACATTTTTGTTTCTTTCCAGAGAGTCGGAGAAGGTGAGAGCCGATAAGAAAGGATTTGTGGAATGGGCTTGTGAGAGGAATCCTGAACACTAAGTAGGGATACACGGAATTCCACCGTTAAAAGGATAGGATATCGAGGATTTTGCCTCTGTATCTGAAAAAGAGCGGCAGATATTTTATCTGCTTCAAATGAGAGGTGGCACCGCGGGTCTAAGATTCGCCCTCTATATGCATAACGTTTGTTATGCATATAGAGGGCGTTTTTTATTTTTCGGCTTCAGGTGCTAGCCGCTAAAGGACGCTTACACTTTTTAGTTGAGAAGAGAGGAGAGGAGAAGAGGAATGAAAACGAGAACTGAGTTTATGATGAAAGAAATAAGTGGAGATGTCCTTACCCCAATATCAATTTTGGAAAAGATGAGCGGGGAAAAGAAATTTTTATTGGAAAGCTCTAATAAATTTAACCATTCTGGGCGCTACTCCTTTATTGGAGCAGACCCGGCCTTCGAGCTAATTTCCTACGGAGATGAGAATGAAATCATCCAGCAAAACGGTGAAAAAAAGATAATAAAAGCTAATCCTTTAGATGTTTTAAATAAACTGCTCCCGAAAAAGGAATTAACCGATTTTCCTTTTCCCTTTATTGGTGGTGCTGTTGGCTATGTAGGCTATGACATTGTCAGGCAGTTCGAAGAGATTGGCAGAGAGTATCCAAACGGTTTGGAGATGCCCGATGTCCATTTAATGTTTTATGAAGAGGTAATTGTCTATGATCACCTTGAGGAAAAGGTATTTATTTGTGGGATTCCTTTAGCGGACGGGAACATAGCCATGGTTGAAAAGAAAATGGAACAACTAGAGGCGGAACTTAAAGGAAGACATGATTTTGAGGAGGAACAACCTTTTTCCTTCTCAGGATTTGAATCTGAAACAACAAAGGAAGTCTATATCAAAATGGTCGAGACGGCCAAAGAACATATACTTGCAGGGGATATTTTTCAGGTAGTGCCGTCAAGAAGGATGAAATCAGAGTTCCAAGGCTCCCCACTGTCGCTTTATCGGAAGCATCGTGCTCACAATCCAACCCCTTATATGTTTTATATTGATTTCGGCAGCTACACCGTAATTGGCTCGTCGCCGGAAAGCCTATTGAAAGCAAGAGGGAAAACGGTGATTGCCAACCCAATCGCCGGGACGAGAAGAAGGGGTGAAACGGCCGCAGAAGATGGAGAGCTTGAAAAGGAATTGCTTCTTGATCAAAAGGAGCTTGCAGAGCATAAAATGCTGGTTGATCTTGGCAGAAATGACCTTGGGAAAGTATGTGAGTTTGGTTCTGTACGAATTGATAAGTATATGGCAGTTGAAAAATTCCGCCATGTGATGCACCTTGTATCGGAAATAAGCGGTCAGCTTCGTGCAGATAAAACAGCACTAGATGCACTCGCTGCTTGTCTCCCGGCAGGAACAGTTTCAGGTGCACCCAAGGTTCGAGCTATGGAAATCATCAATGATTTGGAAAAATCAAAGCGCGGATTGTATTCCGGGGCAATTGGTTATGTATCAGCAAATGGGAACATCGATTTTGCCTTGGCAATTCGTACGATGATTTTGAAAGAGGGGATGGCTTACATTCAAGCGGGTGGAGGCGTCGTATTTGATTCCAATCCCGAATTAGAATATGAAGAAACCTCAAATAAATTAAAAACGTTTTTGGAGGGCAGGGCTGCAAAATGATTTTATTAATTGATAACTTTGATTCCTTTACCTTTAACCTTTATCAATATTTAGGAGAACTAGGAGAAAAGGTGGTGGTCCGTCGGAATAATCAAATTAGTATCGATGGTATCAAAAGCCTACATCCAAAAGCAATCATTCTTTCTCCTGGACCAGGCCGACCTGAAGAGGCAGGGATATGTATTAACGTGATTCAAAGCTTTTATAAGACGATCCCGATTTTAGGTATTTGTCTTGGTCATCAAGCCATTGGAGCTGCCTTTGGCTGTGAAATCCGGCGGGCACATACGATTAAACACGGGAAGACCTCATTCATCCGTCACAATAGCAACGATATTTTTGCTTACTTGTCTTCCCCCTTAGAAGTGATGCGTTATCATTCACTATCGATTGAAAAAGACAGTTTGCCATTAGAGCTTGAATGTTTGGCACAATCAATGGATGACCAAGAAGTGATGGCAATAAAACATTCGCAATATCCTGTCTATGGTCTGCAGTTCCACCCGGAGTCTATTGGAACCCCGGCAGGTAAACAAATTTTGAAGAACTTTTTAGCTGAGATAGAAAGGTTGAGAGAAGATGAAGAGTTATTTACTCCAGTTAGCTGAGCATAAATCTTTTTCAGAAGATCAAATGAAGGAAGCCGTGGATTTCATTTTAGGTGAAGAAGTTTCGGAATCGGAAATTGCCGCCTTTTTAATGGGATTGAAATCCAAGGGGGAAACAGTTGATGAGATTGTAGGCATTGTAAAAGCATTGAAAGGAAATACGCTGCAGTTTAAAAAGAAGTTTCCGAATGTTCTTGATAATTGTGGCACTGGCGGTGATGGTTCGTCAAGCTTTAACGTTAGTACAACATCGGCATTTGTCCTTGCCGGTGCCGGAATTCCGGTAGCTAAGCATGGCAATAGAAGCATCTCCAGTAAAACAGGAAGTGCGGATGTTCTGGAATACTTAGGAGTAAATCTAAATGTAAACCCGGAAGTCACGGAGGAAATTCTTGAGGAAATTGGCATTGCCTTTTTATTTGCTCCTCATGTTCATCCAAAATTAAAAAAGGTAATGATGGTAAGAAGAGAGCTTAAAATTCCGACAATTTTTAACTTTATCGGTCCACTGACAAACCCAATTGAACTTGATTATCAATTGTTAGGTTTGTACCGCCGAGACTTAGTAACGATCTTTGCAGAGGTGCTCAAACAGTTAGGAAGAAAAAGGGCAGTAGTGGTAAATGGGGCAGGTTTTATCGATGAAGCTTCACTGCAGGGAGAAAATCATCTTGCCATTCTAGATAATGGTGTTATTACGAATCAATCATTTTCACCTGAAGAATTCAATTTACCACAATACGATAACAATGCGATTAAAGGCGGTACCGCAAAAGACAATGCCGAGATTTTGATCGATGTTTTAAAAGGGAAAAAAGGAGCTTATCGTGATACGGTATTGCTTAATGCCGGAATCGGTATTTACACGGCTTCCAAAGCCGAAACAATCGAAGCAGGGATTAAGAAAGCAAAGGAAATCATTGATTCAGGGGCAGCTTATGATAAATTAACGGCTTTAATCGATAAATCTAAAGGCTTACAAAGAGAGGCAATGTAATATGGCGACAATCTTAAACCAAATCATTGAACAGAAAATGAAGGAGGTAACGCTTCTTCGCGATAAGAAAAAAGAAATGCAAGCGCCCAATTTTAAGCACAGGTCTTTCATTGAAAAACTGCAAGCAGGAGAAGAACTGGCAATTATTGCCGAGTTTAAGCGGGCTTCCCCATCAAAGGGAATCATTAATAACACGGTGTCACCGGCTCTTCAGGCGGCTATTTATGAAACAAGTGGTGCCAGCGCCATCTCGGTCCTAACCGACCAAACCTTTTTTAAGGGATCTTTTTCCGACTTGGCAGCAGTCCGTGCAGCAGTTGAGCTGCCGATTCTCTGCAAGGATTTTATCATTGATCCGCTGCAAATTGACCAGGCTTGCTGCTTTGGGGCCGATTTAGTGCTATTGATTGTTGCTGCCTTGAAGGAAGAAGAGTTGCAAGAACTATATCAATACGCAAAGGAGTTAGGATTAGAGGTTTTAATTGAGGTTCATAATCAGGCTGAGCTGGAAACAGCCCTGAAAACCGGGGGCAAACTAATTGGTGTGAATAATCGTGATTTAAAAACATTTAACGTCTCACTTGAGACGACGGAAAAATTGGCGGCAATGGTAAAGGAAGCAGGGGCATTTTTAATCAGTGAAAGCGGGCTGCATCATATTCATGATGTCGAACGGGTTAGAAATGCAGGGGCAAATGGAATTTTAGTCGGTGAGGCCTTGATGAAGAGTTCGAGCTTACAGCAAACCTTTCAAGATTTTCGGCTGCCGCTAGTTGAAGGAGCAAAAAGATGAAAGTGAAAATCTGCGGAATAACAGATGTGAACACAGGGATACAAGCAGTTAAATACGGTGCAGATGCAATCGGATTTGTATTTGCCAAAAGCAAGCGAAAGGTTTCGGAGGAGAAGGCAAGAGAAATTGCCGCTCTTCTCCCGAAAGAGGTTTATAAAGTCGGTGTATTTGTCAACGAAACACTTGAAGAGATTGAAAGGATTGCTTCAGTTGTCGGGCTGACACATATTCAGTTGCATGGGGATGAAACCGCTGATGATTGTCATTCCCTTTCATACCCGGTCATTAAAGCCATCAGCTTTCAAAGCAATCAGCATCTTGCTGCTATGAGCCATTTTCCAGCCGATTATATTTTGCTCGATGGACCAAAGGGAAAATACCGGGGCGGAAATGGTACTGCATTTGACTGGCATCAGGTCGATAAAAATGCACTTAAAGGAAAGAAAGTCATCCTTGCCGGCGGACTGGACGAGAATAATGTTGAAGAGGCCATTCGTATCATTAAGCCAGATATGGTCGATGTCAGCTCAGGAGTCGAAACCGCTGGAATGAAGGATTTGAAAAAAATAAAAGAGTTTATTAAAAAGGCTAAGCGATTGCCGGTAGGGGGAGAAATCAAATGACTGCTTATACACTGCCAAACGAAACAGGCCATTTCGGCCAGTTTGGAGGAATGTTTGTTCCAGAAACACTTATAAAAGCTATAACAGAATTAGCTGCTGCCTATGAAGTGGCAAAACAAGATCCGGAATTCAACTTGGAGATGGAGCGTCTCTTAAAGGAATATGTTGGCCGGGAAACCCCGTTGTATTTTGCCGAAAACCTTACAAAATATGCGGGAGGAGCCAATATTTATTTAAAGAGGGAAGATTTGAATCATACAGGGGCCCATAAAATTAATAATGCGATTGGCCAGGCGCTGCTGGCTGTCCGTATGGGAAAGAGAAAGATTGTCGCAGAAACGGGTGCCGGACAGCATGGTGTTGCTACTGCAACGGTTTGTGCATTACTAAATTTAGAATGCATCATTTTTATGGGAGAAGAAGATATCAAAAGGCAAGCGCTCAATGTATTTCGGATGGAATTATTAGGAGCCAAAGTGGTCGGTGTTACCTCTGGAAGTGCCACATTAAAGGATGCTGTCAACGAAGCTTTAAGGTACTGGGTGGCAAATGTCGACGATACCCATTACTTATTAGGTTCCGTAATGGGTCCGCATCCATTTCCGCTGATTGTCAGGGATTTTCAAAGTGTGATTGGCAAGGAAACAAAACAACAATTTTTGGCAAGAAAGGATTGTCTGCCTGATGCAGTGGTGGCTTGTATCGGCGGCGGCAGTAATGCGATGGGCATGTTTCATCCGTTTATCGAAGAGGAGGAAGTGGAGCTTTATGGTGTTGAAGCCGCCGGTCAAGGCATTGATACCGCATTTCATGCGGCATCTTTAACAAAAGGAAAACCAGGTGTCCTGCACGGAGCATGTATGTATGTATTGCAAGATAAGGATGGTCAAATACAAGAGGCTCACTCGGTTTCTGCCGGCCTTGATTATCCTGGTGTCGGCCCGGAACACAGCCATTTAAAGGAAATCGGTCGTGCGAATTACCATTCTATCACTGACCAAGAGGCCCTTGATGCCTTCCAGCTATTATCAAAACTTGAAGGAATTATTCCGGCGCTCGAAAGTTCTCATGCCGTAGCCTTCGCTATTAAACTTGCCGCAGAGCTGGGCCCTTCAAAAAATATCGTTGTCTGTCTTTCAGGACGAGGGGATAAGGATGTTGATGCTGTAAGAGCAAGGCTAAAAGGGGGAAATAAATGATGAACCGGATTGAACAAACGTTTCAGCTATTAAAAAAGAATCAAGCAAAGGCTTTTGTACCGTATATAATGGCTGGAGACGGAGGATTAGACTGCTTAGTAGAGCGCCTTAAGCTGCTTGAAGCGTATGGCGCTGCTGCGATTGAAGTTGGGGTTCCGTTCTCTGACCCGGTTGCCGATGGTCCAACCATCCAGCAAGCCGGAATTAGGGCATTGAACAACGGAACTACCTTAAAGGGGATTGTTGTCGAATTGGCCAAGGCAAGGGAGGTTGTTAAGATTCCAATTATCATCATGACCTACCTTAATCCTATATATGCTTATGGGATTACAAGTTTTATTCATGATATTCAAAAGGCAGGTGTCGATGGATGTATTATTCCAGACCTCCCGATTGAGGAAGAGGAAATGATTGCACCAGAATTAACAGCAGCTGGAATAGAATTGATTCGTCTTGTCACGCTTACTACACCCCTTGAACGCATCAAACAGATTGCGGCAAGAGGAAGTGGATTCTTATATACGGTTACTGTGAAAGGAATTACAGGGACTAGAAATGAATTTGCCGGTGATTTAAATGCCTATTTACAAGCGGTTAAAGAGGTTAGTCCAATCCCGGTGTTAGCGGGCTTTGGAATTTCTAATCATGAACAAATGGTAACTATTTCAAAATATTGTGATGGCGTTGTTGTCGGCAGTAAGATTGTCGATTTATTCGCGAAAAATAGTTTAGCGGAAATGAAAAAGTTGATGTCAGTTTTTAAACAAAAGACAAACATAGTATAAAAGGGAAACGGTCTATCCCATTAAAAGGGGTAGACCGTTTGATCAATCACCCAATCATGGCAAAGAAATTCCGTCTCCTTGATAGCTGTTAGAAACTCCTTTATAATGAGAATATATTCTTAGCAAGATTTTTCTTGATGAACGATCCGTTAAACTTCCTTATTGGAAGTTTTGTTTATTTTCAGCTATTCACACCATTTAGGAGCGCGTTGTATACATGAAAGAGATCACAGCAGAAGAACTATTTAAACTTAAGAAGCCGGTAATTATTGATATCCGTTCACCAATCGAGTTTAAAGATGGGGCAATTCCAGGAGCGATTAACATTCCGTTATTTTCAGATGAAGAGCGGGCGGAAATTGGTACGATCTATAAGCATGAGGGCCAGGCGGCTGCTAAATGGCGGGCGATGGAGCTTGTCTCGCCAAAACTCCCAAGAATGCTTCAAATGATTAAATCTCAAAGTGAAAATGGAGAATTAGTCGTCCATTGCTGGCGCGGCGGGATGCGCAGTAAAGCAGTTGTGACATTTTTAGAATTTGCTGGTATCTATGCTTGGCTGCTTGTTGGCGGATATAAGGCTTACCGGCATTATATACTTGAGCAAATACCCTCCATGATTCCCGGCAAGGCAGTTGTTTTACATGGGATGACAGGTGTCGGAAAAACGGAGATTTTAAAGCAATTAAAGTCAAAAGGATATCCCATTTTAGACCTGGAAGCAATGGCCGGACACAGGGGTTCGATTTTTGGAACGATTGGACTTGGTGAGGGTCATAACCAAAAAACCTTTGATTCTCTATTATTTAAAGGACTGCAAGAGATTCAAGGGGCAGCCTATTTTCTAGTCGAGGCCGAAAGCAAACGAATTGGTAAAGCTGTTCAACCTGAAGAACTAATGGATGTTAAATTTCAAGGGGTGAATATTTTTATCCACACACCGCTTGATCAAAGGGTCAAGCATTTGGTAACTGAATATGTACTGCCATATCAGCATGAGCCATGGTACCATGAAAAGATTTCACTTGGTTTGGAAAGAGTCCTAAGGCGGATAAAAGATGTCGAAATTAGAAGCCAGCTTACCACTGCATTACATGAACGGAATTATCAAGCGATGATTCCCATATTACTTGAATCTTATTATGACCCCAAATATGACTATGCCAGATTAGAGTACCAAAATGAATTCATTGATATTTTTGCCGATAACTATAAGGACGCCGTCGGAAAAATTGCAGCTAAATTAGAAGAACTTTGTTTTCAGCCTGTTTTAGCAGGTTGAAAATGGGTATTGCACATCTATTAAGTGGATGTGTTTTTTTTTGATAAATTTTAGCGCCAAATAAAGACACACTAAAGATGATAGAAGTATCTTGACATAGGTTCAATTGCTGTATCTATATTTTCTGACATGGTAATATATAGATGGTGCAAGGATACATACCGGGATAAGGGGGAATGGATGATGAAGACACCAAATCAAGAGAACAAACCTATCCTTAAAGATTTCTTTGGTCCGAATCTTGGCTATTTAATTGACCAATTTGAAAACTATAAGCTGGATCCTCTGTCAGTTGACGAGGAAATGAGAAGATTGTTTGACGAGATGAATGAGTCGGACTTCTTTGATTTGGATTTATCTGCAGCAGGCGATGTAAGCGTAGCGCCTGTTGAAAATGAAAAAACGTACGCCGCCATGAAACTGGCAGATCAAATTCGTACCTATGGGCATTTGGCCGCTGATATTTATCCATTAGGAAATCATCAGCCTGATCGAACCCATCTCGAGCTGGAGAACTTTGGATTAACAGAAGCTGATTTGCGAAAACTTCCGGCAGAAATTATTTCGAAAAATGCTTCGTTATCGAAACGATCAGCCTATGAAGCCATTGAGTATTTAAAACATGTATACACGGGAACGATAACGTATGAATTTGATCATATCCATGACATGAAGGAGAAGAATTGGTTAGTAGAAAGAGTTGAAAATAGTGACTACTCCATTTTTTCTAATGAAAAAAAGCTTAAACTATTAAATAGACTCATTCAAGTAGAAGAATTTGAAAAATTCCTTCATAAAACGTTTGTTGGTCAAAAACGGTTTTCCATTGAGGGGCTTGATATCATGGTGCCGCTTATTGATGAAATCATCTCAGCTGCAGTTGAAGACGGGGCTGAAACGATCAACATTGGGATGGCACACAGAGGCAGATTAAATGTTCTAGCACATGTCTTAGGAAAACCTTATGAAATGATCTTTGCTGAGTTTCAACATGCACCAAATAAGGAGCTTGTTCCTTCTGAAGGTTCTATTGGCATCAATTTTGGCTGGACTGGGGACGTCAAGTATCATCTAGGATTAAATAGAGAGCTCAGGGGTGGAAATAAGAAGTTGGCAAAGATTACGCTTGCCAATAATCCGAGCCATCTTGAATATGTTGGAGCTGTTGTTGAAGGATTTACACGTGCTGCACAGGAGGAGCGAAACAAAGCAGGTTATCCTAATGAAACATACAAGTCAGCGCTGGCAATTTTAATTCATGGTGATGCAGCCTTTCCAGGAGAAGGAATTGTCGCTGAAACGTTAAATTTAAGCAGATTACGAGGGTTTCGAACAGGTGGGACAATCCACATTATTGCAAATAATATGATTGGTTTTACAACAGAGTCGTATGATTCACGTTCGACCCGCTATTCAAGTGACCTTGCAAAGGGATTTGAGATCCCGATTATTCATGTGAATGCCGATGATCCTGAAAGCTGTATAAAGGCCGCCTTGATTGCCGCAGAATATCGAATTGTTTTTCAAAAGGACATTCTCATCGATCTTATTGGTTATCGGCGCTTTGGCCATAACGAGATGGATGAGCCGATGGCAACGAATCCTAAGATGTATACCCTTGTGCACAAACATCCGACAGTAACAGAAATTTACAAGAAAAATTTGCTGGCGGCCGGGATAACGAATGAAGAAGAGATAGCAGAATTAAAAAACACTATCGTACAAAGATTGCAAAAGGCTCATCAGAAGGTTGTGGAGATAAAAAAGGATGCTGAATTGGTCTTGCCTGATCCACCTAATTTTAATACGGATAGGGCAAATATTGTAACCAGTGTACCACTTGAAACATTGAAAAAGATGAACGAGGAATTACTTCAATGGCCCAAGGAATTTCATGTGTTTCACAAGCTAGAGAAAATCCTAAAAAGACGAACTACTGCATTTGATGAAAATGGTAAGGTGGATTGGGCCTTGGCGGAAACCTTGGCATTTGCCTCCATCTTAGCTGATGGGACACCGATTCGCTTTACTGGTCAGGATACGGAACGGGGTACCTTTGCGCATCGGAATCTAGTGCTGCACGATGAAGAGACAGGAGAAACTTATCTGCCACTGCACCATTTATCATCAGCAAAAGCAACATTCGCCATCTACAATAGCCCATTAACAGAGGCGGCCGTTGTTGGTTTTGAGTATGGTTATAATGTGTTTTCACCAGAAACATTAGTGATTTGGGAAGCGCAATTCGGTGATTTTGCCAATGCTGCACAAGTCATGTTTGATCAATTTATTGCTGCCGGCAGGGCAAAATGGGGGCAAAAGTCCGGACTTGTCTTACTGCTTCCACATGGCTATGAAGGCCAAGGACCAGAACATTCCAGTGCAAGACCGGAGCGGTTTCTGCAAACAGCGGCTGAAAAAAACTGGACCATTGCCAATGTAACGAGTGCCGCACAATATTTCCATTTATTAAGGCGTCAGGCTGCCCAATTGAACCAAGAAGAGGTAAGGCCGCTTGTTCTCATGTCACCTAAAAGTCTGCTAAGAAATCCGCTGGTGGCTTCATCCGGATCCAAACTAAGCAACGGATGTTTTGAGCCGGTGCTGGAGCAATTTACTTTTTCGAGAGATGATACCAAGGTGGAACGGATTGTTCTTTGCACTGGTAAAATAGCGATTGATATTGCCGAACAAGTAAACAAGGGAGATGACTTTTCTTGGCTTCAGGTTATGAGACTGGAGGAGATTTATCCATTTCCGACAGATAGATTAAAACAACTGTTGACAAAATATCCGAATGTAAAAGAGGTTTATTGGCTGCAGGAGGAACCAAAAAATATGGGGGCCTGGACCTTCGTCGAACCACGGATTAACAAGCTGTTAACCAATGGGAACAAGGTAAGATTTATTGGTCGACGCCGTCGCTCCAGCCCTGCTGAAGGGGAACCAAATATTCATAAATTAATTCAGTCTAAGATTCTTTCCACCGCACTTTCGAGGAGTGAACAAGTAGGAGGTAGTATAAATGGCGGAAATTAAAGTGCCTGAATTGGCTGAGTCGATTACCGAAGGAACCATCGCAAAATGGCTAAAAAATGTTGGGGAATACGTAACAAAAGGGGATTACCTGATTGAACTGGAAACGGATAAGGTGAATATTGAGGTTATTTCTGATTATTCCGGGACCCTTACCGAACAGAAATTTAGTGAAGGAGATACTGTCCGTGTTGGTGACACAATTGCTGTAGTGGAGGAAGGGGGAAGAGAGGCCCAACAGCTAGAACAGCAATCGTCTCAACCAGTTGTAAAACCTGAAGCTCCTGCCGCTAATGTAGGCGGATCCCCCCATGGATCAACAGAAGTTGAAGGTAAAGAAATCGGACAAAGGCTGGTAGCATCGCCGGCAGCCCGTAAGCTTGCTCGGGAAAGAGGAATCAATTTACAGGAGGTACCGGCTGCTGATCCATTTGGAAGACTTCGTAGACAGGACGTATCTTCGTTTGAACAAGGGAATAAGCAAAGACCGTCTTCCGCACCAAAGCTGGAAGCTTCCAATGAAAAAGAAAATGGGCAGGATACGTCTAAGCCAATTGTCTATGAGAAAATGTCGAGAAGACGGCAGACGATCGCCAAACGGCTTGTTGAAGTGCAACAAACAGCGGCCATGCTAACAACCTTTAACGAAATTGATATGACGGCGGTTATGGACTTAAGGAAGCGCCGTAAAGATCAATTTTTTGAAGAAAATGATGTTCGGCTTGGCTTTATGTCATTCTTTACAAAGGCCGTTGTGGCAGCATTAAAGAAGTTTCCGCATTTAAATGCAGAGATCCAAGGAGATCAGCTCTTAGTTAAAAAGTTTTATGACATTGGTGTCGCTGTCTCAACGGAGGAAGGGCTGGTAGTTCCCGTCGTCAGGGATGCCGACCGAAAGTCATTTGCTGAAATTGAAGGCGATATTGCGCATCTTGCGGAAAAAGCTAGATCCAATAAATTGGCCTTAAAGGATTTGCAAGGCGGGACATTTACGATTACAAATGGCGGGGTTTTCGGTTCTTTGCTTTCAACGCCGATATTAAATGGGCCGCAAGTTGGGATTTTAGGGATGCATACCATTCAGCTCAGGCCGGTGGCCATCGACAAAGATAGAATGGAAAACCGCCCGATGATGTACGTTGCCCTTTCCTATGACCACCGGATTGTCGATGGAAAAGAAGCCGTCAGCTTTTTAGTAATGATTAAGAACTTGTTAGAAGATCCAGAAAAGCTGCTTCTTGAAGGTTAGAAGAAAGCTTTAAAAACCGCTGATTAATAATCAGCGGTTTTTTTACTCCTTAACGGTTTTTAATTGGTTTTAATCCCCGACGTTCAATTTCATCCTTTAGAATCTTTATCCATTCTTTTTCCTTGCCAGACTTTAATGCATCCCGATACGAAACAACTAACTGCTCGTTACTCATAATTTTCAATTTGCGAATGCCCTCCTTGGAAAAATGGATTAAATATTCAGTTTTTATTATTGTAACGGTTTATTTTTATTTTGAGAACCCCCAAATGAATGTTTTCACAAATTTGTCAGAACTCCCAAGGGAAAGTACAGAAAAAGGGACTGTCCAAAAAGGCAAATCCTATAAAATTAAAAAATCAAGGAATGCTGTTATATCAACATTTTTGAACAGAAAAAGGGGCGTCCAAAAGTCGGAAAATCGACTTTTTGGACAGCCCCTTTATTATTACTTTGCATCTGGAAAGACTCTGCGGATGGTATCGGTAAATTCATCATAGAATCCTGATATTGGTCGGCCATTGCGAATGTCATCGGCATAATTATTAAAACGATTGTAGAAGTCAGGATTTACCGATACATATACCCGATCGATATCTTTATCAACGGATTTAACGGTCCGTGAGATTTGATTTTCAATATCGTTTGTAAGACCATTTCGGGAGGAACGGTTTAATTTCGCAGCAACATATGCATTATTTTCAGTAACAATTACATTGGAGCGGTCTACATCTGGCAAGTCTGCAACCTTACGTGCCGCATCATCGGCAACCCGCATTTTAGAACGATTATCATTTCTCGCATCCGTCAGATTGTTGTTGCGACGATTGACGTTATCATCTCTTGTTGGATCGCCAACACCTGTTCCATCAATAGCTGGTCCACCTTGATTACGAGTGTTATAATTAACTCTCGTTGGTTTATTATCATTTCGGTTCGCAACATCATCGTTCACATTATTTCTTGCACACCCTGATAAATAAAGACTAAGAATCAGAGTTGTCATGAGGAATAATCCTTTTTTCATTTGTTTACCCTCCTTTTTTAAGCTGTACATCATATAGGCTACCTTTTAGAATAGAATATATCCTATATAATAAATGGAAATATTTTTGCTTAATGGAGTGTTTAATATGGTGTATCTTTTTGTTGGAATTGGAGGAATGGTTGGCAGCTTGCTCCGATATTTCCTATCTACTGCAGTCACGGAAATTTGCAGTACTGCCTTTCCTTTTGGAACACTAATCATCAATCTTTCCGGCTCCTTTTTACTTGGCTGGATATCGAATCATTTTGTCATTCTAAAAAAACTACCACCACAGCTTTTAACGGGGTTAACAACAGGAGTCATCGGGTCGTATACGACCTTTTCAACCTTTTGCTTAGAAGCAATTCAGTTAATGGAAGCAGGTAAATACTTCTTTTCATTCGCATACATAGTGATCAGCCTTTTGGGAGGACTGATTTTTGTCCGCATTGGACTTAAGATAGGTAAACATTGATGGAAGGGAGGGGGCAGATACAATGAGTGAACTTATTTATCTTTCCATCGGCGGTTTCTTAGGTGCCATATGCCGTTATGCCTTGAGCAGGCAGATACAAGGAACAAATGGTTTTCCTTTAGGAACCTTTGTGGTTAATCTGTTAGGGGCATTTTTGCTAGGATTGTTAGTGGGAATCCAAATTTCCGGGCATTATTATCATCTTCTAGGTATTGGTTTTATGGGGGCTTTTACTACTTTTTCAACATTTATGCTTGAATCTGAGCAGCTTAGAAAAGCAGGTAAAGATCATTTTTTTTACGGTTACATAGTCAGTAGTTTTATCTTGGGGCTCGGGTTATTATTTTGTGGGCTTATGATTGGCCATGATATTTAAAAAAACAAGAAACATCGTCGCCAATGCTTCTTGTTTTAAGCCTATTTTTGATTTGTTTGTGTAACGGTTTGTTTATTTTGATAAAGATTTCGGCTGATGATAGTTTGGATCGTTAAAAAGGTCCCGCCAACTACCCAATATAGCGGCAGGGCTGCGGGTGCGCTAAATGAAAACATAACAATCATCAATGGGGAAAGTAACCCCATAAATTTCATTTGCTGCTGTTGCTCTGTAGGCATACTGGATTGAGATACCTTAAACTGGAAGTAGTAAACAAGCCCGGCGATGAGGGTAATCGCAATGTCGGGATGTCCTAAACTGAACCATAAAAATTTATGGCTGGCAATTTCCTTTGAACTCCGTATCGCATAATAAAAGGCTGTTAAAATCGGCATCTGAATCAGAATAGGAAGACAACCCATATTTAGCGGGTTGACACCATGCTTTTGATAGAGCCCCATCATTTCTGTCTGCAGCTCCTGTTTCTTCTTAGGATCTTTTTCCGCCTTCATTTTCTTCTGAATGGCATCCATTTCTGGCTTTAATACATCCATCTTTTCCTTCATGTGCATTTGATTCTTATACTGCCTTAACATTAACGGCATTAACGCAAGTCGAATCACAAGTGTTACGATTATAATGGCCAGTCCATAGTTACCATGGAACAGGTCAGCTGTTGATTGAATGATGAACGAAAATGGCTCGACAAAATAATGATGGAAAAATCCATTGTTATTCCCACTTTGTTGCTGAGCGGAACAAGCTGATAATAAAAGGGTTGTAACCATTAAAAGAACTATCGTGATAACTGAAGATCGTTTTGTTTTCATATTTCCTCCTAAAAGATAATGTTTGAATTAATATAAGTGAAAAGGAGGAAAAATAGGTTCTTCAGAATCATCTTGTGGACATTCTTTTCGACGAATATATTTTACGATTCGAGTGAGAACAATGTTTCTATATAGACTGCTTTTTTTCTTGTAAAAAAACAACGGACGAATCATTTTAGTGTTCTTCGCATAAGAAGAGGTCTCATTTAAGGTATACTCTACACCCCAAGACCAAAGGTATTTTAGGATTAAGCCCAGGTAAATACTAAGATATAAAGCATTCAGGGTGTTCACATCAGAGTGATCAATGAGTATTTGAAACAAATATTTCACCTCAATTGCTGGATCATTGTCAAAGTCAAATCTTATCTTTTATTAACCAATGATAAGAGTATATAGGAGTTTCAACAAATAATCAATTTAAAAAAGACACTAATTTTTTGGAAAATTAGTGTCCATTAGGGTTAGACCAGTGGGCGGTCAGCATTTGTTGGGCGTATTTCACTTGTTCTTCCGTTGGCGGCTCTACTTGTTGTAATGGGTAATCATACCCAAGTGCCTCCCACTTATATACGCCAAGTTTATGATAGGGGAGAATTTCGATTTTCTGTACATTTTGCAGGGAGCCAATAAACTCGCCTAATTTTTGCAAATCAGCAGAATCATCGGTTACTGTTGGGACAAGGACATGCCGTACCCAAATCGGTATGTTTCGGTCTGATAAGAACCTGGCAAATTCGAGAATATGATCATTCGCCATTCCAGTCAGCTGAATATGTTTTTTTCGATTGATATGTTTTAAATCAAGTAATATTAAGTCAGTGTACTGCAAGAGTTCTTCAAGCTGTTCCATAAAAAGCTTTGAATGTGAAAAGCAGCCTCCTGATGAATCAATGGTTGTATGAATCCCTTTCTGTTTGCATTGTTTAAATAGTTCAATCAGGAAGGGGATTTGCAGCAATGGTTCACCGCCACTCACTGTAATCCCGCCGCCTGATGCTTGAATAAAAGGGAGATAGGATTCTAAATCATGCATGATTTCGGAAACAGTCATTTGTTTACCAGTGCCGATTTCCCAAGTATCAGCATTATGGCAAAATTGACAGCGCAGCAGGCAGCCTTGAGTAAAAATGACATAACGTATTCCAGGTCCATCGACAGTGCCTAATGTTTCGATTGAATGAATATTTCCGTTCATGATGATTTCCTCCTATTTTTTAAAGCTGGAGCTCCCTGGAAAGCAGGAGGCTCCTTATTTATGTCCAGCTCCAGCGCCCTAGCGGCTAGTGTCCTTCGCGCTCCGCCCTACGATAAGTCAACATCGGTTCGCTTCGCTCGCCGTGTTTCCTTTATCTCAGTTGGAGCGCTCCACAAGGAAGGCTTCGGCAGCATCAGCATCACACAAAGGAAAAGCGTTAGCTTTTTCGAGGAGGCCATACGCCGCTGACCAGGGCGCTTGCGCTTTTCTTATTATAATGACTCATGGAAGGTACGGTTAATGACATCAAGCTGTTGTTCTCTTGTAAGTTTGATAAAGTTTACTGCATACCCTGAGACACGAATGGTTAGTTGTGGGTAGAGCTCTGGGTGTTCCATTGCATCAAGTAATGTTTCTCTATTAAAGACGTTAACATTCAAATGGTGACCTGCTTTTACGGCATATCCATCTAAGATTGAAACTAAATTGCTTACTTGAGTTACCTCCTCTTTTCCTAATGCTTTAGGAACAATAGAGAAGGTATTGGAAATCCCATCCATTGCATAAGCATAAGGAATCTTGGCAACTGATGAAAGTGAAGCAAGCGTTCCTTTCGTATCACGTCCATGCATTGGATTAGCTCCAGGTGCAAATGGTTCTCCGGTACGTCGTCCATCAGGAGTATTGCCGGTATTCTTGCCATAAACGACATTTGAAGTAATCGTTAAGACGGATAATGTGTGAACAGAGTTACGATAAGTCGCATGTTTACGAAGTTTTTTCATAAAGCTTTCGACAATTTCAACAGCCATACTGTCAACACGATCATCGTTGTTGCCATATTTAGGGAATTCTCCGGTTGTTTCAAAATCAACAGCAATGCCATTTTCATCTCGGATGACCTTGACTTCCCCATATTTAATTGCGCTTAGGGAATCGGCAACTACGCTTAAACCGGCAATTCCAGTTGCCATCGTTCGTAAAATTTGGGTATCATGTAATGCCATTTCAATTCGTTCATAGCTGTATTTATCATGCATATAGTGAATAACATTTAAGGTGTTAATATACAGCCCTGCAAGCCAATCCATCATCTGGTCGAATTTTGCCATCACTTCATCATAATCTAAGACATCTGAAGTGATAGGTTGGTATTGTGGACCAACTTGGATTTTCAATTTCTCATCGACGCCGCCGTTGATAGCGTATAATAATGTTTTCGCAAGGTTGGCGCGGGCACCGAAGAACTGCATTTGTTTGCCGATTTCCATCGCCGATACACAGCAGGCGATACCATAATCATCGCCGTATTCAAAGCGCATGATGTCATCATTCTCGTATTGAATGGCACTAGTTTCAATTGAAACTTTTGCACAGAATTTCTTAAAGTTTTCCGGTAACTGTGTCGACCATAGAACGGTCAAGTTTGGTTCTGGTGCCGGACCTAAGTTATGCAACGTGTGAAGGAAACGGAAAGAGTTCTTGGTTACAAGTGATCGCCCATCAATTGCCATACCACCAATCGATTCTGTTACCCATGTTGGATCACCGCTGAATAGTTCATTATATTCCGGTGTCCGGGCAAATTTAACGAGGCGGAGCTTCATCACAAAATGGTCGACTAATTCTTGTGCCTCCACTTCTGTTAAGGTGCCGTTTTGTAAATCTCGTTCAATATAGATATCAAGGAAAGTAGAAACACGACCTAAACTCATGGCAGCACCGTTTTGTTCTTTAACCGCTGCTAAATAGGCAAAGTATAACCATTGGAATGCTTCAGCTGCATTTTTAGCAGGTCCTGAAATATCATATCCATAGCTTTTTCCCAGTTCCTTCAGTTCTTTTAAGGCACGACATTGCTCGGTAAGTTCTTCCCGTAAGCGAATGATATCTTCAGTCATAACATTGCTGGTATTTTGAAGATCTTTTTGTTTTTCCTTTAGTAAGAAATCGACCCCATATAAAGCCACACGGCGGTAGTCACCAATTATTCGTCCTCGGCCATAGCCATCTGGGAGGCCGGTAATAATATGAGCTTTACGAGCCAGTTTCATTTCATCGGTATAAGCATCGAAAACACCTTGATTATGAGTTTTCCGATAATCTGTAAAAATCTTTACGATTTCAGGGCTTACTTCATAGCCGTAGGACTCACAGGCCTGTACAGCCATCCGGATCCCGCCGAAAGGTTGGAGTGAACGGTTAAATGGCTTATCCGTTTGTACACCGACAATCTTTTCTAATTCTTCATCAAGGTATCCGGGACCATGTGAGGTAATAGTGGAAACTGTTTCAGTATCCATATCAAGGACACCGCCATTTTCGCGTTCCTGTTTAGAGAGCTCCATTACTTGATCCCAAAGTTTTTTCGTTGCATCAGTAGGACCGCTTAGAAAGGTGTCTTCCCCAGTATATTCCTTATAGTTTTTTAAAATGAAATCGCGAACATTTACTTCTTTTGTCCATCTGCCTTCAGTAAAACCTCTCCATTGTTCCATTCCTAGTCACCTCTTAATAAAGTGTAAAATATATAACAGAAATGTGAATCATCTTACGAATACAGTATAACAGTTTTAAAAGGGCTAAAAACAGGGAATATGTTAAGATATTGTGAAATCTATACTTGTTACAAGTGAGAAGTGGTAAAATTTGAACATTTTATGAACTGTATTATTCAATAGGATATATCTGTATTATAAACAAATGCTAAAAAGTAGTAACTGTTATATAAAAACAAAAAAACAGGAGGGATCATCTCCTGTTTTAATCGACGACAATATAAGCAATCATTGGACCGTTGTGGTCTCTATTTGAATGGGCCTCACAAATTAATCGATAGGTTCCTTCTTTATCAAATTGAAGGGGAACCATCGTTTCCTCACCCTTATTCACAGTCCCTTTAATATTTGTTCCTTCAATATAAAATGGGTGTTTTTCACCGTTTATTCCATTAATATATAAATGTACCTTTTCCCCTTTTTCTATTGAAATTGTTCCAGGATCCCACCTGTAGGCTTCTAATTGTTTTCCGTTTTTCTGCGTTGTTTTAAACTCAGCTGTTACCATATGAATTTCGCGAATTTTTTCCTCGGATTGTGGATTAAACACTGCTGTATCCCCAGCTTTTAAGGCAAACCAGGCCGAAATGGCGACCAACATAATTCCCACTGCTAAAAAGAAGATAAACGTTTCCTTCTTAAAAACAAAAAATTTCACATCATGACCCCCCAAAAATTTGTCCTATTCTATTCTTATGCAGTGAAGGGTAGAAAACTTGTCTCCTTTTTTTCTGCCTCCCTTTCAAAAAAAAAAGGATGGTTGGACAAAATGAAAGATGTTAAAAATAAGCAACAAAGGTATTATTTCTTTGTTTTTCTTATCGAAACGTTTATAGTAAAATCAGGAATAAAATATTAGGTGGTTTTCTAGTTGGGGATTAGAAGAGAAAAGTTGATAAAAGCAATAAAATTTATCTTCCCGCTGTTTCTATTAATTTTCGCGATTATAGAGATAAGAAAATTTACCGGGGATTTAAATGGAGAATTACTCAGAAATGAATTAAATCAGCTGAATACATGGGTTTTATTATTCATCTTACTGGTTACATTTGCTGCAGTTTTACCGATGATATTATATGATGTCATCTTGATTAGAATCTTACATGTAAAGGTCCCAAGAAGGGAGCTTTGGGAACAATCGTTTATAGCCAATTCATTTTCCAATTTAATTGGCTTTGGCGGCTTGATTGGAGCGATGTTACGGACCTATTTTTTCAACAAGCTTGAAGACGATAAGCGTAGACTGTTAAGTATCATTGCCTCCGTTTCGCTTTTTTATTTAACAGGGATTTCCGTGCTGGCGTGGATTGTAACCATCCGTTATCGTCATTTTCCACTATTTGTCGATACAAAATGGCTCTATTTTGCCGTTTTAGCTGTGAGTCTCTATCTACCGGTCTTTGTCATCATACATATAATCAATGCAAAGAAACAGAACCAATTGTTAATTTCTAAAAGGGCTGGAATCAAGCTGGTTGCAGTTTCCGTCATAGAATGGTTTGCGGTTTTTATTGCGATTTATATCTTAAGTAAACTTCTTGGGATCGACATCTCGTTTGATAAATTATTCCCTGTGTATGTTGTTTCTGCCTGTGCCGGTATCATTAGTATGATTCCGGGGGGCCTTGGCTCGTTTGATCTTATTTTCATTTGGGGGATGCAGGACTTACACGTACCGGAAGAAAAGGTTTTAGTTTTATTACTGCTGTACAGGCTTGGATATTACTTTGTCCCGTTTTTGCTCAGCTTAGTGTTCTTCGTCAAGCTATATTGGAAAAAGTGGAATCAGTCTTGGAATGATTTGCCAAAGACAATCCTGCAAGGATTAAGCCATATCGCTCTCACTTTCCTTGTTTTTTCATCGGGGTTGATTCTGCTGTTATCAGCTAGTGTTCCAGGGATCATGTCCAGACTGAGGATAGCACAGGAGCTGTTGTCTTTTCCGATTATTAATGTTTCCCATCAGCTTTCCGTAGCTGCCGGATTTTTATTGTTAGGATTATCGCGCGGCATTGAATATAGTGTGAAACGGACTTATGATTTAACGATGTTCGTGCTCATCTTAGCGGCCCTATTTTCGATTTTTAAAGGGATTGATTATGAAGAAGCAAGTTTCTTAATTATTGTTGCCCTCATCTTAAGGATGTCAAAGGGGCAATTTTACCGAGAGAGCTATGTGCTGACCTGGGGAAAGACGATTTTCGATATTACGATCATTGTCCTTATTACGTTGATGTATCTGGTTATTGGCTATTTAAATCTACCTAGTGCAAAATTAACAATTCCTAAAAAATTGCTTCCCTTTGTGATTGTTGATTCGCATGATCTATTCATGAGCGCATTTATTGGCTTGATTATTGCACTTATGATTTTAGCTCTCGGCTATTTAATCAGCTTGCCGAAGAAGTGGAAATTTGAGAAATCAATTGATCAAGAAAATGAGATTATCGAATTTTTACATAGGTATAAAGGGAAAGCCTTGTCCCATTTAATTTTTTTGCATGATAAATATATTTTTTGGAATAGCAAAAGGAATGTTTTAATTGCATTTCAACCATATGCAGATAAATTAGTCGTACTTGGTGAACCTGTTGGAGAGGAAAGCGAAATATCGAATGCAGTTGCCGAATTTCAAGAAATAGCTGATTTATATGGCTATACGCCCGTATTTTATCAAGTGAGTGATGAAATGCTGCCTTTGCTTCATAATCATGGTCTTGCGTTTTTTAAGTTAGGAGAGGAAGCCTTTGTTGATTTAAAGACATTTTCGCTTTCAGGAACTAAAATGAAAGGTTTACGGGCGGCCCAAAACAAATTTATTCGTGAAGAATTTACATTTGAACTAGTAGAACCGCCATTCTCGAACACTCTTATGAATGAGTTACGTGAGATTTCTGCTGATTGGCTTCAAGGGAGAAACGAGAAGGGATTTTCACTTGGTTATTTTGATGAAGCCTATTTGAATAAAGCACCGATTGCCCTTGTGAAAAATTCAAATAAGGAAATTATCGGTTTTGCCAGCATCATGTATGTATATGATGATGAAACGATATCGGTGGATTTAATGCGCTTTAGACACGATGCGCCTGCCGGGACAGTTGATTTTTTCTTCCTTTCATTTATCGAATGGGCAAAAAATCAAGGATATCAATGGTTTAATATGGGGATGGCGCCACTTGCCAATGTTGGGTTATCAAGATTTGCCTTTTTAAGCGAGAAAATTGCAGCTCAAATTTTTTTACATGGCCACTTTATTTACCATTTTCAAGGTTTAAGGAGATTCAAAGAAAAATATGCGAACAATTGGAAAGCGAAATATTTAGCTTATCGAAAAAAGTCTTCGTTACCATTTGTTATGGCACAAATTTCTCTTTTGATTTCGAAAAAAAAGGATTAATTACGTAAAATGGCGGTATGGAAGATTGCTGCCGTTTTTTTTTTTGTAATTTTTTTGGAAAGACTATTTTTTTTTGGTAAGTATTTGTTAAAATAAATGAGGATAAAAGTACTACATATAAAGGGTGTTTACTATTGAATCGATTTGTTTTAATATTTTTGCTTTTTCTGCTGATTTTTTCGTCTCAAACAACCACTTATGCAAAGAGTGATTCCAAACCGGTATTGAAAAGCGAGGCGGCAGTTCTCCTGGATTCGGAGACAAACGCTGTACTTTTTACAAAGAATGCTGACAAGAGAATGTATCCTGCCAGTTTAACGAAGATTGCCACAGCTATTTATGCAATTGAAAACGGGGATTTGAACAGTATTGCTACAGTCAGTGCCAATGCAGAAAGTCAAGATGGTACACGAGTATATTTGGTTAAAGGTGAAAAGCTGCCATTAAAAAAGCTGGTGCAAGGGATGCTGATTAATTCTGGAAATGACGCTGCCGTAGCGGTTGCTGAACAAGTGGACGGCAGTGTGGAACAATTCGCAAAACATATAAATGAATATTTACAAAACACCATTGGTGTTCATCACACTCATTTCACGAATCCAAGTGGCTTATTTGACAAAAACCATTATACAACCGCCAAGGATTTAGCACTGATTACTGATTATGCCCTAAAAAATCCTCTGTTTGCAGAAATATTTGGAACAAAACAGCTGGATTGGAAGGGGAAAGCGTGGAAAACTAAACTCATTACCCATCACATCATGCTGAAAGGGGAGTACCCTTATCCCGGTATAACAGGCGGGAAAACAGGCTATGTCACTGAATCTAAACAAACATTAGCTACCACCGCTAATAATGGAAAGATAAAGTTGACAGCGGTCGTGCTAAAATCAAATCTAAAACGTGATAAATACGATGATACAGCACGGTTGTTCGACTATGGTTTTAAAACCTTTCAGCATAGCACCATTAATCAGGGAGAGATTTTTAAAAAGGATTCACAAGAATTTCATCCAAATAGTGATATTCTTGTGACAGAAGATGTTCACGGAACAACAAAGGATGTAAGCAATAGCGGGATTCTTTCGATTAAGAATAATCGTGGTGAAGTTCTTCAGACGGTACAATTAAAATCAATGGAACGAAAACCGCAAGCCGCAGCCGCAGTGAAAAAGGATAAACCGAAAGAAAAAGCAGCGCCAAAGCATGAAATGAATGCTGTATATGGAGTGATGCTTATAATATTTGCTGCCGCCGTCTTCGGTACAGCAAGGAAAATAACAAGAAAATATTAGGTGATAAAAAAGGCAATGGCAAGGGGAGAACCTTCTTATTGCCTTTTTAGTTATTCTTCTTTTACCGGGGTAGATTCAAATGAAGATGGTGAGTCAATTTGATCGCGGTCATCGACAAAACTTCTTGTTGCCAGAAAGTCACTCTGATCACCAAAATTTTGACCGTAGCCTTGATTTTTTTTATCAGAATTATGCCACTCGGCCAATAGATTCTGACCAATATTAACCGCAGAAGCATTTTCAAAGGAATTAATTTTAATCATGAATATATTAATATTTATATATGGAGCCGGAGCCGGCATGTCATCTCCTCCTTTAGTTGCTTTAAAATATATGCAGGGATTGGACATTTATGAGATAGAAGAGTAAAAAATGGATTAAATGATGAAAATGATTAGTAGTATGAAGTATATAGAAAAATTAAAAGATCATCTTTGTGGTTGGTTAAAGGGGGTGGAGATGGATGGATATGGAAAAATTAAAGCAATGGATGGAGGTTGCAAAAAATATGCAGGGAGGCGATTTCTGGAGCAATATTTTTGACCAAGAGTTTGCCAAGCAATTTATGAACGAGCAGCAGGTGAAAGGCACCAATTCTGGTCCAAGTCACCAAGCTTCCCGGGAAGCCAGCCCAGCAAAAACATTCCCCGCGATTGATTTATTAGAGGGGGAGGAGGAAGTAGTTGTCATGATTGAACTCCCCGGGGTAATGAAAGAAAATATTGAATTAGGCTTAAATAGCAATATTCTTACCGTTAAAGGAAAGGCTATACCCCTCCATCCACATTTAAAGATGACCTATTCGGAAAGATTTTATGGTGAGTTTCAACGGCAGATAACATTACCGGATACTGTCGCTCCGAATGAAATAAATGCGAAATTTTGGAATGGGCTTTTAATGGTTAGGTACCCAAGGATAATGGAAAAGGGTGAAAGAATTCCGATTGATTAAAGCGATAAAAATTCCCTTCTGTACATGTTGATGTCTTTACCCCATATACATGTAAGTAAGGTATCAAAAGGGGGAGCGTTCGAATTCCATGGCACTGAATCATTTTTTTCTACTATTTCGCAAAAATGAATATGAGAAAGAATTAAGAAAAAAACTGTCCTCATTAGAAAGGAATATCGCTGAACTCGAAAAAGCGCTTTATGCCCTACAAGATCAAAATCACCCTGAAGAACCATCGAAAACAACTGAACCTCCCATTATCATTGAAAAAATAAATATTGAAAAAATTATTTTAGATAAATATGAACTCAATAATAATTTTGGACAGCTGGGAATTAAAGAGCTAAGGGGAAAATTAAATATTGGCGCGACATATGGAGGCGAATTTGCACCAAAGCTGGAAGATGAGGAGAGTGATCTTGAAATAAATAAAGAGAAGGGAAGTGATGATCCGGAACCGAAAAAAGGAAGAGGGCCGAAAATAAACATTAAGGCCAAAAAAGAGAATTAGAAAAGCGCAAGCGCCCTGGTCAGCGGCGTATGGCCTCCTCGAAAAAGCTACCGCTTTTCCTTCGTGCGATGCTGATGCTGCCGAAGCTTTCCTTGTGGAGCGCTTCAACTGAGATAAAGGAAACACGAAGAGCCGGAGGCGATTCGTGCTTGACTTATCGTAGGGCGGAGAGCGAAGGACACTAGCCGCTAGGGCGCTGGAGCTGGACAATAAAAAAGACTAAAGTAAACCCTTTAGCCTTTAAAAATATTATTGAAGCCTGTTTTCTACCTCACGGCAAACTTCATCTGCAGACATTCCATTTGCATCAATTACCGGTGCTTTCGTTATGGTATCTTGGATTCCCATCACATTGGAATCAAGCCCTGTAACGACACAGCAATCAACATTTCGTGCATCTGATTCTTGCTTCAATTCTACCACATCATAGCCCTTATCACGTAAAGCCGCTTTAATATTCGTAAGAGATTGTTCTACTCCAATCTTTGTCATATAAAACACCTCCTCTAAAATTTATTATCTCTTTAGTTTGACGAAAATATTCATGCATAATAAGGAGATTTCTTTCAAAAGATAGGACAGGAGGTGTTTCGATTGGGTAAACGAAGTAAACGAAAAGCAGACCCATCCACAATTGGTCTCAACTCTCCGCAGGTAGAGGGTCAAGGAACCACTAATATGGAAACGGGAACGAGAACAGAACCATCTTCCAGGAGAAAACAGAAAAGATATTAATGATTTTGAAACGTAGAATAGGGCACCATCACAGTAGTTGTGGTGCCCACAAAGGTTCTTATTGGTACAGTTCGGCGACCTGCTTTTGTATTTCAGCGTTTTCCAAGTATTCATCATAGCTCATTTGTTTATCAATTAAACCATTCGGTGTTATTTCGAAAATACGATTCGCGATTGTTTGAATAAACTGATGGTCATGTGAAGCAAAAATAATAGATCCTTTAAAATTAATTAATCCGTTGTTTAAAGCCGTAATTGATTCCAGATCTAAATGGTTGGTCGGTTCATCGAGAAGAAGCACATTCGCACCGCTAAGCATCATTTTTGACAGCATGCAGCGGACTTTCTCTCCACCTGAAAGGACGCTGGCCTTTTTTAACACCTCTTCCCCGGAAAATAGCATCCTCCCTAAAAATCCGCGTAAAAAGCTTTCACTTTGATCAACAGGTGAAAATTGGCGCAGCCAGTCAACAAGATTTACCTCGCTCTTTTCAAAATAGCTGGTGTTGTCCTTAGGGAAATAGGCTTGAGATGTGGTGATGCCCCATTTAAAGCTGCCGCTGTCAGGTTCCATTTCCCCCATCAATATTTTAAAAAGGGTTGTTTTCGCGATTTCATTTGTACCGACAAGGGCAATTTTGTCTCCTTTATTCATAAAAAAACTGATATTATCAAGCACTTTTACCCCGTCAATCGTTTTCGTCAAGCCTTCTACCCGTAACAAGTCATTGCCAATCTCACGTTCAGGTGTAAAGCCAACATATGGGTAACGGCGGGACGATGGTTTGATATCATCTAATGTAATTTTTTCTAATAGTTTCTTCCTTGAGGTTGCCTGTTTCGATTTAGAGGCATTGGCACTAAATCTGGCAATAAAACTTTGCAGCTCTTTTATTTTTTCTTCCTTTTTCTTATTAGCGTCTTGGGACATTTTTAGCGCTAATTGACTTGACTCATACCAGAAATCATAGTTGCCGACATAGATTTGAATCTTCCCAAAATCCAAGTCAGCAATATGGGTACACACTTTATTGAGAAAATGACGGTCATGGGAAACGACAATTACCGTATTTTCAAAGTTAATTAAAAACTCTTCCAGCCACCTAATCGCTTTTATGTCCAAATGGTTGGTCGGCTCATCTAGCAGCAGGACATCCGGTTTGCCGAATAGTGCTTGGGCAAGCAAAACCTTTACTTTTTCCGCTCCGGTTAATTCAGCCATCGTCTTATCATGAAGTTCCTCTTCAATCCCAAGACCCTTTAGTAAGATGGCAGCCTCAGATTCAGCTTCCCAGCCATTGAGCTCGGCAAATTCCCCTTCGAGCTCGGCAGCCTTCATACCATCCTCATCAGTGAAATTTTCCTTCATATAAATGGCATCCTTTTCCTGCATTACTTGATACAGGCGTGTATGTCCCATTATAACCGTCTTTAATACTTCAAATTCCTCATATTCAAAATGGTTCTGTTTTAATACAGCCATCCGTTCATTCGGGTCAAGCTGTACTGTCCCGGTCTGTGCTTCCATTTCACCAGATAGAATTTTTAAAAAGGTTGATTTACCGGCACCATTTGCGCCAATCAAACCATAACAATTACCAGGAGTGAATTTTATATTGACATCTTCAAAAAGCTTACGTTCGCCATATCTTAAGCTAACATTACTTACGGTAATCATGAAATACATCCTCCAAAAAACATATTGTTTTCCATTATACCATCAATGCGGGGGAAGAGCGAATTTTTCAAAATGAAACCGTGGAACAAAATTTTTAAAAAAAGTTTTCTTGTTTTCACACTTTATTCATAATTTTGTTGTAGAATTGGCTTAAGCAGGTTTTAAAGAAGGTGAAGAGTATGGCAAAAAAACAGTTAACTGAACTCGTTAACAGGTTAAAAAAAGCAGGTATAAAAGCGAGTCTAACGAAACCCAAGTCTAATTACCTTTTATCTTTACAACAACTCAAGAAATATCCTTCATCCGTAAATTAATAAGAGAATAGGTATAAAAAAAGCGATTAATCCAAAGGACTAACCGCTTTTTTATTTTACTCCATCTTATTGACAATTTTGTCATATACATCACGTTGATTAAAATCTTTTCCCATTGGAAACTTTGCGACAAATTTGTTGTTCTGATCAACTAAATAAGTAAAGGTAGTATGAATGAATTGTCCATTTCCCGGGTCTTTGTATTGAAATTGCAATGCATCGGTAATCTGTTTAAGTTTCTTCTGCCCGTTCTTCACATTTTGTTGATCCCCTGTTAAAAATAACCAATGTTCTCCGTTTTCGATTCCAAACCCTTTCATATAACGGGTTAATACTTCCGGTGTATCCCGATAAGGGTCAATGGTAATCGTAATAAATTCAATCTTCTTTCCAAAAAACCCCTTTTGCTCAAGTTCCTTTTTTAAGCTTACCATCTTTTGCGTTGTTGTCGGACATACATCAGGGCAATGGGTATAAATAAATTCAATTAGTTTCAATTTCGTTTTATCTTTACCAAATGTATATTCATCCCCATTTTGATCGACCAAGGTAACCCCAGATGGTATGGTCGCATTGGCATCACGAATAAGAAAATATGAGATCCCAGCCGCAATCCCCATGAAAATTGCCAGACCACAAATAAGATAGATCTTTTTCACATTAGTCCCCTCCTATCATTAAGATAAAGAAATAGAACCAAAAAAGATATGGACAATTTGTGAACGTGGATGTTTAAAAAGATCCCTATATGGTTTATGGAAGTTGTTTAAGGGTAATTCTTATGGAAGGAAAGTGATAGTTTAGGAAAATAATAAACCTACTAGACCTAGAAAGGAGAAAATACTTGTGTCAGGACCGAGCTTAAGAAAAAAAGATGCCCATTCATCCATCCATGAGGCAGCATTGAATGAGGCGAAGGAGTTAAGGAACCTATTGCAAAAATGTATAGACGATAAAGCGTTGCATAAAGCCTTACAGGTTGCCGAGGTCATTATCGAACATTGGGAATCGCGAACTCTCAAGCATGCCGAGGCTGAGGAAGAAGGCTTGTATAAGGACATGGTTGCCGAAAATCCTGATTTAGAAATACTTGTAGCCCAACTGACTCGCGATCATGATCTGATGCGGCGGATGGTCGAAGACATGAAAGAGGAGCTGCGAACGCAGACAGTCGATCAACGTATGATTGTACTTTTGGATTCCCTCATCACTATCGATGAAATTCATAATGAAGATGAAGTGAATAAACTTTTGATTAATAACGAAACCTATGAAAGGTAAAATAAGGGATTCGTGGAAGGAAGAATAAAATGAGTAAAAAGGACGAAATAGAGGGTAAATTATTACGCTTTGCGGCACCGGCACTTTATTCAAAGATGATTGAGATATTTTCAAACCTAAATATCCATCCCCACGATATTCAAGGAACAGTAATCAAAAATGAAAATGGGTTTGATCTCAGATTACGATTTTCTGCCGATTTCTCTCAGTCGGTGACAACACAAGTCAGCTTCGAACAAGCAGAGAATCCAGATGAAGAGGTAACTCGTTTTTTTAAAGAAGCAGCAGAAATATGCAAGGCCCAGTTAATCTCGGACTATTTTAAAATGATCAAACTATAAGAAAAGCGCAAGCGCCCTGGTCAGCGGCGTATGGCCTCCTCGTGCGATGCTGATGCTGACGAAGCCTTCCTTGTAAAGCTGGACAAAAAAGGAGCTGAATAGACCCATGTTGTCATTTGAATCAGATACTATGCTAGTGGATGACCGCGAAGATTTAATTGCTTTATTACGAATGAGATTTGGCCGTGTACCTGGGGAGTTAATTGAAAGTATTTATGAAATCAATGATATGAATACCCTGCAGCGTCTTATTTTAGCAGCAGCCAATGCAGCGAGCTGGAATGTGTTTTTAAAGGAATTTCAGACCGGTAATGATGCCTTCCGTTTAGTGGGTGAGGATTTTAATCCATTGGGGAGGATGATGAAAGGAAGGGAGATAAAAGATGGAGAAGAAAAAAAATAACCTGCTGCATTCGCTTAAGCACCTGGTCCGTGGCGAGCGTATTAATGATGGCTGGACCGAGGAGAGTCCGCGTCCTCGTGATTCAGAATCATTATACCGGAACCGCTGGGGATTTGATAAAATTGTTCGTTCAACACATGGGGTAAACTGTACAGGTTCATGCAGTTGGAGAATCCATGTCAAAGACGGCATTATCACTTGGGAGACCCAGCAAACGGACTATCCTTCGACAGGTGATGACTTCCCTGACTATGAACCAAGAGGCTGCCCGCGCGGCGCCAGTTTTTCATGGTATACATACAGTCCAACACGCGTGAAGTATCCGTATATCCGCTCTGACCTGTATGCCTTGTGGAAGGAAGAATTAAAGCAGGCTGAGAATCCTGTTCAAGCCTGGGAAAATATTGTGACTGATCCGAAGAAACGTGAGCAATATGTAAAAGCGCGCGGTAGGGGCGGCTTTGTAAGAGGAACGTGGAAAGACGTTTGTCAAATGATTGCGGCGGCCACCATTTTTACCATCAAAAAATACGGACCGGATCGAATTGTTGGTTTTAGTCCGATTCCGGCAATGTCAATGGTCAGCTATGCCGGCGGTACCAGATTTTTATCCTTAATTGGCGGCACTATCCTAAGCTTTTACGATTGGTATGCTGATTTGCCACCAGCATCTCCTCAAGTATGGGGAGATCAAACGGACGTTCCGGAAAGTGGGGATTGGTATAATACCAAATATTTCATCATTTGGGGAACGAATATTCCGCAAACGAGAACACCAGATGCCCACTTTATGGTCGAATCACGCTACAACGGAACGAAAGTGGTTGGGGTAAGCCCGGATTATGCGATATATGAGAAATTTGCCGATATGTGGCTGCCAGCGAAGGCGGGAACAGATGGGGCGCTGGCGATGGCAATGACCCACGTCATTTTAAAGGAATTTTATGTTGACCAAGAAACGCCCTATTTTACGGAGTATGCCAAGCAATATACCGATTTGCCGTTTCTCGTTCTATTGGATAAAAAGAAAGGCGGCTACCGCTCTGACCGATTCTTGCGCGCTTCCGATTTATCAGATGAGCATCAGCTCGGCGATTGGAAAACCGTGGTTTGGGACGAAAATTCCAACCGACCAGTGATCCCGAATGGTAGTCAAGGTTTCAGGTGGGATGAAGGCAGCCGCTGGAATTTGGATTTAACATTGGAAAATGGTACGGTTATTAATCCAAAATTGAGTTTCCTTGATGTCAAAGATGGTGTTGCCATGGTGGAATTCCCGTATTTTGCCGAAAAAGAAGGGGGAAGAATGGAGCGCGGAGTACCTGTGAAACACATGAAAGATAAATCAGGGAATGACTTAATCGTAACAACCGTATATGACCTCATGCTGGCTCACACAGGGATCAGCAGAGGTCTGAACGGCGAGTATCCAACTGATTATCATGATGCAAATATACCGTATACACCCGCATGGCAGGAAAGCATTACCGGGGTGAAAAAAGAACATGTTATCCAGGTGGCACGAGAATTTGCAGAAAACGCAGCCCTTACAAAGGGAAAGTCGATGATTGCGATGGGTGGTGGAACAAATCACTGGTTTCATAGCGACCAAATTTACCGTTCCATTTTGAATCTGGTTTTATTAACGGGATCCCAAGGTGTGAATGGCGGCGGCTGGGCCCATTACGTTGGTCAGGAAAAAGTACGCCCTTTGGAAGGTTTTTCGCAAATTGCTTTTGCCAATGATTGGGTAAAGGCACCACGTTTCATGAACGGTACGTCATTCTTTTATTTTGCAACGGAACAATTTCGCTATGAGTATGATTTTAACGATTCCCAAACAGACTGGGGAAGTCAATATGCCACTATGCATCCGGCAGATTTTAATGCGCTGTCAGCGCGCCTCGGCTGGCTGCCGAGCTTCCCGCAGATGAGCCAAAATTCTTTAGAGGTAATGAAAGAAGCACGGGCCAAGAGCAGTAATGACGAGGATGTTGCCTCGGATATCGCCAAACAGTTGACCGAAGGCAAGCTGGATTTTGCGATTGAAAATCCGAACGATCCAAGGAATTTCCCGCGTGTATTTTTTAATTGGCGCTCCAATCTTTTAGGAGACAGCGGGAAAGGCCATGAATTTTTTGTCAAGCATTTAATTGGAGGGACGGATTCAGTCTTAACGGACCCTGCAAACTCATGGCAGCCCGAGGATGTTAATGTAACTGAAAAACCGCCTGAAGGAAAGACCGATCTTTTTATCAGTATGGATTTCCGGATGACCAGTTCGGGGCTTTTTTCAGATATCATTTTGCCTGCCGCAACATGGTATGAAAAGTATGATATTTCAAGCACGGACCTGCACCCATTTGTTCATCCATTTAATGCGGCGATTAACCCGCCATGGGATACAAGAAGCGATTGGGATGCCTTTAGGGAAATTGCCAAAGTTTTTTCCGAGCTGGCCCATGAACATCTTCCTGCTCAAGAAGACCTGGTGATGTCGCCTTTGGCCCATGACACGATTAACGAAATTGCCCAGCCCTTTGGAAAAGTGAAGGACTGGAGAAAAGGGGAAGTAGAAGGAATTCCAGGGAAAACGATGCCCAATTTTAATTTTGTTACCAGGGATTATCCGCATGTATATGATATGTGGATTACGGTTGGTCCCAATGTAAAGAATGGTTATGGAACCAAGGGTGTTCGTATTCCGGGGGATAAAGTATATCAACAACTGCTTGATCGGCTCGGGCCGTCAAGGCATGAGGGGATTGGTAAAGGCTACCCTGATTTATACACCGATAAAAAGGCGATTAATGCGATTCTGCTAATGTCCGGAGCTACTAATGGAAAACGAGCGGTTGAGGGCTGGAAATCGTTAGAGAAAAAGACAGGTAAAAAACTGAGCCATATTTCGGAAGGGCGGGAAGAAGAAGATTATACTTTAGAGGCATTGTCGATTCAACCGCGTCAGTCCATCTCTACACCTGTTTGGAGCGGACTGGAGAATGATAACCGCCGCTATTCGCCGTTCACAGCCAATAAGGAATACCAAATTCCATGGCATACACTTACAGGACGGCAGAGTTTTTATCTTGATCACGAGGTCATGCTTGATTATGGCGAGGGCCTTCCTTTGTATATCCCGCCTATTTCGAAGGGACCGTTTATTAAAGGTGAAAAGGAAATTGAGGATAAAGGGAAATCGATCACGCTGCGTTATATGACTCCTCATCAAAAGTGGGGCATTCATACGATGTTTACCGATTCAACTCAGATGATTCAGTTATTTCGCGGCTGGCAGGTTGTTTGGATGAATGAAAAGGATGCAGCAGAAATTGGCATTAAGGATAATGATTGGATTGAGGTTTATAACCGAAACGGTGTTGTCGTTGCCAGGGCGGTTCTTACTTACCGGATACCGCCGGGAGCGGTTTATATGTACCATGCACAAGATCGCACGATGGGGGTTCCCGGAAATACGATTAATAAGGTTCGTGGGGGAACACACAACAGTGTTACAAGAATCTATCCAAAAGTAACCCATATGATTGGCGGTTATTCACAACTAAGCTACGGATTTAATTATTACGGACCAACAGGCAGTCAGAGGGACACAATAGCGATTGTCCGGCCATTAAAGGAGGTCGATTGGCTTGAGAATTAAAGCACAAGTTGCCATGGTCATGCACCTGGATAAATGTATTGGCTGTCATACTTGTTCTGTAACGTGTAAAAATGTCTGGACGAACCGCCCGGGGATGGAATATGTCTGGTATAACAATGTCGAAACCCGCCCTGGCCTTGGTTATCCAAAACAATGGGAAAACACAGACCGCTACAAAGGCGGTTGGGTACTAAGAAAGGGAAAATTACAATTAAGAGCTGGAGGGCCTGTCGCTAAGCTGGCAAATATTTTTTACAATCCCCATATGGCAGAGCTGGACGATTTTTATGAGCCATGGACATACGATTTTGAGCATCTTCACTGGAGAGAAAAAGGGGGAAGCTTACCCGTTGCACGTCCTAAGTCGATGATCACTGGGGAGTTTATCGACCAACCGGAATGGGGCTCTAACTGGGATGATGACATTGCAGGCGGCAGTGAAGTGGTTCCGCTGGACCCAAATGTTCAGAAGCTTCAAGAACATATTGCAATGGAATACGAAAAAACGTTCATGATGTATTTGCCAAGAATTTGTGAGCATTGTCTCAATCCATCCTGTGTTGCCTCGTGTCCGACCGGTGCCTTGTATAAGCGGGATGAGGATGGAATTGTTCTTGTCGATCATGATGCCTGCCGCGGCTGGCGTTTCTGTCAGAATGGCTGTCCATATCACAAGGTGTACTACAATTGGAACACCCATAAGGCGGAGAAATGTAATTTTTGTTATCCGCGGACGGAAGCCGGCCTTCCAACGATTTGCTCGGAAACCTGTGTGGGCCGCATTCGCTATATTGGAGTTGTTTTATATGATGCTGATAAGGTAAAGGCGGCAGCATCTGTTGAAGATCCAAAGGAACTATATGAGGCACAGCTTTCCGTTTTTTTAGACCCGTTTGATCCTGAAGTCATTGAAAAAGCTCAAGAGCAGGGAATTAATCATAGCTGGATTCAAAGTGCACAAGACTCACCTATTTATAAAATGGCGATGAAATGGAAAATTGCGCTCCCGCTCCATCCGGAATATCGGACATTACCGATGGTCTGGTATGTACCGCCGCTTAGTCCGATTATGAATCATATTACAAATGAACATGAATTAAGTGCGGATGGCTATATCCCCGCGGTCGACCAAATGAGGATTCCCCTGGAGTATCTGGCGTCGATTTTAGCAGCAGATGATACAAAGGTGATTCGTAAGGTTCTCCTGAAAATGGCAGCGATGCGGGTGTATATGCGTTCAAAAACGGTAGGAGGCTTGGACAAAACGAAATTGGACAAACTCCTGAAGGAAGCGGACACAACGGCCGAGGAGCTTGAAGAAATGGCCCGGCTGCTTGCAGTGGCGAAGTATAATGAGCGTTTTGTGATTCCGACAGGGCGCCGTGAAATGGATGAAGATTTGCATTATAAGACAGGGGCATGCAGTATAGAAGATTTGGCACCGCCTGAAGGAATGGTAACATATCCATTTGGGAGAAGTGGAACAGAATGAAAAACGAAGAAAAAGTCATCTTAATTGTCATGTCGCGGATTTTGGATTACCCGGATCGTAGTTTTTGGGAGGAACGTTCGCTAGTGGAACAGTTTGTGGAGGAACATCTTTCGTCTGCTGCTATTCGGGAAGAAGTATTAAAGGGGATTACACCCCTATATGAAATGACGAAGATCGAGCTTCAGGAACAGTATGTAGCCACCTTTGACAATAAGGAAATGGCCAATCTTTATTTAACGGCTCATGAGTTAGGAGACAGCAAGAAACGCGGAGCAGCCTTAATCCAACTGCAGAAATTGATTGTTGAAAACGGCTTTGAATGGAAAGGGAAGGAATTGGCAGATTATATCCCGATGTTACTGGAGCTGTTAGCGTTTGCACCCGAGTCGGAGAACATGAATCGCCTCTCAAGCCGTTTAGCCTTTTGTTTTCATCGGATCCAAAAGGCCCTTCCCGATAACCACCCATACGTTGCTGCAATTAGTCTCTTAACAAAGTACGTCTTTGCAACCCCTGGAGCAGATGAAATGACTCTACTCGAAAACGAACGGGAAGAGACCGACCATGATGAACTGCCATATCCATTGATGTATCGATAAGGTAACGAAATAACGGTGCCTGACACCGTACATATTGTTATGAAAGGAGGTTGAAGTTAAGTTTGGAAGAACTATTTTGGTGGATTATCTTTCCGTATGTTTGTGGTACGATCTTGATTGTCGCTTCGTTTTACCGATTTGTGTTTCGGGGGAAGAGCTGGACCGCTCCTTCAACAGAAATATTTGGTAAAAAGTGGCTGCGGATGGCATCGGTGGTCTTTCATTATGGAATTATTTTTGCCTTCATCGGTCATGTGATGGGTGTGCTGATTCCAATCGAGGTGTATGAATCGATGGGGATTGATGAGCATACCTATCATCTCTTTGCAATTGCAGGCGGTGGGGTGGCCGGTTTAATGGTTGTCTTTGGCTTAGTGGTCATGTTAATCCGTAAGTTTTCTTTACCTAGGGTTCGTGTTCACACTTCATTTGGGGATTATTTTGCGATTGTGCTGCTCTTACTGGTCGCAGGACTAGGGACCTATATGACACTTATTTATAATACGACCGTTGTTTCCTATGAATATCGCTTTACCATTGGCCCATGGTTTAGAAGTTTATTTACCTTTAACCCACTTTCGCAGCTTATGCTCGGGGTGCCGACACTTTTCAAAGTTCATGTCATCCTTGCGTTTGTGTTATTTGCAGCCATTCCTTTTACAAGACTGGTACACATGTTTAGCTTCCCCCTCCGTTATCCAACTCGGGCTCCACAGCAATACCGCTCAAGGGATGGATATAATAAGAACAGCAGGTAATTGAGAGAGGAGGGTATCCTCCTCTATTTTTTTCGATTTTTGTTTAAATTGCTTAGCAAAAGCTTTACCTCATTGTAGCTTAAGCCGGATTCGCTGTTTAACTTTTTCACTTCCTCTATGTCCGTTCCGACACAGGTATATCGTTTTTTATTTGCAGTCATTAGTCGTTCCCTCCGTTAAAGAAATAAACATACATTTATTGGACATACTAAGAAAAAGGAGGCGGTTCCCATTTTTTACGGTAGACGGGCAAAAGACGAAGAAATAGACATGATTCTGGAAGACACGGAAGTTTTCTCCTGTATCGTTGATTCGTGTATTGGTTGGATGAGGAAGGATTTTGTAACGGACGATTTGCTTTGTCCGATGTGTGGTAATGAAATGATTCAGGAAATACGTGTCCTTCCCAAAATTTAATAAACAAGTGACAAAAGACTGTCGTAAGTATTGGAGACAGTCTTTTTTATAAGATAAGAACTATTTGTGAATTGTCCAGCTCCACAAGAAAGGCTTCGGCAGCATCAGCATCGCACGAAGGAAAAGCGAAAGCTTTTTCGAGGAGGCGCCAGCGGCTCGAGGTCACAAGCCAATCCGTCAAGAAGGCTCGTCTTGTGCTTGTCGCCGCTAGGCGGGCGCCTTGCGCTTTTCTTATTACAAATTCTCATTTTGTTGGCGAATTTCTTCCCCTGTTATGAGGGTATTTGCTTCTTCAAGAAATTCATGCTCATCGACTGAGTCACCCGGGACATTTTTTAAATTTGGAAAAACAGCACCTTTATTAATGGTTATTTGCTGTTTTTTTGGAGCAGTTGTTAGATAATCTTCCTTTTTCACCATCCCCATCATCTCCTTATCTTAAGGCTTTACATGTAGACAACAGTTTATGCTTAACTTTCCGAACCCGTAAAAAAAAGATTCTCCAGTTTTTACTGGAGAATCTGTACTACTCATCCTTTTTGGATAAACAATGGTCACATTCCATGAAGTAAGACTCTGCTTGTTCCTCGATTTGCTGCCCACACTCTGGACATTCTTTTTTAGGTAAATTTCGAAAAAATTCAACGGGACTCATTAACATTTAAACTCCTCCTTTATTAATACAGATTATTTTAATTCCTCTTGTTATAGTACAGTATAACCAAAAAAATTAAAAATGTGTAGCCCTTTTTTAAAAAAATTTCATCTTTTTTGAAAATAAATCTCCTGTCCTGACAATTACCAATTGTAAATTTAGCTTAAGAAGCTGAGAAAATTTATTCCTTACTATATTTTGTTCTTTCATAATGAAACGCTTTCCATTACAATCATAGTAGAAAAGATAAATCTTTAGGGGGGTCCAAGTTGGACACTTTTTTTGAATCATTCCATTCCTTCTTCTTCATTATTGCGATTGGCTTAACGATAATGGCTTCATACACAGCACTTGACATGTTTATATTAATGAAATCTTCAAATCAAAATAAGCGGCTCTTGTTTTTAGGGGCTACATTATCCATGGGGATCGGGATTTGGATATCGAATTTTATGGGGATTATTGCTACAGATGCTAGTCTCGTTGCAAATTATCATATACCCCTTACCGTTTTATCGATGTTAATTGGTTTTGCTTGTACCGGAATAGCCTTTATTCCTTTTTTAAGCAAACCTATTCGCTTTTACCAGTTAGCGATTGGCAGTCTATTTTTTGCACTTGCGGTAATCCTTACTCATATTATCGGAATTTATAGGATGAATGTATCGATTCAGTACCATCCGGGTTTATTTTTATTTTCAAGCATTTTAATCCTTGCTTCCTTTTTATTTGCATTATGGCTCCTTTTTTCACCTGCCCTTATTCAGGAAAAACAGGCTTGGTTAAAACCGATAAGTGCCGTGATTATGTCCGTCGCGATTGCACAAGGTCACATTTTGTTACAGAAATCGATAAGTATTACTGCTGAAAATAAGATAATCGCTGGAGCGGTCACTGAAAGCCCGTTTTTTATTTATTTAGTTTTATGCATATCGGTTCTCGTTATGGCTGGATTAATTGTTTCTAGTACATTAATTAGTAAACAACTGGCAGCATCTGATACAAGCTTAAAGGACATTACAAAAGAAGTGAAGGATATAACCTTTGCCTTAAATCAGGCATCAATCGTTGCCTTTACAGATGAAAAGGGCAGGATAACTTCCATTAACGAAAAATTCTGTGAGATTTCTAAATACACGGAGGAAGAACTGCTTGGTGAGGATCACCGCATCTTAAATTCGGGCTATCATTCGAAAGAGTTCTTTAAAGAACTTTGGCGAACCATTGGTCAAGGGAATGTATGGCATGGTGAAATTCGTAACCGCGCCAAAGATGGTACACTTTATTGGGTTGATACAACAATTGTGCCATTTCTAAACAGCAAGGGAAAACCGTATCAATATCTTTCAATACGTACGGACATTACCGAAAGAAAGAGGACAGAAGAGATTCTGCACCGTCAAGATAAGCTTGCGGCGGTAGGTCAATTAGCTGCCGGAGTTGCTCATGAAATTCGCAATCCGCTCACATCGATGAAGGGCTATGCAGAATTTTTACAGTTAGATGAAAAGGATCCGGAACGTTTAGAGTTCTTAAACATTATCCTTGACGAAATTGAACGGGTTAATATGATTGTGGAGGATTTTATGGTCTTGGCAAAACCAAAGACAGTGGAGTTGGAAGAAAAGAATGTTATCCCTGTCATTCAAAACGTTATTTCGCTGCTTGAATTTGAAGCAAGGAAAAAGAATGTATGTTTACACTTTGATTGTAACCAAGAAATTATCCAAATAGAATGTGATGAAAACCGCTTAAAACAAGTATTTTTAAATTTTATTAAGAATGGGATTGAGGCGATGCCAAATGGCGGCAACCTCTATGTGAAAACAACGATTCAAGAACATAATGTGCAAATATCGATACAGGATTCAGGAATTGGAATCCCTAAGGAAAAATTAAAAAAATTAGGAGAGCCCTTTTTCACAACAAAAAAGAATGGAAACGGCTTAGGATTGATGGTCAGCTTTAAAATTATTGAAAGTCACAATGGAAAAGTCTTTGTAGAAAGTGAACCAAATAAAGGGACAACCTTCAATATTTTATTACCAGCTAAAACAGCATAGAAGGTGAGAGATGAGCCTCTCATTTTTCACTTTGAAAAAAAGATTAAATTTTTAGCAAAATAGACGCGACAATTATCGAATATAGATTAATATGATAATATAAGTATTATTGTTCCATTAGGGAGGGGAAAAATAGTGGCAGAACCGAACTTTGTAAAAACAATCTGCGGTTATTGCGGAACCGGGTGTGGTTTAGTTCTTGAAGTTCAGGACAACAAAATCGTTAAAATCCGCGGTGACAAAGAGGCGCCAGTGAACAAGGGGCAGACATGCGTGAAGGGTGCTTTCGCCTTCGAATATGTACATGCCAATACCAGACTGACATCGCCGTTGTTAAAAAAGGCTGGTAAACTTGTAGAAGCAACGTGGGAGGAAGCCTACCAATTCATTGCGTCAAGGCTTACAGAGATTAAATCAACATGGGGTCCCAATGCTATCAGCATGTTTGCCTGCGCAAGAAGTACGAATGAATCCAATTTTGTCACGCAAAAATTTATGAGAACGGTCATTGGCAGTAATAATATTGACGGTTGTAACCGAACGTGACACGCTCCCAGTGTTGCCGGTCTGGCGACTGTTTTTGGAAGCGGTTTCCCGACGAATACACTTGAAGATTTTGAAAGGGCAGAAGTCTTGCTGTTAATGGGGTCCAACACAACCGAAGCGCATCCGATTATCGCCAATCGAATGAAGAAGGCTGTCAAATCAGGACTTAAGATCATTGTAATTGATCCTCGGAAAATCGATATGGTAAAAGTGGCCCATCGTCATTTACAAATTAATGTTGGTACTGATATTGCTTTGATTAATGCCTTTATTCGGGTTATTTTACAAGAAGGTCTGTTTAATAAACCATTTATTGAAAAAGTCACGCTTGATTTTGATAAGCTAAAAGAGCAGGTTGAACCATTTACGCCGGAATATGCGGCAGCAATCACCGGGGTTCCTGCTGAGGATATTGTTGCAACAGCAAGAGAATATGCTGCTTCGAGCGGTTCCATGATTGCCTATACATTAGGAATAACTGAGCATCATTGTGGTGTTAACAATGTGTTTGATATTGCCAATCTTGCTTTGTTAACAGGTAATATTGGGAAGCCGGGTTCAGGCATCATGCCGCTTCGGGGACAAAATAATGTTCAGGGTGCCGGCGATATGGGCTGCTTGCCAAACCAATTAGCAGGGGCAATGAGCCTTACAAATGATGAATTTCGAGCCCGCTATGAAAAAGAATGGAATGTTACCCTTAATCCCATTGCCGGTGATACACAGACACGAACATTTGACCGAATCGAAACGGGGGATCTTAAAGCTTTATATATCATCGGTGAAAATCCCCTGCTTGCCGATGTTCACATGAATCATACACGAACAATATTTGGTGAACTGGATTTATTAGTTGTCCAAGATATCTTCTTAACTGAAACAGCAAAGGTGGCTGATGTTGTTCTGCCAGCCCGTTCATGGGGAGAGGTGGAAGGCACTTACACGAATACAGACCGCCGCATTCAGCGGGTCCGTAAGGCAGTGGAACCTCATCCAAATACGAAGGAGGATTGGGAAATCCTTTGTGAGCTTTCGAGCCTGATGGGGTATCCGATGCAGTATCGAAACAGTGAAGAGATTTGGGACGAAGTTAGAAGGCTTGCTTGGGAGATGTATGGTGGTATTTCTTATGACAGACTTGACAACGAATATTCCATCCATTATCCATGTCCTGATGAGAACCATCCTGGAACGTTCATCATGCATGAGCGATTCCATCAAGAGGAACAAACGAAGAAGGCTCCATTCGTACCGGTCGATTACACAGAGCCAATGGAGCTGCCTGACAAAGACTATCCGTTCATCCTGACAACGGGAAGGCGCTATGAATCTTATAATACCCATACGCAGACACGGCATTATGCTGCCGGTGTCAAGATTAAACAAAAGGAAGAAACCATTGACATCCATCCCGACGATGCCCAGCATTTAGGTATTACAAACGGGGAAGTAGTTCAAGTTCGCTCCCGCAGAGGAGAGCTGCGAGTAAAAGCTAAGGTTACAGAACAAGTGGTACCGGGATTAGTCTTCATGAGCTTCCACTGGCATGAAACCCCAACTAACGTATTAACCTTAAATGAATACGACCCCATCTCCGGTACTGCAGAGTATAAAGCATGTGCCGTCACGATTGAAAAGTTAGCAAATTAAATGACAGAAGAAACGCAGTCAACAGGCTGCGTTTTTTTCTTAAAAAAAAGACCGGAACTTATCCGGCCTGGTTTGTAACTGTTTTAGCAACTGTTGTTTTTCTTTGATAATAATACCAGTTTAAGGCGAATGAGATCACATAAAATCCGATAAAGAAGTAGAATGCTGTTGCATATGTGCCGGTAGTTTTAACAGACCATCCGAACAGCTTTGGAATTAGGAATGATCCATAGGCAGCAAATGCTGCAGTGAAACCGATAACGGGTGCTGCTTCTTTCGGAACAAAAATGCTTGGAATCATTTGAAATGTCGAACCTGACCCAATGCCTGACGCCAGGAAAAGAACTAAGAATGCGATTAAGAAACCGGCAAATTGCTTCGCATTTAAGAAGTAGATAACCCCTAAAGCCCCGAGGGTCATGACCACAAATACATAGGCAGTTACCTTAGCACCACCAAGCTTATCAGACATCCAGCCGCCTACCGGTCTTGCCGCCGCCGCTACTAATGCACCGAGGAAGGCAAGTGAAATATACTCGGGGAACTGCGATTTTAATAGCAGCGGGAAGGCTGCAGAATAACCTATAAATGATCCAAATGTTGCAAAATATAGAACCGTCATAATCCACGTATGTTTCCGTTTCACAATCACAAACTGATCGGCGACTGATTGTTTGGCGCCAGGTACATTATCCATTTTGAATAGCGCAAGCAGGGTCACAATTACAATTGGAATTACCCAAACGAATGCAGCATTTTGCAGCCAAATTTCTTGTCCATTTGCTAATGTTTGCTTGCCGCCCACCAAGGCAAACGTTCCTGAAGTAATCACCAATGGTGTAACAAATTGTACGACTGATACCCCCATATTTCCTAAACCGCCGTTGATGCCAAGTGCAGTCCCCTTCTCTTTTTTCGGGAAGAAAAAGCTGATATTTGCACTTGATGAAGAAAAGTTCCCGCCTCCTAGACCGCAAAGTGCTGCCAAGATTAGCATAACAGAGAATGGGGTATCCGGATTTTGGACTGCAAAGCCGATTCCAATCGCTGGGATGGCCAATATAGCTGTAGAAATAACTGTCCAGTTTTTCCCGCCTATAGTACCAACTGCGAATGTATAAATAAACCGAAGGGTTGCACCTACAAGTCCCGGGATAGCAGCAAGAGTAAAGAGTTGTTCATCAGTAAAGTGGAAGCCAATATCATTTAATCTGATCGCCACTACAGACCAAATCTGCCAAACAATAAAGGCAAGCATTAACGATGGGACTGATATCCATAAGTTTCTTTTCGCATGTTTTTTTCCTTCTGAGTTCCAGAAAGTTTCATCCTCTGGATTCCAATACGTTATTCGGGCCATATTTATCTCTCCCTTTGTTATTTTTCATTTTTTTAGATAAGTAGCTGACTACGATGTAAATATAAACTACATGGTAATATGATTTTTGTGATGCACGTCACAAAAACAGTGAAGGAAATGTGAACACAGGGAGAATGACAAAAAGTTGTCAAAAATGAGCAAAGAGACCTTCCTTCAAGCAGGTCTCTTTGTAAGTGCTAGCCATTTTTGATTTTTCCGTTTTCTTCCTTGAACATGCCGACATAATGCTTTGTTTCCCCAGCATCATCCTTAATCGCTGTAATCGTTAACCATTCTTTATAAACCTGATTATTTTTCCGTTTATTCCAAATGGCGCCTTCCCAAAATCCATCCGACTTTAAACGATCCCACATTTGTTCATAAAAATGGTTATCATGTTCACCAGATTGCAAGACGCTAGGTGTTTTCCCTATGACCTCTTCTTGTGTATAACCGGTTATTTTTGTAAAAGCCGGGTTTACCTGTTGAATAATGCCGTTTGAGTCGGTAAGAACGATCCCTTCAACGACATGATTTACGATTTTAGCAGAAATCTCGAGCTTATCCAGGTAATAAAACCAAACAACTAATACTAGTGTTGCTAACGAAAATTCCGACAAGGACATGAATCCAATCGCGTAATGCCCGGTCCAATTAAAGAGAATTGTTAATATGATGGGAGGGAAGAAACCGCCAAGTCCTCCCATTGCTGAAACAATCCCGTTGACAATCCCGGCTTGTTTCGAAAAATATAATGGAACCAGTTTGAAAACTGCACCATTGCCGATTCCGGCAAAAAAGGCCACCAATAAACAGCCAAACGAGTATATCGGCAGCGATGGAGTAAACGATAACAGAAAACCGGCAAAGGTCAGGCTAAAAAACACAGCCATTAGGATTAAAAATGGATTAATTTTATCACCAAGCCAACCGCCAACCGGCCGGAAAATGGTTGCTAAGGCAATAAAACCCGCAGTCCTTAAACCAGCATCCACCTTGCCCAAGTCAAAATGATTGACTAGAAAGGATGGTAAATAAACCGTAAAAGCAACAAATGATCCGAATGTGATGAAATAACATAAACTTAAGAACCATAGCTTAGGATTTTTATAAACCTGTTTAAAGCTCTTGGAGAAGGAAATCTTTGCTTTCTGTTCTTTTCTATCTCCAAAAAGAAAATTAATAACAGCGAAAATCAATACAATGAGTAAGAAAACCTGTACAGTAGTTCTCCACCCGTATATATTCGCTAAAGCCGGAGCCGCAAAAGAGGTAATAGCCGTTCCAATATTTCCTGCGCCATATATTCCATTGATAAAGCCATGTTTTTCTTTAGGATAATACTTCGGTAAGGAGGTAACGCCAATAGAAAAGACGGCCCCGCCAATACCGAGGATAAACCCGCCCAATATCAACATCGAAATGGATTGAGCATAGCTAATGATCGCTATGGGAACAAGCAGTATAATAAAACTGATTGTAAATAATAATCTAGCTCCATAACGGTTAGCCCAAAATCCAATCGGAACCCTTAGCAGCGAGCCAAGGATTACAGGCACTGCTGTTACCCATGCAATCTGTGTTGATGACAGGCTAACATCTTCCTTTATAAAGGGCATTAACGAAGATATTAGCACCCAGACCATAAACCCTGCAACAAGATTGGCTGTTTGAATGACTAGTTGCTTTGAGCCTTGTTTCATTCTAATCCCCCTTCTTCCATCCCTTTTTTAATATTACCCTTCCCTTATAAAAAATAACTGGTAAGATGGAGAAATTTCTCCATGTATTATAGAACAATTTTCCATCAGAAACTGTGAACTTTAGCACAATGAAGATTGACTTCTATACTGCTTATTACAATGATTGCATTTTAAAGTTATCTAATAAGATATTTATACATTCTTTTGGATAAGGTAAAATAGAATCCTAAATGACGAAACGAAGTTAGGAAGGAATTTATGAGAAAGAAAAAGCATTTTATGAATCCGCCTAAAATACTAGTTATTGGGTTTGCGCTTATCATTGTCATAGGGACACTATTATTGACACTCCCTATTTCGACAACAGATGGAAAAGGACTATCATTATTAAACGCCTTATTTACAGCTACCTCAGCCACCTGTGTAACCGGATTAGTTGTTGTTGATACGGGGACGACGTTTACTCTATTTGGTCAACTAGTTATTTTATCCCTCATTCAGGTTGGAGGATTAGGGTTTATGACAGTGGCTACACTTTTTGCCCTTTTATTAGGGAAAAGAATTTCTTTGAAAGAACGAATTTTGCTTCAGGAATCTTTAAATATCATTTCCATGGAGGGAGTAGTAAGGCTGGCAAAGCGTATATTAATCTTTACTGCTGTAATTGAAGGCACAGGTGCCGCCCTGTTGTCGATTCGTTTCTCCTTTGATATGCCGCTTGGAAAAGCAATCTATTATGGAATATTTCATTCTATTTCTAATTTTAATAATGCAGGATTTGATCTCATGGGGGAATTCCATAGTTTAACGAGTTATGTTGCCGATCCAGTGGTTACCTTAACGGTTTGTATGTTAATTACTCTAGGAGGAATAGGGTTTATTGTGATGAACGAACTTTATGAATTCCGCCGGTCGAAGAAAATTTCATTACATACAAAAATCGTTCTAATAACCAGTTTGTTTTTAATTGTAGTCGGTACAATAGGTATATTCCTTTTAGAATTTACGAATCAAAAAACATTAAAGCCGCTTTCGTTAACTGGAAAAGTTTTAGGCTCTTTATTTCAATCGGTAACAGCACGAACGGCGGGTGCCAACACAGTAAATATTGGTGACTTAACACAATCTTCCTTATTTTTACTTGTATTTTTGATGTTTATCGGTGCCTCTCCAGGCTCAACCGGCGGTGGGATCAAGACAACGACTTTTACGACTTTGATTGGTGCGGTATGGTCACAAATCCGTGGTAAGGAGGATGTGGTTTTCTATCGTCAGCGAATTGTTTATGAAACGATTTATAAAGCATTGACAGTAACCTTCAGCGCTCTTTCGTTAGTAACGATGGTGACGCTTGTTTTGACGATAACCGAACATGGGAAAGATTTTCTCATGCTTTTATTCGAAGCAACATCCGCTTTTGCAACGGTCGGTCTCTCAATGGGGTTAACCCCAGACTTATCCGAGGTTGGCAAGGTAATTATTATTTTGACTATGTTTGCCGGCAGAGTTGGGCCATTAACCATTGCATTTGCTGTGACAATGCGCAGAACCCCTGATACCTTCCGATATCCGAAGGGTAAAATTATGATAGGGTAATCTTTACTCAAGAAGGGAAGGGTAATGGAGAAAATAATTTCGCGCTAGCTAGGAAAACTTATGGGAAAGGGGGGAATAAGATTGCCAAGAGGAAAAGAGTTAGAACAATTGCCAATGGCCAATACCATACCTGGTGCCGGCAAAGATTCCGGCAAATTTAACAGAGAGGTTCTTGGAACGATTGTCCAAGATGTGCAGCCGCAGCCAAACGAAATCGAAAAGGAAAATGAAGATATGATTTAGGCAGGAATACTCCTGCCTTTAATCCTTACTCTTCAACGAGTTCATTAATTTCCACGATTGTTCGTTCCTCAAGGGGGCCGCGTAAATGAACGGTTGCGGTTGTTCCATCCTCGTTTACTTTATCAATCCATACTGACGCACCATTGTATTTGACCTCGATATCTGCAGAGGAAGATAAAATTTGTTTGACTCTATTTGTGTTCATCCCAACACTCCTTCATTATCCATTTTTCTCTTAATACTGATCAATCGCTATGGAAATTGAATCCGATTTCCATTGATGGTTCCAGCCTCTTCAATCACTGCCAGGCTATTTATATAATCCTCCAGTTCCAATTGTAATTGCTTTGGTGCACCAGACTTTAAGTGCCAATTTCCAGGCTCATCAACGAAATATGGGCTCTTTGTGAAGTCAGGTCTCATTCTCGGCATACAATCACCCCTTTAATATCAATAAAAAGGCTTAACTTCCTCATCAAGAAAACGCCGTTTCATTTCACGCTACGGCTCGCGTATAGGGTTACCTGTGAACTCAAGTTTATTCAAGCAAGGAGAAGATGAGGCTAAAATCATATTGCAACATATACAATTGCGGTATAATATTATTAGAAATGACTTTTACCATGAATTTCCGATGGAAGGAAGCCTCGGCTAAAATCGAAAAGAAAAAACTGAAACGAAATAGCCAATATTTCGTCTTATATAATTGAGGAATAAAAAATAGTCATGTCCAACTGCAAAGTATCATACAAATTTAAATGGATATGAGCCAGTTAATAAAACTACTCACGGACTTGTCGAATTTAGGTGAAAAAAGCGGTAAATTACACAATAAATGGTACGGTTTTTGTTTTTCATTTTAGAGAAAATATGATATAGTAATTAAGGTTCGTTTACCGAAGCTTAATTTTGGTAAGTGAGAGGAGAAATAAAATGAATAAAATAAGACTATCTAAAAAATTAAATAATAGTCATATTACATTTTTAATCATTGCCGTTGTATTATTCTGGATCAAAACCTATGCGGCATACCAAATTGAATTTAACCTTGGAATTGATAATAACCTGCAAAAATTCCTGCTGCTTGTGAACCCGTTAAGCTCAGCACTCTTCTTTTTCGGGCTGGCATTACTATTTAAGAAACGTACGAAGCTTGTTATGATTGTCATGAACTTCCTGTTATCTTTCTTGTTATACGCCAATATTGCTTATTATCGTTTTTTTAATGATTTCATTACAGTCCCGGTTTTAATGCAGGCAAAGACGAACGCTGGACAGCTTGGAGACAGCGCTCTTTCCTTAATGTCTCCATGGGATATTTTTTATTTTGCCGATTTCTTTATTTTGATTGCTTTAGCCTTAACAGTTTTCAAAAAGGTAACGGTAACGAACAGAAAGTCATTCAAACTCGTTCTTTTATTTGCGATTACGACCTTTTTATTTAACTTAGGCTTAGCAGAAAAGGATCGTCCGCAGCTCTTAACTCGTTCTTTTGACCGGAATTATCTTGTAAAATATCTTGGTGCTTATAACTTTACGATTTACGATGTTATCCAAAATATTAAATCATCCAGTCAGCGGGCATTAGCCGATTCAAGTGACATTACTGACGTTGAGAACTACCGTAAAGCAAATTATGCAGAACCGAATCCACAGTATTTTGGAAAAGCAAAAGGAATGAATGTCATCTACGTTTCCTTGGAATCATTGCAAACGTTCATTATCGATTATAAGATGCCAGATGGACAGGAAGTCATGCCATTCCTTCATTCATTAACTCACGATAAAAACACGTTCTATTTTGATAATTTTTACCACCAAACAGGTCAAGGTAAAACATCAGATGCAGAGTTTTTAATGGAGAACTCGTTGTACCCAATGGCTCAAGGGGCTGTATTTGTTAACAAGGCGCAAAATACCTATCAAGCGATGCCTGCTATCCTAAAAGGTCAAGGGTATACTTCAGCCGTATTCCATGGCAACCAAAAAACATTCTGGAATCGAAATGTCATTTACAAGGCATTTGGTTATGATCAGTTTTTTGATTCTGAATACTATAATATGTCGGATGAAAATACAAAAAACTATGGCTTAAAAGATAAACCATTCTTTAAAGAGTCGATGCCGCTGTTAAAGAGTTTAAAGCAGCCGTTTTATACAAAATTCATTTCGTTATCGAACCATTTCCCATTTGGGATGGATCCAGGTGACACGGAGTTTCCGGTGGGTGATTATGGTGACAGTGTCGTCAACCAATATTTCCAATCTGCCCATTACCTTGACGAAGCAATAAAGCAATTTTTCGATGATTTAAAGGCTTCTGGTTTGTATGACAATACTGTCGTTGTCATGTATGGTGACCACTATGGTATTTCAGAAAATCATAATGAGGCAATGACTAAGGTACTTGGTGTTGATGAAATCACACCGGCGATTAACGCAAAATTACAGCGTGTACCATTGTTTATCCACGTTCCTGGAGTAAAAGGTGGTATTCAATCACAAGTTGGCGGGGAAGTGGATGTTCGTCCAACAGTACTTCATCTATTAGGGATCGATACAAAGGACTATATGGAATTTGGTTCCGATTTATTATCCAAACAACATCGCAATTGGGCGTTATTCCGAAATGGGGATTTTGTATCGTCTAATGTCATTCAAGTAAAAGATAAGTGTTATTCAGCTAAAACAGAAGAATTATTGGAAAATCCTGAAGCATGTAAGGACATCTCTGAAAAGGTTAATACCGAATTGCAAATGTCCGATGAGATCGTTTATAAAGACCTCCTGCGCTTTTATAAACCGGAGGGCTACACACCAATAAATCCTGACGATTATGATTATTTGGGCCCTAATGAAAAAAAGGGGAATAAAGCAACGGAAGATAATCATTAATCACGAGAGAGGAGGAGTTTTTCTTCTCTCTTTTTTTCCGCAATTTATCAAATAGTTCAGATATCATTAACCCTAAAAGAGGTATAATCGATGCGAAATAAACTACTTAAATCAATTATATTATTCATTTTGTTATTATCCGTTTCCATATCCGGTTGTGCAAGTACGGCGAAAGAGTCCAATTCGAGCGCTGATTCTTCTAAGCATAAGACGACTGAGTTTAATCATTCATCAGCAAAAAATGATTCCTTGGAAGTTCAAGAAAAGAATAAAAAATTGCTTCCCGGTGTTATTGTAAAAAATATTGACGGTGATACGGTGGAAATAAAAATCAATAATCGGGTGGAAAAGATTAGAATGCTTTGTGTCGATACACCAGAAACACATCATCCCCGACTAGGTGTACAACCCTTCGGTCCAGAGGCATCAGAATATACAAAAAAGATTCTTCCTGTCGGTAAGAAGGTGGAGATTGAACCTGGAATCGGCGATGGCCGTGATAAATATGGCCGTCTGCTGGCATATATTTATGTAGACGGAAAAATGTTTAATAAAATGCTACTTGAGAAGGGGCTGGCCCGTGTAGCGTATATTTACGCCCCTAACACAAAATATGTCGATGAATTTTATGCGATTCAAAAGCAAGCGCAAAAAAAAGCTGTTGGGATTTGGTCGATTGAAAATTATGCACAGGAAGACGGCTACCATCCTTCTACAACAAAAGGGACAAACGATCATAAACAATTAGTTTCCCAATCAAACAGCGTCACAGGGAAAGAGTTCCAAAATAACTCTAGCAACGATCACGAAGCAAATATAAGTTGTAAAGGGAAAATTAAAGGAAATGCCAATTCTCATATTTATCATGTTCCCGGTGGCCATTTCTACGAATCTACTAAAGATAATATTGTTTGGTTTTGTTCAGAAAAGGATGCTCAAGATGCCGGTTATAGAAAATCAAAACGTTAATGGGATGGGAATAGAAGGACAACAAACGCTGGATAAAAAAAGTCCAGCGTTTGTTGGTTTTTGGAGGACCGGGAATGGCTAAAGCGCCGTTAAGGGGTAACAACCGAATAGAATGTTACTAGAGGCTTAGTTGAACCCTCCGTAGTAAGATCCTACAATGATTAACAGAATAAACAGGACAACAATTAACACAAACATGTTTCCGCCACCACCGTAGCTCATTATTATACACCTCCTTTTACTTTCTACTACAAATTATGAAAGAGCATGTCCAATGGTTTGGACGAACTCCATTAACTAATGACTATTTTTAAAAAAGGCGATAAAAGGATGGATTGCTAGACAAACCACCATATGAGTGTCACTATATCATTCAACATAAATGTGGTTGACTTTTTGGACCACCCTCAACTTTCTGTTTTTTTCTTCGAAGTCTTTGGTAAGGTTCGAATTTTTTACTCGGGAGGTCAGATAATGGGAAGGTTGATCATTGATATTGATACAGTATTAGAGGCTACATTAGATCTAGCAACAGGGAACAACACCTTCATATTGAAGCAAGTTGAGATTGATAGACTGCTTGAAAATACGGAAAACTGGTAATTTTATATACTATCTTAGGCCTTCTGAACAACAGAAGGTCTTTTTCATTTTAAGTGTGGAAATATCGATATTGTCCTTAATGTAGAAACCTTGCTGCTGCTCCCCGTCTTTAATCTTGGTAACTTTCTATAAGGGTGTGCTGCTTTAAAGTGAAAAATTATTTTTGCAATTCCTATTGCTTTTGGACTAAAAAAATACTAGAATAATTTTTAATATAAGAATTATTTGAAAATTTTCATGGGCCAATAGGGAGGAAATGAGAGGATGAAGAAAACAGTAAAGGGGCTTTCCGTGGTGTTAGCAGGAATTCTGCTGCTAGCTGGATGCGGCAGTAAAGAATCTGCAGGAGATACGAAGCAGGGAGGAACTGATAAGGAATATAAAGTCGGGATTACACAATTTGCCCCGCATCCATCTTTGGATGCAGCAACAAAAGGATTTAAGAAGGCTTTAGCAGATAAAGGGCTGAAAGTAAAATTTGATGAACAAAATGCACAGGCCGACCAAAATAATACTCAGACAATTGCCAAGAACTTTGTCGGCGACAAGGTAGATTTAATTTTTGCCAATGCGACACCAAGTGCGATTGCGGCCCTTAATGCAACGAAAGATATACCGATCATCTTTACTTCGGTAACAGACCCTGTTGGCTCTGGCTTGGTTAAAGGATTTGATCAACCTGGGAAAAATATTACCGGGACAACCGATAACCACCCTGATGCAACGAAGAAGACAATCAGCTTCATTACAGACGAAGTGAAAGCAAAAAATGTCGGTGTTATCTATAATGCCGGTGAGCAAAATTCTGTTGTTCAGGTAAACGAAGTGAAGAAAATAGTCCAGGAAAAAGGTGCGAAGCTTGTCGAAGCGTCTGTTGCCAATACATCAGAGGTAAAACAGGCTGCTGAATCATTGGTTGGCCGTGTTGATGCGATCTATATCCCAACGGATAATACCGTTGTAACGGCGCTTGATGCTGTGATAACAGTAGCGAACAACAAAAAGATTCCACTGTTTGTCGGCGAACTTGATTCCATGAAAAAAGGTGCTGTAGCGGCAAGCGGATTTGATTATTTTGACATTGGCTATCAATCAGGCGAAATGGCTGCAGAAATCTTAAGCGGCAAGAAAAAGCCATCCGATATTCCAGTTGAGCCGCCAAAAAGTTTAAAGCTTGTCATCAATAAAAAGGCTGCCAAGGCACAAGGATTGACTATTAAAGACGATTGGAGCAGCCTTGGCGAATTCTATGATGGTAAATAACAATCATACGTTGATAAGGAGCCAATCTTCGTAAAGGATTGGCTCCTTGACTGATATGAGAATAGCGGAATGTTATTGTTTAGGCGGAAAGATTGAAAGAGAGGATGATCACATTGTTTACTGCAATTTTTGGATCATTTGAAGCGGGTATCATCTATGCGATAATGGCTCTGGGCGTCTATCTTTCTTTTCGAATTCTGGATTTCCCCGATTTAACGGTAGACGGCAGCTTTGTAACCGGAGGCGCGATAGCAGCCGTAATGATCATGGGGGGCGCCAATCCTTATCTAGCAACCGTGTTGGCCCTGTTCGCTGGATTTCTAGCTGGATGCATAACAGGGGTCCTGCATACTATTGGAAAAATAAATAATTTATTATCCGGAATCTTGATGATGATTGCCCTTTATTCAATTAACTTACGAATCATGGGGCGTCCGAACATTTCAATGTTAAATACAGAAACTGCTTTTTCAAAGATAGAGAATGGATTTGAAAAAATCGGTATCGATGATTTTTTAAATAGCTTGCTGACAATGGTTGGACTTGGTGACAGTCTCCCGGAAACATGGGGGATTCTTATTATCATGATAATCGTTACATTTGTTATTAAAATTTTTACAGACTGGTTCCTGCAAACGGAAATTGGCTTGGCTATAAGAGCGACGGGTGATAACAAGCGGATGATTCGGAGTTTTTCGGCTAATACCAATCTCTTGACGATATTGGGGCTTGGGCTTTCAAATGCCTTAGTTGCATTCTCTGGAGCATTAATTGCCCAGCAAGGAGGATTTGCCGATGTCGGTATGGGAATAGGGATGATTATTATCGGTTTAGCCTCCGTTATCATTGGCGAAGCCTTATTTGGTACAAAAACGATTGTCCGTACGACTCTTGCTGTTATTGGTGGTTCGATAATTTACCGACTGGTTGTGTCCATGGCACTCCGGATTGATTTCCTAGATCCGGGAGATATGAAGCTTATTACAGCAATTATTGTCATTATCGCCTTAACCATGCCGAAGCTATTAGAAAGGTCGAAAGAGAAAAAGCGGAAAGCTCGCAGAAAAGCAGAAAGGCTCAGTCTTATAAAGACTTCTGTGGAAACAGAAGGGCTGAACGTTATAATGGCTCCAGAGGAAGGGAAGGGGGAGAATCATGCTGCAATTAAATCAGATTCATAAGAGATTTAATGAAGGGTCACCTGATGAGAAAATTGCGATTGACCGTATTAACCTTACCCTCAAGGCAGGCGATTTTGTTACCGTTATTGGCAGTAATGGAGCGGGAAAATCAACACTGATGAACATCATCTCAGGCGGCTTATTCCCGGACGCAGGTGAAGTATATATTGACGGTAAAAATGTCACCAATATGATGGAATACAAGCGTTCGAGAATGATAGGCCGTGTCTTTCAGGATCCTATGGCAGGAACTGCTCCAAGCATGACGATTGAAGAAAATTTAGCAATGGCCTTTTCGCGTAATAAGCCGCGTACTTTAAGAAGAGGTGTGACACATAAAAGGCGTGAATACTTTCGGGAAGTACTGGAAACGTTGCACCTTGGATTGGAGAACCGTCTAAGTGCAAAGGTAGGGCTGTTATCTGGCGGAGAACGCCAGGCACTTTCCTTGCTGATGGCGACCTTTACAGAGCCGTCTATATTACTTCTTGATGAGCATACAGCTGCCCTCGATCCCTCAAGAGCGGAACTGATTTCAAACATCACCAAGGCGATTGTCGACCGCTATAAGCTGACGACGCTAATGGTAACCCATAATATGCAGCAGGCCATTGACCTTGGAAACCGCCTTGTTATGATGGATAAAGGTCAAATTATCCTCGAAGTCAACGAAGAACAGAAGGAGCAGCTAACCATTGAAGGATTATTGGCAGAGTTTAAACGCATTCGCGGAACGCAAATGGCAAGTGACCGGGCGATACTTTCATAAGTTATCAAGCGGTGTCAGGCACCATGTGAAAAATTCACATGGTGCCTGACACCCAAAAAAGCTTGATTATTTTCTTAATTATAATAAAATTAAATTTATATTCTTGGATTTAGGAGATGTATTCATGAAGGTAGTGAAGTTTGGAGGCTCATCTTTAGCATCAGGAAAACAGTTAGAAAAGGTATTTGAGATTGTCGTTTCAGATCCAGAACGGAAGGTTGTGGTCGTGTCGGCTCCAGGAAAGAGATATCCTGAAGATATAAAAGTTACCGATTTGCTTATTGAGTGTGCAAAGAAGTGCTTGGAGCAAGAAGAGCCTAAAGATCAATTCAATGCCCTAATCGAACGATATGCAGCAATTGCTGATGAGCTTGCCATTCCAGCTGAGATTATCAGTGAAATCTATAACGATTTATCAAGTAGGCTAAATTCAGACAAGAGCAATCCCGATCGATTTATCGATTTGGTCAAAGCAAGTGGTGAAGATAATAATGCCAAGTTAGTTGCCGCCTATTTCCGGAAAAAGGGAATAGAGGCTGCTTATGTCGATCCGAAAGAAGCCGGACTTTACGTAACGGATGAACCTGGCAATGCCCAAGTACTTCCAGAGGCGTACGAGCAGTTATACACTCTTCGTGAGCGCTCGGGGATTCTCGTTTTTCCTGGCTTTTTTGGTTATAGTAAGAAAGGAGAGGTTTTCACGTTCTCACGGAGCGGGTCAGATATAACGGGCTCCATTCTTGCTAATGCCTTAAAAGCAGATTTATATGAAAACTTTACCGATGTCGATGCTGTTTATTCCGTTAATCCCTCTATTATCGAAAGACCTAAGGAAATCAAGGAATTAACCTATCGAGAAATGCGTGAACTTTCATATGCTGGTTTTTCCGTGTTACATGATGAGGCACTTGTTCCGGCATTTCGTGCGGGAATCCCGGTTCATATTAAAAATACAAACAATCCACAGGCACATGGAACAAGAATTGTTTCTGATCGGGATAATACGAATGGCCCGGTTGTTGGTATTGCAAGTGACGAGGGGTTCTGTAGTATTTATGTGAGCAAGTATTTAATGAATAGGGAAGTAGGCTTTGGTCGAAAACTATTAAGCATTTTAGAAGATTTCGGCTTATCATATGAACATACTCCATCAGGGATTGATGATTTATCTGTCATCTTGAGAGAAAATCAGCTAAATGCTCAAAAGGAAGTTGAAATTATCAACCGTATTAAAACGGAATTACATGCTGATGAAGTGAAATTTGAGCATAGCTTGGCCCTTATTATGGTTGTTGGTGAGGGCATGCGCCACAATATCGGAACGATGGCGAGAGCCTCTAAAGCATTAGCTAAGGCAAAGGTCAATATTGAAATGATTAACCAGGGATCATCAGAAGTCAGCATGATGTTTGGTGTGAAAGAAGTAGATGAAATAAGAGCGGTACAGGCAATTTATGATGAGTTCTTTGCAGCCGTTCCAGTTTAGGGAATAAGTGGTGACTTGAAAGGGCCCAAAGTGCGCGGGAGAGAGGAAAATTTGGTCTCGCGCGCAACTTAGGGGTCCAAAGGACGCGGGAGCGAGAAAAAAGCGGTTCCGCACGCACTCAGAAGGCCCCAAAGTGCGCGAAATCAAGAAAAAGGGAGCGTCGCGCGTACTTAGAGGGGCCCAAAGTGCGCGGGAGCGAGAAAAAAGCGGTCTCGCGCGTACTCAGAGGGGCCCAAAGTGCGCGAAATCAAGAAAAAGGGAGCGTCGCGCGCACTTAGCATGGTCCAAAGGACGCGAAACGAAGAAAAAAGCAATGCCGCACGCTTTTAGAAAAACTTCAACCCACTTTTACTTTATTTTTTCAACTTCTGCTTTGTTCGAATACCGCTCCAGCAGGCAATGACCAGTCCACCGCCAGCATCGGCAATTAAGTCTGTCATGGTATCCTTGTTTCCTCCGCCCTGTAAACTCATACCAAAAAGTTGATCACAGCTAAATTCATAGATTTCCCATAAAACCCCGCCAAATACCGCAAACGCGAAAGTGAATAAAAAAACAAACCAAGGTGATATTTCATTTCCAGCATTTCGATGAATCATCCTTTCGTATAAGGCAACTCCGACAAAGGCAAGAATCCCTCCACTAATAAAATGTAAAAAAGTATCCCACCAGCCCAGACTATACCAACCGCGGATGGACCCTAAAAATTGCGATCCAACTAAGAAAATTAAATAGGATATCACAATAGGTAGATTAAATTGTAATTTTGTCAAAACAGCCAACAAAAGTGGAATCGCTCCGCAGACAATTCCGCCAATGGCAACGGTTGATTTAAATGATTGACCTTGATTAAAATAATAAACCGCTAAAATGGCCATGAAGATGACATACAAAGTACTTAAAAGGATGACGAGTTTTCTTTTCATAATATCATCACTCCACCTAAATCTTCTTTTTTCTATATAGGGAATAGATACTTACGAGGAGGCCGCCGGCGGTGCCCCATAGTATATCAAACATCGTATCTTTATTACCCCCTCTTTGCATGGTGTGGGTAAATGTTAAATCGCCAACGAATTCATAAATTTCCCAAAGTACACTTGCTAATACCCCAAGCGAAAGAACGAAGATGAAAAGAATCCCTCCCGATACATCCTTCCGAACTTCTTTAGGAATCAGTCGTTTAAACAGGGCAATCCCCACAAAACCAATAAATAATCCTTTATAAAGGTGCAGGGTAGAATCCCACCATTTGTGATGAAGGTAAAAGTTTGCGATCGACCCAAGAAATAATGAACAAAACAAAAAAACATAATAGCCAATGATAATCGGGATATTAAACGGATTATCCTTCATTTTTAGTAAGAATAGCGGTAAGCTGCTGGCAAAAATACCGCCGAGGGCAACCTGCCATCTAGAGGAATCGCTCTTGATGAGATAATAAACGAATAGGGCTGCCATAAAGATGATAAATAGGACGCTTAAAAAAATAATAATCTTACGTTTCATTATAGCACCTCTAGTCTTTAGTGTTACTTTTAATTATGTCCAAACTTTTAGTATTCTAATGATTTTACACCCGGCATTAAAAAGGGGATATTGTTAGCAGTATTTTTGATTGATTATTGGTGGAGGGTACTATGCAAAGGGCACAGACACCCATTGAGAAGGCCCTTGCAACACCGACTCTTTGCTGTTGACCGCCGAACATCAAAGTAGGAATTTCTAAACAAGAGCATTTTATCACTATTTTAAAAATGTAAATGAGCTGCAACCAAAAGTTATCTCCTTAACATCTGTCTGTAATAATTCTATTGTAAAATGATAAAAAGGGATATTCCATTCAAATCGATGGTCCATTCAAGGCAATAAAAAAATGAAATCCCCCTTTTGATCGAATCCATTTGTTGAGGTGATAAAAATGGCTTCCCAATCAAAAAGGAGCAAGTATTTTGATAACGCCAAATTAATCTTAATTTTTCTTGTTGTCTTTGGTCATGTGATAAGTCCGCTAAAGGAGAAAGATGGCGTTCTATTTACGTTATACACTTTTATTTATCTCTTTCATATGCCGGCATTTATCCTGATCTCGGGCTATTTTTCAAAAGGATTTGCAAAAAAAGGGCACTTTCTAAAGACCGTGAAAAAAATATTAATCCCTTATTTTATTTTTCAACTCTTATATTCTGTTTTTTATTATCTAAATGGAAACGAAAATACATTCCATTTTGATCTTTTCCAGCCCAATTGGTCCTTGTGGTTCTTATTAAGCCTGTTTTTTTGGAATTGCCTGCTGTATTTATTTGCCCGGTTAAAATGGAGGGGTGTTTTCTTAGCGATAACCATTGGGGTTGCTATCGGGTATATCGATCAGATTGGCAGCTTTTTAAGTTTATCGAGAACGTTTGTATTTTTTCCTTACTTTTTAATCGGTTATTTATTAAACGGGGAGCAATTAAAGGGGCTCATTAAAGCTAAATTTTCGTTCCCAATTGCCCTTGTGATTATTACCGCAACGTTCATCTATTTTGGGTTTGGTTTTCCTGAGAATGCCGTTCCTTGGCTTTTAGGGGATCGCTCTTATGCAGCCATGGGCTTCCATCATGCGGGCGTTGGCCTGTATCGAGGATTGCAGTATGTGCTTACCATTCTTGTTGTATTTGGTTTTTTCACTTTTATACCGTCTATCCATTTAAGACTTACAAAGATTGGTGAAAGAACTCTTTATATTTATTTGCTCCATGGTTTTATGATTAAATCACTTCATGCGCTCATCCTTAACCATGGTTTTACAATGATTTTACAAAATTACCTGCTTCTCGTCTGTTTTTCCTTTTTCGTCTGCTTATTTTTAGGCAGTTATTTGGTAAAAAAATATACCAAACCTATTGTTGAACCGAATCTAACCATTAGTAACGGAGCAAATTAAGCCTCGGCAAAAGGAAGCGGCCTTGAGCTTTTCTTATTTGGAGTTTCGGGATTTTTCTGTTTAGATATGGTAATATTATGTTAAGGTCTTCCAACAATTAAAGGATTAGTGGTTTTTCCTTTCGGGTACACAATAAGCCTTTTGCTAGAAGGCAAGGGCTTTCCTGTGTACATGTGGAAGGTTCATTTTTTATTTAGGAGGAATTTATAATGAAACGATTAACGAAATTTTGCAGAAGCTTTGATCCTAGTCAGGGGGTTATCTACTATGAACCGTAGTTTACACTCCAATAAGGACTTTTTTATTGAACAGTTATCCTTTATTGAAGAAAATATACAAGAACTAACAAACCTTTATATTTCTTCAACCCCGGTTCAGGAAAGATTGAAACACTTTTTTAATTTGTATGTATTAGCTGTTGAGGATTTATTAAAACAAAATCGAAAAAATGCGGGTATTTCGTTATTTCCCAAGGTTTATATTGGAACAAAGGTTACGGTACTTTACGAAGATGAAGGTGACACAGAAGATTATGTGATCTGTTTTCCGGAACACTCCGATCCGGACAGAGGCTTCATTTCCTTTTTATCCCCGGTAGGAAGACAGCTTCTTCTTAAAGAACTGGAGGAAAAAATATCACTCAAAATTCCAACAGGCGAACTTCAAGTGACAATTAAGGAGATTTCCTATGTTGGTGAGTTATTCGAACAGAGCAGAAGGACGAAAGAGGCATAAGAATTGAGAGCGTTTTACTGATTTTGTTTAAAATGACCGAACGTTTTTTGAACGCTCGGTCATTTCATTACATAGCTTCCTCAGCACCCGTTCATTAAAACCCGAAAAGGGAACTCACAAAACTTCTCTTTTTTCTTTTTATTTTGCTATTATCAAGCACGTAAGGCTTTTCTACAGGTTCTTTGGTCTTCCATTTATTTAATTCCTGTTGAAGTAAGTCAACTTTAGCGTTAAGTTTGGTTATTTGATTTTGCAAATCTTCTATTTCTCTCCGATGCTGAAGAAGTTGATAGGAGGCAACTGAATCGGCCTTGGCATGGAGATTGTTTTCTAATTCTTTGACCTTTGTCACTAATAATTCGATGGTCTTATCTTGCCCGCCTGTCTTTATCATCCCTTTTCGATGGTTTTTCTTCTCACCTACCGGAGCAATATCCTGCAGCAGTGCCCCGTTTTGGAGCTGTTTCTGAATATTTTTTAATAGCTGAATATCCTCATCGTTAAAAGAATAATGACCGCGCTCATTTCGTTCCATAGGCAAATCAAGCTGCTTAACCCAACGTTGAACCGTACTAACAGATACTCCTAATAACTTCGCCACTTCGGCTGTATTCATAACAAATCCCCCCAATGAAAAAATAGCCATTGAATAGCAAGGACAGAAGACAAATTGATACGACTTGTAAAAAAATGCAACTTTAGGCTCGAGTAATCTGGGACCAGAATTTCCACCATTTTTTTTCTTTGCTTGCGGCAACTTCTCTAAAATTTATTAACATTTGCTGAAAAGCAGCTTCTCTTTGTCTTATTTCATGGATGTATTGCTGCCGCTCTTCAACAAAGAATTCCCGGTCAAGAGAAATTGCCTCAGTAAGATTGGTCAATTCAGTGTTTGTGTAATCGATTGAATGTGCAAGGTCATTGGTTGTATCAGCTAATTGCTTAGACAGAGTGGAAATCTCATCGGAAGTTTCGAGCGAAACGTCTTTAATGCTGTTTGACAGATACTGTAATCTATCAACAGTCAACTCCGCTGCCTGCTCAACCGTTTCCGAGAGACCCTCAATTTCCGCTTTTGTATGAGCGGTTGATTTGTAAATTGAATCAGAAAGAGTCTTAACAGTGGTAAGCGTTCCTTTGGAGATTTCTCTTTTTACTTCTTCCATAATTTCCTTACGGACAACCGTGCGAATTTCCTCTTTTACTTCGTTTATAAAATTATTCTTAAAGGTATCAACTGCTTCAAAAATTTGGTTGGTATTCGTGCGGGTTTCCTTATGGACCGAAACGGGTGTAACCGTTTCAGTAGCAACAATCTCCAAAGAAGGATTGGAAATTTTGTCTGCCTCCGGCTTTTTTGAAATTTTAGCAATTTGGGGTTCAGCTTCTTTTTCTAAGATCAGTTTTTTTTGTAAACTTTTTCGTATCCTCTCTTTACTTAATTTTTGTAAATACATTTCTTTAATTTCAAGCAGCAGTATAATTTCTGTATCAGAATAAATTCGTGCACCTTGCTTTGAGCGGGGGATTTCCAATAATTCATTAAATTCCTTTTCCCATTGTCGGATAATCCCTGGTGCAATATTTATTTTTTTGGCCACTTCTTTCAAAGAATAGGTTTTCATCAAAATCCATCCCTTTCTATATCTATCTAGGAAATAATTTGTTTATGTATATGATATTCACCACTTGGTACCCTATTTTCCTGCTACATGACAAAAGCTATCAAAACTAGACCAGAAGTAAGAAATCCCAACATTTTTTGCTAAATGTCGGTTCCCGTCTGGTATAGAATAAGAAGGAAGTAGCTTGTGGATTGCTGGATAGATGTACCTTCCATTTTTCGGTTAGCAGTTGAAAAATATGAAAGAAACTCCCACTTTTACAGCATCGAACCAGGTTTATGCATATAGTAATAAGCAAAACAAAAAAGTGGAGGTGGTCAAATACATGATTACCGCAAATTTAGGAAATAAGACGTATCGCATTCCGGATAACCTTGAACACTATTTTCAAACCTTTCGTTCACAGACTATTGGGTTGAACCAAGAATTTGTTTCTCCATATGGGAAAAAGAAGATTTTATATGCGGATTGGACAGCAAGCGGGCGTCTTTATCAGCCGATCGAACGAAAAATATCGGAAGTGTTCGGCCCATTTATGGCGAACACCCACACTGAATCCAATATCACTAGTTTAATGATGACCGGGATGTATAAGCAATCAAAGGAGATTATTAAGGAACATGTGAATGCCGATCCACTTGATGTGATTATACTGGACGGTTTCGGTGTGACTTCCGTTATCAATAAATTTCAGCGGATATTAGGGATTAGGGTACATGAACGATGGAAGACCCGGCTTAAGCTCTCCGAGCAGGAGAGACCCATTATTTTTCTAACGCATATGGAGCATCACTCCAACCAGACATCATGGCTTGAGACGTTGGCCGATGTGGAGATCATTAATCGAGATGACAGCGGTCTCGTTGATGTCAGCCATTTAGAACAGTTATTACTTCGTTATAAAGACCGCAAGTGGAAGATTGGTTCATTTTCTGCCTGTTCCAATGTAACGGGAATTCAAACCCCTTATCATCAATTAGCAAAAATGATGCACCAGCATGGCGGGATTTGTTTTGTGGATTTTGCAGCATCGGCACCATATATCAAAATCAATATGCATCCAAAGGACCCGTTGGAAAAGCTGGATGCGATCTTTTTCTCCCCCCATAAGTTCTTAGGCGGGCCGGGAACAAGCGGCGTATTGGTGTTTGATTCTAGATTATATTTCAACAAAGTCCCTGATCATCCCGGCGGCGGAACGGTCACCTGGACAAATCCTTGGGGGGAGCACCAATATTATAAAGATATTGAGTTCCGGGAAGATGGTGGCACTCCGGGAATCCTCCAAGCGATTCGAACCGCATTATGTATAAATCTAAAGGAACAAATGGGGATTGACAATATTTTAAAAAGAGAGAAAGAGCAGTTAGCACTTTTGCTCCCGCGGCTTGAAGAAATTCCGGGTCTGCAACTATTAGAAGGCCACAACAAGAACAGGCTTGGAATTATTTCATTTACGATTGACAATATTCATTATAACTTAATCGTCCGTTTGCTAAATGACCGCTATGGGATTCAAGTGAGGGGCGGTTGTTCATGTGCCGGAACATATGGCCACTATTTGCTTAATATCGATAAAAGTTCCTCAAAGCATATTACGGAAAAAATAAATAAAGGGGATTTGTCGACGAAACCGGGATGGGTTCGTTTTTCTCTCCATCCGATTATGACCAATGAAGAGATTCTCTTGTTTGCTGCTGCGGTAAAGGAAATTGCTCTAAATATTGATGATTGGAAAAAGGACTATAAATATGATGCTGCCAGTAATGATTATTTTTACATTCACTTCGTTAGAGAAGATTTGACACCGCTATTTAGAATGGAACACAGTAAATAATGTCAACCTTTGACTTGATTAGGCATATGCTAGTGAAAAAGGTGTGACCTCTTATGATTCATATTGTGAAGCCTGGTGAGACGCTTTCTTCTATCTCCGCAGATTACCGGGTTAGTTTGAACCGGCTTTATGCCGCTAACCCGGGACTAGGCCATCTTCATGCAGGTCAAAGAATTCAGATACCCGGCCTTCCGGAGCCCAGTACCATCCCCTATACCATCCAAGTTTCGGTCAGTAAAAGGAGACTGACACTTTACCAGAATGGAAGATTGATGAAGATTTTTCCGATTGCCGTTGGAAAGATGTTGACTAGAACTCCTACAGGGGAATATGTGATTGTCAATCGGCAAATGAACCCGGGAGGGCCGTTTGGGGTAATGTGGCTCTCTCTTTCCAAACAAGGCTATGGAATACACGGAACGAACGACCCAAGTTCAATTGGAAAAGCTGTTTCCCACGGCTGCGTGAGAATGTATAATCGAGATGTCCTCCAGTTGGCAGAAATTGTGCCAAATGGTACAAGAGTAATAATAAGCGCTTGAAGTAAGAAAAGCGCAAGCGCCCTGCTCAGCGGCGTATGGCCTGGAGCGCTCCAACTGAGATAAAGGAAACACGGTGAGCGCAAGCGAACCGATGTTGACTTATCGTAGGGCGGAGAGCGAAGGACACTAGCCGCTAGGGCGCTGGAGCTGGACAAGTCTAACCAGTAGAAAGTTATCCACAGTGTCCTATTTTATAATTTCCTAAACGACTAAAAAGGGAAGCTGATCACTTATTTAATCAGGCATCCCTTTTTTATAGGCTAAGAATTTACCATCAAATGCTTGTGCTTTTCTTACCTTTTCCATTGTTTTTCAACTTGCTCGGAGGCAAGACGCATGATTTCTTCATCAGACGTATTTTGATCAGCAATGACATTTGTCAAGTAGCTTTTTCCTTCAAATGTAACCGTTACATCAATTTGCATCATGTTTAATCACCTTTCTTTAAAAAATAACAGATTAATAGGAAGCTTGACTGTAGATCCAAACCATTTACACTTTTGGAATAAAGAATGTTTTCCTAGAGAGAATGCTAACTGGTGTTTAATGAAGTATGTGGAAAGAGGATAACTATATTATAACAAAAAGGCCCTTAAATTAGAAGTGAAACAACAAATCAGAAAGAAAAAACTTCCAAATTGGAAGTTTTTAGACTTCTATGGTCATAAATTCTTCAGCAAACAGCTGAACCTGGTTTTTATCTACTTTGTTCTTTTTCATGAGTGATTCGGCGATGACCAAATCGGCTTGAAGCGATTTGCTTCGTTTTAAATCACGAATTGAGACATCACCATTCAGTAATTCAATTGCTTTTTCTTTAATGTCTTGATTCCTTGAAGATTTGTAAAGAAGGTAGGCAATACAAGTAACCTTGTCCACACGACCACTCCTCGTTTTTTCTAGAATTACTTAATTGTTTAATTCGACCACAATCTGACATTTCCCTGCTATTTTTCCTAAAGATTTTTTAAGTATGGTAATATTCAAGAAATTTGATGAATATTGCTTATTTGTCTGGATTTTTATATAATATGGAAGGGATAAAAGACAGATGGTAAATGAGATAAAATTACCTTTCGTCCCAATAAAGGGATGAGGGGTTTTTTGTTTACCCTGCTTTATACATAGGATTTAGGAGTGAAACATGATGAAACAAACCTTAATCAAAGATTTATACCGTAATACTGAAAGCTACATCGACCAGAAGGTACAAATTTCCGGTTGGATTCGCACGATTCGTGATTCTAAAACCTTTGGTTTTATAGAGTTAAACGATGGCAGTTTCTTTAAAGGTGTTCAAATCGTTTTTGATGACCAATTAGAAAATTATAAGGAAATTGCTAAACTGCCAATCAGTTCATCACTTAAAGTGGAAGGAGATTTCATTCAGACTCCACAAGCAAAACAGCCGTTTGAGATAAAAGCTACCCATATTGAGGTGGAGGGAACCTCAAATGTTGATTATCCATTGCAAAAGAAAAGACATACATTTGAGTATTTGAGGACGATTGCCCATCTGCGGCCAAGAACCAATACATTTTCAGCTGTATTCCGAGTTAGATCGCTGGCATCTTATGCCATCCATCGTTTTTTCCAGGATAATGGATTTGTTTATCTGCATTCACCGATTATTACCGGAAGTGATACAGAGGGTGCCGGCGAAATGTTTAGGGTTACCACTTTAGATTTGGACAATCCGCCGAAAAATGAACAAGGTAAAACAGATGAAACAAAGGATTTCTTTGGCAGGGAAACCAATTTAACGGTCAGCGGACAGCTTTCTGCTGAAGCCTTCGCTTTAGCGTTTCGGAATGTTTACACATTTGGTCCGACCTTTAGGGCTGAAAACTCCAATACAGCGAGACACGCAGCCGAATTCTGGATGATTGAACCAGAAATTGCTTTTGCGGAACTGACCGATATCATGAAACTTGCTGAAGATATGGTGAAATATGTTATTGGATATGTGTTAGAAAATGCCCCTGAAGAAATGAATTTCTTTAACCGTTTTGTAGAAAAAGGATTGTTGGAGCGTTTGAATAATGCCTATACAGCGGAATTTGGCCATGTGACCTATACCGAAGCGATTGATCTGTTAAAAAAATCTGGTGAAAACTTTGCCTATCCGGTTGAATGGGGATTAGATTTGCAAACAGAGCATGAGCGTTACCTATGCGAGAAAGTGTTTAAGAAACCAGTATTTGTTACTGATTATCCGAAGGAAATTAAAGCATTCTATATGAGATTAAATGACGATCATAAAACCGTTGCGGCAACTGATCTGCTCGTGCCGGGAATCGGTGAATTAATTGGCGGCAGTCAACGTGAAGAACGTGAAGCGGTACTTGCGGCAAAAATTAAAGAACTTGGTATGAATGAAGAAGATTATTGGTGGTATCTAGAATTAAGAAAATACGGCGGTACAAAGCATGCAGGCTATGGTCTCGGGTTTGAACGGCTAATCATGTATTTAACAGGAATGACAAATATCAGGGACGTCATTCCATTCCCAAGAACACCAGGTAATGCGGAATTTTAAAAACAGGAAAAAAACAGACTCGATGAAGTTGAGTCTGTTTTTTGTTTGCTGACGTTCAAAATATTTAACCCATGTATTAAAATAGTTAATTTTAATTTAAAAATTTATAAATAATTTTAATTTATACTTTTAATTTTATAAAAGATGGTGTAAGATTTAGTTATCATAAGAAAGGAGAAAAATATGGCGTATCCTTTACTCACGCATTGTCCGGTTTGCAGCAAACCATTGAAAATTACTAAGTTACAGTGTAACCATTGTCAGACGACAATAGAAAATGAATTTGAGGTTTCGAGACTGGCGGCACTTGGTCAGGAACAGCTGCATTTTATTGAAGTCTTTCTGAAATGCCGCGGAAATATAAAAGAAGTGGAGAAGGAATTAGGCATCTCTTATCCAACGGTAAGGGGGAAATTAGATGAAATTATTTCTGCTTTAGGCTATTCCGCACAAAAGAAGATGGAAGTTGATAAGAAAAAGATTGTAGCTATGCTGGAAAAAGGAGAAATCACGGCTGAAGAGGCCATTCAATTATTGAAAGAGGGGGAAGTAGAATGAAGGACGAAATTTCACGCGTATTAACCATGGTGGAGGAAGGAAAAATTGATAAAGAAAAAGCCAGTGAATTAATTAATATCTTACAAGGGAAAGAAGAGCCAACTTCCGTTTCATTAAAAAAGGATGTACCATACGGAAATAAAATGTTAAAGATTCGTTGTACCTCCCAAGAAGGCGATAATGTAAATGTAAATTTGCCGATTAATCTTGTAAAGGCTGTATTGAAGGTAGGGACAAATATTGCTGAAAAAATCCCCGAGGCTTCAAAATATGTGAAGGATATTAATATTGACCTGTTAATTGAAGCGATTGAAAACGAATTGGATGGTCAGATCGTTGATATAACCTCGGCCAATGGGGATAAAGTTTTCGTGGTGATTGAGTAAAGTATGTTAAAGGTCAAATTAAAGGTTAATAATAAGAGATTCTCTATTCCGGTTCCATATGCGGTTTTAAATATAGGCAGCCTGCTTATTACCTCTAAGAGGGTAAACCGTTTGATTAACAAGGCAATTGAGAAGGATGGAAGTAAATTCAGTTTCCCGCAAATTGAAAGAAGAGACCTGAAGCCATTGTTGCTAGGTCTTTCTAAGCACAAGGGTCTTGTACTTGTAGAAACAAAATTAAAGGATGGTACTGAAGTCGAGGTAAAGCTGTGAGGCATTTTGCTTTTATAAAACAACACGCCATGCTAGCGTGTTGTTTTGTTAAGGTTAAACCCTTAAATCGCTTTTTTCCAAAGGAATAAATTTTGTCTTCTTAATAAATTTATGACCAAGCCATAGGGTTAAGAATAGCGGCAAGCCGATGTATGAAACCAATGCACTGTTCCAATCGATATGGGGCCCCATAAAGGCCGAGTAATTTTGCCCTAATACGACAAAGGCACAAACGGCAAAGGCGAAGAGCGGACCGAACGGAAATAATTTTGATTTATATGGCAATAGGCTGAGATCCTTCCCTTGTACAACAAAGGCCCTGCGGAAACGATAATGGCAAATAGCAATACCAAGCCAGGCAATGAAACCAGACATACCAGAAGCATTTAGCAGCCATTTATAAACAGTACCATCACCGAAAAAGGAAGCAAGAAAGGCAAGTGTACCTACTAAAGTTGTAGTGATTAAAGCATTAACTGGGACACCATTTTTATTTAATTTACCAAGAAACTTTGGTGCTTTTCCTTCACGTGCCAGATCCCAAAGCATTCGGGTAGAAGCGTACATCCCAGAATTTCCTGCCGACAATACCGCTGTAAGGATGACGGCGTTCATAACAGAAGCGGCAAAGGCAATTCCGGCTTTTTGAAAAACAAGTGTGAACGGACTTACAGACACATCTCCGTTTGCCAAGTTATGATTTGTATAAGGAATCAATAGTCCAATGACTAATATCGCTAATACATAGAACAATAGGATTCGCCAAAACACTGATTTTACTGCATGTGGAATCGACTTTGCTGGATCATCGGTTTCACCGGCGGCAACACCCAAAAGTTCTGTTCCTTGAAAGGAGAAACCAGCTGCCATAAAGATACCAAGCATCGCCATGAAACCACCATGGAATGGAGCGTCCCCAATGGTAAAGTTCTTAAACCCTACCGCCTCGTTTCCCATGATCCCAAAAATCAGCAAAGTTCCCGTGATGATGAAGATGATGACCGTGATAACCTTTATTAACGAAAACCAGTATTCTGCTTCACCAAATCCTTTAACAGAAAGATAGTTTAATAGAAACATCAAGACTAAGAAGATGCCGCTCCACAGAATGGACGGTGTATGGGGAAACCAAAACTTCATAATCATCGTTACCGCGGAAAGTTCTGCTGCTATGGTGATTGCCCAGTTATACCAGTAATTCCAGCCAAGGGCAAAGCCAAGTGATGGATCGACAAACTTTGTAGCATACGTGCTGAAGCTGCCGGCAACCGGCATATAAGCTGCCATCTCAGCTAAGCTTTGCATTAAGAAATACACCATTATTCCGATGACAATATAGGAAAGAATCGCACCACCGGGGCCAGCTTCATGAATCGCACCGCCGCTGGCAAGAAATAATCCGGTTCCAATTGTTCCGCCAAGCGAAATCATCGTAAGGTGGCGTGATTTTAAACTTCTTTTTAATTCATTTGTTTCCTTGTTCGCTATTTCTGTTTTTGAATAAACATCGTTTTTCTGTACATTTGCAGATTGCATAAGTACGACTCCTTTTCGATTAGATGGGAAGGAGTTGGGAATAAAAAATGCCACCGAAGTAGATTCGAATGGCCGTCAATACCCCGCATCATACCTTCCGAAAGATAGCTCAACACGTATGGATGGTATGTCCAAACGTGACAGTTCTGTTCCTATTTGGAGACAGCCCCAGCACACTTTTCCAGAGAAAAAGCATACTTCGGCAGCTTTTCCTTTCAAATGGAGTCAGGCGATGTCTCTGCATCTCGTCCATCCTACTGATAAAAACTGCGACCTCTACCCCATCGGTTTGATGAGGATTTTTCTATAAAGTTAATATATTACAATAGTATAAATGTTATTTTCAAAAGTCAATGGATAAAATTGTAAAACGTTCCGTGTTGCAAAGAAATAATAAAAACCTTTAACAAAAGATTCAGAAATCTGATATACTAAAACAGTTAAAAAAGGGGGGAGAAAAATTGCGGCCCATTATCATTGGCATCTTTGCGGCATTCTTTTTTGCCTTTACGTTTATTTTAAATAGAGCGATGGACCTTGCAGGCGGCAGCTGGATATGGAGTGCTTCGTTGAGATATTTCTTTATGATTCCTTTTCTTTTCATCATCGTCATCGCCAGAAAAAATCTCAAACCCTTGTTGATTGAATTGAAAAATCAAACCGGTTCCTGGCTTTTATGGAGTTCCATAGGTTTTGGTTTGTTTTATGCACCGCTTTGCTTTTCCGCTGCCTATGCACCCGGCTGGCTCATTGCGGCAACCTGGCAAATAACGATTATCTCAGGTTCGCTGCTGGCACCGTTTTTTTACGAAACAGTAAGTACTGATAAAGGACCAATCAAAATGAAAGGGAAAATTCCCTTCAAAGGTTTATCAATGTCCTTAATCATTCTTCTAGGAATCATGATGATGCAATTGCAGCAGGCAGCTGAGCTTAACTTTATGGCCATCGTTTTCGGAATAGTACCTGTAGTCGTTGCCTCGTTTGCCTATCCGCTTGGAAATCGGAAAATGATGGATATATGCGGGGGGCGGTTAGATGTATTCCAACGTGTATTAGGGATGACGTTAGCCAGTTTGCCCTTATGGGGGATCCTTTCCGTTTATGGTTATGTTACTGTGGGATTACCAAGTATCGGTCAGACGCTGCAATCGGGCTTAGTTGCGATTACTTCCGGAGTCATTGCCACGGTTTTATTTTTTAAAGCGACAGACCTTGTCAGAGGGAATATGCAAAAGTTAGCAGCGGTCGAGGCAACACAGTCAATGGAGGTATTATTTGCCTTAATAGGAGAATTAGTGCTGTTACATTCCCCTGTCCCAACTACATTATCGTGGATTGGAGTAGTATTAGTCATGGGCGGCATGGTGCTTCACAGTTATATTTCAAATAAAAGAACAGCTCCGGTTGTCAGGAAGGCGAGCGCTAAAAAATCCTTATCAAGTACTTGATAAGGATTCATTTTGTAAATATATTCATTTTAACCGTTCAGATATGGCTCTAGCTTGTTAATCGTTTCTTGAAGAAGGGCGGCATTTTTCTTATACATTGCTTTTGATTTTTCACATTCGGTAGCAAGTGAGAATAACTCTAAATCTGCCTGTGTTTTTTTCAACGATGCAAGTAAAAGGGGGCGCTGCTGCGGTTGTGGCACTTGAATTTTGTCATCATAGAGGTCAACGGTTAAATCACCGTAGGAATTCACCTGACCAAGAAACACATTATCGAGTGTAACCCCGAGTTTTTCCAGTTCTGTGTACAGCCAGTCCCTGCCTTTTCCAGCCCATCTTAATGCCTCATCCATAATAGCTCCATCCATAATAATCGTTTGTGGCTCTTTTTCATTCGCCATTTTCATCCCGACATCCTTGGGTGTAAGCGGGCGATTTTCTTTTTTGAGTAAAGCACTTAAATTTCCTCGTGGTTCTAAAACGGCAAATTCCACATCCGCTACGTTAAAAATGTTTTTTTGGCGTAGCAGAGTAGAAATTTCATCAATTGTATACCTTTCTTTCTTTAAGTTATCTTCCAAAATTTTGCCGTCCCTAATGATAACCGTTCCTTTTCCTTCGGTAAAATCACTGAATTTTTTACTATGGATGGAAAGAAAATTCACAAGATAGGTTACTAAACCAAAGACGATAATGGCTAAGCTGCCATGATACAGATTACCCTCTAACCCGGTAACAACTTCTCCGGCAATGCTGCCAATCGTAATACCTGCTACATACTCAAAAAAAGACAGCTCAGAAATCTGTTTCTTACCAAGAATTTTTGTGGTGATGAATAAAAGTAATAAAAAAAGCAATGATCGAGTTATGATAAAAACCCAGCCTGGCATCTTATTTCACCTCGTGAATATTATGAACCTTTGTATTGGGGTTCCTGCCGTTCCAGTTCCAATATGCGGTATTGTAAATCCTTTTTTATCGTGCCTATTGTTAATGCAGTATCGTGAAATGCCGCTTTTGCTTCTTGATCTAATGAATTGAATGCTAAGGAAGATAATTGGGATTCAATTCCTTTAATGGTTACAAGACATTGTTTAACGTTCGAAGCAACTGTCATTTTCTATCCACCTTTTAGAAATAATAAACATGAAAAATGGGTTGGCAAAAGCCAACCATTTTTTACTGATTGTATTGAGGCTCTTCAGCTGTAATGTCTTGAAGACGCGGTTCAACGTTATCTATGATTGATTGCGTCTCCTTGGCAGCTTGTTGATAAAGTTTTTTGGCACTTTTATTTTCTGTCTGAAGTGCGAAAGTTTCAAAAGCTGCCTGGGCACTTTTTAGCCCTGCTAATGTTTGTTTCACTTGTGTACCTACAGTCATCTGATTTCCTTCTTTCCAAATTAAATTTTAGTGTTACAGAGGTAGTATGCGAATCATTGTTTAATTTATTTACTGTTAAATGGTGTTAATAAATGGGATTTTACTGTTGATTTCTTTCCAATATTCACAGTAATGTCACAAATATTCAGTTGATTCCTAATTTTGTGTGCTATAATGTAATTGTAAAAGATAAATAATATTTATAACATCTTAGGAGGCTCAACCATATGTGTTCGTTCCGTTGGTGAACGAGTAGTTGTAGGTTATTCCTTTACAGTATTTGATTTGGTGGAGCAATGGTAATCTAAAATGATAAAAGTGTAAATCTTAACTAATCCTTCAAAATTAGAGCTATGTATTCCATAGATCTCAATTGCGAGGCAAGCTTTTTAATGGATTTCATTATTAAGTCAGAAAAGTTTAAGATTTACAAGGCGAGTATAATGGAGTTTTTATCCAGTATATTTTGCTAACTATTATCTGGGGTAAATATTGCTGAGAAGCCAAAAATCTGTTATAAGGGATAAAGAGTCTAAATCGGTACTAAACCGAAAATTGTTTCTTTGAGGAGTTTAAATTCCATTAACAGTGAATTAATTCCTTTAACGGAACAGCACCCATCGGTTAATTTTCTTAATCATTTTCCTTTTAGATTCATCCCTCTAAAAGAAAATAGATTAAGAAACTCAAATTGGCTGATGTCATGGTTGGGTCTCCTAAGATGTTAATGATTAAGGAGCTGCTTCATTTAATGAAGTAGCTTCTTTTTTCTTTCTTAAGCTGCTAACTATTTTGAATAATAATGATGGCTTATTGGGAACATATTGTTGGAAGGGGGGTGAAGAGTGTGTCTAAACAAAAAGAGCCAAAGAAACATACTCCGACGCTTGCACCGGGGTTGGATGACCAAGAAGAATTGGAACAAAGCGCAACGAATCAAGAAATTGAAACTGGAGAATATACTAGTGTCACCACTCTTTCCTATGATGAAGTGGATCCTAGCAGGTAACCGGCTACTGCCTGAATTGATTTCAGGCGGTTTTTTTAGTCAATTCTTATTTCACTTTTCAAAAAATATTGTCGATTTATACAGAAATGTCCGTGATAGATTATCAGGTTTTGTCGTACTATGCGCTTACCTCGGAAATAATAGTGTGAAATAATAGAATATTTCCAAAAAGAGATGGCAGAGAAACGCTGCCATCTTAAAGCAATAATTCATATACCTCATTTAATTCATATACCCTTTTATCATCTTGTACTTCCCGGGCATGGGTGATTTCAGCATGTAAAATGCTATTTAAAAAGTCTGTTTCTTTCTGGTTTAAACTTCTGACAAATGCTTCTTCAGTCTTAAATTTCCCATTTGTAAGCTTTTCGTAAATACGTCTAGCTTCAGAATGATCCTCCGTATAGTTTGACAAAGTTTCTCGAAGATATCCTAATGTATGATCCACCATGTTCACCAATCCTTTCACGACATTATTTTTTGACGAAAAAAATATTCTATTCATCAACTAGGATGCCCTTTTGGCCAATAAAAAAAGCAAGTATGGGACCATACTTGCGATTACTACCAAAAAAACGGAAAGCCTACACCGAAACCGACAAACGGGAAGAATACAGGCGGTCGCCAAAACGGTCCCCAAAATCCATACCCGTAGCCATCTCCGGAACTAGAGTGGGTTAACTCTTCAATCTCCAAGCCGTCTTTTCTGACCTTTGCCACTCTGCCTATTGCCCATTTTCCTTCCTTATTTTTAAAACGAATGATTTCACCTTTTAAACGGAGAGCCTGTTCGTAATTTAATTGCACCTCAAATTCCTCCATTCATAGCTGCTTGCTATAAAATATGAAGGATGTCCATTGTCTGCCAGGGCTAATAACTAAACATTAGCCGATTTAAACTAAAAATTAAAAAACATTCAACGTACCGATGCTTTTTTTCTTATTTTGAACAGGTAAATATTCGGTGACTTAAAATATTATGGTATTTTATAAGCATATTCCCATGCTGATTAAGGATAGTAAACAGCTCCGGCTCGAAATCTTGGGAAAAATTAAATTCTTGATTTGCGTCGTTGTCCATAAGATTGAGGTGCAGCGGCTTCATTTTGATTTCTTTAAAGCCGCTTTGTTCTAAAAGACGGATCCAATCACTTTCTAATAATAAAGAATCAATATTATAAAACTGCATGATTTCTTGTTCTGCTGGTTTGGGTAATTTTGAATTAACCGTCATTTCATTTGCCAGTAGCCTGCCGCCGGTTTTTAACACTCTGTAGAATTCAGTTAGCGTTTTTGGCTTATTGACAAATGCTAATACAGATTCACACAAAATAAAATCAAAGCTATTGTCCCTGAATGGAATTTCTTCTACGGAACCTTGAATTAACTGAATAGGGAATTGTAAACTTTGAAAACGACTTCTCGCCTTTTCAATCATGGTTGGATTCAGTTCGAGGCAAGTGATATTTGCTTTATACAGGTCATATAAATAGGCTGCTGTTTGTCCTGTACCGCAGCCGGCATCCAAAATAGTACATCCTTTTGTGATATTTTCCTGTGCAAGAATACTTTTGGTTAAGCCAATCCCTCCCGGATGGGCCCCCCCAACACCAAACTTCGCTAAGAAATCAATATATGTTAAACCAGCCATAGACATCACCCCAACATCTTTTTTGCATCTTATGAAATCGGTTCGTTAAGGGTGCACTGACCATCCATTATCTTTAGGGAAGTACTATATCGACAATACGAATAAAAATTCACCAAAAAGTAACAATCCTTGTACAGTTTCCTATTCATATTCTTTAGGAAACGGGAGCAAATTAAATAAATGGAAGGATTCATTTGTCCTTCTGACTAAATAAAAGGGGTGCTAAGCATGAGAAACTTAAAAAGACTGCCGCTTATTAAAATGTTTATGCCAAAGCGCAGGAATAATGGTGCGATTTGGGCATCACTTGCAGGGGTTGGTTTAGGTGCTGCAGTGTATAGTATGACAAAAGGAAAACGAAATAAAATGGCACTTCCATTTAAAGACACACTCAAAAACCTTGCTACGCCGCTTAAGGATACAGTAAAAAACTTCACTCCGAAAATGAATAGTAACAACATGGATACGGCTGCTTTAACAGAGTTTTCGAAAGAATTAATGACGAGTGCTTTAAACAATAAAAATAATCGGTAATTGAAAAAGTCCGCAAGGAGCGGACTTTTTCATAAGATAAGAAAGTAAAAATTTTTTTGACCTTGAGAATTGTCCAGCTTCAGCGCCTAGCCCCTCGAGGTCATAAGACACTCCTGAATTGAAGGCAAAGAGCGCCTTCTATTCAGGAGTGTCTTATGCTTGTCAGGGCTGACCAAGGCGCTTGCGCTTTTCTTAATTTGGTGCAATGGGAATTTTCCGTGGTTCGTACCGAATTCCTTCGGAGGAAAACAGGTTTATAACGAGCCGTCCTCCACGCGTGTGTGCCCGAATTAAGACAGGTTGCTGATATTTATTTTTAAATACGAAATCGGGACCATACCAGCTGACAGTAGCATCCCTCCCCGGGGGAATATATGCGACATCCCTGCTATGGGAAAAGCGCTGTACAATCGCAAGGCCCGCATTGTCAACTGCATTAAAAAGGGTAGAGGAGACCTGGCAAATTCCGCCGCCAATATCTTCCGCAAACTCGCCTCTAACAATAACCGGTGCCTTTAAATAGCCTTTTTCCTTCGTTCGTTTACCAACCACTTTGTTGAATGAAAAAGTCTCACCAGGAAAAACCACATAATTATTAATGGCCTCTGTCGCTAATTTAATATTGAAGGACCGATTTTTGTTTTGGGGATTAAAGGAAGTAACATAGTGCCCAATCCGTCTATTTTGAATAGTGCTTAGCAATTCGCTGTCAACCTTAGGATAAACAGTCCACATGGGAATTTCCAAGTTTGAAGAGCCTTGATTTAAAAAATTGGAATAAATTTGTTCTGCAAAGGCTTGACGATTAATTTTGTAACCAGCTTGTTCTGGAATGATATTTCCCTGATGATCCAAGCGGGCATTTTTCGGCTCAATGGAAATTTTTTTATCCAATTGGTTTAAAAACTGATGAAATTTGCCATCATCAAAAATTGGCAGGTCCGTATAAGGATGAAAAAAATCAAAGCGATTAATGGTTGTCACCGATTTGCCATCTTTTGTGATGGTTATCTCTTTAGGAGAGTGGATGGGTTGAATTGCTAGCAAAACTGCAAAAATCCATGATAAATTCATTCGTCTTGAACCCCCTCATTTTAATATGGGTATTTACGGGCTGTTTCATGTAACAGGAGGGATTTTTAAAATTTGTTAAAAAAGAGCAATCTGTTCCCTTGAGCCTGAATATGAAGAGATTATAATTCTAAAGGAAAGAAATGAATGTGGTATAATTTCAAATAAACATCTTTTTCGATTGCGAGGATTAACAGGTGAAAGAGAAAATAACGGGACAAAGCATTCGTTTATTTGAACAATACGGTTTCAGCGAAACGTCAATTCAAGATATTGTTGACTCTCTTGGGGTGACAAAAGGTACCTTCTATTATTATTTTTCAAGTAAAGAAGAGCTGTTGATGGATATTCATCTTGGTTATATCAATGAATTGCTTGCCAAACAGGAAAACATTTTAAAGGATAAAGCGAAGTCTTGTAAGGAAAAATTATTTGAAATTGTTACAATGCTTATTTCCGATATTAAAACAAAGGGTTCGGAAGCAAAAATATTTTTCACAGAAATGAAAAATTTAAATGAAGAACGGATTGAAACGATTAAACCAAAACGAGATCAGTTTCGCTTAAATCTTGAAGCACTGCTCAGAGAGGGCATGAGCAATGGCGAATTTCGGCCGGATTTAAACGCTGAAATTGTCACCTTTGCCATCCTTGGAGTGACGAATTGGAGTTATTTCTGGTTCAACCCACAAGGAAGTGTTTCTGCTCGAGAAGTGGCTAAAGTTTATGTCGATATGATTTTGCAGGGAATTCAAGCGAATGGACAAAAGTAAGAGCAAGGGATGGGAGAAACTCCTCGTTCTTTTGTCCAAAATAATACTAACTGGTTAGTATTCAATGGGAGGAATATCTTGAATTTTGAGACATCATGTAATGAATTTACCCATTTCTAAAAAAAGGAGCTTTAAAAATTGACAGGTATAGAAAAAATGTATGAAATTAGTATAGAGAAGGTTTTTCGCTAGGAGTGGACGAACTTGAAAATATTAGTGATTGAAGACAATAAAAGTGTTTGTTCGATGATTGAAATGTTTTTTGCCAAAGAAGGCATTGAGGGCGTATTTGTGAATGATGGCCTCGAAGGATATAATCTTGTTAAGAATGGCACATGGGATGCGCTGATTGTGGATTGGATGCTTCCGGGGATGGATGGAGTCAGCATTTGCCGAAAAATAAGGGAAGAAAAGTTAACCGTTCCAATAATTATGTTAACTGCAAAAGATAGTGAGTCCGACCAGGTACTAGGGCTTGAGATGGGAGCCGATGATTATGTCACAAAACCATTTAGTCCGCTCACACTAATGGCAAGAATTAAGGCGGTTACTCGAAGATACCAAGCACAGGTGCCAAAAGAGAGGGATGGAATTCTGCAGACGGAGCATTTTAAGATCAATAAAACCACAAGGGAAGTAATCGTTGACGGGAAAATGATTACTAATTTAACACCAAAAGAGTTTGATTTGCTTTATTATTTGGCTGAGCATCCGCGTCAAGTATTCTCAAGAGAGCAGCTGCTTGAAAGTGTGTGGGGTTATCAATTCTATGGCGATGAACGAACCGTGGATGTTCATATCAAACGGCTGAGGAAAAAGGTAGAAACCGTGTCCCAATTTTTTCATACTGTCTGGGGAGTAGGGTATAAGTTCGATGACACAACGAAAGCCGATCAAATTTAAGTATTTTTATCAACAGTTTTTCAGCCATATTAGTATCATCATTGTAGCATTTTTGCTGCTTAGTCTGCTGTTTGCCCACTATCTCGAAAATCTCGTCTACGAAAATAAAGCGGACGAGCTTATTTCGTACGGTAAAGCCATTTTGTCTGATATGAAAGAATCGCCGCTTGCATCCGAACAGGTCATTGATCAATACAGTGAGGTATTAGCCGCAAGAAAAATAAGTTTCAGTATGATTGATCATGATGGAAAGGTTTATTTAGTTAATAACCAAGGGCCAGTGTTTAATAATCTGCCTCGTTATTATTGGAAAAAGCTAACAAAAGGACAAACGATCGTTGTTCAAAGCGATTATAAAAGTTTTGATCAAGATGGGGTAACCTTTGTTGTATTACCTTATTTGGATAATGGGAAATTCTATGGAGGGCTGCTCCTAACCTCGCCAATTAGCGGATCACTTAGTATGATTCATGAAATAAATAAGATCTTATTGTATACCATTCTTATTGGTTTTGCTGTCTCTTTTCTGCAAAGCTGGTATTTGTCGCAGATTCACGTGAAACGGATTAAACGACTCAGGCATGCTGCTTCCCTTGTCTCAGCAGGGAATTATAATGTCCATGTCCATTCCTCCAATTATGATGAAATTGGAGAATTAGCGAATGATTTTAACAACATGGTAGATAAAATCAATACTTCCATGCATGAAATTGAGAGCCTGGAAAATCGCAGGCGCCAGTTTATGGCGGATGTTTCCCATGAAATGAGGACCCCGCTTACGACCATCAGCGGGGTGATTGAAGGGTTAAAAAACAATATGATTCCTGAAGAGGACAAGGAAAGAGGCATTAATCTTGTCAGTCAGGAGGCAAAACGATTAATCAGGCTTGTGAATGAAAACTTGGATTATGAAAAAATCCGCTCCAACCAAATTCATTTATGCAAAGAGGAAATTCAGCTGGGGGAAGTACTTGAAATCATTCAAGAACAGTTAAGTTTACAGGCCGATGAAAAAAACAATCAAATCATCGTGGATGCGGCTCCTGATGTATATGTCTTTGCTGATTATGACCGCCTGGTTCAAATCCTGATTAACATTACAAAAAATAGTATTCAGTTTACGACTGACGGGACTATCTGGCTTCGGGGAAGAGCTGAAAAGGACAGGGTCGTCATCGAGGTCGAAGATACTGGCACCGGCATTGATCCGAATGAAGTCGAAAATATTTGGCGCCGCTTTTATAAAGCAGACCTATCAAGAACCAGTAATCCATATGGTGAATTTGGATTGGGTTTATCAATCGTAAAACAATTGGTTCATCTTCATAATGGAGAAATTAACGTCTATAGCGAAAAAGGAAAAGGGACAAAATTTGTGATTCATTTTCTGAATCAAACAAATACAAAGCAGTAGCTGTAGGATTCTTCCACAGTTAATTGTGCTCACCAATTTTTCTTATATTTTTCCAAATTCCGTTAAAAATTGTTCATAGTTTTTTAACATTTGTCGGCTAAATTAAAAATAAGGAATAAACTATATTTATTTATAGCTTATAGGAGTTGATAAATAATGGACAATAAAGAACCATTTGAACAAGAAAATTCGATTGATGTGTCAATCCCGGCAAGTACCGCAAGCAAAGCAACTGAAGCAGAGAAGGAAGAGGAATCTCTTCGTGATCCCTTACATGTGGAATCCGAAACGGCAGAAAATCGGATAACGGACAATAAAATCGAAGAAACAAGGATGGAGGATCAGAAAGGCCCGAAACGAAACAGCCGTATAAATAAGAACATAAAAGGGTTTGCCTCAACACTTGCTGCAGGTGTAATCGGTTCTGTCTTAACCTTAACGATTCTTCCGCATACGGATTATGTGAAAAATTTTCAGCCAGCCGCTGATGAAAAGCCCGTCCAGATTCAACAGAACAGCACGGAGGCAAAACCTGTATCCGCCCGTACAACAGGCAGCAATTCGATTGCTGATACTGTTGAGAAAATATCGAAGGCAATTGTTGGCATCGAGAATTATCAGAAGGAGCAAAATATCGACTTTTTTGGCAATACTAGTCAATCACAAAATGTTGAAAAGGGATCGGGTTCTGGAGTGATTTTTCAAAAAAAGAATGGCCATGGCTATATAGTCACAAATAATCACGTGGTAGAAGATGCTGCGAAGCTGGTAGTGTCTTTATATGATGGTTCGAAGACGACTGCGACAGTCGTTGGAACAGATGCCTTAACGGATTTAGCTGTCTTAAAAATTGACGGGAAATTTGTCAATGCAACGGCAACATTTGGCGACTCCACCACATTGCGTCCCGGCGACCAAGTTTATGCGATTGGCAACCCGTTAGGTTCAGAATTTTCCAGAACCGTCACCCAAGGTATTGTCAGTGCAACGAACCGCAACATTTCGTTTCAAACATCTGCTGGAAAATGGGAAACAAGTGTCATTCAAACAGATGCTGCGATTAATCCGGGGAATAGTGGCGGAGCCTTAATCAATCCACAAGGTCAAGTAATTGGGATTAACAGTATGAAAATAGCCGAAAGCGGTGTTGAAGGTTTAGGCTTTGCGATTCCAAGCAATGACGTGATCCCAATTGTTAACCAATTAATTAAAAATGGAAAAATTGAACGTCCGTATCTTGGCCTCGGTTTAGCTGATCTTGACGATGTTCCTCAAGTTTATTGGGGAAATCTTCCTAATGGGGTCACAAAGGGCGTCTTGGTGATGAATATTGACCCTCAGTCTGCAGCGGCCAACAGCGGATTCCAGCCAAAAGATGTGATTGTTTCTATGAATGGTGAAAAAATCTCCAATTCCTCGGAATTACGAAAATATTTATATACAAAAGCGAAAATCGGCGACAAAATCAAATTTGAAGTGTACCGTGACGGTAAATTGAAAACGATAACCGTCAAACTATCGAAAAATCGTACGGATTGATTTCGTTGAAACCGATTAAAATGGAAAAATCGCTGTCAACACCCGCCCCCTCCGGAATATGATATGGATGGAGGTGGCTTTATGGCAGTAGTAAAGGCAAGGAAGTCGGATATTGATCTTTTGGCCCGCCTGCTGCGGGCAGAGGCAGAGGGAGAAGGAAAATTAGGAATGCTGCTTGTTGGAAATGTTGGAATTAACCGGATACGGGCAAATTGCTCTGATTTTAAAGGACTTCGGACAATACCCCAAATGGTCTTCCAACCACATGCATTTGAAGCTACAACAAAAGGATACTTTTACCAAGCAGCACGGGAATCCGAAAGGCGATTGGCGAGAAAAGCAGTGAATGGTGAAAGATACTGGCCGGCAAAATATAGTCTTTGGTATTTCCGGCCAGAAGGCAACTGTCCTTCCACCTGGTATAACCAGCCGCTTGTAGCTCGCTATAAGCTTCATTGTTTTTATGAACCAACTGGTGAAGAATGCTCGAATGTTTACAGCACATTTTAAGTCAAAAAAAGAACCGTCTAAAATACTTGCGGTTCTTTTTTAATTTATTATAAAACTAAACCGATATAATGATGTCTATTAACAAGCATAGAACAGGAAATAATAAGGAGGAGATCAAACATGGAGCCAGTGGATGATCGTATAAAGGAAAACCTGAAAATTCTTTTTGTCGGCTTTAATCCGAGTATTCGTTCTAGTGAAACCGGGCATCATTTTGCTAATCCCAATAACCGTTTTTGGCGGATTCTATTTGAAGCAGGATTAACACCAAGAAAATTCGCAGCCTCGGAGGATGATTTATTATTAGAATTAGGGTTCGGAATTACCAACATTGTTGCAAGGCCAACAAAAGCCGCGGATGAAATTACGAAGGAAGAATACAAACAGGGAAGAGAAATTTTAAAACAAAAAATTGCCCGGATGAAACCGAAAATTGTTTGTTACGTTGGGAAAGGTGTATACCTGAATTTCAGTGGACGGAAGACTGCGCCGTGGGGGATTCAAGAGAAAGCAGTGGTTGCTGGAACGATTGATTTTGTGGCCCCGTCTTCAAGCGGATTAGTAAGGATGAAGCTCGAAGACATGGTGGCAATCTATCAAGAACTTGCGAAAATTGTCTAAAAAACGATGGACAGCTGCCCCAGCCGTCCATCACGAGGGGTTCTGAAGATATATTAAGTCCCAAACTTCTTTTCATAATGGGACAGGGCGAGGAGTGGAAAGATATAGCGATAACTATGATAATGAATATAAAAAGCCCCGCCCATTCCCTGCCCTTTTGGGTAATCCATTGTCCAGTCCTCTTTATCAAGTGAATTCACTAAATAATTCATTCCCCGCCTAATCTCAACAGTCGGTTTATCCGAGACAGTCATTAAGGCATCTAATGCCCATGCCGTATGGACGATGGTGCTGGCACGAAGCGGGATATATTTGTTTTGAACATCGCTGTGGCATGATTCACCCCAGCCGCCATCATCGTTTTGAATCCTCTTTAACCATTTAACGGCTTTTTCGATAGAAACATCACTTGCAAGTACTCCAACCGCTAAGAGTCCGGTAATAGCCGCCCATGTCCCGTATAGATAGCAAATCCCCCAGCGCCCGTACCATGAGCCATCTCTTTTTTGGTCCTTTTTCAGCCATTTTATTCCTTTTTTTGCGACTTTGTGATTTCTGGGAAGATTCGTATAATGACCGAAAAATTCCAGTGTCCTTCCGGTAAGGTCGGCACATGAAGGATCCATCAGCAAAAATTCAGCTTTTTCCAGCGGCAAAAATTCTAATAGCTTGGAATCGGTATTTCTTTCAAATGCCGGCCAGCCGCCATCATCATTTTGCATCGAAAACGTCCAGCTTACGCCCCTCTCCCAGGCGGCGTTTTCAGGGGGGACAATCCTTGAAATCGACCTTAGGGACGCCGTTGTATCGTCGACGTCTGGAACCCTTGTATTGATATTAGAAAAGCCCCAGCCTCCTGGCAAACTATTCGGATTATGAATCACCCAATCTCCAAATTTATGCTGCTGTCTGCTTATAAGATAGTGATTGGCATTTGCCACCATCGGGTCGTCAGGGGAAACGCCTGCGGATTGCAGTGCAAAACCAATTAAGGAAGTGTTCCATACATTTGCAGTCGTATATTGCATATGCGGTAAACCATTAATCTCACATTTCATTGATTTAATTCCCGCAACCGCCTTAGTGATAACGGGATCTGTTTTCTTGTAACCTAGTGAAAGTAAGGCAAAGATCATTAAAAAGGTAGAGCTGTAATAGCTGTAAAAGGTGCCGTCAGGCTCAATACGATCGAGCATGTATTTCCTTCCGCGTTCTATCGCTAATCGATGCAGCTCATCAGGCAGACCGATTAAGTTTTGAATTCCCTCTTCAATAAAAGATAAAAAGGACCGCCATTCGTTGGAGCGAATCCATGGATCTTCCTCATCCCGGTTCAAGTATAATTCAGATAAGTCCGGAGATTTTGCCGTTTTTAACGAAAATTTTTTCGCGGCAAGAATCATGATCGGTGTCAGGTTTGCCCTCCCAAAAACAGAGAATGAATAGAAATTCACGGGGAATATCGGCGGCAGGAGAATAAATTCAATTGGCAGCGGGGAAAATGTCGGCCACTTATATTGCCCCGTTAAGGCAAGCATAATTTTTGTAAACGTACTGACTTCCTTTATCCCGCCTTTGGCCAAAATAAATTTTTTTGCTGCCCGCAATCGTTTGTCCTCCTTCGGATAATACTGCGAATACAATAGAGCATAGTAGGCTTCTAGAGTAGCGGTAACATTTCCGTCTCCTTCATCATAAAATAGTTTCCAGGCGCCATTTTTCTCTTGTCTGCTTAAAATCCTTCTACAAAGACCCTGAATTAATTCTTCATCATGTATCTCTAAAGTACGTAATAAAATGATCATATAAGCATCCGTGGAAATGCCTGTATCAAATGGATATTCCCAAGAGCCATCGGGAGATTGGTCTTTTCTTAGTGTTTCAATAATCCACTCCAACCCTTTTTTAGTCTCAACCATCTTTATCCATCCTTTCTCTGCCAAAAAACATCTCTAGGCTATACATATTCCTTTTGTGCAAGGCCCATTCATAAAGGAGGTCGTTTGCTATTTTTTTTACGAGAAACCGTGAGAGAACGCCACTTGACCACATTCGTGAGGAATTGAAAAAGAAAAGCAATCCCTCCTTTTCTCCTCCTCAGCCTTTAACATTAATGGAGCGGCCGCTAATTGAAAAAATAAAAGAGCAAACAGAGGAACATAATTTAAATAATGTGACGCGAACAAAGGCTTATTTGGATTTCAATCTGCGTTATCCAGAAATCAAATGGGCCTTTTTAGGGCATATGGTCTCGCGCAATGGCGGTTGGAATATGACCGATTTGCAGGGGGAATTTCTTACCCGGCTGCTCTCCCCAAAGGAAAGGAACTCATTTTTCCACTTTTTGGAGCGCGGCAATTGGTTGATTTTTCAAGATGTCTATCCACAATTTTTGCTTTATGAAGAGAGTTTGAAACGAAACCAACCATTGTTCCATCTATTAAGTTATTTAAACATTTCCACCTTTATGGAAACGATTTGGAATCATTTTTGGCGAAATCAGGATACCTATATTCTTTGTATCGCGCTTGTCATTAATGAACAAAGTTATTTAGAAAAAAGAGTGATTCAACACCCCGTTTATCAAAAGGAAGTATTAAATAAGTTTGAGTTTTTCCTGCAGGACCTGCTTTCGTTCAACAACATTCTCTTCCCATATGCTAACGGAAAATTGGCAGGGCAGACCCTTCATCAGTTCGAATCACTACATGAGCGGATTATGCTTGGAAAAAGGTTATATTCTGTCCTCTTCGATAATAAAGATTTTCTAAGACAAGTTGTGGACTGGGCGAAAAGTCATCCACACTCGGGCTCACGAAAAGATTATTGGCCTCATATTTTCAATAATGTTAAAGAGGGGCTCCCTGGTTTTACCTATCCGATTCGGTTAAAGTCCTGTCAGCTGAGGAAGGGGGCGAGGAGGTTTTATAGTCCAAGGCTAGAGCATGCCTGGAAAAATGTCTCTCAGCCGGAAGCTGAGAAAGGGGATTGGTTTAAAGACTATCGTGTCGTGGAATATTTAGTGGATGATCATGAACAAATTGATGGGGAGATTAAGAATGAATACTGTAAAACACTCGAACGACTTGAGGTTGCAGCCTTGGCAAAAAAGACGTTTAATTTTTTTGAATAAGAAATATTGGGCCAGCGCGTTATTGGCCGCATTGTTGGGAACGTATTTAGATCTTTTTTTCGTCGGGACGGGTATGTATGAATTTCCGTTACGGCCGTTTCCGGAAATCTTTTCAGTCAATCTTGTTTTTACCTTACTTGTTTTGCCTCTTTCTGTCACAGTATTTTTGCATTATACTTCGCAGCTAAATAAATGGGGAAGAAGGGGAATGATCCTGTTCGTCAGCCTACTGGTGCCGATTCTTGAAAAACTAGCGGAGGAACTCGGCTTCTTTGTTCACTCTGACAGCTGGCAGCATATTTATTCTTTTTTTGGCTATCTAGTGTACCTTATCATCATTGATGCCTTTTATCATTGGATGGAAAAAAGGAACAGGACGTAAAAAAGCCGGGACCTTGGTCGCGGCTTTTACATTTTTTTGTATAGAGGGAGGCCCTGCCCGTCCGTACAGTGGTTAAGTGTCCCGCAACAAGCGAATGTTCGGGCAGAACCATCCCTCACCTTTATTTTACCATATGTTCGGGGGAAATATGATAACATAAGGGAGATTACTTTCTTTTCTTTTTCGAAAAGTGTATGATAATAATGATTTTTACATAAGGAGTGGTAAAATGGCTAAAAAAGGATACATATTAATGGAAAATGGAGAAAAGATTGAATTTGATTTATTCCCAAATGAAGCACCTGGAACGGTGGATAATTTTGAAACTCTTGCTAATAAGGGTTTTTATGATGGGCTTACTTTTCACCGCGTAATTCCCGGTTTTGTAAGCCAGGGAGGGGATCCGAACGGTAATGGCACTGGTGGTCCAGGCTACACGATCAAATGTGAAACGGAAGGAAATCCACACAAGCATGTACCTGGAGCATTATCGATGGCACATGCCGGGAGAGATACAGGCGGCAGCCAATTTTTCATCGTTCATGAATCCCAGCCGCATCTTGACGGTGTTCATACTGTTTTTGGGCAAGTAACATCTGGTTTAGAAACAGCGAAAAACATGAGAAACGGTGATAAGATGGTTGAAGTAAAGGTATTCGACGTTGCCTAAATGACCTAAGAGAGTTAATTGCTCTCTTTTTTTGTGTGTGCTAATTCCTTTTAACCTTTTTCTATAACTGGTACAATGTCTTCTATCAAACTAGTGATAAGAAGAGGGTAAATATGAAGCTTGTATCTTGGAACGTCAATGGCCTTAGGGCTTGTGTAAAAAAAGGCTTTTTGGATTATTTTCATCAAGTTGATGCTGACATATTCTGTATTCAGGAAACAAAATTGCAGGAGGGGCAGATTCATCTTGATTTAGCTGGATATCATCAATATTGGAATTATGCTGTCAAGAAGGGATACTCAGGTACAGCGGTTTTTACAAAGGTTAAACCCCTATCAGTACGATATGGCTTAGGTTCAGATGAAGTAGAAGAAGAGGGGAGAATTTTAACCTTAGAGTTCAGCGACTTTATTTTAGTCAACGTCTATACTCCCAACTCACAGCGTGATTTAGCAAGATTAAGCTATCGTTTAGAGTGGGAGGATCGGATTCGGGAATATCTTGAAGAACTGGCCTTCAATAAGCCTGTTGTTCTTTGTGGGGATTTAAACGTCGCCCACCGTGAAATTGATTTGCGAAATGCTAAAACAAATGTAGGGAACTCTGGGTTTACCGATGAGGAACGCGGAAAAATGACTGCGCTGCTGGAAGCTGGCTTTGTTGATAGTTTCCGACACTTTTATCCCGACCAGGAGGGGGCCTACACGTGGTGGTCCTATATGAATAAGGTTCGCGAACGAAATATTGGCTGGCGGATAGATTACTTTATCGTTTCCCAATCCTTCTGCAACCGTCTTAAAAATGCCGAAATTCACTCCGAAGTCATGGGCAGCGACCATTGCCCGGTAGTACTGGAAATTGAATAATCATTAAACGTAACCCTTTACATTAGACTATTTTGTAAAGGGTTTTTTGTCTAAATTTCATTCAGAGCAGTCCCGATTTCATCGAATTCTGGCGTTCTTTCATTCTCAGTCAAAAAATCATCCTGCTCCTCCTCCACCCGGTTGGTAAAACCCTTTTCTTCATCTTTTTTAAACGGCTCAATACTCATAAATCATCAACTCCCTATTTTATATAAAGAAAAGAGACATCAAGGGAAGGTTCCTGTGCTTCCTAAAATATTTTTCCCTAAAAAAGCTAAACCAAACCATGCCATTTTAATTAAAATATCATTTGTATTGGCTTTGTGTGAATCAAAATGTCGAGAACTCACATATTTGCCGCTCCGCCCCTTTTCCAAAAAAATTGTAGTTGACGAAAATATGAATGGGGAGTAATATAAGGAATGTACTTTTTATTTTCTTAAAATCTAAATGCGGGTGTGGCGGAATTGGCAGACGCGCCAGAATCAGGATCTGGTGCCGCAAGGCGTGGGGGTTCGAGTCCCTTCATCCGCACCAAATAAAATCATAACGCGGAAGTAGTTCAGTGGTAGAACATCACCTTGCCAAGGTGGGGGTCGCGGGTTCGAATCCCGTCTTCCGCTCTTTGTGCTGCTGAGTAGACGAATCGATTGGTTTTATTATGAGTGTAAGACTTCGATACCGTTTTAGTTTTTTTATCCTTTTACCGGGAAATAGCTCAGCTTGGTAGAGCACCACGTTCGGGACGTGGGGGTCGCAGGTTCAAATCCTGTTTTCCCGATTTATCTGGGGTCTTAGCTCAGATGGGAGAGCATCTGCTTCGCAAGTAGAAGGTCGGCGGTTCGATCCCGCTAGGCTCCATTAGTAAGAATCTATTTTATGGCGGTGTAGCTCAGCTGGCTAGAGCGTACGGTTCATACCCGTAAGGTCGGGGGTTCGATCCCCTCCGCCGCTATCTATTTCATTTTTGACTTTCAATGGGGTATAGTTAAAAAAATACTTACTCCGGTTAATTGAACAATAAATGTAAAAACGTCCTCCTCATAAAATTGAGGAGGCGTTTTTTTTTTTTGAGAAAGATGGAGTTGACCTAACCATAAACGGATCAAAAAGCAAGGTTACGATAACTTGAAAAAGGGAAGTTGGCCGCTGGAATAAATACGGCGACTTAAAAAAGACTAAAACAGCGGCAAAACATAACAGGAGAAAACTGAATTTTTTTTAAAGGCATTACAAAGGATAGAAAGAAAGCTTAATTTCGAGGTGTTACGAATGCCGGAGCTTCCGGAAATGGAAAATTATAGAATTCTGTTAAATCAAAAAATTATCGGTCAAACTATTACAGACATTCAAATAAACAGGGAAAAATCAATCAATATTAACGCAGACCTTTTTAAAAAGACGGTACTTAACCAAAAGGTAGTGAACATTCACCGCAGGGGAAAGCATTTACTTTTTCAACTGCAGAATGGCCCGATTCTTTTATTGCATTTAATGTTAGGGGGATGGATGTTCTTTGGTACGGAAGATGACAAACCTAAACGAACCATTCAGATTCGCCTATCATTTGACAAAAGTCAGCTTTACTTTATTGGGTTACGCCTCGGCTACCTCCACCTGTATTCACCTGCAGAGGCCGAGCAGAAGCTTTCACACTTAGGGCCTGAACCGCTGGCAGCCGAATTTACCCTACAAGAATTTTTAAAAAGAATTTCCTCTAGGCACGGCCGCTTAAAAACAACTTTGCTCGACCAGAAGTTTATTGCCGGCATCGGGAATTGCTACTCTACTGAAATTTGCTTTCATGCAGGTATATTGCCAACAAAAGACATCGATGATATCAGCGAAACAGAACGGGTCCGGTTTTATCATTCGATGCAGGTAATTCTCCTTGAGGCTATTAAGTATGGCGGATATTTAGAAAATCCCTTCTTTAAAGGAGATACCTTAACAGGCAGCTTTTATGAATTATGTCAAGTGTATGACCGCGAAGGGGAAAAATGCCGAAGATGCGGTTCAACCATTGTAATGGAATTGATTTCTTCCCGGAAAACGTTCTATTGTCCAAATTGTCAAAAAAAAACTCGCTCAAGCATCAGCTAGCGAGATTTTTTTTGCAAAGATCCAATAAAAATAGTTAACCATTTTGTCACATTTTATTATTTCCGATTTTGATTAAATGTAATATACTATATACAAATGAGTATAACACATTTATAATTAATACATAGAATGTACCATATTTATTTAATGTAAGGGGGTGGTAATAATTAAACTCACGAAGCGCCAGGATGAAATCCTGCACATTGTTAAACAAAATGGACCGATAACAGGAAAAGAAATTGCCGAAAAGCTTTCGGTTTCAAGATCAGCCCTTAGACCCGACCTGGCCATCTTAACAATGTCCGGTAATTTAGATGCAAGACCTCGAGTGGGGTACTTTTTCAATGAAAAATATGCCGTAAGACGGCAGGCGGAAAAATTTATTCACCAAAAGGTAGCAAATTTTAAAGCGCACCCGATTGTCGTTGAAAAATCAACCTCTGTCTATGATGCAATCGTTCAGTTATTTTTAGAAGATGTCGGAACACTTTTTGCCGTAGATTCAGAGGGACTATTAGCCGGTGTGGTTTCACGAAAGGATCTGCTCAGAGCGGCACTCGGAACTAGAAATCTTCAAGAATTGCCTGTCACTGTCATTATGACGCGAATGCCGAATATTATTACCGTTTTTCCTGAAGAAACCTTGTTTGAAGCAGCAAAAAAGATGATTCATTATCATGTTGATTCCTTACCAGTCGTAAAAGAAGTCGACAATCAGGAGAATACATATTTACTAGTTGGGCGGATTACAAAAACGACCATTACTCGAGCCTATCTAGAATTAATGGAAGAAAAATCAGACTAAGGGGAGTTGCTGCCATTTTGGAGAAGAAGCAAGTTGTCTATGTCATATCAGACTCGGTTGGCGAAACAGCCGAGCTTGTTGTAAAAGCAGTAGCAACACAGTTTAACGGTGGCCACGTAGAGATTCGCCGCAATTCATATGTAGAGGATCATGAGGATATAGAAGATGTCATTTTATTAGCAAAAAAATGGAACTCTCTCATCGCCTACACCATTGTGATCCCTGCCTTAAAGGAGTATTTGGATAAAAGGGCAAGTGAAGAAGGGATAGAAGCAGTGGATTTGCTCAGCCCTTTAATGGATGCATTTGTGACTAAATTGAATCAAGAGCCACATCATCAACCGGGGTTAATGCGGAAATTAGATGAGGAATACTTTAAAAAAATCGAGGCCATTGAATTTGCAGTTAAATATGATGATGGGCGGGACCCGAGAGGGATTTTAAAAGCGGATATCGTGCTAATCGGCGTATCGCGGACATCTAAAACGCCGCTGTCCATGTATTTGGCGCATAAGCGGTTTAAAGTTGCCAATGTCCCGCTGGTTCCGGAGGTGTTCCCGCCGGATGAACTATTCCAAATACCAAGGAGAAACTGCATTGGATTAACTATTTCACCAAAAAAATTAAATGAAATTCGTATGGAACGGCTTAAGGCATTAGGTTTAGCCTCAAAGGCGAGTTATGCCAGCTTTGAGCGCATACTTGATGAGCTAGATTATGCGGAAAAAATCATGAAACGGGTAGGATGCCCGATCATTGATGTGTCCAATAAAGCAGTGGAAGAAACAGCCGGTTTAATTCTAGATGTGTTGAAAAAAGAGAGGAGTTCATAATGATGGAGAAATTTGTTTATTTGTTTCATGAAGGAAACGGTAATATGCGCGATTTACTTGGGGGAAAAGGGGCAAATCTCGCAGAAATGACAAGAATCGGCCTGCCGGTACCCTTTGGTTTTACGATTACAACCCAGGCATGCAATGCTTACTATGAATCTGGGAAAACGATTCCTTCTTTGGTAGAAAAACAGACTTTGGCTGCCCTTACAGCTTTAGAGGAAAAAATGGATAAAAAATTAGGTGACCCGCACAATCCATTGCTTGTTTCAGTTCGTTCAGGTTCTGTTTTTTCGATGCCTGGAATGATGGATACGATCTTGAATCTGGGAATGAATGATGAAACGGTTGTTGGCATGGCTAAATTAACAAATAATCCGCGTTTTGCTTACGATTCTTACCGCCGATTCATTCAAATGTTCAGCAATGTTGTCCTTGAAATTGACACGTATTTCTTTGAACAACTATTAGAAGAGACACGTGAGCAAAAAGGATATTCGACAGACCCTGAAATGACGGCTGAAGACTGGCAGGAGGTTATCACCTGCTATAAAGAAATTGTAAAGAAACACATGCGAAAAGATTTCCCGCAGGATCCAAAGGAGCAGCTTTTCCTTGCGATAAATGCCGTGTTTAATTCGTGGAACAACCAGCGCGCGATCGTTTACCGCCGTTTGAATAAAATCCCCGATCACTTAGGGACAGCTGTTAATGTTCAAAGCATGGTTTTCGGAAATATGGGAGATGATTCAGGCACAGGTGTCGCCTTTACAAGAAATCCATCTACCGGAGAACCGGTGCTTTATGGGGAATACTTAATCAACGCCCAAGGGGAAGACGTCGTTGCCGGCATCCGGACACCAGAGCCTATTGCCACCCTTAAAGAAGAAATGCCTGGAGTTTACCAGCAGTTTGCAGACACTTGTCACCGCCTTGAACAGCATTACAAGGAAATGCAGGATATTGAGTTCACTGTTGAGCGCGGCAAGCTATTTATCCTCCAGACACGTAATGGCAAACGCACTGCACAGGCGGCCATTCGAATTGCCGTTGACATGGAGATGGAAGGGATCATTGATAAAAAGACGGCATTGCTCCGCATTGATCCGGACCAATTAAATCAACTGCTGCACCGCCGAATCGATGACTCTGCACAGAAAACCATTTTAGCAAAAGGCTTGCCGGCATCACCAGGCGCTGCCACCGGCCAAGTGGTCTTCGATGCGGATGAAGCGGAACAGTTAGGCAATGAAGGAAAAAAGGTCATTCTTGTGTCCCCGGAAACAACTCCGGATGATATCCACGGAATGGTCGCAGCACAGGCGATTTTAACTAGCCGCGGCGGGATGACGAGCCATGCTGCAGTTGTTGCCCGCGGTATGGGGAAAGCTTGTATATGTGGCTGTGAAGCATTGAAGATTGATATGAACGCTAAACAATTTACAGTCGGTGATACGGTTGTTCGTCATGGTGATATCATTACAATTGATGGGTCCAGCGGTGAAATCATGGCAGGGGAAATTCCGATGATTGATCCGGAGCTGTCCGAGGAATTCCAACAGCTGCTTACTTGGGCAGATGAGGAAAGAAAAATCGGGGTTCGTGCCAATGCTGATAACCCAGAAGATGCGAAAAAGTCATTTGAATTCGGTGCCGGCGGTATTGGATTGTGCCGGACAGAGCATATGTTTATGGATCTAAAAAGGATTCCAATCGTCCAAAAAATGATTTTAGCGGAAACTTATAGTGAGAGAATGGAAGCGTTAGAGCAGCTGTTACCGATGCAGCAAGAAGATTTTGAAGGCATCTTTGAGGCTATGCAAGGTTTCCCTGTAACCATTCGCTTACTTGATCCACCATTACATGAGTTTTTACCGGATAAAGAGGAATTATTAGTTGAGGTCACGAAGCTGCAAATTTTGGATCCAGATTCAGAAGAATTGAAACAAAAAGAGCAATTGCTGAAAAAGGTCCGTCAATTAGATGAGTTCAACCCAATGCTTGGCCATCGCGGCTGCCGCTTAGGAATGATTTATCCGGAAATATACGAAATGCAGGCAAAAGCCATTTTTTATGCTGCGTCCAGATTAGCGGAAAAAGGAATTACTGTCCAGCCGGAAATTATGATTCCGCTTGTCGGTCATGTTAATGAATTAAAACAAATGCGTCAGCTCGTTGTCGAGGCTGCTGTTAAAGTCCAAGAAGAAACGGGCAAGCAATTTAACTACACCATCGGCACAATGATTGAAATCCCTCGAGCGGCATTGACTGCTGACCAAATTGCCGCGGAAGCAGATTTCTTCTCATTTGGAACGAATGACTTAACACAAACGACATTTGGCTTCAGCCGTGATGATGCAGAAGGTAAATTCCTGCAAGCCTATATTGAAAATAAGGTTTTGCCGGAGAATCCATTTGCCGTTCTTGACCAAGATGGGGTTGGGAAGTTAGTGGAAACGGGTGTGAGGCTTGGGCGTGCAGCAAAGCCCTCGTTAAAAACAGGTATTTGCGGGGAGCATGGCGGTGAGAAGAGCTCGATTGATTTCTGCTTTAGAACCGGTTTAGACTATGTCAGCTGCTCGCCATACCGTGTACCGATTGCACGCCTTGCTGCAGCCCAGGCAACGATTCGTCATGAGTCAAAGCAACAAGAAGTTGTGACAACCGTATAAATGATATGGAGGATGGCATTCTTGTCATCCTCTATATTTTTGTCTAGTATGAGGCTGCTGCTTTTAAGCAAATACTATTTTTAAAAAAGGAGGGGTTTAAAAATGGGAGCTATTGAACGCAGCGGTTATCGCTTTGTACCGGAATTTAGTGTCATTCAGCAAAATGGGGCCATCCATGTATATAATGAGGATAACTTTATTGAAGAAATTAAGTTTCAGTTTTCCGGCAAGTTTCCGGAGATGGACAAAATTGAGGATTTAGTGGATCAGTATTGCGAGCGGCATAATATTTAATAAGAACGCTTGTTCTTGTTATAAAACATGATATAATGAAACTGTAATAGAGAGGAGGGAGAATAATGAGCAAATTGAATACAATTTACCCTCAAGCTATTGAGCACACAAAAATAAAAGTGTACCAGGATATGGATCATTATTTGGAAACGAAGGCCGCACTGCCTTCATTTACACAATACCTGAAAGACCGCCGCCATTACCTTGAACAAATATGGGTGAATGTTTGGTTAAATAAATCCACGAATGATGTCCCGAAAAAGGAGAAAAAGCAATTTTTAAGTGACAAAGGGTTTGAGGTCGAAGGAGTCGACCGCAAATTGATTAATAAGCTGTTTCGTGATGAAATGAGACTGTATCAGCCGTTTGATACGCTTACCTGGATAATCGAAAGCTTTGATGGGCAGGAAGAAAAATGGGAAGATCGTTACGAACAAGCGAAACAGAATTACATAAAAAGGCTGCAAGAGCAACGGCGGGAGGAAACGAAGGGCAAACTGGAGGAAGAAATTGATAAAGCAGCAAATATCCTGATAGAGGAACACTATCAACTACTCTATTTGTATACCCGCTATTTTGTGGCGAAACAATTAGCTGCCGACTTTGAAAATAATGTAAAGTTCAAATCTGTAGATCTTTTTGCCCTGGAAGAAGAGCTAGAAGAGGAAGGTTCCTTTAATCCTTTTGCCTATAAAACAGTTGCCGGTTTTTTTGATGAACTGACCGGAGACATCCAAAAGACACTTGGCTGGGGACGAAGTTATTTTGAATATGAAACGTATTTTTATGTGTATGAAGGGTTAATATCGGATTACCTGTCGGAATTAATTCCAGAGAGGGTGTTTCAGAACCTTTCCATCCATTTTAAAAATGAATTTTTTCAAGTGTTTCAAGAGCAGTTGTCGGTTTCTTTTGTCAAGGGGAGTATTGCCGATTTACTGTATGATATAGTGGGGATCTTTCTTGAGGATATTCAGGAGGAATACGTTGCTGATTTACTTAAGCTTGCGAAGCTTCCGTTTGACGAAGCCGTCCACCGCGAGATTTTAGAAAAGGACCGCAAAGAGCGTGAAAGACGGTATGCCGAAGAACAAGCAGAGATTCAGCGCAAAAGAGAAGAAGAAAAACGGATAATGCAGGATATTTTCGGTGAGGAGTATGATCCTTCATCAAAACGAAATGTCCGCTATGTCCTTCATATTGGGGATACAAACACAGGTAAAACACATCATGCCCTCGAAAAAATGAAAGAGAAGGATAGCGGTTTGTATTTAGCCCCATTAAGGCTGTTAGCACTTGAGGTATATGATAAATTGAATGCTGAAGGGACTCCTTGTTCATTGAAAACAGGCGAGGAAGAAAAGATAGTCCCGAATGCCAGTCATATCTCCTGTACAGTGGAGATGTTCCATGAGAAGGAATATTATCAAGTAGTGGTGATTGATGAAGCACAGATGATTACTGACAAAGACCGCGGCTTTTCCTGGTATAAGGCGATTACCAAGGCCAATGGCGAGGAAGTGCATATCATCGGGAGCCGGAATTCGAAGGACATGCTGCTAGAGCTTTTGGGAAATGCCGAGATTGACGTCCATGAATATAGCCGCGATACGCCTCTTGAGGTAGAATCCAAGAAATTTGATATCAGACATATCAAAAAAGGCGATGCCTTAATTTGTTTTTCAAGACGGCGTGTTCTCGAAATGGCATCACGGCTGCAAAATGATGGTCATTCAGCCAGTATGATCTACGGCAGCATGCCGCCGGAGACAAGGAAAAAGCAAATCCGGCTGTTTAATGAAGGAAAAACAAAAGTAATTGTTGCAACAGATGCAATTGGCATGGGTTTAAATCTGCCGATCCGCCGGATTGTGTTTTTAGAAAATGAGAAATTTGACGGGACGAGAAGGCGGCTGTTAACTTCTCAAGAAGTGAAGCAAATTGCTGGACGTGCGGGCCGTAAAGGTATCTATGATGTTGGCAAGGTTGCCTTTACAAATGATATTAAAAAAATGCGGCATCTGCTGATGCAGGAGGACCATCCTGTTCAAACGTTTGCTATCGCTCCGACCAACTCGGTGTTTGAACGGTTCCAGCGTTATTATCATGACTTAGGAACTTTTTTTGACTTATGGGAGAAGTTTAAAAGCCCAAAAGGAACGAAGAAGGCTTCCTTGTCAGAAGAACGTTCACTCTATGAAAGAATAGCCGGAACGGAAATCGAAGCAAGGCTGTCATTAATGGATTTATACGGCTTTTTGCACCTGCCTTTTTCCAAAAACGAAGGAGTATTAACACAGCAATGGGAAGAGACAATGTACGCAATCATTCAGGCTGAAGAACTCCCGGAACCCCCGGTAAAAGAAGGAAGTCTAGAGGAATTAGAGTTGAGTTATAAAGCAATCGGGCTTCACTTGTTATTTTTATACCGGTTAGGAGAAAGGACAGAGGCGGTCTATTGGGAACGCCTGCGCGAGGAAGTCAGCGATAAAGTCCAGGAACGGCTGAAAACAGAGATCAAAAGGTTTGTCAAAAGGTGTAAAAGCTGTGGTAAAAAGCTTCCTTGGGATCATCCGTACCCCATCTGTGACGCCTGCTACCGACATAGGTTTTAACAAAATGGCTATGAGGATGAATAGGAGTTTTAATGGGACTTAAACATAGGGTCCTTTTAATATTTTAAAATAAGTCTGTGATTACAATCCTAAGGATGGAATTTTTAAAAGGAATTACATGATTTTTTAATTAAAAAGAACAAAAAGGAAAAGACTATTACCCTGTACAAATTATAAAATAGGGTGATATTCTTGAAAGATTGCGATCAAATACAAATGGAATTTTATGAAAGTACGAATAAAGGTGCTGCCACCTTACCTGTTCCTTTTTCCGAGTGGGAGAAAAAGGCAAAAGAAAAATTGGCAGCCGGCCCTTTTGGATATGTTTATGGAGCTGCTGGTGCTTGTGACACGATGAAAGTAAATGAGGCTGCTTTTAAACAATATCGTATCCGTCCAAGGGTTTGTCGGAACATTTCCAAGCGGGACATGGAAATTTCTCTATTTGGCAACAAATATCCAGTTCCTTTTTTATTCGCACCAATTGGAGTGAATTCAATTGTTCATTCTGATGGGGAAGTTGCCCCTGCAAAAGCGGCAGCCTCACTAGGAATTCCCTATATTTTAAGCAATGTTTCGACAACCCCGATGGAAAAGATTGCAGAAGTCATGGGGAAATCCCCCAGATGGTTTCAACTTTATCCGCCAAAGGATAAAGAGTTGACGAAAAGCTTTCTGAAAAGAGCTGAAAAAGCAGGCTTTACTGCCATTGTGGTGACCATTGACTCAACACTTTTAGGATGGAGGGAAACAGACCTGAAAAACTCCTTCCTGCCATTTTTAACTGGTCAAGGAATGGGGAATTACTTTAGCGATCCTGTTTTCCTTTCAATGCTTGACGACCCCCCGGAGAAAGATTTAGAAACTGCATGTAAAAAAGCCTTAGCTGAGGGAAACAATACTTGTTTTTCTTGGAAGGATCTTGAGTTTATTAAAAGCGAAACGAAATTGCCTGTGTTATTAAAAGGCCTTACCCATCCAGATGATGCCATTTTAGCAGTTGAAAGTGGAGCCGATGGCATTATAGTTTCAAACCATGGCGGGCGGCAATTGGATGGGGCGATTGCTACGTTAGAAGCCCTTCCCTCTGTTTGTGAAGCAGTGGAACATAAGGTTCCAGTACTGATGGATAGCGGTATACGGCGGGGGGCAGATATCATCAAGGCATTAGCGTTAGGGGCGTCAGCTGTATTAATTGGCAGACCGTATATCTATGGTCTTGCGGTGGCAGGAGAAATAGGGGTAAAGACAGTAATGGAAAATCTTATAGCAGAAACAGAATTGCAAATGGCCATATGTGGAAGAAAATCGATAGCGGAAATAGAACCATCACTTGTTATTAAAATTTAATAAGTTGAACATTAGGGGTATTGGCGCTCGAAGCGGATCCGATTGACCCGCGGCTATAGGCAAATATCCGATGATACCCCTACAAAAACACGTTGAAAAATCAATCAGCGTGTTCTTTGTATTCTTCCTATTGGCTAAAAGTATATTAAAACCATTTGCCCATATGATGTAAAAAGGAGAGTGATAGGATGGCAATTCATGTGGTTCGCTCTGGAGAAAGCTTATGGAAGATTTCTACAATGTATGGTGTTTCCATCCAAACGATTATAGCAATCAATGGATTGTCTTCATCTGGTGCTCTTGTTCCTGGTCTTGCTCTATATCTTCCCGATAATACGCTGCCAATCCGAACTTATAAAATAAAAGCGGGTGATGTTATTTGGAGATTGGCACAACAGTTCAACACCAACCCTTCCACAATCATCCAAGCAAATCCCGGCATGAATCCATACCGGCTTACAGTTGGACAAAACATCGCGATTCCATCCCCGGTAAAACTAGCCATTAGAACGCTGGGGTTTATAATCCCGTCAACCATCAGCACCAATATTGCCACACTCCATGCTCTTGCGAATCAATTAACCTATCTGGCAGTAGTTGCCTATTCAATTACAGTCGAAGGCTGGGCCTTTAATCTTGCAGATGACAGCGCCATTGTTTCAAGAAGCAAGCAATTGAATATGACGCCATTATTAGTCGTACAAAACATGACGCAGGGTGATTTTAGTGCGGAGCTTATAGGGAGAGTACTTGCAAATCCAGCCTATCGGAAAAACTTAACCGATAGTCTTGTGAATTTAGCGAGGCAGCGGGGATTCGGCGGTGTCAGTATTGATTTCGAATTTATTCCACCAGAGAGACGTCAAGATTTTATTTTATTTTTAACAGAGTTAAAAAAGGCCTTAGGAAATCTTATTCTGCATGTGAACCTTCCTGCAAAAACGAAGGATCTTCCAACCAATCGGATTATCGGTGCTTACGACTATGCAGCAATTGCAAAAATAGCTGATATCGTCGTTGTTATGACAATGGATTATGGGTATGCTGGAGGTCCTCCTGATCCGGTTTCACCGACTAACTGGATGGAACAAGTCATTCAATATTCGCTTAGCCAAATTCCTCATGCTAAAATGCAAATTGCTATTCCACTTTATGGGCATGATAAGATGGTTCTGACAAACAAAACGACGGTATTATCGGTCCTGCTTGCTCAAAACCAGGCTATTTCCAAATGGGCATCAATCCAATTCGATAATGCCTCTAAAGCACCGTGGTATCGCTATTGGCAGGGGGGAACAGAGCATGTCGTCTGGTTTGAGGATATTCGTAGTTATATAGAAATGTATAAATTGGTCGATCTTTATCAGCTTGCCGGAACTAGCTATTGGCAATTAAGTTTTTCTGCACCGCAAAATTGGGCATACTTAAGAAATAATATATTGGTTAGGAAGCGATAAGTCACTTGCTTTATGTGGTGGATCGGCTTTTATTGGAAAGGAAGTTGGTTTGAGAATTGTTAAACAGCTGTAAATATTTGACGATTGTATTATTCATCATGCTGTCTTCTTTGATTCCTTATGCTAAGGCTCCAACAGTTAAGGCGAAAGATACTGGGGGAACATGGATTCAGCAGCTTGATTATTTAGTGAATAATCAACCAGAATTGCAAGGTGCGATTGCTGGAATTAGTGTCCGGTCTGCAGCGGATGGAAAAATCTTATATGAGCATCAAGGAAATGTTCGCTTGCGCCCCGCCTCTAACATGAAACTGTTAACAGCGGCGGCTGCCTTGAATGTCCTGGGTGAGGTTTATACGTTTCCTACAGAGGTGTATTCTGATGGACCGGTAGAGAAGAAAACAGTCGATGGTCATCTCTATCTAAAAGGAAAAGGCGACCCTACATTATTGAAGACCGACTTTGACAAACTGGCTATGGAGATAAAGAAACAGGGAATAAACAAGATTAAAGGGGACTTGGTCGGCGATGATTCATGGTATGATGACATCCGCTATTCTGTAGACTTGCCCTGGAGTGATGAAACTACTTATTATGGAGCCCAGATTTCAGCCTTAACCGCTTCCCCGACAACCGATTTTGACGCCGGTGCCGTGAAGGTGGGGATAAAGCCGGTTGATCGTAAAGGGGAGCGTCCAGCTGTGAAAATAACCCCAGAAACCGACTATATCAAGGTGATTAATCGTGCCGTAACCGTCGGACAAGATGGTAAAAGGAAAATCTCGATTGAACGAGTCCACGGTAAAAACACGATTATTATTAACGGAACCATCCCCATTCACACAAAGGGAGTTACTGAATGGATTTCCATTTGGAACCCAACCAGGTATGCGCTGACTCTGTTTAAACAGGCTTTAGAAGATAAAGGCATCGAAGTAATGGGAAAGATAAAAAAAGGTATGGTGCCTGACACCGCAAAGATGATTGATAGTCATTATTCGATGCCTCTGTCAGAGCTGCTTGTTCCGTTTATGAAATTAAGTAATAATACACATGGAGAAATGCTGACTAAGGAAATAGGGAAAGTCGTTGAAGGGGAAGGCTCTTGGAATAAAGGATTAACTGTATTGAAATCCGAGCTGAACAAATTTGGTGTAGACACAAATACAATGATTTTACGGGATGGGTCAGGGATTTCCCATGTTTCCAGCATTCAAGCGAATCAAATTTCCCAGCTGCTCTTTGCAGTCCAGAAGGAAAAGTGGTTTCCTGCTTACCTTAATTCGTTACCGGTTGCCGGTGCCTCGGATAAGATGACTGGCGGATCACTGCGACACCGGATGAAAACCGAGGATCTTCAGGGAAAGGTAAAGGCAAAGACCGGAACCCTTTCTACGGTTAGTTCATTATCGGGATATGTAGATGCAAAAAGTGGACAAAGATTGATTTTTTCCATTCTGTTAAATAATTTGCTGGATGAAGAGAAAGGGAAACATGTCGAGGATAAAATAGTCACGATTATCGCAAATCAGTAACTGGATAATAAGTTTTCATTTTCCTCTCAAACAAATGGTTATATAATAAAGAGGATAAAATATACAGACATTAGCGGCAGGTTGGGTTTCTGTCGCTTTCTTAGAAGCAACATAGTCTGAAAATTTAAAAGGTTACGACGGGGAGGTAAGAAAATGGTTGCAACGGAACCAATCGCAAATTTAACTGCAATTATTGCAGAAGAACAGTTGGAGGCTGGCGGTTTTAACGATCATTTGCTAGGGAACAATGGCCGGATTACAGTTTTTCCTAAAACAGAACAAGAAATCGCTTCCATTCTTAAGTATGCCAATGAGCATGAAATGAAAGTAAACATTATGGGAGGGGGAACCAAAAGAGGCTTTGGGGGAATCGAAGAATCAGCTGATATTCTGTTAGTATTGGAAAAATATAAAGGCGTGATCGAGCATTCACCAGGGGATATGATGGTAACGGTAAAAGCCGGTACAACTTTCCAGGAACTTCAAAATTTTTTAGCAGAAGATGAGCAAAAAATCCCGCTTGACCCGCCGTTACCAGAGGCTTCCACAATTGGCGGGGTGATTGCTGCAAATGATTTCGGCCCGAAACGGCTTGGTTACGGCTCCGCACGTGATATGGTAATCGGGCTGCGAATCGTTTATCCGGACGGCACCATTATCCGTTCCGGCGGCAAAACGGTGAAGAATGTTGCCGGTTATGATATGAACAAATTGTTTATTGGCTCAATGGGGACACTCGGAGTCATCACAGACATTACTATCAAACTGCGCCCCATCCCAAAATATGAAAGTGTCATTTTATTATCCTTCCAAGATGGAAACCTCCAGGACATACACACATTTATTATTCACCTTTTAGATTCAGTCATGGAACCAACGGCCTTAGAGCTGTTAAATCCCGCTTTGGCGAAAAAATTAACCGGAAAGTCCGCCTTTACGATCGCTATTAGCTTCGAGGATGTCGAAAGTTCAGTCCGTTATCAAGTCGATTATGTGAAACAAAATATAGTTCACAGTGCAAATAGTTCTATATTGGAACAAAGCGATGCCCGCAACTTTTGGGATGCCTTTGCAAACATTCCACCAAATGGACATAAAGCCGATTCCGGGAACGAAACAAAAGCCGCTTTAAAAATTGGTGTAAAAAACGTAGATGTCTTGCAGATAGTCAAGGAAAGCCAGCTGCTTGAAGATTCCCATCACCTAAAGGTAGAGGCCCATGGTGGCCTCGGAACGGGTTTATGCAAAGTCCATTTAGCTGGGGCAAGTGATGACGTGGTTTCAGCTATCCAATCTTTACGAACCATTACCGAAAATATAGGCGGTTACGCGGTTGTTACGCATCTGCCATTGGAATTGCGCCAGAAAATAGAAGTATGGGGCGAAAAACCAGCTCATTTTTTCTTATTAGACGGTATTAAAGCGAAGGTCGATCCAAAAAGAATCCTAAATAACGGCCGTTTTGTGGGAGGGATTTAATGATGAGTATAGCAAATACCGAACAAAAACCAGCCTGCACAACAGGTGGCTTAGGCAATTATTTGTGGAGTGACCCGCCGAAGGAAAATAAGTGGGCGGATTGTGTCCACTGTGGTTTATGCTTGGAGGCCTGTCCTACATACGAACAATTGGGCCAGGAGCAGCATTCGCCGCGCGGCCGCGTTCATCTGATTAAATCGGTGGCAGAAGGAAATCTGTTCGTTAATGAAGCATTTGCTGACCCGGTGTTCCAGTGCCTTGACTGCCGTGCCTGTACAACCGCTTGCCCGGCCAGTGTTGATGTGGGTGGATTAATTGAAGAGGCCCGCGGACAGGTCAGACAGGCAATGGCCTTAAAGGGCTGGAAGGCGATGACGAGTAAATTTTTCTTAGAAACCTTATTTCCCCATCATGACCGGCTGCATGCCGCCGGCAGCCTGCTGAAATTTTACCAAAAGAGCGGGATGCAGAAATTAGTCCGTAAAACAGGCTTAATTAACATCATGCCAGAGCATTTAGTTGAAATGGAATCTATCATGCCGGAAATAAAAACACCAGTAAGGAAAAAATACAAACAGGAACAGGTTATTAAGGCAAAGGGTGTGACCAAGCGGCAAGTGTCGATTTTATCAGGCTGCATTATGGATGTTATGTTCAGTGATATCAATGAGGCGACGATTAACGTATTGACGCGGAATGGAAATGACGTGACGATCCCGAAAAACCAAACCTGCTGTGGTGCTCTCCATGTTCATGCTGGTGACCGTGAGATGGGACGGAAGCTGGCGAAGCAAAATATTGAAGCGTTTAAAGATTCCGAGAAGGTCATCGTCAATGCTGCCGGCTGTGGCTGCATGCTGAAAGAATACCCGGAATTGTTCCATGATGATCCTGAATGGCAGGAAAAAGCAAAGGAATTTTCCGCAAAGGTGGAGGATATATCGAAGTTTCTCTATGATACCGGCTATGCGCCCCCTAAAGCCGAATTAAATACGCGTATCACCTATCACGATGCCTGCCACCTTGCCCATGGTCAGGGAATTCGTGAAGAACCGCGCGACCTCCTGCTTCATATTCCGGGGGTGGAGATGGTTCATATGCCAAATGCCGACCGCTGCTGCGGCAGTGCTGGAATCTATAACCTGACCAATCCGGAGATGGCGGGTGCTATTTTAGAAAGCAAGATGGCCAATGTTCCTGAGGATGTCGAAATGATTTCCATGGGAAATCCAGGCTGTATGCTGCAGATGGCAGTTGGTGTGCAAAAATACGGCAGGAATCAGAGAATTGTTCATACGGTGCAGCTGTTGGACTGGGCTTATCAAAAGGAAGAGGAACAAGGGAGTGGCCAAGATGGGGAAAAATAAAGTAAAAACGAGCGATATCCATATTCTCAATCTTGCAAAGCTCATTTTCGGACCCCAGGCTATTCTTTATAAAAAAGAGGATCTGCTTGCCTATGACTGCGATGGGTTTACCATTGAACGGCACCTGCCAAGGGCGGTTGTGTTTCCAACGAATACCGAAGAGGTTTCTAAGATTGTAAAATACTGCGCGGAAAATCACTTGCCGTTCCTTGCCCGCGGTGCGGGAACAGGGCTGAGCGGTGGGGCGATTCCATTAAATAATGAGATCATCATCAGTTTGGTTCGAATGAAGCGGCTGCTGGAGGTAGATTTAGAGAATCGTTTTGCCGTCGTGGAGCCCGGGTTTGTAAATTTAAAGTTAACGAATTCCATTTCGGATAAGGGCTATTATTATGCACCGGACCCGTCAAGTCAATATGCCTGTACAATTGGCGGCAATGTCGCCGAAAACGCCGGCGGTGCCCACTGTTTGAAATACGGGGTAACGACTAACCATATATTAGGGCTAGAAGTTGTACTCCCAAACGGGGACATTATCGAAATAGGCCGCAATGGGATCCCTGATTCCCCCGGTTATGATTTGCTTGGCCTTTTAACCGGCTCAGAAGGCACGCTGGGAATTGTGACGAAAATAACGGTTCGCATTTTAAAAAATCCGGAAGCGAAGCAAACGGTACTAGCTTATTTTGACAATATTGAGGATGGCAGCCAGGCCGTATCTGATATTATTTCCAGCGGGATTGTTCCAGCGGCACTGGAAATGATGGATAAAACGGCAATCGAGGGTGTGGAAGCAGCTGCCTTTCCGGTAGGTCACCCCAAGGATATAGAAGCTGTCTTACTCATTGAGGTCGATGGGATTGCAGCCGGGATTGACGATCAAATTGAGTTGATTTTAGCTGTATGCCGAAGAAGAAATGTCCGTGAAGTAAAGGTAGCTCGCGATGAAGCGGAAAGGGGCAGATGGTGGGCCAACAGGAAGACCGGTTTTGGCGCAATGGGGGCGATTTCTCCCGACTACTTAGTGCAGGATGGTGTTATACCGAGGAGTAAATTGCCGGAAGTGTTGGCAAGGATTCATAAAATCAGCGAGGAAAGCGGCTTAAGGATTGCCAATATTTTTCACGCCGGTGACGGTAATCTCCACCCGCTTGTCCTGTTTGATTCACGAATTCCAGGTGAAACGGAAAAGGCGATTCAAGCAGGCAGTGCTTGTTTAAAAGTTTGTGCGGATGTTGGCGGTTCGATTACCGGTGAACATGGAGTAGGGATCGAGAAGAAGGAAGAGATGCGCTTTGTTTTTAATGAGGAAGAAATAAAAGCGCAAACTGATATTCGTAATGTTTTTAATCCTGATTGTTTGTTAAATGCAGGTAAGCTGTTTCCTACTCCTGGGCGCTGTGCGGAAGTAAAGCGGGAGCTGGCATCAAAAAGCTGAAAAATATCCACTGGCGGCTTGCCGGTGGATATTTTTACTGACTGCTGTTTTCAAAGTCCTCAATTTGTGCTCGGACCAATTCGGGTACTGGTCGAGCGGATTTTGTTTCCGGGTTGTAACTGACGTAGATAATTTCAGCTAAAACGATTGGATCATCCTCTCCCTCTTTGGCAATCATGCAATTCATCGTCATACTGGTATTGCCAATCTTGGATATTTTGCACCAAATGTTTAGCCAGTCATTTAAGTGAGCCGGTTTCTTATATTCTAATGTTGATTTGGCTAAAACAAAGTCAAAATCCCCGTCGGTAATATTTAATTTTAGTCCCTCTTGAAAATATTCTGTAACCGCCACATCAATATAAGTTAGGTAATGCGCATTAAAGACAATCTTTTGCCCGTCAATTTCCGAGTAGCGAACCTTCAGTCGGTGTGAAAAACGGTAACCGTGTTTCATTTCTGTCACCCCTCATTAATTTCTCATATTGGTTTACTTACTAATTCTCTTTTATTAGTGGAAATCCTTCTTGAAAATGTTGAATGAAGCTATCCGGCTTTCTGGGACCATCCCAGCGATGGCGATTTAAGTGCGCTTTTTCTTAATAAAAATAGCGGAGGATAACCCCCGCCGTACATTACCTTTTTCGCTTTTTATATATCCACATATTGCTGTCTTTCCAACAGCTTTGTGTTTGATGTCTGCCTCGCGCCGTATTTCGCCATTCTGTACAACATAAATCTGAAGGAATTGTAGTATGTCGAGAGGTTCTTTTTCGTGACGTTTTCTTTCGTGATGTTTTCTTTCTTGACGTTTGTTTGCGAGAAGTGGATTGTGGACGACTCGAGGTCCTTCTGCCTGTTGTTCTGCGGTTGCGGTTCGGATCCATAAACATAAAATCGCCAAACCCGCCTTGTCTCACCTCATCGGCCGCTGTCTGAATTTCCTCAGGAGAAAGGTCTTTTTCCTCCTCCATATTTAATGCACCTCCTTTAATTTTGAAAAGGGAGTACGAAAAGTACATGTTAGTAAAACTCACTCTTCTTTTATCACTTTACGTTTTAAAGGCACTGTTTGTATGGGCAGGAAACCCAACTAAAATGAAAAATAGCTCAAAAACGTGACCTTTGTACGTTTCCTTCATACCTATAGTATGGGGAGGGGAATAGAAATGGACATGACGGCTACATTACCGCAATATAAGCTTTTCATAAAACCAGCAGATCTAAAGGAATTAAAGAGAGATATTTGGCTGGATGAACCGATACCCGCGCAGGCTAGGATAGACGGAAAAAGGTTCGAGATTGATATCTGCTATCGCGGCTCCCATATTCGTGACTTTCCGAAAAAGTCTTATCAAGTGACCTTTTATAAGCCCAAAAAATTTATGGGCTCACAGCAAATTCATCTAAATGCCGAATATAAGGATCCCTCGATGATCCGCAATAAGTTGTCGTTTGATTTCTTTTCCGAAATTGGTGTACTGTCACCGCAATCACGCCATGTATACTTAATCGTAAATGGGAAGGAGGAAGGGGTTTATTTAGAAATTGAATCCGTCGATGAATATTTTTTAAAAAGAAGAAAGCTTCCAGCTGGAAGTATATTTTATGCGGTTGATGGTGATGCAAATTTTTCCCTGATGAGTGATTTGGATAAAGAAACAAAGAAATCTCTGAAACTAGGTTATGAAACGAAGTATAGGCAGTCCCGATCAGCGGAATTTCAATTACAAGAATTTATTTTTAAAATTAACACGACGCCTCCGTTGGAATTCGAAAGGGAAATTTCGAAATATCTAGATGTTGATCAATACCTCCGCTGGGTAGCGGGAATCATCTTTACTTCCAATTATGATGGCTTTGTCCATAATTATGCCCTTTACCGAAATGGAGAAACAGGGCTGTTTGAAGTGATTCCGTGGGATTATGATGCTACTTGGGGCAGGGATGTCAACGGAAAGCTAATGGAAGCAGACTATGTTCCAATCAAAGGCTTTAATACGTTAACAGCACGGCTGCTGGATGTAAATGGGTTTCGCAAGCAATATCGAAGGCTGCTTGAGGAAATAATGGATCACCAGTTCACCCAGGATTTTATGATCCCTCGAGTGGAAAAATTGCTGCAATCGATTCGTCCATTCATATTGCAGGATCCCTACAAAAAGACGCACATAGATCAATTTGATCGAGAACTAAAGGTGATCTCTAATTATATTGAAGAAAGGCGTAACTATTTGCAAAAAAAATTGCATAAGCTCGATTAGAAATACGGTGTTTAAACATAGCAGCCATATGGTTTTTAGAAAAATTGGACATTTAAATACTTTTTTAAAGGTAAAAAAAGCCTTCATGTAGAAATAGATAACTGTAATATTATTCCTAATGAAAGAAGGCGATGAGAAAATGTCCCTTGATTCACAAACGAAAGTTTTATTGGAACAATTAGCGGCTGCAGGTACACCGCCATTAGAAACGCTGGCACCGGAGCTTGCGAGGCAGGCATTTGTTGTACCACAAGGGGAACTTGCACAAGTTGGGAAAATAGACAACCGGATTATTTCCAGCTCAGAGACCAATATTCCGGTGAGAATTTATTATCCTCTCGAAACAATGGAAAACTATCCGGCACTTGTCTACTTCCATGGCGGCGGCTGGGTTATCGGCAGTATTGACACCCATGAAAATATTTGCCGGGCACTGACCAACCAGGCGAACTGTGTAACAATTTCTGTTGATTACCGCCTTGCTCCAGAACATAAATTCCCAGCTGCTGTTGAAGATTGTTATGCTGCCGTTCAATATGTTTATGACCACGCGGAAGACTTTCAAGTAGACCGTACAAAAATTGCTGTAGGCGGCGACAGTGCCGGCGGAAATCTGGCAGCGGTAGTCACGAATCTCGCAAAAGACAAGAACACACCGCCCATCTGCTTCCAGCTCCTCTTTTATCCAAGTACAAATCCTGGGGGAGAGGCGACCACTTCAATGTTAGAGAACGCAGATGGCTATTTCTTGGAAAAAGGTACGATGGAATGGTTTCGAGATTGCTATTTTAATAGTGAAGAAGATAAAACCAATCCACTGGCAAACCCTGCCCTTCACGGAGATTTTGCAGGCTTACCGCCAACACTTATCATTACGGCGGAATATGATCCGTTGCGAGATGAGAGTGAGGATTACGCCAAGAAACTAGCAGAAGCCGGAGTGGAAGTAGAATGCCTACGCTACGATGGGACCATCCACGGCTTTGTCAGCATGGAAGCGGTCATTCCTAAAGGAAAAGAAGCCTTGGCCAAAGCGGCTGAGTCTTTAATGAAAGTTTTTATAAATAGAAAATAGCTAATTAGGGGATTACTTGAAACAATAGCAGACCCTTCCTGAGTCTGCTATTTTCATTTTTATAGATTTTTTTCAGCCTCGGTAATAGCTGCAAGATGATGTTGTCTGACGAACTGTTCGAGTTCATGCGCCGAGCTTTTGCTTGCTAAAAGCGAGATGATGGTTTCGTGTTCATTGATGGCTTCAACTGCCCGAGTTGGAAAGTACATAGGTTTTAACCGTCTGATGGTATCGAGTTTTTCCCACATTTGTTTGATCAAGTTAAATAATGATTGATTCGGGCAATTTTTTATCGAATGGAGATGAAATTCCTTGTTCAACTTAATATAGCCATTAAAATCAAACCTTTGCAAGGCCTCTTTGATTTGTTCATTCTTTTCCTGCAGCATCTTCATCTGTTCATTGGTTGTATGAGTTTTGCTTAATGTTGCGGCATACCCTTCCAGGACTGCTAATATAGAAAGTACCTCATAGTATTCATTTTCATCAATGAAAGATACCACTGCACCGCTGTAGGCTTTAATTGTTACAAGTCCTTCTGCTTCCAAACGGCGAATTGCCTCGCGTATAGGAATAGGACTTAAATTTAACTCCTTTCCTAATGTATCAATGACTAAGCGTTGACCCTGAACATAAATCCCCTCGGTTATCCGTGAACGAATGATTTGATAAGCTATTTCTTGTTTACTATCCTTTTTCATAAAATAAATTATATAGGATTTAATATACCATTTCAACATTTATAAAATATGATAATGAAAATTAATAATATTTTGACTAATCAAAAATCATCTATTATAATGAGGTTATTCCAAGGTCAGATTAAAATTGGAAGCGTGAAATTTTTTAAATGGGAGTGAGTTTTTTTGGAACAGTACACCAGAGACCAATTGATTGAATGGGACAAAAAACATTTTCTTCATCCTACATCATCGATAAAACAGCAGCAATCACAGGGTGCTAGCTTTGTCTTTACCGAAGGAAAGGGAATTTATTTAAAGGATCTCGACGGCAGGACAGTAATCGATGGGATGTCTTCTCTGTGGAATGTAAATATCGGCCACGGACGGAAGGAATTGGCCGATGCTGCCCATGAACAAATGACTAAACTTGCCTACAGCTCTGCTTTTTCTACCTTTAGCCATGAACCGGCCATTCTGTTATCTAAGAAAATGTCTAGTATTGCTCCGGGTAACCTATCGACTGTTTTTTTTACCTCAGGCGGCTCTGAATCTAATGATTCGGCAATTAAATTGATTCGACATTACTGGAGATTAAAGGGGAAACCAGAAAGGAAAAAAATTATTTCGCGGAAGAAAGCCTACCATGGGGTTACCTCAAATGCGACCAGTGCAACAGGAATACCGGAATTTTGGGAAGTGGCGGGATCCCTAGATCAACAAATACTCCACGCTGATGTTCCCAATTGTGAATATTTAGATCATAAACCGCCGGAACGTGGTGGTACATGCGAATGTGGTGAACGAATCCGCCAGTTAATCGAAGCAGAAGGGCCCGAAACAATCGCCGCTTTTCTAATAGAACCGATTCAAGGGGCAGGTGGATTGATTTTCCCTTCAGATGGCTATATGGAACAGGTCCGCGCAATATGTTCGGAATACGAGATTATTTTAATAGCCGATGAGGTGATTACTGGGTTTGGTCGTACCGGGAAAATGTTTGGGATGGAGAATTGGGGGATTGTTCCGGATGTGATGACAATAGCAAAAGGTATTACCAGCGGCTATATCCCTTTGGGAGGTGTGGTTTTATCTGAGAAAATTCACAAGAAAATGATGGAACTTTCTACCGGTACGTTATTCCATGGATTTACTTATAGCGGTCACCCAACTGCCTGTGCTGTAGCTTTGAAAAATATCGAAATAATAGAGCAGGAGGGTTTAATTGAAAACTCCAAGACCATGGGTGAACACTTGTTAACAGGTTTTGAGTCGTTAGCTCAAAAATTTGATATTGTTACGAAAACAAGAGCTAAAGGACTTTTGGGGGCGTTTGACCTGATGCCAAATGGAAATCAGGGAGAAAATTTCCCGCCGGAATTACAAGTAGCGGTAAACGTAGTCGCTGAGGCTGCTGAAAAGGGTCTAATCTGCCGCTCTGTCACCTATGACGGTGTAAATACAGTTGTCCTAGCTCCACCACTAACGATTAATGAAAGTCAAATCGGCGATATTATTCAGATATTGGAAGATTCGATCACGGCCGTTCGCTTGAAATTAGGAATTTAAGAAGAATTTTAAAAATAGTAGCATCGATTAGATGTTGAATAAAAAAGGATAAATGTTAAAAAAATATATATTGACTATTCGGAATATTTAAATTTATAATAAGATTATCACTGGTCCAACCAGTCCAACCAGAAGGATTCTATTTATTCTTAGTCATAGGATCGGTTGGAGGTTTTAAAAAAATTTCAACTAGTTTGACCATATTAGTAACTTAAAAGAGGGATAAGAAATGAGTGAGGCCTTATATTTAGACATTGTTGCTGACATTGAAGCTAGGATTCTTGAAGGAGTTTTAGGCGAAGGCGATAAATTACCTTCAGAAAGAGTGTTGTCCAAAGAACTTCATGTTAGTCGGCATGTAGTCAGAGAGGCCTTTAGAGTGCTAGAGGAAAAAGGCTTTTTATCTATTCAACAAGGTAAGGGAGTATATGTAAGAAAACCTCAAGAAGATATTGTCGCGGAATCATTAAAGCGAATTCTTCATAATGATCAAACCAGTGCAGAAGAGATTCTTGAAGTACGTGAAATTCTTGAGCTATCGATTATTCAAATGGCCGTAAAACGAGCCTCAAAACAGGATCTAGACAGGCTTAAAAAAATTTACAAAAGAATGGAGGAGAAAAAGAATTATATTTCTGAATTTTTAGTTGAAGATTTTAATTTTCATCTGGCGCTGGCAAATGCCACCCAAAATAGGGTGTTTGCCGTCTTAGCAAAATCCTTTTTTGAACTGACGGGTAACTCTCTATTTGATGTCACGAAATATATGAAAACTGTAAAAATCGCACAACAGCACCATGATCAATTAATTCAAGCAATTGAATCAAGAGACCAAACCTTGGCTGTAGCAGTAATGAAGGACCATATGAATGAAATTAGAAACGAATTGCATTTTATAAGGGGGATGAACCCCTGACTCTAACCAATTAGAAATGATCATGCAAAACCTAAGGATAAAGCGCTTAATAGATCTCGCTGGACATGAAATCAATAATGAAGGGGAATTTGAATGAAAAAGTCTAAACTATTTTCCGTAATGATAACATTACTCATGATCACTTTTTCAATAGCAGGATGTTCAAGCACATCTAATGGCACTGATAAAAAAGACGATCAAGTAGAACTATCCTTCTTTCATCGTTTTGCCGATGGGGCCAATAAACAATTTTTTGATAGCGCTGTAAAAGAATTTGAAAGCCAGAATCCAAAGGTGAAGATTAAGGTATCGAGTGCGATAAATGATGATTATAAACAAAAAATTAATGTGTTATTAGGCAGTAGTAATCCACCGGATATTTTCTTTGCTTGGAGTGGTGAATATGCAAACAAATTTGTTCGTAGTGGAAAAGTATTAGATTTAACCAAATATACTAAAGCTGGGACTGAATTAGGTGACCAAATCTTTACTTCGCAATTTGGCCCTTATACCTTTGAACGTAAAGTATACGGCGTTCCGATTGTGATGGATGGTAAGGCATTTTTCTATAATAAAGAAATATTTAAGAAACTAGGTGTAAATGAGCCAAAGACCTGGAATGAGTTTATGACTGTTTTGAAGAAAATCAAACAGGGCGGATACACCCCGATTGCATTTGGAAACCAATCAAACTGGGCAGTAGGACACTATTTAACAACCCTAAATCAACGAATGGTAGACCCCGCTGTCTTAAAGAAAGATTATAATCGTTCAACAGGGGAATTTACGGATCCAAGTTATGTTACAGCATTGGAAAAAATGATAGAATTAGAACCTTATTTCACGAAGGAGCCAAATGCTGTGACAGATGATTCTGCGATTAATGCATTTGTGAACGGAAAAGCAGCGATTTACTATAATCAATTCAATCAAATTCCCTATATCAAGCCGGCAAAATTTGATTGGGGTTGGTTTAACTTCCCGGCAATAGAGGACGGAAAAGGGGACCCACAGGAATTGACAGGTGCTTCTCAAGGGTTCATGGTATCCGCAAAAACAAAGAATCCTGATATGGCGATTAAGTTTTTAAATTTCTTAACGTCAAAGACAATAGCTGAAAAAATGGTAAAAGAAACAGGTATGGTTAGTTCAACAATTGACGCGGTTAATAAAAATTCAGCTGATCAAAAAATGATGGATGTTGTCGAAACGATTAAACAAGCGAGTGGTATGAACGTATGGTTAGATACAGCGCTTGATAGTAAAATTGTTGACGTCTACCTAAATGGCGCCCAGCAAATGCTAAATAAAGAAAAAACTCCTGAAGAAGTGATGAAAGAAGTTCAGAAGGCAGCAAAAGAGGTTAAGGAATCTTCAAAGTAAAAAATCGAAAGAGTAAAGTGGAATAGATTTTCCCCTTTACTCTCTTGAATGGAGGGACCATGATGGTAGGAAAAAAAATGACTCCATATCTCTTTCTAGTTCCTAGTTTTATACTTGTAAGTCTTTTTATCTATTATCCGTTAATTCAAAATATCAAATATAGCTTTTTCGAATGGAATACTTTTTCAGCCATACAAGAGTTCACAGGGTTCGATAATTACCAGAAGCTGTTTAAAGACAAGGTATTTTATCAATCCTTAAAAAACAATCTTCTCTTTGCCGCCATTTCCATGCTGTTTCAAGTAGGAGGCGGTCTTGTCATTGCCGCCATTTTAGAAGATACGGTTTTTAAAAGATTTTCGGCCATTTTCAGAACGGTATATTTTATTCCAGTGCTGATCTCAACTTCCGTAATTGGGTTATTATTTAATTTTATTTACACACCTGAAGGGTTATTAAATCAATTTCTCCAATCAGTGGGTTTAGAGAGTTGGGCAACGGGCTGGTTAGGAAATGGCGATACGGCTATCTATGCAGTCATTGCCATGTCACAATGGCAGAGCATTGGCTATATCATGATGCTCTTTATCGTTGCTATCCAAAAAATTCCGCCCAGTCTTTATGAGGCAGCATTACTTGATGGAGCCTCAAAGGTCCAGGTATTTTTAAAAATCACCGTGCCAATGGTAAAAGAAACAGCGGTTGTGGCATCGGTAGTGACCCTGTCGGGTGCTTTCCTCGTCTTTAATCAAGTGTTTATTTTAACCAATGGCGGTCCAGGTCAAGCTTCTGAAGTATTGGGTACACAGTTGTACCATTCTGCTTTTGTAAATGGCGATATGGGATATGCGTCTACCATTGCTAATATTATATTCGTGATTACTTTAATTCTATCAATCTTACAGATGAAGCTGTTTAAGACGGAAAAGGAGTGATAGGTATGTATGAACGGACAGCTTTAACGGCCGAGTCAGTGACAGTTAGCCAACCGAAGAGACGAAGAGGGAGCTTTTTATCAAGGATTAAAATTGGATTGGTTACTTGCATTTTATTAGCTTATTTCCTCTCGATTGCTTTTCCTTTGATTTGGATGATCATCAGCTCCTTTAAAGAGACTACTGCTATTTTCGGGGATTCTTGGGGCCTACCAAGAGAGTGGTTATTTCAAAATTATAAAACTGCTTGGGAACAAGGAATATCAAAATATTTTTTCAATAGTGTTTTTGTTACATGTATCACTTGTTTCTTGACTGTTTTATTTAGCGCATTTACAGCGTATGCCTTATCAAGATTTGAATTTAAAGGAAAAAAATTCTTCTTCCTTTTTTTTGCAGCCGGTTTAATGTTTTCGCCACAGGTTAGCTTAATCCCCCTATATCAGCTTATACAAGATACTGGTTTATATAATACGTATTGGGCATTAATTCTCCCTTACGTAGCGTACCAAATACCATTGACCGTTTTGTTGTTCCGTGCCCATTTTTTTAGTATTGACAAAGAACTTGAAGAGTCAGCCTTTTTGGATGGTTGTTCAAGTCTGGGGGTTTTATTTCGTGTGATTTTACCGCTGAGTACGCCGATCATCCTGACAGCAACCGTATTAACCTCATTCTTTGCTTGGAATGAATTTATGTTTTCCCTTGTTTTCATTGATGATGATGCCTTAAAAACAATTCCTACAGGATTACTAGCCTTTAGAGGAGCGGTAAATACTGACTGGGGAGTCATGCTGGCTGGATTAACCTTATCAGCGTTACCCATTATTTTATTGTTTATTTTTACACAAAAATATTTTATCAGAGGTTTGGCTGAGGGTGGTGTAAAGGGATAACCTCTGAGGCGAGTATCTTATTTCTTGAAGGAGAGGCAGAAAATGAAAATTCTTTCTAGTGTCCAAATGGATGAAGAATTTAGTAAGAAAATATCGAGAGAGTCTTCTAACTATATTTTTAATAAGCGGTTAGCTTCCATTAGTGATAGTATCCTTTCAGCAGCAGAAGTATTAGTCACATATGGGCATGATGTTTCCCCAGAGTTGATTGATAAAATGAGAAATCTGAAATGGATTCATATCATGCAATCTGGTTTAAACTCATTACCATTTTCTAAGCTAATGGAAAAAGATATTCTAGTAACAAATTCAAAGGGAATAAACTCCGTGACGATTGCTGAATATACAATCGGCATGATGCTCAACCTCTATCGTAAAAGTTTCGTATTTTATGAAGCCCAAAAAAGGAAAGAGTGGGATCGATTTACCGAAATCGATGAGTTGGCGGGAAAAACATTAGGTATTCTTGGGTATGGCTCCATCGGTAAAGAGTTAGCGAAAAGGGCAAAGGCTTTTGATATGCGGATCCTGGCCATGAAAAGAAGTAGTATGGCAAAGACTGAGAACGTAGACGAATTAATATTACCCGATAACAAGCTTCGTATTTTTGAACAGAGTGATTTTGTCGTTTGTTTATTACCCCTTACCCAAGAAACGTATCAAAGTGTGGGAGAAGAAGAATTAGGCAGGATGAAAAAGTCCTCCTATCTAATCAATGTCAGCAGGGGAGAAGTGATTCATCAACAAGCCATCGTTAAATGCTTAAAAGCGAATAAAATCGCCGGAGCTGTCTTAGATGTTTTTGATGTTGAACCATTACCATCTGAAAGTGAATTATGGAGTTTAAAGAATGTATATATCACTCCACATATAGCAGGAGATCGTCATCCAACCTATATGAGCAGGGCTGTTGACATTTTCATTCACAATTTACGCTCTTATCAGGATAATCCTACGGAGATGATGAATATTGTCAATAAAAAACAAGGGTACTAGGATTAAAAAATATCTATTGTAGCTTTTGAATACTTGGGGACTACCGCAGTTTTTGTAAAAATAAACGTTTTGTTTATCAAACTTAGTGGCATTCACTCAATTAAGAAGGGAGAAAAGGCATGTACATTAACGGGGAATGGGTTCAAACGAATAGCACTCTTGAAGTATTCAACCCGGCAACAGGTGTTCTTGTAGATAAGGTTTACACAGTTGGGGCGGCTGAAACGAAAGACGCCATTCAGGCTGCCAAACAGGCATTTCATGATTGGTCCCGAATGCCGGTTGATCAGCGGGTTACTTTTTTACATAAACTTGTGGAGAAGTTACGAGAGCAGCATGATGAACTGGCTCAATTAATCACTAGAGAAATGGGGAAATCCATTCATAATGCCCGCTATGAGGTACAAAGCACTATTTCATTTTTTCAATGGTTTGCGGAAGAAGCGAGGAGGGTGTATGGCCGAATTATTCCGGCATCCGCCAGTCATAAACGGATTGCGGTAACAAAACAGCCTGTCGGGGTTGTAGCTGCTGTTACCCCATGGAACTTCCCGCTCTCCATGATAGCGAGAAAATTGGCTCCGGCGCTAGCAGCCGGTTGTACGGTGATTCTTAAACCTTCAAAAGAAGCACCCTTATCCTCGGTTGCGCTCGTTAAAATCTTTGATGAAGTAAGGTTGCCTAAGGGGGTTGTAAATCTTGTGATGGGTAATTCTGATATCATTGTTGGGACATTGATGGAAAGTAAGGAAGTAAAAAAGATTTCCTTCACAGGTTCGACAGAAGTTGGGAAAAAGCTGATTCGCCAATCAGCAGATACAGTAAAAAGAGTTTCGATGGAATTAGGGGGACACGCCCCATTCATCGTATTTGAGGATGCTGATCTCGACCTTGCAGTGGAAGGAGTCATCCAAAGTAAATTTGCTTCTTCAGGCCAACAGTGTGTCTGTGCCAATCGCATCTACATCCAAGATGCGATTTATGATGAATTTGCAGCTAAACTCAAAGAAAAGGTATCCCAATTGAAAGTTGGGGATGGGCTTAATGAAGCGAATCATATTGGCCCGCTTATTAACGAGTCAGCAATTGCCAAGATGGACGAACAAGTAGAAGACGCAAAATCCAAAGGAGCCACCGTTTTATTCGGCGGAGAACGACTTACTGGCGGCAAGTTTGATAACGGTTATTTCTATTGTCCTACCTTGTTAACGAACAGTACAGAAGGGATGAAAATATTACATGAAGAAACATTTGGACCGATTGCCCCATTAATTAGCTTTTCTTCTGAAGAGGAGGTGATTGAGCGGGCAAATGATACTGAATATGGGCTGGCATCCTATTTTTATACAAACGACCTATCACGCATGTATCGTGTTTCTGAAGGACTCGAATATGGAATGGTCGGGGTCAATGATGCTGCGCCATTCTCCGTTCAAGCACCTTTTGGGGGAATAAAAGAAAGCGGACTGGGAAGAGAAGGCGGCAGTGAAGGAATCGAAGACTATTTGAATGTAAAAATGACTTCTACGAGAATAAATTAAGCTAAAAAGTTTATTTAGATCCCTTTCATAAAAAGGCGCCCGAATATCATTTGCGGCGCCTTTTTGCGGTTAGTTAGTACGGTTCTTGCCTTTCGCTCTTTGTTAGCCTATTTATGAGGGTAGCGGATTAATAAATAGCAGTAAAGAAAATGAAACATTCAGAAAATTTTTAATTGAAATCATATATGATTTAGTATATGATAATTTACATGAACAACTAATTTAGGAAAAGAGTGCAAGTACTTAAAAAGGGGGAAAAATAATGGAGAAATTAACAGTTGTTGGTTCTGGTGGAATGGGACGGGGAATCGCCTATGCAGCAGCACTTGGTGGCTTTCAGGTTTATGTAAACGATGTCAGCCAGGAAAATTTGGATAAAGCGAAACTATATATTGAGATTATGTTGCCACTTGGGGACGGGATGTAAACGGCAAGTTAATAGAGGGGGATTATGTTCCGATTAAAGGATTTAATACGTTAACCGCACTGCTTTTAAGTATTGATCGGTTTCGGCAACAATATCGCCAGCTGCTTCAGGACATCATGAATTACCAGTTTATCCATGATTTTATTATGTCAAGGGCGGGAAAACTGTTGCAGCGAATACGTCCATTAGTAAGGCAAGATCCATATAAAAGCTCGGTAATTGAACAACTTGATGAAGGATTAAAGCTGATTGCCCATTACATTGAAGAAAGAAGAAATATTCCTCTGCTCAATATGTCTTGAAAAGAGCTTTTTAAGGACAAAACTGGTTGAACATGATAAAGGTATCTGCCAATTGTACTGATGACTTACTCTAGGAATTGTAACAATAATTTTCTGAAAAATAATATTATATTAAAGGAAAATGTTTGCGGATCTAGAAATTAATAAATTTAAAAGGATTTACGAATATGGTTGAAGTTGATATTAACTCTGAACCATTCAAAAAGTTATATGAAAAAGGGGGCTTTTATAGAGTGAGAGTATTAGTCGTTGGGGCCAATGGAACATTGGGGAGTCATATTGTCGAAGAATTAAAACATGACTTCGAAGTCATTAAAGCTAGTAAAAGAAATTCCGCTATTCAAGTAGACATTTCCTCACCAAAGAGTATTAAAGAAATGTTGGCAAAAGTTGGGAAAATCGATGCTTTAGTAAGCGCAGCAGGTTCAACCTATTTTGGACCGATCAGAGAAATGACTCCAGAATTAAACGAGTTTTCCTTTCGGAACAAGTTAGCTGGCCAAATTAATTTAGTGTTGCTAGGACTTGACTATATTAACGATTATGGAAGTATAACCTTGACAAGCGGTGTTCTGATGGATGATCCAGTGAAAGATGGTGCTTCAGCCGCAATGGTTAACGGCGGGTTAAAAGCATTCGTAAAAGCTGCCGCATTGGATATGCCTAGGGGAATCCGGATTAATAATGTCAGTCCAACAATTTTACAGGAATCGGCAGAAAAATATGGGAATCTTTTTAAAGGCTTTGAACCTGTTCCAGGAAAACGCGCAGCACTTGCATATAGAAAAAGTATACAAGGTGGACAAACCGGACAAACGTATGAAATTTATTGATAAATGTTAAGATGTAAAATAAAAATGTGCTTGGGTGGATTCCAGGTACATTTGTTATTGTACTGCTGAAAAGAAATTCAAATATTGTCTATAGAGATCAGCCTTGCACAGGCAGTCTCTTTTTTTGTAAAAATAATACGGAATGATATTAAAAATAGTAATTATTTTTGTATAAAACAACCATAGTGATAATAATAAAAAACCGATAAATTATTAATATGCAAATTGAATTTTCTGAATTATCGAGTCAAAATTAAATTAAGGTGGTGAAGCTATGAGTTTTTTTTCGGAAAGAATAGGTCAAATTCCACCCTATTTATTCGCAGAAATTAATAATAAAAAAGCGAAAATGATCAAAGCTGGGGTAGATATTATTGATTTAGGAATTGGTGATCCCGATCTTCCAACTCCAAAACATATTGTGGAAAAACTGTCTGAAGAGGCACAGGACCCTAAGAATTTAAAATATCCAAGCTTTGTTGGATGTCCCGAATTCAAGCAAGCGGTAGCTGATTTTTATTCACGCGAATATGGGGTCAAACTTGATCCGGAGACTGAAGTTTTAGCTTTAATTGGCTCAAAAGAGGGAATTGCCCATATCATCCCGACACTTGTTGACCCGGGGGATTATGTGTTAATTCCTGACCCAAGCTACCCGGTATACCGGATGGCAGCACTTTTGGCAAATGCGCTGTATCATAATATGCCGTTAACAAAGGAAAACAATTTTCACCCTGATTTTGCAACGATTCCAAAAGAAATCCTTGGACGTTCCAAGCTGATGTTTTTAAATTACCCGGGGAACCCGACAGCAGCAACTGTCGAACTTCCTTTTTTTGAAGAAGCGATAGCATTTGCTAAAAAACATAAAATCCCAATAGCTCATGATTCTGCCTATAACAAGGTCACATTTGATTCCTATAAAGCGCCAAGTATCCTTCAAGTGGAAGGGGCTAAGGATATCGCTGTCGAATTCGGTTCACTTTCAAAAACTTATAGTATGACTGGCTTCCGGATTGGTTATGTAGTGGGCAATAGGAAAATTATTAAAGCACTTTCAGTCCTGAAAAGCAATACAGATACAGGTCAATTTACACCGATTCAAAAAGCGGCAGCTTATGCCCTGAACGGTGATCAAAGCTGTGTGACTCAATATAACCAAATTTATAAAGAGCGTATGGCTGCAATGCTTGATGGACTTAAATCAATTGGCGTAGAAGTTGACCCGCCAAAAGGGAGCTTTTTCATTTGGGCACCTGTACCAGAAGGGTATACATCTGCTGAGTTTGTGACCAATGTATTGGAACAAACCGGAGTTATTATGACTCCGGGTAATGCTTTCGGTCCTTCTGGCGAAGGGTACTTCCGTGTTTCTCTTTCCGTACCAAGTGAAAGACTATACGAAGCCGTTAATAGAATTAAAGAGAAATTAAAACTGGTTATTCGTTAATTTTTGTAAATATAGGAGGAATACAAATGCAAAAGATATTAAACTTCATTAACGGTGAATGGTGTGAATCCGCTTCGGGGAAATTTGTTCCTGTTATAAACCCGGCCAATGGAAAAGTACTCGCGGAGGTAACACAGTCTACAAAAGAAGATGTCGATCGTGCAGTCCAAGCAGCAAAAGAAGCACAAAAGGAATGGCGCTTGGTTCCAGCTCCTGAACGTGCCGAATATCTCTATAGAGTTGCTTTTCTGTTAAAGGAAAGAAAAGAGCACCTAGCCCAAGTTCTTACTAGTGAAATGGGAAAGGTCATTGAAGAGGGAAGAGGCGAAGTACAAGAAGCGGTTGATATGGCATTTTATATGGCTGGAGAAGGACGGAGGCAATTTGGTGACACTGTGCCATCGGAGCTGCGCAATAAATTTGCAATGAGTGTCCGCGTTCCGATTGGTGTTGCCGGCCTGATTACTCCTTGGAATTTCCCAATTGCGATTGCTTCCTGGAAATCGCTTCCGGCACTTGTCACAGGAAATGCAGTTGTCTGGAAACCAGCTACAGAAACACCAATGGTCGCAGCGGAATTTGTAAAAATCTATGAAGAAGCAGACCTTCCCAAAGGCTTAATTAATCTTGTTAACGGTTCAGGAAGTGAAGTAGGAAATGCAATAGTTGATCATCCAGGTATTGACCTGATCTCTTTTACTGGATCGAACGAAGTAGGTAAAGCCATAAATGGTCGTGCAGGTGCTTTATTAAAAAGAACTTCACTGGAAATGGGCGGAAAAAATGCCATCACCGTTTTGGAAGATGCAGACCTTGACCTGGTAGTAGAAGGTATTCTTTGGGGTGCCTTTGGTACAAGCGGTCAAAGATGTACAGCTACAAGCCGTGTTCTTGTCCATGAGTCTGTTAAGGAAGCTCTTGAAAGCAAATTACTTGCACGTGTCGGCGAATTAAAAATGGGTGACGGGCTTGATGAGTCTGTTAAGGTAGGCCCGGTTATCAATCGTTCTTCGCTTGAGAAAATTGATGAATACGTGAAAATTGGACAGCAGGAAGGGGCAAAACTTCTTTGCGGTGGAAAAATTGCAACAGAAAATGGCTTAGATCAAGGTAATTTTTACTTACCTACCATTTTCACTAATGTGACACCAGATATGCGAATTGCCAAGGAAGAAATTTTTGGCCCTGTTGTATCAATTATTTCAATTAATAGTTTAGAAGAGGCAATAGAGGTTAATAACAGTGTTGAATTCGGCCTTTCCAGCGCCGTCTATACAGCCAGCATCAACCGTGCCTTCCAAGCGATGAGAGACCTTGATACTGGTCTTCTCTATGTCAATGCTGGAACAACCGGTGCCGAGATTCATCTCCCATTTGGCGGCACGAAAGGAACAGGTAACGGTCATAGAGATTCCGGTGTCGCTTCACTTGATGTCTACACAGAATGGAAATCTATTTATGTAGACTTCAGCGGAAAATTGCAGCGCGCACAGATTGATAATAATTAAATTCTTTCCATTTAGGTATTCCATGGTCAGACCAAATTTCTGACCCCAATAGCTTGATTACGATTTTTATTGAAGATTATTTGAATGTCAAAATGACATCAACAGGAATTATATTGTAATAGATTGAAGGGGTCTGTTCATTATTTGTTCAGGCTCCTTTTAAGTATTTTTTGGAGAAAAATTTATCAATAAAAGCTAAACATTCAGAAAATTTATAATTGAAATCATATATGATTTGGTATATGATAATTTATATGAAATTACTTCAAATGTAATAAACACGGAAATCATGGGAAAAGGGGAAACGTGAATGGAAAAGTTAACGGTTATTGGCTCCGGTGTCATGGGCCGGGGAATTGCTTATGTTGGAGCGCTTGGCGGTTATCGGGTTGCATTAAATGATATTAGCTCAGAAAACTTAGATAAAGCAAAACTTTATATTGAAACGGAAATGACAAAAAGTGCCGAAAGAGGTTATTTAAAACACGAACAAGCTGCTGCTGCATTGCAAAATATTGAATATACAACTGATCTTGAGGCGGCTGCTGGAGACGCAGATGTTGTAATTGAGGCAGTATTTGAATTAATGGAATTAAAAGTCGAGGTATTTAAACAGCTCGATAAGATTTGTCCAAGTCATACCCTGCTTTCTACCAATACATCAACGATGAGCCCAACAGAAATCGCTGCCCAAACCTCAAGACCAGAAAAGTGTATAGCGATGCACTTCTTTAATCCAGTTCACAAAATGAAGTTGATTGAAATTATTAGAGGCCTCGAGACATCAGACGAAACAATAGCAAAGGCAAAAGAAGTCGGGGCGAAATTAGGGAAAGAAACTGTTGAAGTTAATGAATTTCCTGGTTTTGTGACGAGTCGAATGAACTGCTTGATTGGAAACGAAGCAATGTACTTATTGATGGAAGGCGTTGCCTCGGCTGAAGATATCGACAAAGCGATGAAATTGGGATTGAATCATCCAATGGGACCATTAGAACTTGCAGATTTAGTAGGTTTAGATACTAGACTACGAAATATGGAATATTTGTATAAGACATTAGGAGAAAAATACCGTCCATGTCCGCTGCTGATTAAATACGTAAAAGCGGGACGGCTAGGACGTAAATCCGGGCAAGGATTTTATAAATACTAAATTTAGAAGGCTTAGATGGGAGGGGTAATGAATGGAAAATATAATCCACTGTGAAAAATTAAAATCCGCTGAGGATGCGATAAAGTGGATTCGGCACGGTGATCATGTACTTGTTGGCGGCTTTGGATTATGTGGAACGCCTTTCACATTAATTGATACGATCGCTGAATCCGACCATGCCAGAGAACTGACCATCATCAGTAACAACTTAGGAGAGGCCGGAAAAGGTCTTGGCAAACTATTAATCTCGAAGCATATTAAAAAAGCAATTGGCTCTTATTTTACATCCAATCGCGATGCAGTAAAGGCATGGAAAAGCGGCGAGCTAGAAATTGAATTAATTCCTCAAGGAACATTAGCTGAGGCAATTCGTGCCGGCGGTGCCGGGATTGCTGCGTTTTACACAAAAACAGCGGTCGGTACCCAGCTGGCTGAAGGAAAAGAAGAGCGCGTATTTAACGGTGAACGATACCTCCTGCAAAGAGGAATTCGTGCTAATGTGGCCTTAATCAAAGCCTTAAAGGCTGATACGATGGGAAATCTCATTTATTCCAAAACGGCAAGGAACTTTAATCCTATGATGGCCACAGCAGCCGATTTAGTCATTGTTGAGGTGGATGAGATTGTTGAAGTGGGGACATTTGCACCTGAGGAAATTGTGACACCACATAATTATGTCGATATCGTTGTGTTAAATGACCGCTACGAAAAGGTTGGGGGTGAGTATGTTGAACGTCACCGGAAATAAGAGTGCGGCAGCACGAATTCGAATTGCCAAGCGAATTGCACAGGAACTTCAGGAGGGGACAGTCGTCAACCTTGGAGTCGGAATTCCAACTTTGATTCAAAACTATCTCAAGCCAGATAGTAAAGTATATCTCCAATCGGAAAACGGACTACTAGGAATAGGCCCAACCCCACCACCTGAAGAAATCGATATGGATTTAATTTCAGCAAGTAAACATCCGATTACATTTGGTGAAGGCGCATCAATTTTTTCAAGTTCCGACTCATTCGTGATGATTCGTGGCGGACACATTGATGTTGCTGTTATGGGGGCACTGCAAGTGAGTCAGACCGGTGAGATTGCCAACTGGGCGGTACCGGGTCAGGATATCCTTGGCGTCGGCGGGGCAATGGATTTAGTGGCAAATGCAAAAAAAATTATCATTGCTATCTCACATGTCGCAAAGGATCAATCACCGAAAATTGTGAAAGAACTTACTTATCCAACTAGCGGAATCCGGCAAGCGGAAATGATTGTTACAGAAAAGGCGGTATTTCGTATTGAAAACGGACAGCTACGCTTAGATGAGCTTTCCTCCGATACAACGCTTGAAGAAATACAAAAATTGACGGAAGCAGAGTTTATTGTTTCAGAAAAGCTTAAAACGATGGCTGTAGACTAACGGAGGTAATGACAATGGATTTTTATAATATTTTAGTTAGTCGGGAAAATGAAATCGCTTTTATTACGATTAATCGTCCTGAGTTGCGAAATGCATTAAACCTGGAAACGTTGTTTGAAATTGAAAAAGCGCTTGAAGAATTGCGTGTCCATAAGTCTGTAAGAGTTGTTATTTTTACAGGAGCAGGTGAAAAATCATTTGCTGCCGGGGCAGATATCAGCCAATTAAACAAACGATCGATGATTGAGGCCCTTCAGCCCAATATGACGGCAACTTATCGGAAAATTGAAGACTATGAAAAACCAACGATTGCAGCTATCAACGGGTTTGCTCTAGGCGGGGGGTTAGAACTAGCATTGGCTTGCGATATTCGAATTGCCGCTCTTAATGCAAAGGTCGGTCTTCCCGAAGTTGGTTTGGGCATTATGCCTGGGGCTGGTGGTACACAGCGTTTGACAAGAATTATCGGAAAAGGGAGAACAATGGATCTGGTATTAACCGGAGAAATTATTACTGCAGAAGAAGCAGAGCGAATTGGTATTGTCAGTAAAGCCGTGCCTAAAGAGGAGTTACTTGATACAGCAAGAGCATATGCTCGAAAAATTGCAGCGAAAGGACCGCTAGCAGTACGTCTTGCAAAAGCAGTTGTTAATCGCGGTGCTGATATCGAAATGGAAACGGCCCTTTACTTAGAAAAGCTGGCGCAAACAATTCTTGTCGGATCCGAGGATAAAAAGGAAGGTACACAGGCATTTCTTGAAAAAAGACAGCCGCAATTCCAAGGCAAATAATGATCAAGATTACCATTTTAGGAGGAAACCATAATGGATTTTAGATTGTCAGAAGATATCGAATTATTAAAGAAGACTGTAAATGAATTTGTTCAAGAAGAAGTTGAAAAAGTAGCGATGGAAATTGAAGAAAATGATGAAATCCCTGAGCATATTATTGAAGCTTCCAAGGAAATGGGATTATTCGGTTTAAGTATTCCAGAAGAATACGGTGGTCTCGGACTTGACATGGTTGGAAAATGCGCGATCTACGAAGAGCTGGGAAAAACACATAACGGATATACGACATTAATCGGAGCCCATACAGGAATTGGTACCGTCGGAATTGTCGAATTGGGTACAGAAGAACAAAAGAAAAAATACTTGCCAAAAATGGCTACAGGTGAGTGGATTGGTGCATTTGCTCTGACAGAACCAAGCGCAGGTTCAAATGCCGCTAACTTAAAAACAAAGGCAGAGAGAAAAGGCGATAAGTATATAATCAATGGGTCAAAACATTACATTACCAATGCAGTATGTGGCAATGTTTTTACCGTTATGGCTGTGACAGATCCAAGGAAAGGTGCGAAGGGAATTACCTCCTTTATTGTTGAAAAGGATTTCCCAGGCTTTATCGTTGGCAATGTTGAGAAAAAAATGGGACTACGCGGTTCTCATTCGGCTGAATTATTCTTTGAAGACCTTGAGGTGCCAGTTGAAAATGTATTAGGGGAAGAAGGTCAGGGGTATATAAACGCTCTTAAAATTTTGGCAAATGGCCGTGCCGGTCTAGCCGCTCGTAATTTAGGTTCTTGCGAAAAGCTATTAGAACTTAGCATGGACTATGCAATGCAAAGGGTGCAATTTGAAAAAACGATTTTTGAACAACAGGCTGTACAGCATATGTTGGCAGACATGGCAACGGAAATTGAATTGCTTCGTTCCATGACCCATCGTGTTGCTTGGATGACTGACCAGGGAATGCGGGTGGTGAAAGAAGCTGCGATTGCAAAATTATACGGTTCTGAAGTATACAATCGCGTAGCTGACTTAGCAGTACAAATTCATGGAGGAATCGGCTATATGCGCGATTACCCAATTGAGCGTTTCTATCGCGACGCTAGAATCACAAAAATTTATGAAGGTACGAGCCAAATTCAAAAAAATATCATCGCAAACGAGCTAAAGCGCGAATTTAAATAAGCTGCATAAATTATTTTTTTAAATATACGGAGGTGCAGGGAAATGAGGAATGTAGTAATCGTCGACGGTGTTCGCACAGCGATTGGAAGGATGGGGGGAACACTGAAGGATGTTGAAGCAGATTTCTTATCTGAAAAAGTTATGCGTGAAGTATTAAAGCGTAGTAATATAAATGGGACGGATGTAGATGAGGTTGTTTGGGGCCATGCCAAACAAAGTTCAGATGTACCTAACTTAGCTCGGCTTGCGGCACTGCGAGCGGAGCTGCCAATTGAAGTTCCGGGATATACCGTTCATCGCCAATGCGGTTCGGGGCTGCAGGCCATTAACAATGCAGCACAGCAAATTATGTGCGGCTTGTCAGACGTGATTTTAGCAGGCGGTGCCGAGAGTATGAGTACCGCACCATATTATTTACGAAAAGCAAGATACGGCTATGGTGCAGGAAATGCTGAAATCGTTGACCCGAATACTGAGAGTCAGCCGCGCGCACAGCCTATTGAAATATATGGAAACTTAACAATGGGTTTAACTGCTGAAAATCTTGCCGAAAAATACAATATTAGCCGGGAAGAGCAAGATGAATTTGCCCTTGAAAGTCAACAAAAAGCCGCAGACGCCATCGCTGCTGATAAGTTTAAGGAAGAGATCGTCCCTTATGAAGTAAAAGTAAAAAAAGAGACCATTTGCTTTGATACGGACGAACATCCGCGATTAACCAGCCTTGAAAAATTAGCAGCATTAAAGCCAGTCTTTAAACAAGGGGGAACTGTTACCGCAGGAAATGCCAGCGGTCGAAATGATGGTGCTGCCGCACTTGTGGTGATGTCTGAAGAAGAAGCACAGAAACGTGAACTACAGCCGCGCCTTCGAATTGTCTCGCAAGCGTCTGTTGGTGTCGGTCCAGAAATTATGGGAATTGGACCAGTCCCAGCTACATTAAAGGCTTTAAAACTAGCAGGGTTGGCACTCAATGATATTGATTTAATAGAACTAAATGAGGCATTTGCTGCCCAAGCTCTTGCTTGTGTAAAAGAACTAGGACTTGATCGAAAAAAATTAAATGTAAACGGAGGAGCAATTGCCTTAGGACATCCAATCGGCGGAACTGGAGCCATTTTAACAGTAAAAATCATGAATGAGATGGAACGCCGCGGTGCCCGTTACGGTTTAATTACAGCTTGTATCGGTGGCGGTCAGGGAATCGCTACGATTGTGGAAAACCTACGTGTATAATTTTTGGAGGGTAAACAAATGACAAAACCAAAGGTTTTACAAATCCTTTCGATGTATCATTCCGAAGGTGAAAGGATTCTCCATGAGGGTGCTGAAGTAATTCGTACGGATCAATACGCTATCCCACATCTGTGTGAGTTAGTTAAAAATGTGGATGGGATTGTCCTTAGGGCTCCGGCAAAAATAACCAGGGAAATCATTGATGCCAATCCTGAATTAAAGGTTATTTCAGGGGCTGGGGTTGGACTTGACAATATTGATGTGGCCTATGCAACAAAAAAGGGCATCCCTGTCCTGCATGCTCCTTCGGTAAACAAAGTTTCAACAGCGGAGCACGCGGTTACGCTGGTAATGGCATTATCTAAATCGCTTATTTCCTTCCATGAGAATATGAGTCAGGGAAACTATGACTCCCGGATTACCATTCCTGCGTATGAATTAAAAGGAAAAAAAGTAGGTTTAATCGGTTTTGGAAATATCGCGCAAGAGGTTGCAAAGCGGCTGAAAATCGGTTTGGAAATGGATGTTACCGCTTGGGTACGAGAGTTTAAACCAGATAAGCATCAAATTGCTAATGAAATAGGTGTTGATATTCATACGAATATGGAAGAAGTTTTCAGTCAGTCCGATTTTATCTCCCTCCATATTCCGTTAAATGAACAGACGCGCCATTCGATCGACCGCAAGTATTTTAGGATAATGAAACCTTCTGCATTCTTGATTAATACAGCCCGTGGTGCAGTCGTAAATCAGAATGATCTCTATGAAGCACTGACTACGGGTAAAATCGCCGGCGCCGGCTTAGATGTGTTTGATCCGGAGCCGCCGGGTAAAGATCTCCCGCTCTTATCGTTACCTAATGTGATTGTGACCCCGCACGTGGGTGGCACGACAGTAGAGTGTAATTACATTATGTCAACAACAGTTGCTCAAAATGTAATTAAGGTACTTGAGGGGAAAAAGCCTACTTATATTGGGAATCCTGAAGTGTTAAAAGTGAAAATCTGTGAATAGGAGTTAAGCTTATGGAAAAATACTCAATAGCGTTGCTTCCTGGTGACGGAATTGGTGTTGATGTGATCCGGGAAGGCAGAAAGGTACTCGAAACGGTTAGTGAACTGCATGGAGGCTTCTCATATTCTTTTGAAGAGTTTGATTGGAGTTGCGAATATTATGCGAAACATGGAAAAATGATGCCTGATGATGGCTTAGATATTTTAAAAAACTTTGATTCTATTTTTTTAGGCGCTGTTGGTTATCCGGGTGTACCGGATCATGTTTCGCTTTGGGGTCTGCTTTTGCCAATCCGCCGACAATTTGAGCAATATATTAATATACGTCCTGTTAAGCTATTGAAGGGGATTCAATCACCACTCGCAGGTAAAACGTCAAAGGAGCTTGATTTCGTCGTCATCCGCGAAAATAATGAGGGTGAATATTCAAGTATCGGGGGCCGTATGTATGAAGGTACCGACTTGGATATGGCGATCCAAAATAGTGTGTTCACTCGCAGGGGAGTCGAACGGGTGTTAAGATACGCATTTAATCTTGCACAGAAACAGGGTAAGAAAAAGCACGTAACTGCTGCCACAAAATCGAATGGGATAAACCATACAATGCCATTTTGGGATGAATATGTTAATAAAATCAGCAAAGAATTCCCAGATGTTAGTCATAATACTGTTCATATTGATGCATTGGCAGCTTTTTTTGTCAGTAAGCCGGAGACCATGGATGTTGTCGTAGCCTCTAACCTCTTCGGTGACATTTTAACGGATTTGGGTGCAGCGATTGTTGGGGGTATGGGTATTGCTCCATCTGCTAATATCAATCCGGAAAAGAACTATCCATCCATGTTTGAACCGGTTCATGGCTCAGCTCCTGACATCGCAGGGAAGGGTATAGCAAACCCGCTAGCAACGATATGGTGTACAAGTATGATGCTAGATCACATGGGTCAGCCAGAGGCTGCAAAAGCGATTCTTAATGCTATGGAAGATGTACTGATTGAAAAGAAAGTATTGACACCGGATTTAGGGGGACAATCGACCACTGAAGAAATGGGCAGTCGTGTTTGTGAAAAGCTGAAAAATCGATTAAAGTAATTTGCAAAAGCGATCGTTACGATCGCTTTTGCAGTTCACAGCGGGCTTAAGAAGACACGTTTCCTCCGACATGCCCGCTCCTAGATTTTTTTATAAGTTATCCTCAAAACGAGAATTTTTTATCGCAAAATACAGCAGCAGGCAATGCTCAAAATTGGTAACATTTAAAGATGTTAGCTCGCTGATTTTATCAAGCCGGTAAACGAGCGAATTCCGATGCAGGAATAATATACGGGCGGTCTCACTGATATTCAGATTACAACGGCAATACGTCATAAATGTACTAGCCAATGTCGAAAAATTAACATGATTAAAGAAATTACTTATTTTTTCCTTCAACCGCTCAGTAATATAGGGAGTTAGCTCGTTACCAAACAGTTCGAGAATAACATTCCAATCATTATAATAGTAGATTTCGGGTGTAATAGTTGTCTTTTTACCAGCAGTTAATGCTTTATGTGAATCCTCATATGACTCCTTAATTCCTCTTACTCCATCTTTTATACTGCCTATCGCAATTCTGGCAGTAAAATGATACTTCGTATTTAAATATTGAAGGGTTCGATTCATTTTTTGTTCAAGTTTTGCTAAATATTGATCCTGAGGTTCGGCGGGGTCAAGTGTTTTAATTAAAATAAATTGATCAAGTGTGAGGAGAGAAAGTAAATCCTCATTATGATCGATAAGGTAATAGCGTAATATATCAATGATATTATTTTGTAAAAATTGCCATGAAAATTTATCGGGGATGGGATTCTGTTCTTTAGAAAATTGATTGGTAAGCATGTCAAGCTCAATCAAGATACTGACTCGCTTCACATCAAGATCAAGATTATAGCCCAGCATTTTTCCATATCTGATAATTTGCTGAAGGTCATCCTGCTGTTCCGCATTTAACAGGTAGTGGATTAGATTGTCAAGGGTTTTTGATTCAAGGATTCTCATTTCCTTTTTCATGTATTCATGACACATTAACTCAACATGGCTTTTTACCAGCTGGGCATATTTTTTTACCTCAGATGGATTGCCGACAATGCCGAGGACACCTACCGCTTCTTTATTAAGAATAATAGGTGCTGCCACACCAGGAAGCACATTTTCAAGATTTTTGACATCTTCGGGCTCGTAGCAGATTGTATCCTTCCTGTTAAGTACGTCGATAGAGGCTTTGTGGAAACTGCCCAATCGATTTACATCGTTTGATCCAATAATATAGCCTTTATCATTGGTTATACTGATTGGATATCCGATAATTTTCGACGTATTTTCAACAATTGCTTGTGAAATATCCTCTAAAAAAGCCAAATAGGCCCCCCCTTTTAACATTTATATTCATATACTTATAAATTCTCTAAAAATGCTGAAATCCCTTGTGTAAATTGACTATTAAAATAATTCAAAATATTTTATTTACCGTAAAAAATGCACATAGCATCCAATAAACAAAATGAGTACATTATTAATATAGTAATATTTTCTGAAGGGTGGGATTACAATGCCTAACAAGGCGGATGTGATTATTATAGGTGGTGGAGTAATTGGCTCCAGTATCGCTTATAATTTATTAAATGACGGGTTTGCCGGAAAAATTCTTGTGTTTGAAAAGGACGGCCTTTATGAATTTGCTTCAACTCCTCGTAGTGCAGGGGGGTTTAGACAACTGTATACAACAGTTATAAATATGCAGTTAAGCAAATACAGTCTTCAAATTTATAAGGATTTTGCAAAAACAATGGCCATAGATGGCGAGGAAATGGAAATAGATTTTAAACAACGGGGTTATTTATTCTTAGCGAAAGATGACATGATGCCGAAATTCGAACAACATTTAAAGCTACAAAATGAAAACGGTATCAATTCTCGATTACTTGATAAAAATGAACTGCTGGATATCATCCCGGAGCTTAATACTGAAGACATTGCTGGAGGCCTTTATTGTTCTGAGAGCGGTTATTTAGATCCGTACTCAGTAATGCAGGGTTATATTAGAAATGCTAAGAAATTAGGCGCAGAGTACGTGTATGCGGAGGTAGACAGCCTCATTACAGATCAGGACCATATTAAGGGAATTAAACTCGTAGATGGCAGTGAATATTTTTCCCCAATTGTTGTCAATTGTGCGGGTGCTTGGGCTTCAATTCTTGGGGAAAAAGCAGGGGTCCCGCTTCCAGTTGTCCCGCTTCCAAGACAAATCTTTCAATTTGACATTGAAAAACCACTAAAAAAATATTTGCCCTTAACCATGGACCCTACCGGTGTTTATTTTCGTCATGAAGGTGAAAAATTTATTTCGGGCTATGCGGAAGATATTGAACCGGGCATCAACTTTAAATGGCGGCGATCGGCTTTTGAGGAGCATATCTGGCCTGTTATCGCAAATCGTATTCCGAATTTTGAAAATGCCAAGATTGAGCGCGGCTGGAGTGGCTTATATGATTTCAACACAGAAGACCATAATGCTATTTTAGGAGAATATCCAACAATGAAAGGATATTTTGTCGCTTTTGGTTTTAGCGGTCATGGCATGCAGCAGGCACCTGCTGTCGGTAAGTGTTTATCTGAACTGATTCGCACTGGTAAATATCGGACGATTGATTTAACACCATTGCGCGTTGAGCGGTTTGCTGAAAAGGAATTAGTTGTGGAGGACGCCATTTATTAATAATTAAAGTTTTCGGAGGGCTTACCAGCCTTCCGTATTCTTATTTTTGAGGGGTCGAAGAACTATGAATAACAATAAATATGATCACGCGATTTCATATGATTATCTGGGTCCAAACTCACAAACTAGGATTATTAAGCAGAAAAGAGGGCAGTATGTTACCGGATATTCTGTTGGGGTTCTCTACTTAGATGCTTGTTGGTACCCAGTGATACCTGGGAACGTGGCAAATCTTGAAACCTATAATTTTCCTGTACGTTTAAAGGTTGTGCCAGATTGTCGTACAACCGAGCTATTATCAGGTGATCCAACGCTTGTTAATAGTATTATTCAAGCTGCGAAAGAATTAGAAGCCGAAGGGGCTCGAGCGATTTGTGCTGCTTGTGGTTTTTTTGGTAACTTTCAGGACAAAGTGGCTGAAGCTGTCAGTATCCCTGTCTATATGTCAAGTATGATTCAAGTACCTTGGATTAAAACAGGGTTAAAGCTAGGCCAAAAAATCGGCGTGTTAACGGCCTTCGCTAATGGTTTAACGGAGAATTTATATAATAGCTGCGGGATTACCGATCAGAGTAATTTAGTAATTGCTGATTTAAGTGGGGAGCCTGAATTTTCAGCGATTATTGAGGATCGTGGTTCGTTTGATAATGAAATTGTACGTCAGGAAGTGGTTGGGGCAGCAGTAAGATTAGTTGAGGAAAATCCTGACGTTGGCGCCATCTTGCTCGAATGTAGTGATATGCCGCCATATGCTGCCGATGTGCAGCGGGCCGTGAAGTTGCCAGTATTTGACTTTATTACATTGATTAACTGGGTTCATCAGGCAACAACGCAAAAACCGTATTATGGGTCATATTAAAATAGGGGCTTTAAGAAACCCAGGAGGAGCTTTTAGCTTCCCACTGGGTTTTTAATTAATATTTTGTTGTTAATGTACGATAAATCATGTATAAGAATCCGCCCCAAAAGATGCTAAAAATTAACGCCATCATGATAATAGCTGATGCACCCACCTACATTCCCTCCTTAATATCTTGAGCTGTTGAGTTTGAATAGGTTTCTGATTCACTCATTCCCTCTTCGACAACAGAGCTTCTCCATTTATGCTTTAATCGTAACATGAGTGGAATAATCAGGAAGACGATAATAAGTTGGAAAACGATAGTACCGACATTGGCTTCTTCAAAAGGTTTCCACCATGTATCTGGATACCAGGTTGTTGCTTGATATAACCACCAGCCGGTTACAACAACAAATAGAATTGGAATAAAATATTTAATAGAATAAACCCACCAATTGTTTATTTTAATAAAACTAACTTCATTTATTTCGCTCCTCATCTGTTCAACACCATATTTAATGGCTACAAAAGCGTACAAGAAACAAGATATCAACAAACCGACTCCCCATACCCAATCCTGGTTATTAAAGAAAGACATGCTCATAGCAGAGGGGAGGCCGCCTGCGAAAATAAAGATAGTAGTAATAACGATTGCTTTTTTTCGTTTAATGCCATGATCAGAAAGATTACGGGTTATTAGCTCTACCATTGCAACAAGGGAAGTGAACGCTGCAAAAAACAGAGCACCAAAGAAGGCTAAACCGAAAAGATAACTTTGTGGCATGCTATTTAATAATTCAACCATGTAAATAAATGTAATACCTGTATTACCTGAACTGGTTGCCTCAGAAATATATTCTGGTGATGGAGCTAAGGCAAAGATTGCTGGAATAACGGTTAAACCTGCTAGTAATTCAACGGAGTTGTTACCAAGACCTGCTGTCAGTGAGTTTTGAGCAATGTCATCGCCTTTTTTGGTATAAATGGCATAGGTTGCATATAGTCCCCAACCAGCTCCAACAGACCATGCTGATTGCGATAAGGCTTCAAGCCAAGTTGAAGCTTTGGCTAAGTACTCCCATTGGGGAGTAAACATATAGGAAACGCCTTCCAATGCTCCTGGTAAGGTAACAGAGCGAATCGCGGTAATAATAAGCATAATGAATAATAAAGGAAGGAACACTTTGGCCATCCTTTCGATTCCATTAGTTACGCCCAAGTAAACCACAAGTCCTGAAATGCCAATCGCAAGTAAATGATACAATACAGTTTCGGAAGAATTATTGGTGAAGGAATTCCAAATTTCTTGCGAATTCACTTTATTAGTAAAAGTTCCGGATGCTGCTAGTATTAGATACTTGATTGTCCACCCTACTACTACCGAGTAATAAAAAGTGATACCAACCAACACAAGTGTAATAAACGGCCCAAACCAGGCAAATTTCTCACCGACAAATTGTCGAAAAGATCCGATTGTCCCCCTGCGCGTTCTTCTTCCAATAAAGATCTCAACCATTACTAGCGGTAGTGACCATAAGAATAAGAATATAGCCCAACCGATAAGAAAAGAGCCGCCCCCATGTTCCGCAACCATCCGTGGAAATCTCCAAATATTTCCTGTTCCCACTGCCATACTCATTGCAGCTAAAATAAAGCCAATCCTGGAGGACCATATGACTTGATTCTCTTTCATAACCTCATTCCTTTCAAAATATGAATGTCACGTAAAGAAAAATTACAGAATTGCATAATGATGACTGTATTGATAAGAGGGTATTAGTGAGTTGTTTTTACAATTTGAAAAAAACATGCTGATGCTTTGCCTTCATGATTTAGGTAATATGCCAATAATAGAAAACGTTTTCAAAAAGGTTCACCTCCTAATGAAAAAAACTACTTCTATCTGTCATTTTATTCTTAAAAAAGAATGAATTCTATGTATCAATTAACCGAAAATTTCAATAATTTTAATTTAAGTTTCTTGCAAATTTAACAAATAATTTTGGCAGAAAAGGGATTAAAAGAGGAAAACTACATTGAATGTGCTGATAAGAGCATGGAAAATAAAAAGAACCCAAATTATGATTCAGGTTCTGTATTCATTACCGCGTAACACTGGATTGCAGTGTAGAGCAGCATACAATCTTTAAAACTGCTTGTATTAAGTGAAGTAATCTCACTTATTTTTTCCAGTCTATAAATAATCGTGTTACGGTGAATGTACATATTTCTTGAGGCTTTGCTTAAATTCATATTATGATTGCAGAAGCCAATAAAAGTGGAAGCTAAAATATTGTAGTTATCGTGTTGTAGTAAAGGAGTAATCATCTTTATTAGTTTACATTGATAATCAATTGATAACTCTTTCGGCATAATTCTAAATAACGTTTCGCGTTCATTATATAGATGAATGCGGATATCCGGTTCAAAGTGTTTCCCGCTACTAAGTGCGTGAACAGCATTTTCATATGATTGAGCAATTCCTCCTAAATTTCTAGCAATACTCCCTAATGAAATCATGGCAGAGGCATGGTATTTAGCTTTCAGGAAGCTATTAATCTTTTGGAGCCTTTCTTCAAGGCTTTCCATTAACAGGGAATATGAGCGCTGATAGGGAAAGGCTTTAATCACAATAAATTGATTAAAGTTTAAAAACGAAACTATATCATTTTTCTCTTCCTGAAACAGTAGTTGTAAATACTCCAATATCTCGCGTTGAAAATATTGAAAGGGAAAGCTTTCAAATAATTCATCGTTATTTTTTTTGTCAGAGATGGTTTCTGAAGAATTTTTTATTTCAATTAGAAGGCAAACGTGGCTGCTATCTAGATTAAATTCGAGCAATTTTGCTGATTGAACTAGCTGCTCGTTCATTTCAGTATGATTGTCATTATAATGGATGAGTTGGTGGACAAACATCTCAACCAATTTTTCCCTTAATTCAACCATTTCTTTTCGGAAGGCCTCTTGGCACATCATTTCTACTTGGTTTTTTACGAGTTGAACGTATTTTTCAACTTCTTTTGGTTCGCCGACAATACCTAATACACCAATTACTTTATTGTTAAATTTCAATGGAACAGAAACCCCAGGGAGAATTCTTTTTTCAATGTTATTTTTACATTCGACCATTATATTTTTTTTAATCACTTCAAGAGATGGCTGGTGAAACAGCCCGATTCGGCTTTTATCACTGGAGCCAATTATAATGCCTTCATTGTCGGTGATGCTAATCGGATATTGTAAGATTTCGCTCGTTTTTTCGATGATATCCTGGGCAATATGTTCTAGAATTTTCAAGAATCTCTGCTCCTTTCGTAAAATTTACATCGTTTGTAATCTTTTACAATAGACTTAATTCTTATTGTAGCGATTTTTTGCAAATTGCACAATGATTCTGACAATAGGAAAATAAACAGACACTTCTACAACGAAGTGTCTGTTATAAATAAATCTCTTGCCCTATACCTTTTTCGATGGCTTTTCGATAAATTGCATCTGCAACAATTAGGTCGAACAAGGCCATACCTGTTGATTTAAACACGGTTGGCCGTTCTGATGAATAAATTGGTGTTATTTTACTAGTAACTATCTTTGAAAAAGCAACAACTTTTGAAGAATCAAGCCAATTATTTTGTAGCGGCTGGATAATGTCTCCGGATTCTTTTATTGAATCAAGCGTATCAACGTATAGGTAGTCGAGATTTTTATAAATAGTATCAGAAAACTCTCGCATATGGGGTAAATACGACCCGATACCGATGATTAATTTCCCATTAAAGATCTGCTCATCCTCTGGTAATACAGGTGAAATAGACGAGGTAGAAGTAATAATAATATCGGAATTCTTCACTAATTCAAACCTGCTGGAGGCGATTTGAATGGTAGCGTCTGAAGGTACAAGTTTTTTTAAGGATTCAATAAAATTCGGCAGTTTACTAGGAGTACGGTTAAATAAGTTAATCTCCTTAATATCTCTAACTGAACATGCTGCTGCTATTTGGTACAATCCCTGATAACCAGTTCCAACAAGTCCAACAGATTTTGCTTCCGGTGTTGCTAAATATTTTATAGCTGTTCCGCCGACAGCCCCTGTTTTTAAACCCGTTAATAATGTTCCATTCAAGAGTGCTTTTGGAGTCCCGGTTGTACGGTCATTTAATACAAAAACCCCTTGGGTAACAGGCTGTTCAATATTACTAGGGTTTACACTTACGAGCTTTGTCCCAACAGCATCTTTCGCGACACATGGCATAAGCAAGAGTACATTGTCACTATCTTGTACATGACTTCTCAGCGGCATTTGAAACAGGTTGTCCTCATAAAGAACGTATGCCTCTTCAATCGCATGTATGATATCGTTTATTGAAGCAGCATGATTGATATCAATTTCATTCAGTATCTTCATAAATGACATTCCCCCTTCCCCTCAGTTTACATCAGTAGATAAGGGAGTGCTATGGAATACTTACACAAAATTCAGATATCTATTGGCTCCGAAACCTATTCATTTTTTACAAAAATCACTGATTATTGTTAGCTAACTGGATTGCCTTAGGTAAAATCACTGAAACGGGTCTTGTGGCAATTGAAAACGTAATTGTTGGCGACAGATTTAAGCCATTTATGGCTGAACTGAAGGGGTATGGAATTGAAATAACGTATAAGGAAGAAGTATTAGTATAGTACCTTAATGTAAAGTACTCTTTTAGAGATAGGTAGACAGGAGGAAAGCGGATGGATGTTTCAATCATAATAGAATCCTTACCACCTTTGCTGAATGCCGTATTGATGACCATCTTTTTAGCGGTAATTTCCATCATTATCGCCTTAGTTCTTGGTTTCTTTACTTCATTAGAGAGAATTTCAAAAATAAAAATACTATCGAAAATCGCGTCTATCTATGTTTCGGTGTTTCGTGGAACGCCATTGTTGGTACAAATTTTCGTCATTTACTATGGTCTTCCGCAAGTAAACATAGAAATGGATCCTATTCCATCTGGAATCTTAGCCTTAAGTTTAAATGCAGGTGCCTACTTATCAGAATCTTTTCGAGCTGCAATTCTTTCAATTGATAAGGGGCAGATGGAAGCATCAGTATCTTTAGGCATGACTTATAGTCAAGCATTGAGAAGAATTATCCTGCCGCAAAGTCTGCGGGTAGCCATTCCAACACTATCGAATACGTTCATTGTCTTGATTAAGGATACCTCGTTAGTTTCGGTTATAACTGTAACGGAATTATTACAGATGTCATCTTTACTCATTGCCAAAACCTTTGAACCGTTAACCATCTATTTAATGGCGGCAGTTTTATACTGGATTTTAATAGCCTTTTTCACCGCCTTACTGGACAAAGTTGAAAAACGGGCTTCACAGCATGTAACACTTTAGAAATTAAAAAAGTTTAAAAGGTGATGGATATGAGTATTATTCAGCTAAAAAATCTGAAAAAACATTTTGGTAATCAAGAAGTTCTTCACGATATTAATTTAGAAGTTAATAAAAGTGAAGTGGTGGTCCTAATGGGTCCTAGCGGCTCCGGAAAGTCAACATTATTAAGATGTTTAACTTTTTTAGAAGAACCAACGGCAGGCGCGATTAAAATTGGCGAGCATACGTTAGCTGCAGGTGAAAAATTAACTCGCCAGCGTAAAAATAAAATTCGTGATTTACGGAAAAGTACGGGTTTTGTATTTCAACAGTTTAACCTGTTTCCACATAAAACAGCAATTGAAAATGTTATGGAAGCACCAATGATTGTTAAAGGTATGAAACAGGATGAAGCAAGAGAACTGGCGCAATCGTTACTTGATAAAGTTGGCCTCGGGGAAAGGTGTAACCATTACCCATCACAGCTTTCCGGGGGCCAAAAACAGCGGGTTGCAATTGCGCGTGCACTTGCAATGAAACCGACGGTAATGTTGTATGATGAACCAACTTCTGCGTTAGATCCAGAACTTGTCCGCGAAGTATTACAGGTAATGAAGGAACTGGCGAAGGAAGGGATGACTATGGTCGTTGTAACACATGAGATGAGATTTGCAAAAGATGTTGCTGATCGGGTTGTATTTATGGATGGCGGCTATATTGTAGAACAAGGCAGACCAGAAGAAATTTTTAATCAACCAAAAGAAGACAGGACCAAGAGGTTTCTAGCTCAAGTTATTGGTGAATAGAGTAAAAATGCAGTCGATAGCATAGGCTGCATTTTTTTGTTCATTTTTTACGAGATATAGGCCCAAAATACAAGTTAAATTTAGGGAAACTATATAAAAATTGTTGCATAAAGAAGAGATTAAACTATATTTTTGAATTTTTAGTGAAAAAAAACAAAAACTCAAAAGTTCGTTACTCTTTTTTTGTATAAGTTAAACATACAATTCTGAATTTTTCTAATTTAAAATTACTTCATTGAGATTATTGAAAAGATATTAAGGAAGAGCACATTAGGAACGGGTTAATTTGCGGGAGGTTGGATAATGAACAAAGAATTTGTAAGAGTGAGTGAAAAGCTAGGCGAAGCTTTTACATTACCATCTTGGATGTATACCGATCCGGAAGTATTGAAGATAGAAAAACAAGAAATTTTTACAAAAACATGGCAGTATGTTGGTCATATTAGTCAATTAAGAAAACCCGGTGATTATTTTACAACCGAGGTTGGCGATCGTCCAATTATTCTCACTCATAGCCAAGACGGAGAAATTCGCGCCTTCTATAATGTTTGTACTCACCGGGCCGCAAAATTAGTTGAGGGAGAAGGGAATAAAGCGGTTTTTTCCTGCCCATATCACGCATGGACGTTCCGAACAGACGGTTCCCTGCTTCGGGCACCTAACATGAGCGGCTCCGAAAACTTTGATTATCAAGATTTTTGCTTAAAAACAATCCAGCTGGAAATCGTTCATTCCTTTATTTTTGTCAACTTGGACCTGGAAGCACCATCCATGACACTTCAATTTCCAAATCTTTTTAAGCATGTTGAAAAATATGATTTAAGCAAGTTGAGAAGAGTCCGTGTCAAGGAAACAATCTGCCGTTCTAATTGGAAGGTAGGGATTGATAATTATCTTGAATGCGACCATTGCTCGATTGTTCATAAAACACTCGTTTCCAAACTTGATATGACACAATATGAAATGGAAATGCATGAATATTACTCTTATCAAGGGACGCCTTTAAAGGGGAAAACGGCTGATTTTGGTTTAGGTGAAGGCGGCAGATATTATTGGCTTTATCCAAATACTTGGTTCTCCTTCGATCCAGGTCCAGCTAACCTATCAATTCATCAATCGATTCCGATTGACCACAAGACAACAAAGTATGTATACACTACTTTCTTTATGCATGATGAAATGACAAAAGAAGAACAAGAACTACTGGCAATGGATGATCTCGTAAGAAAAGAGGATCTCGACATTTGTGAGATTGTGCAAAAAGGGTTGGAAACTGGTGCATATAGTCAAGGAAGATTTTCTTTAACGGAAAATTTAGTTCATCAATTCCAATTACTTTTGCAAAGAGATTTGGAAAATGTTTTGCCGTTTCCTGCAATAGATCCGACAACACCAAGATAAGGGATAGACAGTTCTGTCTCTTATCTTCCCGGGTACATCTGTAAGCGCTTTCTGTAAAATGCTATTTTTAAAGAAAGATAGGTGATGCTAATGTCAGAACTTCAAGAAAATCAGCCACAATTGACAAGAGCGATGAAAAGCAGACATTTATTTATGATGTCTCTAGGTGGAATTATTGGCACTGGTCTATTTTTAGGGTCCGGTTATGCTATTGGTGAAGCAGGTCCCGCTGGAGCGATTCTTGCTTATCTTGTTGGTGGTCTACTTATGTATTTAGCAATGGTATGCCTTGGTGAACTATCGGTAATCATGCCTGTTTCTGGTTCATTTCAGGCACATGCAACTAAATTTATCAGTCCGGCAACCGGATTTGTTGTTGGCTGGATATATTGGCTTAGCTGGGCACTATATGTTGGTCTTGAATTTGTTGCCGCGGGACTATTGATGAAACGATGGTTTCCCGATATACCAACTTGGATATGGTGTGCCATTTTTGTTATTTTACTATTTTCAATTAACTCGCTTACCACTAAAGCATTTGCGGAAACAGAATATTGGTTTGCTGGTATAAAAGTTCTGACTGTTATTCTATTTATTATTGTTGGACTTGCTGCTGTATTTGGTGTGATTTCACTTAAGAGTGAACCTACACCCTATTTAACTAACTTCATAGGTGATGGATTGTTTCCAACAGGGATGGTCGGAGTTTTTATTTCTATGATGACAGTTATTTATTCATTTCAAGGATCAGAAATCATGGGGGTAGCGGCTGGAGAAACAGAAGATCCAGAGAAAAATATTCCAAAGGCAATTCGTACAATTGTATTTAGAATTCTCATTTTCTATGTTTTAGCTATGTTTGTTCTTTCTGCACTTGTACCTTACAAACAAGCTGGGGTACTAGAAAGCCCGTTTGTAACGGTGTTTGATATGGTTGGGATTCCTTATGCAGCTGACGTTATGAATTTCGTCATCTTAACAGCCATTTTGTCGGTAGGGAATACAGGTTTATTTGCTTGTACGCGAATTTTGTATTCGCTTGCAGAAACAGGGATGGCACCAAAGTCGTTTGCTAAATTAAACAAACACGGCGTTCCATTTTATTCTCTCTTAGTTACTCTAGGATTTGCACTGATTTCATTGTTAACCAGCGTAGTAGCCGAAGACACATTATTTGTTGTTTTATTAGCTATCAGTGGAATAGGTGGTACACTGACGTGGCTGGCAATTGCTGCTGCTCAAATAGGTTTCCGCCGTCAGTATATTAAAAACGGTGGCAGAGTGGAGGATCTTAAATATCGTGTTCGCTTTTATCCATTTGTACCAATTCTTTGCATAGTCATGTGTTTGTTTATTTTTGGATGTGCAGCCTTTGATGAAACACAACGGACTTCATTATATTGGGGATTTGGGTTTGTAGCATTATGTTATATATTTTATTTCTTAAAATTTAAAAGGACAAATAACAATCTGTCAATCGAAAATACAGCAGCGAATGCTGACACAGAGAAAATCTAGTGTTACTTAGTTGTTATATTTTGAGAGGAGGAAATAAAGGTGAGTCATACAAATGATTATGATGTAATTATTGTTGGGGCAGGTTTTTCAGGAATAACAGCTGCAAGAGAGCTTCGATTTTTAGGAAAAAAGGTATTAGTTTTAGAGGCTAGGGACCGTTTAGGAGGAAGGACATGGGTCGATCAACGCCTCGGGAGTGAACTTGAAATGGGAGGAACCTATGTCCATTGGCACCAGCCATATGTATGGACGGAAATCACCCGTTATGGTCTTGAGCTTGTAACTGCACCGAAAACAGAAAAGGTTTATTGGATTGTCGATGATAAACCTTATTCTGCCTCAGCATTAGAATTTCGCAACAAACTTAGAGGTACAGTAGAAAAATTATTGAATGAAGGCAGAAAATATTTGCCTCTGCCTTTTCAACCGTTAAATAATGATAACTTTCGAGAAATGGATAAGATTACAGCTGATCAATTTATTAGAGAATTTGGGTTAACTGAGGAAGAATATGATATTCTGCATGGTTGGATTGCATCTGACTTTTGCGGCGACCCCAAGGAAGGTGCCGTTACGCAAATTTTTCGCTGGTGGGCATTTTCAGAAGGAAATTGGGATACTCAAAGTGCAATGATTTCCACGTATCGGTTAAAAAAAGGCACAAAAGCGCTAATTGAAGTGATGGCTGTAGATGCAGATGCTGAGATTAGATTTTCGACGGTAGTTAAACAAATAGTGCAACAAAACGGTACAGTAACAGTTAAGACTGAGGACGGAGCTATTTTTAATGGTAAAGCTGCAATTGTCACTGTCCCGCTCACCACTTTGAATAGCATTGATTTTAAGCCTCCATTATCATTCGAAAAACGCGCTGCTTCAGCGGAAGGTCAAACTTCTAAAGGGGTTAAAGTTTGGGCGAAAGTTAAAGGAATATTAGAGCCGTTTGACGCACTCGCCCCAGGCTGGTATCCATTATGTTCTGTTCATTTAGACCGATATATCGATGGAGATACTATTATTGTGGGGTTTGGAGCAAGCTCAGAAAAATTAGATCCTAACAACAGTAGTGAAGTTGAAAAAGCGTTGAAAGTTTGGCTTCCGGATATTGAAGTAATTGAGAGTGCAGGTCATGATTGGGTTAAAGATGAATTCACCCGGGAAACTTGGCCAATGCTTAAACCTAATCAGTTAACCAGTTACCATCAGGAGTGGAACACGCCGGAAAATGCAGTGTTCTTGGGCGGAACAACATTTGCTAATGGATGGGCTGGATTCATTGATGGTGCGATTGAAAATGGGATAACCGTTAGCCGCCGTGTTTTTAACTATTTAAATGATGGTATTCGACATAGTCAGCAGTATCCTTTGAAAAATAAATAACTACTTAAAGACAACCGGAAAGGTTGTCTTTTGTGCGCTTGGCAGCGCATTGGACTAACAGTTGAAAGTCCCGAACACGCCGTAGTGGCGGATCTTGATTGTAGTTTTGATTTTCGACTGAATTGAAGTGCACATATGGCATTAGATAAAATTCTAAAGGATTTAATGGATAGTTATGTGTATGTAATTGATGCAGACTTTAAATCATACTTTGAAACTATTCCGCACGACAAACTTATGTCTCTGGTCAATTTGGTTTTGGTCTTCATTATAATAGAGATCTCGATCAACATTGATCTTTCGTTTGTTTTCACGTAAATAGGCTAGTTGTTTATGTAATTGGATCAATTCTGATGAATCTTCCCAAAGACTTTTTTCATTCTTCCTCTTCTTTGCCATTCCTGTCCCCCTTTTTTTGCCGATAGGAAAGCATAAAAACTTTCCTATCGGTCATAAGTGTAACTACGCTTCTGTCTTCGCCTCAAAGGCTCGCCAATCGGCGAGTTTTCATTTAAAAAATCACCCTTTCAAAATATTGTTTTCTTTTCCCTTCATTATAGTACATTTTCAAAATATTGTTTTCTTTTCCCTTCATTAGGCTGGTAAAAAAATTGAATATTTTTGTTTACAAGATAGTAATAATAGGTTGAAAGTTTCAGTAAAGATAGGATAAGTGTATAAAACGGCTTCATCTTTTTGGCTTGTTTTACCAGCACATCATTAGGAGGGAAAATTTTGAAAATAGAATACAGGTATACCTTTGATTTACCACAAAACATCGTTTGGAGGTATATACAGGATCAGCAAATCCTTAGAAGTGCTCTCCCAGGCTGTCAATCCTTTGAAGAAAGTTCAGACGGAGTCTATTTAGCCGAAATGGGGTTGAATGCTGTACCCATCAAAGGCCTGTTTACCACTGAGGTTCAACAAACCAATCAAATACCCCCTTCTTCTTACCGTCTTACCATAAAAGGGAAGGGAAAACCAGGGGAGTTTAATGCTATAGCTGATATGTACATTGAAGAAGTAAAGAATGGTTCACAAGTCACCTGTGATGCCGATGTAGAAGTGACCGGTATATTTGCATCAGTTGGTCAGCGAGTACTGGGAGGTGTAGCAAAAGTCATTTTGGGGCAATTTTTCAAAACAGCCGAGAAAGAAATGAAAAAGGAAATGAATACAGTTTAAGCGTTTTTTTGCACCCCTAGAGTCATGATGGCGGTAATTGGTCCTTAGACTTGAAGCAAGCTTTGTGGAATCCTTGGGTCCGGTCAATTCACTCGGTGCGAAAGGGTAGGGGAAAACGGGAACAACGGCGGGCACCCAGCCATTGTGAATGCTGTTATCAATGCATTAACACTATATGGTATTAAAGATTTAGAAATGCTGCTGACTATCGGAAATATATGGAAAACAATTCATAATGGGCGAAGATCTCTTCGCATCAAGCGAATACCGCAAACATTTATGTCAAGTTTATACGGAACGCGCGTTAAGAGCCGTCTTAATATAATAGTTAATTTTGATTCGCGGATAAATCCTTTGATTCGCGGATAACCCCCATCGATTCGCGGATAATTGATCCACATTCGCGGATAATGTTTATTTCATATTTTTTAATTCAGTGAAAAATAGTAAAAAGCTAACGTACAAGAGCCAAACCACCAAGAAAAAGAAATGTTGCCTATTAAATGTCAAGAAAGTAGGTTATGTCATGTTATCGAACGAGCAGGTGACGAAATTATTATCCGGCATGATTAAAAATAAGGAAACCGGTGTTTTGGCTACGGTGGTTTCTGTTCAGGGGTCGGCCTATAAACGGGAAGGAGCAAAAATGATTATCAAAGCAACCGGTAGTTATCACGGGATGATTTCCGGCGGCTGCTTGGAATCAGATGTAGCGGCAAGTGCCGAATATGTCTATAGAACGGGCGAAACGATGGTGAAAAAATATGAACTGGATGAGGATTTTGTCTGGGGCCTTGGCCTAGGCTGTCCGGGTACGGTTGAAATCTTAATGGAGCCGCTTGACTCTACTGATTTGTGGCAGCGGTTGGCGGAGAACTACGCCAATCATGAGGCAATGGTGGTTTGTAAAATTCTTAAGAATACTGATTCCGAAGGCCGGTTATTGATTGTGACAAAAACTAATGTATTTGGAAGTTTGTCAGATGATTGGCTGCAAGAAAGTGTCGTCTTGATTGCTAAGCAGAAATTAATGCAGCAGACCGCACAATCAGGAAGCGTCTGTTTCGAAACAGGAAATAGCGAGGAAAAAACCGTCTTTTTTGATGTCTATCTGCCGCCGCCAAAGCTGTGTATTTTCGGAGCCGGACATGATGCCGTTCCACTGGCAAAGATTAGCACAATGCTTGGCTTTGAGACGGTCATCATTGATCCGAGACCGGCGTATAACACGAAGGAACGTTTTCCATCTGCTCATTCGCTTGTGTCAGAATCGCGGCAGGTTAAAGTAAATCCTCTAACTTATATGGTGATCATGAACCATCACCTGGAACGGGATGCGGCTTCACTATCATTCGCGTTGAAATCGGAAGCACCGTATGTAGGGATCTTGGGACCAAGAACCCGAACCCAAAGATTGATAAGGCACCTGAAGGATGAAGGGATTATTTTTTCAACAGAGCAACTAGGTAAATTATTTAGTCCGATTGGCCTTGATATCGGTGCTGAAACACCTGAGGAGATTAGCCTAAGCATTATCGCAGAAATCACTGCCTTCCGTACCGGTCACCAAGGCGATTTTTTAAAAAATCGACCGTTTATCCATAAAAAACCGCACATGACGGTAGAGAATCAAAGATGAACCCAATCTGTGCGCTTGTATTAGCGGCCGGAACATCTTCGCGAATGGGTTATCCCAAACCGCTGCTGCAGTGGAACGGAACAACCCTACTCGAGTATCAAGTCAGTCAGTTGCTAAAGCTTCCATTTTCAGAAATTACTGTTGTATTAGGCCATGAAAGCGAAATGATTAGGAATCAGGTTGATCTGGATGAGCCAAGGGTGAAGCTGACCAAATGTCAGAATTATCGTGAGGGCTTAAGTTCCTCGTTGAAATTTGGATTGCAGCAGGTCACGGAACATTGCGATGCAGTGATGATTATGCTGGTTGATTTACCGCTGATACGTGTAGAGACAATTAAACGGGTTTTTGATAAGGGGGCAGATCTATTATCCCGCAGGAGCGAGGCGTTCGCTGTCCAGCCGCGGTATCAAAAGCAAAACGGGCATCCGGTTTTTCTTGGTCACATTCAAAAGTTAAATTGGCATGACTTAAAAGGGGACGAGGGTGCAAAACGGCTCATTCAACGATTGCAACATCATCTATTGCTAGAGACGGATGATTTGGGGGTCATTGATGATGTGGATACCCCTGAAGCTTATAGGAAAGCCCTAGCAAATTTTATTTTTCAAAAGAGGTGAAAAAATTGAGGAACTTATCGTTATTGAAAAAACGACTTGAACTATTCAGAAGATTCATGTAAAATTACTAGTAACTTCATCCTATCCGCCTAACAGCGGAAGGAAATGAAGACTACAGTTTAAAATGAATACCAATGACTGATAAGTTTCCACTTCCAGCCTTAGCCGGCTCGGTTAAATGGACCGTGCAGCCAGTCCAACCCACGATTAGGTGTGTTTGGGCTGGCTTTTTATCTGTTTCTATTCATTCAATTTTGGAGGAGGTTGTATGGCAGGAGCATTAGAAGGCATGAAAGTACTAGATTTAACAAGGGTGCTGGCGGGACCTCACTGCACGATGATTCTTGCAGATCTTGGCGCAGATGTGATCAAAGTGGAAGCACCGGGCGGCAGTGATGAGACGCGGGCTTGGGGCCCGCCATTTCAAAACGGTGTAAGTGCTTATTATTTGTGCGCAAACCGCAATAAGCGCAGTATCACGGTAAACCTAAAAACGGAAGAAGGCCGAGAAATCATTCGTACCCTTGTAAAAGAAGCAGATGTATTGATCCACAATTTTAAAACAGGGTCGATGGAAAAATGGCTGTTAGACTACGAAGCTTTGAAAAATATCAATCCGCAGCTCGTCTATTGCTCCATCACCGGTTTTGGAGAAACAGGTCCATATAGGCATCTGCCAGGGTATGACTATATTATTCAAGGAATGAGCGGGTTGATGAGCATTACCGGGAGTGAAGAAAGCGGTCCAATGAAAATCGGTGTCGCCATGGTCGATATTTTAACAGGATTGTATTCTGCTATTTCTATTCAGGCAGCATTACTTGAAAGGGAAAAGTCGGGGCAAGGGCAAAAAATCGATATGTCACTCATGGACGCAGCAGTCAGCTCGCTTGCCAATGTCGCCAGCAATTATCTAATTTCAGGTACAATTCCAAGAAGGCTTGGCAATGATCACCCTAATATCGTGCCGTATTCGAAATTCAAGGCATTAGACGGAGAACTCATTATTGCGGTGGGGAATAACCGTCAGTTTGCCACCCTTTGTAACGTGATGGGAATCCGTGAAATCGCAATCGATGAAAGGTTCCACACTAACAAGGCAAGGGTGAAAAACAAGCTGGAACTAACAAGAATTCTCGAGAACCAGCTGCAATTAAAACCTGCCCATGAGTGGCTAGAGTTATTTTCACAACATAACATTCCTTGTGGTCCGATTGCAACGATGGATCAAGTATTTGACCATCCACAGGTTCAAGCACGTGACATGGTCGTTCAAGTAGTTCACCCGGAAGCTGGGCCGGTCAAACTCGTTGGCTCTCCCATTAAATTATCAAGAACGAAGACAAAGATTGACCGTCATCCGCCAATCGCAGGGGAACATACAATTGAAATCCTGCTGGGAGCAGGGTATTCACGAGAAACAATTGAAAAATTAAAGGAAACGAATATCATTTAAATTTTACTAGGAGGGGTTTGACCAATGAATTTCGATTTCACAGAAGAACAAGTGATGCTAAGAAAGATGGTTAGAAGTTTTGTAGATAAGGAGATTATCCCAAACATGCGCGAGTGGGATGAACAAGGGGCGTTTGATCCGGTTATTTGGCAACGGTTAAAAGAGCTTGACCTTATGGGTGTCTGTATCCCTGAACAATACGGTGGCAGCGGCATGGACTATAATTCCTTGGCGATTGTGTGTGAAGAGCTGGAAAGAGGCGACACAGCGTTCCGGACAGCGGTATCAGTCCATATCGGTTTAAACAGCTTGACTCTGTTGCAATGGGGAACAGAGGAGCAGAAGCAAAAGTATCTCGTGCCACAGGCAAAAGGTGAGAAAATTGCAGCTTTTGGCTTAACGGAGCCGGGTGCAGGGTCAGACGTGGCATCCTTACAAACAACGGCTGTACGAGACGGGGATGACTACATTTTAAATGGCTCTAAAACATGGATTTCTCTCTGTGACATAGCCGATCATTTTATCGTTTTTGCATATACAGACAAATCGAAAAGGCACCACGGCCTTTCCGCGTTTATCGTCGAGCGCAGCATGCCTGGTTTTTCATCAAAAGCAATTAAAGGCAAGCTAGGAATCCGTTCCGGAAATACCGGTGAGTTATTCTTTGATGGGGTAAGGGTTCCAAAGGAAAACTTACTCGGTCAAGAGGGGGAGGGATTCAAAATTGCGATGGCTGCACTTGATAACGGACGATTTACGGTTGCTGCCGGGGCAGTAGGTCTGATCATGGCAAGCCTTGAGGAAAGCGTAAAGTATTGTCACGAACGGAAAACATTTGGAAAAGAAATCGGCAAACACCAGCTTGTGCAGCAAATGATTGCCAACATGGAGGCAGGACTGCAAATGAGCCGTCTGTTAGTGTATCGAGTCGGTGAGTTGAAAAACAAAGGGGTCCGCAACACGAGAGAAACATCTCTCGCCAAATGGCAGGCCTGCGATTTTGCCAATAAAGCGGCGGACGATGCGGTGCAAATTCACGGGGCCTATGGCTATTCCAGCGAATACCCGGTTGAGCGTTTCTTAAGAAACTCGAAAGCACCGGTTATTTATGAAGGAACAAGAGAAATCCATACGATCATGCAAGCGGAATATGTTTTAGGCTACCGTGAGGATAAACCATTAAACAAAATACTGCCGGCCTGGCCATTTGAAAAAGAAATGGTAAAAAATAATTAAAGAAATTTTAAAACTTTTGTTCGAAAAGTTGGTTTCGAGGATAATTTATAAGAGTTTAAGAAAAGGATGGTTCATTCGTGCAACGAGCATAGCGGACCATTCTTTTTTTGTAAATTGAAGATCCTTTAGCTGCAACGGCAAAAAGGTATACTTTTCCAAAGGGAGAGAGGCGCCATTGCCCGAAGCGGTAAGAGACGCCATCTCGGTTAATCCAGACAGGTTGCATGGATCGAAATTGTGTTACTGGCTAAGAGATTCGTATTGTTTATATAAATCCTTTAATGCCGCAATCAATGCATGATTGGCCTTTCCTAAATAGCCCTTTTTTAACTCATCAAGAGGTGCTTCAATGCCATTTCGTAAGCTATGCCCTTTTAAAAGCCTGGTGATATAATCTCGACCATGTTCAGTAGCCAATGTACAGGATGCATCTACAATGACTCCATAATGCTTATCAATTTCAGCCGTGATCGTCAGTGTTTCATAGACACTTCTGGCGGCCATTCCCGTTGGCAGCTTCGCATGACCGGCAATAAAAATGGTATTCATCCCATCACTCTCCTAAATTAAGACTCTATTTTTAGAATAATATAACTAGTAGAAAATAGTAAGAGAAAAGTTGTGAAGCTGCCACCAAACTCACTTTTATAATGAAAACGATTCTAAATTACAATCGATTCATTTCCAGTTAAAGGGAGGCAGAAGGTTGTCTCGATTTGTTTTTTCTAGAGTAACCTACTATTTCATCTGATACGAAAATCAAATTATTTATCATAATCCTTTTTCAAATAAAATGCTAATGAATAGCACGTTCTTTACGAAATATCGAATTCTTTTTGAACATTTAGTGACATATCTTCCGAATGGGTGTCTTTTCATCTAGATTGGTATTAAGATAGTAAATAAAGTTGTGATTTAAATCACAAAATAAAAAGATGTTTCAAATATGGAAATGTTTAAGAATACGGAAAGGGGTACTAATATGAAAGTAAAATCGGCTTTATTAATGCTTGTTTTCACTATTGTTACAGTGCTTACAGGTTGTGAGCCGCTCATGGTGCTCGATCCTAAAGGACCTCAAGCCAATAGGCAAGCCCATGATATTATGCTATCCATTGGAATTATGTCCTTTATTGTAATTGTTGTTTTTGCTATATTGATATATGTTTTAATTAAGTATCGCGCCTCAAAAGCAAGCCCGGACTATGAGCCACCTCATATTGAAGGGAATAAATGGGTAGAGATGATCTGTGTTGGAATACCGATCATAATTGTTGCGTACTTTTCATTTGTATCAGTTCAAAGTAACTATATTGTGGAAGCAAAACCACAAGTATACAAGGATAAAGAGCCGTTGGTTATTTATGCTTCATCATCTGACTGGAAATGGCATTTTAGTTACCCGGAAGAAAATATTGAAACGGTGAACTATTTGTATATTCCAACAAATCGACCGATTGAATTTAAACTTTATTCATACGGGCCGATTACAAGCTTCTGGATTCCACAGCTTGGCGGTCAAAAATATGCCATGTCCGATATGGTGACGACATTGCATTTAGCGGCTGATAAACCCGGTGAAATGATGGGCCGTAACGCCAACTTCAGCGGAAAAGGATTTGCTGAAAATATGTTCAATGTCACAGCTACGACTGAAAAAGATTTTGATAAATGGGTTAAAGACGTGAAGAAAACGGCAAAGCCTCTGACAGAGAAAAAATTTAATGAGTTATTAAAACCAGGTCATCTTGGACAAATGACCTTCACTGGTACTCATTTAGGGTTTAGTCCAGCTCCTGAACATCATCATAGTGGATCTAGTAAACACGAAGAAGGACATACTGGAAATTCACAAATGGATATGGATATGTCAGAGCACCAAAATCATAAGTAAATATTTTAGTGATGAATGAAATGAACGGTTGATAAATTGTAATTTTTCGAAAGGAGTTAATAGTAGGATGGAGTTCTTTCAACGATTTGCCATACCTAATCCAAGTCTTGCCATCTATGCATCGATGGTTGCAATTGGCTTGACAGTGATCGCCATTATTGCAGGCCTGACCTATTTTAAAAAATGGGGCTATTTATGGCGTGAATGGTTAACGACGGTTGACCATAAGCGAATTGGTATTATGTATTTAATCTCTGCCTTGATTATGTTATTCCGGGGCGGAGTGGACGCGATCATGATGCGTGCCCAGCTTGCTGTACCTGATAATAAGTTACTTGATGCCCAGCATTATAATGAAATTTTCACAACACACGGGGTTGTCATGGTTATGTTTATGGCCATGCCATTCATCTTTGCCTTTATGAACTATGTGGTACCATTACAAATTGGTGCACGTGATGTGGCATTCCCTAGATTAAATGCATTAAGCTTTTGGCTATTCTTCTTTGGAGCCATGCTGTTTAATCTTTCGTTTGTCATCGGGGGTTCACCTGATGCAGGCTGGACATCATATTTCCCGCTTGCAGGGAACGACTTCAGTGAATCGGTCGGAACAAACTATTATATGCTCGCGATACAAATATCGGGTCTTGGCTCGCTGATGACCGGTATTAACATGATTACAACCATTATTAAAATGAGAGCTCCTGGAATGACTCTCATGAAAATGCCAATGTTCACCTGGGCTACTTTAGTTACGAACCTTATCATGGTTACGGTTTTCCCAGTGTTAACAGTGGCACTTGCAATGGGAACGATGGATAGATTATTCGGAACCCACTTCTTCGCCACAACAAACGGCGGAATGGATATGCTCTGGGCCAATCTTTTCTGGGTTTGGGGACATCCTGAAGTGTATATCTTGATATTGCCTGCATTTGGAATATACAGTGAAATCATTTCAACATTTGCCGGACGTAACCTTTATGGCTACAAATCAATGGTTGCATCTATGGTGGTCATCTCAGCTCTTTCTTGTATGGTTTGGGCGCACCATTTCTTTACAATGGGCCAAGGGGCACTTTCCAACAGCTTCTTTTCCATTACAACGATGATGATTTCTGTACCAACAGGGGTTAAGATTTTTAACTGGTTATTTACATTATGGAAAGGGAAGATTCGGTTTACCGTTCCAATGCTATACTCTATTGGTTTTATTCCGCTCTTTGTAATCGGCGGGGTAACAGGGGTGATGCTGGCGATGTCGGCTGCGGATTACCAATACCATAACACCATGTTCTTAGTCGCACACTTCCATAATACGATTATCCCTGGTGTTGTCTTTGCGATGCTTGCCGGCCTTACGTTCTATTGGCCAAAAATGTTTGGTTTTATGTTAAATGAAAGAATTGGGAAATGGGCATTCTGGTTTCTTTCCATCGGATTTTGCTTAGCATTCTTCCCAATGTATATCACTGGTTTAGATGGTCAGGCACGGCGGATGTACACCTATTCTGAAGCAACAGGTTTTGGGCCGTTAAATATGGTTTCCTTTGTTGGTGCTGGTGTTATGGCAATCGCCTTCGCTTTGATTGTTTACAACGTTTATTACAGCGTTCGTTATTCACCAAGAAACATTGGGGCAGATCCATGGGATGCACGTTCACTTGAATGGGCTACACATACTCCTGTACCGGAATATAACTTTGCCATAGAACCACAAGTTGCTTCAAGTCAAGCATTCTGGGATTCTAAGAAAAAAGGTCATGAGCTGTTCCCGGGTAAATTGGAAAAAATCCATATGCCCAATAACAGCGGAGTTCCATTTATCATGAGCGCCATCTTCTTTGTATGGGGATTTTCGATGGTATTCTCACTTTGGATTCCGGCGATTATTTCAGTCATTGCCATCTTTGCCTGTATGGCTCATCGCTCCTTTGAAAAAGATCATGGCCATTATATTTCTGTTAAAGAAATTGAAGAAACGGAAACAAAATTGCGAGGTGCTAACTAATGAAAATCGATCACTCGCTGCCATTAGAATACAGTACAAAACAAAACGGGTTGAATATTTTTGGCTTTTGGGTTTTCCTTGCAGCTGAAATTATGCTGTTTGCGACACTTTTCACTTCCTATTTTACGTTGGAGCATAGAGTGGGAAGCGGTCCAAGCGGCGCTGAAATATTTGAAATTACTCCTGTTTTAATTGAAACACTTGTTTTATTAACTAGTAGTTTTACGATTGGACTGGGAGTACATGCCATGCGCATTGGGAACAAGAAAGCAATGATGACCTTTTTTATGGTGACATTGCTGTTAGGTTTAACGTTCCTAGGTTTTGAAATCTTTGAATTTGTCCATTATGTCCATATCGGAGCGGGATTGCAGGTAAGTGCCTTTACTGCGATTCTGTTAACGACATTAGGAACACATGGAGCGCACGTTACATTTGGATTATTCTGGGGAACCGCTATCCTTTTACAGTTGAAAAAACGCGGGCTTACGCCGGAAACAGCGAATAAATCATTTATCTTCTCCCTTTATTGGCATTTCTTAGATGTCGTTTGGATTTTCATCTTCAGCTTCATCTATTTGAAAGGAATGATGTAAAATGGGCGAATTATTTCCGCGAAAACAAGTAATGGGCTTTGTCTTTTCCTTAATTTTAACGGCAGCTGCCCTTACCGTTTATTTCCTTCACTTGTCATTCGCTCAAGGTATGGCAGTGCTGGTTATTACCGCGTTTGTTCAAGCGCTGTTACAGCTTGTTGTGTTCATGCATGCCGGTGAAACAGAAGATAAATGGATTATTTACGGTAAAGTGTATTTTATGATTGGCGTAGCACTGATTACCGTTTTTGGTACATTACTCATTTTTCTTTGGGATATGTAAGCAAGATAAAGAAGAGAGGACCACAATATTGTGATCTTCTCTTTCTATTATCTTTTTACTAAATATAATCCATTCCTAGGTTTAATCGGTGTAAATTCAATTCCCTTATCCGTGTTTTCTACCATCTCCTCTGTAGCGATAAAAAACATTCCCATCAAAAAAAACATAACTGCCCCTACAATGGTGCCGACACCGATACCGATTACTGGGATAAAATCGCTTACAATTCCATATAAAAAAATCATTATACCCGATAGTAATGTCAAACTGCCAGCCCATTTGGTTGCCTTTAATATTTTCATCCGTGAATTCATGATAACGACCTCCTCTAAATCCCCCTTATACTATTATTATTCACTTTGTTCACAAAATTGTCAAAACTTTATTCACAAAATTGTCAATAATTAATTGCATTTATGTGGCCAAAATGTGGTATGGAAGGACATTATGATCGGAACAGCCAGCTATTTTACCAAGGAGGAGTTCGTTTGAAAAACTAACAAAAAAATGTGCATCGTGTAATATAAAAAAGACAAGATGCACTCTAAAGGTTTTAAAGATGTTTTTTTATTTAGGACTGTCACCCAAGCGCAACGTCCAATATCATCATAATGGTAAATCCGATTAACAAACTCATCGAAGCGAGGTCTTTGTTTCCCTCTTCATGTGACCCAGGAATAACTTCTTCTGCCACCACAAATATCATCGCACCAGCAGCAAAACTAAGTGCATACGGGAGAAGTGGTTCGATAAAGGATACTGCTATAAAACCAATAATGGCTGAAATTGGTTCAACCATGCCTGAAAATTGGCCATACATGAAACTTTTTCTTCTGGACATTCCTTCTCTTCGGAGTGGCATGGATACCGCTAACCCTTCTGGAAAGTTTTGAATCCCCATCCCAATTGCCAATGCAATCGCACCGGTTAAAGTGGCTGATGAACTTCCAGACGCTACAGCACCAAAGGCAACACCAACTGCTAACCCTTCAGGTATGTTATGTAAGGTGATCGCAAGTACTAATAAAGTACTACGCTTTTTCTTCTTCGGTTGATATCCTTCCGCTTTTTCAATCGATGCATTCGGATGAAGGTGTGGAATTACCTTGTCAATTCCCCACAAAAAGATTCCTCCAAACATAAATCCTAATGCAGCAGGCACCCAAGCGGCAATACTACTTCCTTCTGCCATTTCAATTGCTGGTGCGAGTAACGACCAAAAGCTAGCGGCAATCATAACTCCTCCAGCGAACCCAAGCATCGAATCAAGTAATTTTTGGTTTAATGTTTTCGTTGTAAATACAAGTGCGGCTCCAAGGGCAGTCATTCCCCAGGTATATAATGTTGCAAGTATTGTTTGGTACAAAGGATCAATCGATTGAAAATATTCAAGCACAAATTATCACCCATTCTTTAATCTGCTTAAGCCTGTTTTATTATCTATTTCCTTATGAAGAATGTCAATTCATGATAATGTAATCAACTGTATTCGTAATTATTATGTAAAAAAGGAACTCCCGGCATTGTATCACGAGGTACATCGTAATACAATATTGTATGAGTTGTATAAATACAATCTAGAGTCAAAGGAAGAAAAACAGCTAACCCATTTCGGGAAAATGTCGGTCACCCGGTTGTGAGTTCCGATGGCGAAACGATTTACTTTATGATGGACAAAAACTTTGCAAAGGGTGACCCCGAGTACCATTTGTACAAAATGGGTATCGATGGGAAGCAGGCTCGGGAAATTGTGCTTCCGAACACTGGAGATTAAGGGAAAGATCTCCTTCAGTTTCACTTGGTAACTGGTGAATTGGAAGCAGGATTGATACAATTATTATAGAATTATATAAGATTCAAATAAATCCCGTATATTAAGGAGACCGGACAAATGAAAAATATTTTAGTACTAGGCGGTACACGTTTTTTTGGTCGTAAATTAGTGGAGTTATTAATCGAAGACGGACATAACGTTGTGATTATGACACGCGGTCAATCGGGCAATCCATTCGGTGATAATGTCGAACATCTTATCGTTGATCGTAAAAATAAGGAAGAACTAGCAAAAAAGGTGGAAGGTCGTTCATTCGATATTGTGTATGATAATATTTGTTATTCTCCTAACGAAGCTTATGCTTTTTGTGAAATATTTAACGGTAAAATTGGCAAGCTTGTCTTTACCTCTACACTTTCAACGTATAAAGCAGATGGGAAGGAAAAAAAGGAGGCAGACTTTGATCCTTATAACTATGAAATTCAAATGGGGGATAGGGCTGACTTCACTTATGGTGAGGGAAAACGTCAGGCTGAAGCTGTTTTCTTTCAATATGCAAAATTCCCGGTTGTTGCTGTTCGTTTCCCAATCGTAATGGGCGAGGATGATTATACGCGCCGTCTACATTTCCATGTTGAACGTATTGCCGAGGGGAAACCAATCGGATTTTTAAATATGGATGCAGAAATGTCGTTTATCCAAGCAGCTGAAGCAGCACAATTTTTAAAATGGGCCGGCGTGACAGACCTGCAAGGACCATATAATGCTACAGCAAATGGGAAAATTTCGTTATCCGCTTTCATAAAATTAGTCGAAGCAGCTACCGGGAAAACAGCCAAAATCTCCTTAGTTGGAAATGATGAAATTCGCTCACCTTATGCCATTCCTGCTTCATGGTATATGACAAATGAAAAAGCAACAAATAGCGGATTTCAATTTACTAATCTACGTGATTGGCTAAAACCATTAATTGAAGCAATTGCTAGTAATGAGGAAGGGAAATAGGCTCGCAAAAAAGAGTTTTAATAATCGGAGGACAGGATTAGATGGAGGTTGCTCAAAGAGAATTTTATGTTAATAATTTGTGTTATATTATAAGATCTGCAAGAGTGGCAGATGCACAAAACGTCTAGAGTAAGATTGCAGATAGATGGAGAAACCGAATATTTAGACAGAGAAAAGGGCGAGGCATACATAGATGAAAGGGAGGATGTATCATGACCAAACATCGGATTTATACAATGAGTGTCGCAAGTGTCTATCCCCATTATGTTACGAAGGCGGAGAGAAAAGGACGAACAAAAACAGAAGTCGATGAAATCATCTGTTGGTTGACAGGGTATAGTCAGCAAGAGTTAGAAGTGCAACTGGAAAAACAGACAGACTTTGAGACTTTCTTTGCGGAAGCTCCCCAAATGAATCCTTCGCGGGCTTTGATCAAAGGTGTGGTCTGCGGTGTCCGAGTGGAAGACATCGAAGAACCAACTATGCAGGAAATTCGCTATTTGGATAAGTTGATTGATGAGCTAGCAAAGGGAAAAGCATTGGAAAAGATTTTACGGAAAAAATAATTAAAAACGAAGAAACACTGATTCCGTTTATTTAAAGATAAAAGAATCGGTGTTTTTTGTTGAATCGGCAATAATCTGGCCAAATGTGTCTGGTCATCCAATTGTTGGCTATGAGGCTATGAATAAAATAATCATGTTTTTCCATACTGTTTTCCGATTATCCAATAAAGTTAAAAGTATTAAATTACATAATTGTGTGGTTTGATTTTCCATTTTTAAAGAGATAATACTTTTATTTTATAACCTTGGATACATCACTTCTAGGTATAAATGCATTTGTTAATGGGCTTCCAATGAAAACAGCGATATTTTGGGAATAGCTGTGATTCAGAAATTTTGATTCAACTTGAGCCATTTATACAAAAACATGAAAAGTTGAAATTCTATTGCTTTATTATTAATCTTCATTTTAAAATAAAGATTAGTCGAAGTAATCAGACAACTAAGTGAGTGATAGAAAAACCATGAAGAAATGTTTTAACGTATCCTTACAGACAAAGTTACTTGTACTTATTGTTACGCTCTTACTATTGGTGATTATCATTCTGACAGGTATTTTTTCTTATTTTGAATCTGAACAAACTGAGGAACAAATGGGGCAAATGGCCTTGTTAACGGCAAAAACAGTATCCTTTATACCAAAGATACAGGAGGCCTTCTCTGAAGAGGATCCACCGAAAACCATTCAGCCCATTGTGGAACAGATTCGGAAAGAGGTTGGCGCTGAATTTATTGTTGTTGGGAATAAAGAAAGTATTCGCTATTCTCACCCTGATGTGTCAAAGATTAGAAAGAAGATGGTAGGCGATGATAATAACAAAGCCCTGCTGGAAGGAAAATATTATACTTCTAAAGCGAAAGGTTCACTAGGGCCTTCTCTTCGGGGAAAAGCACCGATATTTGATAATAACGGGAACATCATCGGAATTGTATCTGTTGGATTTATGATTGAAGATATAAAACAAAATATTAGTCATAAATGGAAAAGGATTGGCATCTTTGCCTTGCTTGCACTGTGTATTGGGGCATGTGGTGCTGTGTTACTTTCTAGGAATATAAGAAAGGATACCTTAGGATTGGAGCCATGGGAAATTGCCTCCCTTTATCGAGAAAGGAATGCCATTTTGTCCTCTGTTAAAGAAGGAATTATTGCAGTTGATGACAAAGGAATAATTACCATGCTGAATCAATCTGCAAAAAATTTACTTGGACTTACAGAAGAAGCGATTCATCAGCCAATTAATAAGATTTTTAAAAATACCAAGATGTATAGAGTATTAAATTCAGGAATAGTAGAACAGGATCAGGAAATGATTTTACTAGACAAAGCCGTGATTGTAAATCGAACGCCTATTTTTGAAAAAAATAGAGTGGTTGGGGTTGTGGCAAGTTTCAGAGATAAGCTAGAAATGAGGGAAATGATCAATACCTTATCCGAAGTAAGTAAATATTCGGAGGATTTAAGGGCCCAGACACATGAATTTTCAAACAAATTATATGTTATTTCAGGTCTGCTGCAGCTTGGGGAATATAAGGAGGCTATTGAACTTATCCAAAAGGAATCGACCATTCATCGGAATCAGAACCAACTATTGTTTGAACAAATTCGTGACAAGAAAGTCCAAGCTATTTTATTGGGGAAGATTAGTAAGGCGTCAGAGCAGAAAATTACATTTGCGATCGATGAAAATAGTTCCTTAGAAGAATTACCGAAACATATAGGTATTTCTAATCTTGTTGTAATTCTTGGAAACATTATTGATAATGCATTTGAAGCAGTTACTAATTGTGAGAAAAAGGAAGTTTCTTTATTTGCCACCGACATGGGAAATGATGTCGTATTTGAGGTTGTGGATAGCGGAGTTGGAATAGATCCATTACATATTCATAATCTTTTTAAAAGAGGATTCTCAACGAAACCGGGGAAGGACCGTGGATATGGTTTAGCGTCAGCTTGGGAAGCTGCCCAAGAGTTAAACGGGTATATTGAAGTTCAAAATCTTAAAATGGGCGGATCTGTTTTTTCTATTTTTCTTCCAAAGAATAAAGAGGTGGGTAAAAATTGATAAAGGTAGCAATTGCTGAGGATGATTTCCGGGTAGCAGAAATTCATGAAAAGTTTCTTTACACCATGGATGATGTCGAAATTGTCGGGAAAGCACTAAATGGTCAAGAAACCTTATCCCTGCTTGAAGCATTTAAAGTTGATTTGTTACTTTTGGATATTTACATGCCAGATATATTAGGAATTGAATTACTTAAGCAAATTCGGCAAAGATTCTCAAAGGTAGATGTCATTATGATTACTGCAGCTACAAATAAACACTTGGTTGAAACTGCACTCAAGTATGGTGTTTATGATTATATTATTAAACCCTTAAAATTAGAAAGATTTAGAGAAGGGATAGAAAACTATAAAAGAAAACAAAATTTGTTAAGTGAGTCGGAGGAGCTTCATCAGGAAATCATTGACCAATTCATAGGAAATCGGACACCCATTTCTACAGAATCAAAGCAGCTTCCAAAAGGAATCGATCCTTTAACATTACAAAAGGTTAGAAAAATTATAAATAAAACAGGATTAACAGCTGAAGAAGTGGGTGAAAAACTCGGGGCGTCCCGAACCACAGCTAGGCGTTATTTGGAATATTTGACTTCCATCGGTAAAGTAAAAGCGGAATTGGAATATGGAATTATCGGAAGACCTGAGCGTAAATATTACGAATTGGTGTCAGGCACCATGTGAGTTTTTCACATGGTGCCTGACACCAATTTTATTTTTTAAAATTAAAAAACGTGAACAAAATGAACAAAATGTGTTTAAAGTTATTTAAATTTTAAAAATTGTAAACGGTTACACAAAAAGAAGAATTAGTTAAACTTATCATACAGGCGGAAAATTAACATTTCAAAAAATATTTAAAAAGAAAAGAGGGGGAAATATGAAGAAGATTGCCGCGATTCTATCACTTGCATTCGTCATGGTTATTTCGGCTGCATGTTCAGGTAACACCACAACATCAGATAAGGCGAAAACAAATGGTGAATGGAAGCCAGAGAAAGCCATTGAAATTACAGCTCCATCAGGCGCCGGCGGGGGATGGGATACAACAGCCCGTATGGCAGCAAAAGTTTTAAATGAAACGAAAATTATCAATCAAAGTATAGGAGTCGTCAATAAGCCAGGCGGCGGAGGTGCAGTAGGATGGGCTTACATCCATTCCAAAAAAGCTGATCCACAGAGATTATTTGTTACATCACCACCAATGCTACTGGTTCCATTAAATGGACAATCACAATATGATTATGAGGATTTTACACCCATTGCTAACATTATTGCTGACTATGCAGCTTTCGCGGTCAAGGCAGATGCAAAATGGAACAATTTAAATGAACTATTTGCCGACATGAAGAAGGATCCTTCAAGCATTACTATTGTAGGTGCGTCTTCTCCAGGCAGTATGGATCATATTCAATTTGTAAAAATCGCCAAAGCTGCGGGTGTAGATATTACGAAATTAAAATATGTTTCTGACCAGGATGGCGGTGGTTTAACGCAAATTTTAAATGGCAGTGCAGATGTTTATTCAACAGGGGTTGCCGAAACTGTAGAGCAGGTAAAAGCTGGAAAAATAAAGGTATTAGGCGTTACTTCTGAAGAAAGATTAAAAGGCGATGTGTTATCAGATTTCCCTACCGCAAAGGAACAGGGGATTGATGCAACATTCGTGAACTGGAGAGGTTTCTTTGGGCCTCCTGATATGGACAAAAATGCTCTAGCATATTATGAGAAGAAATTGAAGGAATTAAGTGATTCGGCTGAATGGGCGGAAATCCGTCAAAAGTACGGCTGGGATGAAATGTATATGGACAGCGCCGAATACAAGGATTTTCTAAAGAAAGAGAATAATGAGATTAAGACATTGCTAGAGGAATTAGGATTAGCAAAATAGTTTGTTAGGGGCCGGATATCTATTGCCGGCTCCTTCAATAAGGGAGGTGCCTGAATGTTAAATACAACAAACAAGAAAATGGCTGTTGTTCTATTGGTTATATCCATTATTTATTTAATTGTAAGCTTCCGGCTGCCCTCGTATGCTTATGTTCCGGTAGACTCGGATATGGTTCCAATTGCTCTAGGCGTTTTACTCTTCTTTCTATCAATCGCCTTGTATTTTATTAAGGACGAAAAATCAGAGGAAAAAGTGAAACTGCCGAAAGAAGATTTGCTTGCCATACTAATTGTAATAGGTTTCATTGTGACTTATATTTTTCTTCTGGAAATTATCGGCTTTATATTGATTACAGCTCTTTTTATATTTTTCTGTTCCTGGTTTCTTGGGTTTAAGAAATTTATTACGAATTTAATTGTATCGATTGTTTTACCATTTGCTATTTACTATATGTTCATAGCATTACAAATCCAACTACCTCAGGGAATTTTACCATTTTAGAAAGGAGTCTTGACATGGATGTTTTTCATGGTTTACTAACAGGATTCGAAGTCGCATTTAGTCTGAATGGACTCCTCTTTGTATTAATCGGTGTAACGGTGGGAACCATTATCGGAATGATTCCAGGATTGGGACCCATAACCGCGATCGCGGTTATGATACCGATTACCTATGGCATGGACCCAGCTATCGCCTTGCTGTTAATGGCCGGAGTTTATTACGGAGCAGCCTATGGAGGAGCATCAAGTTCTATTCTATTAAATGCCCCCGGAACGTCTGAAGCGGTGGCAACAACTTTTGACGGCTATCCGATGGCGAAACAAGGTAAAGCCGGGAAGGCAATGGCAACTGCGGCTATTGCGTCCTTTGTTGGAGGAACCATTAGTATCATTTTTCTAACCTTTCTTGCACCTACACTGTCGAAGGTTGCAGTCTCATTTGGTCCCCCGGAATATTTTGCCTTAATGTTATTGGGACTTACCGCCCTATCCAGTTTATCGGAAGGATCCACCATTAAAGCATTAATATCAGCAACTATTGGCTTTATGATTGCCACGGTCGGGATTGACAGCCAAACAGGTACGGCAAGATTTACATTTGGAAGTGCCCATCTTTTAGAGGGAATAGACTTCTTAGTATTGGCCTTAGGATTATTTGCCCTAGCTGAGGTTACCTCGTTAATCATTTTCCGAAAGGAGAAAATAGCAGAGAGTAGTAAAATTGGAAGCTTAAAGTTAACGAAACAGGATTATAAAGATATTATCCCCACCATGGGAAGACAATCTGTTCTTGGATTTTTAATCGGAGTGCTTCCTGGTGCAGGCGGTACTATTGCTTCGTTTTTGGCCTATGTGTCGGAGAAGAAACTATCGAAAAATCCTAATGCATTTGGTAAGGGGGAGATCAGGGGGATTGCAGCGCCCGAAGCAGCTAACAATGCAGCATCTGGTGGTGCCTTCGTTCCGCTTTTGAGTCTTGGTATTCCGGGATCAGGGACAACGGCAGTCATGTTAGGCGCTTTAATGGTTTTAGGAATTCAACCGGGCCCATTATTAATGGCCGATCACCCGGACGTTTTCTGGGGTGTTATTGCCAGTATGTATATTGGGAATATCCTCTTGCTGGTATTAAACCTGCCGTTGATCCCCTATATTTCAAAGATACTAAGGGTACCACGCCCATTGCTCACCTCACTAGTTATAGTCTTTTGCTTTATTGGTGTTTATGGAATCAGCTTCAGCACATTTGATTTATTCTTACTTCTTGGCTTTGGGGTGCTTGGATATGTCATGAGATTAGTTCATTTTCCCGCATCACCATTATTGCTTGCCTTCATTTTAGGCGGAATGATGGAACAATCCTTTAGACAAGCACTAACCATTTCAAATGGAAGCTTATCTATTTTCTTTACCAATCCAATTGCATGTATACTCATCATTATCTCTTTAGCTTCATTCCTGGTACCAATTCTTAAAACCGTACGGAAAAAGACTAAAGTGGAACAAACAATGGATATGTAAAACAAGAGGTGTCAGGCACCATGTGAAAAATTCACATGGTGCCTGACACCGTGAACGGGGAGGAGACGATATGATGCAACATCTAAAAAATGAAATCGGCCAAGAAATAGATTCGTTATTGGTTTCAATCGCTGATTATGTGAAAGACACAAAGATTACTAGTGATGAAGCATTAGAAACAGCCAGGTATGTCCTGATGGATACATTAGGCTGTGGTTTCTTAGCTCTTAAATATCCTGAATGTACGAAACATTTAGGGCCGATTGTTCCAGGAACGGTCGTCCCAAATGGGAGCCGGGTCCCCGGAACGCAATATGTGTTAGATCCTGTCCATGCAGCATTTAATATTGGCTGTATGATTCGCTGGCTCGATTATAATGACACTTGGTTAGCCGCTGAATGGGGCCACCCTTCCGATAATTTAGGAGGAATTCTCGCAGTAGCGGACTATATAAGCAGGCGGGATGTTGCTAACGGAAAAAAGCCAATCATGATGAAGGAAGTTCTAGAAGCAATGGTGAAGGCCTATGAGATTCAAGGGGTTCTCGCTTTGAGTAACAGTTTAAATCGTCAAGGCCTAGACCATGTCCTGTTTGTAAAAGTGGCTACGACAGCGGTTGTGACTGGCATGCTGGGTGGAACAAAACAAGAGATAATCAATGCAGTATCCAATGCTTGGCTTGATAATTCCAGTTTAAGAACCTACCGCCATTTCCCAAATACAGGGTCTAGGAAATCTTGGGCAGCAGGAGATGCAACAAGTCGCGGGGTTCGCCTAGCCTTCATGGCGTTAAATGGAGAAATGGGTTACCCAACCGCATTATCTGCGCCAACTTGGGGCTTTCAGGATGTGTTATTTAATGGAAAAAAATTAACCCAAATCCAGCCATTTGGCTCCTATGTAATGGAAAATATCCTATTTAAAGTTTCCTACCCTGCTGAGTTTCACGCCCAAACTGCAGCCGAATGTTCAGTAGAGCTTCATCCAAAGGTCAGGAATAGATTAGATGAAATTGATAAAATTGTTATTACCACACATGAATCCGCCATCCGGATTATTGACAAAACGGGGCCATTGCATAACCCTGCTGACCGTGACCATTGCTTGCAGTATATCACAGCAATTGGTCTGATTTACGGCACGATAGAAGCAGATTACTATGAAGATGAAACCGCTCAGGATCCGCACATTGACCGGCTCCGTAACAAAATGGAGCTCGTCGAAAATAAGCAATATAGCATCGGCTATTTAGATCTTACCAAACGATCCATTGCAAATGCGGTACAGGTATTTTTTAAAGACGGGACCTCGACACCAAAAGTTGAAAGAGAATATCCACTAGGGCATCGTTTCCGCAGGGATGAGGGGATTCCTCTATTACTTAAGAAATTCAACGTAAATCTTGCAACAAGGTTTCCGCGTAAAAAAGCTACTAAAATTAATGAACTATTAAATCATCCGGAACGATTAAAAAATACGCCTGTTCATGAATTAATGGAACAATTGGTTATTTAAGAGGGGGGCTGAAGAATGGCTTGGATTGTTAGTTCGGAAACTACCCAAACCGAGTTGGCATTACAATTTAAACAGTTGATGGTTGATGAAGAAATACTGAAGATTCCCGGTGCCCATGATGGAATGTCCGCTTTAATTGCAAAACGAGTTGGATTCAAAGCGTTATATTTGTCAGGTGCCGCCTATACGGCATCACGCGGACTGCCTGACTTAGGTATGATTCATTCAGAGGAAGTGGCAGGGAGGGCGAAGGATTTAATCCGGGCAACAAATCTGCCGTTATTGGTTGATATAGACACAGGGTATGGCGGTGTTCTTAATACCGCCCGGGCTGTAAAAGAAATGGTGGAAGCAAGAGTAGCTGCCGTTCAAATTGAAGACCAGGATTTACCGAAAAAATGCGGACATTTAAACGGTAAGAAGTTGATAAGTGTCGAAGAAATGTGTCAAAAAATCAAGGTAATTAAAGAAGTGGCCCCTACCTTAATTGTCATTGCCCGCACAGATGCTGTTACAGTTGAAGGCATAGAGTCCGCCATTGATCGTGCAAATCAATATCTTACGGCTGGGGCCGATGCCATCTTTCCAGAGGCGATTGAATCGACTAAGGATTTTCTAAAAATCAAACAAATGGTGAATGCACCATTACTCGCCAATATGACTGAGTTTGGAAAAACCCCTTCCTATACGGCAGAGGAGTTTAAGGAGCTTGGCTATAGCATGGTTATTTATCCGGTTACCTCTTTACGAATTGCCGCCAAGGCAGTAGAAAATGTATTTACTGAAATAGCAACAAATGGTACGCAGAAAAATTCCATCAGTTTCATGCAGACGAGAAAAGAGCTATATGATACTATTCAATATTACAATTATGAAAAACTAGATTCAAAAATGGCAAAAACGATTTTACCAGAAGGTAGGGAATAGGCTTCGTTTTTCTACATCTTAACACGTTCTGAGCAAGGTTGAAGGCTGGCTGCCGATTTATGCGCCCGTGATTAGTTGTTGAAAGGGACAGTATTTACATTTATTGCCTTATTTCTGTTAAAAAGGTTATTAAATCGAAACAAGTTGTTGTATTGGATAAAGGCAGAAGTAGAACGAAATAAAAAACAAAGGATCGACTGGATTCCTGTGATTCAAACATACACTTGTTTTTTTCCACAAAGAAAAGCTACAATACTATATGGAGGAAAGACAAAAATTGAAGAAGCAGGGATAAACAATGATTGTAAAAACAGAACAAGATATGAACGGATTGAAGGAGATTGGCCGGATTTGCGGGGCCATCCGTGATGAATTAGTGAAAAGAACGGTACCGGGTATTACCACAAAGGAACTGGATGACATAGCGGCGATAATGTTTGAAAAAGAAGGGGCCGTTTCTGCTCCAAAAGGGGAATATGACTTTCCTGGCCATACATGTATCAGTGTGAACGAAGAAGTAGCCCATGGGATTCCGGGGGATCGCGTGATTCAAGAAGGGGACTTGGTTAATATCGACGTTTCTGGTTCCAAAAATGGCTATTTTGCGGATACCGGTATTTCCATCGTTGTGGGTGACGGTGATGAAGTGCTGAAGAACCTGTGCGAAGTTGCCAAGTTAGCCTTTGAGGCAGGTTTAAAAAAGGCAAAACCGGGTTCGAAAATAACCGGGCTTGGGAGAGTCGTTTATCGAACGGCGAGACAGCATGGTTTTACCGTTATTACCAACTTGACTGGACATGGGATTGGCAGAACTATCCACGAAACACCTGAATATGTCTATAATTATTACGAGCCTTCCGATGGTGGATTATTAAAGGAAGGAATGGTGATTGCCTTTGAACCATTTATCTCAACTGACGAGGAAGAGGTATTTGAAAAAGGGGATGGCTGGACCTATATTACAGAACAAAGCTTCGTTGCTCAGTATGAACAGACGATGATCATAACAAAAAATGGACCGATTATTACCACACTTTAATGAGGAGAAAAGCAGGATTATTTGCTGGTCCTGCTTTTCTTATTGCGCCTTCAAATAAATCTCTGTATAGTTGTCCTATATGCAAAAAATTCGAAATACTCTTTCGGAATGTTAGGAGAGAAGCCTTAAAATGATAAAAGCTATTTTGTTTGATTTAGATGATACCTTACTCTGGGATCAAAAAAGCGTCAAAGAAGCATTTCGTGCAACTTGTAAAGCGGCCGATGAGCGCTATCGATTAGATCCTGAAATACTTGAAAAAGCTGTTCGTGAGGCAGCAAGAAAGCTTTATTCTAATTACGAATTTTACCCCTTTACACAAATGATTGGTATCAATCCGTTTGAGGGGTTATGGGGAAATTTTTTAGATGAAAATCATGAAGAGTTCAAGAAAATGAAAGAAAAGGTTCCGGAATATCGCAAGGATGCTTGGACAACAGGTTTAAAAAAATTGGGAGTGGATGATCCCGATTTTGGACAGGAACTGGCGGAACGGTTCCCGGCAGAACGCAAGAAAGCACCATTTGTTTATGAGGATACCTTTAAAACGTTGGATGCATTGAAGGGACAGTACCAGCTGCTGCTTTTAACAAATGGGTCACCGGATTTGCAAAATACGAAACTAACGATTACACCGGAATTAAGTCCCTACTTTGACCATATCGTCATTTCTGGAGCTTTTGGAAGGGGCAAACCGGATCCATCGATTTTCGAACATGCTTTGTCCCTATTGTCTATTGATCGAGATGAAGCGATTATGGTTGGGGATAATTTGATGACGGACATTCTTGGGGCAAACCGTGCCGGAATCCAATCGGTTTGGATTAACCGTCATGAAAAAGAGCGGAATGAAGTGATTCCAACATATGAAATAAAACATTTAAATGAGCTGTTCCCAATCTTAGAAAAATTAAAATGAATTCAATTTCGGCTTAAAGCTGTGATAGAAGCAGGGTTGCAGATTTTTTGTGAAAAATCGCATATAAATGAAAAAAGCTGCAGATAAAATTAGGTTAGTAGAATATAACGTAAATATAATATTTGTTTATAGAAAAAGAGAATTCGAGAAAATGGTTTCGACAAGAATATGCATATTCTCCTAAAATCTAAATTATCTAAATAATCCTGAAAATGGCTTGTTTTTTGTGAGATAGAATAGTAATATTGTTTTTGTACTATAATAGCCATTTGTAAATTTTTAGGAGGAATAGTTTTTATGGAGAATAGATTACCATTTTCACGGTATTTTATTATAGGAGTCATGTTGTTTGCATTATTTTTTGGTGCAGGCAATTTAATTTTTCCCGCATCGCTTGGACAACAAGCCGGTTCAAATGTTTGGCTGGCAGTGGCAGGATTTTTGATCACAGGAATTGGTTTGCCTTTTCTGGGGATTTTGGCCATGGGCGTTTCAGGAAGCAAGAATTTACAGGAGCTTGCAAGCAGGGTTCATCCCCTTTATGGCATCATCTTTACGGCGCTTTTATATTTAACGATTGGGCCTTTCTTTGCAGCACCAAGGACTGGTGCGGTTGCTTATGATATTGGAATTGCACCGTTTGTCGGTGAGAGTTCCGGGCAAATCGGGTTATTCATTTTCACACTGCTCTATTTTATCGTTACACTTTGGTTTTCATTAAATCCTGCCAAGATTGTAGATAATGTTGGAAAAATATTATCCCCAGCTATTATTGTATTACTTTTGCTATTTTTAGTAATGGTTTTTGTACAACCGATTGGGACGATTGGAGCACCACAAGCGGCTTATTCACATGGAGCATTCATGAAGGGATTCATGGAAGGATATAATACGATGGATGCGTTAGCCTCGCTTGTATTTGGAATCATCGTCATCAATGCTATTCGTTCGATGGGGGTTAGTTCAGCTCGCGGAATTCTCGTCACATCGGCGAAATCCGGAATAGTTGCAATATTGTTCCTAGGCATTATCTATATAGGGATCGCATATTTAGGAGCGACAAGTACGGAAAGCTTTGGTTTGTTTGACACTGGAGGTCCTGTGCTTGAGAAAGCAGCATCCTATTATTTTGGAACATGGGGTATGATCATGCTGTCGATTATCATTATCCTTGCAGGTCTGACGACAAGTATCGGTTTGATAACAGCTTGTGGTGAATATTTTCATACCTTATTTCCGATGATAAGCTATAAAGTGTTTGTCCTCTTCTTTACGCTTGGATCATTTGTGGTGGCCAATTTTGGATTATCAAATATCATTAATTTTTCGATTCCAGTGTTAATGTTTTTATATCCGCTGGCGGTTGTCCTTATGCTGTTAACATTCTTATCAAAACTATTTCACCATTCGAGATTGGTATACACGGCAGCAATAATGGTTACCTTTTTCATCAGTATTGTTGATGGTTTGAAAACATTCTTTAACTTGCTTGGAATAGATTATTTTGATTGGTTATCAGCGATTGTTGGCTTCTATAATCGGGTCTTACCACTATATAGCGACGGACTTGGCTGGTTGCTTCCAGTTTTGGTTATTATTTTACTTACGGGATTGATCACACGGATTCAGCAGGTTTCCGGTGTCGAACTTAAGAAAAAATCCGAGAGTGCTCTTTAAATCGGGCGGCCCAGCTGCAACTTAGGCAGAAAGGTTGAATTTTCTTTCGCCGCTTTATTATAATCAAATTATTGTTTGAATATTCAATCAGAAAAGGTGTGAATAGAAGATGAAAATTGTTGCAATCGTCGGCAGTTTAAGAAAGGATTCCTATAATCGGCAGTTGGCCGCCACTATTCAGGAACGGAATCAGAATAAATTTGATATGGAAATTCTTGATATTGGTATACTTCCACATTATAACCAAGATGAAGAGAACAACCCTCCAGAATCTGTACGTGATTTCAAAAAGAAGGTGAAAGAAGCTGATGGGGTTATCATCCTCACTCCCGAATATAACTGGTCGATACCTGGAGTATTGAAAAACGCGCTTGATTGGCTTTCCCGTGTCGATAAAGTACTGATCGGTAAACCGGTCATGACCGCAGGGGCATCTACAGGAACGATGGGAACGGTCCGGGCACAGCTTCATTTGCGTGATATTTTAACTGCATTACAGGTGAAACTGTTATCACCAGCAGGGAATGAAATTCTTGTGAACCAAGCTGCCGCTAAATTTGATCCGGAGACAGGAAAGCTAGTGGATGAAGCAACCCTAACCTTTATTGATGATGTCGTTGATCGCTTTCTTCAAATGGTTTCTAATTAACAGGGTTTCATATGAGTACAGGACTGCCCTCATGATGAATCGGGGCAGTTTTTCAATTTGGTATCAATGATTTCAGGAAGGCAGGTGGCTTGGAATGGAATTACGGCAATTAAGAGTATTTATGGAGGTTGCGAAGCACAAAAGCATGACAAAAGCAGCTGAAAGTTTACATATATCACAGCCTGCTTTAAGTAAGTCGATAAAGGCTTTAGAGGAAGAATTGGGCATGATCTTAATGATTCGAACAAATAAGAATAGTGAAGTAACGGACGCAGGGAACATTGTCTTGGAGTATGCCTTGAAAATGAATACCCTTCTAGATGAAATGAACACGACTTTAAATGATTTGACCAGCTTGAATAGGGGGCAAATCAACATGGGACTGCCTCCGATCATTGGCAGTTTATTTTTCCCCCGGGTGATGGCAAAGTTTCATCGTGCATACCCAAATGTTGAATTGAATTTAGCCGAGTATGGAGGCGCAAGGGTAGTCAAAAGTGTCGAAGAGGGCGAAGTGGAACTGGGTGTCGCTGTCATGCCGATTGATAACAGGGAATTCCATGTGTACCCGATAGTGGAAGAGAAAATGAAGCTGTTGGTTTACAAAGAACATCGTTATGCTTCGCGGGAGCAGGTTAATTTAAAGGATTTAAAAGAGGAGGAATTTATTTTTTATCATGAAGAATTTGCCTTGTATAAAATTATGAAGGACCATTTTATTGCGGCTGGTTTTACCCCCAAAATCCTATTTAAAAGCTCGCAGTGGGACTTGATGTCAGAGATGGTGGCGGCTAATCTTGGAGTCACGATTCTGCCTGAATCCATTTGTAACCGGGCGTCCAACCCAGATATAAAAATTATCAATCTGGAGCAAGAAATTATCTGGAAATTGGCTGTCATCACAAAAAAAGACCGCTACATTTCAAACGCCTGCAGGATGTTCATCGATTTTATTTTAAAGGAACCGTTATAACTTTTGGTTATGAAGTTTATTCTAAATATGTATTTTACGAATGGCTGCTTTCGGCGTACAATATAGTCTATAGTTGATATCACGAAGAAAAAGGAGTTTAGCTGCTCCTTTTTCTTCGTTTAGAAAGGATTGTCACGGTGAAACTGGGGATATTAGTGATTCAAGTATTAGGTATTCATGTTTTTTTATTTTTGGGAGCAGCAGTAAAAAAAGTAGTTCCTCTGCCAATCCCAGCATCAATGTTTGGGTTATGCCTGTTGTTTTTGGCACTTTACTTTCATATTATTAAACTAGAGTGGGTGGAAAAAGGGGCCAATTGGCTGATGGCGGAGCTGTTGCTTTTCTTCATTCCTTCAGCTGTCGGGATTGTCAATTATGATGAAATCATCAGCGTTCAGGGGGCAGAGATTGTTGGCTTGATTGGGATAAGTACCATCATTGTTGTGGGAATGACTGCACTTATTGCCGAAATGATCACAAGAATGAAAGGAAGTGGACAACAATGAGAATGGTGTTGTTTACAGTTATTACCTATCTCGTCTATCTTTTCGTCAAAAAAGTCTATGGGAAAACGAATCTTCCATTTTTTCATCCATTATTACTGACACCTCTCCTGTTAATCGCACTCATTTCTTTTGGTCATGTGTCTGCGAATAAATATTTGGATGCAACAAAATGGCTTACCCATATGCTTGGACCAGCGACCGTTGCCTTTGCTGTTCCGATATATAAACACTTGCCGATTATAAAAAAATATTTTGGCACGATTATGATAAGCATTACATCCGGTACATTGGTTGCGATTCTTTCAACGTTCGGTTTGTCTAAATTGATTCATTTGAATGTTGCCTTTATCACTTCCATCCTGCCTAGATCCATTACAACTCCGATTGCAATAGAGGTGTCAAAGGATATCGGCGGTTTGCCAGCATTAACGACTGTCTTTGTGATCCTAACCGGTATAATGGGCGGTGTTATTGGACCATCCGTACTAAAATGGCTATCCATTCGAACGCCGATAGCCAAAGGTCTTGCATTGGGAATGGCGGCTCATGGAGCTGGAACAAATAAAGCAATGGAATACGGTGAACAGGAAGCCACATTTTCGTCTTTAGCTATGATTTTCGCTGCATGGATCACTTTCATTTGGGGCGTCGTGCTGATTCCGCCATTAATGCATTTCCATTCTTTTTTTTAAGCACAACGCAAATAACTTGCGACTAGTCGCAGCTTATTTGCGTTTTTTTGTCGTTACTTTTTTTAATATTAAGTCGAAATTGAAAGGAATGAATGGTATAAATCAGCCCATAATAAGAACCATAAGGAGGGATTCCAGTTGGATAAAAAGTACAATACAGGTGATGATGGTGCTGTTGAATTGAAAAAAGCACTAAGTAAAACAAAACCAAGGAAACACCCTAAAATGAGTGAGGCTGAACTGAGACTTAAATATCAACAAAAGAATGACTAAAGAAGATTTTATTCAACCTTCAGAGGTGAGATCATGAAAGCACAAAGGCCAATTGAGTATACAGGAAAGGTTCTCGACCAAAGAAATACCCTTACTGGTCCGGATGACGAAGGAAAACGCGATTATCCGAAACCGCCCAAACAGGTAAATATTCAACCATCTGAGTCTAATGGTGAATAAAAAGACGGCTGCCAACACGGTAGCCTTTTCCTGTTTATTTTTTAACAAGCAAGAAACTTTCATTCCAGATTCTCTATTGTTACTATGGTTATGTAATACCTTTACGAAAGGACAAATCGACAATGACAAATATTCATATACCTTTATCCGTTTTAAATTTAGCTCCCATTCGTGAGGGGCATGATGCTAAACAGGCAATAGATGCGTTGGTCGATCTTGCACAAGCAGTGGAAGAAATGGGGTATACACGCTATTGGATTGCGGAACACCATAATACCCCAACACTTGTCAGCTCGGCAACGTCGATTTTAATCAAACATACGTTGGAACATACCCATCACATCCGGGTTGGATCGGGCGGGGTGATGCTGCCGAACCATTCTCCTTTAGTGGTGGCAGAACAATTCGGAACGATGGCAACAATCTATCCCAATCGACTTGACCTAGGGTTAGGACGTGCCCCCGGAACCGATATGATGACAGCAAGTGCCCTCAGACGTTCGAAAAATGATTCCGTTTATACATTTCCGGATGATGTTCAGGCATTACTTACCTATTTAGGACCGGAAGAACAGCAAGGTTATGTGAGAGCCTATCCTGGTGTTGGCACGAATATACCGATTTATATTCTTGGATCATCGACAGATTCCGCTTATTTAGCAGCAAGTTTAGGATTGCCCTATGTGTTCGCTTCACACTTCGCACCAAGATACATGGAAGAGGCCATTTCTATTTATCGCAGCCGCTTCCAGCCGTCAGAATACCTTGATAAGCCTTATATGATGGTTTGTTTAAATGTCATTGCCGCTGAAACGGATGAAGAAGCGCAATTTTTATCAACAACAGCAGAGCAATTTTTCCTCAATGTGGTCCGCAATTCCCGTATGCCATTGCAGCCTCCGGTTGAAAACTTGGATCATATATGGAATTCGATGGAGAAAGAAGCGGCGGCTTCCATGTCCAGATTGACCTTTTTAGGAAGTAAAGAGACGGTTCAAGAGCAGTTAACTCGTTTCCAGGAGAAATATAATGTGGACGAGATCATGGCTGTTTCTTATATCTATGATCCTGAAAAACAAAAACGGTCGTATGAGATATTAAAAGAAATTGTGGATGGATAAGAAAAGCGCAAGGCGCCCGCCTAGCGGCGACAAGCACAAGACGAGCCGGCGAGAAGGCTGTTCTTTAGCCTTCTTGACGGATTGGCTTGTGACCTCGAGCCGCTGGCGCCTCCTCGAAAAAGCTAACGCTTTTCCTTCGTGCGATGCTGATGCTGTCGAAGCCTTCCTTGTGGAGCTAGACAATTCTCAAAGTCGAATGATATAAATTCTGATACTCAAATAAAGGGGGTAATAAAACATTTTTATTGTTTCTATTTTGAGTTGTGATATAATTCAGATATATCATTTAATAATCACTAGGGGATCCCTTGATAAGGGCTGAGAGCAAAGTAGTTACTTTGAAACCCTCAAAACCTGAACAGGTTCGTACCTGCGTAGGGAAGTGGCGTGTTGTTTTTTCTATGAAATAAACATGGCAATACCACTTCCTGTTTGGGGAGTGGTTTTTTGTTGTATAAGGAGGGAAACTTCTGAAACTTCTAGCCATCACGGATGACCGGCATCACGTACAAGAATTAGCTTCTAAGATTATCGAAATACATCACTATGTTGATTTTATCCATATCCGCGAAAAATCGAAATCGGCTCATGAACTCATCAGATTACTAGAACTTTTACAAGAAGGTGGTGTTACTAAAAGAAAAATCGTCATCCATGATCGTTTGGATGTTGCCTTAGTAGCCGAAATAGTGAATATTCATCTACCCGGGCATGGATTGCCGGTTCAAAAGGTACGAGAAAAATTTCCGTTTCTGAGGATTGGCTGTTCAGTTCATTCGATTGCCGAAGCAAGTCAGGCGGAAGGCAGTGGTGTTGATTACGTATTATATGGTCATGTTTTTGAGACAACGAGCAAGCCCGGGCTGGCACCAAGAGGGGTAAAGGAGCTTGAGGAGATAAAGGCGAAGCTGACTATTCCTGTCTATGCCATCGGTGGTATCACACCTGATAGGGTAATCGATATCAATGCGAACGGGATTGCGGTGATGTCTGGAATATTTTCTGCTGAAAACCCGAAGGAAGCGGCCATGCACTATTTTAAGAAATGTAAGGAGAAGACCACGAATGGAAAAATTTTATGATGTTGCGGTTATAGGCGGCGGGATTATTGGCTCTTCGATTGCTTATTATTTAGCGAAAGAAAAAATTTCTGTCGCCGTATTTGAAAGCAACCAAATAGGCGGCAAAACGACCAGTGCAGCTGCCGGAATGCTCGGAGCCCATTCCGAATGTGAGGACCTTGAAACTTTTTATCCGTTTGCCAGAAGAAGCCAGCAGTCCTACTCCATACTGGAACAGGAATTAAAAGAGCTAACGGGGATTGATATTAGGAGAACGGAAGGTGGCATCTATAAACTTGCTTTTGATGAAAGAGAGAAAAGACAGCTCCGCGTCTTGTGTACGTTAAAAACAGTAGAATGGCAGGACGCGAGATACATCAGGCAAACTGAACCAGCTATAACAACGGAAATTGTCGGAGCGGCTTACATAGAAGAGGACGTCCATGTTTTACCCCAAGCCGTTTGCCGAGGCTTTAGCCAAGGGGCTCAAGTATATGGGGCAGCCGTTCATGAATACACACATGTATATGATATTCAAAAAAATGGGAGCACCTTTATCATTAAGACCCAAGCTGGCCAGTATGAGGTTGGGCGGGTAGTCGTGGCCAGTGGTGTTTGGAGCAATGCCTTTTTCCAACGCTTACGGTTACAGAATCGAATGATTCCGGTTAAGGGCGAATGTTTGTCTGTTTGGAAAGAGGGGATTAATCTAAAGCATACGCTTTTTCACGAGCATTGTTATATCGTTCCGCGAAATGACGGCACACTCGTCATTGGCGCAACCATGGTGGAGAATGATTGGAGTGAAAAACCAACGATTGGCGGAATGGAACAAATGATTGCAAAGGCAAAAACGATGCTGCCGGCGATTGAGGGAATGAAGGTCGCGTCATTCTGGGCAGGACTAAGGCCGCAGACATTTGACGGCAGGCCATTTATCGGGTTTCATCCTGAGGATGATGGAATATTGTTTGCAGCAGGCCATTTCCGGAACGGAATCCTGCTTGCCCCAGCCACCGGACAAATGATTAGGGATTTCATTTTACAAAGGGAAATAAATGAAAATTGGGTGAAGGCGTTTAAAATTGATCGTAAACACCATGTATTTGTGTAAAAAGGGGGATGAAGATGACCATTCAATTAAATGGCCAACCAGTGGAACTTCCGGAGGATGTCAAGAATATCGATGATTTGCTGAGGCATTACCAGTTGGAAAATCGGATTGTCATTGTCGAGCTGAATCATGAGATTGCCGACAAAAGCAAGTATACACAGCTGCCGATTGCCGATGGTGATAAGGTAGAAATGATTCATTTTGTTGGAGGAGGATGAACATGTTAAAAATTGGAGATCAACGATTTAAATCCAGATTACTGCTTGGTACGGGGAAATACCCATCCTTTGAAGTTCAGAAGGAGGCGGTTCGGGTATCAGAGGCGGAGATTTTAACCTTTGCGGTTCGCCGGATGAATATTTTTGAAGCTACCCAGCCTAACTTTTTGGAACTATTAGATGTAAGCCAATATAAACTACTGCCAAATACAGCTGGGGCAAAGACAGCTGAAGAGGCGGTTCGCATTGCGAGGCTCGCCAAGGCTTCGGGATTATGTGACATGGTAAAGGTTGAAATCATTGGCTGTGACAAGACGCTGCTGCCGGATCCTGTCGAAACCTTAAAGGCATCCGAAATGCTGTTAGCGGAAGGATTCATTGTCCTGCCCTATACTTCGGATGATGTGGTGCTCGCCAAAAGGCTGGAAGAGCTGGGGGTTCATGCGATCATGCCGGGCGCATCTCCAATTGGGTCGGGGAAAGGCATTGTTAATCCATTGAATTTGAAATTTATTATAGAGCAATCCTCGATTCCTGTGATTGTCGATGCCGGCATCGGGTCGCCAAAGGATGCGGCCTTTGCGATGGAACTCGGGGCTGATGGGGTGTTATTAAACACAGCCGTCTCCGGAGCAAAAGATCCGGTTAAAATGGCCCTGGCAATGAAAAAGGCGGTGGAAGCAGGACGTCTTGGTTTTGAAGCGGGCAGGATTAGTGAAAAGGAATATGCAGTTGCCAGCAGTCCGGAAGAGGGGATGGTGACTTCTTGAGTATAGCGCGCTATTCAAGACAGGAGTTATTTTCACCGATTGGTAAAGTTGGACAGAAAAAACTAAAGGATGCCCGGGTTCTTTTGGTAGGAGCCGGGGCACTTGGAACTTCGAGTGCTGAAATGTTGGTAAGGGCCGGTGTTGGGCACATTACGATTGTAGACCGTGATTATGTGGAATGGAGTAATCTGCAACGCCAGCAGTTATATACCGAAAAGGATGTAATGGAGCAGCTACCAAAGGCGGTTGCTGCCAGAAACCGCCTAAAAGAGGTAAACAGCGAAGTCATTGTCGAAGGGATTGTAGCCGATGTAAATGGGATGAATGTCGAAGAACTGGTGAAAAGGCACGGATTGATTCTTGATGCTACCGATAATTTTGAAACACGGCTGGTGATCAACGATGCGGCGGTCAAGCATAATGTTCCGTTTGTATTTGCTGCCTGTGTCGCCAGCTATGGGATGATGTTTCCGATGATTCCCGGGAGGACTCCGTGTCTCCATTGCTTGATGGACCATTTGCCAGCACAAAATCAAACTTGTGATACGGTTGGGGTCATTAGCCCGATCGTTCAGCTGGTTACCGCTTATCAGGTGACATCTGCTTTGAAGATTTTAACGGAAAATGAGCTGCAACCCCGGCTGCAATCATTTGATATTTGGAAAAATGAACAGGCTGTAATTAATGTAGAATCGTTAAAAAATAAGGATTGCCCAACATGTGGAAGCCATCCGACATTTCCTTTTTTGGCTTATGAAAACCAAACGAAGGCCGCAGTTTTATGTGGCAGGAACACCGTTCAGCTGCGACCTGGGATGGAGCGGTCAATTCCTCTAGACAAGTTGGCATTGCGTTTGAAAGAGCTGGCGGGCGATGTGACGGTTAATCCATATTTGCTTTCCTGTACATATGAGGATTATCGTCTCGTATTTTTTAAAGATGGCCGTGCGCTTATTCATGGTACAAGCGAACCGGCGCAGGCGAAGGCGATTTATCATCGAATTGTCGGATAGAAAAATTTTGAGGAGCAATAACCTTGACAAAAGGGAATTGCTCCTTTCTTATGTTATCAATAATATAGGAAAATCGACCTATTTTTCTATAGGACTAATGACTGTGGGAAAATATTACCATCCCATGTAAAATAGGTGGGGTACAAAAGGAAACGAGGGGGAAAGGATAGAAGATGAGGCTAAAAAAACCAACCTTAATTTTTGTAACATTATTTTTCATATTAGCCTTAGCTGCTTGTGGTTCAAAGGAAACAGGTGACAAAAAAGCGTCTTCTGAGGCAACGAAGCAAACAAGTAAAAAGGCAGCTAAAAATGATGAAACAGAAAATCAAACGGAAGAAATGAAAGTTGCAACAACAATGGAAGAAATCGCTGCTGAGAAGCCAGGAAAATATTCTGCAAACGGCTACAATAAAGCGATCGTTCACCGAAACTTGGATGAGAAAAGCTTTCAGGATAAGGATAGTTTTCAAGTGTATAACTCGTTGTTAAATTTGATGAGTGAAGGCGAGAAATACAAGGAGTTCGTTACCTTCGCTGATGAATTTAATAAGGAAATAGAAACGGTCATCACAAAAACACCTGATGGAAAGCTTTCGGAACAGAGCACAGGGGAAAATGGGAATGCCAATATTGCGATTTTATTAGATGCCAGCGGAAGTATGGCGGCAAAAATTGGTGGCAAAACAAAGATGGAATTGGCAAAAGAGGCAATTGATCAATTCGTGGCATCTATGCCGGAAGGAGCAAATGTATCCTTACGGGTATACGGACATAAAGGAAGCAATAAGGACAGTGATAAAGAGATTTCTTGTGGCAGTACGGAATTGGTGTATGATTTAAAGCCTTATGATAAAGGAAATTTTAAGGCATCATTAGGAAAGTTCAAGCCAACCGGCTGGACACCGATTGCAAAGGCCATTAACGAAACGAAGAAGGATTTTGAAAAAGCCAAATTATCTGGGCAAAATATCATTTATGTCGTCAGTGATGGCATTGAAACATGCAATGGGGATCCAGTTAAGGCTGCAAAAGATCTACACGATTCTAATATTAAAGCAGTCGTGAATATTATCGGCTTTGATGTAGACAACAGTGGCCAAAAGCAGCTGTTAGCGGTAGCAGAAGCGGGTGGCGGCCAATTCGAAACCGTCAATACCGCCGAACAATTCAAACGCGTTTGGGAAAAGCAACGGGTTCGTTTATATAACGAATGGAGCCGTTGGAGTGCCGAAAATTATAATCAAGTTTCTTCGGAAATTTCGAAAAAATTAAATACACTTTATAGTAAGAAATCTGATTTTTCTAATTTAATGTATGATGAAAAATCCCATTTAACGGATGCAGCCTACTATCTCCGGCAAAAGGAACAAATCAGCTCCGAAACAAGGGAAGAAGTTGAGAGTCTGATTCAACAGCGGCGGAAAATTATCGAGGATTATATTAATGAGAAATATAAAGGTCTCATTGAGCATGTAGAAACGGAAGGGAAGCGAATAAAGAAAGAAATTGAGGAAAAAGGTAAGGAAAAGAAGGATCAATATAGTAATAACTAGTACTGTGTGCCCAAAATCCCCTCAGCTCGTTCGAGGGGATTTTGCTTTTGTTCTTTTTGAAACTATAATAATATTATGTTAACAAAGTCACAATCGGAAACTCTACATAAGCCCCTTCATAAGATAGATTAGTATGAATAGGGGGGATTGAATGAAGAGATGGTTAAAAGCATTTATTTTAACCTATCTGTCCGTATTGTTTTTTGGCAGTTTTATAGCAATAGGGATGCTTTGGACGGGGACAATTGAAAAGGTACTGCCGGTTATTTCTGATATCAAAATTTTTCTATATTATTTCTTCGCTGGAGCAATTGGCGGCTCCTTAAGACACCTTTATATGTTTTGTTCACACTACATGGAAGGTGAATTAACAGATTACCGTAAATGGATCATGTACATTTTTTATCCGATATTTGCGACTGGGACTGCTGTTGTAGCCGTCACATTAATTCAAAGCGGGATTTTGTTAATTGAATTTACCGATTATGACGACACGCCATATGCCCCCATAAGCATTGCCTTCTTTGTAGGATTCGGATTCAACCGATTTGTCAATAAGCTAAATACGGTCTCCAAAAATTTATTTAAGCCAGAGAAAAATAATCAGGAAGAAAGCAACAAAGAAGAAAGGAACCCATAATAGCAATCGGGTTCCTTTTCCATCTACTTCGTAAGCGTAGTTTCCTCGTTTACGGTTACATCCTTTTTATCCTTCATTCGGCTAAAGATCGTCGCAAGGATAGGGCCGGAAATATTATGCCATACGCTAAAGATCGCACTAGGTACAGCAGATAATGGTGAAAAGTGGGCGGCGGCAAGTGCGGCACCTAAACCTGAATTTTGCATCCCAACCTCGATGGCGACAGCTTTTTTCTTTGCTAAGTCCATCTTAAATAGCTTTCCAAACAGATATCCAACCAAATACCCAAGGATATTGTGCAAAATAACAACCGCAAAGATGAGAAGGGCAGTCTTCGCAATATTTTGTTGGTTTACAGACACTACAGCCGTTACAATCGCAACGATTGCAACGATGGATACAAGTGGGAGTACTTTTACACTTGCCTGTGCTCCTTTGTTAAATAGTTTCTTCACCACGAGCCCAAGGACAATGGGCACAATGACGATTTGGACGATGGACATTAACAGACTGCTAGGATTAACCGGAATCCATTCACTTGCCAGTAATAAGATTAAAGCAGGTGTTACAATCGGAGCAAGCAGGGTGGTACACGACGTAATTGTAACGCTTAAGGGAACATCACCTTTGGCCAGGAATGTCATGACGTTAGAAGAAGTACCTCCCGGACAACAGCCTACCAAAATAACACCGACAGCAATTTCAGGCGGCAGCTGTAACCCCTTTGCAAGCAGAAACGCAAGCGAGGGCATAATCAGGAATTGTCCAACAACACCAATGATCACATCTTTTGGCCGTTTAAATACTTCTTTAAAGTCATTTCCGGATAATGTAAGACCCATTCCGAACATAATAATTCCTAATAATAGCGATATATAGGGAGCAATCCAAGTAAATCCTGATGGTAGATAGAATGCCAGAAAGGCAAATACAAGCACCCAGATGGCAAAAGTGTTGCCAACAAATTCACTAATACGCTCAAATGTTTTCATGTTGTTCCCCTCTTTCAGTGGTGTGAGTGTAATGTTTAGTATTATAGAATACTATTTCAATAAACTCAATAGTATGAAAATTATTTTTATCAAAAAATAAATTCAATTCAAATTGCTGAGACAACTTAAAAGGAATGATAACGGTTTCATTACACTTCAAAAGAGGTCCTTCATCACGAAGATGAAGAACGAAAGATCAGTCTATACGAGCCGATAACAATGAAATTCCAGTTTCTGTGTCGTTTTCAATTGGATTCGGTCTGCTTGTTCTAATTGAATTTTTTTTGAAAATAACGGTCCATCAAAGACATATGTATGATATTCGCCGGATTCTCCCATTGGGCAGCTGGTAGTCTTTTGAATATCTTGTAGAAAGGAATCATCAATGATTCTACCAAGCCATGATTCATCTAATATATCTTCCCGTACTCGAATCACAATTGCCTGATAGCCAGATTTGACAAAGTTTTCGAGTGAATCAAGAGCTGCTTCTTTTTTAGTCCAAAGCGGATACAGTGCTTCAACACCGGCGGCATCCGCTACTTGTTCACCCCACTCGCGGTGCCCTTGTAAATATAAATCCCCAAAGGCGATACCTGAAATGTGATATTTATTTTTCAAAAAATGCAGTGCTTGGACAAATTGTTCCGTATAGCTTTCAAATGAGCATTCTATAAAATGGACAGGAATAGAGAGTGCTTCTCCTTGTAATTGGATCATCTCCGTTCGTTCCCCATGGCCAAAGGTACGACCCAGTTCTTTTGGTGCTGTTGTGACTAAGGAAACAACCTCGTAACCTTGATCAATGAGAGTATGGAGGGCAAGACAGCCATCCTTACCGCCGCTCCAAGATAGCACGATACGCTTTTTCACAATAAATCATCCTTTTGTTTTCAATATTTTCGTTTGAGATAAGATTATTTTTTAAAAACATGCTGACCAATGACCAACGTGGTTGCTCTTGAATCGAGCCAGCGGCTGGTGGCAATAGCGGGATTATAGAAGAATAACGAATTGCCGGCAAGATGGCGTTTTTCTTTCAATGCTTCCTGCACTGCTTTGATGGAATCCTTATCCGCGGGTTTATTGATTTGTCCGTTTTGGACAGGCTGGAACTGCCTTTTTTGATAAATAACGTCTTTGATGGTGTTAGGAAAGGCCTTGCTTGCCACTCTGTTAAGCACAACACAAGCGACTGCAATTTTTCCTTGATACGGCTCCGTTTCTGCTTCCGCTCTCACTAATCTAGCAAGCAGATCGAGCTCAGACTGCGAATATCCTACCACTATTTTCACTTTTGGTCTTGCTTTTTCAGCCTCTTTCTCTATGGTATGTATGGTTTGTCCAACATATATTAGATCAGGATTTTTCACTTGCGGATTCATCCTTACTAAGTCCTCTAACGTTAGGTTATTTTCCCTCGCAATCTTGGACATCGTGTCCCCGGTTTTGACGGTATAGGCAAATGCAGGAGAAGCAAATAGGACAGATACTACTACTGTAAGGGTTATAATAAGTTTTTTCAATCTCTTTTCCTCCTCGTTTATCTGTACGATAGCTTGTTTAGTTTCTATTTCTATGAATGCAAACGATAGATTAGTATTACAGTTTCGTTACGTGAAAATTACAAATTTTTTGTCGTTTAGGAAATTATTCTTGCTGCAGAAATTGGGTTCGGGTGGGGAGAGGATTGAATAAGGGCGAAAAAAAGAGCGAGTAGCAATACTCGCTCTAAAAATTCTATTAATAGATTTTATCGCCATTAAAGATGGAATTCTTTACAATAACATAATCGACTTTACGAATATCTTGTAACTTTCTGCCTCCCGCATAGGAGATGGAGGATTGCAAGTCTTGTTCCATCTCGATTAACGTATGAATTAAGGGTCCTTTGTGTTCTACATACATTTTCTTGCCTTCGACATTTTTTCGTTCACCTTTTTGAAATTCCGAAGCAGAACCGAAGTATTCTTTATAACACTTTCCATCTTTTTCATACGTTTCACCAGGAGACTCTTCATGACCTGCAAATAAGGAGCCGATCATCACCATGGAGGCACCAAAGCGTACAGATTTAGCGATGTCACCATGTGTCCGGATGCCACCATCCGCAATAATCGGCTTGCTTGCCGCTTTTGCACACCATCTAAGAGCCGCCAGCTGCCAGCCGCCAGTTCCAAATCCCGTTTTGATTTTTGTAATACAAACTTTACCTGGTCCAATGCCGACTTTTGTTGCATCTGCACCGGCATTTTCCAATTCCCGAACAGCGTCTGGGGTTCCGACGTTGCCGGCAATGACAAAGCTGTCAGGCAGGAGCTTCTTAATATGATGAATCATCTCGATTACCGCATTGGAATGCCCGTGTGCAATATCGATGGTGATATATTCTGGCACAAGGTTTTCCGCTGCCAATTGTTGAATGAAATCGTATTCGCCTTCTTTCACGCCAACGCTGATAGAAGCGATTAATCCGCGGGCTTTCATATCTTTCACAAAATCAAGCCGCTTTTCAGGCTGGAAACGGTGCATAATGTAAAAGTAACCGTTTTCTGCTAAGAAAATGGCAATCTTTTCGTCTATAATCGTCTGCATATTCGCAGGAACTACTGGCAATTTAAAGCTATGTCCGCCGAAATCTATACTTGTATCACATTCCGATCGGCTTTTCACAACAGATTTTGCGGGAATCAATTGAATATCTTCGTAATCAAATACATTATCCATAAATAACACTCCTAAACACGAATAATTAAATAAAGTTGTACATAATTGTTCGTACATTTGTTAATTTACCTTATTTTTATCAGTATGTCAAAATATTTTCATAAATATGTGTAAATAAGCTTAGGATTACAAATGGATCGAACAGTGAAACAGCGTGTTCCAGCCAAAAGAAAAAGAATGAAGCTGGAGGAAATTGGAGAACCTAGGAGGAAATGAGGCTGATGAAAAGAGGAGGTAAATCTTCCGATGAATGAACCCTTTGAATATCCAGAAATATTATACAATGAAGTTTTATTTTACCTTGAAACAAAATGGAATCGCCGCCTAAACGACCATGAGCGCCATATACTAATAGAAGGTTACCGCTTCGGAAGAATGATTGAAGCGGAAAATGAGGCAAACGGAAATGGTGCCAAGGGACGATTTTTTAACTAATTTTTACCATCTATGATGTAGTATATTCAAACTAGTTTTCATTATTTAAATATTATATAATTAGGATATAAGACCATTTGTAATCGATAACGGTAATTTCAGATAAAGCTTCACGCCCTATGTGGATCATTCTTTCTATTTTACTGGAGGCTATCTTGTGAGCACAAAACAACAAAAACATAATGTATTCCAACGACTTGGTCGTGCTTTTAAGTTAAATTTCTTGAAACTTCTTCGCTCTCCAGGAGGAGCCAAAAAGGTAGCTTTGGGCTTTGCCCTTGGTTTCGGCTTAGAGATGTTAGTGATTTCAACCGCATCGCTTATCTATATTTTATTTGTCCCCATTGTCCGTTTGTCTAAAGGGTCATTACCTGCCTCAATCATTGGGAATGTTATCGGAAAATTAACATTTTTGCCTGTGCTACTGCTTCCATTTGCCAAGGCTATAGGGAAAACCATTTTTCCAATGGAAGTCACACACGGGCACCATACAGCATTTTCTTTTCCCAACTTGCTTCATGGTGATTTCCATAGCATAGTCGCTCTTCTCCATGGCGGCATCCACGCTTTAATTGGAATGACCCTATTTGGCATCGTCCTTGGAGTCATTTCATACTTTGTAGTACACTACCTCTATGAAAAGGAAATAGCGAATAGACTAAAAAGAAGACGACGAAAACATGAAAATAACTTCAGTAGAAAAAAGGTGCCAGGCACCATGTGAAAATTTCACATAGTGCCTGACACCTTTTGATTTACGATTTTTTTCTCCTCGTTTGTAAACATCCGTTCTGCCATTGGGTATAGTACTTGTTCTTCTTTTGTAAAATGGTTGATTAATGTGTGATAAGCGTTTTCGATTAAAGTGGCATTTTCAATTTTTTCATCGATAGGGAATTTTGTTCTGCTTTCTACATTTTTTAAAAATTCGTTGATATAGCCGTGTGCTTGCTCATGCTCATATTCCATCACAGCGATAGGACCGCCGTTTTTTCCAAGATAAACTTCCATCATTCGGAACAAAATATCTTCTTCTCGTTCAGAATGATAGTCAAGGTTGGTTGCAAACGCCTTTACCTCCTGAACCAATTGTTCAAAAGATGCCTGCTGTTCTTCTTCCACTTTCTTACATAAGGAATTTAGGTTTTCTAAACTATTCCGCAATGGGATATGTTCACTGACCAATTTATTCAGCCCTTCTGAAAGTGTAATAGGATCACTGCCAAACATTCCGCTATGACATCCTTGCATAAAAAATAACCCCTTTCCAACATTGTTACCATTAGTATATAAAAACTAATCTCTTATTATTGTGAGATAAATCACTTCTGTTAGTATGAAAAATGTTTTTAAGTAAGACTGGAATTTTAGAATATTGTGTTATATAATGATGTTAATTTAGTGAATGTGTTATATAACAAAATTTAAAAAAGGAGGATAATGATATGGATAAAACAGACTCAATAGCACGTAGAATACTAGGCTGGAAATTAAATAGGTGGGATCGCTGGTACGATGATGAAAAGGGAATCTTCATTCATGATGCTGATTTTCAACCGGAGCAAAATCTAAACCATGCGATGCTAATTGTGGATAGACTGGAAGAGTTGGGTTATACCTATAATGTCCAAGGGGCCTCGAGGGTCTGCTTTAATGAATTTTGTGCCGCCGGTGGAACACTGGCCCAAGCTATTGCCAATGCTGCCTACTCCATCATCGAGCACCATTCAATTGCGGACCATACTAGAATATAGCAGAAAATGTCTTAGGTTTTGGTGTCAGGCACCATGTGAATAATTCACATGGTGCCTGACACCTTTTTCAAGTTTTCTTTGAAGAAAAAGGCCTTGCAGGAAGGGAAAATCATGTTGATGATAGAACCTATTAATAAGCAGCTTAAGTTCATTTCTTACTATTTAATATTTAATTGAATGGGGAGTGTTAAGATGACAAGCAATAGGAATCGTAAAATTTTGTTAGCAGCTAGGCCGCAGGGGATGCCCGATGAACGCCACTTTAAGATGATTGAGGAACGAATACCCGAGGTAAAAGAGGGAGAAGTACTGATTCAGACACTGTATCTTTCAGTAGACCCTTATATGCGCGGGCGAATGTCAGATGCCAAATCCTATGCGAAGCCTTATGAAGTTGGCGAGCCATTTATTGGCGGAATGGTCGGGAAGGTCATCGATTCTAGAAATGCCAGATTCCAGGTTGGTCAATATGTAGAAGGGCGTCTTGAATGGGCTGAATATAATAAATCGGATGGAAGTACGATTCGGAAATTAAATCCGGAATGGGGACCGATTACAACCGCCCTGCATGTCTTAGGAATGCCGGGCTTGACGGCTTATTTTGGATTGATATACATAGGGCAGCCAAAGGAGGGAGAAACTATCGTCATATCCGGTGCTTCCGGAGCCGTCGGATCCATTGTTGGCCAAATTGGAAAGCTAAAGGGCTGCCGGGTTGTCGGGATCGCCGGAGCAGATGAAAAATGTGCGTTTTTAACCAAAGATTTGGGCTTTGATGCAGCTATTAACTATAAAACTGCTGGTAATCTTAAAAATGCTTTGGAGGAAGTTTGTCCGGACGGTGTCGATGTGTATTTCGACAATGTGGGCGGCGCGGTGAGCGATGCAGTGATGACCAAGATCAATTTCCAATCTCGAATTATTGTTTGCGGACAAATCTCGCAATATAATTTGCTTACGCCGGAGTTAGGACCGAGAGTGGCAGGACAGCTGTTGAAAACCAGTTCCCTAATGAAAGGCTTTATTGTGTCTGACTACGCCGATCATAACAAAGAAGGATTAGAGCAGCTTTCCCAGTGGGTACGGGAAGGAAAAATCCAATACCGGGAAAACATTATCGATGGCTTTGAAAACACTATTGAAGCTTTTCTGGGACTTTTCCGCGGAGACAACATCGGCAAACAGCTGGTAAGAGTTACAGAAGAATAAAGAACGGGTGCCAGGCACCATGTGAAAAATTCACATGGTGCCTGGCACCCGTCTCGCTTTTTAGCGATTATCGACTTTTTCAGGATATAGATCATGGTTCATCAACCGGTAATTGGCTATTTCTTCATATTTTGTACCTGGTTTTCCATAGTTACACCATGGATCGATGGATATTCCGCCGCGTGGTGTGAATTTGCCCCAAACTTCAATATACCTAGGAGCGAGTAATTGAATTAAATCGTTCATGATGATGTTGACACAATCTTCATGAAAATCACCATGATTCCTGAAACTAAATAAATATAATTTCAGTGATTTGCTCTCGACAATTTTTTTATCCGGAATATATGAGATGTACATAGTCGCAAAATCAGGCTGCTTTGTCAGCGGACATAAACTGGTAAACTCCGGACAATTAAATTTAACGAAATAATCACGATCGGAATGAAGGTTATCCACTGCTTCCAGTACTTCTGGTGCATATTCAAACAAATAGTGATTGTTTTGATTACCAAGTAATGTTAAATCCTTTAACCCTTGTTCATTGCTTCTGCCAGGCATAAAAAAACCCCCTTAAATAGTTATAAAAAGAGGACAGGTCAACCATTCTATAAAAAAGCAAACAGCCATGTACAATATGGACATGGCTGTTGCTCAATAATCCATAGTTTTTTATAGAGGGTTTACGCTATGAACCTCGTCTTTTCACTTACACTATATGATAATGAAAACGAAGCAATCCGTCAAATGATGGTCGACAGAAAGATAGAAAAATAGTAAGATAAACCTGCTGACACAAATAATAACATAAAAATCCGCCATTTGCGGTTGAGGTTCTAGCACCCCTCATTAAAAAAACTAAGATGAAACAGTACTTCTCTTAGTACTGTTTTTTCTATTTGAAAGGAGCATTCCTAAAGGATGTTAAAAAATGAAAAAGCAATTGTCGTGTTTAGCGGTGGACAAGATAGCACGACCTGCCTTTTTTGGGCGTTAAAAAACTTCAGGGCAGTAGAAGCCGTTACCTTCGATTACAATCAACGACATCGGTTAGAAATCGATTGTGCGAAAAATATCGCAAATGAACTTGGTGTCAGGCACCACATTTTAGACATGTCGTTATTAAATCAATTGGCACCGAATGCGTTAACACGGGCCGATATTGAGGTCAAGGATGGTACGGATGGTGAGCTTCCGTCCACTTTTGTTCCAGGGCGAAATTTGTTATTTTTATCATTTGCTGGAGTGTTAGCAAGGCAGGTGGGAGCAAAGCATCTCATTACGGGGGTTTGCGAAACAGATTTCAGCGGCTATCCGGATTGTCGTGATATTTTTGTCAAATCCCTCAATGTCACACTGAATTTGTCGATGGATGATGATTTTGTTATCCATACCCCGTTAATGTGGCTAAACAAAGCTGAAACGTGGGCATTAGCGGATGAATTGGGCAAGCTTGATTTTGTTCGTGAAAAAACATTAACGTGCTACAACGGCATCATTTCAGATGGCTGTGGGGAATGCCCAGCCTGTGTTCTCAGGAAGAAGGGGCTGGATGAATATTTAAGCGGGGTTGGCCAAGATGAGTGAATTTAGGATCGTTGACAAACTTCAGAAAATCGATGAGGACATCAGCCGAAAACAATTAAAATACCATTCTAAACGGATTCTGGTGAGCAAGGAATTTACTTTTGATGCCGCACACCATTTACATTGTTATAACGGTAAATGTAAAAACCTCCACGGACATACGTATAAAGTCATTTTCGGAATCAGCGGATTTGTGGATGACCGCGGAATCATGATGGATTTTGTAGACATCAAGGACATTTGGAAAAATCAAATTGAGATTTTTCTTGATCATAAATATTTAAATGAAACCCTTCCGCCAATGAACACCAGCGCAGAAAATATGGTGGTATGGATTTATGAAAAAATGAAAGAAGCCCTTGAGACGTCTTCCGAAAAATACGATGGTGCAAGAGTGGAATTCGTCCGCCTCTATGAGACTCCCACAAGCTTTTCTGAGGCCAGAAGGGATTGGATGGCGGAATGAGCAAGATCCCAATTATCGAGATTTTTGGTCCCACAATTCAAGGGGAAGGGATGGTGATTGGCCAAAAAACCATGTTTGTCCGTACCGCCGGCTGTGATTATTCCTGCAGCTGGTGTGATTCCGCTTTTACCTGGGATGGCAGTGTGAAAGATGAGATAAGACTTATGGCAGCTGAAGAGATTTGGCAGGAATTAAAGACAATTGGCGGTGATCGTTTCTCGTTTGTAACGATATCAGGTGGCAATCCAGCACTGCTAAAAAATGTAGATGCCCTGATTAAACTATTAAAAGAAAATGAGATAAAATGCGGAATCGAGACACAAGGAAGTAAATGGCAGGACTGGTTTTTACATGTTGATGAATTAACGATATCGCCAAAGCCGCCAAGTTCAAAAATGAAAACCAATTTTGAGATTTTGGATATGATTTTCCGGCGGCTGAAAGAAAATCATTTTAAACACCATGTGAGTTTAAAAGTCGTGATTTTTGACCAAGCGGATCTAGAATACGCTAATATAGTTCATGAACGATATAAACAGGTCCCATTTTATTTGCAAGTCGGGAACGACGACTTGACAAATTTTAATAATCATGCACTGATGCAAAAGCTGCTCCAAAAATATGAGTGGTTAGTCAATTATGTGGTGTCGGATTATCAATTAAATGATGTAAGAGTATTGCCGCAGCTGCATACGTTGCTTTGGGGAAACAAACGGGGCGTATAGGAAGATTATTCTTGTAAAAAAATAATTTACAGTGGCCGATAGTCGTGATAGTATAATTAAGATATTTCCTTTAAAGTTAGTCCAGAGAGGCTAAAAAGGGTGAACGTTCCTTTTCGTATATAGTAATTGGATATATGATGCCCTTTTGTCCTCTGCATGTGGATGGAAGGGCATTTTGTTTTGTAAAATATAAATTTATAAGTTTTCGACTTCGAGAATTGTCCAGCTCCACAAGGAAGGCTGCGGCAGCATCGCACGAAGGGAAAGCGTTAGCTTTTTCGAGGAGGCCATACGCCGCTGAACAGGGCGCTTGCGCTTTTTCTGTGAAAATAAACTACGGCCAGAGGC
>NZ_JADDIU010000020.1 GCF_016464375.1 Bacillus renqingensis
ACCCTCAAGCATCTTCATTATAAACTCCCCAGGGGGTGAGTCGGTTGACTGAACACTACTATTCTCGAACGCAAAAGGTCGAAAGTGATCCGAAATATTGGGATTACACCTTGCGAAATCATCGTTTTCGCTTTAAAACCGATAACGGCGTTTTTTCAAAAAGAGAAGTAGATTATGGCTCACGTTTACTCATTGAGTCCTTTGTCATGCCTGAAGCGAAAGGACTTGTGCTGGATGTAGGCTGCGGCTACGGTCCGATTGGCCTATCTATTGCAAAAGGCAATCCGGACCGGATGGTTCACATGGTTGATGTAAATGAGCGAGCCATCGAGTTAGCAAAGGAAAATGCTGCCTTAAACCGAATTGATAATGTTGAGATCTATGAAAGTGATCGGCTGCAGTCTGTCCAAGATACAAATTTTACCGCCATCTTAACAAATCCGCCGATACGAGCAGGAAAAAGAACAGTTCATGATATTTTTGAACAAAGTGCTGCCCATCTTCTACCGAATGGGGAACTTTGGGTAGTCATTCAAAAGAAACAAGGCGCACCATCTGCTCAAGAAAGATTAAAAGAATTATTTTCTACAGTAGACGTAGTTGAAAAATCAAAAGGCTATTTTATTTTTAGAGCAGTTAAAAATAGTTGACTTGGATTTGTCACTGTGGTAGCATTATAAAATGCCATCATAATATTTTCCGATTTATTCCTATAAATACTAATTTTTCGGTATAAAATCAGAATAAGAAGGAAATGATGACAAAATAATAGTCAAAATGTGAAAATGTGGTTTTTGAGGAAAAAACCCTTTTTCTTTTTGTCTTTTGAAAACGGGCATTTGCTCGTTCATAAAAGACAATATATTTTTTAAATAACGCTTGATTTGAGGGGTGAATCAGTTGACAGCTCAACTAGTTCAGTATGGACGACACCGTAGGCGGAGAAGTTACGCACGAATCAGTGAGGTTTTAGAATTACCAAATCTAATCGAAATCCAAACCTCTTCATATCAGTGGTTTCTTGATGAGGGATTGCGTGAAATGTTCCGGGATATTTCACCGATTGAGGACTTTACTGGTAACCTATTACTAGAATTTATTGATTATAGTCTTGGCGATCCAAAGTACGCTGTTGAAGAATCAAAAGAACGGGACGTTACATATTCAGCACCATTACGTGTGAAAGTACGTCTTGTAAACAAAGAAACTGGTGAAGTAAAAGATCAAGATGTATTCATGGGCGATTTTCCACTTATGACAGAGACAGGCACGTTTATCATTAATGGAGCAGTACGTGTCATTACCTCCCAGTTAGTGCGTTCACCGAGCGTTTACTTTAGTGGGAAAGTCGATAAGAATGGAAAAAAAGGATTTACAGCAACGGTAATTCCGAACCGCGGCGCTTGGCTGGAATATGAAACAGATGCTAAGGACGTCGTATATGTCAGAATCGATCGTACTCGGAAAATACCCGTTACGGTTCTTTTGCGTGCATTAGGGTTCGGCTCTGATCAAGAAATTATCGAGTTAATTGGTGATAATGAATATTTACGCAATACCCTGGAAAAGGACAACACAGAGGGTGTCGATAAAGCTTTACTTGAAATTTACGAACGCCTTCGTCCTGGTGAGCCTCCAACCGTTGAAAATGCGAGGAGTTTATTAATTTCACGGTTCTTTGACCCTAAGCGCTATGATCTTGCCAACGTAGGCCGTTATAAAATAAATAAAAAGCTTCATATTAAAAATCGCTTATTTAATCAACGATTAGCGGAAACGCTGGTCGATCCTGAAACAGGTGAAATTATTGCTGAAAAGGGCACAATCCTTGATCGGAGAAACCTTGATCGGATTTTACCTGCCCTTGAGAAAAATATAAATTTTAAAAGCTATAATCCTGTTGGCGGGGTAGTAGAAGACGAAATTATCCTTCAGGGAATTAAAATCTATGCCCCTGGTGATGAAAATGAAAAAGTTATTAATGTATTGGGAAATGCCTATGTAGCCGAATCAATCAAGAATATTACTCCTGCAGATATCATCGCATCGATTAGTTATTTCTTTGACTTGCTTCATGGTGTAGGCGATACAGACGATATTGACCATTTAGGGAACAGACGTCTGCGCTCAGTGGGTGAACTTCTGCAAAATCAATTCCGGATTGGGTTGTCCCGGATGGAGCGCGTTGTCCGTGAGAGAATGTCAATTCAAGATACAGCAACGATTACTCCGCAGCAATTAATTAATATTCGACCGGTGATTGCTTCGATTAAAGAGTTTTTCGGAAGCTCACAGTTATCACAGTTTATGGATCAAACGAACCCGCTTGCAGAGTTAACCCATAAACGTCGTTTGTCGGCGCTTGGACCAGGTGGATTAACCCGTGAACGTGCAGGAATGGAGGTTCGTGATGTTCACTACTCCCACTATGGCCGTATGTGTCCAATTGAAACACCGGAGGGTCCAAACATTGGTCTGATTAACTCGTTATCAACCTATGCGAAGGTCAATCGTTTCGGCTTTATTGAAACACCTTACCGCAGGGTAGACCCTGATACAGGTAAAGTAACAAATCGAATTGATTATCTGACGGCGGATGAAGAGGATAACTATGTAGTTGCCCAGGCAAACTCCCGTCTCGATGAGGATGGCTCCTTCCTTGATGAGGAAGTGGTGGCTCGTTTCCGCGGTGAAAACACTACTGTAAAACGGGAACGGATTGATTATATGGATGTGTCACCGAAACAAGTTGTTTCAGCCGCAACTGCTTGTATCCCGTTCCTTGAAAACGATGACTCTAACCGAGCGTTGATGGGGGCAAACATGCAGCGACAAGCTGTACCACTTATGCAGCCTGAAGCTCCGAGAGTTGGGACCGGTATGGAATATGTATCAGGCAAGGACTCCGGTGCAGCTGTAATTTGTAAGCATGCCGGTATTGTTGAGCATGTAGAAGCTCGTGAAGTTTGGGTTCGCCGCATCAATGAGGTGGATGGTCAAGAGGTAAAAGGTGACCTTGATAAGTACCGGATGTTGAAATTTGTCCGTTCCAACCAAGGAACATGCTATAATCAGCGTCCAATTGTCAAAGTAGGCGATCATGTCACAAAAGGTGAGATTCTTGCTGACGGTCCTTCGATGGAATTAGGGGAATTAGCCCTTGGCCGCAACGTACTTGTTGCCTTTATGACATGGGATGGTTATAACTACGAAGATGCGATTATCATGAGTGAACGTCTTGTAAAAGACGATGTCTATACCTCCATTCATATTGAAGAATATGAGTCTGAATCACGTGATACAAAGCTTGGACCGGAAGAAATCACACGTGATATTCCAAACGTCGGGGAAGATGCCTTAAGGAACTTGGATGAACGCGGGATTATTCGCATCGGTGCCGAGGTTAAAGACGGCGATCTTCTTGTTGGGAAAGTAACACCTAAAGGGGTGACAGAGCTTACGGCCGAAGAAAGACTTCTCCACGCCATATTCGGTGAAAAAGCACGTGAGGTCCGTGATACTTCACTTCGCGTTCCACACGGCGGAGAAGGAATTGTCCACGATGTGAAGGTGTTTAATCGTGAAGATGGTGATGAGCTTCCTCCGGGTGTAAACCAGCTTGTCCGTGTTTATATCGTTCAAAAACGGAAGATTCATCAGGGCGATAAAATGGCCGGAAGACACGGAAATAAAGGGGTTATCTCAAGAATTCTACCTGAAGAGGATATGCCATTTATGCCGGATGGTACACCTGTGGATATCATGTTAAACCCATTAGGGGTGCCATCACGGATGAATATCGGACAGGTGCTGGAGCTTCACTTAGGTATGGCTGCAAGACAGCTCGGCATTCATGTGGCAACACCTGTATTTGACGGTGCCCGTGAGGAAGACGTGTGGGCAACCATTGAGGAAGCCGGCATGGCTCGCGATGCGAAAACAGTTCTTTACGATGGTCGTACAGGTGAACCATTTGATAACCGGGTCTCCGTTGGTGTCATGTATATGATTAAACTTGCTCACATGGTTGATGATAAGCTGCATGCCAGGTCTACTGGACCGTACTCACTTGTTACGCAGCAGCCACTTGGGGGTAAAGCCCAGTTTGGCGGTCAGCGTTTTGGTGAGATGGAGGTTTGGGCACTTGAGGCCTACGGTGCGGCTTATACCCTTCAAGAGATTCTAACGGTCAAGTCTGATGACGTTGTAGGTCGTGTGAAAACATATGAAGCCATTGTGAAAGGTGAAAATGTTCCGGAGCCGGGTGTTCCAGAGTCATTTAAAGTATTAATTAAGGAGCTTCAAAGTCTTGGTATGGATGTAAAGATTTTGTCCGGCGATGAAGAGGAAATTGAAATGCGCGATATGGAAGATGATGATGACTTACAGCAAGTCGATACACTAAACATCTCTCCTGATGCCCAAAGCATGGAATCCGAAAAGGTTGGGACAAAAGAGTAAGGAATGGAGGCCTAAAAGCGGCGTGTCCGCTTTTGGCTCTCCTTTCAAATAGATGAAGCTTTTTCAAACTGGAAATGAGGCTGGATGTCAGAAAAGAAGAATTCGGTAATACAGCTGGATCTTCAATATAAAGGGAGGATATGCCCTATGCTTGACGTTAATAACTTTGAATATATGAAAATTGGCCTTGCTTCACCGGATAAAATCCGTTCATGGTCCTTTGGTGAGGTCAAGAAGCCAGAAACAATTAACTATCGTACATTAAAGCCGGAGAAAGATGGATTGTTTTGTGAAAGAATTTTCGGTCCAACAAAGGATTGGGAATGTCACTGCGGTAAATACAAGCGTGTACGTTATAAAGGTGTTGTTTGTGACCGATGCGGTGTTGAAGTAACACGGGCAAAAGTACGCCGTGAACGAATGGGGCATATTGAACTAGCTGCTCCTGTTTCCCATATTTGGTATTTTAAAGGAATCCCAAGCCGAATGGGACTTGTTTTAGATATGTCTCCAAGGGCATTAGAAGAAGTGATCTACTTTGCTTCCTATGTCGTAACGGAAGCCGGTGACACTGCCCTTGAAAAGAAGCAGTTATTATCAGAGAAGGAATACCGCACCTATCGTGAGAAGTACGGCAATAAGTTCCAAGCTTCCATGGGTGCCGAGGCGATCAAGCGTCTTCTTTCAGATATTGATTTAGACAAAGAAGCTAATATCTTAAAAGAGGAATTGAAGACGGCTCAAGGACAGCGTCGTACACGTGCGATTAAACGTCTGGAAGTACTGGAAGCATTCCGGAATTCAGGAAACGAACCTTCATGGATGGTACTTGATGTCCTGCCGGTTATACCGCCGGAACTTCGTCCAATGGTACAGTTGGATGGGGGGAGATTTGCAACATCTGACTTAAATGATCTTTACCGTCGTGTTATCAACCGTAACAACCGGTTAAAGCGTTTATTAGACCTTGGTGCACCAAGTATTATTGTTCAAAATGAAAAGCGGATGCTGCAAGAAGCTGTTGACGCCTTAATTGATAACGGCCGCCGTGGCCGTCCGGTTACAGGTCCCGGTAATCGTCCATTAAAATCCCTTTCCCATATGTTAAAAGGAAAACAAGGACGCTTCCGTCAAAACCTGCTTGGGAAACGGGTTGATTATTCAGGCCGTTCCGTAATCGTCGTCGGTCCTTACTTAAAAATGTACCAATGCGGCCTTCCAAAGGAAATGGCGCTTGAATTATTTAAGCCATTTGTCATGAAGGAACTGGTAGAAAAAGGGTTAGCGCATAATATCAAATCAGCTAAGCGGAAAATTGAAAGGGTATCTCCTGATGTTTGGGATGTGCTCGAAGATGTGATTAAAGAGCATCCGGTTCTGTTAAACCGTGCCCCTACATTGCATCGATTAGGGATTCAAGCATTTGAACCAACACTTGTAGAAGGCCGGGCGATTCGCCTTCATCCGCTCGTTTGTACAGCCTACAATGCAGACTTCGATGGCGACCAAATGGCTGTCCATGTACCGCTGTCAGCTGAAGCGCAGGCAGAAGCACGACTATTAATGCTTGCAGCACAGAACATCCTCAATCCTAAAGATGGGAAACCGGTTGTTACTCCGTCTCAGGATATGGTATTAGGTAACTATTACTTAACTTTGGAAAGAGAAGGTGCTATCGGCGAGGGTATGATCTTTAAAGACACGGATGAAGCCGTTCTTGCCTATCAAAATGGCTTTGTTCACTTCCATACTCGCGTCGCTGTCCATGCCGGCTCATTGAACAATGAAACATTTACAGAAGAACAAAATAATAAGCTGCTCATTACAACGGTGGGAAAACTTATTTTTAATGAAATTCTTCCTAAATCCTTCCCTTATATCAATGAACCAACGAAAAGTAATTTGGAGGTAAAAACTCCTGAAAAGTACTTCGTTGAAAAAGGTGAAGATATTAAAGCGAAGATTAAGAATATGCCATTGGTCGATCCGTTTAAGAAGAAAATTCTTGGAAATATCATTGCAGAGGTATTCAAGCGATTCAAGATTACGGAAACATCCAAAATGCTTGACCGCATGAAGGACTTAGGATTTAAATATTCCACGAAGGCCGGTATTACAGTAGGGGTAGCTGATATCGTGGTATTAGGCGAGAAGGAGCAGATCCTCCATGATGCACAGGCCAAGGTAGATAACGTAACAAAACAATTTAGACGTGGTCTTATTACAGAAGACGAGCGGTATGACCGTGTTATCTCCATTTGGAGCCAGGCGAAGGATACAATCCAAGGGAAGCTAATGAAGTCCTTGAATAAGACGAACCCAATCTTCATGATGAGTGATTCTGGTGCCCGTGGTAATGCCTCTAACTTCACACAGTTAGCAGGAATGCGCGGTTTAATGGCTAACCCGGCTGGACGTATTATTGAGTTGCCAATCAAGTCAAGCTTCCGTGAAGGGTTAACAGTATTAGAATACTTTATCTCTACGCATGGTGCGCGTAAAGGTCTTGCCGATACCGCACTGAAAACGGCTGACTCTGGTTACTTGACTCGACGTCTTGTCGATGTTGCTCAAGATGTTATTGTCCGTGAAGACGATTGTGGAACCGACCGCGGCTTCTCCATTCGCGCTCTGAAGGATGGAACAGAAATTATCGAATCCTTGGAAGAACGGTTAATTGGACGTTATGCCCGTAATACCATCAAACATCCTGAGACAAAAGAAGTGCTGGTCCGTGAAAATGAACTCATTACCGAGGACATTGCTGAGGCGATTACAGCTGCAGGTATTGAAGAGGTAAAAATTCGCTCGGCCTTTACATGTAATACCCGCCATGGTGTATGTAAAAAATGTTATGGCCGGAACCTGGCAACTGGCGAGCAAGTTGAAGTTGGCGAAGCAGTTGGGATTATTGCCGCTCAATCCATCGGCGAACCAGGTACACAATTAACAATGCGTACATTCCACACCGGTGGTGTTGCTGGAGACGATATTACTCAAGGTTTACCGCGTATCCAGGAAATTTTTGAGGCGCGGAATCCGAAAGGTCAAGCAGTCATTTCTGAAATTGGCGGTGAAGTTGTCGGAATTAACGAAGGCCGCGACCGCCAACATGAAATCGTGGTGCAGGGTGAAGTGGAATCCCGCACCTACAATGCCCCATACACAGCTCGTTTGAAGGTAGCTGTAGGCGACCATATTGAACCTGGCCAGGAATTAACGGAAGGATCGATTGACCCGAAAGAGTTAATCAAGGTTAAAGATGTGATTTCCGTTCAAGAATACCTGCTCCGTGAGGTACAAAAGGTATACCGGATGCAAGGGGTAGAAATTGGAGATAAGCACGTCGAAGTAATGGTGCGGCAAATGCTCCGTAAAATCCGCGTCAGCGATGCTGGAGACACAGATGTTCTGCCGGGTACTCTCTTAGACATTCATCAGTTTACAGACGCCAACGAAAAGGCGCTGTTAGAGGGTAAATTGCCAGCAACAGGACGTCCTGTGCTGCTCGGGATTACAAAGGCTTCGCTTGAAACAGATTCATTCTTATCCGCAGCATCGTTCCAGGAAACAACGAGAGTCCTTACAGATGCAGCTATCAAGGGTAAGCGTGATGAACTGCTTGGCTTGAAGGAAAATGTTATCATCGGAAAACTGGTACCAGCCGGTACAGGAATGCAGCGCTACCGCAAGGCTGAACCGGTACTACGCGATACAACGTCTGAAGAGCCGGTTACCATTGACTAAATTTTATTCGCGGTACCCGTCATAATGACGGGTACCGCCTTAAAATAAAATGAAAACATTTGTTGACATCTATTTATGAAGATGGTAATATATCAAAGGTGCTCCTATATGCCCGATACTTTGGAGGATAGAAAACATGTCTTATGAAAAAGTATTGCAAGCTGGTAAGTTTATTATAGGAACAAAACAAACAGTAAAGGCACTCCAGGAAGGATTAGTTCTTGAGCTGATTGTTGCCAGCGATGCTGATCCGAAGATAACAGCTCCGGCAATTAACGAAGCGAAAGAACGGGATATTCCGGTCCATTATGTTGACTCAATGAAGAAATTAGGGAAAGCATGCAGAATAGAAGTCGGTGCGGCAACTGTTGCTATTATCCGTTAAAGACTGTTTTTGTAGATTGAGTAATCTGCAAAAACTTTGTTTTTGCAAGAAAATGAACCACCTGGATGTGTGGGCTTAACAATTATGAAGGGAGGAAATAATCATGCCTACAATTAACCAATTGGTGCGCAAGCCTCGTCAAGCAGTGACGTATAAATCAAAATCTCCTGCGCTAAATAAAGGTTATAACAGTTTTAAAAAATCACAAACAAATGTATCATCACCACAAAAACGCGGGGTATGTACTCGTGTTGGTACGATGACGCCAAAGAAACCAAACTCTGCGTTACGTAAATATGCTCGTGTCCGTTTAACAAATGGCATTGAGGTGACTGCCTATATTCCTGGCATCGGCCACAACTTGCAAGAACACAGCGTTGTTCTAATCCGCGGCGGACGTGTAAAGGACTTACCAGGGGTACGTTATCATATTGTTCGTGGTGCACTTGATACTGCGGGTGTTAACAACCGTATGCAAGGCCGCTCTAAGTATGGTACGAAGAAACCAAAAGCAGCTAAGAAATAATCAATCTAAATAGAAGCTTCTTTGAAAGGAGGAAGAAATATGCCACGTAAAGGTCCTGTAGCAAAACGAGACGTATTACCAGATCCGCTTTACAATTCCAAATTAGTTACTCGTCTTATCAACAAAATGATGATTGACGGTAAAAGAGGTAAATCTCAAGCGATTCTTTACTCATCATTTGATATAATTCGTGAACGTACTGGCAAAGAACCAATGGAAGTGTTTGAAGCAGCGCTAAAGAACATTATGCCAGTACTTGAAGTTAGAGCACGCCGTGTAGGTGGTGCCAACTACCAAGTTCCAGTCGAGGTGCGCCCTGACCGCAGAACAACGCTTGGACTTCGCTGGTTGGTAAACTATTCCCGTCTTCGTGGAGAAAAGACGATGGAAGAGCGTTTAGCCAACGAAATCATGGATGCAGCAAACAATACCGGTGCATCTGTTAAGAAGCGTGAAGATACGCATAAAATGGCAGAAGCAAACAAAGCATTTGCTCACTATCGCTGGTAATTTAACCTTCAAAAAATACTTTCATACTAGGAAGGAGAAAGACTTAGATGGCAAGAGAGTTCTCCTTAGAAAAGACTCGTAATATTGGCATCATGGCTCACATCGACGCCGGTAAGACTACGACCACTGAGCGTATCCTGTATTACACTGGTAAGATTCATAAAATCGGTGAAACACACGAGGGCGCGTCTCAAATGGACTGGATGGAGCAGGAACAAGAGCGCGGAATCACCATTACATCTGCTGCAACAACAGCGCAATGGAAGAATCACCGCGTTAATATTATTGACACTCCAGGACACGTGGACTTTACCGTTGAAGTTGAACGTTCATTAAGGGTACTAGATGGTGCAGTAGCCGTTCTTGATGCACAATCAGGTGTTGAGCCGCAAACAGAAACCGTTTGGCGCCAGGCTACAACTTACGGTGTGCCCCGCATAGTGTTCGTCAATAAGATGGACAAAATTGGAGCAGACTTCTTATATTCTGTAAAAACATTACATGAACGTTTGCAAGCAAATGCCCATCCCATTCAACTTCCAATCGGTGCTGAGGATCAATTCAAGGGAATTATTGACCTTGTAGAAATGAAAGCCAGAATCTATGGCAACGACATTGGAACTGATGTAGAAGAAGTTGAAATTCCAGAGGAATACAAGGCACAGGCGGAAGAATACCGCGAGAAGCTGGTAGAAGCAGTTGCAGAATTAGATGAAGAATTAATGGAAAAATACCTTGGTGGTGAAGAAATCACCATCGATGAGCTAAAAGCAGCCATACGTAAAGGTACTGTTAATGTTGAATTCTATCCGGTAGTCTGCGGTTCAGCATTTAAAAACAAAGGCGTTCAGCCGATGCTTGATGCTGTTATTGATTATCTTCCTTCTCCATTAGATGTACCCGCTATTAAGGGTCATGTACCTGATGCAGAAGAAGAAATCGTTGAGCGTCATCCAAGCGATGATGAACCATTTTCAGCACTTGCCTTCAAGGTTATGACAGATCCATATGTTGGGAAACTAACATTCTTCCGGGTTTACTCCGGTACTTTAGAGTCTGGATCCTATGTCCAAAACTCAACAAAAGGCAAGCGTGAACGGATCGGGCGGATTTTGCAAATGCACGCCAATCACCGTCAGGAAATCTCTAAGGTTTATGCCGGTGACATCGCTGCTGCAGTAGGTTTAAAAGAAACAACAACGGGGGATACACTTTCTGATGACAAAAATCTTGTTATCTTAGAATCGATGAAATTCCCTGAGCCAGTTATTGAATTGTCTGTAGAACCAAAATCAAAAGCAGACCAAGACAAGATGACAACTGCGCTGCAAAAGCTTCAAGAGGAAGATCCAACATTCCGTGCACATACAAATCCAGAAACTGGACAAACCATCATCGCTGGAATGGGTGAGCTGCACCTTGATATCATCGTTGATCGAATGAAGCGTGAATTCAAAGTGGAAGCAAATGTTGGTGCTCCGCAGGTTGCTTACCGTGAAACCTTCCGTGCATCAGCGCAGGTTGAAGGTAAGTTTGCCCGTCAATCTGGCGGTCGTGGACAATATGGTCATGTCTGGATTGAGTTTTCTCCAAACGAAGAAGGAAAAGGCTTTGAATTCGAAAATGCCATTGTCGGCGGTGTGGTTCCTCGTGAATACATTCCTGCCGTTGAGGCCGGTCTGAAGGATGCCTTAGAACGAGGCGTACTTGCCGGTTATCCAATGGTAGATATCAAAGCTAAACTATTTGATGGTTCCTACCATGATGTTGACTCTTCGGAAATGGCCTTTAAGATTGCTGCCTCGTTAGCACTTAGAAATGCCGCTTCAAAATGTCAACCGGTTATTCTTGAACCAGTCATGAGAGTGGAAGTTGTGATCCCAGATGAATATCTTGGAGATATTATGGGGCAAATCACAGCACGCCGCGGCCGAGTTGAAGGTATGGAGGCCCGCGGGAACGCTCAGGTAGTCCGGGCAATGGTTCCACTTTCAGAAATGTTTGGTTATGCAACGGCACTTCGTTCAAGTACACAAGGTCGCGGCGTGTTCACGATGCATTTTGATCACTACGAAGAGGTGCCAAAATCAATCTCTGAAGAAATTATCAAAAAAAATAAAGGTGAATAATTGATTTTCACCTTTCTTTAAAGTATAACTACTTATGTAAGAAAGGAAACTGTTATTATTTGGCACCGCCAACTAGGCAGTTTCCGCTTAAAAATATACTTAATTTTACAATCCAAAGGAGGATTTTCCAAATGGCAAAAGCTAAATTCGACCGCTCTAAACCACACGTTAACATTGGTACAATTGGTCACGTTGACCATGGTAAAACTACTTTAACTGCTGCAATCACTGCTGTACTTGCAAAACAAGGTAAGGCAGAAGCTCGTGCATACGATCAAATTGACGGTGCTCCAGAAGAGAAAGAACGTGGAATCACAATCTCTACTGCACACGTTGAATATGAAACAGATGCACGCCACTATGCGCACGTTGACTGCCCAGGACACGCTGACTACGTTAAAAACATGATTACTGGTGCTGCGCAAATGGACGGCGGTATCCTTGTAGTATCTGCTGCTGATGGCCCAATGCCACAAACGCGTGAGCATATTCTTCTTTCCCGTCAAGTAGGTGTACCATACCTTGTTGTATTCATGAACAAATGTGACATGGTTGATGATGAAGAATTACTTGAATTAGTTGAAATGGAAGTTCGTGACCTTCTTACTGAATACGACTTCCCTGGCGATGATATTCCAGTAATCAAAGGTTCTGCCCTTAAAGCATTAGAAGGCGACCCTGCATGGGAAGAAAAAATTATTGAATTAATGAATGCGGTTGACGAGTATATCCCAACTCCAACTCGTGACACTGACAAGCCATTCATGATGCCGGTTGAGGACGTATTCTCAATTACTGGCCGTGGTACAGTTGCTACTGGCCGTGTAGAACGCGGACAAGTTAAAGTTGGTGACGTAGTTGAAATCGTTGGTTTCACTGAAGAGCCAAAATCTACAACAGTAACAGGTGTAGAAATGTTCCGTAAGCTTCTTGATTATGCAGAAGCTGGTGACAACATCGGTGCCCTTCTTCGTGGTGTGGCTCGTGAAGAAATTGAACGTGGACAAGTGCTGGCTAAACCAAAATCCATCACTCCACACACAAAGTTCAAAGCACAAGTTTACGTATTATCTAAAGAAGAAGGCGGACGTCATACTCCATTCTTCTCAAACTATCGTCCACAATTCTATTTCCGTACTTCTGATATCACTGGAATCATTACTCTTCCAGAAGGTACTGAAATGGTAATGCCTGGCGATAACACTGAAATGACAGTTGAACTCATCGCTCCAGTTGCCATTGAAGAAGGAACTAAGTTTTCTATTCGTGAAGGCGGACGTACAGTTGGTTCAGGCTCCATCACAACTGTTATTAAATAATTATTGAAACAAGATAAGCAGATGGGTGACGACCCATCTGCTTTTTTGTATATAATTTATTTCTACTATAATATATATTATGTTTTGAAGTTTCCTTAAAGCTAATTAGGAGATTATTGGAGATGTTTAGTTACTATTGAAAATCACCATTTCAGCCGCTATAATAGAAAAAGTGTGATAAAAGTAGAGCAAGAAAAATATTGCGTTTGCTTTACGTTTTATGTATAATAGACAATGTTGGTCTTTGACTGCGATGATGTGGGAGGTTGCTGACACACCCGGCCGCTTTGCCATGGCGCTGTGTTAGGGAAATTCTCACTGAGAATGTCTATTTTTAAAAATAGGCGAATAAAGGAGGGAAAGTAATGGCAAAACAAAAAATTCGTATTCGTTTAAAAGCTTATGATCACAGAATTCTTGATCAATCCGCTGAAAAAATTGTTGAGACCGCAAAACGTTCAGGTGCAGCAGTTTCCGGTCCGATCCCGCTTCCAACGGAAAAATCTGTTTACACGATTCTTCGTGCGGTTCATAAGTACAAAGATTCTCGTGAACAATTTGAAATGCGGACACATAAGCGTCTAATTGACATTGTGAATCCAACACCACAAACAGTAGATGCATTAATGCGTTTAGACTTACCATCTGGTGTTGATATTGAAATTAAACTTTAATCAAAATAAAAGTGAAAAAATATAGGAGGTGTGACTTAAATGACCAAAGGAATCTTAGGAAGAAAGATTGGTATGACTCAAGTATTTGCAGAAAACGGCAACTTAATTCCCGTAACGGTAGTTGAGGTGGCTCCGAACGTTGTTCTTCAAAAGAAATCAGCCGAAAATGATGGCTACGAATCCATTCAACTTGGATTTGAAGACAAACGTGAAAAGCTGGCTAACAAACCGGAAAAAGGCCATGCCGGCAAGGCAAATACTACTCCTAAGCGCTTCATTCGCGAATTTCGCGGAGACGACTTAGCAGGCTATGAAGTTGGTCAAGAAGTCAAAGTTGATATTTTCGCTGCAGGCGATTTAGTAGATGTAACAGGAATCTCAAAGGGTAAAGGTTTCCAAGGTGCAATCAAACGCCACGGACAATCTCGCGGCCCAATGGCTCATGGTTCACGTTATCACCGCCGTCCAGGTTCAATGGGGCCTGTTGCTCCAAACCGTGTATTTAAAGGGAAATTATTGCCAGGACGCATGGGCGGGGAACAAGTTACCGTTCAAAACCTTGAGATCGTTAAGGTTGATACAGAGCGCAACCTGCTTTTAATTAAAGGTAATGTACCAGGTGCGAAGAAAGCATTACTAAAAATCAAAGGTGCGGTAAAAGCATAACGATTTTTTAAGAAAGGAGGAACAGAAGAATGCCGAAAGTAGCATTATTTAACCAAAACGGTTCACAGGTTGGCGATATTGAGCTAAATGAAGCCGTATTTGGTATTGAACCTAACCAACACGTTTTATTCGAAGCGATTGTGATGCAAAGAGCTTCTTTACGTCAAGGAACTCATAAAGTAAAAAACCGTTCAGAAGTTGCAGGCGGTGGTCGTAAACCATGGCGCCAAAAAGGAACTGGCCGTGCTCGTCAAGGGTCAATCCGCTCACCACAATGGCGCGGAGGTGGTACTGTATTTGGTCCACAACCACGCAGCTACAGCTATAAATTGCCGAAAAAGGTTCGTCGCTTAGCAATCAAATCAGCATTATCTTCTAAAGTACTAGATGAAAATATTTTAGTATTAGAAGGCTTAAGCGTAGAGGCTCCAAAAACAAAAGATTTCAAAGCTGTTTTAAATAATCTTTCAGTTGAGAAAAAGGCTTTAATCGTTACAGCTGACCTTGATGAAAACGTGGCATTATCTGCCCGAAACATTCCGGGAATTACAGTCGTAACAGCTGATGGAATCAACGTACTGGATGTTGTCAATCATGATAAATTGATTATGACTAAAGCAGCGGTTGAAAAAGTAGAGGAGGTGCTTGTATAATGGATGCTCGCGATATCATTAAGCGCCCCGTTATCACTGAACGTTCTACTGACCTAATGGCTGAAAAGAAATATACCTTTGAAGTAAATGTGAAAGCAAACAAAACTCAAGTTAAGGATGCTGTTGAACAGATCTTTGACGTTGAAGTTGAGAAAGTAAATATCATGAACTATAAAGGTAAATTTAAGCGCATGGGCAAATTTGGCGGTTACACAAACAAACGTCGTAAAGCAATTGTGAAACTAACTGCTGACAGCAAAGAAATTGAAATTTTTGAAGGATAAATACTAACGAGAAGAGGAGGGAAATAAAATGGCGATTAAAAAGTACAAACCTACCTCGAACGGCCGTCGTGGGATGACAGGTTTAAGTTTCGAAGAAATTACTACTAACACTCCAGAGAAATCCCTTTTAGCACCGCTAAGTAAAAAGGGTGGCCGTAATAATCAAGGTAAGTTAACTGTTCGTCATCAAGGTGGCGGTCATAAGCGTCAATATCGTATTATTGATTTTAAACGCGATAAAGATGGCATTCCAGGACGCGTTGCCACAATCGAGTACGATCCCAATCGTTCCGCAAATATTGCGTTAATTCATTATCTTGATGGAGAAAAGCGATACATCTTGGCTCCGAAAAATTTAGAAGTTGGAATGGAAGTAACCTCGGGTCCTGAGGCCGATATCAAAGTGGGTAATGCCCTTCCATTAGCTAATATTCCGGTCGGTACCGTCGTACACAACATTGAATTAAAACCAGGAAAAGGCGGACAATTGGTTCGTTCTGCAGGCACATCTGCTCAAGTGCTTGGTAAAGAAGGCAAGTATGTACTTGTTCGTTTAACATCTGGTGAAGTTCGCATGATTTTAGCCGAGTGCCGCGCAACGGTCGGCCAAGTAGGCAATGAGCAATACGAGCTTGTCCATATTGGTAAAGCGGGTCGCTCTCGCTGGTTAGGCAAGCGCCCAACTGTGCGTGGTTCTGTTATGAACCCTAACGATCACCCACATGGCGGTGGGGAAGGACGTTCACCAATCGGACGTAAGTCACCAATGACACCTTGGGGCAAACCAACTCTTGGATACAAAACTCGTAAGAAGAAAAATAAGTCAGATAAGCTTATTATTCGTCGTCGTAAAAAATAACGGGATTGAACTACGGTTCAAAACGAGAACCGTAGACCAATCACGAAGGGAGGTTCATTCATGGGTCGCAGCTTAAAAAAAGGACCATTTGTTGATGATCATTTAATGGTTAAGGTCGAAAAGTTAAATGAAACGGACAAAAAACAAGTGATTAAAACTTGGTCTCGCCGTTCAACGATCTTCCCACAATTTATCGGTCATACGATCGCCGTTTATGATGGCCGTAAACATGTGCCTGTTTATATAACGGAAGACATGGTTGGTCACAAGCTTGGAGAATTTGCTCCAACTCGTACTTACAGAGGTCATGCCGCTGATGATAAGAAAACAAGACGTTAAGAGAGGAGGGCATCCTAATGCAAGCTAAAGCTGTTGCAAGAACAGTTCGTATTGCTCCTCGTAAAGCACGTTTAGTCGTCGATTTAATCCGAGGAAAGCAAGTTGGTGAAGCAGTAGCCATTTTACAACTCACTCCGAAGGCCGCTTCTCCAATCATTGGAAAAGTATTAAAATCCGCTATGGCTAACGCTGAGCACAATTATGATATGGACGTAAATGATTTAGTTGTTGATCAAGCATTTGTTGATGAGGGACCAACCTTAAAACGTTTCCGTCCTCGCGCAATGGGTCGCGCAAGCCAAATTAACAAACGCACAAGCCATATTACAATCGTATTATCAGAGAAGAAGGAGGGATAATCTATGGGTCAAAAAGTAAATCCAGTTGGTTTGCGTATCGGGATCATCCGTGATTGGGAATCAAAATGGTATGCAGGCAAAGACTTTGCTGAACTTTTACACGAAGACATTAAAGTTCGTGAATATATTACTAAGCGATTAAAGGATGCTTCTGTTTCTAAAGTAGAAATTGAACGTGCTGCAAACCGTGTGAACATTACAGTCCATACTGCGAAGCCTGGTATGGTTATCGGTAAGGGTGGTACGGAAGTTGAAGCACTTCGCAAAGCGTTAAATCAACTTACTGGCAAACGCGTTCATATTAATATCCTTGAAATCAAAAAGGCAGATATTGATGCAAAACTAGTTGCAGAAAATATTGCTCGTCAGTTGGAAAACCGCGTATCCTTTCGACGTGCACAGAAGCAAGCAATCCAACGTGCAATGCGTGCAGGAGCAAAGGGTATTAGAACCATGGTATCTGGTCGCCTAGGCGGTGCTGATATCGCTCGTGCAGAACATTATAGCGAAGGAACAGTTCCACTTCATACACTTCGCGCTGACATCGACTATGCTACAGCTGAAGCCGACACTACTTACGGTAAGCTTGGTGTAAAAGTATGGATCTATCGTGGAGAGGTCCTTCCTACAAAGAAGAAAACTGAGGAAGGAGGCAAATAATATGTTATTGCCAAAACGTGTAAAATACCGTCGTCAACATCGTGGGAAAATGCGTGGAAATGCCAAAGGCGGTACTGAAGTAACATTCGGTGAATTTGGTCTGCAAGCAACTGAGGCTTCCTGGATCACAAACCGTCAAATCGAAGCAGCTCGTATTGCGATGACTCGTTACATGAAACGTGGCGGTAAAGTATGGATCAAAATTTTCCCTCATAAGCCTTATACTGCAAAGCCTCTAGAAGTGCGGATGGGTTCCGGTAAAGGTGCACCAGAAGGCTGGGTAGCAGTGGTTAAGCCAGGGAAAATTATGTTTGAAATTGCAGGTGTTTCTGAGGAAATCGCACGTGAAGCTCTTCGCCTAGCATCACACAAACTTCCGGTAAAATGTAAGTTTGTAAAACGTGAAGAAATTGGTGGTGAATCAAATGAAAGCTAATGAAATTCGTGACCTTACCACTGCTGAAATTGAACAAAAAGTCCAATCTTTGAAAGAAGAGCTTTTCAACCTACGCTTTCAATTGGCGACAGGACAACTAGAAAACACGGCTCGCATTCGTGAAGTACGCAAAGCAATTGCCCGCATGAAAACAGTTGTTCGCGAAAGAGAAATTAGCTTTAACAAGTAAATTCCGAGAGGAGGTTCACATTAATGAGTGAACGTAACCAGCGCAAGGTTTACACTGGACGCGTAGTTTCCGACAAAATGGATAAGACCGTTACTGTTCTTGTCGAAACATACAAAAAGCATCCCCTGTACGGTAAACGTGTTAAGTACTCGAAAAAATTTAAAGCTCATGATGAGCAAAACGAAGCAAAGGTTGGCGATATCGTACGTATTATGGAAACTCGCCCACTTTCAGCTACAAAGCATTTCCGTTTAGTTGAAGTAGTAGAAAAAGCAGTTATTATTTAATTGTTCGGATATAGCTTTCCGAAGGGAGGTTACACACATGATTCAACAAGAATCACGTTTAAAAGTTGCTGACAACTCCGGTGCTCGTGAAGTCCTTACCATTAAAGTTCTTGGTGGCTCTGGCCGCAAAACTGCTAACATTGGTGACGTGATCGTTTGCACAGTAAAACAAGCAACACCAGGTGGCGTTGTTAAAAAAGGTGATGTTGTTAGAGCAGTTGTAGTTCGCACTAAGAGTGGTGTGCGCCGTCCAGATGGTTCATACATTCGTTTCGATGAAAATGCGTGTGTTATTATCAAGGACGATAAGAGTCCACGTGGTACTCGTATTTTTGGACCAGTTGCCCGCGAACTTCGCGACAATAACTTTATGAAAATTATTTCTTTAGCTCCAGAAGTTCTATAATTTAAATTAAAATTGCCTTTAAGGAGGTGCTTACAGATGCATGTGAAAAAAGGTGATAAAGTCAGAGTTATCTCTGGTAAGGATAAAGGCAAAACAGGTGAAATCCTGGCTGCATATCCGAAAGATAATCGTGTCTTAGTAGAAGGTGTTAATATCGTAAAAAAACACTCAAAGCCTTCTCAAGCGAATCCACAAGGCGGAATCTTCAGCTTTGAGGCACCCATTCATGTATCAAACGTAATGCCTATCGATCCAAAGTCCGGTAATCCAACTCGTGTAGGTTACAAGCTGGTTGATGGCAAAAAAGTACGCGTAGCAAAATCCGGTGAAGTTTTAGATAAATAGTTTAAAAAAGAAGGGAGGTACACGAAATGAACCGCCTAAAAGATAGATATGTTAACGAAATTACTCCTGCTCTTGTAAGCAAGTTTAATTATAAATCAGTTATGCAAGTACCAAAGATTGAAAAGATCGTTGTCAATATGGGTGTTGGTGACGCAGTGCAAAATGCGAAGGCCCTTGACAATGCTGTTGAAGAACTTTCACTTATTACAGGTCAAAGGCCTGTTGTGACACGTGCAAAGAAATCAATTGCTGGTTTCCGGTTACGTGAAGGTATGCCAATCGGCGCAAAAGTTACGTTGCGTGGCGAACGGATGTACCAATTCCTGGATAAATTAGTATCCGTTTCTTTACCTCGTGTACGTGACTTCCGTGGGGTTTCTAAAAAGGCTTTCGATGGTCGCGGTAACTACACTTTAGGTATTAAAGAACAGCTAATCTTCCCTGAAGTTGATTATGATAAAGTAAGTAAAGTTCGTGGTATGGATATCGTAATCGTCACTACTGCCAACACTGATGAAGAAGCTCGTGAGCTCTTAACTCAAATTGGAATGCCATTCCAAAAGTAATCGCTAAATAAGGAGGCGAAAACGTGGCTAAAAAGTCAATGATTGCGAAACAAAAACGCACACCTAAATTCAAGGTACAAGAGTACACACGCTGCGAACGGTGCGGCCGTCCACACTCTGTATATCGCAAATTTAAGCTATGTCGTATTTGTTTCCGTGAATTAGCATACAAAGGACAAATTCCTGGTGTTAAAAAAGCTAGCTGGTAAAAACAAGAGGTAGTGGAAGGAGGTAAAATTAATGGTCATGACAGATCCTATTGCTGATATGCTTACTCGTATTCGTAATGCGAATATGGTACGTCACGAAAAATTAGAAGTACCTGCTTCTAATATCAAAAAAGAAATTGCCGAAATTTTAAAGCGTGAAGGTTTCGTGCGTGATGTTGAATATATCGATGACAATAAACAAGGTATCATCCGTATCTTCTTAAAATACGGTACAAACAACGAACGTGTTATTACTGGCTTAAAGCGGATAAGTAAGCCTGGACTTCGTGTTTACGCTAAATCAAACGAGGTGCCTCGCGTCCTAAATGGACTTGGTCTTGCGCTAGTATCTACATCGCAAGGTGTTGTAACGGATAAAGAGGCTCGTGCAAAACAAATTGGCGGCGAAGTATTAGCATACGTTTGGTAAAAACAGTTTTTGAATGAATGGAGGTGCACTAAATGTCTCGCGTAGGAAAAAAACCAATTGAAATCCCAGCAGGTGTAACAGTTACAACTCATAATCACACTGTCACCGTTAAAGGACCGAAAGGCGAACTATCTCGTTCTTTTCATCCCGATATTGCTATTAATATTGAAGAAAATATTATAACGGTTACTCGTCCATCTGACGGGAAAGAACACCGTACATTACACGGAACGACCCGTGCAATTCTTAATAATATGGTTGAAGGTGTTTCTAAAGGCTTCGAGAAAAATTTAGAACTAATCGGGGTTGGATACCGTGCGCAAAAGCAAGGTAAGAAGCTTGTATTGAATGTCGGCTATTCTCACCCGGTTGAAATTGAACCAGAAGAAGGCATTGAGATCGAAGTGCCTGCAAATACAAAGATTTCCGTTAAAGGTACTGACAAAGAACGTGTTGGTGCATTAGCAGCTAACATTCGCGGAGTTCGTCCTCCAGAGCCATATAAAGGCAAAGGAATTCGTTACGAAGGCGAATATGTTCGCCGCAAGGAAGGTAAAACAGGTAAGTAATGCCGCGTAAGGTATACGAAAGGAGTGACGTAAATGATTACGAAGCTAGATAAAAATGCTACTCGCCAGAAAAGACACGCTCGTGTTCGTGCGAAATTAAGCGGTACTTCAGCTCGTCCACGTTTAAATGTGTTTCGTTCAAACAAGCATATTTATGCTCAAGTAATCGATGATACAAAAGGAGTTACTTTAGCAAGTGCTTCTACACTAGATAAAGAACTGAACCTAGATTCTTCAAGCAACGTTGAAGCAGCTAAAGCAGTCGGTGAACTAGTTGCCAAACGTGCAGTAGAAAAAGGTATTACTTCTATAGTATTTGACCGTGGAGGATACCTATTCCACGGACGTATAAAAGCATTAGCGGATGCTGCTCGTGAGAACGGCCTACAATTTTAACAGATAAAGGAGGGACTAAAAAAAGATGCGTCATATTGATTCAAATAAGCTTGAACTAGAAGAACGCGTGGTTACAGTTAACCGTGTTGCGAAGGTTGTAAAAGGTGGACGTCGTTTTCGTTTCTCTGCTCTTGTCGTAGTCGGAGACAGAAATGGCCATGTTGGTTTCGGTACCGGTAAAGCACAGGAAGTACCTGATGCCATTCGTAAGGCAATCGAAGATGCTAAGAAAAACTTAATTGAAGTACCAATGGTTGGATCAACTGTACCTCACGAAGTGATTGGTCGATTTGGTGCTGGTGAAATCCTGCTTAAGCCTGCTGCTGAAGGTACTGGAGTAATTGCTGGCGGCCCGGTTCGTGCAGTTCTTGAGTTAGCCGGGGTTCAGGATATCCTCTCCAAATCCTTGGGAACGAATACGCCAATTAACGTGATTCGTGCAACCATCGAAGGGTTAACACAATTAAAACGTGCTGAAGACGTAGCCAAATTACGTGGTAAATCAGTAGAAGAACTGTTAGGATAAGGAGGGAAATCAAATGGCGAATAAACTTTTCATTACCCTCAAGCGTAGCGTTATTGGTCGCCCTGGGGACCAACGCGAAACAGTTAAAGCCCTAGGTTTACGTAAATTAAATCAAACAGTTGAGCATCAAGATAACGCAGCTATTCGCGGTATGATTAACAAAGTTGCTCACCTTGTAACAGTTAAAGAACAATAATCAATGGTTGTCTTTCATAAGGAGGTGCCGATATGAAACTACATGAATTAAATCCTGCTGAAGGTTCCCGTCATGAACGGAAACGCAAAGGACGCGGTATTGGTTCGGGAAATGGTAAAACTGCCGGTAAAGGTCATAAAGGTCAAAAAGCTCGCTCTGGCGGTGGCGTCCGTGTTGGGTTTGAAGGTGGGCAAACACCTTTAATGCGCCGTTTACCAAAACGCGGTTTTACGAATATTAACCGTAAAGAATACGCAATTGTAAACCTTGACGTTTTAAACCGTTTTGAAGAAGGTACAGAAGTTTCTCCAGAACTTCTGATTGAAACAGGGATCGTAAGTAATGAAAAGTCAGGAATTAAGATTCTTGCTAATGGGAACATAGAGAAAAAGTTGACTGTAAAAGCTCACAAATTCTCCTCTGCTGCTAAGGAAGCGATTGAAGCTGCCGGTGGAACTACTGAGGTGATTTAATGTTCCGGACAATCTCCAATTTTATGCGCGTGGGTGAAATACGACGGAAGATCATATTCACCCTTTTAATGTTAGTCGTTTTTCGACTAGGTACGTTTATTCCTGTACCAAATGTAAACGCAGAGGTACTTGCTAACCAAGATAAGCTAAGTGTGTTCGGGATATTAAATACATTTGGCGGTGGAGCTTTAAAACAGTTCTCCATATTTGCCATGGGAATTATGCCGTACATCACATCATCGATTATCATACAACTGTTGCAAATGGATGTCGTACCGAAATTCACGGAATGGTCTAAACAAGGGGAAGCAGGACGTCGGAAGACTACTCAGTTTACCCGATACTTTACAATTGTCCTTGGATTTATCCAAGCATTAGGGATGTCATATGGCTTTAATAACTTGGCAGGCGGCCAATTGATTGAGAACCCGGGCATTACTACGTATTTATTAATAGCAGTTGTACTGACTGCCGGTACAGCCTTTTTAATGTGGTTAGGAGAACAAATAACAGAAAAGGGTGTTGGAAATGGTATTTCCATCATTATCTTTGCTGGTATTGTTGCTGGTATCCCAACTGTTATTAATCAAATTTATGTGCAACAGCTTGAAAACGCTGGTGAAGCATTATTCTTACGTATTGTAACGGTTGCTTTGATTCTTTTAGCGATCATAGCGATTTTTGTTGGAGTTATTTTCATTCAACAAGCCACTAGGAAAATTCCCATTCAATATGCGCAACGGACGGCCGTTGGGCGGAACCCAGTTGGGGGCGGGTCCACACATATGCCGTTAAAAGTTAACGCAGCAGGCGTTATTCCAGTTATTTTTGCTGTTTCTTTTATTGTAACACCAAGAACGATTGCATCATTTTTTCCAACAAACGATGTAACAGTTTGGATTATAAAAATATTTGACTATTCTCATCCGATTGGGATGGCGTTATATGCGGCCTTAATCATCGCGTTTACTTATTTTTATGCCTTTATTCAAGTAAATCCTGAACAAGCAGCAGAGAATTTACAAAAACAGGGCGGCTACATTCCTGGGATTCGCCCGGGAAAGAGCACACAGGAATATTTAACACGCGTCTTATACCGTTTAACTTTTGTTGGGGCTATTTTCCTTGCAGTTATTGCAGTGCTTCCTGTTTTCTTTATTAAAATAGCGAACCTGCCACAATCTGCCCAAATAGGGGGAACAAGCTTGCTTATCGTCGTCGGGGTTGCCTTGGAGACGTATAAACAGCTCGAAGCACAGTTAGTTAAACGTCATTATAAAGGGTTTATTAAGTAAATGGGTTTATAGGGGGGTTGTCCCCTCCCTAAGAGGGCCCCAAAACTAAAGTGTATAGCACGAAGGGGGAACACGTGCACTTTTTTGGAAAAGTGCGTGGATTGAAATTCCCAAAACTAAAGTGTATAGCACGAGGGGGGAACACGTGTGAATTTAGTATTAATGGGTCTTCCTGGTGCCGGAAAAGGTACGCAGGCAGAACAAATCGTCGAGAAATACGGCATCCCTCATATCTCAACAGGAGATATGTTCCGTGCAGCGATGAAAGAGGGAACACCATTAGGATTAAAAGCGAAGTCATTCATGGACAAAGGTGAACTAGTTCCTGATGAAGTAACCATTGGGATTGTCCGTGAGCGTTTAAGCAGGGACGATTGCCGGAAAGGCTTTTTGCTTGATGGCTTTCCTAGAACAGTACCTCAGGCTAAAAGCTTGGAAACTCTTCTAGAAGCGTTAAATAAGAAAATTGATTTTGTCATTAATATCAATGTGGATAAAAGTATTTTGATGGAACGTTTGACAGGACGTCGAATCTGTAAAGAATGTGGTTCCACTTATCACCTCGTGTTTAACCCTCCAGCAAAAGAGGGTGTATGCGACCGCTGCGGCGGTGAGCTTTACCAAAGAGCTGATGATAATGCTGATACCGTTCAAACTAGATTAGATGTCAATATCAAGCAGCAAGAACCATTACTCACTTTCTATGAAACAAAAGGATATTTACGCACGATTGATGGTCAGCAGGATATTGATAAAGTGTTTGCTGATATCGAAGAATTGCTGAGGAGCATCTAATGTTAACTCTCAAATATCCTGGCCAGCAACTCTCGAACATCTCCCGTAAGATTCGATAGTATGTGAAAGCAATTAGCTTTTCTTAATGTCCTCTAGTATGGAAAAGGGACGGAGCGCTTTAAGGGTGTTTTCGTATTGCCAATGGAAGTGGAAGAACAGATTTTTCAACTCAAGTGTGGTAAGTGCATCACCTTATTGGCAAGTTCTCTGGAATACTTTTTCTAAGTATAGACAAGCGTTTAACACCGTATGGGTATAGTGTATACAGGACCGAGAGTTGGGCAAGAATGACATGAGGATGTAAATATTTCCATTATGTAAAATTTACTTGCGGACAAAGGACGTATAGTATGGTAAAATTGAAAGGTTGCTAACAACTTAAGAATGAGAAGACTTGCTTTGCATTACTAGTCTTTACGAACGCTTATTTTGATACGAGAAGGGAGTCGAGACCGTGGCCAAAGATGATGTCATTGAAATTGAAGGTAAAGTCATTGAAACTTTGCCAAATGCAATGTTTAAGGTAGAATTAGAAAATGGTCATACAGTGCTGGCTCATGTTTCCGGAAAAATTCGAATGCACTTTATTCGTATTCTTCCAGGTGACAAAGTAACTGTTGAGCTTTCTCCATATGACTTAACACGCGGAAGAATTACGTACCGCTTTAAATAATGGCTTGCACTCCGTATACTAAGGAGGTTAGGATAATGAAAGTAAGACCATCTGTTAAACCGATCTGCGAAAAGTGCAAAGTTATCCGCAGACGCGGAAAAGTTATGGTTATCTGTGAAAACCCTAAACATAAACAAAAACAAGGATAAACAAGGGAGGTGCACATTGTAAATGGCACGTATTGCTGGTGTAGATATTCCACGTGAAAAACGTGTGGTAATCTCTTTAACTTACATTTATGGTATTGGTAAAAATACAGCACAAAAAATCTTAGCAGAAGCAGGCGTTTCTGAAGATACGCGTGTGCGGGATTTAACGGAAGACGAACTTAACAAAATCCGTGATATTGTTGATAGATTAAAGGTTGAAGGTGATCTTCGTCGAGAAGTTTCCCTTAACATTAAGCGTCTAATGGAAATTGGCTGCTATCGTGGCTTGCGTCATCGCCGCGGCTTACCGGTTCGTGGACAAAATACGAAAAACAATGCTCGTACACGCAAAGGTCCTCGTAAGACTGTTGCGAACAAGAAGAAGTAATCGGCAAAGGAGGTTAAATTAAATGGCACGTAAAACAAATACACGTAAACGCCGTGTGAAAAAGAATATTGAAGCAGGGATTGCACATATCCGTTCCACTTTCAATAATACAATTGTAACGATCACTGATGTTCATGGTAATGCCATTTCATGGTCAAGTGCAGGTGCGCTTGGATTTAAAGGTTCTCGTAAGTCTACTCCATTCGCAGCACAAATGGCAGCTGAAACAGCTGCAAAGGCGTCAATGGAACATGGAATGAAAACTTTAGAAGTTACGGTTAAGGGACCTGGTGCAGGACGTGAAGCTGCCATCCGTGCACTTCAAGCCGCTGGTCTTGAAGTAACAGCCATTAAAGATGTAACACCTGTACCACATAACGGCTGCCGTCCACCAAAACGTCGTCGTGTGTAATTTTTCTGTATAGAATTTGTATCATTTGTCTATAATGGGATATGATATGAATTTATTGTTTATTTATACAGGAGATTTATTCCAGTTGTTGTGTTTAAAAACGGGAACATATACATGGGGGAATTTCGATTAGCGACTGTCTAATTGAGGTTTCGACGTTTTGAAGGAGGGTTAATTGATGATCGAAATAGAAAAACCAAAAATCGAAACGGTTGAGATCAGCGATGATGCCAAATACGGTAAGTTCGTCGTAGAGCCACTAGAGCGTGGATATGGTACCACTTTGGGTAACTCCTTACGTCGTATCCTTTTATCTTCACTGCCAGGTGCCGCTGTTACTGCGATTCAGGTCGATGGGGTACTTCATGAGTTCTCAACAATTGAAGGCGTCGTAGAAGATGTAACATCCATCATCTTAAACATCAAAAAAATTGCGTTAAAGATCTATTCTGATGAAGAAAAAACGTTGGAAATAGATATTCAAGGTTCAGGTCCTATCACGGCAGGGAACATAACCCATGACAGCGACGTAGAGATCTTAAATCCGGACCTTCATATTGCAACATTAGCGTCAAATGGCCATCTTCGTATGCGTTTAACAGCAAGGCGGGGCCGCGGCTATACTCCTGCTGACCAAAATAAGCGTGAGGATCAGCCAATTGGTGTGATTCCGATTGATTCCATTTATACGCCCGTTTCCCGTGTTTCTTATCAGGTCGAGAATACTCGTGTAGGTCAATTGTCAAATTATGATAAACTTACGCTTGATATTTGGACAGACGGAAGCATAGGACCAAAGGAAGCCATTGCTCTTGGTTCCAAAATCTTAACGGAGCATTTAAATATTTTCGTTGGGTTAACCGATGAGGCGCAAAATGCCGAAATCATGATAGAAAAAGAAGAAGATCAAAAAGAGAAGGTTCTCGAAATGACGATTGAAGAACTTGATCTTTCCGTTCGTTCTTATAACTGCTTAAAACGTGCTGGCATTAATACTGTTCAGGAATTAGCGAATAAAACTGAAGAGGACATGATGAAAGTACGAAACTTAGGCCGGAAATCACTCGAAGAAGTGAAGGCAAAACTAGAAGAGCTTGGATTAGGCTTACGTAAAGACGACTAATAGTGTGTAAACATAATATTCTTTTACTCGAGCCATCCGTTTTATTGACTTCAACAAAGGAGGGAACCCTTCATGGCATACAGAAAGTTAGGACGTACAAGTGCACAAAGAAAAGCAATGCTGCGTGATTTAACAACTGATTTAATTATCAACGAGCGCATTGAAACAACAGAAACACGTGCAAAAGAATTGCGCGGGACTGTTGAGAAGATGATTACTTTAGGAAAACGCGGTGACCTTCATGCACGCCGTCAAGCAGCAGCATTCGTTCGTAACGAAGTGGCCGATGCAGAAAATGGTCAAGATGCATTGCAAAAATTATTTGCTGACATCGCTCCACGTTACCAAGAGCGTCAAGGCGGCTATACTCGTATCATGAAACTTGGACCACGCCGTGGCGACGGTGCTCCAATGGTTATTATTGAATTAGTTTAATATGTTTTGAACGGACAACAAGGGGCTGGACAGTTTAGAAACAAAACTTGTTCTCTGCCCTTTTGTTGTATAGGGGCGAAAGCGGCGCAATAGTGATCGGAATCCTTAAGTATAACGGGTGTTTTTGTTTTTTACTTGAATTTAGGAGAGCTTGCCCTGCTCACACCGCCTGTCAGCCCAAGCCAAAAAGAGCGTTACGATGAGCGTAACTCCAATAATATTGGAGCCTTTCAGGTTACATAAAACCCTGAAGGAAGCAGATTGAAGATTTCAATCCCTTTTTCGACTCGTCTAGCTTATGCACCTCTCCCGTTTTGATAGTTTATTTTTTAAATAGCAGTTAAAGTGTTTGAGCACTGCCCTGGGAAGAGGTGCAGGCTTTTTTTGTATTATAGTATAGATGAGACTAGCTGAGGGGGGAACAACGATGGAAACGCCAATTGTATCACTGAATGGGGTGACCTTTCAATATGATGGTCAAGAACGAAAGGCACTGAATCAAGTTTCCTTTGATATTTATGATGGGGAATGGCTCACTATTGTTGGTCATAATGGGTCGGGAAAGTCGACGCTGGCAAAACTATTAATTGGTCTGCAATTTCCAAGCGAGGGAGAAATCACGGTTTGTGGTATAAAACTTAACGAAGAAAACATTTGGGATATTCGTAAGAAGATTGGAATGGTGTTTCAAAATCCCGATAATCAATTCGTTGGAACAACTGTCCAGGATGATGTGGCTTTTGGTTTAGAAAACATGGGGATTCCCAGGGAAGAAATGGTTCATCGGGTGGAGGATTCTTTAAAAAAGGTAAATATGACTCAATTTCTGCATCAAGAGCCCCACCATCTCTCCGGCGGACAAAAGCAGCGGGTGGCGATTGCCGGGGTCTTGGCTCTAAGACCGGCGATTATTATTTTAGATGAGGCAACTTCGATGCTGGACCCAAGAGGCAGGGAAGAAGTAGTAGAAACGGTAAGAGCCTTACAGGATGAAAAGTCGCTGACGGTTATTTCGATTACTCATGATTTAGAGGAGGCGGCTAAAGCCGATCGGATGATTGTGATGAATAAAGGAGAGCTATTTCGCGAAGGAACCCCTGAAGAAATTTTTTCAATGGATGAACAATTGATCCAGCTTGGTTTGGATATCCCTTTCTCGGTTAAAATGGCAAAGGCATTCCGCAGTGCGGGAATTCCATTGTCGAAGCATTATTTATCAGAAGAAGAGTTGGTGACAGAGTTATGGACATCTCGCTCTCGCATGTAGATTATCGCTATCAGGTGAATACACCGTTTGAACGGCTGGCGATTCAGGACGTATCGATTGATATTCCTTCAGGAACCTACATGGCCATTATTGGACATACTGGCTCAGGGAAATCCACGGTATTGCAGCATTTAAATGCACTCCTCGTGCCTTCGGAAGGCGTGGTAGCCATTGGCAACCGAGAAATTAAGGCACACCAGAAAAATAAAAACCTGCGCCAGGTACGGCAGCGGGTAGGAATTGTATTTCAGTTCCCCGAACATCAATTGTTTGAGGAAACGGTAGAGAAGGATATTATGTTTGGGCCGATGAATTTTGGTGTTACGGAAGCGGAAGCAAAGAAACGAGCGCTAATTGCCTTGAAGCAAGTGGGGCTGGCTGAAGAAATTTTAGAAAAGTCACCATTTGATCTATCAGGTGGACAAATGCGCCGCGTGGCGATTGCCGGTGTATTAGCGATGGATCCTGATGTGCTTGTTCTGGATGAACCAACAGCTGGATTAGACCCCCGTGGCCGCAAGGAAATCATGGAGATGTTTTATGCCCTTCATAAGGAAAGACAGTTATCTACAATCCTGGTCACACATAGTATGGAAGATGCCGCAAGCTATGCGGATCAAATTGTCATCATGCAGCAGGGGAAGGTCGTTAAACAGGGAACGCCTGAAGAAATTTTCTCATCTCCGGCAGATTTAGTGCGAATGGGCCTGGATGTTCCTGAAGTCGTCCGGTTTCAACTAAAGCTTGAGGAAAAATGGGGAACGAAATTTGAAAAAATCTTTTTGTCGATTGACCAATTGTCAGCTGCGATTGCGAAACAGTTGGGGCGAGGTGTCGAATCATGATGGAAAAAATGATTTTTGGCCGCTATGTCCCGGCAGATTCGCTGATTCATAGACTGGACCCACGTTCTAAGTTAACGCTCATTTTCCTATTTGTCTGTATTATTTTTCTCGCAAACAATTGGCAGACGTATGCTATTATTGGAATTTATACATTTTTGCTGATTGGATTATCCCGGATTCCGATACGCTTTTTATATGGTGGATTGAAGCCGGTTTTGTGGCTTGTGATATTTACCTTTCTGTTGCAGCTGTTTTTCACAAGGGAAGGACACCTTGTGTTCCATTGGGGTGTGGTGAAAATTTACGAAGAAGGAATTCGAATGGGATTCTTTATTTCGTTTCGCTTTTTCTTTCTCATTTTAATGACTTCCCTACTAACATTGACGACAACGCCGATTGAAATTACCGATGGTCTTGAAACATTACTCGCTCCATTAAAAAAGGTCCGTTTCCCTGTCCATGAAATGGCCTTAATGATGTCGATTTCGCTGCGATTTATCCCGACGCTGATGCAGGAGACTGATAAAATTATGAAAGCGCAGATCGCCAGGGGGGTGGAGTTTGCCAGCGGCCCTATAAAGGATCGGATTAAGGCCGTTATCCCGCTGTTGATTCCATTATTCGTCAGCTCGTTTAAGCGGGCGGAGGAACTGGCGATTGCGATGGAAGCAAGAGGATATCGCGGCGGTGAGGGAAGAACCAAATATCGCCAGTTAAGCTGGAAATGGGGCGATACCTTGCAGCTTGTCTTGTTAGTAATAATTACGATTCTGTTAATCTTATTTCGCTCGTAATGGAGATGGATGGCCATGCAAAGGTACAAAGCGGTTATTGCCTATGATGGTACGGACTTTTCCGGCTATCAGGTTCAGCCGGGTAAGCGTACAGTACAGTCGGAATTGGAAGCAGTCTTAGCCAAGATGCATAAGGGTCATGAGGTGAAAGTAGTTGCCTCCGGTAGAACAGATGCCGGCGTTCATGCAAAGGGGCAGGTCATTCATTTTGACACCTCGCTTATGATTCCTGATTCGAAGTGGGGAATGGCCTTGAATTCATTGCTTCCGGAGGATCTTTCTGTTCTTACCATTGAGAGGGTAAGCGGGTCGTTCCATGCTCGGTTTGATGCAGTTGGAAAGGAGTACCGCTACCGGTTGCTTTTGTCGTCAAGGCGGGATCCATTTGAGCGGAGATTCGCATATCGGTATCCATACTCCTTGGATTTGGAGGCGATGCGTACTGCGTGCCAGTATGTAGTCGGCAGGCCGCATGACTTTACCAGTTTTTGCTCGGCAAAGACAGAGGTTGTCGACAAAGTCCGAATGATTGAAACGATTGATTTTTTGGTCGATGGGGATTTGCTGACTCTTCGATTTGTTGGCAATGGTTTTCTCTATAATATGGTCCGAATTTTAGTCGGGACATTGTTGGAAGTAGGATCTGGCGAACGTGCACCTGACGAAATGGCGGATATTTTAGCCAAAAAAGACCGTCGTTGTGCCGGAAAGACTGCTCCTGCACACGGATTGTATCTTTGGAAGGTGTTTTATGGTGGATGATTTAAAAAAATAGATGAAAACAACCGAACCTGGTGTAACATTTCCTTGACAATTGCTAGGGAAATATTTATTATATTATATGTGTGTGTTTTTAATCCCACGAGAAAGCCCCGGAAAGTCTTAATCGTGATTGAAAATAGATAATTTGAAAAAATGGAGCGCACAATGGCGGGCAGCATTCATTCCCGGAACAGAATCGAATGCTAATGGCTGTGATGATGGTGCGAAATCATAATCTTTATGGATTTTAATTAGGAGGGAAACTCATGCGTACAACGTTTATGGCAAATGCCAACAATATCGAACGCAAATGGTACGTGGTTGATGCTGAAGGCAAAACTCTTGGTCGTCTTGCTTCTGAAGTAGCATCAATCCTACGCGGTAAACATAAACCAACTTATACCCCACATGTTGACACTGGTGACCATGTGATTATTCTCAATGCTTCTAAAATTGAATTGACTGGAAATAAATTAAATGACAAAATCTACTACCGTCATTCGATGCACCCAGGTGGGTTAAAACAAAGAACGGCTCTTGAAATGCGTACAAACTATGCGGAAAAAATGCTTGAGCTTGCGGTAAAAGGCATGCTGCCAAAAAATAGTCTTGGACGTGAAATGTTTAAAAAATTACACGTGTATGCTGGCGCAGAGCATCCGCACCAAGCACAAAAACCTGAAGCATACGAGCTTCGCGGTTAATTAAAGGGAGGGACAAACTAAACTATGGCACAAGTTCAATATATTGGTACCGGTCGTCGTAAAAGCTCTGTCGCACGTGTGCGCTTAGTTCCAGGTACAGGCAAAATTGTTGTGAATGGTCGTGAAATTGAAGATTATATTCCATTTGAAGCTTTACGTGTGGTTGTTAGACAACCATTAGTAGCTACTGAAACAGTTGGCAGCTATGATTGTTTAGTAAACGTAAACGGTGGTGGTTACACTGGTCAAGCTGGCGCCATTCGTCACGGCATTGCCCGTGCATTATTGCAAGCTGACCCAGAATACCGTCCAACACTAAAGCGCGCAGGACTATTAACTCGTGACGCACGGATGAAAGAACGTAAGAAATACGGTCTTAAGGGCGCGCGTAGAGCTCCACAATTCTCAAAACGTTAGGGATACTGTTATATCAACGTTTATGGCACTTCTCATATATTTGGGAAGTGCTTTTTTGTATAAATTGGGTACGAAAATGGGTACTCCTAGTTTTTGTAAACACTATTCCATTTTATCTAATCATTCATTTTGTACATCTTTTAATCGTTGTTCAAACTTCCGATATGCGGATAAATCCACTATATTTGGTGTATTTACATAGACTTGTGTTGTTTTTGCATCAGAATGTGTTAAAGCACGTGAAATTTCTTCCATAGAAGCACCGCCTTCATAAGCTAGGGTACTAAAGGTATGTCTCAATTTATGAGGTGTTACATGAGAAAGTTCTTTGTGACGACGCTTTACAGCATTGATGCGATAGTTTAAATAATCAATATGAACAGGTACATTAATATCGCCTTTCGAATTAGTGTAGGTGAATAGAAATTGTTCTTCGGTTTGTTTGATTCCAACTTTCAGTAATTCTTTTGCTTGTTCCTTTTTCCACTTTGATAGTAGGTTAACTAAGGAAACAGGTAGCTGGAACTTTGTATTTTTTCGCCCTTTTGTAGCAGTTATTTTTCCGTCTTTTGTTTTATTTTGAACAAGTAAAATAGTTCCTTTTTCTAATTCGATATGTTTCCATTGCAACGCATAACTTTCACTTTTTCTATCACCAAGATTCAAAGTTAGGGTAAATAGTACATAATCTTGCAAAGTTAAATATCCTTTATCTTTATCTTCTTGAACAGCTTTTACCCAAGCAAGTAATTCCTCTGCGGAAAGAGATTCTCCGTTCAATTCTCTTTCTGCTTTTAATCGTTGTTTTAAAGGATCACCAACATAACCAATGATTCGGGCAATACGATTATACTCAATATAGTTTAATAACTCTGCAATATCGAAAAGTTGATTGACATAGCTTTTGATAATTTTGATATTTGCATAAGTTTGTGATTTTGCATTTAATTGTCTTAATACAAAATCATTATTCGTATTGAGCTCTAATAAAGAGTACTCACCAAACATCGGAAGGATATGCAATCGAAATACATCTTTTGTATTTTTAACAGTTTGAGAAGAAGGGACTTGTCGAGTTTTTCCACTAGAACCGTTACAATACATATCTATCCAAATTTGCTTGTAAAAGTCTTTAAATTTTATTGTTCCTTTTTGTTCGAGAGCACGCCCGTGTTTTTCTTTTTTTACTTGTTCAATCTTCTTTTTAATTTCCTTTTCTGCTTCTTGTGCTTCTGCTTTAGTAGAATAGGTTTTTCTAAATCGTTGTGTCGTTACTCCTAAAATTTTCCGAACCTCTTTTGGATAAAACACCTCAACTTTGTAACTCCCACTACTCATTTCTTTAATAGCCATACATTTTTCCTACTTTCTTGAAGTGAATCAGAACGTAAGAAAGACTACACCCTGATTATAACGCATATTTTTCAGAAAGTGTTGATTCATGCATGTTTCGCCAACCATTCATTCATTGCCTGTTTATCAAAAAGTAGTGTTCGATTAATCATAATTCTTGGAAATCCTTGCTCAATCCACTTATCCAAAGTATTATTCGATATTCCTAGATATTCACAAGCTTCCTTTTTTCTAAGGTATCTCTTTTCTAGTGCAGAGTCTTTTCTAGCTTGGGATATAGCATTTGATATAGTCGAATAAATGTTTTGTTGCAGTGTGTTAAGTTGTTCGTCGGTTAATACAATATTAATCGTACTCATGATAACACTTCCTTAATATAACAAACTATTGTTCTTCAAATGTTATCTCCTTTTTGAAGGAGTACCCATATTCATAAATCAGAATCTACGCTGTATAATGGTATGTTCGTATAAAAACTGAAAAAAATCAGATGGCTGTTGGTGCAGCTCCACGGGAATTTCACCCCTGCAAGTATTCCTTCCAGCTCTACTCATAGCTTGCGACGCTTTGAACGCTCGAACCATGACGGTAGAGGAGTATCATTATCTATACTGATGGGTTATCGCCAACAATCCACCACGATTGCATTAGACTCATAGATAATCGCTCGTTTCTATCGAAAGTCATGGCGTATGAATCAAGTAGCTCATCATCAGTAGAACGTATCTGATTTTCGGTCTATACTGCACGGCGTTATCTTCCATGCTTTCTTTGTCAAAGAACAATATATGTGAAAGGGAAAACTTAACCATGTAATCAAATCTTGAAAGCTAAAATGCCCTGCATAAGCTTCGAACGTAAACGATCATGTGTGTCTACATCAATGCCCCAATACGTATTACCATGCTCATCATAAAGTTTACGCATAGACAAACTTGCCATATAGCTTCCATAATGCAAAATAACGTAATTCATCGCTTCTGGATCACCCTTATTTGCAGCTAAAATAATTGGATACGGTAATAAGCCACATTCGTTGTCCTTTGTGTTAGCATCAATCATCCCAGTCATCTGCATGTTCCTCCAAAAATCGCTTTAACCTTTTAAAAGAGCTTGTCCGTCTATACTGAACCGTACTACGAGGAATCTCTAGTAGTTCGGCTATTTCTACATCTGATTTATCAAAAAAATAGTATAGTAGGACTGTCTTACGCTTTTCTATTGGCAAAGTCCGCAACGCTTCAGCGAGTAATTTCGGAGTTATTTTCTTTCCAACCACTTGAACACTTTGTCCTTCTTCTCCTTCATATTGCTGATCTAAGGTATAGAGTTGATTTTCTTCTTGTGGTGTGAGATCAGAAAATGTCATCTCCTTTGCTTGTCGTTGTTGTCTTTCGTTGAAAATATTGATTGCTTCATTCTTCAATACACGTTTACAAAAAGCATTAAATGCACAGCGAACTTGCCACTCGGTACGATCTGGTTCTATCATGCATTTCCTCTCCCTTCGCAACTGCAAAGGTGGGTGATGATTTCCCCTTTCATAACCTTCAACAAGATTTTTTATGAAATGCCAAAAATAAGAGCAATATTTTAAAAAAATATTCATTAGATACAAAAAAGCCCAACTGAACATAAGTCAGGTGGGAGTAAAAATTTATACATATTATTAAATGGTTATTGCTTCAATGCTTTTATAGAACTTTAAGCCTTTTTGGTTATGTAACACGGTATCGAATTAGGATTAAAATAAACACGGTGATATCCTCTTAATACCGCGATTAAATTTCTATATAGTTTTTGTAGTCCAAACAATAAATTCATATCGTTTTTAGCTATATTAAAAGTTGTTATCCATTAATTCTGATTTTGTATTAGTTACAATTTTGTTTGTTGCTTTTTAACCAATTATATATTATCATTATCAATAATGAAACTATTTGTTGATATAAAAATAAAAGATAATTATTTTAACAATCCAAGTATAAAAGGAGGTATTTGGTTATAACTTTTAAAGGTAAGAGAGATAAGACTTTTCACATAGTTTTTATCTGTAGTATTATATCTTATAGTCTAATTGGTTTCATTTTAGGCTTTTTATTAAAAAAAGAACACTCTGATCTTGATGTTATATTATTTTTGCTTATATTCTCTTTACCGATATTGATTTTTATTTGGTGTATTTTTGATCTTAAGTACGTTCTTAAGAAAGACCTTATCTTTAAAAGCAGGGCTTTTTATAAAACGAATTCCATATAACAAAATACTTAATGTAAAGTTAGTTACATTTACAATTGAAGATTTTTTGGTTGGTTTCAGAATGCTGTCTGCTAAGGACGGAATAAAAATTATATATGCTGGTGGTTATGGAGAGATTAAAATATCACCTAAAGAGAAGTCTTTATTTATAAGAGAGTTAAAAAAGCGGATAGATAGCAGTGCAAAATAATATTGGAATAGTTTTGATGTGCATTATCAATAGAATTATATCCACCCTGATTATGAAACGTTGCCAATGATATAACAATAATGATGTAGCATGAAATTCAAAATATCAGAGTCCTGTAAATAGTTGCATTATAAATATAAGTTGTTAGATAAGAAAGCAATTTAGGGGTGAATATTCTGGATAAGTTGCCAATAGATAAAGTAATAACGGAATATGAAATAATTCCAACAGATATAAAATTACTTGGAGGTTTCGAAAACAATGTCCTTGAATGTATTGGGCAAGATAAGTCGATTGTTTTAAAATTTTATACTACTCAAAAATATTCAATTGAACGAATAAAAGCTGAATTAAATTGGATTCGACACTTACAAGGTGCTGATGTTATAGTAACCTCTCCTATACCTACAATTAATGGTGAATTAATTGTAACAGCTTGCAATATTTTTAATCAGAAGTATCATGTTGTGGCTTATGAAAAAGCAAAAGGAACTCCGGTTAATGATATGAATTCGAATGAATGGGATGATCATTTATTTTATATTTGGGGAAAAACGATGGGCAAAATGCATGTGGCAGCAAAAAGTTTTCAATTCTCTAATGATATTTTTAAAACATTACAATGGAATAAGGAAGATATAATTGTATCTCCCCCTGAACTAGGAAAGACAATACATTCGCAATGGAATAAATTTATAAGTGAGATGAAACAATTTCCAAAAGACCCTCATTCTTACGGTTTTATCCATCATGATTTGCACCAACAAAATTTCTATTTAGACCATAATGAGTTAGTTTTATTTGACTTCGGTGACGGGATATTTCATTGGTTTGCTAATGATATAGCAATATCGTTGTATCATGCGATCCAAAGTATACAAGCGAATGAGCAGAAAAAAAGAAAGGAATTTGCAATGACTTTTCTTTCTTCTTTTATTAGGGGATATATGAGAGCAAATCAATTAAATGAGAAATCATTGTTAAAGATACCATTTTTCATTAACTATCGACAAATTTATTCCTACGTTTATTTTATAAATTACTTAAGCGTGGAACAAAAAAAACAAGTTCAGGTTACTAACATGCTAAAAAAAATGAAGAACAATATTGAAAAGCATATTCCATATCTAAATATAAACGATAATGACATAAAATCACTTCTATAACGATTTGAGAAAGTGCAACGGTTCTTATAATTAAATCGTTATTTTTCTTTTTGATATAGCAATTTGGAATTGGGAAGTGTAAACTGAACTGTATAAGTGAGAGAGCATACAACTCTTGCTTCGCAGTTCAGTTTATACTCCCGGGCATATCCAAAACTGGGCCATGGTCAGGAACCAGCTGCTCCTTCATGATGAGCTTAAAGATAGAGTTTTAAAATTCATTGAGTATAGTGAACTTTCATACTTTATTTGACAAGCCCAGATTGTCTTGAAAACCGTTTGATTTAATTCCATAATTGATCCATCATGATTTACCCCATTACATCATAGTAATCATTCAGACTTTCATTGTTCAGCGTAGCTGTTCATTCGCTTCTAATAAACTCCTCATTTAACAATGAATACATATATAAATCATCGTATTTTCCCGTACCATATTCATATTGTCTCAATAATCCTTCCTTTACAAAATGAAAATTTTCTAATAATTTTAACGAGGCGATATTTTCAGGTTCAACTAACGCTTCAATCCTATTTATGTTCATGTCTTTAAACCCATATTGTAAAATATTTGCTAATGCTTCACTCATAAGACCTTTTCCCCAAAATTTTCGATGTAATTCATAACCAATTTCAGCGCGCATATTTGCTTTACTAATATTTAGAAAACCACAGCTTCCGATTATTTTAGGATCATCTTTTAAAGAAATGCCCCACCTTATTCCAGTTTGTTCTTTAAATATATTTTCATACCATTTAATTTCTTTTTTTGTCTCTTGTATCGATTCATATGGGTGTATACCCATGTACCTCCTTACACATTCGTCTGATAAATAAGTATGCATGTCGACAGCATCTGAGGCATTAGCTTGCTTTAATATTAATCTTTCAGTATTGATAATAGGAATTAATTCTGGAAATTGTAACTTATTTTTAGTCATCGTATCCTCCATTTGATTTAAATTATAAAGAAAAATCACTATTCCGTGTCGACTTATTTAACATGTTAATAATTAGTCTCGATCCACTCCTCTGCCGGGATTACATATGACCTTATCCAAAAACCATTGATAATCTTAATAATTATAAGGAATAATTGTAAGTGCAACCGTTCTTGCAATTGAATCCTTATTTTTTTCTTTTTGATGATACGTATATAGAAGTTTGGAAAGATCGTCTTGAAAACTGATAAATTCTTCATCCGTTAGGTTTAATTCCATGATTGAAAAAGTGGAAAGGTCTTTATTAATATTTTCTGATTTTAAAAAATCTAAGTAACTTTGATATTGTTGTAAGATAAATAATTGATAGTAAGAAATAAAGTCGATTTTATCTTCATCTTTTGCATTATCCCAATCTTCTTCCTCAATTTTAATGGCATTTTCATTTAAGGCATAGTAGTTTTCCATTACTGATCGCACTTTTTCTTGTCGTATAACAAAAATTACATTTGAATCCTGCATATGTTGAATATGTCTATATAAAGTTGCTTGAGAAACATCTTTAAGCTTTTTGGCTATTTCTAAAGTTGTCATCCCTTCATCTTTCTTATCCATTAATGCTAATGCAATTTTCATTCTAATCGGGTGTATAAGTACTTCCATTTTTCTCATTAGTAGTGCTCCTTTACTTATGGCTTCAAACCAATTATATATAACAATTAAATTTCCACAAATCAACTTGCTTTTTACTCCATTATACATTATCATTATCAATAATGAAACTGAATTTAATTATGAGTAATTATTTTTAAAACAAAGGAGAATAATAATGAATTTGAATTTTGATCAGTTGTATGAAGTTGATTGGCATGCAGTTTTGCCGATACTCATTCCGATCTTATTAGTAAATGTTATATTAATGTTTATTGCTTTTCTTGATATGTACATTTACAGAGAGAGTCGAGACAAGAAACTTTTTTGGATCATTGTCATTTTGCTTTTTAATACATTTGGATCTGTACTATATTTAGTTATTGGTAGAAAGAAAGGGTGATAATCAATGGAATTAGTTATGCAAAAAGTAAATAAAGCATTCAAGGAAAAGAAAGTAATCAATAATTTTTCATTACATATTCATTCTGGTGAATGCGTTGGTTTAATTGGTCCCAATGGAGCTGGAAAATCAACAATCATGAAAATGATTACGGGAATACTTCAACAGGATTCAGGAATGATCAAACTGAATAATAAAGAAATGACTAAAATGAAAAAGGCGGTAGGATACTTACCTCAATACCCAACATTTTATGAATGGATGAGAGTAAAAGAATCACTAATATTTATGGGGCAATTATTTGAAATACCTGATAAAACATTACAACAACGAATAAAAGAATTGTTGCATACGGTAGGTCTAGAGAATAATGAGGAAGATCGCATTGTAACACTCTCAGGTGGTATGAAGCAGCGTCTTGGAATTGCGCAGGCTCTTCTTCATAAACCGACCTTTGTTATATTAGATGAACCTGTTTCAGCATTAGATCCAGTTGGTAGACGTGAAATCATTCAATTAATTCAACAAATTAAAAACAATACAACCGTATTACTATCTACACATATTTTGAGTGATGCAGAAGAAATATGTGATCGCTTTGTTATTTTGAAAGATGGAGAGTTAGTCGCTGACACAAATAATGAAGACATTTTTGGAAGTAGATTTCAAAATACATTAAGTATTGAATTGGTTAATGAAGACATTTATATAGAAGAACTATTAAACAAACAAACTTATGTAAAAAATATTAAAAAGCAGCATGATCGATATTTGATAGAAGTGACTGATATAGATAAAAACAAATTTGATGTAATGAAAATAATCAACGAGAAGCGAATTAACTACAAAAAAATAGAAATATACAGAGAAAATTTAGAAGATATATTCTTAAATTTGGTGGTGAAAAAATGAAACAATATAAGGTCCTATTAAAAAAAGAATGGAAACAGTTTTTGATGGAGTGGAAAATAATATGGTTCCCTATTGTATTTATTTTACTAGGGCTTATGCAGCCTGTTGTTACTTATTATATGCCACTTTTAATGGAGACTTTTGGGGGAAGTGAAGGAATTACAATAGATCCGTTAGTGATGAAACAGACAAGTGGCGAAGTTTTAGCTAGTACGATCGGTTCCCAATTTGATCAGTTAGGTGTAATGGTTATTGTTATTAGCATTATGGGAATGATACAGATGGACAGGAAGGATGGAATGTTAGATATTATTTTGACCAAGCCTGTCAGCCTAATATCTTACGTATTATCTAAATACTCTTCTCATTTATTATTAGTTCTTTTCTCTATTAGCGTTGGTTATTTGATTTCGTATGGTTACACTGTTTTTTTATTTGACCCAATTCCAATTCAAAATGTGTTACTTGGATTTGCCTACTATTCCTTTTGGATTGCATTTATAGTTGCTTTAGTTTTATTAATGAGTGCCGTATTTAAACAAACAGCTATTCTTGCCATTAGCTCTATTGGTATTTTGTTTATGATTCATATGATGAAGGGCTGGAATCGTATACTTGATCTTTTGTTGCCATCTACAATATCTGCTGAAGCAATGAATCAAATTATTACAGGTCAAGGTTCAGAAATATTTATTCATATAGTAGTTACTGTTCTTTGGTCAATCATTCTAATTTATTTAACGGTTCAAAAATTAAGTATTAGAAAAGAATAGAGAATGGAGGAGATATTTATGTTACAAGTTGTATCACTTATAAAATCATTTGATGGAAAGCCTGTTTTAAAAGGAATTAATTTACATGTGAAAGAGAATGATATATTAGCATTTGTAGGTGGAAACGGAGCTGGTAAAAGTACCACATTAAATATTATTACTGGGATCATAGAGGAAGATAATGGAATAATACAAATAAACGGAATAAATAAAAGTTCAAGCGTTGATTATAAAAAACAATTTTTTTATATACCAGATACGATTCAAGTGTTCAACCATGTAACTGCAAGAAATTGGTTATTATTTTTAATGCGAATCTATGAATGCAATAAAATAGATGTATTAAACAAATATATACAGGAATTTGATTTAGAGCATGATTTAGATAAACAAGTTGGTTCCTATTCCTATGGTATGTTGCATAAATTGGCTTTAATAGCGGCTTTTACAATACATCCTAAAATCATTATTATGGATGAACCGATGAATGGACTTGATCCACATGCAATGGTTACATTTAAAGAATCATTAAATATCTATGTCCAAAATGGTGGAACAGCTATTTTTTCGACTCATCTATTAGATATTGCTGAGAAAATCTGTACTAAAATTGCTATATTAAAAGATGGAAAAATAGTTCTCCAAGATGATATGGATAGTGCAACTAAAACTGGCTCTTTAGAAAGTATTTTTATGGAGAATCAATATGATGAATATTGAATTAATTCAATTATTTATGAATGATTATTATAAATTACCAAGGCAAAAGAGCATCCGTGTTGTCTTAACTATTGCAATTGTTTATTTTTTTATGCAACTATTTGTAGTAAATGGTTACATATTTTTGAGACATGATGTGAGTACATTAATCATTTTAAATATTTTACTTGTATTCATTTTAAGTGGACTAACAACGCTTTATTTCTCATATGCATTGTTATTGTCTAATGAAGAATATGAAAAGTTAATTTATCTTCCAATAAGTGAACAAGATATTATGAGGTCGAAAATAATAAGTAGCATGCTTTTACCATTAACATTTTCGCTCGCTCCTCAATGGATAACCGTACTATTCATGATCATGAAGTTTGAATGGATGATTTTATTAAAATATCTTTTATTTATTCCATTATTTGTTTTGTTAATTATATTGATCCATTACGTACCAATGTCTATTTTATATTTAATCAGAAAGTATTTTAAAAGTCATGCCCATTTTTTAATTGTAAACAGTCTGGTTATTCTATGCTTATGGGGAGGGGCGATCTATTCATTTGTTTCCTTCGTTAATTTAAAAGAAATTCATTTTAACGTACATGGTATGAGTGCCTTACAATTCGTGGATGAGTTAATTTTATTTATACACCATGTGATATCATCTTTACCAATAATGACATCGTTGCTTGGAAACAATGAAGCCGTAAAATATATCATCTTATTATTGTTACTATCTTTTACTAATTTCTTTATGTTTACAGTAGCAAGTTATAATATAGCAAAAAGATATAAGATTAATTCACAATTAGATTCCAAACCTTTGGCTATTAATCAAAAGAGGATGCTATTCTCAAAAAGTGACCTGTTATTTTATATGCAAAGAGAAAATTTAATCATTCAATCTTATGCCTACTTTAGAGTACAAATGTTGATAACAGTCATAATGCCAATTATTATTGGGTTCATTGTTCTTTTATTTAAAGAAAATATTTTTAACCTATTAGATATTTCTTTTTTAAAAGCAAACTTTTTCATTGTATATTCTTATGTTGTATTTCTTATGTGCATCTTTAATAATCAAATAGGAACAGTCTATTCTAAAGAGGGAAAATTGTACGCTACACAAAAATATATGCCTTTAAATGAATCTTTATTAAATACAGCCAAAGTGATTTATATAACAATTATGAATATCATCAGTATTGTTATTAGCTTTGTTGTTTACTTTGTGATGGAAGGATTTACTGTTAACAGTATACTTATGCTCATTTTTTTGATTATTTTATGTTTGTTAAATAATCTATTAGCACCATTATTTGATAAGAAAAAGCCAATGGTAGATTGGGAAAAGGCATCTGATGCGATTAAATCGAATTTCAATGTTGTAATAGGGATGGTTACTTCCATACCAGTTGTTAGTTTATTTCTCATCATTCATGCAATTGGGTTGATGATGAATATAAGTCAAATTCTTTTACTTTCAGTTCTAGCAGTTTTAGCCATTGTTTTAGTAATTTTTCTTAGAAAAAAAATATATGCAAATACCTAATACGCCTACAATTAAAAAGTTGACTGCTCTGAATGTCACCTAAGGTGCAAATACAAGGTATATCATTAAAGTTATCTTGTTTTATCTTTAGTAAAGCAAGATAGCTTTTCAATGTAAATATACACAGAGAGGATAGATTCAATGAACTTGACAAGGGAGTTTCCCATAATAGAGACACAGCGTTTTCGTAGGGATATTCGGTTGAATGATGCAGAAGATATTTACTTTATTTTTCAAAAGAAGAAGTAACAAAATACTATGAACTTAATACTTTTACCAAAGTAAATGAAGCCTGTCAGATTATTGAGAGTTGGCGTGAACGGTTTACAAATAATCGAGGGATAAGATGGGGTATAGAAGATATAAAACATAGAAAAATTATTGGTAGTATTGGATTCCATAATTGGGTAAAAGAACATTATAAAGCAGAAAAAGGCTCCGAATTAACAACAACCTATTGAAGAAAGGGTGTCATGTCTGAAGTAATCGTACCTATTTTAAAAAAGTATGGATTAAAATGTTTATAATTCGTTATTGATTGGAACTGTGTGCTTAAAGATTTTCAAGGAGATGTTAGTATGAACAGTAACGATAAAGAAAAACGCTTTCTCTCTTGGAGAGATATCATAATATTATTAATTTTAACTTTAATGGTTATTCCAATTGTTCTGGAAAATGTGATTGCCAGTTTTTTATTAACGTTAATAGAAAACGAAGTGTACGCAGGTACAATAACCGGATTAATTATGGCTATTGTTTTTCTGTTTTTAACTTATATATTTTGTATTAAAAAACATCGTCTAACCTGGAGTGCAATTGGACTAAGGAGTTTTAACCCTCGTTTTATTTGGCATATTACTTTGAGCATCCTTATAATTCTTGTTTTTAGTGTGTTGGCTCTCTACACGTTGGATTTTTTGGGCATAGCTTATCAAAATCAGAGAACAGAAGATATCCAACATAATTTTAGTTTTCTTACGGCCATAGTAGCTCTTCTATCGGCCGTTGTCGTATCACCTATATATGAGGAAATATTTTATAGAGGAGTTCTTTACAACTTTTTTAGAACAAAGATGGGACAATTATGGGGGCTAATCGTAAATGCAACTATATTCACTTTAGTACATATACCCCATTATGAAACATTGCCAATGATGTTCGCGGGAGGCATTGTTTTTGCTTGGCTCTATGAAAAGTCTTCCTCTATTTTTCCTGCAATTCTTGCACATGCATTACTAAATTTAATTGGGGTTACATTATCATTCTTAACATAAAGGAAATACGCCTCGATATATGCAAAGCTTCGTAAGCGTCAATTCACGCCCACCTTCTATTAACTTATCATCCATGGCATAATCTGATTAGATGTTATTTCAGGAGGTTTTGCGATGGTTAAATCAGCCAAAAGAATAGAATGGGAAGCTCGACTCAAGGATTGGAAGGATAGTGGCTTGAGCAAAGCAAAATGGTACAGAGATAATGGGTTCAAGGAACATCAAATGTATTATTGGATTCAGAAAATCGATGGTTCTGAATTACAGTCCAAGCAAAAGGTTACTAATGCCGATTTTCTTAAAGTCAGCGTAACCGATGAACCTGATGAACTGAAAGGCTCTGTTCTTATTCATTTCGATCGGATGTCTGTAGAAGTTCAGCCAGATGCTGACATTGGTTTATTATCTAAGGTACTGAACGTTCTCCAATCGTGATGTTACATAATGTATCATTTAAACAAGTTTACTTAGCTCGTGGGAGTACCGATCTGCGTAAATCAATTGACGGCCTAGCCGTCATTGTGAAAGAATGCTTTTCTCTGGATCCTTTTTCCCCTTGTCTCTTTGTTTTTTGCAATCGAAAACGTGATAAATTAAAAATTCTTCAATGGGAACATAATGGCTTTTGGCTTCATTATCGCCGATTGGAACAAGGTAAGTTTCAATGGCCATCTGAACAAGATACAACACCCATGAAAATCACTGAACGCCAACTCCGTTGGCTATTGGATGGGTTGCCTATGCATCAAAATCAGGCGCACAGAGAAGTGACAGCGCGAACCATTCTATGAAAAAATAGGAAAACATGAGAATTCGGCTGGTCATGCCGGATTTCTTTTTGTATACTTTAAGTATGGAAAAAAACAGTGGAGAAAAACGACGAACATACAATTGAATATTATAAAATTCGTAATGAAGAGCTGGAAGCAAAACTAAAGTGGTATGAGGAACAGTTCAGATTACTTCAAAAACAAAAATACGGTGCTTCTAGTGAAAAAACGAATGAGGATCAAATGAGTCTTCCGTTATTTAACGAGGCGGAGGATGTAGCGGATTCAAAAGTAGAAGAACCCACATTTGATACTATTACATATAAACGTAAAAAGCCTCGAAAAACTCGTGAAGAGTTGATGGAAGACCTGCCGACGGAGAGAATTGATTATGAAATTTCTCCTGAGGAACAGGTCTGTTCATGTTGCGGTGAAAAAACACATAAGATGAGTGAAGAAGTTAGAAAAGAACTTCAAGTCATTCCGGCCCAAGTCAAAGTTGTGAAACATGTCCGTCATGTGTATGCTTGTCGACATTGTGAAAAAGAAGGAACAGAAACACCTATCGTCACGGCTAAAATGCCATCACCTGCATTTCCGAATAGTTATGCATCTCCTTCTATTGTGGCTTACATCATGAATCAAAAATACACCGAGGGCTTGCCTTTGTATCGGCAGGAAAGCCAACTAAAATATCTTGGCATTCATTTATCACGTCAAACACTAGCCAATTGGATGGTGGAAGGTGCTAACCGATGGTTAGCCAAGATATATAATCGAATGCGTGAACACCTCTTACAGGAAGAAATTCTACATGCAGATGAAACTACCTTACAGGTACTTCGCGAACCAGGACGATCAGCTGAATCCAAATCATATATGTGGCTATACCGAAATGGTCGAGACCGTCCACCGAATATCCTGTTTGAATATCAGCGTACACGTGCAAGTAAACATCCGAAAAAATTTCTATCGGATTTTAATGGCTATTTGCATGTGGATGGATATGGCGGATATGATAGTATTCCGAATATCACCTTATCGGGTTGTTGGAGTCATGCCCGCAGATATTTTGACGAAGCACTAAAAGCTTTGCCAAAAGGTGCAGACCAATCACGTCTCACCGCAACCAAAGGACTGGAATACTGTAACAAATTATTTGCGATTGAACGCGAATGCTTGGATAAAACTCCAGAAGAAAGATATGAAATACGGTTAGAGCATAGCCAACCTATTCTGGAGGCTTTTTCAGCATGGCTAAAAGAGCAGACGCCAAAAGTACTGCCGAAAAGTGCACTTGGCAAGGCGGTTAAATATTGTCGGAAACAGTGGCATAAACTGATCGTATTTTTAGAGGATGGTCGATTGGAGATAGATAATAATCGAAGTGAACGTTCCATTAAACCTTTTGTGATCGGCCGTAAAAACTTCTTGTTTAGTAACACACCGAAAGGTGCTGAGTCGAGCGCTGTTATTTATAGTATTGTAGAAACGGCTAAGGAGAATGGGCTAAGCCCATTTGAATACTTGAAGTATCTATTTGAACAGTTGCCAAATATTGATACAACAAATAAAGAAGAAATATATCAGCTCTTACCATGGTCACCAACTATTCCATTACATTGTCAAAGTCCAAAATAAAATCTTAATTAAAGTATAAACTGCCCATACCTCAATTACTAGGTGTGGGCAGTTTGACGCTTACTTATAGATGGAAAAATACACCAAATGATGAAGCACAACCAACACTGTAAGAGCTCCTCTTAGGTTATCAATAAAATATAATCGTTCTTCCTTTTGGGGAGACAAGCTCCCTATATGTCTTAAATTCATAATAATTCTTACGTTCCTCTCTATAAACATTTAAAAATATATTTCAACGGAGCATCCGCCAAACTGGACGGCTATGTATAAACCGTCCTATTTGCTCTATATTTTAATTTTCACTTTTAGTTGATCCGCCTATTTTCCAAGAGGCTAAACTTATGACCCCACCAACTACAATAAAAATAATGTCCATAACAACTTCAAATCCCTGAAACGCATCAATATAATTTACCAAAAACCAACTTTTTCCACCATTAGTCAAATGATTGATTAATCCACCTACTCCCTGTATGACAAAAAGTAGACCAAGTCCACTGATTATTTCTTTCATGATGAACACCTCATTAATAATTTTTTAATTTAATATGCCTCTAAGACCGATATTGAAAAAAACCGCACCTACTACTCCTATCGCTACCAACAGTGAGGAAATCGGAGCTTCATTTAATTTTGATCTAATTTTATTTAGAAATTGTTGCAGTCTCTCTTTAAACATATTATTAACCCCTAACAAAAGAAGAGAAGGAAGCACCATTACAAGATTGTAGCCAATTATAATAAAGATAGAAGAGGAAGGCTCAATTGTTAGGTGATTCATTAACAAAATGGAATAAAAGTAAGGCAAAGCAGTTACAAATTCAATTAGAAAAACAATGATACCTAACATGATCATCCCTTTCATCGTTGTTTTTTGGGGTATAAATGAAATTAAACGTTTTTTTGTATTATCATTTGGTTTACAGAAGCTAATTAGAGCCATAACTGCTCCAAAAAGGAGATAAAACCAATTGATAAAGTCAAATTCAGATAATTTTCCGATTCCTTTCAATAGTGAATCTCCACCAAAGTATAGGAATAAGCCCACCAGAAGATAGCCAAACTGCGTAATAAACAAAAAAACAAGCAAGCGAGAAGATAATTGATTAGGCTGTGTCAATAATAAATAAGCTGTTACAGCAAGTACACCAGGACTTAATATATCAATTAATGCGCAAATAGAAATAATTAGCAAAGCTATCGATGTGTCTATTGATGAAGAAGGCATCAATGCTTCAATACTTTCGATCAAATATAGAGTCCCTCCTTTTTATATGTTATAATTTAAATAACACAGTGTGTTAAATCTATAATAACACACTGTGTTAAGAAAGGGAAGTGATTTTTTATGCCAAGGATTGTTAATCATGAAAAAAAGAGGAAGTCAATTGCTGAGGCCGCTTGGAGTATTATTAAGAAAGAGGGAATCGAAAAAGCATCTATAAGAAGAGTTGCTATTGAAGCAGGCATGTCTGCTGGAGCGTTAAGACATTATTTTTCAACTAAGGATGAAATGTTATTATTTATCATGGATTATTATCTGGAAGAAGGGAAAAAACGTTCTCAAAGTAAAAGTTGGTCAGACAATCCATTGCAGGCGGTTGCGGAAGTTTTATTAGAGCTCATACCAATTGATGAAGAAAAGAAAATCGAAACGAGTGTTTGGTGGATCCTTGCACTTCAGTCACTTACAAGTGATACTTTAAAAGAAAAAAAAGATGAAATGACTAACGGTATGTATGAATTAGCAAGTTCAATGATCGAGATATTAGTTCTACAAGGGATTTTATCTGATTCAACTAATGTAAAATTAGAAAAGAGTAGGCTAGCGGTATTAATTGATGGATTGTCCATTCATGCTCTGTTAAGACCTGATGTCTACTCTCCAGATAAGGTGAAGGAAGTAATCCGTTATCATTTAGAAACACTCTGCAATGAAAGTCAATTGAGTTAGTTGATCATGTATCAATTTTATTCAACGGGTTAGTAGATTTAGTTTTTAGAAGTTTTTCACTTAAAAAGTGCTTAATAATATTTTATATTGTTTAAGCAATTTTATAGGTTTGAAATAAGAGTATTCTTTACCGTTTGGAGACAAGTAAACATCTATACAAAATGTAATTAAAAGGCGATTAACTATTTGGGTCAATCGCCTTTGTGAATATTTCTTTATAATTTTAAAATCATATTAAATTATAAAGTCTTGTTCTCTACTTTACTTCAAGCTCCTAACCAGTGCATCCATACTACCCCAAGTTAGCGTAATGCCTTTCAGCAATCCCATGTCCAAAAAGCTTGAAGAGAATCTGCTGAAACAAATACAGAATGACTGCCCAAACCAATGAATGCCATCGGGTAGTATTCTCGCTTTTAGATGATAAGTAGTCCCTAAAGACTTCTGACGGTATTCTTATCAAAACCACATTCAGGACAACGTTATGGTTGGTTGATTGCTTCCACTTACGATTTTCCCTAACTGGAACAGATCCCTTATCTGTGTTTTCGCGATATTACCATTCTAGTAAGCTCAAAAAATGACTGATGTGGTCGGAAACCTCCTTAGGATGGGTCAAAGTGATGATGTGATTAGCACCAGGTATACGCACAAAGTTAATATTGGGAATTTCCTTATATAATTGTGCGATTTTAAAGAGATCTTCTGAGTCCTTCTCTCCTATGATAAAAAGTGTCTTTGTTTTAATTTCTCCCAATCTTTCCATCGCTGAATTGGAGGAAGCAGTTTTGAATGTTTTCCAATCAAAAGTCTTTTGAATATTATGTATCATCATTTCACGTAATAAATCGTATACTTTTCCGAAAGAAACGCTCCAGGAAGGCTCGTTTAATGTTATATTAATCATTTTCTCGACATCTGGTGCAGCTTTAGAAACTCGGCTCTCTAATTCCGCATGCTCGGAAGAAAATTTAAACCCCGACAGTCCTGGAGCGACCAATACCAGTTGAGACACTCTTTTTGGATAGGTCAGAGTAAAATCAGTTGCAATTTGTCCCCCCAGGGAATGTCCAACGAGGGCACCTTTCTTAATTTTAAGATGATCCAAGAGTTTTCTAAGATCCTCAACATAATCAATGGGTTCATTAGGAACGGGTGACTTCCCTGCACCCCGGACATCAAGAGTGATTACTTTGAACGACTTTGAAAGATGTGGGGTGATGAATTCCCAGTCACGTGAATCCATAGCTCCACTATGAAGTAGTATAACCGGCTTTCCACTTCCTTTAATTTCGTAATGAAGATCCATCTATTTCAATCTCCTTTCCATGAAAAAAGTAGGCACTGCCCATGACTATCTTCGTTTCATTCTATGATTCCTTCCCTTATCCCCCAAACTGTTAATAAACCATTTATTAAACTTATTCGATTATAAAAAAAGTTTAATGTACCTTACAAATGATTTAATTTCTCAAAAAGGTCCTATTTCACCACTTTGATAATGTCCATCCGCTTTAATGTTCCTATAAGTGATTTCAAGAACCTAAACATCCCCCCTTATTTATTTCACACACTGCGATAAAATTATAATAGCACAGTGTATTAAATAAAAACAAGAATGATTTGAGTGCAGAAAATAGTTGATCATGATCACAAAAGAAAAATGATCGTTGAAACAGCTTGGAAAATTATTGAAACGGAAGGTATTGAAAAAGCATCTATCCGAAGAATTGCATCTGAAGTCGGAATGTCTACCAGAGCACTTAGGCATTATTTCTCAAACAAGATGAATTACTATTATTTATTATGGAATATTTTCTTGCTCATGAGAAAGAACGGTCGGAGAAATACTGCACGGCGATATCTTCATACATAACAAATAATGTACTTCATACACTTTTTTATTAAGGGAAACAATTCTTATACTTACTCTCAATTTTTACTTAAGAAAACAAAAAACCTCCTATCATTTCTGAATAGGAGGCACATAATTAATCGCAAAAAGAAAACACTTAAACAATTAATTTACATATACTTTTTGATTATAATAATGTACATTATTAATCCTATTCAGAAAATTGTTGTCATCATTCGTTGACTTCTGAATAGGAAAGAATACAAAAATATTATTTAATATTTATAGTACATTGATTAAAAAAGTACAGATTTATCCTATTCAGAAAATCGTATCGTAACTTATCACGAATGTTTTTCTAGTAAATAGGATTAATAAATCATGTACTTGGTTCACCCTTCCGATATTTATTAATTATATTATATGCATAAAAATCAGTAAAATTCAAGTGTTACACTATAATACCAGAGTCCACGCTTTAAGTTTCCAATTCCTTTTTT
>NZ_JADDIU010000021.1 GCF_016464375.1 Bacillus renqingensis
AACTCAAGCCCCCACTGAAAAGATTCACCTCAGTGGGGGTAGTTGACTGTCCATTCCATCATTTTTATTAATCGGAAGCGGTAATAACTGGCTGGTTTTCTTTGGATTAATGATATTAGGTGCACTTTTGGCAGCGATAAAAGGTACCATGCCTTCCCAATTGCCATCTCTGTTTTTTACTGAAGTCAGGTACGGAGGCTTGGCAGTTACATACAACATTTCCGCATCGGTATTTGGAGGTACGGCCCCTTTACTGATTTCTTGGTTGATTAATACTACCGCAAACCAACTAATGCCGGCATATTACATAGTATTCGCCTCGTTAATTGGTATTGTAGTTGTTACTGTATTCCTGAAAAACACATCCGGAAAACCGCTGCGTGGTTCTCCGCCTGCAGTAGCTGAAAAACATGAGATTAAAGAAGTCATAGAAGATACGGATAACGAGCTTTGGTGGAGTGAGGAAAAACATAAGATAGATGAGCGTGTTGAAGAAGCAAAAAAGGATAACTAAGAAAAGGATTTTATGCTGGATATAACTTATATATGGAGGAAAATCGAAATAGATTATAATTCGGATATAGGATGGCGATATCCTTGTTTTGGCTATCAAAAAATTATATACCCTTCAATACTTAGCGATGGAAAATAGCCTACATGTATGAAAAGATGTAGGCTAAATTTAGGTCAATCTGTTATTAATTTCGAATAAATGCTTAAATCAATCCATTTATCCTTTGATTTTTCGCACTTTCTCATTGTCCCTTCAAATGTAAAGTTTAATTTTTGTAAAACTTTTATCGAATTGATATTTTCAGGTTCAACCTTTGCTTCAATCCTATTGAAATCTAAAGTATCAAAAGCGTAATCCACTAAAGAGAGAATGGCTTCCGGTGCATATCCCTTGCCCCAAAAAGCTTTACTAATATCATAACCAATCTCCGCTTTGGCATTTTTAAAATCTAAGAAATTAAAACCACAAGAACCGATAATTTGCTCTGATTCTAATTCAATTATGGTATAACGAATAGCCCTATTTTCCTTAGATAACCTCTCAAGCAATTTAATCATATCCACTGCTTGCCTTTCATCAGTGAACCTGTTAATATTCATAAATTTTGTAACTTCTGGATCGGACCAAATTTTAAACAAACTAGCGGAGTCTGATACTTTTATTTTTCTTAAAACTAATCTTTCGGTCTGTAGCTCTGTAATCAATATTTTTACCTCCATTATGTTTTTATTTTGGGGTTAAGATATTGATATCTGTGCATAGTTCAGTCCTTTCATATTAAAGATAATTAGAATTATACGGGAAAGATTGGGGATTTTTCAAGCTTGTCAAAACAACCTTTAAGGTCAAGTTTTTTCTGGCGAAAGGCTAAGTATTATATTTTGAAGATTCAATTGTTTTTGTAACAACAATAGTGTATGATACATAGTATAAATCAAATACTGTATGACGTATAGTATTGAAAATGGGGTGGGGGAATGAGTGATTTATTGAATTCATTGACGACAGAGCTTAGGAGAGGAACGTTGACATTAGCGGTTTTGAGTCAGTTACGAACTCCCCAATACGGATATTCACTTGTTCAGTTATTGGAGGGATCGGGCATTACCATTGATCAAAGCACCCTATATCCATTGCTTCGACGATTAGAGAAACAGGAGTTAGTGTCGAGCAGTTGGGATACATCTGAGAGTAGACCCCGTAAGTACTATGTTTTAAGTGAATATGGGTTAGAGATATTTATGCAGTTAAAAAGGGAATGGTTTAAGAATTCAAAAGAGCTTTATAACTTATTAAAGGGGGAGGAAGAGGATGAATCTAATTGAGGTCTATATTCAGGAAGTTACTCGGAGGCTTCCTGAAAAAAATCGTGAGGATATTGCACTGGAGTTACGGTCGACTATTGAGGATATGCTGCCAGATGATTATAGTGAAGAAGATGTGACGACAGTTCTTGAAAAGTTAGGGAGTCCAGTTACATTGGCTAGTGGTTATCGAGATCGGCCAATGCACTTAATTGGTCCACGCTATTTTGATGTATATGTTACGCTGTTAAAAATGATTTTACCAATTGCCACTGTCATTTCGCTCATCTCGTTAATTGCTGAACATTTTACTGGATATAGCGGTGAGGAAGCGGTCATAAATATTGTTTTGAGTCTTATAGGCAAAGGAATATGGAGAATGATTGAAGCAGGAATCCAAGTATTCTTTTGGCTAACGATTGTATTTGCTATTTTGGAAAGAACAGATAAAGGAAAAGGTGACCAGCCGTTAACAGCCAGTCTTAAAAAGTGGACCGCTAGTGATTTGAAAAGTATCTCCTACATTCCAAAGAAAAAGGCGATTTCAAAGATTGAGGTATTTGGCTGTTTAATGTGGACCGGAATCTGGGCAACACTTTATTTTTATGCGAATCAGCTTGTAGGTGTCTATAGAGGGACCGGAAACAGATTAGAATTTGTGACGCCCGTTTTTAGTCAAGATGTTTTACTTGGGTATTGGCCAATCGTGGTTATCGTGATTGGGTTAGAAATAGCATTATCCTTATATAAATTAATAAACGGCCAATGGACGCAAAGAATGGCAATATTCAATGCCGCCCTCCAGGTAATTGGAACGATTGTATTTATCGTGGTAATAGTAAATCCCAATGTACTAAGTAAAGATTTCATTACGTATATGGCGGATTTGTTTACTATTACTGATACTCAATTTAAAATGTGGATAGTTAGAAGTGGAATTCTTCTCTTACTGATATCCGCGGCAATCAGTGTAGTTGATGGCTTCCGCAAGGCTAGAGTTCGTTAATTTTAAAGTTGGTAACGATTGGATTCATATAATGATAAAGAATGCCGGCTTGAGCAACCACCATTAGCAGAAGATAGAAGTAGGTTAGCAAAAATAAAAAGCGAGTATATCTTGGCCTAATTCCAAAAAAGATGTGGTTGCACTTAGCAGTTCTCTTTTGGAGTACTCCAACGATAAAAACATTTATAAAAGCAATGCAATTCGCAAATGAATTTGCATTGCTTTTTAATTTGGGCAAAAATTGCCTCTATCCTATCCCTCATTCCCTTTATGAAAGAAATTAAGATGGCATAACAACATGGCAAATAAATCGTAATTATTACTATTTACATTTTTAAAAAAGTGTTTTATAATATCGTGTATTACGTAATCATTACGATTTAATATTGGTTTTAATATAAAGGATAAATATTATCCTCGGAAGGAGCAGATCAAAATGGCTAAAAAGTCTAAAATTGTAAAGGAGAAAAAACGCCAGAAAATAGTTGAACAATATGCTGCTTTAAGGAAAGAGCTAAAAGCAAAAGGAGATTATGAAGCACTTCGTAAATTGCCACGAGACTCTTCTCCAACCCGTTTAAAAAATCGTTGCGAGATTACGGGCAGACCACGAGGCTATATGCGAAAATTCAACATGTCACGTATTGCCTTTAGGGAGTATGCTCATAAAGGGCAAATACCAGGCGTGAAAAAGTCCAGTTGGTAATTGGTTATAGCTGATAATTGATAGAATGGCAGGGGGTGAATTTATGTTTTGTCCCTGATTCAAAGCTTATGAAAATAGTTTTTATTGGGAAGCATTTGAATTTTCAAGAACTAGCAAGAGGTTTTCAATATAATCTTGCTTAATTAGCCTATTGGGTAGCTTCATTACCAGTAGAGCAGCGGAAGGAAATATTCAAGAATAATCCTGAAGTAAAAGATTTATGGGATCAGACATATGGAGACCGTCATACAAAGATTGTTTTTATCGGAATAGATTTAGATGTTGAGCAGATAATTAACGATTTGGACCGTTGTTTGTTAAGTGAATCAGAAATGTATGAAGACTGGTCACAACTTAGAAATCCATCCGGTAAATCGTAATTATTTCGATTTATATAGATATAGGAGGAGTGATACTATTGATAGATAATCATATAATAAAATATCCACCTTAGGCTGCTTGCATAATTCATATGCCAATCCTAAAATTGGTATAATATAAACAGGTTAAGCCTGAATAGCAAAGAAGTAATTTAACGTACTAATCTACTAATTTTTAGTGCTGTAAAAATTTCACTTGTAAGGAGGCGTTTTTTTGGAGACAATATATGACTTTAGTGTGAAATGGCCAGATGGAAAAGAAGAACCATTGAGGGATTACGAAGGGAAAGCCTTGCTCATTGTGAACACAGCTAGTAAGTGTGGGTTTACTCCCCAGTTTGAAGAACTTCAGAGTTTATACAAAAAGTACGCAGATCGTGGGTTTGAAATATTAGGATTTCCTTGTGATCAATTTAATAATCAGGAATTCAGTAATATAGAGGAAACACTACAATTTTGTCAAAGCAATTACGGGGTTACTTTTCCAATCTTCGCTAAGATTGATGTAAATGGAGAAGAAGAACATCCTTTGTATACTTTTTTAAAAGATCAAAAGGGTGGGGTAATGTCAAAAAAAATTAAATGGAACTTTACAAAATTTCTTGTTGACCGAAATGGGCAAGTAGTTGAACGATATTCACCGACAACAAAACCAAGCAAAATAGAAGAAGATATTGTGAAAGTTTTGGGGTAATTCAACATTTCGGAGGATAATATTAGAAATGATGGTTTTTCAATTACCCATTGTGTTGCAGATGCTGTCATTATTGGATTTTTATCGGATCTCCCAAAGGGGTTTTTGATATTACTACTTTTAATAGGACAGATCTTCGATTTTTTTATACTTATAGTTAAATCGGTAAAATGGTATTGAGAGCTTTTTATTTTTTTGAAATTTTTAAATCGTAATCATTACAAATTAAATGATTTTACTGTAATAGAGAATATTCAATTTTGTAAAAGTGTATAACCGTTCAGAAGGAAAGTAGTCTCTACAAGAAGTATCCTTTTTAAATCGTAATCATTACAATTTAAAATAATAATGAAATGGGGAAAACGAATATGAAACATGTAATGGCAATCTTCTCACTTCTATCGGCTTGCTTTTTGCTAATAGCAGGCTGCAGTAATACGACAAGTCAGCCAAAAGAGAACAACAAGGAAAATGACCCCTCTGGATCAAAGAAATTACATATTGTAACAACCTTTTATCCGATGTATGAATTTACGAAGCACATTGTCAATGACGAAGCCCAAGTAGATCTCTTAATTCCATCAACTGTAGAACCACATGATTGGGACCCTTCACCAAAAGATGTCGCAAATATTCAACGGGCAGATCTATTTGTATATAACAGTCCTTCAATGGAAACATGGGTGACTTCCATTGAAAAAAGTCTGGGGGACAAACGCCCTCAAATGGTAAAAGCTAGTAAGGGTATTGATTTAATGGAAGGCGAAGCACATGTCCACCACCATGAAGGTGATCATGAACATGGAGACGACCATAATCATGAAGGCGATCACGAGCATGGTTTAGACCCGCACGTTTGGCTTAGTCCGGTGCTTGCTCAGAAAGAGGTAGAGAACATTACAAAAGTGATTATCGAGAAAGATCCAAAGCACGAAGACGTTTATAAGAAAAATAGCCAAAAGTATATTGAACAGTTAAAGAAGCTTGATCAGCAATACCGTACAACACTTAAAGATGTTCCAAAGAAGGAACTGATCACACAGCACGCCGCTTTCGGGTATTTAGCGAAAGAATATGGACTTAAACAAGTACCGATTGCAGGATTATCACCGGAACAAGAACCAAGTCCCGCGAAGCTTGCTGAACTAAAAAAGTTTGCGAAACAACATGATGTGAACGTGATTTTCTTTGAAGAATTGGCTTCACCAAAAGTTGCCAAAACGCTAGCAAGCGAGATTGGATCGCAAACTGAAGTGTTGCACACGCTTGAAGGCCTAAGTAAAGAGGAACAGGAAAAAGGACTTGATTATATAACGGTGATGAAAGAGAATCTCACCATTCTTATGGAAGCATTACAGAAATAATGACTAGATGAGGAATAGGGGAGTTTCCATGCTGGAATAAAAGCAAGCCTTTTCCTCATGTATGTTTGAAGGAGTTTATTATGAATCTTATTACGGTAGAAAACATTGTGTTTGGCTATTCACATGTTCCAGTTATTAACGGCGTATCACTTGAAATAAGGAGCGGCGAATTTGTAGGAATAATGGGGCAAAACGGGGCGTCGAAATCGACTTTGCTACAAATCATGCTTGGATTGTTAGAGCCTTGGCAAGGTACCGTTACGATTAGTAAAAAAAATCATAAAGGACAGCACCTGAAAGTTGGTTATGTTCCGCAACAAATTGCTTCATTTAATGCAGGTTTTCCAAGTACGGTGTTAGAGCTTGTTAAGTCGGGTAGATTTCAAAAAGGAAAATGGTTCAAACGACTTGATCAAACAGATAAGGAACAGGTGAGAAACGCACTGGAAATGGTTGGAATGTGGGGATATCGCCATCATAAAATTGGTTCGTTATCAGGTGGACAAAAACAAAAAATATGTATTGCACGTGTTTTGGCGTCTGAACCGGATGTGTTCGTGTTAGATGAGCCAACAACGGGGATGGATGTTGAGAGTCGTATAGAATTCTATAAGTTTATGCACCACCAAGTAAAAGAGCATAACCGAACTGTCATTATGGTAACACATGATCATGACGAGGTACAAAAATATTTAGATAAACAGATTCGTTTGGAGAGGGGTGAACACGGCGAGTGGAAATGTTTGATTTGGGCTTCATGCAACGAGCGTTCTGGGTTGGTGGATTCATCGGGATTATCGCACCAATCTTAGGTGTCTTTCTTGTTTTACGAAGACAAGCGCTAATGGCGGATACGTTGTCGCATATTTCGTTGGCTGGAGTAGCACTCGGTATTTTCTTTCATACAGAAATCATCATCTCCAGTATTCTGGTCGTCATCATTGGTGCGGTTGGGATTGAATATATGAGAAGGGCGTACCGGACCTATTCGGAAGTGTCGATTGCAATCTTAATGGCGGCTGGTTTATCGTTTGCTTTGTTTTTGATCAGTGTAAGTGAAGGGGGTATGACAATAACGATTGATCAATATTTGTTTGGCTCGCTTGTAACGATTAGTCAAGAACAAGTTTATATCATTTCAGTCATAACCGGCTTTATTTTACTTTATTTCTTTATCTTAAGAAGGCCTTTGTATTTATTAACGTTTGATGAAAATACTGCCTTTACAAGTGGAGTGAATACACAGCTTTTATCACTTTCTTTTAGCATAATGGCAGGACTGGCAATTTCAATAATTATCCCAATCGTTGGTGCCCTGTTAGTTTCCGCTCTTTTAGTATTGCCTGCTGCACTAGCAATAAGAATGGTTAAAGGTTTTATTGTGGTACTCATTACGGCTGTGATTGTCGCGTTAATTAGTATTTTCTCCGGTCTTGTTTCATCCTATGAACTAGGAACCCCTCCTGGGCCAACGATCACATTATTTCTTGTCATAATCTTGTTGGTTGCTTTCCTTATTCAGAAAGTGATTGTGATGACAATGCAACATCGGATACGAAAAAATTTATAACAACATGATGGAGGTGGGATATTGTCAAAATACCGTAAAGGGAATCTTACAAAATTCTGAAATGGGCAAGTAGTTGAACGATATTCACCTACAACTAAACCTAGAAAAATAAAGGAAGATATTGTGAAGATTTTGGGATAAAAAATAGATGGTTAAAAAAGAAGAGCCTTTTCGTGCTCTTCTTTTTTGTACCATACTATTCATTAATGTCGATGGGAGAATACGGGAAAGTATCTCGAATTGGTTAGCTTACTCAGCTACCTGATAGTAGGTTCGTTCTATTAGTATACAAAGTTAAATTTTTACATTGACAAATAAAGAATATTTTCATAATATGAATCGCATACGATGTATCGTATGCGATGTTTTTGCAGAAGGGGGTTAGAAAAATTGGATAAGGCTGTTTTTATTCGCGAATCTATTTATTTTTTACATCGTTATATGATGAAAAGCCTGCAGAAACAAGCGGAGGATCATGGTGTTACGATTCCGCAGGCAAGGGTAATTGGTGACGTATATGCTCATAAAATAGTAAGTATTAAACAACTGTCTCAAAATCTAAAAATGACCCAAAGTACAGTCTCGGATATCGTTGAAAGACTGGTTTCAAAAGGTTTTCTAGTAAAAACTGCAAATGCGAATGATAAACGGGTAGTAGATATTTCCTTGTCTGCCGAACTTGCTGAAGATATAAATGAAAGCATATTGCAAATTGCAAATGAGTCATTAACAGGAGTATTAAATCTATTAACCCCTAATCAACAGGAGAAAATAGTAGAGGGAATGCAGTTATTGGTTTCAGCTGTTAAGGAAAAAATGAAGGCAGAAGGAATGGATAATTATCAGTTCTTTGATATTTTGTATTTTTCTAATGATCAAAACAATAAAAATAGGATTTAAATTGAAAATGGAGGATGCAGTGTGAGAAGGATTATTAAAGGCCGTTGGGCTATATTTGCAATCTGGCTTATTGCGACTATAGTGCTTACGGTCATCCAACCAGATATCAATGCCATTCTGCGGCAAAAAGGACAGGAAGGTACGAGTAAAGACAGCCCATCCGTCATAGCAGATAATATAGTGAAAAAAATGGATACCACGAAAGGTACAAACAACCTTATCGTTTTCTATGATAAAAATAAAATTTCAAATGATGAAATGAAAGAAATCGGGGAAGCAGTAAAATCAATTAGTGATAGCAGCCGAGAACTTGGGGTTACAGATATCATTGATCCCTTCAGTATGCCCGATGCAAAAAGCTCTTTAGTTTCTAAAGACGGTACGACTCTAATGGTGAGCTATAAGCTTGATAAGAAGGCAAGAGAAATAGATGATATCAAAAAACAATTTGATCACAAACTCAAGGATGTACCTGTTAAGTATTATCTTAGCGGAGAAGACTTTATCAATAACGACTATCTAAAGGCATCCGAAGCAGGTGTTGAGAAGAGCGCCTCATTGACGGTTGTATTTATTTTAGTCGTCCTTATCCTTGCATTTAGGTCTGTTGTTACCCCTTTGGTATCTTTATTGGCAGTGGCCTTTTCCTACCTGTGTTCCATGGGGATTGCCGCTCAATTAATTGATAAAGCAGGATTTCCAGTCACAAGTCTTACCCAAATGCTGTTGGTTCTCATCCTCTTTGGGATTGGTACGGATTACAATATCCTTCTTTTTAATCGATTTAAAGAAGAACTATCACATGGTCACTCGATAGATGATTCAATTGTAAATACCTATAAAACAGCGGGAAATACAATAGCTTATAGTATTGTCACGGTGTTTATTGCTTTCCTTGCTCTCGTCTTTTCCGAATCACCAATCTATCAATCTGGTGTCGTTGTCGTAATAGGTGTAACCATATTATTGTTGGAAATCTTGACTTTAACTCCTTTTATTATGAAGGTGCTGGGCAAAAAGGTATTCTGGCCATCTAAGAATGTCGGCAGTCATAAGGAAAATAGGTTCTGGGGGAAAACATCTTCCCTTGCGACCAAGCACCCTATTATCATCACGGTCATCATTCTTTTCATAATCGGGCCAATGGTCTATTTCCACCAGGAAAAGCTTAACTTTGATACCGTTGGGGAACTTGGCAATAACTATCCTTCTTCCAAAGCGATTAATCTGGTTTCGGAGCATTTTGGTAAAGGCCAGTCAATGCCTGCTACAGTTGTCATTGAAAATAGCAATGCCCTTGATAATAATGAATCCTTTGCCGTGATTGATAACGTAACGGAAAGACTTAAAAGTATAAAGGGAGTGAAGCAGGTTTCTTCCGTCACACAGCCTCAAGGAAAGAAGATTGACGATTTTTACGTTGACAGTCAAATGGAGTCTGTTACAGATGGCGTATCCCAAACTCAAGGCGGTATTGACCAAATACATGATGGAATGAAGGAAGCAGAGGAAAAACTCGGGTCAGCGGACTTTTCTAAGGTTAACCAAATGGTTGACGGTACTGCCAAGCTTCAAGATGGTATGACCGCCTTAACCAATGGATTAAAACAAATCCAAACTGGAATCGATGATGGGACAAGCAACCCCCAAACGATTTCGAACGGTATAGCCGCTATAGAAACGAATCTTTCAAAGATGAATAGTGGAGTCGCAGTGCTGGCTGAAAATTATGGAAAGATGCAGGCTGGTTATAAGGAGATGGGAACTCATTATCAAGAGGCAGCCCAGGCGCTTCTCGGTGTAAAGAGTGCACTCTCGCAAATGCAATCAATGGCAGCTGCTTTAGGAAGCAGTTATGCCAATTCTAAAACTGACATCAATTATCAAGCATTAAAGCAAACAATTGACCAGTTGTCATCGTCTTTAACTCAAATTACACCTGAGGGAATAAATACATTAAATAAGAATTATAATGCAGTAACTGCCGGTTTTGCAACAGCGAATAAAAATCTTGCCAATATGAGCAGCGGTTTATCCCAAATGGCAGATGGTTTGAACAAACTTAAAAACGGACTTGGAAAAGCATCTTCAGGAATCGGCACAATCGTAACCAATATGAACAGTGTAAACAATGGGCTCGGCCAGATGAAGTCAGGTCAGCAGCAGCTTGTAGCTGGTCTCAATGGATTTAATACGTTTGGGAAAAAACTATCAGATGTAAATGACGGGTTAAAGCAAATTTCTGATGGACTTGGACAAACAAATGGTTATTTAACTCAACTTCATACGAATAAGAACTTCTTTATTCCAAAGGAAGCTTTGACGAATAAGAACTTTAAAAAATCATTAGACGCATTTATGTCCAAGGATAGAAAGATCACAAAGATGACGGTTGTTTTGAGTGATGACCCTTATTCAAATGAAGCGTTAAATACAATCAACAAAATGAATACAACGGTTTCTGGTGGACTGAAAGGTACAGTCCTTTCAGATGCCAAGAGCGGGACATCTGGATCCAGTGCTACAACCAAAGACATGAACGATGTGCTATCTAGAGACCTGAACAAAACAACGATCATCGTTATTATAGGCGTATTGCTTGTACTGTTCTTTGTGATAAGATCCTTCTGGACACCGGTTTTCATCACTGCATCCCTTGTAGGGGCATACTATGCAGCGATGTTCATTACAAACTATATTTTCTTAGATTTGCAAGGGTATGAAGGTCTATCTTCCTTTGTTCCATTCTTCTCCTTTATCATCATTGTAGCCTTGGGAGTAGATTATAGCATATTCTTAATGATGCGCTTTAAGGAATACCCACATCTGTCGCCTAAAGAGGCAATTGTTTTAGCTTCTAAGCATACAGGTGGTGTAATTATATCGGCAGTCATTATCCTAGGAGGTACCTTTGCGACACTTATACCTGCTGGAATGGTGCTTTTAACTGAATTGGCTATAGCAGTGATTATCGGCCTAGTCGTGCTATGCTTTGTACTGCTTCCTATCTTTGTTCCAGCATTGATGACTCTTCCGGAAACCCTTGCCAATTTAGCGTCAAGAAAAAAGGAAAAAGATTTACCGTTGGAGGAAAAAGTAATATAGCATGGAACCCACCCAAAAAGGGACATGTAGGGATCCACTAAACAAGCTGACTCTCATTTCGCATTTCGGAAGTGAGAGTCAGCTTGTTTTATACTATAATTTAAAGTTTTTGACTTTGAGAAATGTCCAGCTCAGTGTTCTAGCTGCGATAGACCTACAATAAGGAAGGCTTCGACAGCCTCAGCGTGGCACGAAGAAAAAGCGATAGATTTTTCGAGGAGGCCATACACCGCTGACCAAGGAGCCTTGCGTTTTTCTTACTTGAATATGAATGGGGAAAAAGGAAAATACTTTTATTGCAATAATAAATTATAATAAATCATCTTATTTGGAGGGGGATGTCTCTGAAACATGCTGATGGAGCGTTTAATCTTAATAGCCATGTGGCTATTCGGCTTTGTTGCCTTTATTCTGTTCATTCCACGTAAAGAATGGCGCAAGGGATTTTTAGCATTCTTAATGTTTCAAGCCGTTATCTGGCTTTGTGATATGCCTTCTTTTCAATTTGAATTGTTAAGTGCACCTGTACGGGAGTTCCCAAAAGCGACAGATCTCCCCCTTACGATTGATTATTTTTTTTATCCAGTATTGTTTTCCATTTTTTACGTCAAAAAGAGAGAAAAGGGCAGACCATGGTCTAGAATTTCATCCTTTTTTGTATGGATTTCTGTCATCACATTGTTAGATGTTGTTATCGAGAGATATACAGGTTTATTAGAATATAAATTGTTGACGTGGTATGGAATGTGGATTTACATGGGGTTTCTCTTTTACGTGAGTCAAGTCCTTTGTAATTGGTTCTTTAAGGAAAAATCCTTGTTTCAAGCGGAGTGGTGGGGACATAATGAGGATTGAATGGTGGATCATATTATCTGTGTACGCAGTATCAACGGGAATTCTTCTCTTCATCCCGAAAAATAAAATTCGACTTGCGGTAGTCGCTTTTTTGTTCAATCAGATTGTTACTTTTCTTATAGGTTTAGTGGTCGTAGAGTGGGGGCTGCTTGAATACCCTGTTCGTTGTTTTGCTTCAATTAATCGGGCTAGCTTCACGTTTGAGTACTATGCTTTTCCAACTGTATGTGCCGCCTTTAATGTATGGTATCCCAGCAATCGAAGTATTTTCATTCAATTGGGGTATTATGCTGGATTTTGTTCTGTGATGACTATCGGTGAAGTCATTATCGAAAAATATACCAATCTCATCAAATACTTACACTGGGAATGGTATATTTCTTGGGTTTCAATATGTCTTACGTTATTTATAGTGCGTTTACTTTGTGTCTGGTTTTTCGCAAAGGGGAAAGTGTAGAAATAGCTAACCGTATACAAAACCATTGCATGATATTTTAAATGGCTTTATTGCCTTGTGTATCATTTCTGCTGTTTTTTTGTTAAGATTTAAAGTACAATAAAAGTGGGAATTTTCAAATTATGATAGTTTATTCTAAAATAAAGGTGCAAAATCTTAAATCCTTTGTTAAATATTCGATTTAGAGATATGATCTTACTGTAACAAAGGAGAATCTTGAATTATCATGATGTCGAAAAAAATCGGTTGGCTCTCTTGTTTTTCATTTCCTATTAATAATCGACTGAAGTACTTCTGCCCAAGCAAAACGAGGCATCCTGCAAATACTTATAATGTACATACCGGTCCCAATGGATCTATTATTCAAGAAAAAGGCGGTTTGGAGGTGCCCAATGCATCAATTAATCTTCATGAAGTTTGGGGCAACAGACTTTGATAAATATTTCCAACTTGTATCGAATGAACAAGTTATGGCACAGATTACAGAACGGGCAATTCCATTAGAAGAGGCTCAAGTAAACTATCAAAAGTTATTAGAACGTAACGAAAAATATGAGCAATATGGCTCGTATAAAGTTTACGATAGTATGACGGGTGAGTTTATTGGACTTGGGCATTTAACATTAAATGAAAACAAAATCGAAGAGGCTGAAATTGGTTACATGATATTACCGAAATATTGGGGGAAAGGATATGGTAGTACAATTGCAAAACAATTGATTGAATCAGCTAAACAAACAAATTTGAATATCCTGAAGGCAATTATTGATCCAAAAAATATCCCCTCAAGAAAAATATTAATAAAACAAGGATTTTCATCAGAGAAGGTTTGTGAAATCGATGGCTTACCTGGGGAAATTTTAGCTAGGTTTTTATAGCGGATGAAAAATATACCCGATATGAAACAAATATAATTCCGTCCGTATGAGCACATCTCTTGAAGTCATACTTGAACCAGCGAGGCACGTGCTCCGATAAATTATGTGTAACAAATCATTAACTGATTTAGAAAAAAAATTCATCCTAGGGAGGGCAAGTCATTTTGAAATTAAGAAATCAAATAGCTGCATATGAACCCCACAATGAACAAGAAGCAAAAGATCAGGAAGTCATGTTACGGTATATTGATACCTTTCCTGATATTTTGACACGGAAAAATGAATTTGCCCATTTCTCTTCTTCTGCTTGGACTGTGAACAAGGACCGTACGAAAGTCTTGATGGCCTTTCATAATATTTATCAGTCTTGGTCTTGGTTGGGGGGACATGCAGACGGTGATGATCATCTTCTCCGTGTTGCTTTAAGGGAAACCAGGGAGGAAACGGGTTTAACGACTATCAAACCGCTATCCGATGAAATCTATTCGCTGGAAATCCTCGGGGTGGATGGACATGTGAAAAATGGCAGCCATGTCGCCACACATGTTCATCTGAATGTGACGTATCTCATTGAAGCGGATGAAAACGAAAGGACGCAGATCAAGCCGGATGAAAACAGTGCCATTCAATGGATGACATTAGCTGAAGCCGTGGAAAAATGCAGCGAACCATATATGAGAATTATCTACCAAAAATTGAACGATAAATTAAAAGTATATGCTTAAAGGGAAACTGACCAAAGAAAAGGATTGCCCTTAAAGTGATCAACATGAATTTAGGCGCAGGGAATTCAAAAGAGTTAAATTGAATGAACCCAATAAATCGTCTATTGGAAGTACTAATTCCGGAGCCGGTCTTCTGCTGTGATGAAACCAGCAAGAAATAATTGTTTTTCAATTCGCTAGCCTTTCCATTTCATAAAGTGCTATAATGGATACGAATAAAAATCAATCCTTCGGGGTCGGGTGAAATTCCCAATCGACGGTGATGAAGAAATTCTAAGCCCGTGAGCCTTTTTAGGCAGGATTTGGTGTGAATCCAAAGCCGACAGTATAGTCTGGATGGGAGAAGGATGTAGAGCGGTACTTATTTCCTTATGAAGAAAAATACCCTTCAAAAGGTTTATTTAGTGATGCTTTAAACAAATAACTCCTAACAACCCCGTAGAGATTGATCTATGGGGTTGTTTTTTGTTTTTTTAAAATACAATTTGATATGCATTGTCCTTCGGGGTCGGGTGAAATTCCCAATCGACGGTGATGAAGAAATTCTAAGCCCGTGAGCCTTTTAAAGGCAGGATTTGGTGTGAATCCAAAGCCGACAGTATAGTCTGGATGGGAGAAGGACGTATGAGCAATGGTAACAAGCTTTTGAAGAAAAATACCCTTCATGAGGCTTATTTAGTGCAGCCATTTTTACATACACTCTCCTAAACTCCTTAGTTGACCGATTCTAAGGAGTTTTCTATTTGTTATAAAAAGTATTGACAGATGGGAGGGAAGATGATGAAAGATGAGTTTTATATGGATTTTGCATTGAAATTGGCACAGGCCGCTGAAGGACAAACGGCACCGAATCCTATGGTGGGAGCTGTCATTGTAAAGGATGGCGAAATAGTCGGATTTGGGGCACATTTGAAAGCAGGCAGCCCGCATGCTGAGGTCCACGCACTGCAAATGGCAGGCAACCGCGCCAAAGGAAGTACGGTTTATGTGACACTCGAGCCGTGCAGCCATTATGGAAAAACACCCCCATGTGCCACGGCGCTGATTGAATCCGGTGTAAAGCGTGTGGTTATTGCCACAATGGATCCAAACCCGTTGGTTGCAGGCAAGGGGATTGCGCTATTGCGAGACGCTGGAATTGAAGTAACATCAGGCGTTTTAAAGAAGCAGGCTGATGCACTAAATGAAGCATTCTTTTACTTTATTCAGCAACAGAAACCATTTATAACATTGAAACAGGCGATTACGCTCGATGGAAAAATCTCGGCGCAGTCCGGTGTTGGGGAACAGATAACCGGCAGTGAGGTACAGCATGATGTGCATAATGACCGCGGGAATCACGATGCCATTTTAGTCGGGATTGGAACCATTTTTTCCGACAATCCGAGTCTAACAAATCGACTGGGCAAGACGAAAAGACAACCCATTCGTATCATTTTAGATACGCATTTAAGAATAACGAACGATAAACAGGTGCTAACAGACGGACGGGCACCCACATGGATTGTTACCGGATCAGAGGTAACAGTTGAAAAGATGGCCAGCTTTCAACAACCGCATGTAGAAATCATCCAACTTTCGCAGCCGACGATTGACATAAACGAGCTGTTAATAGAGCTTGGCAAGCGCCAGGTGATGAAGCTATACGTTGAAGGGGGAAAAACCGTCAATGCCAGTTTTTTAAAATCAGGTTCTGTGAATCAATTGATTACGTATGTAGCGCCAAAAATTGTTGGTGGGTCTGAAGCAGTCCCGATGTTTGGAGATTTAAGTGTTCAGCAAATGACAGCTGCCTTTAAACTGAAATTTCAACAGATTGATGTCATGGGTGAGGATTTAAAAATAACCTCCGTATTGAAATGAGGTGTTGGTTATATTTACAGGAGTTGTAGAGGATTTAGGCAAGGTGAAAGCGATCAAAAGCGGGCCGCATAGTATGCAGTTGACATTAGAATCGCCGAAAATAACCACGGATATCCATCTGGGCGACAGTATTGCCGTAAATGGTGTGTGTTTAACCGTCACTGCCTTTACAAGCAACATATTTACAGTGGATGTGATGCCGGAAACGGTGAAAGCCACGAATATCCAATCGTTAAAGATTGGGCAATTGGTTAATTTGGAACGGGCGATGTCGGTAAATGGCCGGTTTGGCGGTCACTTCGTTTCGGGGCATGTGGATGGTACAGGGGTTATTTTACGAAAAAGGAAAGTTGAAAATGCGGTGTATGTGGATATTGCCATTAGCGAGGAGCTTAGTAAATATTGCATCCTTAAAGGCTCGGTTGCCATTGATGGCATTAGTTTAACCATTTTTGACCTGCAGCCTAGACAGCTAACCGTTTCGCTGATTCCACTGACCTTTAATGAAACAATCCTCGGCATTAAAAAAGAACGTGATGTGGTCAATATTGAAAATGATTTACTTGGCAAATATGTCATTCAGCATTTAGAGCGAAAGCAAGAAAGGTCCCCGTTTACAGTGGATTTTTTAAGACAAAATGGCTTTTAGAAAAGGTGGTGTTTTTAGTATGTTTCATACTATTGAAGAAGCGGTGGAAGATTTGAAAAAGGGCAAAGTGATTATCGTTGTGGATGATGAAAGTCGTGAAAATGAAGGAGATTTCTTGGTGTTGGCAGAATATGCAACACCGGAAACGATTAACTTTATGGCCGCACATGGCCGCGGGTTAATTTGTACGCCTATTTCAAGACAGTTGGCGGAACGCCTCGATCTCCATCCGATGGTTCACAACAATACCGATAACCATCAAACGGCCTTTACGGTTAGTATCGATTACAAAGATACCAGCACTGGAATCAGTGCGTTTGAACGGTCCGAAACTATTTTGCAGCTCTTGAATCCGGAGACAATCAGCTCAGATTTTCGCCGGCCTGGCCATGTGTTTCCACTAATTGCCGAAGAAAATGGTGTCCTTGTACGGCAGGGGCATACGGAAGCAGCAATTGATTTTGCTAAACTTTGCGGCCGTGAATCGGCAGGAGTGATTTGCGAAATTATGAGTGATAATGGCGAAATGGCGAGGGTGCCGGAACTAATGGAATTTGCAAAAAGATATGATTTGAAACTGGTGACGATTGCTGATTTAATTCGCTACCGCTACGAACACGAGCAGCTCGTGAGTCGCGCAGCAGCTGTGAAACTGCCGACCTCATTCGGGGAATTTCAGATGGTTGGTTACTCCAATCAAGTCGATGAAAAAGAGCATGTTGCCCTTGTGAAAGGGGATGTGCTGAAAGAGGAGGCGCCGCTCGTTCGAATCCATTCCGAGTGTTTAACAGGCGATGTTTTTCATTCGAAACGGTGTGATTGCGGTCCACAGCTTCATAAGGCAATAGAAATGATTGAAACTGCTGGATGCGGCGTCATCCTTTATATGCACCAAGAAGGCAGAGGAATCGGCTTGTTAAATAAATTGAAGGCCTATGAGCTGCAAGAACAGGGCTTCGATACAGTCGAAGCGAATGAACAATTAGGTTTTCCCGCAGAAATGCGTGAGTATGGTCTTTGTGCACAAATGCTTCGAGATCTGGGGATTACAAAGGTGCGTTTGCTAACAAATAATCCCGAGAAAATGAAAGGTTTAACGAAATACGGCATTGAAGTGGTTGAACGGGTACCGCTCGTGATGAAGGCCGTTGCCGAAAATGAACAGTATTTATTAACCAAAAAAGTAAGAATGAATCATATTTTAGCATAAGGGGTGTTGATAAATGGGACAAGTATTGGAAGCACCATTAATCGGTACAGGATTAAAAATCGGTGTAGTTGTAGGAAGATTTAATGAGTTTATAACGGCAAAATTATTAGGAGGGGCGATGGATGGCTTAAAGCGCCACGGTGTGTCGGAAGCAGACATTGATGTGGCATGGGTGCCAGGGGCCTTCGAGGTGCCATTAATCGCGAAAAAGTTGGCAGAAACCAAAAAGTATGATGCAATCATTGGTCTAGGCACCGTTATTCGTGGTTCTACCACTCATTACGATTATGTATGTAACGAAGCGGCAAAAGGGATTGCCAATGTTGGGTTAACTACAGGAGTGCCAGTGATTTTCGGCATTGTCACAACCGAAACCATTGAACAGGCGATTGAACGCTCCGGTACCAAATCAGGCAACAAAGGCTTTGACGCTGCAGTATCTGCCATCGAAATGGCCAATTTGAATCGGTTAATTTTAGAGCTATAAATGAGAGGAAAGCAAGGGACGGTCTTCTGAACCGTCCCTTTCGCTTTAGAATGGATTAGAAACAAATCCAATCAAACCGCCATTGATAGGGATAAGTGTATAACGTCCCTTTTTACATTTTATACTAAGAACCACTAAGTTTGAAGAATGCTCCCGTACAAATAATGGAAAGCAAAAAGATAAGAGCCGCCAAAATGATCACCAACAAATTACGCCTGCTACGATTGCTGGCTATATTCTTTACATGGTGCTTTCTATATAAATAAGTTCCTGCCGCAATGAGTATACAGGCAATAATATTTCCAACTAATAACTCAGCAGCCGCAAGAAGCATAAAGCTTGGATAGATAAGAGCGGTTTTTTTCTCTTCTAAGGCCGCTATTCCTACCTGCAGTACCAGACTGCAAAATGGCTGAATCATAGCGATTAAAAACAGAATTGTAATAAATGGATTTTGTTCAATTGATTCAAAAAAGGATTGGTTTTGTTTATTCGTTAGTAAGTACAAATAGCTGACAAAGATAATCGGAATGGCATATAAAAAATATTTAGCTATTTTTAAAAAATAAATACCTTTAATCGAACCTAAATGAGTAAATGGAAGTCTTTTCAGCAAATTGCTAACGTTCATAATAGACCTCACTCGCCGCTGAATTTTTTATTTTCCTTAAATTCTAAGTATTTACTAGCTAGCACTTCCCCTACTATAAAAAAGGAAGCTAAAGAGGTATAATCAATTCCACTGCTTGTTGGGATAGCTGTGGTTGTTGCATATAAGTTATGGGGTGTCATTTGTGCTAATGTATTATTTTTCATATTTGTAATGGATATAAATGGAACTCCTTTTGCGACAAGTTTCTGCACTTTAGGAATAAGAGTTGGTGTATCCCCAGAAAATGAAATAATAATCATGACATCGGTCATTTTTAAATCCGGCAGGATAACCTCAAACTTTGTTTCATCATGGATAATCGTAATGTATCGATGCTGTACGATAAAAGCACGCTGTAACTCATGGGCAGCATTTAATTGTGCTGATCCCGTTCCATAAACAAAAATACGTTCTGACTTTTCCAGCAGTTCACAAATATTATCAAAATCTTTTACATGGAGATGCTTTAATGTCGCTTCAATATCGGAGGACAAAGTGTTAATATAATTCGTGTTAACTTCCTCCCCTTCATCCTCCCATTTTAAAAAAACTCTGAATTCACTGTATCCACTAAAGTTTAATTTTTGTGCTAAGCGAAGAACAGACGATCTTGAAACATTACATTTCTTGGCCAGTTCGTTTATTTTAAGCTTATAACATGTACTCTTGTTATTTAAAATGTATTTTAATATATCGAAATCATTTCCGTGAAGTCGGCTGTAATTTTTATTAATTAATTCTTCTAGCTTCATGCTGGCTACCTCCTAAAATACCCCTATAGCTTTTATTTTATTATATATATTTTAGGAGGAGAATTAAAAATTTAAACGAAGACCTTATCGGCCGATACGAAAAGGTTACCCCCACTGTTTATTTCTAATAGTGGGGGATTAATTGATTTATTAAAAAGCAAGTTCTAATTCATTTTGCTCTTTTTTTAAGGTTGGCCAGTAGTCTTTATTCGCTGCGATTAGGTCATCCAGTATAGTTTTCGCAATAGAAGCACTTGGTACCGTCTTAGATAAAGTTATCGCTTGCCATAATTTCTGATAGGAACCTTCTTCCCAAGCTTCTACAACTAGTTTTTCAACAGAAACCTGCTGCTCCATTAATCCTTTTTGGAATTGAGGAATCCTTCCAATGGAAAGAGGTTCTGGACCATTTGAGCCAACAATACATGGAATTTCAACCATCGCGGTTGAATCAAAGTTTTCAATGGCCCCTTTATTTTCTACAATTAAGAGCATTCTTTCATGGGTATTGTAGGCAATAGCGCGTGCTAAATCGACAATATAAGATGCATGCATATCTACATGAAGTGCACTGCCTTTTGTCAATTGGTTTTCAACAATTTTTTTGCACTCTCCGAATACAAATTTTTCTCTGCCATCCATTACTTCATTAGCGCGGGTGTATTCTTTATTAGAATGTCCCACAATATAATCTGGAAATAGGTAGTATTGCAAGTAGGTGTTTGGTAGTGTATTAGGATCTAATGCAAATACATCTCTTGCCTTAGTAAAGGTATCATTCCAAGTTGCTTCTGTATGCTGCTTATCCCCGCTTGTTACTACATAGCCGTTTTTTGCTACATGCTCCTTTATTCTAGGCATTAAATCATTTCCGGCCTTGTCGCGAATATCTGTCCACCATCCAAAATGATTTAATCCATAATAACGGACAACTAACTCTTTGCGAGATTCTAAGCCTAATATTTCCGCCATTCGTCTTTCAATGCTGACGGGCATATCACAAATATTTAATACTTTAGAATGAGGACGCAATTTACGGCAGGCCTCTGCAACAATAGCAGCTGGGTTTGAGTAGTTTAGCATCCATGCATTCGGTGAGTATTTTTCCATATAGTCAATAATTTCGAATACGCCTCCAATTGAACGCATTCCATAGGCGATTCCGCCCGGCCCACATGTTTCTTGTCCAACTACTCCATACTTCAATGGTATCTTTTCATCTAGTTCTCGCATAGCATATTTTCCAACGCGAATATGTGCCATTACGAAATCTACGTCAGTAAATGCCTCTTCTGGATCAGTCGATGCAACAAATTCTATCTCTGGTGCTTTTTCTTTTATAATGATCTCACATGCATCTGCTATTTTTTCTTGTCTTTCTTTATCGTTATCATAGAATTTGAGTTTTCTAATAGGAAACTTATCTAAATTATCCAGTAACATTAAGATAATTCCTGGAGTAAAAGTACTTCCACCACCCGCAATTACAACGGAAAATTTTTTCATTATTCTTCCTCCCTATCTTCTTAATAACTCAGTTATATCACAGGACTTTTTCTCACTCAATGGGTCTGGAAGCGTTTGCCCTTAATCACACTTTTAGTTCCTTTTCCCACAGGATAGGATTTTTCACAGCAGATAATGAAAACAAATGTAAATGAATGCTACCCAAGTAATTTCCGAAAATATTTAACTGACAACCTATCATGCATATAAACAGAAAAGCTGACCCCAAGCCTTCTGGTGTCAGCTTTATTTGTTCAATTTGCCTCTTTTAATAAGAGTTCAAACTGCTCTTTCACTTGAGGAACCAATAAGCCTATGATAATCTGAATGGCTTTTCCATTTCGGACCACCCCATGTGCACCAGCCGCTTGAAAAACGCTATCTGGCTGCAATTTACTTTCATCTTTTACACTTACTCGGAGTCGAGTTGCACAATTCGTAACATCCTTAATATTTTCCGAACCTCCTAAAGCGTCTAAAAAGCTCACTGCCTTATCTGTAAAGCTATTCTCTGAACTGATTGAAACTTTTTTCTCTTGATGTTTTTCTTTAAAGTCTTTTTTTGTATATAGCTTTGTTTCTGAATCATCGTCCTTTTCGCGTCCAGGTGTTGCTAAATTTAATTTTAAGATCATCGTACGGAAAACGAAGAAATAAATAGCTGTAAATACTAATCCAATTCCCCATTGCAGAATATAAGTAGCTCCATGGGATGAAAACAGCGGGATCCAGTTGGAACTTGCTATTTCAATTAATCCGCCAGTCATTAATCCAACTACCCCAAATGCATACATCGTCGCGGCCATTGTGGCTGCAAGCAGGGCATGGACCGCAAATAAGGCAGGTGCAATAAATAAGAAAGTAAATTCAAGTGGTTCTGTAATACCAGCTACAACAGCTGTTAATGTTGCAGGTATTAATAAGGAAGCAACTAGCTTTTTCTTTTCGGGTCTTGCGGTTGTATAAATGGCTAAGGCAATACCTGGCATTGCAAATAATTTTGCATTTCCATATAAGGAGAAGCCTCCCTGTGGAAACAGTGCCTTTAACGATTCTTTCGAGGAAGCAAATTCTGTCAAATGTTCAATCCAAAATACTTTAATGCCACCTTCAACAGCTGCTGGTCCGAGTAAAAACGGTGTCCAGATAAAATGATGCAATCCCGTTGGAAGCAAAATTCGCTCTAGGAATGTATATAACCATACTCCAACTACACCGGCAGAGCCTAAAAATGCCTGTAAGGATAAGATTCCGTTTTGAACCATTGGCCAAGCATAAGCAGTAATAAGTTCAAGTGGTATCATGATAAAAAAGGCTAGAATTACAACATAAGAAGCTCCTTGGAAGATCCCTAACCAGTCTGGCAGCTTTTTGTCAAAATAACGATTATGAAGGGCAACGACAATAGACGAAACAACAATTGCTCCAATAATACTTGTATCCAATGTCTTAATTCCTGCAATCATGGTTAATCCGGTACCTGAGCCAACTTCAGCTGAAAAGTCAACTCCGAACGAACTACCCCAAACGGTTAAAATGGCATTGACAAAGTAATTGAAGGTTAAATAGGTAACAAGCGCTTCCATACAAGCCCTTGCATGCGCTTTCTTTGCTAAGGCAATTGGAATGCCGATGGCGAATAATAACGGCATTTGACGTAATACCGTCCAAGCACCTTCTCCTATAATAAACCAGCATTGGTACCACAGACTATCCGGATCTGCAAGAGAACCCATTATTAACGGATTTTTAAACAAGATCGTTAGCCCTATAACTACTCCTGCAAATGGAAAAAGCAGGACTGGAACATATAATGCCCCACCAAAACGTTGGATTTTCTGCATCATCATATAAAACCTCCCATTCCATTCTAATCAAACTAAAATTTCCTATAATTCAATATGTTAACGCCTTCATGTGCTAATATTATCCCATTCTTTTTTATTTGAATATATGAAACAAGTAAATTGGGCACAATCACTCTATTTGTTCATTTTCACATTATTTAAGAATTTTCCCACCGGTGTAATGATGAAACTGAATTGTTCATATCTTTACATTGGCTCATTAATAGAAACCTAGGAATTCAATTTGATGCACAATTGCCATTAATTTATAAAAAACTACCCATTTTGTGGAATAACCTGCACGGCAAGTCTTAAAATGAATGTATTTTTGGGCATACTACCCCCTTGGTCAAAGATTTGTTTTTATATGTTGGCTGCCATCAATTTGTCTGTTGATTTCCGTTCCGGGCGCAAGATTCCTCGGGGAGGAGTCGAGCCTCCTCGGCGTTCCGCCTGTGGGGCCTCGACTTTTCCTCTACATCCCGCAGGAGTCAAGCGCCCTCCACTTTGATTTGATAAATCTTTTGGCGAAGCATATTTTCATTCAAATGAAAATAATAAAGTCTTTCGTCTTTGAGTTGTAGGTCATTGAAATGAACGTTCCCTAAAAAGGGCTTTCAGTAATTTTTGAGATGAGGTTTCATTTTACTCTGTGAACAAGAAGCCCCTTCGTTATATTCCAGTCCTTAACCATTCCTATTCAGGGTACCTTCAGCTTTCCTGCATTATTCAATTTAACGGAAACCTTAATCTCTTGTAGGGACTCCATTGATTGCTTAAATCCTCCTTCGGAATAAATCTTTTTCCAATCCTTATTTTTCCGACGATACATCGTATGCTCCAGTTGTAAAAGATCGGAATGGATTTTAAGCCCTTCCTTGAAGGTTTGCTTGATTTCTTTTTGCACTTGTTCTGCCGCCCTTTTCTCCATAAGCCGCTCAGACATTGGTTGGATAATCTCGCTAACATTACCCGAAAGTTTTACATCGACGGTATACTCAACTCTCATTCCCTTGATTTGCGGAATGATTTTGACGTTTGGTTTTTCGAGAGATAATACAACCTGAGGTTTTCTACCACTGCCAATAATTAAAGGGCTGCGTTGGGTCTTGGGTTCCACCCAGCGGAGTCCGGAAATACTTTCTTTGGTGAGCCGTCCTTGATATTTTCCGTCTTGGAAAACGAAGACGCCATCCATTTTGAGCATTGGATGCGGTTTTTTATCTTTTTTCCAAGCCTGATCTACAATTGCTAAGGAAGGCAAAAAGGTTGCCCTTCCTGGTTCGTTGATATCGGACACGAACTCTCTAGAAGTTATCGGATAAATAATAGATTCTTGTTTGTAACTCTCTTGCGGTTGATGAAGCAATGACATCAGCGGCGATAGATTAAAAAAAGGAGTTACCGTAAAGATTTGGTCTATGGGCTCCTTTGTTGCAAAAAACCATGGAGTGTAGCGCATTTCAGGATAGCGGTGCCGCAGTTGATCGATCTCCTTCAATCCTTTTTTCAATACGTTTTCACTTACGATAACGGTGTTAATATGGCCGTAAAAAACCCGCATTTGCGATGTACGATACAAATCATTAACGGCACTAATTGTCGTATCCCCTCTGCCTTGACCGATCCACACGGGAACTGGCTGGAGGGGCTTCCCTGTCTCCATTTTGGCAACGTCCGAAAAGTCCAGCAGTTGCAAATAAACGATGAATTGATGATCCTTATAATCGATTCCAATACTCGTTAAATAATTCACATCTTGTATATCTTTTATATCCCAACAGCCAGTTAAAAGGAGTGGGAATATCAGACATATTGATTTCCATTTCCTCCCCCCGACCATTAGGAATCCCCTTTTCTCGTGGAATCTTCTGTATGCAAAATTTCGGGTCGGCGATTTATTTTGTTCCATGGTTTTCGGATAACAGCTGCAATAAAATCCTTCCAGGTTAAAGGGGATAAGGGGGCAAGATAGGGCACACCAAAAGATTCTAACCCCGAGAGATACAAAACAATTACAATGGTAGACAAAATAAATCCATACATACCCAGCACCGAAGAACAAATTAATACTAAAATTCGGAAAACGGTAACCGAACCAACGAGAGATGGATTTACCAGTGTAAAACTTGAAACTCCAGTTATGGCCGCTACCACAAGTAGAGTCGTTGAGGCAAAGCCTGCACGAATTGCTGCATCCCCAACCACAATTCCCCCGACAACGGATATCGTTTGGCCAACCGCTTTAGGGAGTCTCTCTCCAGCTTCCCGGAACAACTCGAACATTACTAACATTAAAAAAGCCTCCAATGGCCCCGGAAAAGGGAGCCCTATTCTTGACATTGCGATCGTTGCTAAAAGCGGATATGGTATTTGCTCCACATTATAGGAGGAAAGTGCAATCCAAAAGCCTGGCAGAAACAGTGATATCAATAGACCAATTAGACGTAAAAACATCCCAAGAGATGAATAATAAAATGGAAAATACAAATCTTCAGGCGATCTTAACAGGAGCGTTAAATTGGCCGGTCCTATAATAGCATGAGGAGCCCCATCGACAATAACGGCGAATCGTCCATGTATGAGGCAGTCTGCCACATAATCGGGGCGACCGGAATAATCAAATAAAGGAAACAACGTAAAGGAATAATCGGAAATGATTTTTTCCAATTGACTGCTCCCCATTAAGTTATCTATGTTAATATGTTTTAAGCGATTTTTTGCCTCCTTAACAATTTTAGGTTGAATGATATCTTCGATGTAGAGCAAAGCGACTTTGCTATTACTTCTTTTACCAATCGAAAATTGTTCATAGTGAAGAGAATTGGTGCGAAGTCGTTTACGTATCAAGGCCACGTTAGTTGTTAATTCTTCCACGAACCCATCTTTCGGTCCTTTTATAGATATTTCTGTGTTTGATTCCGAGGGACTTCGATGAGGGATGGCAGCAATGTCCAATGCATACGCAGCATTCAGTTTTGAAAAATAAATGATAAGTTGACCTGAAAAAGTGCGAGTTATCATATCCTCGGTCTTATCGATTCGGGTTATTTCCAGCTTTTTATCAAACTCCATACCGGGTTTTGAATGATGCAGCATACTTTCCAATCGTGGAAGCACGTATTCGTTGATTTGCTGCATATCCGCCAAACCTTCGCAATATATAAGGTGTACCGATTGCGGCGATTCAGCATCACCAAAGTCATACTTATCCATCTTCACATCCGCGCAGTTGCGAAATAATGAGCGGAATCCTTCTGGTGACCATTCGGGATTTTTAGGCTTGGTAACCGGTGGATCTGGAGAAAGTGTATTATTTTTCAATAGGGATTTACACAATTGGCTAAAATTCATTGATGACCCACTCCAGTTCTATTTTTCAGGAGGACCGCAATAAACAATAAAAACGATAATCCTATAACTAACCCTAATGACAAAGGTAGATATACTTGCTTTAAGAAGCTGACATATTGCATGTCACTGATGGGCAGCTCAACAAGGACGACAATAAAGATACCGAGAATCGTTAGCCAAACGAGTCTAAATTTCTTGTTATGACTTGCTGGCAACAAATCAATTAATAAAAGCAGCGAGATGGAAACTCGGACAAATGCTCCCGATAGCCACTGATAAATGGATAAGAAGTCTACATGCCGAATATATTTTCCAACCTGTACGAGACGCCATTCCTCATAAGCGGGGTATCGCAGATTTGCTGCTTCAAAAGGACCAAATTCGGCAATTGCACCTGTAACAGGTCCAAATATTAATATAACCAAGAAAATGGCTAATAAACATAAAGACCAAGGACGAACCGTTGACTTCATTCGATGCTGGAATAGCAGAATCATTATCAGTTCTACAAGGCCTCCACCTATATACAAGCATCCTTTGAGTACGGGTTCCACTCCATTTTCCATGATGGGTGTCAACAAGGAGTAATTTTTCTTGGGAAGATTGGCGCTCATGACAAAGTCCCCAAACACAACCACGAATGGCAGTAAAATGCCCGAAGAGATTGCGATGGCTCGAAGCCCGGTTTGAACGGCTAAACTACATAAAAGAACCAGTGAAGCGGATAAAACAAGTTGTGGCGTTCTTGGCAGGTAGGAGACATGCGTCCAAACGGTTGTATCTTTAACTGTCAAAACCAAAAGTAAAAAGAGATAGGCAATGAAAAAAACTCGAAACACAACGCTAATCATCGTTCCGTAATTTTCGCGCAACCAAATCACGATCGATTGTTGTTTTGTTTTTTTCATAATATAGTAAAGAAGCAGAGTCCATATCGTATACGGCAAAAGCATGATCAAAACACTTAACCATGCATCTCTTTTTGCATCTTGCAGCAAGGGGGGAATAACCATGACGTGGTTCATTAACCCTACCGCTAAGGCGATTATTGAAAACGATGGGATAATGCCAATGTTAGAAGCTGTCTTATTAAGCATAGTGAGTAATCTCCTCAAAAAAGAACATTTAAGTTGTTAATTTCAAAAACTTAAAAAATTGTATAGCGAGTATCGAAACTTAGTGGGTTACCTTAAGAGAGTCTTAATTTACTTCATATTCATTCCCACAAAATATTCATTCCCACAAACCCTAGATTTATTCCCGGTTCACAGTTTGCTGCAAAAAAAGTCTATCTGTAGAGCAAATACACGATATACTGAATGAACGATCATTTCATCTAGACCCTTTAGTTCGGGTCATGATTCTTTCAGATAGTAAAACCGTGTTTTTCAAGATTTGTGAGGATACCTTAACCTTTTTTAAATTTCTCTAAAAAAGCATTGACTCTAACGTTACGTTATGGTTTATAGTGAGCGTTGAAAGGAGGTCAATACGATGAAAAGAAAGGTAAAAGAGGTTGCCGATTTGGTTGGTATTAGTGTACGTACCCTGCATCACTATGACGAGATCGGGTTGTTATCCCCCGAAGAGTCAACCGAATCCGGCTATCGCCTTTACTCAGAGGACGATCTTGAGCTGTTACAACAAATTTTGTTCTTTAGGGAACTTGACTTCCCTTTAAAAAAAATTAAGGAAGTGATTAACAGTCCATCGTTTGACCGGCAAGAAGCACTACGGTTACATCGAAAAATGTTGCTTGAGAAACGCCGCCGAATCGAGCAAATGGTTAAGACGATTGATAAAACACTTCAACATATGAAGGGAGAAATTCAAATGACGGATGAAGAGAAATTTGAAGTATTTAAGGAGAAACTGATTAATGACAACGAACAAAAATACGGTGAAGAAATTCGCGAAAAGTATGGCGATGATACCGCAGCCGCAAGCAATGCAAAGCTGAGGGGAATGTCCCAAGAAGACTACCAGTCCATGACGAACCTGGAAAAAGAAATACTCTCATTACTACAGAAGGCATATACAACAGGAGATCCTGCATCAGACTTGGCGCAGGAGGTTGCTGCAAAGCATAAAGCGTGGCTGATGTATTCGTGGTCTAGCTACTCCAAAGAAGCACATGTAGGATTGGCTGAAATGTATGTTGCGGATGAGCGCTTCGCCGCTTATTATGACAAAAGTGTCAAAGGCGGAGCGAAGTTTTTACGAGATGCCATTTTGATTTATTTGGGTATGAACTGAATAAAAAAATGGGGCTGAAATAAGGGAAGTTGTGAGTATTTACTTATTCCAGCATTGGTTTTGGTGAATCCTAATGAAAGCCTTTGTGGTCTTGCTAAGATAACGTTGCCGGTTATAGGCAAAAACCAGCGTACGTGTAGGATTTGACTCCAGTTTAACGTATGTCAGATTCCGGTTGGGATCTTGACGCAACACCATATCGGGTACGATGGTAATACCCAGACCATTTTCTACAAGTGATTGCGCAGTCTCAATACTGCTTGTTTCAAAGGCAATTCGTGGCTGAAATCCGCTTTTTGCACAGAGTTCTAGAATCATACGGCGAAAGCCGAAACCTTGCTTGAGTAATATAAACGGACAGTCGGATAATGATCGCAAGGATATACATTCTAAATTCGACTGGATTGACGTACTGGTAAAGCCTTGCAATGTCTTGGACATCCACGGACTTTGAGTTCGTGGCAATGCTAGATACAACGGTTCCGTCAACATCGTTTGCACGGTAAGACGTGAATCTTCAACTGGAAGTGACAGAACTGAAACGTCGATTAATCCTTTGGCGGTTAATTCCGTAAGCCTTTCTGTTGCCTCTTCAATCAGTTGAATATGGACATCTGGATATTGTTCCATGTAGGCACGCAGTAAGGGAGGCAGCACATGCCCACCTGTAATGGCGGTTGTCCCAATAATTAAATCGCCAACTACTCCTTCCTTGCGTTCCTGCATTTCTCGTTCCAGATCATCGCTCATGTGTAAAATTTTTTCGGCCTGTTCTACAAAGCGTAGTCCATCAGGAGTCGGCTCAATCTTTCCCGTTCCTCGATAAAAGAGGCTGACACCGAGTTCTTGTTCCAATTTTGCAATCTGTTTGCTTAATGACGGTTGTGCGATATGCAGACTGACAGCAGCCTTTGTAAAGCTTTTTTGATGGTATACTTCCAATGCATATTTTAGTAGACGTAGTTCCATTTTGCTCCTCCCATAGCCAATGGCTATTATAATTATAGATTATATATCTTAGACGAATATAAATCCATAAAGTATGATGTTCATATAAGCACAAGGAGGATGATAAAATGTCAAAACGTGCAAAGGAAAAGATTCAGCAGCAGTTTGGCCGACAGGCGGAAAAATATCGGGATTCGTTCGTACACGCAAAAGGGGCAGATCTCAACCTTATGGTAGATTCAGTCAAGCTGTCTGGAAAAGAAGTCGTTTTGGATATTGCAACGGGTGCTGGGCACACCGCTTTTGCCTTCGCGCCGTTTGTTGAAAAATGTTATGGCGTTGATCTAACAAAAGAAATGGTTCAAGAGGCTTCCAGTGTTGCAAAAAGCCGAGGAATCAAAAATGTTGAATTTCAATACGGTGATGCAGAGAAACTGCCCTTCTCCAATTCATTTTTTGATGTGGTCACATGCCGGTTAGCCGCTCATCATTTTACAGATAAAAAGCAGTTTGTTGCCGAAGTTGCCCGTGTACTGAAGTCGGACGGGAAATTTTTGCTAATTGATCAATATGTACCGGAAGACCCGCTGCTGGATACCTTTATCAATGAGGTGGAACGAAAACGGGACCCTTCACACGTTCGGGAGCAGACACTTTCTGAATGGCGTCAAGATTTTGAAGAGAATGGTCTAGTTTACCATGAAGTTTCAAAATGGGACATCGAATTGGAATTTGGCAATTGGGTGGAACGTTCCGCGACACCAACTAATAGGCGGCAAGAGCTGGTCAAGCTTTTGCAAACGGCTTCCCCAGAAAGCAAGAAAACATTCAAAATACGGTTAAACGAACAGGGAGAACCGTTATCCTTTTGCTTGCAGACGGCTTTATTGCTTGGAGAGAAGAAAAACTGATTTTTATTAAATAAATATTGTATGTTCTTTTCCCATGAAAAAAGGTATACGTATGAAGGGAAATGAATAAATTAAAAAAGACCAAAGTACTAGCACACCTTCGTTCTAAGCAGTGGCTCTTTAAGGGGGCATCCCACATAAATAGGTTAAATCAGAAAAGTAACCAACCCACATGCTAGTTAGGCGTGTAATGGGTGGTTACTTTTTTATTGTAACAAAAAGTATATATACCTGAATTATTCATACCTCCACATTAGCTCATTAATAGAAACCTAGGAATTCAATTGGATACACAATTGCCATTCATTCACTTGAATATTACCTATCTATGGAGTTTCCTAGGCGGCATATCCTAAAATGTTAGTGTTTTTGGGCAAACTGCCCCCCTGGTCTAAAAAGTTGTTTTTAAATATTGACTGCATTCAATTTGTCTGTTGATTTCCGTTCCGGGCGCAAGATTCCTCGGGGAGGAGTCGAGCCTCCTCGGCGTTCCGCCTGTGGGGCCTCGACTTTTCCTCTACATCCCGCAGGAGTCAAGCGCCCTCCACTCCAATCAACAGTGTGTAAAAATCAAAATGGCCCATTAACACAGCCTGATCATTAGATAGAAGACAGGTTTTATTCCAGCTTTAGCAGTTGAATTCTCTGTGATACTTTCCAAAAAGAATTCTTGGTACACAAAACTAGAGGACAACTTAAAGTAAAGTGATCGTCCTGATTTCACTAATTTACTGGGGACTTTTATTAGTCTTGTTCGAATGGTTTCGATTTGTATGCTTTTTTGTCCCTCTGGAAAACAAAGCGTACGAAGCCAATTTGTTAGGTTATTTATTGGTTATATAATACCAAATTATGCATAAAAGGTAAGCACTCTAAAGTGCAACTCTCGTTTTCATTTACGCAAGATAACTTTTCCTCTTTACGCCACTTTCCTTATGTAAAATTGGCGCTTGATTTTCCTTGGGAAGAAGTTTTCGCTCCCATAGAACAAGAGTATGTCAATGCACGGTTTCAACGCTATTTGAAGAAAAGGAATCAAAAAAATTTAAACGAATTTCAAGTGGATCTATTTCCCCACTTGCCAAAAGATGTGAATGCACAGCCTAAGAAATCTTCCAAAGGACGAGATGGAATTGATTTTTATGCACTGTTTAAATCGTCCCAATTGGCCCACTTTTTTATGTGGAAGTCATGATCACAAGTGTCCATCACCAAGTTGTGGGGAATTCTGATTTTCGAATGGTTTGTGGTTTTACCAGCACGCCATACCTTAGGACTTTTGAACGTTTTGATCAGATTATGATCGAAAACGGACTATGGGAAAAAGCTAGACAGCTAATAGTACAGTTTAACATCGAACAAGGAATCATAGAGAAAGAAGAACAATTGGCCCGATACTACACTACACATGTCGAAGCCGAGGCTACTTTAAACGCCGTCCGCAAATGTGGTCATACTGAACCATGCGACTGCCCTAAAATCCTTACGGATGATAATGTTGGTCTATGAGAAAAAGCAACACCGTTATCTACATAGCTCATAAAGTAGCACTGATTTGTGGTGTTAAATCAGAACTACCTTTGTCCAGAAGTGTGTTTAAAGGCGGAGATAGTGATGCAATAACTCTTAAACCAACTTTGGAAAAAAGAAGATCTTCCTGAAGGATTTTTGGGCAACGTCCAATACGTTAGCGCAGATGGAATTTATCAAAGCGGCGATAATCAACAAAATACCAAAAGCATCCTTCAAGTCAAATTTCTGGCTCCCATTAATCCGAGGAGAATAAAGGATAAAAAACTGGATTCTCGCAGAATGACAAAACTCGATAAGTATGGTGCTCCACATTGTATCAGTCGGCATATACTTGAAGGCGTTCTTGTGTTTCATTTATCCCGGATAATGCACAAGAACGGCTTTTACACTCATTTTCCTAACGGAAGTAGAATGGTATAAAATCTTTAGGAGGCATTGTAATGAAGGATTTTAAAGGCAAAGTGGTAGTTATTACAGGTGCCGGCAACGGATTTGGTGTGGAATTTGCAAAGGAATGTGCGGTAAGAGAAATGAAATTGGTGATTGCCGATATTGATAATTGTTATGAATTTTAGATTAAAAAATAATTAAAAATATTATGAAAATTAGAAGGAATACATTGGTATATTATAGAATTCCTGAATCCGTGATGAAACAATAAATTTCTCTAGCTGTAAAGTGCCTAAAACCTTGATATAATAAGGTTATCAATCTATTTTGATTGAAATTTATTCCTCACCCAGTAGGTGCTATAGATGGATAAATTTATTTTAGAGAATTCTGATGAAACCTTAACGACTCATACAGGTCTTGGTTTAGTAGGATTACTACTTTCCAAATCCAAACTGTATAAACGATTTACATCATTGAAAATACCTGAAATCCGTTCTATTCCTGGGATTCAAAACGGCGATGTCATCCAATCCTATATAGGCTTACTCTCTCAAGGTAAAAATGATTTTGAATATATTGAGGCCTTTCGGGAAGACCCGTTCTTTTCTCTCGCACTAGACATTCAAGAGGTGCCTTCTTGTGCGACATTGCGACAACGGCTCGATCAAATAGCGAAGACAGATGCCTGGAAATCAATCATTCTCGAAGAATCTGTGAAGGTTCTTACCTATTTTGATGCTTCGGTGACACCTCTAACTATAACGAATGAGAAACAGGAAGACGTACCAATCGTTCCGTTAGATATTGATGTTTCACCATTTGATAACTCGAACACCAAGAAGGAAGGAGTCAGTCGAACTTATAAAGGGTGTGATGGCTATGCCCCCAATTTTGCTTATCTTGGTCAAGAGGGGTATGCCGTGAATACAGAATTACTAGAAGGCAGTACGCATGTTCAAAATGGAACGGTCCATTTTCTTCAAGAAAGTATCCGCTATTCCAAACAAATGACCTCTCTTCCTCTCCTGGTTCGGATGGACGGAGGAAATGACTCTGCGGATAATATTGCCACCTGTTTAAAAGAAGGGGCTGGCTTCATCATTAAACGAAATCCTCGTCGCGAAAAGCCTGAAGCCTGGTTGGCTATCGCTGAACAAAAGGAAGAATGCATCCAAGAACGAGAAGGCAAGCGTGTCTTTTATGGATCCGTTAGGGTCAAACCCAAAGGCCTTGATAAAGAAGTTCGCCAAGTTTATAAAGTAGTGGAGAGAACGATTCGAAGGGATGGACAAATTTTACTCATCCCCGAAATCGAGTTTGAAAGCTATTGGACCTCTCTTCCTAATAATAAACCTGAAGAAATTATAGAACTTTACCATGATCATGGAACAAGTGAACAATTTCATAGTGAATTAAAAACAGATTTAGATTTGGAACGCTTTCCGTCAGGAAAATTTAAGACCAATGACTTCATCTTGCATTTAGGCTGTTTCACGTATAATCTTCTACGTTTGATTGGTCAAGAAACACTAAAGACCGATGATGCGCCCTTGAAAAAGAAAGTGTTTCGAAGAAGGATTAAAACCGTGATTCAGAACATCATTACTTTGGCATCCAAAATGGTCAAACACGCAAGACAAGTGTCTTTGAAGTTCGGAAACCATAGTCCTTGGTTTAAGACATTTAAACAAATCTATATCTCATTCTCAACCTAAATAGTGCAAGTGAATGAACTAGGAACAGCCTGCAAAAAAAATGGAAATATTGCAGGTTTATTAAGCAACCCTAAAAAAATGTATTTATACAAAATTTTTATGAAAAAGTACATTCTTGATTACTTCCATAAAGTTACAGTATTTTAATTACTCATGTCACGGATTCAGGGAATTATTAATTTACGAAATAGATTTGTTAATTTACTTTACCCAAAGTGATTAAAAATTTATATTTTTTGTCGTTGAGGTGAGTAATAGAAAGGAGGAAAAGATAAATCAAACAGATTAGATAAACCTATTAGCAATTGAAATGTAAAAGCAGAACAAAAAATAAAAGATAGGGTGGAGAAGAGAATGAAATTGAAAAAATGGAAAGTGAAATCAATTATAATGGGAGCAGTTGCAGCTTTAATGATTCCAACATCTTCTTTTGCTGCTGGTGGTGAACTTCCTTCATATTCTATGGGTGGAATTCAACCAATGGGTGCTGGTACATGGGATACTCTTGGTACGGTATACCAATACTATGATTCACAATATCAAGCAAGTAAAGTTTACTACTCGGGTGGAGGAGATTTTCGAGCCTGTACCTATGATGTAAGTGTTGCCGGTGCTCGGGGTATAATAGAATTTTGGTCGGATGATCCTAGTGGTGATAGATTTATAGGATGGGGTAATTTTGCTAATAACACTTGTGTAGTAGCAAATGTCCGTCCGTATGTAGATGGTACTAATGGTAAAGCTGAAATTTACGTTAAAGTTGGTAATGTAAGACCTTCGACATGGGCAACAATGCAATTTCAAGATTAGTACAAAAAAGAAGATCTCCTTCGGCAGAAAATTGTTGAAGGAGGTCTTCTTTTTTATATGTTAAAACTTAATTTCCAAAATCCTACTTGGTCAGCAATTCTGTCTGTTGAAAAGGTGAAATTATAATGTTCTGATTTTATATTGTCTAAGTCTAAAGAAACAAAACCAGTAAACTTATGATCATTTATTTTGGATTGATTTTCATGAAAACTTACATTTAAATACTTTTGATTTACATAAAAATGCGGTCTATCCATAAACTGATACCCAATTTGATTTTCTTTCAAGACAGAGTGTTCAGAAGTGACCGTATAATAAATGATGAGTTTACCTTCTTTTTTCTCATAATGGTTAATTGTAAATGTAATACCTTTATCTGATACTGATTTTTCTATATTTATTGGTTGCTTTGCCTGTATCTTTGCGGGTGTAGATGTTATGTAATTAAAAAGTAGCAAACAAAAGGTTGAAAGAAAAAAAAGCTTTTTCACGATTTTATCACTCCTAATCTTTGGTAATATTAGTGTGACCATCTTATTTAAAAATAATTCATACAGAATTTGTTTAAGCATGGAGCAACAGGACAAAAATCCTTAACCCTTGATACTGTTGACTTTATTTAATAGATGTTTAAGAAAGTGTTCCCGCAGTTACACAAGGAACGAATACTTTGCAATTTGTCAAATCTCATTTTAGACGAAATATGGCTAAATTCGGCTGTTTTTCAATATCGTTCCCCTAATTATTTACAGGGGTTTTGTGGAAAACGGAAACTTTACCTTTTTAGACAAAAAGAAAAGTCATAATGAGTCTCCTTTGGTAAATAGAAGTATCAACACAACCATTACGAAAGGATCACTATGACTGCTTATATTATACCAGAATCTCATTCAAATGTAATCTACCTTCAACCCTCGTTTTCATTTACGCAAGATAACTTTTCCTCTTTGCGCCACCCTCCTTATGTAAAATTGGCGCTTGATTTCCTTGGGAAGAAGTTTTCGCTCCCATAGAACAAGAGTATGTCAATGCAATAAAAGTGTGGAGAGTGAATGCACATATTGAGACATTCCATCAAATTTTTGAGGATGGTTACTTTTCAATATTTACAATTTTCAAAATTATGGTTAGAATTTTTCTAATAGCACTTAAAGGACGGTTTTCTATGATAGGGACAAAAAAGAGATACGTTAAGAACCTAGCAAATAAATGGTCATTCGGAATGACCTTGACTGCATTAATTGCTTTCATACTCTGGAATTTCTTAGTCACGGATTATAGAAATACAAACTGGGTGTATTATCTTATACCTGTTCTTGTGGTATCGTTTGTTTTAGCATTGATTGGGATACCGCAAGATAAGAAAAATGATAAAAATTTAGTCATCCGAAGCATAATTTCACTAATCGTATCTTTCACACTTGTTTTGCTATTAGGATATATTTACATATCTCCACTCTTATTTCCTTTTGGAATACCGCCACGGTAAGCGATCCATCAATGTTTGGTTCGCTTTTACTCACACTCCACTGCCCTTTTCGACAGACCACAATTATATAGAGAGTGAAGGGATAAATGAGTCTGTCAACTCTTTATCCCTTCACTCTCTATATTAATCTTATTTTTTTCCCTTCCGATCTTCTTTTAATTGCAAAAACAATAATTCCAATTATATTTATTAAGATAACAACTAATGAAATAGGGATAAAGAAAGCAAATTTTCTCCATATTTCCTCTTTCTTATTTTTGAGTATAGGATGTTTTTACTGATCTTCTGATTACTCTATCATAAGTTATTATCCAATCCCATTTACTCCAAGGTTCATTTCCAATTCTATTATCACAGGATAAGAACAAATTTTCAGACTACCATTCGATGAATAATTATTGCATTTGGACAAAAGGAAGAGTATTTTTTTAGCATGTTCCTAGTGTACTATGGTAGGTGTGAATTATTTTTAATAAGGAATGATGAAATGAAGAAAATAATTTTTATCCTCTTGGCTGCAGTTGCTATCATGGTTGTTTTTGTTGTAAATAATACGGATGGGGAAGAGGATAAGGCTATATACGTAGCAGTAACTGGAAATGATCAAAATGATGGGACAAAATCAAAACCCTTTCGTACACTAAAAAAAGCAGCATCAGTAGCAAGAGCGGGGACAACCGTTTTGATTAGAAAGGGCACCTATAATGAAAAGCTTGTCGTTAAACATAGTGGTACAAAATCAAAGCCAGTCATTTTTAAAGCCTACAAAAACGATAAGGTTGTTCTTAGTGGAATGAACCTAAAGGATATTGAAGGGGCGACCTCCTTAGTTACGATAAACAATAAAAACCACCTTACGATTAGCGGCTTAACGATACAGGATTTAACGACGGATTTAACAGAAAAAACGGTGATAGGGATTTATGTAACTGGATCTAGCAGTCATATTAAATTAGAAAATAACCATGTACAGCGAATTAAAACCCACACTGGTGATGGGAATGGCCATGGAATTGCTGTATACGGAACTGGCCCAATGAAAGACATAAGTATTTTGAATAATACGGTAGAGGATTTAAAACTGGGTTCAAGTGAATCTCTTGTCCTTAATGGAAATATTGATGGTTTTAAAGTGGAAAATAACCTAATTCGCCGAAGTGATAATATAGGGATAGATTTGATTGGTTATGAAGGTACCTCTAATGATAAAAAGGCTGACTATGTACGAAATGGTGTAGTGAAAAATAATAAAGTTTATCAAATTTCCTCTTACGGCAATCCAGCATATGGGGAAGATTATAATGCCGGTGGTATTTACGTAGATGGTGGAAAAAATATAACCATTGAAAAGAATACCATTTATCAATGTGATATCGGAATTGAAGCAACGTCTGAACATGCCCATAAATATGCAGATAATATTACTATTATAAACAATCTTATTTATCACAACTTCTACACTGGCATATCGATTGGCGGGTATGATGAAGACCGGGGAGGTACAATAAATTCTACGATCTCTCACAATACTATTTATCGAAATGACACGAAAGGGCTGGATGGGGGACAGCTTTTATTACAGCATGATGTAAAAAACAATGTGATCAAAAAAAATGTTTTGACCGCTGGACCTTCTCGCTTATTTATCGTCAACTATTTTACTACTAATCAAGATAATAAACTAATAAAGAATGTATTTCATAAAGAAAAAGGAAAAACAGGTATTTGGGTATGGAAAGAGGAAGAATACACTTCCTTTCCGAAATTCAAAATTATCTCAAAAAGTGATGCGAAATCCAGTTATTTAGATCCAACATATATAAATGCTGATAAATATAATTTTAAACTAAAAAAGGATTCACCTGCCAAAAATATTTTGGAATAAATCTTGCTATTTTGTTTAAAAAGGAAAGGGCGGAAGCAAAAGGGGATCGGGTGATAGCTTTTTTCAAAAGGTGAATTTTATACTGAATGTGTAGTCGCTGATGAACCATTGGTTTTTAAAATCCCGGAGAATCTTTTGTCAAGGGCAAGCGGAGCGGGGCTGCGTACCCTTGACAGGTTCCTTCTTAGGTTGAAATTCGTTATGTTACCAATTCGGTTTCTGTAAAAAACAGAAAGGGAATGGACTTTACAGAAAAATATTAATCTAACTCTTTTTTCTTTTCAATTAAAAGTAATACGCCAATGATTAGCATCATTAGACCAACCAAAATAATTAACGGGGTATTACTTGCTGTGTTCGGTAATAATTGGCCTTGCTTATTGTGGTCTTTGTTTTGGACAATGTGCTCCAAATTCTCACTTGTTTCCTGCGGTTTTTTTGGTTGCACCACACTTTCAACTTTAACAACCGTTACCTTTCGTACAACTGTTGTCGTGTTGCCGGCTTTGTCAGCGACGGTATAGGTGATGGTGTAATCGCCGGGCACCATTGTGTTTACTGTTCCTGTGATTTTAACTTGGTCTGAAAGGTCGCCATCAATGTTATCTATAGCCTTGGCACCGGGTTCATCATACTTATCCCCAGCTTCAACCGTCAACGGGTTTTCGCCGTTTAAGGTCAGATGCGGTGTGATCGAGTCGATGACTTTGACTATGCGTTTCACTGTTGCCGTGTTGCCAGCTTTGTCAGAAACGGTATAGCTGATGGGATAATCTCCGGGCACCATTGTGTTTACCGCTCCTGTGATTTTAACTTGGTCTGAAAGATCTCCATCAATGTTATCTGTAGCCTTGGCACCGGGTTCTTCATACTTACCCCCAGCTTCGACCGTCAACGGGTTTTCACCGTTTAAGGTCAGATGCGGTTTGGCTGAGTCGACGACTTTGACAGTACGCTCCACTGTTGCCGTGTTGCCGGCTTTGTCAGTGACGGTATAGGTGATGGTGTAATCGCCAGGCACCTTTGTGTTTACCATTCCTGTGATTTTAACTTGGTCCGAAAGGTCACCATCGATGTTATCTGTAGCCTTGGCGCCAGGTTCTTCATACTTACTCCCGGCTTCGACCGTCAACGGGTTTTCACCGTTTAAGGTCAGATGCGGTGTGGTCGAGTCGATGACTTTGACTATGCGTTTCACCGTTGTTGTGTTGCCGGCTTTGTCGGTGACGATATAGCTGATCGTATAATCTCCGGGCACCATTGTGTTTACCGCTCCTGTGATTTTAACTTGGTCTGAAAGGTCTCCATCGATGTTGTCCGTAGCCTTGGCGCCAGGTTCTTCATACTTACTTCCGGCCTCTATGACCATCGGGTTATCGCCTTTTAACGTGATGAATGGTTTTTCCCTATCAATCGTAACGGCTGCAATTGGCGTATTGTCCGAAGGTTTACAGGTCAATGGTATTGCTGGGACGTCTAAATCCCCTTGGGGTTCTTTCACATCAATTTCAATTTTACTGGCTTTTAAGATCACGTTTCCTTTTTGTCCAGCAGTATAAGGCCCAACATTAAAAGGCCCAACAGTTACCGACCTGAAGCTTTCTTTCCAATCATCCGTAAAAGAGTAGGTCTTATACCTTTCTGAATCGGAAATTTCAAAATCAATCCCCTTTATTTTGAAAATGGGTACAAAAGGAAGTGTTTCTGGATAAGTCAACGTAACCAAAGTGTTTGAAAAGGAGAAGGTCCCTCCAGCCGCAATCAAGTCGGGAACGCTTGTCTTAAATGTTAGACGGTAAAGGTCGTAAGTATCCCCATTGCAAATATATCGCAATGTAATTTCCCTATTTTGGTTTTTTTTGGTAGCGGCATTTGCTGAATCCATTGGTACAAAATGAACAAAGACCATTGAAATAATAATAGTAGCATTTACGACCTTTTTAATTAGATTTTTTATTCCAATAAACCTCCTTATAGAAACACAGATTATAATTTCAAGAAAATTATAACAAATAATAATCCTTTTACAAGATTAAATTTTCCAACAACACATTGGAGATGTTACCGTCTACTAAGTATAGAAAGAAGGAAGGGGGCGATTATTCCGCCAAATGAAAAATCGACTTCCACTATAGAATAAAATGTTACAAAAAAATGAAAAAAATATATATAAATTGTGAAATAAATCACAAAAACTAAAATTAACTGTATTATAAAAAAATAGAAGAGGGGAAATTTTCAATTTCTATTCTATTAGATAGATAGGAAGGGAGTTTGTTTATGTTTAAATGGAAAGAAGAGTATGAAACAGGAAATGTATTAATTGATGAACAGCATAAAAAATTGTTTGAGATTGGAAATAGTGCATATGAGCTATTAAAGAATGATCTCTATTTAGATAAATACGATCGGATTGTAGATATTATTCACGAGCTAAAAGAATATACAATCTATCATTTCCGGACTGAGGAAGAATACATGTTAAAGTCGGGCTTTAAGGGCTTCTTTTCACATAAAGTCGAACATGACGATTTCATAGAAAAGTTTGACAACATCGATTATAGTCGTGTCGATCAAGGACAAAATGATTACATATTAGAAATATTAAATTTTATTGCCGATTGGATTACACAGCATATTCTAATAAAGGACAAGCAGCATAGCAAAGTCGGCTAAGCTGAAAAGCGGTAATTTCGTTATTGGGCGCCAATTCTAAGTAAGAATTGCGCTCTTTCTTGTCGTTTAGGAAATTATAAAATAGGACACTGTTGACCACTTTCTACCGGTTAGACTTGTCCAGCTCCACAAGGAAGGCTTCGACAGCATCAACCTCGCACGAAGGAAAAGCGATAGCTTTTTCGAGGAGCGCCCTAGCGGCGAGACGCCTTCGCTCTCCGCTCTACGATAAATCAAATTTTCGGTTCTTCGTGTTTCCTCTTCTCAGTTGGAGCCTCCACCCCCTAGTGCTTTTATCCTCCTCCTAAATTCCTAATCAAGATGTTTTAGGTGAATAGTAAATTCCGGTTCCCTCCCTCCCGCTTGCTTTTTTTCACAACCCATCTTTATTTTCTGCTATAATGGAGTTGTTTTTTTTTTAAAAGATTGGTCGTATTCTAGGAGGGATAGCTTTTGGATCAATTATTGCAATTAAATACGATTTTTATCAGTATCGTGATTGAAGCCATCCCCTTTATTGTAATAGGAGCATTTGTATCTGCACTTATCGAAGTATTTGTATCTGAAAATATGATGATTAAGATCATGCCAAAAAATCGAATCTTATCGGTTATTACAGCTAGTTTAATAGGTGCATTATTTCCCGGATGCGAATGTGGAATCATTCCAATAGCGAAAAGATTAGTAGAAAAAGGAGTAGGGTTGCCGGCGGCGATTTCCTTTATGCTTACGGGACCCATTATCAATCCAATTGTTCTATTTTCTACCTATATTGCTTTTGGTAATAGTTGGACCATGGTCTGGTATCGATCTGGATTTGCCATTGCGGTTTCCATTTTAGTCGGAATTGTTCTTTCTTTTGTGGTTAAGAATGACCAATTGAAAGTAAACTCTGACGAACACGTTCATGTACATGACCATTCCAAACAAAATAATTTGCAAAAATTGATAAGTGTCATCACCCATACGATTGATGAGTTTTTTAACGTAGGGAAATACTTGGTGATGGGTTCGCTCATTGCATCTGCCATGCAAACCTATATTCCAACCTCTACACTGGCTGCACTTGGGCACACCAAAGTCGCCGCTGTACTCGTCATGATGGCTTTGGCTTTCATCTTATCCATTTGTTCTGAAGCAGATGCCTTTATTGCTTCTTCATTCAGAAACACGTTTTCCCAAAGCTCAATTGTGACATTTTTGGTGTTCGGGGCAATGGTGGATATTAAAAATTTGCTTATGATGTTTGGAACGTTTAAACCGAAATTTGTCATCCTTGTTGTGTCATTAATCTCCACATTTGTGTTTATTGGCTCACTCTTACTATAAAGGGGGAAATAGAATGTTCCGAGTGATGATTTTATTAATGTTTACCTATTTGTTTTTCTATTTGCATCTATCTGGAGACATTTCGAAATATATTAATATGAAGTATTCTTTTCTTTCCACTAGCATGATTTATATCCTATTCTTCTTAACCATTGTAGAAGGAATCAGGTGGTTTAAGTCTGAGAAAAAGTCGGAAAAAGATGTAGATTGTCATGAATGCCATTACGATTCTTCACATGAACAAAAAAAACCTCCATTGGGCAAAAGGATAAGAAGAGTGATTTCTTACACCACGATTATTCTTCCTGCCCTGACAGGCGTTCTTTTACCTGTTGCTACCCTTGACTCAAAGCTAGTCAATGCAAAAGGATTTAATTTTCCTACGTTAGAGGACGGGGCAGATCGTTATGGAATGCACCAAATTTTAAATCCTGATATGAGTCAATTTATGGGGAAAGACGGATTTTTGGAATTGCTAGGGAAGGAATTTACATCCTATAAGGGAAAGGAACATATCACCTTAACAGATGAGGACTATTTAAAAGGTTTAGAGGTAATCTACAACTATTCAGGTGAATTTGTTGGAAAAACGATGACGATAAAGGGATTTTCTTATAACGGTCCGGGTTTAAATGATAACCAAATCTTTTTATTTCGTTTCGGGATTATTCACTGTATCGCTGATTCTGGCGTTTTCGGTATGCTTATTGAATTTCCTAAAAAGGTAAAGATACCAAATGACCAGTGGTACCAGGTCACCGGAACTGTTAATACAATGTATTATCAACCTTTTAAAATGAAAATTCCAATTTTAAAAGTTACCGATTATAAAATCATTCAGCAACCAAAAGATGCTTATGTTTATCGTAACAGCTTTTGATTAATATTTTTTCATCAGAATGATCTGTTTTTAATAAGAATCGTCATGAATACTCTCTAACTCTTCCTAAACAAATAGGGGATATTGCCGATATTAATGGATGATAGATAATAACGAAACCTATATATGAAAAAGGCAAATTCATTGAAAAATGGAGACGCAAAGCTACAGGGGCTAACATCAAATAGATTATGCCAGCCAGTTACCGATTAATGCGATAGATAAAAGAGACCAATCGGTATAATGAATTGGTCTTTTTTTATTGCGGTAATAATTTAATTTTTTGGAATTTTGTATGTAGGATATGGAGGGAATAATTAGAGAATGGAACGTACATATGAAGCCTTGCAATTAGAGGAGGATTTAAAGAAAGCACTGGAACGGGAAGAATTTCGTTTATATTACCAGCCGAAGCTTGATTTGGTTACAGGAAAAATTATTGGGGTTGAGGCATTAATCCGGTGGGAACATCCGGAAAGGGGGTTAATTCCACCATTAGAATTTATTCCGTTAGCTGAGGAGACGGGTTTCATTATTCCAATAGGGGAATGGGTATTACGAACAGCTTGTTTACAAAATAAGGCATGGGAGGATGCCGGATATTTGCCTTTGCTCATGGCCGTCAATCTGTCAGCACGTCAACTCTATCAGCCGAATTTTGTTGAACGAGTAAAAATTATTTTAAAAGAAACGAACCGTCCCCCTGAATCTCTTATTTTTGAAATCACCGAAAGAATTATGCTCGATGCCTTTCATGCACCAAGAGTTATAAAAGAATTAAAGAGTATTGGAGTACAAATTAGCCTGGATGACTTTGGTACTGGTTTTAACTCGCTTCATTACTTACAGGAACTCCCAATCGATTTAATTAAAATAGATCAATCTTTCGTCCGAAATTGTTCCACAGATTTGAATAACGAGAATATTGTCAAGTCAACGATTGAAATGGCCCACCGCTTAAAAATGGGGGTTATTGCGGAAGGGGTCGAAACGAAAGCCCAATTAATTTTCCTCCAACAAAATTTGTGCAATATGGGTCAAGGATATTTGTTTAGTAAGCCTTTACCGGCAAAGGATCTGGTGAAATACTTTCATACAATCGAACAAGTGATTATACGTGATGGAATACCACAGGAAAAGAACAAGCAAATCTGGACCCAAGAAATGGTTGAACATACTCGTCAGGAATTGCGTGAAACAGTAAGGATGCAGCAGGGAATGATTTTTAAGTTTACCGAAGAAAAGGGAAAATTTATTCATACTTTTTGTGATGGTAAATTATTGTATCGAATGGGGCTTACTCCAGAGCATGTTATTGGCAAAGAGTTACGTGATATTCATCCTATCACTGTAGCAGAGGAACAGGCCAAATATTATCAAAAGGCTTGGAAGGGTGGGGAAAACGTGTCTTTCGAAGGGGAAATCAATGGTATATACTATATTTCCTCTTTAAGCCCAATTAGACGGGGAGGAGTCGTAACCGAGGTTATTGGCTACAGTGTCGATATTACAGAACAGAAACGAGTGGAAGAGGCACTAAGGTTAAAAGAATCGCAATATCGTATTATTACTGAAAATACGCAAGATTTGATAAGAATAATGAATACAAATAACATGTTGGAATATGCTTCCCCATCTCATGAATTAATATTAGGATACCCGCCGGAGGCATATGTGGGGCATAAAGTCTTTGACTTGATGCACCCCGATGATAGTACTCGAATTCAAAAGCAATATGCCGAAATGGTCTTATCTAAGAAACCTATTCAGACAGAGTATCGATTAAAACATGCCAATGGAGCCTGGATTGACTTTGATGAAATAGCCACTCCTGTTTTGGATGATAATGGAGAGGTAAGACAATTCGTTATTGTCGCCCGTGACATTTCAGAAAGAAAGTAGACGGATATTCAAATGGTGAAACAACATGAATGCGTCTAAACGGAGTGTGGTTTCAACGGCAACGATAAAGGGAAGCCGGTACATCAGCAGAACCAGCTAATGTACCGGCTTCCTTTTTCAATAAAGATTGGAACTATAAGGAACGAATAATTCCCCCTTCAACTCTTTGAGCTGTTCCATTAATAGCTGATGCTTTTTCAGAAGCCAAATATACGATCGTGCTTGCTACTTCTTCGACTTTTGCATAACGTTGAATTAAAGATGTAGGCTCATTAACTTTAAAATAATCTCTCACATAGGCATCTAAGTCTTTTCCTTCTGCCTTTGCGGCACCTTTCATATAGTTTTCAACACCTTCAGTCCAAGTGGGTCCAGGCAAAATCGAATTCACCGTAACATTTGTTCCTTTTGTTAATTCCGCTAATCCTCTTGATAGGCTGATTATGGCTGTTTTTGTCATGGAATAAGGAATCATATGCGGCAAAGGCTTTACCCCCGCTTCGCTCGCTAAATTCAAAATACGACCATTCCCTCGCTTTAGCATCTTAGGTAAAAAATGTCGGCAGAGACGGATGGCACTTAATACATTCACATGAAAATACTCCATCCATTCCTCATCGGTCACATCTTCAAATGCCTTCACCTCGAAGAACCCCAAATTATTCACCAATACATTAAGTTCTCCAATACGATCTACTTTTTCTATAAATTTTTTACTTTCATCTTGTTTGGACAGGTCTGCCGCAACGCCATAAACACTGCCAAGCGATGAAAGTTCATTCACGATTGATTGAACTTTTTCCTCTGTACGTCCATTAATGATTACTGAGGCCCCTTCCTCAAGGAATGCTCGCGCTGTAGCTTTTCCAATTCCGCCTGTAGAACCTGTGACTAATACTAATTTATTTTGTAATTGTAAATCCATAGCTTTCCACCTTTCTTATAGTACATGAATGAAAAGTATATAATATTATATTTAAGTCTTCAAATCCAGGGGTCTAACCATCATTCAGCTAAAGTTTAATGCGGTGAAGCGGCGGGAATAATTTACCTCAGGATAAGAAAACTATTTTCCTTTTAGCAATGAGCGCTTTCTGCTATAATAAATACTACAGTTGTAAAAGTAGGAGAATGATCATGAGAGAAATTCCACAAATATCAGAGGCAGAATATGAAGTGATGAAGGTTGTATGGAAATATGAGCCGATTTCTACCCCTGAGGTAGTTGAGAAATTATCAAAAGTGCGTGATTGGAAACCAAATACCATTCAGACAATGCTTACACGCCTAGTAAAGAAGAAGGCTTTGCAGGTAAGGAAGAATGGAAGAGTATTTATCTATACATCACTAGTCGAAAAGCATGAGTATATCGAGCAAAAAAGTAAATCCTTTTTTAAACAGTTTTTTGGAGGCACATTAAATTCAATGGTATTAAATTTTATAGAAAATGATCAGTTGTCAAATGAAGATATTTCTGAATTAAAGAAAATATTATCGATGAGGGAAAAGAAAGAAGGAGAAAAATAATGGATACCCTTATCCTAAGGATGTTAGTAAATACAGTAGTGGTATCCTTCCTTATTGTAATGATTCTTTTGATCAAAAAAATCTTTAACAAACATATGTCTATAAGAACACATTATAAAATTTGGTATCTTCTTCTAATCCCATTGATTGCACCCTTTTTACCATGGAACCATTTCCGCCTGGGAGAAGTCAGCCAATATGTTAAAAATATCTTCTCTTTTAATGACAACCCAAATTTTAAGAGTGAAGGTATAAGTAAGTTAGACGTATCGCCCAGGACAAACACCGATGTATTACGTGATTTCACGGTATCGGTAAACAAGTCAACGCCAGATCTTGTCTATCATACCTTTTTTATTATTTGGGTCCTTGGAATGGTTTTGTTCATTGGGGCGGCGATTTATTCATATTATCAAATCTATCAAATAAAAAAGTCAGCTACGACGATTAAGAATCAAAACATAAATGAACTGTTAGAAGTGTGCAAAGAAGCTGTTGGAGTGAAGAGAAAGATAATCTTACAACAAACCACGCTTATCTCTTCTCCGATCACGTTTGGAATTTTCCAGCCAACTATCGTTTTACCGGTAAAGACTGGGGAAGCATTTTCATTAAATCAATTAAAATACGTTTTTTTACACGAGCTGAACCATCATAAAAGCAAAGATATGCTCGTTAATGATGTCATGTGGCTATTTCAGATTATGTATTGGTTTAACCCATTCATATGGCATGCCTTAAAATGTATCCGAATCGATCGGGAATTGGCTTGTGATGATTCTGTTCTAAAACTCTTGGATGAGAGTGGATATCTCGAATATGGACATACAATCATTCATTTTGCAGATAAAAAAAATGCCCGATCATTTGATCAGTTTGCTCCAGGATTGGGGGGCACAAAGAACCAAATCAAACAAAGAATTGAGACGATTGCCCGCTACACTGGGGATTCTCAAAGCTTGAAAAGGAAAAGCAAAGTAATCTGTGCGGTTCTGGGGATTTTTGTGCTATTGATTACGCCAATCACCACTGTTATAGCTAGCCCAGATGATGTATATCATTTTGACGGAAAGAATACGAGATATGAAGATTTAAGTTCCTATTTTAACGGCTACAATGGCAGTTTTGTTTTATATAATGCCTCTAAAAAACAATATCTCATTTATAATCGTAAATTGAGTGAACAGAGGGTTTCTCCTAATAGTACTTATAAAATTTATTCTGGATTATTTGCTTTAGAATCAGATGTTATTTCCACGAATAACAATGAACAGATTTGGGATGGAAAAGCCCACCCTTTTAAAGAATGGAATAAAAATCAAAATTTAGCTACTGCAATGAGCCGTTCCGTAAATTGGTACTTTCAAAATACCGATCGGGAGGTTGGAAGACAACAACTACAATCTTACTTCCACAAAGTGAAATATGGAAATGAGGATCTTTCAGGGAAATTGGATCGTTATTGGATGGACTCTTCATTAAAAATATCACCGATTGAACAAGTACAATTGTTATATCGATTAGATGAAAATAAATTTGCTTTTAAAAAGGAAAATATTCAAGCGATCAAAAAGTCCATCCTAATTGATAGGCAAAGGCACGGGCAATTATTTGGAAAAACTGGAACGGGTATGGTCAACGGAAAAAATATCAATGGCTGGTTTATTGGGTTTATTCATAAGGGTAAGCAAAGGTATTATTTTGCCATCAATATTCAAAATAAGGATGGAGAAGCCGAGGGAAGCAAGGCTGTAAATATAGCAAGGCAAATATTACATGATAAAAAAATTTTTTAAATAATACCAAAAAGGATAAACCTCCTTTTTGGTCATTTTTCGCAACAAATACTACAAATGTAGTATTTAATGTTGAGTTTGTTTAAATTCCTCATAGATGAAAGGGCAGATGTTATTTTGAAGCGAAAAAAACAGAAAAAAAACAAGGTAAAAAATCAAATTCGGTTGAGGATGAATAGTCTCTTTTTGATTGTCTTCGTTCTTTTTACTATATTGATACTTCGCCTGGGGGTAATTCAAATTATCAAAGGAGAAGCCTATGCCAGCCAAGCCAAGGATACGGATGTGACACCTGTTAGTTATTCCGTTCCGCGCGGAAAGATATTTGACACGAATCATAGGTTGGTCGTCGATAATATTCCAGAAAAGGCTATAACCTATACACCGCCGAAAAATCCACAGCCGGCCGAATTACTTGAACTGGCCAAAAGGCTTGATAAATTTCTGATAATGAAGGGGAAAGAAATAGATAAAGTAACGACTCGGGATTTGAAGGATATTTGGTTGTTGGAAAATAACAATGGTGAGGATTTAATGACAGAGAAAGAGAAGACATTATACAAACAAAAAAAGCTGACGGACAAAGATTTATATAAATTAAAATTGAAGCGCCTGACAGAAAAAGACCTCCAGGGTATGGACAAAAACATGGCAGCCATCTACCGGAAACTATCGACCGCCATCGCTTTAACCCCGACATTGATAAAAAATGAAAATGTAACGGAGGAAGAATATGCGAGAGTCACAGAAAATTTAGAAAGCCTGCCGGGTATGGACGTCACGACCGATTGGAAGAGAGGCTACACCTACGGGGATACCTTTTGGAATATGCTAGGTGAAGTTACGAGTGCGGATAAAGGCCTGCCGGCTGAAAAACTAGATTACTATAGGGCTAAAGGCTACAGCCTGAACGACCGCGTCGGGAAAAGCTATATTGAAGAGCTTTACGATAGTGTATTACAAGGTCAAAAGGAAAAAGTAAAAACAGTGACAGATCGAAATGGAAATGTGGTGGATACAGAGGTTGTCGCGAAAGGGCAAAGTGGCAAGGATATTGTCCTGACCATTGATATGGAATTCCAAGCCCAAGTGGAAAAAATAATCCAAGAAGAGTTATTACATGCTATGCAAAAGCCGCATACTGATTTACTTGACACTGCCTTTGTGGTGGCAATGGAGCCGAAAACCGGCCGTATTCTTGCGATGTCAGGTAAAGTGTATAACAAAAAATCAAAAGAATTTACAGATTTCACACCAGGAACCTTCACTTACGCCTTTGAACAGGGCTCCGTTGTAAAAGGGGCAACCGTATTAACCGGATTCCAAACGGGAGCTAGGGATATAGGGGAAATCGAATTGGATGAAGTCATGCGATTTAAGGGATCGGGAACCTTTTCTTCTTATGAAGTCATGGGCAGAATTAACGACTTAGAGGCAATTGAGCGTTCATCGAACGTCTATATGTGGAAAACGGCGATTAAAATCCTTGGAGGGAAGTATATGCCTAATGGCACATTGAATATCAATCCAGAAAAAATTGAAACCATCCGCTATTATTTTAGCCAGTTCGGTTTGGGCATTCCAACAGGTATTGGTTTTGATAATGAAACGGCCGGAATAAAAGGGACTAATAAAAGCACCTACTTCCAAATTGCCATCGGACAATTAGATACATATACTCCGATGCAGATTGCCCAATATATCACGACCATAGCGAATGACGGTTATCGCATGAAGCCTCAACTGGTGAAAGAAATTCATGAATCTAATACAAATGGGAATGAGACCGGAAGAATGATAGATGAAATCGAACCAGTGGTGCTAAATCAAGTGGATATGAAGGATGAAATGATCAAGCGGGTTCAACAAGGCTTTTGGCAAGTCACGCATGGTTCCAAAGGAACAGCTAGAGGTTACTTCAAAGACGAACCATACGATGCAGCAGGGAAGACCGGAACTTCTGAGTCCTATAAAAATGGAGTAAAGACATGGAACCTTTCCTTCGCAGGCTATGCCCCATTCGATAATCCAGAGATTGCCATTGCCGTTATTGTGCCGAATGCTTACCGAGATGGTTACGCCCAGCCGCACAGTGCCGCAAATATCATCAGCCAAAGAGTTTTTCGGACATTTTTCGAGCTGAAAGAAAAAGGACACTAACAACTAGTGAGGGCAAATCCCATAGAAAGGAGATATGGGCCAAAATCATGTGAAAGAAGTGTGAAACTGTCCCATAGAGAGGCGCTATGGGACAAAACCATGTGAAGGTTGTGTGAAACCGTCCCATAGAGAGGTGCTATGGGACAAAACCATGTGAAGGTTGTGTGAAACCGTCCCATAGAGAGGTGCTATGGGACAAAACGGTGTGAAGGTTGTGTGAAACCGTCCCAAAGAGAGGGATTGTTGAGGAATATTCTTTTCTGGATAACAGATAATAACCATGTATTAAAATGAAGGAGGTTGAGAACGATGGCGTTAGTTCCTTATGATCCATTCAGACAACTAAACAATATGAGGAGAGATATTGGTCGTTTCTTTTCGGATTTTCCTATTTCCTTTGATGATGAACATCATATCGGGGGAATTAGGGTTGATATTCATGAAATGGAAAATGAGGTAGTAGCAACTTGTGATATTCCTGGTCTTGAAAAGAAAGAAGATGTTAATATCGATATTGAAAACAACATGCTACTCATAAGCGGAACCATCAACAGGACAAATGAAATCAAAGAAGAAAACATGCACAGAAGAGAACGATATGTAGGTCGGTTTAGTCGGTCTATCTCGCTTCCAAGTCCTGTTTCATATGAGGGGGTCACAGCTACCTATAAAAACGGCGTCTTGGAAGTAAAAATGCCAAAATTAGTAAAAGGGAATAACAAGAAAATAGATGTAGAGTTTCATTAGTATTGTTCCAATAGAGGATAGTAAAAAGACCGAGCTAAATCGGTCTTTTGTAACTTCTAAAGCCCAATATATTAATGGAGAGGTGATTCGTATTGATGGCGGCTTCACGAACACAAAATACATAGAAGGAAGATCTTAGAAGAAATACTCAGAGCTTTTGTGTTCTGAGTATTTATAACAAGGAAGTATGATTTTGGATTTTTGTAATTTTAATTCCTATATGTTACACTAAGTTTTAGTTGCTTATTTGAGGTCTATTTGGAGAAAAGTTAGAATACTATTTACCTAACAGATAATCATTATATAGTTAATTTTTTTAGGAGGAGCCTGTCACCAAGGGGAAAGTATGTCCCTTTGGTGGCAGGCTTTTTTGCTTTTAGGGCACGCCACCATTATGATGGGAATTTATTCACTACATGGTCTATATGTATCCATCTTTGGGTGATGTGTCCCTTGTTCAAAAAATAAAAAAGGAAGTGATTTAATGATCATTGGTTTATCCATCATTCTATTGCTTGTACTATTCTTGCCATTCACCAAGTTTGTCGAGCGAAATCTAGAGGTCTTTTTATTTATTATGGGGGTTTCGGCTGTTGCGGTAAGTCAGGTATTTTCCTGGCCGCTTGTGAAAGAAGCACTCATCCATCCCATTAACATTACCCTGGCTGTTCTTTTCGCAGGCCTCTTGTTTCGCTGGTTTCAAGCCCCGATTGAAAAAGGAATCGTTTGGATTAGTAAAGTAATGCCTTATCCATTGTTCATCGCATTATTTGTTATCATTCTGGGTCTACTTTCAAGTGTGATTACCGCCATTATTGCTGCCATCATTTTGGTTGCTGTTGTCAGTGTTTTAAAACTTGACCGAAAGTCGGAGATCCAGTTAGTGGTTTTAGCTTGTTTTGCCATTGGTTTGGGCGCAGTGTTAACGCCAATTGGAGAGCCGCTTTCTACAATTGTGGTAAGCAAATTGGATGAGGATTTCTTTTATTTATTGAAATTAGTAGGAGCATCTGTAATCCCAGCCGTTATTATATTTGGAGTTCTAGCTGCCTTTATGATTAAACCTCGGAATAAATGTGAGGACGTTTCTGGGACATCTGAAATAGCAGCGGGTATAGAGCTGGAGGAACAATCACAAGCTTATGACCAGTCTATTGATCCGGCTGCCAATAAGGAAATCCGGACAGTGAAGGAATCTTACGGGGAAATCGTTATCCGTAGTTTAAAAATTTATTTGTTTGTGATGGCACTTACTTTCCTTGGCGCTGGATTCGAACCATTTATCGAAGCTTATATTCTTGATTTAAGCCCACGTTTCATGTATTGGATTAACATGGTGTCAGCGGTGTTGGATAATGCCACGCTTGCTGCAGCAGAAATTAGCCCAGCCATGAATGATGTAACCATTCAAGATATTCTGATGGGACTTCTGATTAGCGGCGGAATGTTAATACCAGGAAACATTCCAAATATCATTGCGGCTGGTAAATTAAACATAACAAGCGCCGAATATGCCCGCTTTGCCTTTCCAATTGGTTTGGCTGCTATGGTAATCTACTTTATGATTATTCTTTTAATATAGGAAGTTAAACAGCTTTGTCGCCTTTTTAAAGGAAATGTAAGTATGGACATCTTTCTGAAATCTTTGTAATAAAAGGGCTTTTTTTAAAAAGTTGTCAACCCCTATTTTTATAATAATTTTTGGAAAGGGTTCTAGATGGCTGGAAAATGAGGAAAGACTGTGATTGTCAGTATTCCGATTATTATTGAATCTATTACGTGTTTTATTTTTTATGTTGCATCCTGTTAATTCCTTCCTTAAATATTACAAAAATCATGTAGTATGATTAATGCGTAAACAAGAAGCAAATGAATTTTAAGGGAGGAAATGATTGATGCTAAAGAAAAAAGGAATTCTTACAATTGCAGCTACAGCAGCTATATTAATGGCAAATCCGATGTTAAATAAAGCGGAAGCAGCATCGTGTACACCTTCAGCTCAAGAAAAAGTGTATGTCTATCATACTTCCAATGTAAATGATTTTGATAGAATTCTAGAATATTTCAATTCTCATTTTGGAAAGACTGTTACTAAGCAGCCGCAAACCAATCAGACAACCGAGGCAAACAAGCCTTCTCAGACCGTGGAAAAACAGCCTGCTAAGACACCGAAGCCAGCTGCAACAAAGCCTGCAAACACTAAGCAGCCGGCAGCAACACAAACAACTCCAAAGCAAACAAGCACATTAAGTGCCTATGAACAAAAGGTAGTCGACCTTACCAATCAAGAACGGGCCAAAAATGGACTTCCTGCTCTTAAAGTCGATGGAACGGCAAGCAAAATGGCCCACGAAAAATCTCGCGATATGTCTGCAAACGGCTATTTCAGCCATACAAGCCCAACATACGGATCACCGTTTGATATGATGAAAAAATACGGGATTACGTATCGCTATGCGGGTGAAAATATTGCGATGGGACAAAGAACCCCTGAGGAAGTCATCAAGGGTTGGATGAACAGTGAAGGACACCGTAAAAACATTCTTAGCCCGAACTACACACATATTGGTGTTGGTTATGTCTCCCAGGGTAATTACTGGACACAGGAGTTTATTGGGAGATAGAATGGATCACAAAGTTGAATAACGAATGAAAAAAGGTATAATACCTCATCTTTTGAGGGAATTATACCTTTTTTTGCATATAATTATAGATTCATTTCAAACGGGTGGGACTATCCTGACTTTTGCAATTATAACGAAACAAAAAACAGCCTCGAACCCACATGGTTGCTAGGCGGGCACCTTCCGCTTTTGTTACTACACCTTTTTAATATGAAAATACTTCGTTAAGAGCCATGGTCCTTCCGGGAATCCCAGTGATAATTGCCATGCCCCAAAGCCCTCCAGTTTAAATTCGCGGATTAATTGAATTTTCCTGCTAATACTTCGAGCATCTTCAAACCAGACGACATGCCTAATTCCTTTGTCATCCACATATTCGAAGAAGGGGAATTGATATTCTGTTGAATAGTGGATAGGGACCTGATAATTCATCGCTAATTTAATCGCATTTTGATTAGAGATACCGGGATAAATGGTGCCGGTTTGGTATGGCAGGCTCCAATTGTACCCGTAATAAGGGAGACCAAGTAATAGTTTGCTTCTTGGAACATGTTGAATTGCAAATTGAATCGTTTGTCGAACCTCGTTGATTGGTGCAACAGGGCCTGGTTCACTTGCTCCATGATGCCAGTCATATGCCATAATGAACATTAGATCAACAATTGAACCAATTCCACCGTAATCATATCCTTGCAGCCAAGGAATGTTAGGGTTTGTTTTTGGGGGAACTGCAATGGTCAATAGAAAGTTTGCTGGTTTTAGCCTATTTTTTAGCTGATGGAGGAAGCTTAAAAACAGATCTCGATCTTCAGCCCTATTCATTTCGAAATCGATGTTTACCCCAGCATAACCCCTCTGCTTTACAATCTGATAAATATTATGAATCAGATGTTCCCTAGCAGAAGGGTTATTTAACATTCGATGGGTGAGTTCTGAACTAAAGCCAGAACTCGTGAGATTCGTCACGGTCATAATTGGGGAGACCCGTCGAGACCGTGCAGTTTGAATCGCAGGCAGATCATTGAGGGCATTTAAAGTGCCATTTTCAGAAAAATGATATTCAAACAGGGCAATGAAAGTGGTATAAGGGGCAAAATCATTAATGAGCGCTTGATCTAACGCAGGATTTCTTAATGTATAATAACCCAATCCGGTGGCGTTATAGTTTGAAATGTTAGGAATCTTCACGTTCATTCCCGGTCTTAACTTATTAGAGTCTATAGCCGGATTTGACTTTCTTAAGCTTTCGACGGACACAGATGCCATATTGGCAATGGAATAAAAGCTATCCCCCATTTGGACCTTATATATGTAGGAAGGGATGACTAAAGCTTGCCCTGGAACAATATTGGTTTGGTCTAATCCATTTGCGAGCCGAATCTGATCCATAGAAACAGAGTATTTTGCGCTAATTCTGTATAAAGAATCCCCGGTCTTCACTGTATAAATAAACATGCCAATCACTCCTGTCCATAGATCATTGCTGAATGAAAGAGATTCAGTATAATCAATATATGATTGGAGTCTGATTATCATTCTTTGAAAAAACACCAAAATGATTGTTTAACGAACAGTGAAACGGTACTGTTCGTTTTGTTTATTGTTGTTCGCTTTTTGGGGAGGGATGCCCTCATCTTTATTGTAAAGGAAGCTTGACGTAAAATCTCCTTTACAATATAATAAAAATGTAAAGAGGTGGTGAATGGGTTGAAAAATAAAGTACCAGAGTATAGGAAAATATATGGTTATTCACAAGATAAATTAGCAGAAAAATTAGGGGTTTCGAGGCAAACAATTATTTCAATTGAAAAGGGTAAATACAACCCGTCTCTTCCTTTGGCGATGATTATGGCTAAAGTTTTTGAAACCAATGTGGAAAGCATTTTCTTTTTAGAGGAAGAAGATTATAGGTAAAAAATCAATTGAAATATAGGAGGGATGATGAATGAATTATTCACGAATTACGTTTTTTATATTGGGTGTTTTCTTTTTGGCAATGAGTGGATTTATGATTTTTGTTGGTATTATGGCAGATTCCGTACCGCCGTCGGGGTCATATATGGTGTTGGCTATGGCAGTTATGAGTTTTTGTTTAAGTTATTTATATCCTCAATTCAAGCAAAAAGATGAACGGATGAAACTCATCAGGCAAAAAGGCATGTTTGCTTCTTTTTTTGCGATGATGGTTTATTTAATCATCTTCAATGTCGGACTACAATTTGATTATTTCAAGTTAACTGCAAATGAGGTGATTCATCTATTATCGACCTTAATCATATGTACAGTATTTATCTCTTTTGTTGTTTACTCTAAAATTTATTGATTAGGATGTTCGGGGGAGTTGTAATAAAAAGGGGGGTATTTTCATGGAAAAATATTTTATACTTGTGGTTATAATCATTGGCTTGTTGATATCTTTTGTTATCACATATAAAAATAAGGATGTCAATCGCTCTTTAACTAAAAAGGGCTTTACGAAATTAATGATAACGTTTGCCATTATATTTGCATTAGTAGTTATTTTTGTTGCTGTCAGTTAGGGAGTGGTTATTTTACCCAAGTAGAAGTACGGTAGAACTTATTTATTTAATATTCAATGGTATAATAATACAAATAACTTTCAGGAGTGGATGTAATCAGATGCCATTACCGAATGAAGATCGAATCTATACCTATGCTGATTATTTATCATGGACCGAGGATGTTAGAGCGGAAATTATAGACGGTGTTCCTTATTTGCATGCAGCTCCCTCAAGAATTCATCAAGAAATATTATCTGAATTACACCGTCAAATTGCCAATTATTTAGTTGGTAAGGAATGTAAAGTATATCCAGCGCCTTTTCATGTTGTACTGAACTTGGAAGAAGAAACTATGACTAAAGAGGAACAAAGAAACGTATTTGAGCCTGATTTAACTGTTGTTTGTGATAAATCCATTCTTGATGATCGTGGTTGCATGGGTAGCCCTGACATGATTATCGAGATTGTTTCACCTTCAACTGCAAGAAAAGATAAGGTTGAAAAATTCAACAAATATGAACTTGCTGGTGTTAAAGAATATTGGATAGTAGAGCCTCTAGAAAAGATTGTGAGTGTTTTTACGCTCCAAAAAAATCAAAGATTTGGCCGACCTGAAATGTATATGGATGAAGACCAAGTAAAGGTATCGATCTTTCCTGATTTAATCGTTGATTTAGAGATGGTATTTTCTCACTGACTTTTCTGTTTAAGATAAGTGTTCATTCACCGATTCTTCTGCTTCATTTCATAGAAGCAGAAGAACGGTCTTTCGCGTTTCCTAGATTGCCCAGTCACCATTGCGGAAGATAGGAACACTGGAGCCATCTTGTTTGATGCCGTCGATGTTCATTTTGTCAGAGCCAATCATGAAGTCGACGTGTACTGTGGAAGTATTCATGCCGTGTTGTAATAATTCTTCTTCACTCATCTTTGTACCACCTTGAATGGTAGTTGGGTACGCCGCTCCGATTGCTAAGTGATTGGATGCATTCTCATCATACAGGGTGTTAAAGAAGATAATCCCAGATTGAGAAATAGGCGACGGGTCTGGAACGAGAGCAACCTCACCTAGGCCTGTTGCACCTTCGTTGTCAAATACCAATTTCTTAATCGCCTCCTCCCCTTTTTCTGCTTTAATATCAACAATTTTTCCCTCTTTAAAGTGTACTTCAATCCCTTCAATTAACGTGCCGGCATAGCTTAACGGTTTAGTGCTGCGTACCACGCCTTCCATACGATGGGTATCAGGAGCGGAGAAGACCTCTTCTGTAGGCATGTTGGCGATAAACTCCTCCCCTTTAGGATTGTAGCTGCCAGCACTTGCCCATATATGGTTCTTCGGCAAGCCCAAAGTTAGATCGGTACCCGGTGCAGTATAGTGCAAAGCATCAAACTGGATTTCATTTAATTTGGCTGCTTTTTCATTTAACGCTTGTTTATGCCTGTCCCAGGCAGCAATTGGGTCATCCTCGTAAACACGACAGGTTGTAAAAATTTGATCCCATAGGGCATCCACTTGAGCTTCTGAGGTTTCCAAGTCAGGGAATACCTTGGCAGCCCAGCCGGCTCCAGCTGCAGCAGCTACGGTCCATTTCAAGTCATCATTTTGCGTGGCCTTCCGTTGCGCTTTAAATGCTTTCCCGGCTACATTCTGATAGGCGGCAACTTTGGCCGGGTCGACCTCGTTGAGTAAACCTGGATCACTTGAAACAATTGATAGACGACTGACACGATGATTTAAGACATGATCTTCCGATTCTTGGATTTCATAGTCAGGAATGTTGGTCAACACTTCCACCGGCTGATGCAAGTAATGCAGTTTGCTGATGTCATCATCGGACCATTTAACAATTACCTTTTCAGCCCCTAAGGCGTAAGCTTCTTTGGTGATTAAACGAGCTAATGGGGCTTGGTCCACAGTAATCGTCATTTTTACCCAATCACCGGGTTGTACATTGATCCCTTTTGCCACTAAAAGTTTCGCATATTTTTGTAAATTTTCTTCAAAGTTTGGTAGCACCATTTTTTACCTCCAACTATTTAGTCTTAACTATTATAGTAGCATAGTACATTTATACGGAAAAATACTTTCACTTGATTGTTTTTATTTTAAGGTAAGAAAGTATAAAATTTTCGACCTTGAGAATTGTCTAGCTCCAGGCGCCAGCGGCTCGAGGTCACAAGCCAATCCGTCAAGAAGGCTAAAGAACAGCCTTCTCGCCGGCTCGTCTTGTGCTTGTCGCCGCTAGGCGGGCGCCTTGCACTTTTTTAATTTGCGGACATCAAATTATAGGTTTCTAAAAATCTCCCCACGACACTCGTCATGTTTTCCGCTTCCTTTGGACCATTTTCTGTACCAAGCAGTTTGGTGATTTCTCGGTGTGTTAGTGTTTTAGTTTCAAACGTTTGTATCACATTACCGGCGCTTCTTGCTTTTTTTACAAAAGTGACAATAGAGTTGCTTCTAGGGCCAACCAACAACATGGGAGGTAAATGTTGTTGATCTGCATAGGTAATTGGAGAAGCCTCCGCCCATATCCGCCGATTGCTGCCAAAAACCTGTTTGTAGTTTTTGTTCTTCGGGATATAGTCTACCAGATCAATCGGCCCATCGAGGTTTACGATTGACTTGATCTTATCGGGAGAAAGGCCAACACGTTCCAAATAATTGGGATCTGTCCCAACGAGCATAACCAAATGCCCACCGGCGGAATGCCCCATCAAATTCAGCTTCTGTTTGTCAATATGATATTGCTCTGCGTGTTGATAAATCCATTTAACGGCTGAGGCAATATCATTCGCCATTTCATCATAGGAGACTTTAGGAGAGAATCGATAATTCACGGAGACAAATAGATACCCTTTATTTGTAAAAAAAGCAGGCTTATCCGTCACATTGCTCTTATCTCCCCGCATCCAACCACCGCCATGGACGTAAATAATAACAGGATATTCCTTGTTGATATCGGTAGTAGGAGCATAAAGATCTAATGTTTGTTTTGGATCATCCCCATAACGAAGGTTCACTTGTTTGAACTCTTTCCCTTTAGTAGGCTGATAAAAAGAAAATACGGCAATAACAAAAATCAGAATAAACACCAAAAATCGACTCTTCAACTCCATCACCTTTCCTCTTTTTGAAGCAGGGGAAGCTGAAGAATTGGCCAACTTACCCCAAAAAACTTTTTGAGAGGACAGTTGGGAGCGGGCAATCCCATTAAACCGGTTAGAAACAGTACGGGGCGTCCCCTGCTTCGTGTCGGATTTAGGTTGTCCAAAAAATGAGAGATTATTGGTAAAAATATTAAGCTAGAGTGGAAGAACCGTTCCCATACTTTTAAGAAAAGCCAATAATAGTGTAAAATAAATGATTATTGAAACAAGGAGAGCATACTATGTTTGTGAAACAGCATAAGATTCCTTCGTTATCGTCCAATTCTGTGCGTTTGGGTATTTTGCTAGCGGTTGTGGGTGGCTTTTTGGATGCTTACACTTTTATCAGCAGAGATGGTGTATTTGCTAACGCCCAAACTGGGAATGTCGTTTTATTGGCAGTGAAGGTTGCAAGTGGGGAGTGGAGAGGTCTGCTCCAGTTTATTCTACCTATTTTCGCATTTATCTTAGGTGTCTTGGTATCTGAAATTGTGAAGATTCCGCAAATAAGACAGGCATTACATAGCTATAGACGTTCCATCCTAATATTGGAGTGCCTAGTTCTAGCGATTGTAGGATTTTTACCAAATAATGTACCAAATACAGTTGTAACCGTATGTATTTCATTTGTCTCATCCTTGCAGATCTCTACTTTTAATAAACTGGATAAGTGGGCTTACAATTCAACGATGACCACCGGTAATCTACGTACAGCAACAAGGGCAGCCTATGTCGGCTTTACTGACCATAATCAGGAAGCCAAAAAACAGTTTAAGGAATTCTCTGGAATTATTTTTGCTTTTCTATTGGGTGCCATGACGGGGACTGTGACTACCAACTATATGGGCGATACATCGATTTGGATTGCATCCGGTCTCTTAGTGATTGCCCTTATTTTGTATCACAGGGATAGAGGTTATTTGCCAAGGCCAATCTCAAGTAAATAATCGGTTTTATTGATTCGCATTTGCGGTGCTATAGTGCATTGTGCCTTTTCCATATAGTACGAGTATCCTTTGGGGCTGCTGTGCACGAATTGCCATTATGAGGGATGGAAAGATTGCTGCTTGTGGTACAATGGATGAACTAAGATCCATCTACCGGTCGACCATCCATGTCAAAATTAAGCATTTTCCGGTGCCGAAATCAGAACAGCTGAATTTGCACCAGTGGCTGGAATCAGCCGGAACAGATTTAGAAATAAAGGAAACGTATCTGAGGCTTACCGTAAAGAGTGAGAAAAAGATTGCTGAAATTATTCGGGCGATTCAACAATGCAAGGCAGATGTCCTTCGAGTCGAAGTGGAAGAACCAACGCTTGAAGATATATTTTTAGATGGATAGATTCGATGAATGATAGAAGGGGATGTTTATGTATTCGGATATAAATGAGCCGCAAAACCGATTATCGAAGGATGCGGTGAAGGTATGGATTATACGTGATACGATTTCAAATATAATTTGGTTTATTGTACTAGGAATTTTACTTTATCTGGATTATCGTTTTTCTTGGAAAGAATGGATTGGCTGGATTCTGAAAGGGCTGATACCAATCTCTGTACTTGGGGCAGTCTGGTCATGGATCAGACCGTTTCTGCTTTACAAAAGCTGGCGATTTGATATTAATGAGGATTTTTTACAACTAAAGTCAGGTGTCTTAAATGAGGAACATCAGTTGGTTCCGATGACAAAAATACAATCGGTATCCACGAATCAAGGACCTTTACTGAGAAAATATGGGCTCTGTTCCGTTTCCATTGAGACGATGGGTTCATCCCACTCCATTCCGGCGCTTCCTAAAGAGGATGCGATAGAATTAAGGAACCAGATTGCTTATTATGCAAAAATTAAGGAAGTCGAGTCATGACAAAAGCGAAACGATACCATCCGCTGCTTATCTTATTTGATTTATGGGAGCTTATTAAGAATACCTTTTTTGTTTTCATTTTTTTATATGTGATCAAGGCTGGTTCCCGTTCGCCCTTTATTACGTATGGCAGAATCCTTTTTTTCATCGTTATCGGGGCAGCGCTAATTTATATCGTTTTAAAGTGGTTTACCCATAAATATGAACTGGATGAGCGTTCCTTTCATCTTTACGATGGGATTTTCATTAAAAAGGAGCGGATGATTCCTTTTTCAAAAATTCAAAACGTTAATAAGCATACATCTCTGTTTCATCAATTCTTTCAGGTGACTTCCATTAGCTTTGAAACTGGGATAGCTGGTGAGGAAGCGGCGGTCAAATTCAAAGTCATCTCCCAAAAGGAAGCAGCTCAAATGGAACAGTATATCGCTGGCAGGGAAGATGACGTCCATTTGCCTATTGTCGAAAAAGCAGCAACCGACCGGACCATTCATTTTAGACCGACGAAGCGGGATACTTTAAAGGCGAGTTTTACATCCCTAAGCTTCCTTGTTCTTATCCCTGTATTGTTTTCTTTCTATTCTAAAGTGGATGAAATCTTTGATGTGGATGAGAAAACAAAAGGTTTTTTTTCTTATATTATTCATTCTGTGTGGATTGTAACTGTGATTGTGTTGATCGTTGTCCTTGGTTCAGTTGTTTTCGGCATCGTTCGGACATTTGTGAAATATGGAAAATATGAAATTTCCTCTGACCCCGAGCGAATTTATATTAACAAAGGGGTTATTGATGAAACGGCTTTTTCGATTGCAAAAGATAAAGTTCAGGCCATTGCAATAGAACAGTCCTTCACGAAACGCTTGTTTGGGCTAGCCGAGGTAAAGTTGACAAGTGCAGGCAGTCTTAGTTTGGAGGAGGATGCATCTGATATCAATTCACTCTACCCTTTCTTACCGGTTCGAAGAGCCTATGAAATGGTATCAGAAATTTTACCTGCTTATGAAGTTACACTAGAAATGAAGCGGCTTCCCAGAAAGTCTTTATGGGCCCGCTTGTTAAGGCCAAGCTGGCTCTGGATGATTATAACGGCTGTTTTATTTTATTTTAAGCCAGCATTTCTTGGAGTAAAGCTAAGCTGGTGGATTCTATCGGCCGTGCTGTTAATCGTGATTATTGCAGCAAGGGTGTTAGATTTTTTAAATACACAATATATTTTGAATGACCGTTTTATCCAACTGAAAACAGGCAGCCTGACTACATCATTATTTCTATCCAGACGTGATAAGGTAATCGAAGTAAAGGTTTCTCGGAATATCATTCAAAAATGGTTAGGGCTTGCATCCATCGAAACCATCAATCGGGGCAAACCGATTCAGCATAACGAAATAAAAGATATCCCATTGGAATTTGCCGAAACGTTCTACAAATGGTACATGGGACGGATTGCTGAAATTGAAAAAGAGTAAAATGGTGTCAGGCACCATTCGTGGACATTTGTCCGCCCCCAGTGGACATTTTGGAAATAGTTGTATTTTGTAATTAAAGACAGTCCCGGCCGAGTCCAGCGGCTGGGACTGCGATGGTTCTCTACTCCAAATTATGGAGTGGAGGAACGGCTTTTGTGTTTTTCGTGTGTTTTTTCCTTTTCCAATAAAACAATTAATCCCGGTAATAATATTCCTCTGATTAAGAAGGTGTCGAGCAGGATTCCCACTGCTACGATGAAGCCAAAAATGAACAGCAATTGGATCGGCTGGGTCATCAATACGGCAAAGGTGGCTGCTAGAATTAGGCCGGCAGAGGAAATGACACCGCCTGTATTAGTAACAGCGATTTCTACTGCATCTTTGACATTATGCTTGGCTCTTTCCTCCTGGAACCTGGAGACTAGCATGATATTATAGTCAATTCCCAAAGCAATCAAGAAGACGAAGGCATAAAGCGGAACGCGATTGCTAATGGTATCAATCCCAAATATCACGCTGCTTAAGAATGTTCCTAGGCCTAATGCAGCAAAGAATGAAATCAGAATTGTCCCCATCATATAAATCGGCATTTTAAACGACCTTGTTAAAACAATTAATAAGATGAAGATTAAAATCGTTTCCAGTACAACAATAATCAGGACATCCCGGTTATTAACAATCCGGTCATCCACTTTACTGGCCGTTTCACCAGTATAATAAAGGCTGCCGTCTAGCCCACTGTCAGTCACAATCTGTTTGGAATTGTCAATTATCTTTTCCAGAGCATCAATAGTTTTAACGGAATACGGATTTGTGTCAAATGTCAAACTGTAATAAAGAACAGAATCGTCATTCGTTTTACCGCCTAAGCGAACGCTGCTCACAAGCGGCTGCTTTTCCAAAGCCGACCTTAATTTCTCCTGCTGTTCAGCTGCAACGGTGCTCTTTGACTCAAACAACACAGTAGTTGTAGCCAAATCGCCGCTCTCAAACTTTTGAGCTAAAATGTCATAACCTTGACGAGAAGGCATATCTTTAGGGAATGATTTCATCGTGTCATATTCATATTTTAGATGAAACAAATTACTAGCCGACAGCAGTAGGAATATTCCGATGATAACGACAGAAACCCCAGACTTTTTCGTAACGAAACGGCCAATTTTCCCCCAAACCACATGCTTGCTGGCAAACGCTTGACCCACATGAGGGATCTTCGGCCAGAAGGACTTTCTGCCAAACAGAGTAAACAAGGCTGGAACAAGAGTGATTGCTGCCAACATGATAACGACCATTGTCGTTGCAAAGGTAGGGGCAAAGTTCCGGTAGTCACCAGATTGAGCAAAGAATAATACCAGCATAGCGGCTAAAACCGTTCCGCCAGAAAAAAAGACTGGCATTCCTGTTTCCCGCATTGCTTCCTTCATCGCGTGGAACTTATTCTCATAATTTGTCAATTCTTCTCGATACCGCGCAAAGATGAATAAAGAATAATCAATCATGGCGGCAAACAACAGAATCGACATAATCGACAATGTCTGTTTGCTCAAAGCAAGGCCCGCGTTTCCCATGATCCCCAGAATTTGATTGACAACTTCATAGACAAAGACAGCCGCAAGCAGTGGAATGAAAGCTAGTAATGGCGAGCGGTAAATCACGATTAATAAAATAAGAATTAAACCTACTGTTGATAAAATAAGAACAACATCAGCGCGAGAAAAGAGATCAAGAGAATCCGTGGCAATCCCGGCAGGCCCGGTAACGTATAAACTATAGTCCGTCGTATCCGAAGCAATTTTCTTAACCTTAGCCAGAGACTCCCTAATTTCCTTGCTTTCAAGTGATGCATCGAAGGTTAAAGGAACGATGGCTGTTGTTTTATCCTTAGAAAAAAAGCCAGCTGTCGCCTGGGGAGGAAGGGAGGCAAGCGGAATCACCTGATCAATACCTTCAATATTCTTTTCTTTAATGTTGTCTAGGACCTCACCAAGCTTTTGGATCTTTACCTCCCCATCCTTTGATTGAAAGACTAGAATAGCGGGTGTTCCTTTATTATTCGGAAAATAATGGTCCATCTTTTGTTGCGCAATCACCGATTTTGCATCATCGGGTAAGGAATCAATTCTGGATACTTCATAGTCCTTTGCACTTGATGCAAATACCGCCAGGACAATGGTGATTACCAACCAAGCAGCAAGCGTAATCCACATCCCTTTTTTGGTCGAAATACGATCAGTAATCGCTTGTAAGAGTGATTTCATCCTTGTTCATATACTCCCTTCATTAGAAAATATAGGTATGGTCTTTCTGCTGCCTTTTTAGGAAGCAGAAGGACTATCTTCCAGTATTGAAATGAACAGTTATGAAGCTATTTTATCATTAAGTCCTAGACTTCGTATTAATAATGGCAAATTATTCGTGTACGGCAGTCATTGTAGTAACCGTATTATAATCACTGCTGCACAATGACCTCCCTACCCAAAACAATCGAGAGATTAGTCCGATTCACTCTCAAGACGCAAATGGGATGTAGGATTGAATCAAACGTTTGTTTAAACGACTCCATTCCTTTCTTTAAACCGTAAAGACCGCTATAATAGAATCAATCCAATCGGAAGGAGACTCTTCATGCGGTATTTTTTCCCCTTTATTATGGTTATGACGTTAGTGGAAATAGCAGTATTGCTTTTTTTTGGAAAAATAATCGGTGTTTGGCCAACCATATTGTTGATTGTTGCCACAGGCATCATCGGAGCGTATTTGGCGAAACGAGAAGGACTGCAAACGATTCGGAAGGTCCAACAACAATTGCGACATGGACAAATTCCAGGCAGTGCGGTTTTGGATGGAATCTGTGTCTTAATGGGCGGCATTTTGCTGCTGATCCCTGGCTTTATTTCAGATATAATCGGCCTCTTTCTACTCCTTCCGCCAACAAGAAGGGTTTTTAAATTGTTCATGATGAATTCCATTAGAAAAAGAATTAAACGAGGGAATATAAAAATAATTAAATGAACTTCGTTAACTACTTATCTTTAAAAAGTAGTGATGTTTTTTTATACAGGTAAATGGATTAAACTGACGAGTACTACGAAAAGTCAATCGGTATTGTCCAAAAATAAGTAAAGGCGAACAGTCCTCGCCATTGATCGATACAAAAACAAGCCAACCTCCATCCGGAAGCTGGCTTGTCTGCTTAACACTTCATTTTATAAAATGTTCATTACTTTTAAATTCCGGTTCGCTTGTGTTGGGTAAATACCAAAGCGTTTGTAACGTGATCCCTTTTTCCGCAAACATCGCAGTCAGCTCTTCCATAAAAACGCCACGGGTGGGGTCGCACGAGGGGCTGCTTTGGATTCCAAGTAATCCAGCAATCTCATAACCATTTTTTAAATAGTCTATGGCCTGTTGCAAAATAGGCTTTAATATCTCCCGGCAATGTTTCCGGTATGCTGGTGTATCGTATTGCTCATAAGTCATCGAGGGGCGGTTCAGTCCAAGAAAAGTAAACTCAGGACAAGGCAGCTGGAGAAATCCATAGCCTGCATTCATCGCCCATTCCACCGCAGATTGGACGGCCCCTTCTGCTCTTGCCTCGCCTTCAATAACAGTATTCTGGTTTAAAATACAGTGGGATACGATTAAAATCTTTTTACTACGCTGCATATCGCTTTTCCTTCCTGATTATTTTTGAAAAAACCGGCAGGCGGGTCACTATAAACATGACTAGAAAACAGGTGATAATTTTATCAACAAGATTCCCAGTGATTCGGGAAATAAAGGTTGAGGCAAAGACACTTTCCCCGGAAGCTCTTAACCATAAAACGACAACATCCATCCCGCTGCCATTTAATCCGCCATATACGGCAACAGCGATGGGGGTTCCAATTAAAGGGGCGATAATCGAAATAATAATTCCGGTAAATAAGGCAATATACCATTTGGTGAAGTCGAATTTTCTTGCGATATACCCGACAACTAATGCGATTACGATATTGACAAGTCCAAAGAAGATGGCAGATGCTCCTGTGGTCGCCCCGAGCACAACGTTTGTTAACCCGCCGGCTAAAGCACCCCACCAAGGGCCGAATAATACGGCAATTAACACGGTTCCGATCGTATCGAGAAACAAAAGCGGTATTTTCATAGACGACACAACCGTACCTAAGACCACATTTAAGGCAATTCCCATAGCTGAATATGTTAAAATCATCGTTTTGCTAGTTTTCATTCTTTCCTCTCCCTATTCAAAAAATTAGCTGCTCCAATAGGTATGATGATGAATCCCCCCTTAAATTTTCAGCGAACACCCTAAATCCTTCAAGTTTATTTGGCGTCATCCGCACACTCCTATTATATAAAAATACTAGGGGAAAAGAAGACCATTGCAACGGCTAATATAGTTATTTTAACTCAATCATACTTTAAAACAAGCTGCTTTTACGATAAAGTCGCTTGTTTTTTGGTGCCTGGCACCTGATAAAGCCTATTGACGTGTCACTATGTATTAGTGTACTATTCAAATAGTACACTAATACATGGATATAGGGGGTTATGAATAGATGTCGGCTTTTCAAGGTTTGTTGAAAAAGGACTTTGGCATTTCAAAATTTTGGTTCCTTTTATGGATCATTTTTCTGGCTGTTTTTCTGATTATTCCGCTCGCAATAGAGATTTATTTTCATATGCCGCTAACCGTTATTCCTGTTGCTGTCATCCTGTTACTCGGATTTCACATCTTTTTCTTGCCGGCCATGTTATTGTCTATGCTTCGTTTGGAAGGCAAGACCCAATTGTGGCTGTACAATCAGCAAAGCAGTAAAGCGCTATTTTTATCGAAAATAACCGTGAGTTTAGTCTATCAGCTGATTACACAAGTTTTTTTAACAGGGGTCGGCTTAATGATTTATCAATATTATAAAAATCAAATTCATATTAAAGCGGCTGATTTGTTTAACGGAATTACAGTCGTGAATGCCGGCATTGCTTTGCTCGGTTTATATCTGTCTTGCTGGGCCATGTTTTATTGGACTATTTACCATTCTCTAGGGAAATTTCCAGGTGTAAAAAATTGGCGTTGGCTCGTGATTGTACTCCTGTTTATTGCCTATAATATGCTTTCAACCTTTTTGGCAAGGATTGAATTCTTAAAGGAAGTCGTGAACAAATGGAATATTCCAGTATTCATGAACGCGAATGGAAAATTCAGGCAGGGAGGTTGGGAGATTTATTTGAAGGCTGTCGACCTACCAGTGCTGGAATTTGTTTTATATGTAATAGTCGCGCTTTCCCTATTCCTTATTTCTTGTTGGTTACTCGATAGAAAAGTCGAGGTGTAACGACGATGACAAAAGACTTTCAAGCATCTAAACCAATCTATATTCAAATAGCCGATCAGCTATCATCCCAAATTGTAAGAGGAGAAATAAGCGCAGGAGAGAAACTGCCATCTGTTCGTGAAATGGCGATTCAATCAGGTGTTAACCCAAATACAATCCAAAGAACCTATAGTGAGATGGAAAGGATGGGAATCGTGGAAACAAAGCGGGGGCAGGGGACATTTGTCACGGAAAATGAACAGGTACTAAAAGCTTTAAAGCTCCGGTTACAGACCGATATTATTGGTGTTTTTGTCCAAAACATGAAAGAGCTTGGTTTTTCACAAGAAGAAATGATCGAAGGCATACAGCAATATTGTAGGAGGGAGCAAGCGTGACCGTTAAACTTAGTAACGTTTCGAAAAGGTATGGAAAAGATTTTTCATTAAAAAATGTATCTCTAGCATTTGAAACGGGGAAGATTTATGGGTTGTTAGGGCCCAATGGCAGCGGGAAGTCGACGACATTAAAACTGATTGCAGGGCTCGTATATCCTAACGGTGGGAAGGTTGAAGTGGACAATGAAGAGGTAACAAGAAAAATTTGTAGGAAAGTAGCTTATTTAACGGAACTTGATATGTTTTATCCATCCTTTACAGTGGGGGAAATGGTCGAATTTTATGTTTCTCAATTTGCCGATTTTGATCCAAAGAAGGCTGAGCAGCTTTTACAAGAGATGAAGCTGGATCCTGGCAAAAAAATTAAACAATTGTCCAAGGGAAATCGCGGCCGATTAAAATTAGTTCTGGCATTATCAAGGAAATCGCAGGTTTTACTATTAGATGAACCATTTTCCGGACTTGACCCAATGGTTCGCGATTCGATTGTGAAAAGTCTGTTATCCTACATTAATTTTGACGAGCAGACCGTTATTATTGCTACACATGAAATCGATGAAATTGAACCGCTTTTAGATGAAGCGATTGTGATTTTTTATGGGGATATTATTGGACAGAAAAATGTTGAAACCCTTAGGGAAGAAGAAGGGTTATCCGTTCTGGAATGGTTTAAATCCACGGCGGCACAAATGGAGGGAAAAAAATGAGTAGTCCGGTTGTTGAATTAAAACATGTGACCAAAATAATCAAAGGGAAAAAGATTATTGATGATTTAAGCTTCACGATTGAAGAGGGGGAAGTATTCGGCTTTCTAGGACCAAATGGTGCAGGGAAAACAACGACCATTCGTATGATGGTCGGCCTTATGGGGATCACTTCCGGTGAAATTTTGATTTGTGGTAAGAATGTTGAAAAGGAATTTGAAGATGCCCTTGTGAATATTGGTGGGATTGTGGAGAATCCCGAGTTATATAAATTTTTAACCGGCTATCAAAATTTGATGCAATATGCTCGGATGGTAAAGGGGATTTCCAAGCAAAAAATAGAGGAAGTTGTGGAGTTTGTCGGTTTAAAGGAGCGGATTCACGATAAAGTCAAAACCTATTCACTTGGAATGCGCCAGCGGTTAGGATTGGCTCAAAGTCTGCTGCATGACCCAAAGGTGATGATTCTGGATGAACCAACTAATGGACTTGACCCGGCCGGGATTAGGGAAATTCGTGACCATTTGAAAAAGTTGACGAAAGAAAAAGGGATGTCGGTCATTGTATCCAGTCACTTATTATCTGAAATGGAAATGATGTGTGACCGAATTGCGATTATCCAAAATGGTAAGCTCATTGACATTCAAAAGGTTCATGACTATCTACAGGAAAGTAAACAGAAATATTTCTTTGAAGTGGACATGAAAAACCTTGCGTTCCTCAAAGATATATCATATGAAAAGGTAGAAAAGGGTATTGAAATAGAGTTGGAAAAAGACGAGGTGCCCCATATGATTCAATTGTTAATCGAAAACGGGATCCGTATTTTTGAAGTCACACCAATTTCTAAATCATTAGAAGATCGTTTCTTGGAAGTCACAACACAGGGGGAGAAGCTTCATGCATAAACTCATTATTAATGAATGGATAAAGCTGTTTAAACGTCCAGGCACTTTGGTGATGATAGGGCTGCTACTCCTTAGCATCATTGCTACAGGGGTTTTGAACAAAATATATGGTGATAACGGTCAAACTGCCCATCCTCAATGGGAACAACAAGTAACACAAGAAATCAAGCAGGCTCAAAAACAATTAAGTGAACTGCCGGCTACAGCAGTAGATGTGAAAAAGGATTTGGAAAGAAAAGTGGCGATTAATCAATACCGTTTAGACCATCAAATTCCTCCTGCCAACGAGACAACGGGGTGGACATTTATCAATGACAGCTCTGCTCTTATTTCGTTTGCCGGTTTATTTACTATTATTATTGCGGCCGGTATTGTCGCGAGTGAATTTGGCTGGGGAACGATCAAGCTGCTCTTAATCCGGCCGATAAAGCGATATAAAATACTATTATCTAAATATCTAACAGTCGTATTATTTGACCTTTTCATGTTGGCCATTTTATTTGTAAGTGCGGCGATTTTAGGATTTTCTTTATTTGGAACAGGTGATGGCCATAATGTTCATCTCGCCTACTCAAATGGTAGTGTTGTGGAACAGAATATGCTCCTTTACTTAATTAATACTTATTTATTGTCGTCCATTGATGTCATCATGGTTACGACAATGGCGTTTATGATTTCCGCTGTATTTAGAAACAGTTCTTTAGCGGTTGGGTTATCGATTTTCCTTTTATTAATGGGCGGAACAGTCACGTCTCTCATTGCATCCCGGTATGATTGGGCGAAATATATCTTGTTTGCCAACACGGACCTAACCCAATACTTTGATGGTGTTCCATTGGTCCCAGGCATGACTGCAGGGTTTTCCATTATCATGCTGTTGCTTTACTTTTTCGTCTTTCATCTCTTGGCTTTTGGGTTTTTTACAAAGAAGGATGTAGCTGCATAAATAAAAATAGCAAATTTGAGGAGCATTCATGGAAGTGCTTCTCTTTTTTTTAATGGTGCACCTTACCCCCGATTCCATGCAGATAGCAGTGAGTTTCCCGTCTACGTGTATTTTCAGTGTCGAACTTAAGAGCTACAAAAAAGGTTAGTCTTTTCAGAGTGCCTGACACCATTGTACTTTCTAAATTTTATCAGCGCTTTTTTAACGGCATTTGCATACATTATGGTAACAAGAATATGAACATCAGGGGGAGCATAATGGATATTGTTGTAAGGCACGGGGATTCGTTATCATATTACAGCCAATTGTTTGAAATTCATTATCAACTCATTATCGATTCCAACCCTGGGATTCAACCTGAACGGCTGTCAATTGGGGAGAGGATTAGAATACCGGGGTATGAGTCTGGCGAATACCAGATTAAGCAAACTGACTCTTTTTGGGCAATTGCTGAAAAAATAAATGTCCCATTGGATGCATTACTGCTAATGAATCCGGATATTAATCCCAATCGTTTGCAGGCAGGCCAGATGATCATCGTTCCTCAACGAATTACTCAGAGAATTGTTCAAGGAAAGCAGAATTACGATTATAACGTACTAAAAAGGGATATGAGAAGATTGCAGGCAATCTATCCATTTATTCAGTCGGCTCCAATTGGAAAGACCGTACTTGGAAACGATATCCCTGAAATGACGGTCGGAAACGGTGTGAAAAGAATCCACTATAACGGTTCATTTCATGCCAATGAGTGGATTACTACGGCTGTCATTATGACGTTTTTGAATGACTATCTATTATCATTAACGAATCAGACTCCTATCCGAGGGATAGAAACTTTGAAAATATATTATGATACTTCCTTGTCCATTGTGCCTATGGTCAATCCAGATGGGGTGAATCTCGTATTAAATGGCCCTCCCGAAGCATGGAAAAATAGAGTGATAGAATTAAATCATGGCAGCTTAGATTTTTCCGGTTGGAAGGCTAATATTAGGGGAATCGACCTGAATGATCAATTTCCGGCAAAATGGGAAGAAGAGAGGGCGCGCAATCCCATTGTTCCTGGACCAAGGGATTATGGTGGTGAGAAGCCCTTAACTGAGCCGGAAGCCATCTCCATGGCGGAACTCACGAGAAGACGGGATTTTTCCAGAGTGTTGGCGTTTCACACCCAGGGGGAAGAAATATATTGGGGATTTGAACATCTAGAGCCGCCAGAAGCGGAAACGATTGTCCGTGAATTTGGCCGGGTAAGCGGCTATGAGCCTGTCAGAATCATTGAAAGCTACGCAGGATATAAGGACTGGTTTATCCAAGAGTGGCGACGGCCGGGGTTTACGATTGAACTGGGCAGTGGAACGAATCCCCTTCCGATAGCCCAATTTGATAAAATCTATCAAGATGCGCTCGGAATCTGTTTGGCAGGATTGTATCTGTGAATGGGGGGGAAACTCCTCCTTCATTCGCTAGAGTACCCATAAATATTCCCCATTTTGTAAAAAAACATGATAAGCTATTACCATGATAATCAGCTCAGCAAATCACAATTCTTTCATCATATTTTTGGAGGTTTGTTATGAAATGGTTTTGGAAGGAAAAAGGGAAGACCTCACCTGAATTAGAGGCCATTTGGCAATTAAAAGAGCAAAATAATCTGCTCGCAGACCAATACAAAGGGTTGGTCGAACAGATAACAAAATTAAGCCGGTTACAGTATAAAACAAGCAAAGATATCCTTGGTAAAGTGGACTCCTTTGTTAAAAAGCAAGAACACCATGATCATGAAAAAGAACTCCGTATTGCCCAAACAGAAGCAAAACTTGAAGAACTGTCGTATTCTCTTATTCGATGGTTAGATGATCTGGATTTGGTCTGCTCCGGGTTGATTGAAAATGATCAAGAAGAATGGAAAAAAATATTGAAACAGTGGAGCAATCAAATCGTTGAACAATTGGAGGGAGTAGGGATTGTGGAAATACATGTGCTTGGTTCCAGTTTCGACCCTACGAAAGCTGAATCTCTAGGGACCATCCCGATGAAAGATGCTGCCACAAAATATAAAGAGATAAAGGTACAACGAGATATTCCATACCAAGTTGTAGAGGTGTTAAAAAGGGGATTTATAGGGAAAAACGGTAGCTTATTTAGAAAAGCCCAAGTAATTACAATAGAAAAGGAGAATGAACATGTCCAATAGTCATGATTTTCGCCCAATCGTCGGAATTGACTTAGGAACAACCAATTCAGCGGTTGCTTATATACATAATGGGAAACCGGAAATAATCTCCTCACCTAATGGGAAAAAGATTATCCCATCGGTTGTTCTAATTGACCTAAAAGGGAAAGTAATCGTTGGCGAAGATGCTCGATCGGCGCTTGTGGCCATGCCTGATCGAACTGTCGGTGCGGTTAAACGTCAAATGGGTTCGGATCAACCGATACCGATTGCTGGACAAGCCTTGCTCCCCCAGGAAATTTCTGCGCTTATATTAAAAGAACTTAAATCATATGTTGATACGCTTTACGGTAAAGGAGAAAAGGAAGCAGTTATTACCGTACCGGCCTATTTTACGGATGAACAGCGGAGGGCAACGAAAGAGGCGGGGGAGCTTGCCGGATTTGTTGTTGAACGCATCATAAATGAACCAACAGCCGCTGCGCTTGCATTTGGACTTAATCATATGAATGAAGATGGCGTGTATCTAGTTTATGATTTAGGTGGCGGAACGTTCGATGTTTCTGTTGTTGAGTTGATGAGTGGCTTACTGGAAGTCAAAGCTTCAACTGGTAATCGTCAACTAGGTGGAGAGGATTTTGACTGGAAAATCGTCGACTTTTTAGCAGAAAAAATCATGGCGGACAGCGGTGTGGATCCACGTGAGGACATAAGGGCTAAAGCACTTTTGAAGGAAGAAGCTGAAAAAGTCAAGATAGCTTTAAGCGAATCTGTCTCGGTTCCAATTGACCTTCCGTTAGTGACGGTTAAGGATAATAAGCCGGTAGGTATTTCTACGGTGATGTCCCGTGAACAATTTGTTGGTTTAATAGCCCCAATGCTGCAGGAAACAATGGAAAGTATTAGAAAAGTTTTGAATGATGCTTCGCTCAGCCCAAAGGACATTGATGAGGTTCTATTGGTGGGCGGTTCAACACGGATACCGCAAGTGGTAGAGTTAATTAGTGAAATGTTTGGTAAAGAGGCGCGAACAGATGTGAATCCGGATGAGGCTGTCGCCTTAGGAGCGGCCGTCCAAGCTGGTTTGAAATCAGGCGCCTTATCTGAGAGCGGTCTTGTGGCAACAGATGTAGCTCCTTTTTCCATGGGGGTTGCTGTGTTAAAGGAATGGAAGGGGATTACGGAACGCCCCGGGGGTTTTGCTCCCATTATTCCAAGAAATACAACAATACCCGTCACGAGGACCGAAAAGTTTTATACATCAGCACCAGGGCAAACAGAGGTAGCTATTGAAATTTTTCAAGGTGAACATGAGTGGGTTAAATATAATCACCGATTAGGGGAATTTCTCCTTGAAGGAATACCGCAAAACTTTGAAAAACAGGAAGAAATTGAGGTAACCTTCCGTTACAATTTAAATGGAATTCTTGAAGTATCGGCCAAGTGTGTATCCACAGGTAAGGAAATGACAGTCGTTGTTCAAGATGCATTACAACGGGATTCTAAGGAAGCATTTCAGGAAAGTTTCGGGCAACTTGAAAAATTATGGGGAGAGTCCGACGCAGATGAAACGGTGGATGAACCTGATTGGGAAGAAGTATTGGACGAAATTGATTTTGATGAGGATGAAGATGAAGAACTTACTCCGACTGTGCTTCACGAAGAAGCTATTCAATTAAGGAACCGCACCTTGAAGGTTTTAAATAATCTTGATGCCAGTGACCAAAATAGTCTGCGGCACCTGCTTGAAGAATTGAATGCTGCAATAGCTGAAAATGATCTCACTCAGTTACGGAAGTTGATTGACGAGATTACGGATGCCCTTATTGATGTAGAACTGTAGGTTTTAAGGAGTGAAGCTAAAATGGAAACCGTTAAAAAGAAAAGAAAGCGGCGCAGCAGTAAACCGAAAATAGAAAATCACTATAAGGTATTAGGGGTACGTTCAAACTCTAGACCTGAAAAAATTAAACAACATTATATTCAATTGGTGAAGCAATATCCGCCGGAACAATTTCCTGAAGAATTCGAGCGAATTAGACGAGCCTATGAAACGCTAAGAGATCCCATCAAACGCGAAGAGTATAACTTAATGAGGAAATTTGGTGGATCACTAGAAGAGACAATGAATCAATTCATGGAATATATGAATATTGGTAAGTGGGATCAAGCAGAAAAATTATTAACTGATATCTTGAAGGTAGCACCGGATTTTATCGGTGCCCGCCTTGGATTAGCCCAGTTATCTTTAATGAAAGAGGATTTAATTCAATTTGAATTTCACATGCAGTTTCTTTTGGATGGGGAAAAAACAGAAGAGGATCAAGTGGCCGGGCTTACTTTAAAGGCTAGGCTGTTAAACGAGGAGGACTTTTCTGATGAAGCTCTGGATGTGATTGAATTATTACATCGTGAATACCCAGATTATACAGATGAGTATAGGTCAGTGGAAATTCAAGTTTATCTAGCCCAAGATCGTTCGGAAGATGCCCTGAAACTGTTTGAACAGGAAGTTCCACCGCTGGATGACCAGGACCCTGACCATATTTTCTTTTTTATTGCTTGGATTAATACGATGATTGATGTCGAAAAATGGAACCTTTCGGATAAACTTCAAAAAAGAGTACGGAAATTTTTAAAGATGATTCAAAATGAAGATGATCGATTCATGGTTGAAAGTGCGCTCATTCATGAATTTGAAGCTTATTTTGAAGCTGGTTACTTCCGAGGCGCTTTATTTTATATAGACTTACTTTACTACATCAGTCCAAAGCATCCGTTTGTCCTTGAAAACAGAACGAATGTACAAGAGCTTTCAAGAATAGAAAAAGAGCTTGACCGCCAAATGGGCGATAACGATTTGTTTCCAATGGTTTCTATTCAAGCGATGACTTGGTTCTATGGTGAATTTGGCCAATCAGAGTTTGTAATTGAGTATAAAAATAGTATCCCTGCCGCTATATTGCAGGAGTTAGAATCGTTGGATGAGGAGTTTGCAGCCGGTATTAAACGGCTACAAAAGAAATACCCGCTGATTTATCGTCGTTATAAGAGCAAATGGGATAGTTTATTTGAAGAGAAAACGGCTGGTTTAAATCGAGAAGCGCGTAGACGGTTAAGATAGATTGATAAAAGCGCGGCGCCTTGGGTTGCCTTAGGGCTAGCACTAGTCGCTCCCAAAAAGAAGGCGCTTTTTGCTTTCATTTTAGTAGTTGCTTGTGACCTCAAGGGGCTTGGCGCTCCACGAGTGATAAAATTGGGTAAATGGACGGATCTTTGTTGGGAGAGTCTAACATTACAGCACATTACTCATAAAAAAGTGGTTGTCCCTTATCTTATGTTTGTTTTCATGACGTTATTATTTGAATTGTTTTTGGTCATATTATATGTTGAAACCGCTTATTGGGGCTATTCCTTAAGTTATAGACCGAGTTTTGCCTTTTTTCTATGTGGCGGGGTTTTCGTTTTGATGATGGTAATGACCGCCAGTATTTTGGTGGCAATTTGGAAGCAGAAGATTCTTAATCGGGTGTATGAAGGACAAACACTTGAGAAACCGAAGAGAAATGTCTTTAATAATCGCGATGAAGGACAAAACACCTGGGAGACTCGAGCAAAAAGACTTTCATAATCGCGATGAAGGACAAAACACCTAGAAGACTCGATCAAAAAGTCTTTCATAATCGCGATGAAGGACAAAACACCTAGAAGACTCGATCAAAAAGTCTTTCATAATTGCGATGAAGGACA
>NZ_JADDIU010000022.1 GCF_016464375.1 Bacillus renqingensis
GGACTTTAGAAACTTGTCTTTATGAAGGGCTTGATGCCTTTATTCGTGCTCTTTTCCAGAAACCAACCCGCTCATCAAAAGGACGAAGTAAATATGATTGGGAAAGAGATTTCGCTTTCATTGTACGCCAATTTGACGAAGGTGAGGTGGACCACCTAGACGACTTATCGTTTGACCCACTTTATCTCAATTAAAAGGAAATAATTTACCAATTGTGGATAAGGACTACTGCTTATATCCTTATCGACCTTTTTAAATTATGGATAAAAACAATATATCAGAATATTCAGTTTTAAATTCTATTATCCACAAAAATCCAATTTGACAAGCTTCAAAAGTTTTTATGCAATGCTAATGTTGTCTGATAGGCGAAATATAAGTTTTATTTAACTTTTAAAAAAATGAAGCTAATATGTAGTAAGATTAAGCTCGTTTTTTCGGATCCTGTTTGAAGGACAGGGGTTTAGTTCCCGTTCCAACTATCATTTTCTTAAATTGATCTGCGGTTTGTAGTTTATGGTTAAAAGAATAAAGTTTTGAAGAAACCGTAATGATCAATCCATTCGTAGACTCTACCGTGGCTTTTCCATTAAAAGTATTCGTTCTTAAGATAAGATTAGGGTTAAACCACATCGTGTCATCATGTTTTGCAGATTTATTAGGAAAGACACAAATTTTATGTATGGGATTTACCATAACCGGGCACATATGTTTATTACCAAGGAGCGATTTGGCCGTTTCCATTGCTCCTCTAATCAAACGTTGATTGGATGACAAGATTTTTAGCAATTAGAGGGCTTAAATTCTTAAGCGGAGGTATTTTGTCAATCTTTAACTAAGCGTTTGTTTTAATGTTATTTTATTAAGGTGATGATGGTAGAATTCGTCGGTTTCTGAAGGATTTGAAGTTTAACTGCAAGGACTAAACAAACGAAAACCCCATTATTCGTCATTCTTCTTTTAGGGTTCAGAGTATATATATTGGAACCACAAGGATTGTGGCGTAATCTAATCAAACGTTTAATTGAATGACAGAAATTTCACGGACTAAGAGGATAGAATCCCTTAATGATAGCGTTTCTTGTACTTTTAATTAAACGTTTAATTGAATTTGAAAAAAGGAAATTTTGTAGGATTTTGGTCTATTATTTTTGCATTTTTGCATTAAACGGGTAATTATTCCATAAAAAAAGGAAAGAAGCTGAATCTTTCAGTTTCTTTTGAACTGCTGTGATATTAAATATTTTGCCAGCTCCAATTATGCGAGAAATACAGTCGATGTTCTTGAGATAGTACGTATGTTAAAGGCACTGAAACCTCCAGTAGTGAATGCTAAACTAAAGTAGACTATTTCTACTAGATAAAAATAAATCCAACTTTAGTAATTGGAGAACCATTACCAACCATTTAAAAAAGGCATACTTTTTTCACGATAAAATTGAACTGTTAAATGCAGATATCTAGCTGAAAAGTTGAAGCAACACTTCCTTTTTGCCTGCAAGGAAGAAAAAGGACCACGTACTCTAATTATTGTTGTAGTATAAGCTTAGCGTGGCTAACAGCCTTTCTGGATTATCATGAGGTATCCTGTGCCATGAAAAGGGTATTGTGATGGGAACGAAGAAGTTCATAGAAGTTGAAAAACCTCTATGAACAGATGTTTCCATTGCAGAATTAGGGTGTGATTCCCTAACGCCATTCGCAAAATCATTGTTCGTTTTACGTGCTAAATTGAGGTTAATCCTTTTAGAACATATAGATTTCTTACTTACTTCAAAACGTTTTTTAGTTCTCCCAGTGTGTCTATTGAGACAACCATTTCATCACCTGATTTTAACCAAACCTGCTGTTCTTTTTGATAGCCTAGAATAACCCCATCTGGTGTTCCTGTAAAAATAATATCACCAGGCTTTAGGGTCATATATTGCGAAATGTAACTCACTAGTGTAGCACAATTAAAAATCATGTCCCTTGTATTGCCTTTTTGGCGAATTTCCCCGTTAATCCGGCATTCAATATTTAGATTATTAGGGTCAACTTCATCGCTTGTAACAACATAGGGACCAACTGGTGCAAATCCATCTAGACTTTTTCCCAGTAACCATTGCCCGGATCTAAATTGTAAATCACGTGCGGAGATGTCGTTACCAACACTGTAGCCAAATACATAGGACAATGCGTCCTCTTTGGATACATTTTTAGTTTCCTTTCCAATTACAACAATGAGTTCCGCTTCATAGTCCATTTGTACTGCTCCGTGAGGAATGGGGATGTTGTCTAAATGAGCAGATAATGCATTGTTAAATTTACTAAACAAAACTGGTGATGTTGGAACATCCATTTGTGCCTCTTTTGCATGGTCAATATAATTTAAGCCCACACAAATAATTTTTTCTGGATTTGTAACTACAGGCGCAAAGTGAATTTCCTCTTTAGTAAAAAATAGTTCATTTGCTCCCTCTTTAATAGCCCGGTTCGTTATATTTTTAACCTTGGTAAGTCCATCTTTTTCTAAGATTAATTCTTGAAGATTGGCTGGTAGGGATTCTTTAAATTTTTCCCCCGCTTCTTTCATGTCTAAAATACCTAATTCAGTAGCAACACCTAACTGTACTTTACCTTGTTTTAAAATTTGTAGTAGTTTCATAATCTTGCTCCCCACACTTAATAAAGTATTTTTTTAACCATATTATGGAACAATTTCGATGAATGACATAAGTAGTATTTTAGAGTTTTCAATAATATTCGGTTATCGGAATATTTTAAAATGAAGTAAAAAGTTATTCGCTATCTTTGAAAAATCCGTAACCCATATCTTCAGATAACTCTTGACCAGCCTTTTTCAGTAAGATTAAGTATTCTTCGAGTTCCTGGTAATTCACGCGGGAGACTAAGGTCGAAATACTTATGGCAGCTAAAACCTGATTTTTATGGTTTAGGATTGGTACCGCAATGCAACGAACGTCTTGCTCATTTTCCTGGTCATCCATTGCATATCCCTGTTTACGTACCTTTTCAAGTTCCGTTTGCAATTCCGATTCTTCCATAATGGTATTCGGGGTTTGTTTTGTATATTGATATCCCTCTAATAGGCGATGAATGTCTTCGGTTTTTTGATAGGCCAGGAGAACTTTTCCAACGGCTGTAGCATGAAGAGGGATTCCCCGCCCAATACGTGAATAAAGGATGACTGCTTTTTCTCCTTCTACTTTATCTATATAGACTCCTTCCCGGCCGTTCAGAACACCAAGGTGGGTAGTTTGTCCAGTTTTGTTCGATAAATCGATGATGTACTTCTTAGCCTCTTTCCTTATATCAATTGTACTGATAACAAAGTTACCACGCTCAGCAAGCTTCATTCCTAATTTATATTTTCCGTTTTCCGGATTCTGCTCGATATAGTGATACTTTTGAAGAGTCTTTAATAGAGAATGAACAGTGCTTTTATTTAATTCCATCTTTTTGCTTATGCTCGTAATTTTAAGCTCAGGTGTTTGTTCATCAAATAAATCGATAATTCGAAGAGCACGTTCAACAGATTGGATCATTGGCATGTGAAATCCCTCTTATTCTAAATTAATGTAAAGATAACGAATCATCTATAGCTACTATTATCATAGAGGTTTTACGTAAATTTAGTCATTAATATTTTTTACTTTTAACAAAACAGACACAATAAAAATATTTTTACTTAAACATCTATGCTATAATTATCCCATAAAAAGTTCTATATATCAATATGGTGTTTTATATTATAAAACAAAAAATGAATATCATAGGAAGAACGTTATGAATGATCGAGTACATATATTTAGTTTTATCCCACTGAAAGGGGATGGTTAATGAATAAGAGGATTGTACAATAAAGAAATATTTGTAAAGGGTTACAGTTGAAAAAAAAGGAATTCCCCCACTTGTATCACCATTTTCATACTTAAACTGGGACTATATGTAAAGGAGATTGGTCATTTGTAGAAGAAACTATAAAAGTACCGTTTGACTAGTATTTAATCGCTAAATGGATGGACTTAAGAAAGAAAAGATAGTAAAAGTACTCACGGAAAAAAGGGTAAAAAATAAGGCTTTACCACATATAAAAAAAGTGTATTTGGATAGTATCTGTAAACGACAGGAATCCAATACACATTTAAAAGAAGATTATAATAATAATATAAGTGTTTAGGTTACTTTGTCTACTATTTGACTAAATAAAGTAAGATGAAGCAGGACTGTGAAGCTAGTTAGAAAATTACGATGAATTTATCAACTTTCTTGTGAAATACTTCACAATAAGTTTAAAAAAATAATTTAAAGTTTTAAAAGGGAGAGAGTATACCATGTTAACACCACGTCGAATTTATTGGCCTGCCATTAATCTTGTTGGTCCCGGCAGCGTTAAATTTATTGGAGAGGAAATCAAGAAGCTAGGATTAGGAAAAGCCTTGCTTGTTACTGACAAAGTGCTAAATCAAAATGGTGTGGTAAAGCAAATCACGGATGTCCTTGAAAAAGATTCTATTGCATTTACGATATTTGAGGATGTGAAACCAAATCCGACTACTACAAATGTCCATGATGGCTTAGCAATGTTCCAACAAGAAAATTGCGATTTCATTATTACAGTAGGTGGAGGCTCTCCACAGGATACCGGTTCAGCAATTGGAATCTTAGCTACTAACGGAGGAAATATTTCTGATTACGAGGGAGTCGGTAAATCAAAAAATAAATCGGCGCCGATTGTTGCTATTAGCACAACTGCCGGTACAGCTGCTGAAGTAACGATTAATTATGTAATTACTAATGAAAAACGTAAATTGAAAATGATCATGGTTGACCCGAATGCACTTCCAACCATTGCCGTAAATGACCCAGAATTAATGCTAAAAAAACCAAAAGGTCTTACAGCTGCTACCGGTTTAGATGCTCTCACCCATGCTATTGAGGGATATACAGCCAAAGGGGCCTTTGAATTATCGGATGCAATTGCCTACAAATCCATTGAACTTATTGGTAAGTACTTGGTAAAGGCAGTTGAAAATGGTTTAGATCTAGAAGCTCGTTCTGGAATGGGCTGGGGTTCTTTTATCGCAGGACTTTCTTATTCTAATGCCGGACTTGGAATTGTACACAGTATGGCTCACCAATTGGGAGGAGAATATGACTTGCCTCACGGTGTGGCCAACGCAATGCTGCTTCCTTATGTCATGGAATTTAACATGGATGCCTGTCCACAAAAATTTGCTGATATTGCCGGTGCATTGGGTGTCGACACAAGTACAGCTGCAACAGTTAAAGATGCAGCGATGATGGCGGTTGAAAAGGTTCGTAAGCTATCCAAAGAGGTAGGTATTCCTCCATTAAGAGATTCTGCATTCCGTCCTGAGGATGTAGAAAAATTAGCTGAACAAGCCATGAATGATGCTTGTACCGGTGCTAATCCAAAACCGGTAACCAAAGAAGATTTGATTACGATCTATATGAAGGCATACAACGATGTGCCGACAGAAATTTTATCGTAATAAATAAGAAATATAGTCTAAAAAGTAAGGGCTATATACTAGGGGGATGACCATGTTTAAAGGAGTTATTTCACCCGTAATCACGATCCTCGATCAAGAAGGAAAGATTGATTTTACGGGAATGCAAGAGCACATAAATCATTTGATTCATCATAATCTTGATGGTTTGTTATTCTTAGGCAGTATGGGAGAATTCTTCGCTTTTACACAAGAAGAAAAAAAAGAGTTTATTACGTTCTGTATCGAAACGGTTAATCATCGGGTCCCAGTTTTAATTGGGACTGGTGGGACATCAGTCGAAGAAGTAGTCGATTTAACTCGGTTTGCTGAGAATCAAGGAGCTGATGCTGCCGTCGTTATCTCACCATATTATTTTAAACTTGATGATGTAAGCATATACAACTATTATGCTGCCGTTGCTCAGTGCACGAAGCTGCCGATCATGATTTACAATTTTCCTGACAGGACGAATGTGAATCTAAGCCCTAAACTTATTCTGAGGCTTACTCAAGACTTTACCAATATTGTTGCGATTAAGGATACTATTGATAATATTTCCCATACTCGCCAACTGATTCAAACTGTCAAATCAGTGGTGAAAGACTTTAGTGTTTTTTCTGGTTTTGACGAATATTTTATACCGAACTTAATGGCTGGCGGTGACGGGGTGATATGCGGACTTACAAACGTGTCACCGGGTCTTTTTAGCGAACTATATAAAGCATACCAGGCTGAAGATTTTACAACCGTTGTTGCTTATCAGAAAAAAATTAGCCTGCTTATGGATGTTTATGATACTTCAACCCCTTTTATTGCTGGTATGAAGACAGCGGTATTACTCACGGGAAGAAAGATGAACCCGATGGTCAAAGCACCGGGGACGATTTTGGATGAGCAAGGAAGGGATAAAGTAAGAAGTATTTTGGCTAAAGCTAATCTTAAAAAATTGGGGGAATAGTGAATGCATATTATGAAGGCGGTTCAGAAGATTCCCGGTGGGATGATGGTTGTACCATTGCTTATAGCAGCTGTTATTAATACGTTTTTTCCTCAGGCTCTGAAGATTGGGTCGTTTACAACGGCAACTTTCTCCAATGTAGCCGCGGCAACATTTGTTGGAATGCAGCTCTTTTTCATCGGAGCGAATCTAAAAGTCAAAGAAGCTCCTGAGGTTCTCAAACGCGGCACCGTGCTACTGATTTCTAAATATTTAGCTGGGGCGCTTTTAGGTCTTTTAGTTGCTAAAGTCTTTGGAACGGCAGGATTTCTAGGAGTGTCTGCCTTAGCAATTATTGCTTCTGTAACCGGTTCAAATGGAAGTCTTTACTTGGCACTAATGGGTGAGTACGGAGAACCTAAAGATCTTGCTGCCCAAGGAATTCTCAATATTCATGATGGACCGTTTCTTGCACTACTAACGTTGGGGGCTACTGGGTTGGCTAATATCCCTTTAATGGCGCTGTTTGCGGCAATCGTACCATTGCTTATCGGATTTATTTTAGGAAATCTTGATAAGGATATTTCGAAATTTTTTGCCCCTGGTGTCAGCTTAGTTATTCCTTTCATTGGTTTTGCCATTGGTGCAGGTATCAATCTTAGCAGCATTTTTAAGGCAGGTGCAAGCGGAATTGTACTGGCAGCCATGGTTTTCTTTATCGGGGGCGGATTTGCAATTCTTGGAGACAAGTTCATCAATCGCCGTCCCGGCTATGCAGGCGCTGCGATTTCAAGTGCAGCTGGCAATACCATTGCTACACCAGCTGCAGTAGCCTTAATTGATCACTCTTATCAACCATATGTTGCTGCTGCAACAACGCAAATTGCCGCTGCCGTTGTTATTACTGCGATTGTTACCCCGATGCTGGTAGGGTGGATTGCTAAAAAATTTGGCAGTCCGAAATATGATATGGAGCAAAATCAGCAGTTGAATACTACCTCAGCTTAATTTAAATGGAAAGGAAGAACTATTATGGAAAGAAAAACGAATGCTCTTGTAATTATTCCAAGCGACAGCGTGGCTGTAGCTATAGAGGAACTGGCCCCTGGTGGCACAGCCTATTATGTAGTCAATGGTGAAGAACAGGAAACAACAATTGTTACAGAGGTACCGATCTACCATAAATTCGCCCGTGTAGCGATTAAGGAAGGCGAAGAAGTGTATAAATATGGACAATCCATTGGCAAAGCGACCCGTAATATTAAGGTTGGCGAGCATGTCCATACTCAAAATTTAATTAGTATCCGTGAAGCAATTCAACACTAGAAAGGGGATATAGCAATGAATTTTTTAGGATATAGAAGGCCGGACGGAACTGTTGGAATTCGCAATCATGTGTTGATTCTTCCTTGTTCTGCTTGTGCAAGTTCAACCGCTCAAATGGTTTCTAGGCAGGTTCAAGGTACTGTGGCAATTGTTAATCAGAACGGCTGTGCTCAAGTAGAAGGGGATTTAGCAATTACGATGGAGGTCCTGGCTGGGCTTGCAGCGAATCCAAATGTCTATGGCACTGTTCTTATTGGTTTAGGGTGTGAGAATGCTCAGGCATCTATGATGGAGGAATTGATTCGTTCAAAAACAAATAAACCTCTGTATACTCTTGTCATTCAAGAAGAAGGCGGAACGGTAGCAACGGTAAAAAAGGCGACTGAGTTTGCCAGTCAAATGGTCGGAGAGGCTTCAGCAATGCAACGTGAAGAGTTCCCGCTTTCTGAACTTATTCTTGGGACGAACTGCGGTGGTTCTGACCCTACTTCAGGACTGGCTTCAAATCCAGTTGTCGGAAATTTAAGCGATCGCTTAGTGGATGAGGGGTCTACATCGATTCTTTGTGAAACGACTGAATTTATAGGTGCAGAACATATTCTTGCCAAGCGAGCAGCTACTCCAGAGATTGCTCAGCAAATCTATGATATTATTAAACGTTACGAGGACCATCTCAGCAATGTTGGGGAAAGTTTGCGTAACGGCAATCCTTCTCCTGGAAATAAGGCAGGAGGAATTACAACACTGGAGGAAAAGTCTCTCGGCTGCATTCATAAAGGTGGGCACCGGCCGATCGTTGAGGTGTTCGATTATGCTCAACGTCCGAGAAAAAAAGGGTTAGTCATTATGGACACACCAGGATATGATATTGCTTCAGTTACAGGTATTGCCGCAGGAGGAGCACAAGTGATGGTATTTACCACGGGTCGTGGAACACCGACAGGTAATCCAATTATGCCAGTTATAAAAATTACTGCAAATAAAGGCACGTATGATAAGATGCAAGATAATATTGATCTAGATGTAAGTTCCGTGCTTCATGGAGAAAAGACAGTTGAAGACATGAGCGGAGAGTTACTCCAAGAGGTTCTTGCTGTGGCAAATGGGAAAGTTACCAAGGCAGAGGCCTTTGGATTCGGTGATATTGCAATTAGTCGCGTGTGCAATTATGTCTGATCGATTAACAGGACTTTATAATAGCTGATAAACCAAAAGTTTATCAGGGGGTTGTTGGGAAACGGACTGAATAGTTCGTATAACAGCAACCCCTATTATTTTTTTAATATAGTTTATTATTCTAAATTATGAGATAGGATGGATTAATAAAGGGGTACCGTCAGGAAAACACCATTATCTTAACCATCCATAACTGATGACTTTACAGTATTCAATGTACTCAACTACCTTAGCTATCTGTTTTAGGAGCTTCCCAATATAGATACGAAGAGTAAAAAGAAACTAGCCGAATTCCTGCCATGGTCATCGACACTTCCGCAGGAGTGCCGTGTTCCTAATAAATTTAATAAAGCATATATGAAAACCCAATCTAAAAACAGGTGGGGATTATTTGACGCTTACTTATTTTAAATTAGTTAGCGAATTTAGTATGTTTTGTTTTCCATTTTTCCATTGCAATTAATAACCAAAAAGAATAAATCCCCAAAGTAATAATAGTCAGTAACCACCACTTAATCCAATTTCCGAATAGCCCTATTGCGGAACCAGTAAATTCTAATCTTCTTCCATTTATTACAGTATGACGTGCCTTCCAACCTAAAATCATTGTAATTGACCAAGGATAACAGATTCCCAATGTGAATACCGTTACTAAGAATCCTAGGATTGACCATCCAATATATTGAAGTAATCCACCATCAAAATAAGATTTCTCCTTAGATTCTTTTAGATAATTTTGTTGAACATTTAATGTAATTTCACTCATGATATTCCCCCCAATATATCTATTTATGGGAAAATTGTACCATAAAAAGGGAGGTTGATATACTTAAAATGGAAAGTTCTTAGGTTTGTTTAACTAAATTCCAAATAACTTCTTTATCCTTCATGTTCCCTCATATCCGTGTGGAAAATACGCATACTCCACAAGCTCCTCATTTACTCTTATAGGATCAGCTACTTTAATTTTAAGTTTCCTCATTTAAGAGTACAATCCACTTTGCGCTATATGTCTGTTAATCGAAAAAGAGAAGCGACTCTTCTTTGATGAAGAATCGCTCTTATTGTGCGCCCGGCATGGGTGCAGGCTCTAGGGTGTAAGTCCCGAACGGCGAAGGCAGTAGTAGCCGTAGCTTAAGACAAGGATATGCGGGGTGACCTTCATATCTGAAGGAAGTCGGCGGCAAACTTCCGCTCCGAGGAACACGAATCTCATATAAGGCTAGGTGACATTGGATGAGTCTGCAATACAAGACAAAACCCATACTGCCGAAGATGTCACAGAGTAAATGAGGCGGAGACATGGAAGGAAAGTCTGCACTCTTACCCGGGGAGAACCTGTCGGTATGCCGTACACATGCGGTAAGCCTATCCGTGAGGCTAGGTTGAACGACAGGCGTCAGCAGAAGCCATAGTACTTATTCGCTTAAGAGGATGAGGAAGGGCTGAACCGGTTATGGAAAATAGGACTAGGCGTACCTTTCCATTCAATGAAACAGAAAACGAGGTACCTATTGATCGTAGGAAATGGTGAATCCATTGGGGGCGATAAATAGGGTGGAGATTGGAAAGGACACAATCAGAATACCTATTTACGGTGGAGGTTATATCAATGTTAATGGAACGAATCATGTTACGGGAGAACCTACTTAACGCAATAAAGAGAGTAGAAAAGAATAAGGGAAAGCATGGAGTGGACGAAATGCCCGTCACTGCTCTTCGTGGACATATTATGCTCAACTGGAGCGAACTGCGAAAATCCCTTTTCGAGGGAACCTATATACCATCCCCAGTCCGTCGAGTCGAAATCCCGAAACCAGACGGCAAAGGGAAGAGGAAACTGGGAATCCCAACCGTGATAGATCGTTTCATACAACAAGCAATTACCCAAGTGCTAACCAGAATGTACGACCCAAGTTTCTCTGAATGTAGTTTTGGCTTTCGCCCCAACAGGCGAGCACATCAGGCAGTTAAATTAGCCCAAAGCTATATAGAAGAGGGGTATCGATGGGTAGTCGACATTGACCTTGAAAAGTTCTTTGACAAGGTTAATCACGATAGATTAATGAGTAAGTTAGCTGAGAGGATTAACGATAGAAATCTCCTCAAACTAATCAGACGATTTCTAACCTCTGGTGTTATGGAGGGCGGACTTGTCAGTCCGAACCTTGAGGGGACGCCGCAGGGCGGACCCTTAAGCCCACTACTTTCGAATATTGTGTTAGATGAACTGGATAAAGAATTGGAGAGAAGGGGACATCGTTTTGTCCGCTACGCCGATGATTGTAATATCTACGTGAAATCTAAAAGAGCTGGGGAAAGGGTTATGACGGCAATGACCCATTTTATCGAGAGAAAGCTTAAACTGAAGGTCAACAGGGATAAAAGTGCTGTAGACCGCCCTTGGAAAAGGAAATTTCTTGGGTTCAGTTTTACAAGTAATCTAAAACCGAAGGTGAGAATATCTCCCCAATCAATTAAAAGGTTTAAAGATAAAATAAGAAAGCTTACAAGCAGACGTAGGTCAATTGCCATGGAAGATAGAATTCATGACCTTAATCAATATCTAGTGGGATGGGTTAATTACTATCATCTAGCTGATACTCGCTCAGTCATTGCAAAACTTGAAGGGTGGCTTAACCGAAGGTTAAGAATGATTCGATGGAAGGAATGGAAACTTCCTCGAACAAAGGTCAAGAAACTTATTGATCATGGTGTTCCGGAAGGAAAAGCATACGAATGGGGAAATACAAGAAAGGCTTATTGGAGAATCTCCAAAAGTCCAATACTTCACAAAACACTAGGGAAAGCCTATTGGCTTTCCCTGGGGTTGAAAAGTATTACTGCAAGATATGACTTACAGCGTTTGACATAATTGGAACCGCGGTATACGGAACCGTATGTACGGTGGTGTGAGAGGGATAAAAGGAGGTTAGTCGCCTCCCCCTATCTCAATTGTTAAACAATTATAGTGGTAATTAACGTTTTTGAAATAGAGCCGTCAAAAAACCAGGTACGCCGAAAAATTCCTTTGGCTGTTCTACTACTTTCATTTTTCTTATTTCAATCTCTCTCAAATCTCTAAAGATAGTCTTTAATTTTTCTTCGGTATAACCTAACCCACCTTTTAGGCTCCGCAACCTATATACTTCCCAATCCGATATTTCTGTCCCTCCCAACTCTCCGCCCTGAATGAAAAAGGATCTAAATCAAACTCTTGTTGTACCAGAGCAGCCAGTCCATTAATCGATTTCCTCAAATCTGTTATACCTCGTGCGAGGTAAAATTGGTTCACAGCTGCTTCATTTAACATACTGTTTTAAGCACCTTCACAACATTTGCTAGGAATGTTGGGTCAAAGTCTGGTTTTACTTCAATGGTAGCCTGACCTATTTTAATTTGCATGGTCTCATTTGTATTATTGAATGAAGATGATTCATTAATAGCCAATGGAACCCAATTTGGCAATCTCTTTTTTCTAGATATTTTAGGGAAGGAGTTGATGATCATGAATTAGCAAAAAAGGCCAGCTTTCTGTCCAGGCCTGACATAGAAAATTGATCCTGACTCACTATTTTTATTAGATTCGCAATCATGTAACCCCCCCCATCGGAATGAGTGATTTATATAATTTAGGTGTAAGTGTGGTTGTATAGCCGCTTGTTGCAATAACTAAATGTGCTGCTGTAACACGGCCTTTTGGTTATTCAAGTATTACTTTAGTATGTTTCCATAAGAATTAGGGAAGTCCATTTCCAATCATTCCTTTTCTTTTTTTAAAAATAATTGGACATTTAAGAAATTTTATCAGCAATTTTGTAATAATAACCGAGTAAATTAAGAATTTTGACACGTTGGCCATGCAGGGGGATCGTCCTTAATGGTAAAGATTCAAGTACAGTTTCTGTTCTCTCTTCACCAGTAATTTTGTATGCTAAAATTTTGCCTAATAAGGTGGACATGGCTGCCCCGTGGCCGCAATAACCAATAGCAAAATGCATTCCATCATCGGTTTCACCGATATGCGGCATAAAATCAAATGTAAATCCTGTCGTTCCTCCCCATCGATATTCAATACCCATTTCTTTTAAATCAGGAAAAACAGAGAGCATGTTATCATGGAGAGCAGAATAGATCTGCTCGTATTCGCTTTGAGTTGCACTAGTTTTAAAATTGACACGTCCTCCAAATAATAGACGCTGGTCTGGAGTTAAACGGAAGTAATATAAGAAATTTTTTGTATCACTAATAACTCTTTTATTAGGTATAATCTGATTCGCTAATTGATCTGGAAGTGGTTGAGTAGCAATGATGTGGCTTCCTATTGGCATAATTGACTTTTTCAGTCGTTTGGTGATGTCTGAAGTGTATCCATTTGTAGCGATGACAATGTGGGTGCATTTAATTTCACCGTTGGGCGTATTTAAAATAAATCTATCTACACTGTTTTGTTTTTTAATGATGGAGGTGACTTCTGTGCTTTCATAAATAGAGGCTCCTTCTTTCTCAGCAATTTCCGCTAAACCAATCACATAATTAAGCGGGTGAAAAGCAAAACTTTTTCGATCAATCAACCCGCCATATTGGTATATCGGTGAGTAAATTTCTGCTTGAATATTTTGGGAATCAACCAACTCTGTTTCATATTGGAATTTTTCTAAAAGGTGTTCATGTTCCTTTTTCAAAGCTTCAAAATGGGAGGGTTTATATGCAACCCGAATACCACCATCGGTTTGAAGAGAACAATTGATTTGGTATTCATCGACAATTCCCTTTACTAATTTTACGCAATCAGCAGACATATCCATCAATTCTTTGGCTTTTTCAGTCCCGAGCTTTCCTTCCAAATCAAAAATACTTTTTTTATAACCCGTGGTAAGCATACCTGCATTACGGCCACTGGCACCCCAGCCAATTCTTTCTTTCTCGACGACAACAACTTTTTTACCAGCCTTACTTAAGAAGAGAGCAGCTGCTAGTCCAGTGAAACCTCCACCTATAATAGCGACATCAGTATGAATGTTTTCATTCAGAACTGGTCTAGAATTATTGGATTTGCGTGTAGCTGCCCAAAGTGATTGTGGATAGCCCATTCCATATACCTCCTAAAGACTTGTGTGAGTGATTATATTTTGGATACTAAAATTGTATACAAATTACAACTTAAATATTAATTATAATATTTTAAAAAGTCAATATTTTTTGAAAATTATATTGAGGAAAATACAAACTTCGGTTAAAATTAACTATGAACACGGAAAGTGTATTTAAAAATTGTATACAAATGGAGGTGTTGCAATGAGTATTAAAAGGGTAGCGATTTTGGGTGCGGGAAATGGTGGAATTACAGCGGCTGCCGACCTAACGCTAAGAGGTTTTAAAGTAAGCCTATTCGAATTACCCCGATATTATAATCGCTTATCGAATATTAATGAAAAAGGGGGGATCATGCTTAAACGGAAAAATAAAAAGGAATTTTGTTCTCCTGCTTTGATTACTGACAATATAGCCGAGGCTATCCATGATGCTGAGGTTGTAATGCTGACGGTGCCTTCATTTGCCATTGAGGAATTTGCGGTGCTCTGTGCCCCTTACTTAGAGGATGGGCAAATTGTCATGATGAATGGTGCTGCTTCCATGTCCAGTTTCCTTTTTTTCAATGCTTTAAAAAAGGTAAGGAAGGATGTCTCTTTTAAAATCGGAGAAACAGCCTCCTTAACATATGCTAGCAGAGCGAATGAGAAGGGAGAAGTGGAATTGGGACTGGAAGTTAAGTCACTGCTCTTTGCAGCTTTTCCAAGCAGTGAAACGCCTGAGTTGATTGAGCAATTAAAGGATTTGTACCCTGCTCTTATCCCTGCCAAAAATATCTGGGAGACATGTCTTAATAATGGGAATCCCGAAACACATCCAGGACCTAGCCTATTAAATGCAGGGAGAATTGAATTTTCTAACGGTGAATTTTACTTATATAAGGAAGGAATAACTCGGCATGTAAGCAATATTATAAAATCTGTGTCAAAAGAACGTAAAGCATTATGTCAGGAACTGAAGATTAACTATCTGTCGACTATAGAAAGATTATCGTCACTTGGATATGTCCAGCCTGTAAATAACCTCCACGATTCCTACAACCAGAGTGAAGTTTTTGCTCCTATTAAAGGTCCTCTTAGTTTAACGTCTCGTTATTTTATAGAAGACATTTCAAATGGATTAGTTCTTTGGTCAAGCTTGGGGAAAGCTCTTCAAGTTCCTACTCCAAATATAGATGCCATTATTACATTTTCAGGTTCGCTGATCGAGAAGGATTATTGGAGTGAAGGGTTAACACTTGAAAAGTTGGGGTTATCAGGTTTAAAATCCTCCGACCTAATTAAACGTGTTGAGGATCACTCATATACTTACTAATTAATTGGAAAAGGAGAAATGTAAATGAAAAAATTCATCTCTATGATAGTGGTATTGTCATATTTAATGCTCATTTTAAGTGCATGCGCGGAAAAAGGTAATTCATCTAAGAAATCGTCTCGTGACTCATTAGAAGCAATAAAAGATAAAGGTGTTATTCGCGTGGCAGGAAGTACAACGGGACCTCCATTTTCTTATATTAATGAAAAAAATGAGAATGTGGGATTAATGTTTGATATTACCAAGAAGATTGGAGAAAACTTAGGGGTTAAAACGGAGATTCAAGGAATGCAATTCGCTTCTCTTATTCCAGCGATTGAGGCAGATAAAATTGATATGATTTCAGCGGGAATGATTATTACGGAAGAACGTAAAAAGATAATTGATTTTACTGATCCAATCTATGAGTATGGTGAAGGTCTTGTGGTACTGAAGACGGAAAATAAAATTAAAACATTGGATAATTTAAAAGGGAAAAAGGTAGGTGTGCAGCAAGGAACAATTTACTTGGAAGGATTAAAAGAGTATCCGGAAACTAAGGTGCAAATCTACAAGTCGGTTGCTGATATGGTTTCCGAATTGGAAAATGGCCGGATTGATGCCTTTTTCGGCGATTACCCTATCATTGTCCATATGATCAAAGAGAACCCGAATTTTAATATTAAGCTTGTTGATGGCTATAATCCAAAATGGACAGGGCAAGTTGGATTGGGACTTCCGAAAGGATCCGATGAATTAAGGGAAGCCATTAATAAAGAAATTAAAAAACTAAAAGAGAGCGGGGAAATTGATGCCATTCTTGAACAACGGGGGCTAAAATAGACAAGACAGAATGGAGGAGACATATGGATGGAGACAATACTAACATTTTTACCTGCGTTACTTCAAGGAACACTCATTACGATTGAACTAACCCTTCTATCATTAATAATTGCCTTGGTTATCGGACTAATTACTGCATTCGCCCGAATATCCAACAACTTTTTTTTCAATAAGGTAGCAGGGGTCTATATTAGTATTATTCGAGGGACACCTCTCCTCGTACAACTCATGTATATTTATTTCGTCTTTCCCGAGTTCGGCATTAAGTTATCAGCCTTTTCAGCGGCATTAATCGGATTATCATTATATGAAGGTGCGTACCTAGCTGAAATCTTCCGTGCGGGAATTAAGTCCATTGGCAAAGGACAATTAGAAGCAGCTTATGCAATCGGAATGAATTATTCGATGGCGATGAGAAGAATTATTTTACCTCAAGCTATAAAAAATGTTCTGCCGCCAATCGGTAACTCGGCGATTCTTTTATTAAAGAACTCTTCCTTGGCTGCGGTCATTGCCGTTAATGAGCTCATGCATACAGGGGAAAATTTGGCAACAACGACTTTTAGAAATATTGAAATATTCACCTTGGTTGCGATTATTTACTGGATACTTCATTATCCGATGGACCGAGTTGTTAATTTATTGGAGAGGAGGATGAGCAATGATTCAGGTCAAAGACATTAAAAAATCCTTTCATCAAACGGAAGTATTAAAAAACATTTCATTTCAAGTGGAGCAGGGGGAAGTCGTTGTTATCATTGGACCAAGCGGAAGTGGGAAAAGTACACTTCTCCGAATGATGAATTTCTTGGAAATTCCTGATGAAGGACAAATTATCATTGATAGTAAAAAAATTCACTTTGATAGGAAAAGAAGAAAACATCGGAATGATGCCGAAATCTGCTCCTTACGGTCTGATGTAAGTATGGTGTTTCAAAACTTTAATTTATTTGAACATAAAACAGCATTAGGAAACGTCATTGAAGGGTCCATTATGGTCCGTAAAATGGCCAAAGAAAAGGCCATCCATCAGGGAAAGGAATTTTTGCAAAAGGTTGGTTTGGAAGGCAAGGAAAATAATTACCCACATGAATTATCGGGCGGGCAAAAGCAGCGGGTTGCGATTGCAAGGGCCTTAGCGATGAGGCCTAAAGCCATTTTGTTCGATGAACCAACTTCTGCCTTGGATCCTGAACTCGTTGGAGAAGTATTAGCGGTTATCAAAAAATTAGCTGAAGAAGGTATGACCATGGTCATCGTGACACATGAAATGGGATTTGCGAAAGAGGTTGGTGATCGAGTGATCTTTATGGATGGAGGCTATATTGTAGAATCAGGTCCTCCAAAGAAGGTTTTTGAAAATCCCGAATCAGAGCGATTAAAACAATTTCTATCTAGATTTTCAAATGTAGTCTAATTGTTTTTAAAAAGTACTAACCTGGAGTAGGACATTTAATTTGGTAAGGGAATTGACAGATGAAAGCATTTAAGCGGTAGATCTAGAGTTAAAGTGTTAAACAATATCTTCTGTGAAGATTCCAAATGATAAAAAGGTGAATGATTATTATGGCGAATAGTTTTAGAAATGCCGAAGAAGATGCCTATATGAAGATAAAGAGAGCCATTATTTTAAAACGTTTACTTCCTGGTCAGCAATTAACAGAGGAGTGGATTGGGAAAAACTTAAACATGAGTAGAACACCGGTAAGAGGTGCTTTTAAAAAATTAGAAAAGGAGGGATTAGTAAAAATTCTCCCTCGTCGGGGAGCTTTCGTCCATGATCCGACTGACAAGGAAGTCAAGGATGTTTTTACAGTAAGAATTTTATTAGAATCATATGCAGCTAGAACAGCCGCCGCCGCTATTTCCCAAAACCATATAGATGAACTCCTTTTACTCTCCGAGAAGGAAATTGAAGCTTATCAAGCAAGAAACTTTGAGGATTTTATTAATATTAACAATCGAATTCATCGATTACCGGCTATAGCTACAGGAAATAAATCTTTAGTTGAACAAGTAACCTCTTTAGTTAACTGGTCAGATTGCTACTTGATATTAAGGGATTCATTTTATACGAATCCTATTGAAAAGGTAAAGTCCATTCCTGAGCATCTCCGAATTATTCATGCATTAAAAAGCAAGGACCCAATTGAGTCAGAAAATGCAGTTCGTGATCATCTAGAAACAACATTAAGGGATTGGCAAACTCCAAAGCCACTTTTTGAGGATTAAAAATTTAACTATACCTTGTCTTTTGGATTATTGCAGTTTAGTATGGAATTTCCGGATTTTGCTGCTTGCCATGGTGATGGTGCTTGTCATACCTCGAATTTTGTCGAACAGTGACAAATTTGAGTATACAGGAATTGATATTTAAGAGAGACGATGTCTCAGTTTCTTATGAATTAACTAAGGCTCCGGATCAAACGGTATGGGTTAAGCTTAAAATACCGATAAGGTTTGGCCTGGAGCAGTTTATGGATTGACGATAAAGGCTTTATCAAAGCTCTAAACGTTAGAGATAGAAATCTGGTTCGGGTAAGTTTTTTTGCGCCAATTACTTTCAATAATTGTATTGACTGTCACCACCCGAATTTTATTGATTATTAATTGACTGGTATGTTTAAAAAATTATTTGACCATCAAGCCGGTGGATGTCCCAGCCACTCATGCTTCGAATGAAGCCCTTGCTTTTGGAGGGACAAAAAGCGCCAGAATATCTTGGGTACTGCTTTAACTGTTTCGTCTCTACTATTATCTGTCATTGCCATTGTGTTATCCGTAACTAATGAGTGATCCCCCGGCTACGGACAAACGTTTGCCTCGAACCCTTTGTCTGTACTTTTATTTTTATGTAGACAATGTCTGCCTTGAATAATAAATCAATAGAACGTCCCCACATTCTCAGGCATGTATTCCGGACAATCCTCATATAGATAAAAGTGTCCTCTTTTGTTTGGACTATATGGGGTGATCATTATGTTTGAAAGGACTGCTGTCTTACTAATTGGGAGTATCTTGCTTGGGTTTGGGATTAACGGTTTCTTAGTTCCCCACCATTTACTGGACGGGGGAATTATCGGTCTTGCCCTTATCCTCCATTATTATTTTGATTTTCAAACGGGACTATGGTCAGCGTTGCTAAGTGTCCCATTAATCCTCTATGCATGGGTAAAGGATCGGTCTCAGTTTCATGGAAGTTTTTACGGGATGATTGTGACAGCTGTTTCTATTGATTTACTTTCTCCCTATCAGTTTTCCCTTCCGATTTGGGTGAGTGCCATTTTAGGAGGGGCTATTTGTGGAATTGCTGTTGGCTTAATGCTCCGCTATAAGACAAGCAGCGGGGGAACGGACTTGATTGCTTACTTCATTGCCAAAGCGATCCCTCTGAATATTGGACTAATTATCGCCCTAATGGATGGCTTCATCGTCTTATTAGGCTATCATACCTTAGGACTTCGGAGCGTCGTATTTTCGAGTATCACCATTTTAACTGCAGGGATCCTTGCGAATATTTGCTATGAAGGATTCGGAACAAGATGGCGTATTTGAATATGGGTGCCAGTCATCACGCGAATTTTTTGAAGATGGAGGGGCTTCATTTTGAAAAAATAGGAGTTTGATAAGGACAAGAAAACCGCCCCATAAAAGGGTGGTTCTCCAAAAAAGATTGATTTCTACTTGATTGTTATCCAATCGTTTTACAAAAAGAACGTTCCCCTGCGGCCTTAACCAGGATTATGGAAATGTAAAACCGTCCACGCGCTTTATGATCGATCTGGCTCTTTTTCGAATATGCTATCAAAGTCAGTTTTTTCCTTGATTTCTTTTACAAGCTCATCGGGTTCCATGTCTAACCCTTTTGCCAGTTTAAATATCGTATGAAGGGACGGACCTTTTTTGTTTGTTTCGAGGTCACTCAAATAGGACCGATCTAACTTGGAGTAATGAGCAAGCTCTTCTTGAACCATCCCTTTTGCCTCACGCAAATTCTTTATTACTTGCCCTACGTAAATGGTCTTATCTTTCTTCAAGGAAATCCTCCCTTTTTAGACCATTACATAACTAGAATCCATATTGTTCCACGGGCTATAGCCGACAAAAGGGTGGCTTTTCTGCTTGATTTTTAATATTCTGGGTCTTGAATTTCCAATATTTCTTGTAGCCAGTGATTTTCCGGTTGTTCTTCAATGGCGATTATTATTTCAGAGACTTGTATACCAAGTCCAATTGCCAGAGCGACGATGGTATTTAAGCTGGGCTTTTTCCGTTCCCTTTCCAATGTACTTATGTATGACCGATCTAGCGAGGAGCGAAGTGCCAACCCTTCTTGTGATAGCTTCTTAGCCTTTCTTAATTGTTTGATTACTTTTCCAGTGTGAAGTGCTGAATATTTATCCAAAGGACATTCTCCTTTTCGTATGATAGGTATATGTGGGTCCGTTAGTCTTGCTCCTTTTCTAATTCATTAAAATTATATTTCCCTGTCTTTTCTTTGACTAGTTGATGGTCTTTTGTTGGATGGAGGTATAAGATAGATGAATTTGGCTGTGTGCCTCTTTCTTCTGAAAGTCGCAATAGTTTATTCGCTGTATAAATTTTGTCATTAAAGTAGGCTAATTTTGAATCAACCGTAATGGAATAGCCATTACTCAATTCTACCTCGGTTTTGCTGCCTGCTGCTATGGTTTTCGTAATGTGGTCAGGGTTAAACCAAATACAATCCGCCTTTTTAGGGGATTTATTGGGAAAAAGGCAAATGCGTAAATAGGGATTTACAATGATCGGACATTTCATTTTCTTGCCAAGAATTGATTTTGCACCTGTGATGGCGCCTTTTAAGTCAAATCCTATGTACATTAAGGTATCATCTAATAGTTGCAATGGTGTCCGATCAACTAGAAAGGACGTTGTTCCTTCTACTATACGGGCACACAGTTTTCCATATCGGTCGTATTCTCCCATTACTAAAATCATCGTTCTTTCGATAAAGTAATTTTTCTGAATAAGCATTGTTTTCCTCTCCTTAAAAATCCAATTGATTTGAAAAAAGACTCGCCTGCTGCTGTTTCTGAATACTACTTCCGGAACGGCTATAATAAAACGCTTTCAATTCTCCCTATGTACACCACCACCTAATCAAAACTACCTATCTATGTTGGAAAACATTTAAAAACTTGGGATGAATACCCCGTTAACTATTAAATAACATATAACTCCAATTGGCTACGGACTAAAGTAAACAGAATCCGACAACATACGCCCCAATTCGTGACAAATTCTTGACTTTTCTTTTGGATGCATGGGGGCAAGCCTCATCAAACGTTTGATTAAATGACAAAAATTTTACGTGCTAAGTGAGTAGAATCCCTTCATAATAAGGTTTCGTAAGCTTTTCATAACAACTACTAAGTGTTATAAAGCGCCGAATAAAGTAGGGTACTATAATCCACCTCTACACAGTAGATCTGTTCATAAAGGTCGAAAAACTTATTTTTCATGATTCCGTAATAGTAGGCAATTGGATTCTTGACGTCTCCGGTTAACTTAATCTTCCGTATTAGCTGTCGGAAGGAATCTATCGCTACTTCCAATATGAGGTCCTCTTCGTAGCCAAAATCGAAGCCGTGGGCAATAATTTTGGCCATATGCCAGTATTCCTCGATCGTTTTCGCTTCGGAATAGAAATAGTGGACCAGTTCAACAAACGGTTCTGGAACACGGTTACTAACAAATGTGTGATCTAATTCAAACGCTTCTTCTTTACGTTTATTATTCTTTTGATCTTTTTCAGTTTTAAAAAGATTACTAGTTTCATTTGGCTGGTTCATTTGTTTAGGTGGTTCATTTAGAGGAAAACGGTTGAACACATACAAGTTGCTGGACTGCCAGCCATTTTTTCTTTCGGTTTCATAGACGGTAAAGATGCCGAATTCCTTTGCCTTGCTGATCATCCGTTTAAAGGTGGAACGGGAGATGCCGTTGTCGTTATATTCCTCGTGAATGGCTTTCAGGATCGTCCCAATTTTCGCGTTACTGACACCGGGAATTTTTGCCGAATAGCGGACTAGACGTTTCAAGCCAATCCGTTCTCCTTTTGTGAAGTCATTCTTGTATTTTGCCATCCACTGCTCCATATGATGATTAAATTCATTCAAGCATTCAAATTGCGAAAACTCCGCAAACGTTTCTATCTTCCCAGACCTTAGGTTCATCCTTTTAAACCACCCTTTGGCGAAGCGCGGGGACGGTTCTCCCGCTTTCTTCTCTCTATTTTTATTGTCGATGCACTTAAAAGATATCGAGTTTGGTTCGGGTTATCAAAGGAGCAAAAATCTATTTTGGAACCATTTTTGAGCGGAAAATGCGTCTTTTGGCTCCAAAATAGATTTTTGAAGCCGATTTGGCAGCATTGCTTGCCGTTTTCTTTTAAAAAGCAGTAAAAACGGCTTGTTATTTATCTTTGATTGTAATGATATAAGTGTTGTATTTGTCTGGGCATTAGCTCCTACTTCAAAAGGGATCTCCATTATCTTTGTCGAAACCAGTTTCGACTTTCCTTTCAGGAATTTACGATAGAAAAACAAGTGTGAAGCCAACTCAAGCCCTATTCAAACAAACGTTTAAGTGATGCTGGAAAAGAGAAGAATTTGTAAAATGATAGGGTTTAACACGAATTGCATTATTTTCTGGGGAATAATGTCCTTTTTTCGAGGAAATTTAAAATTTATCATTTGATTCCTAAAATGATGGACCTATCCATGTTTTTCGGTCAAGGATTTAAGATGCATCTACAGGAATTTAAGGGGATTTGTCGAATAAGGAGGGGTATAATAGGAGCTAGACTTGAGGTGATAGGATGGCACGGGGTAAAATTTTAGTAACAGGCGGGGCAGGTTTCATTGGCGGAAACTTTGTTCAATATATGGTGAACAAGTATCCACATTTTGATATTTATAACCTTGATTTATTGACATATGCCGGGGATTTAACGAAGCATCGTGAGATAGAGAAGAAGAACCATTACTTTTTTGTGAAAGCTGACATCGCTGACCGCAGGACCATCATTTCGCTTTTTGAAAGGGAGAAGTTTGACTATGTGGTTCACTTTGCCGCCGAAAGTCATGTGGACCGGTCCATTCATCATCCAGAAATCTTTGTTTCTACGAATGTATCAGGGACACAAACATTGCTGGATGCCGCAAAACGGGTCGGCGTCAAAAAATTTATTCATGTTTCAACGGATGAAGTATATGGGGAATTAGATTTTGATTCGGTAGCTTTGTTTACCGAGGAAACGCCATTGCAGCCCAATAGTCCTTATAGTGCGAGCAAGGCAGCTTCTGATTTGTTCGTAAGGGCGTATCATCAGACATATGGACTTCCTGTTATTATTACTCGCTGTTCGAATAACTATGGGCCGTTCCAATTTCCAGAGAAGTTGATTCCCTTGACGATTTCCCGTGTCTTAAATGATAGGAAGGTTCCGGTGTACGGTGATGGTAAGAATATACGTGATTGGTTACATGTATGGGATCACTGCGCCGCCATTGACCTTATTTTGCACAATGGTCGTAATGGTGAAGTTTACAATATTGGCAGCCATCATGAGCGGACAAATTTAGAAGTTGTCAAAACGATTATCACCACACTAGGAAAAACAGAGAACCTGATTGAATTTGTCGAGGACCGCTTAGGGCATGACAAACGCTATGCGATTGACCCGACAAAAATAGAGAAACTAGGCTGGAAGCCAATGTTTACATTTGAAAATGGGATAGCCCAAACTATCCAGTGGTATGTGGAAAATAAGTGGTGGTGGGAGCGGGTTAGTAGCAGGGGGCATTAGAATTCATTTCCATCACTCCCGAATATTATCCTTTAGTGGTAGTTAGTGATCATTCATGCCCAATTGAACTCGATAATTATGGCCTTTTCAATTTTAATACATATACATTTATACTCTGTAGTACTCTTTTGGAGCCTATTACGTACCGGACACCACATGTTGTATAATATGTACACTTAAAATCTTGCTGCATTTCTTGAATTCTATTTCGGGAAAATCTTTTATTCGATTTTAAAGTTATTATAAAATAGAAATAAGACATAAAAGCTGAAAGGAAAGAGGGCCGTTTATGACGGAATTGCATGTGAATACGAATCCCGGCTTTTTTACAAGAATTAATGCAGCAACGGTAAAGCTGCGGGATTCAGAGAAAAAAATTATTGATTTTATTGAAAAGAATCAGGAGGAAATTATTCATCTTTCGATTACGGAGGTTGCAGAAAGAAGTGAAACAAGTGAATCCTCTGTTGTTCGTTTATGCAAACGGCTTGGTTATAAAGGATTTCAAGATTTGAAAATTAATCTGGCCAGGGAAGTGATTGTACCTGAAAAACAAATTCATGAAGTGATTGAAAAGGGTGATGATGTTGTCACCATTAAGAAAAAGGTTTTCCAGTCAAATATTCAAGCGTTATATGATTCCATCGAGGTTTGTAACGATGATGAGTTGAAGAAAGCAGTAGAAGCCATTTCGAATGCCCGATTAATTGAATTTTATGGAAATGGCGGGTCTGGAACGGTAGCATTGGATGCCCATCACAAGCTTTTAAAATTAGGGATTAAATCATTTGCCTATAATGATCCCTCCCTCCAAGCAATGTCGGCGTCTGTTCTAACATCCCGAGATGTTGTGATTGGAATTTCGCATACAGGCTCGAATACTGATGTGCTGGCGGCCATGCAAATAGCAAAGGAAGCAGGGGCCACCATCATTTGCATTACCAATTCATCAAAATCGCCAATCACCAAAATATCGGATATTGTCCTGCAGACTGCTTCAAATGAGACAATGTTCCGAACTGATGCCATTTCATCAAGGATTGCTCAATTAACCATCATTGATGTTTTAGTAGCTGCAGTTGCAAATCAGCAATACGAATTCTATTATCAAAACCTCCAGAAAACACGAAAGTCAACCAGCGACAAAAAGATATAATCTGCTCTCTGAAAAAAACCTTCGAGTTTTACTTAATAAATGTTGGAGGAAATGACCACCGCTAATTTTGCGGTTAAAATGGATAAAAAACAGCCTTGAACACGCATGTTTGCTGAATCTTTGGCTGTTTTTGTTTATCGGAAAGCTGTAGTGTAAATTCCCCTTTTTTGATTTTGTTTCATTTCTCCCAATGACAAGTGTTTTTACCCAAAGTTATTCCTTATCAATATCGAAAAGCACCTCATCATTCTCAACAAATAGATCATAATGGGATTATCATATTGTCCCACTTCATCCAGGCTGCCGACGGGGGATCATTCATTTTGTGAAAAAAATCTCCCTATTTTAAAAATAAAAGTTGAAGAAAATCACCACCATATGTTATTATTAATTTGCAAATATTTATAATATTAAATGTTTAGTATAAACTCATTTTTTGCTGAAAACCGATAATTTAGGAGGGATAATTAACTTTTTTATTCATTTCTAACGAGAAGGGAAAGTTTCAGGTTATTTCATTGTGGTATGGAACTAATCTTCAACTTTTTCACTAAAATTATGAAGGTAATTTCCGCCATGAGTGAAACTAGAATTCAAAAAGGAGCATTGGAGAAATGAAGGCTGCTATTTTCTATGGACCACACGAACTAAAACTGGAGGAAGTAAAAAGGCCGGAAATTGATAAACAGGAGATACTTGTCAAAATTAAAGCAAGTGCTGTATGTGGCACAGATGTCCGGATCTTTGAAGGGAAAAAGACAAAGGGGGTTAGAACTCCATCAATCATTGGTCACGAGCTTGTTGGGACGATTGCAGAAGTCGGGGCTGAGGTACAAGGCTTTTTTGTCGGGGAACGAGTCGGAGTTATGCCGGTTATTCCATGTGGAAAATGTTATTACTGCTTGAATGGCAGAGAAAATGTTTGCGCAAACCGTACGGCAATTGGTTATGAGTACGATGGCGGCTTTGCGGAATATGTCAGGATTCCAAGGACGGCATTGGCATCTGGAAATTTGGTGAAAATCCCGGACCATGTTTCCTTTGAACAAGCAGTTGTCACTGAGCCGCTGGCATGCTGTCTCAATGGCCAGCGCAAGGCGAATGTTAAAATGGGCGATGTCGTTGTCGTGATTGGCGGCGGACCGATTGGATTAATGCATGTTCAATTAGCGAAAATTGCCGGTGCCAGGTCTGTCATTTTGAGTGAGCCCATTGACCACCGGCGTGAAAAAGGCCTGATGGCGGGTGCAGATTTTGTGGTTAATCCTGTCGAGGAATCTTTAGAGGACCTCGTGTTAAGTCTGACAGACGGGCTGGGAGCAGATATTGTCATTATGGCAATAGGGGTTCCAGGATTGGTTAATTCCAGTGCAAATCTCTTGAAAAAGGGTGGAACCTTAAACTTATTTGCCGGATTCACCAAAGGTGATATGTCTGAGATTGATCCCAATCTTATTCATTATAACGAGATTACTATAAACGGAACATCCGCCTTAACTAGGGCAGATTATCATAAGTCGCTTTCGCTTATTGCTTCAGGACAGATTAATACCGAGATTATTACCACCAAAGGGTACGGTTTGGATGATATTCAACAGGCGATTTTGGATGTAAAAAACGGAAGTAGCATGAAAACGGTTATTAGCCAATAAAATACTAAAACGTAAACAGGCGAAAAGGAGTGCTTAAACAATGGGATTTTTAGGTAAAGAGATTCGGATGAACCGTCTATTAAATCAGAAGGATGGAAGACTTTTAGCGGTAGCGGTGGATCAGGCGCTGGCCCGGGGGATTTTTGATGAGTTAATGCCGATTCAAAGAAAGGTTGATGAGATTATCGCCGGCGGTCCTGATGCCATGACCATGCACAAAGGTATTGCCGACAAGTGTTTCCGACCGCATGCAGGGAAGGCTGCCCTCATTTTAAAATGTTCAACTTTCTCTCCTTGGCAGCCAAATTATGATACATGGGTTACAGAAGTAAAGGAAGTAGTGCGCTTAGGAGCAGATGCTGTATCAATGGGTTGTATTGTTGGCGGCGATGACCAGCCGGAGCAGCTTCGCAACCTGGGGATTGTTGCAGGTCAAGCTGAAGCACACGGCCTGCCGATGATTGCTCATATTTATCCAAGAGGAAACCAAATTCCGGAGGAGGAAAAAAATAATTGGAGAAATGTCGCTTATGCGGTCCGTGCCGGGGCCGAGCTTGGTGTGGACATTGTCAAAACTAAATATACCGGGAATCCCGAAACCTTCCGTAAAGTAGTAGAATCAACTCCAGGAAAAGTCGTGGTTGCCGGCGGGGATAATGGAGGGAGCATTGAAGACTATTTCCAAATGGTTTATGACGTTTTGGATGCCGGGGGCACTGGAATTACCTTTGGAAGAGTGGTGTGGAATAACCCGAATCCAACTGCCGTAGTAAAAGCGTTCAAAAACATTATCCATAATAATGGAAGCGTGAAAGAAACAATAGAATTATATAATGAGCTCATTCATACACCAGTAAACAGTTAAAGGTGGTGGCCAAAACATGTCTCATATTATTGGAATTGATATCGGAACAAGCGGAATAAAAGTCGGAGCTATGAATAAAGAAGGGGTATTGGGATACCTTGAGTATCAGCCTTACTCCCTTCTTTACCCGGAAAAGGGATTAGTAGAGATAGATTTAGAGGATATTTGGCTTAAGACGAAAACCTTGCTTTCAAGAGTATGGCATCAAGTAGAGACAACTGGCACTATTGATGCAATCTCTCTTTCCACCTTTTGTAATAGTTCAGTTTTTTTGAATGAAAAGGGGGAGCCGTTATATAAAGGGATTATGTATTTAGACCAAAGAAGCAGTGCAGAGTCCGACTGGATCAAAAGTGAAATAGGGGAGGAACTGTTATACAAGATAACGAAAAACCGGATGGAGCCCGGGATGTATACGATAACAACCCTACTATGGTTCAAAAAATATTATCCTCAATTATATAATCAAATGTACAAATGGGGAAATCTCTCTACGTTTATCCTGCACAAGCTGACGGGGAAATTTGTGATGGATTGGACCCAAAGTTCCTTCACGGGTATGTATGATATTGAGAACTATCAGTGGTCTTCAGTTATTTATGAAAAGGCAGGTATTGACTTTGATAAGCTGCCGGAAGTGGTTGAGCCAAGTTCGATTATTGGCGGGCTTAAGTTATCGGAGTATCCATTCACTCCCGTTCCGATTATTGCCGGAGCAGCAGATACAGCATGCTCTGCAACAGCGTTGGGTATTGGAGTCAATGAAATGTTTGAATCGGTGGGGACCTCTAATGTCCTAACGATTTGTACTGACCAGCCCAACGTATTAGATAGTCGTTTTTTAAATAGGTGCCATGTGATTAAGAACCGCTGGTTATCTCATGGCGCTATGTCATTTCCGGGCGCCGCGATTCAGTGGTTTTACGATCAATTTTTAAAGCCTGAAGGTCATTCGAAAGCCATCCTAGATGAGTTGGGGGAGAAATCGACTACTGGAGCCAATGGGGTATTTTTCCTTCCATATATGCAAGGGGAACGGGCTCCTATTTGGGATGCAAATGCCAGAGGGGTCTTTGCGGGAATTCATTTGACTACAACGAAAGCAGATATGTATCGGGCTGTCTTGGAAGGGTGCTCTTTTGGTTTAAGACAAATTAATGAAATTATAGAAGAGAAATATCATATTAAAACGGAAGGCTTTCAATCCATTGGCGGTGGGGCTAAAAACAAAACATGGGCTCAAATCAAGGCCAATGTTTTAAATAGGAAAATTCATATTAAGGATATTGCAGAGACAGGCGTATTGGGAGCTTGTTTAATCGCCGGTACAGCGATCGGGTACTATTCCTCCTTAGACCAGTCCGCAAAAGTAGTTCGTAACAATACGATTTACACAGCAGAGCCGGAGATTGATCAATTAGAGGTATATCATGAGATATTCGAGAAGTTTAATGAATTATATCCGTCCTTAAAATCATTCTTTTCTATTAGTAACAGCAGGCTTACTATTTTTAGCAAGTAATGAAAACCCTTACAGTTATCCTGCTCTTTTCGGATCGTGTAATTTAATTTCTGTTTAATGGAGGAGATCGCATGACATTACCAGAAGCAAAAGTTAGTACAAATTCAGCCTTAAGAAAAAAATCTGGGTATCGATGGATCGTTCTGTCCCTGGTTTTTATTACGTATATTGTCTGCTATGCAGACCGTACCAATATTGGCGTCGTACTTCCGTTTATCCAAAAGGAATTTGTTCTAAGCAATTTCCAAGCAGGCGCTATCTCAAGCTTCTTCTTTTTAGGATATGCTGTCTCACAAATTCCAGCCGGCTTTTTGCTAAGTAAAAAAGGGATCCGGGGGATCGTCGCATTTGCTGTTATAGCTTTTTCCGTTATTACCTTCTTACTTGGTACGGTATCCGGTGCAGCGATGTTAATTGTACTTCGGCTGGCACTTGGTTTGGCGGAAGGTCCAGTTCCTGTCAGTATGGCAACAACGATTAACAACTGGTTCCCTGCAAAAGAAAAGGCAACTGCCACAGGTGTATATATCGCGTCCACTCAGCTTGCGCCGATTTTTGTCCCAATCGTTGCAGCAGCTATTGCCGTTTCATTTGGCTGGCGTTATGTTTTTTATTGGTTTGCAATCCCGGGAATTGTTATTGCAATTATTTGGTATTTAATCGTTAGAACAAGGCCAGAGGAGAGTTCAAGGGTATCAGAAGCTGAATTAGAATATATACGTCAAGAAGAAGTGGCGAAAGAGACGAAGGTTGAGCAAAAATCACTTGGCTGGATTGATAAGCTCATTCGTTATCAAAGGATTGAACGATTAAGCACTTATAAAAGCGTCTTCACGTCATGGAATATCTGGGGGAATACGCTTACTTATTTCTTAATGAACAGTGTCTTATATGGTATGCTGACTTGGATTCCTATGTATCTAGTGAATGCAAAAGGATACTCGTTTATGAAAATGGGTTTTGTTGCTTCAACCCCTGCCATTGGAGGATTAATTGGAGCGCTTCTAGGTGGCGTCATCTCTGATAAAGTTTTCTTAAAAAGGCGGAAACCTACAATGTTAATTACGGCCATTGCAACGGCCATTATGATGCTTGTTGTTGTTAATATCCCTGATAATGCTACACTGGTTTCGCTAAGCTTAGGGTTAGCTGGCTTTTTCCTTAACATTGGTTGGCCGGCATTTTCAGCCTACCCAATGGGATTGACCAATCATAAAACATTTCCGATTGCGATTGCAACAGTAAACAGTGGTGGAAATCTAGGGGGATTCTTTTCACCTATGATTGTGGGAGCGATTCTTGATGCAACAGGTAATTATAATCTTGCGTTTGCGTTCTTTGGGTCATTGTTAGTCCTTGGATTCTTAATTATCTTGAGCTTAAAAGAACCTGTGCAGGAATAACGGCTAATATTTCATGGTTCTAAAAGTTATTGGTTATTAGATTTTTTTCATATAAGAAGGCAATCAACAGGGTATGGAAATCTCCATTGACCCTTCTTTTTCTGATTACACTTAAAAGGGGTGGATAATTTGAAGCCAAAAATTTATATAACCAGGCTGTTTCCTGAAGAGATTGTAGAAAAACTTTCAGACTATTTTCATGTGGAAATGTGGAAAGAGCAAAGCATCCCAGTACCCAGGGAAGTTTTACTTAGGGAAATTGAAGATGCTGACGGCCTTATTTGTCTGTTAACAGAAAAGATCGATGAGGAGGTTTTACATCAGGCTCGGCAATTAAAGGTCATTAGTAATGTGGCGGTAGGTTACAACAATATTGATGTTCAAACGGCTGCAAAGAAAGGGATTATCGTAACCAACACTCCAGAAGTGTTAACCGAAACAACAGCTGATTTAACGTTTGCCCTTTTGATGGCAGCGGCGCGAAGAGTCGTCGAAGCTTCAGATTTCCTGCGTAAAGGTGAGTGGGGGGCATGGTCTTTGATGCAGCTGACAGGCCAGGATGTATATGGTGCAACATTGGGGATTATTGGTTTAGGGAGAATCGGAGAAGCGCTTGTTAGGCGGGCAAAAGGATTTGATATGAACGTAATTTATTATAATCGTACCCGAAAGCAGGAAAAGGAGGAACAACTGGATATTCACTACAGGGAGCTTGATGATTTATTACGCCAATCGGATTTTGTCTGCCTCATGCTGCCATACAGTGATGAAGTTCACCATTTAATTGGCAAAGAAGAATTGTCCCTTATGAAGAGCAATGCAATCTTAATCAATACTGCCAGAGGCGGAATTGTTGATGAGGCTGCATTATACTACGCGTTAAAGGAAGGTCAAATAGGGGGGGCCGGCTTAGATGTGTTCGAACAAGAACCCGTATCTGTGGATCATCCCCTATTATCATTGCCAAATGTTGTTGCTTTGCCTCACATTGGCAGTGCAAGTGTTAAAACAAGGATGAAAATGGCCCTCTTAGCGTGTGACAATATGATGAATGTCTTAACTGGGAACAAGCCAATCACCCCTGTTATCGATTCCTGAATGGGAAGGCAAAAATACCAGTACCCAGAACGTTACCAAAGCCTTAAAGGATTTAAAAAATACACTATTTGCTAAATAAGAGAGAATCCTAAAAATCTATATCTGTTATTAATCTACTTACTTTTTGCATCCAATATAGTTTATTAGCATTTCGGTTAAATGGTTAAAGTATAGCTGATTGTGTTGGTGTTAACTTACAATCAGCTAAATTTTCTAAATTTATTCTACTGGTGTTAATTTAACCGTTGCTTCGGTTTGAATTGAGTATCCGTCATAAACCTCAAACGTATATGAAGGCTGCCCATAGCTTCCTAAAATTGTATTAACATCTGGAGTTCCACCATCATCAAATGTTACAAAGTTACTTCCTTGTCCCACTGGGGTAGCTTTATAACGTCCTTCTGGAATATCTTTACCTACAGTATAAGTTCCTGCTTGAAGTACCTTAGGTTGCCCTTTTGCCTTTTTAACTTGACCAGTTACAGAAGCTAATTCCTTTTTCTTGCTATTAATTTCGGCTTGGACTTCTTTTACTCGTGCTTGAGCATCCGCCAATTCATCCTTAGCCTTCTTAAGCTTTTCTTCGATATCCTTGCGACCATCTTTTAATTCTTGGTCAAGAGTTCCCTTAGTATTTTTTAACTTCGCTTCCATATCAGCTAATTCAGACTTTACTTTGTCCTTGCTATTAATGAGCTTTTGCACTTCGTCTTTTTCTTTAGTTAAGGAATTAATATCATTGGATAAAGCCATTTTCTTATCAGTTAATTCATCCATTTTCTTTTCTAGCTGCTCCATGCTAACTTTCTTATCGTCAATCATAGTTTTTGCACCAGATGTACCAACTGCAGAACCAATAAAAAAGATAACTAACGCACCTACAACATATCCAACCCTTTTTAAAATCCTCTTGCCTTTTGTTGGTTGTTCCTCCATTTTTATTTTCCTCCCTTTAATATTATATTTTTATAGAAGGGTCTTAAGATCCCTACCTATCCTTATGAACCTATTCGCTTTTGTAGCGCATACTTTATGTAAGCGCTAACATACAGAGGATTAGAATCTTCTGTATCTCTCATTTTTTAATTGCCCCAACATGCTTCTTGAATTTTGAACTGCCTGTTTGAACTATAAAGCAATATATCTATATAATTATTTTAACAATGCTGCGAGCATTTCTGAAGAGTATTGCAGGACTAATACTGCCAAAATTTTTGCGGGGGAAAGCCTATTCCATGGAGTCTTTAATTAAATTTAATTTAATATAGAAGCATGTTAGTTTTATACATTGTTTTGATGATTACCAGGTATGTACGTTTTTGGACAATGTTATTATTAACTCGCTGCTAAATATTGGAGCTTAGGGGAACTGCTTCTCTAATCTTTGTCGAAACCAGTTTTCGACTTGCTTTTCAGAAATTTACGATAGAAAAACAAGTGTTAAGCCAACTAAAGATCTATTCAAACAAACGTTTAAGTGATGTTGGAAAGGAATTCTACTGAAATTATGATTAGCTAATACAATTGTCATTTTTTATGCTAATATTATCTTATTCTATTTTTAAGGGAAGATATTATGGGAGAAATAAAAACAATAGCCAAAGGATAATCGTTTCTGTATTACACAAATGTAGGTAATATGAAGATGGAATTAAATATTAAGGATATTCCGATTTCCAAGCTACTTTGAAACTTAATTCCAGAAAGAGAAAGTCCAAAATAAAGAAAGAAGAAAATTATTGGTGAGTGAAATAATATAATTCAAGTTGGATTAATCAAATTTTATACAAAATTGCTAAGTAGTACTAACTTAACTATTGTACAGATTAGAGCAAGAAGGCTTTGCTATCGGTTTTCTGTAAAACATAATTTTTCGGAATTCATAAAATGACTGTATAAATAAATAGCCTTGTCACTTTTTAGTTATGTAACTGAAGGAGAGAGTTATAGATGCCAGTCGATAAACCATTTAATACTATTTTTAATCAAATTCGTCTGTTAAAAAGTAGAGGTTTACAAATAAATAATCTTGATTCAGCTAAAAATCACCTTTTAAATACCAACTATTTTAATCTTATAAATGGATTCGAGACACTTTTACTGGATAATCCAAAGAATCCACCAAAGAGTTACACTAAAAAATCTTTTGACAATTTTTTAAGGTTATATGAATTTGATAGACAATTTTCTAGTTTAATATTTCAAAAAGTTTCAGAGTTCGAAATTAAATTAAAGACCTCTATAGCTTATCATTTTTGTAAAAATCATTGTTCTTCTTTAAAGGAAAATAATAATTATATCGACATCAACTCTTATACCATTCCAAGTTGGACTGATGGACCAAAAAAATATGTAGATTACTTTTATAATGCTAGTAATCCAAAAAAAACTCATAAATTATTTAAAAAAACATACCATTATACAGGAAAACTTAGGGGTACCTTTGATGGAATTGTAATTTATAAGCCTAACCAAACAATATTAAAAGGGGACTTTATTGGCCGTTTTGGTTCCACTTCGATTAGGGAGGTTAAAGATGGGACCTGTTCTTTCTATAACTCAAATCAGCCAGCACTTTTAGCATCACTACATTCAATAACAAGAACCTCCGAATCACCCGTATCCCTATCTATAAATTTATTTAGGGAAGAGACAATACAAGGTTTAAATTACATTGATGATTGTAAAATAAAATTCTCATACATCAATGAATATAATAATCCGCCCTTTTGGGTTGTTATTAAGAGTTTAATGTTAAATGACTTAATTATTTTAATGTACGGTTTAAAACCGCGAACAATTAATGCGGTATTAAGAGATTTTAATCTAAAACCTTATGAAAAAGACAAATTTTTAAATTCTTTAGAAATAATTAAGGAATTACGAAATTCCTGCGCGCATTTCGAATTGGTCAACCATTTTAGAACATCGCAGAAACTAAAAATAAATGGTTTTCTAATCTCTCAATTACACTTAACCCCTATGAGATCCCAGTATATTATTAAATTATATGATGTACTAAAAGTCTTGAAAATGTATGTAGATTTAATCGATATCAAATTATTTTTATTGGACTACTGGAATCTTGAAACAAAATATGGAAATACTAATATTGTTGTGTCTTTATTTGGAAGTATGGGAAATCCAAATATTAATGATTGGATTTAAAACATTTTTGGTTGACAACGGTAGGAATATATGTTATTTTTATTACATAAAATAAGATAGCCAAGACGGCGTGCCAAGCTTGCGTAGCTTGCTAAAAGTCCCTAACCCCTTTATTGTAATGAATAAGGGGGTTTTGTATTGTTTTTCTGGACAGTCGGGTATTTGGCTGCTTATAGCAGTATAATTTTTTAGAGTGATGAAAAACAAAAAAAGGCATACAAATAAACAAAAAACTGCATATTTTTGGATGTTTAACTTTATTCCTTATTCTTTTAAGGAGCCCCTTTTTAGCTCCCCGTCTTCACTCCTAAATCTGATAAATCTCCAAGACGTAGATACAGCTTAATTTCGTTGATTTGCTCATTACTGAAACAAAATCCGATGTCCTAAAATGTTCCGTGGAATGTGTGTTTGCCTGTTCCTTAAGGGCTGCTGCTATTATATTAGGTAACTGTACGGCTTCAACGGGAAAAGGAGGTGTTGTATGACCTAATCCTAGGAACCTCCAGTCCCCTTTTTGTCTTAATCATAGCCTTAGTCGAATCCAGTTTTCGACATGCTTTTCAGGAATTTACGATAGAAAAACAAGTCGTAAGCCAACTCAGGCACTATTCAAACAAACGTTTAAGTGATGTTGAAAAAGAGGAAAATTTGTAAAATTATAAGATTTAAGCCAAATTAAAATGATTTCCTAGGGAATATTGTCCTTTTTTGAGAAATCTAAAGAACCAGAAAATGTATAACGGCACCCCTGCTTTGACCCGCCTAAATTATCCGATTGCAATTTTTGAAACATTAACTTGATGATAGTGGGGGCTGACCCCGCCAAGACCTTCTTTCTATTTCAATAACTCCAATACCGAACTTAATGTATCCACTTCTGCAAAGGGAGTATATTCGGTTCCGGGCTGTCTTTTTCTATGATTAAACCAGATGGCCTGCCAGCCGGCCTTATATGCCCCCACTATATCATTCGCCCAGGTATCTCCAATATAAAGAAGATTCTCAGGAGATTGGTTCACTTTTTGAGCCGCATATTGGAAAATCTGTGGGTTTGGCTTCGCTGCGCCAACTTCTTCCGATATAAAAATAGCCTCTTTCGGAATGTACTTTGTTATACCTAATGCCCTCAGCTTATTCTTCTGATGTTCGGTAGGACCATTTGTAATCATCCCTAAACGATATCCTCTGCTGCTTAGGGTATCCAACACTTCGGGGGCCTCAGGAAACAGCTCTAAATGATTGAGGCAAAACTCATATTGCTGCTGGAATTTTGCAGCCTGTTCTTTTGATATGTTTATTTGAAAAGCCTGTAATGTCTGTATCGTTCTTTGAATTCTATATTCGTATAATGATAATTCTTTGTTAATAAGTTTCGGCCAAAGAAAATCGCCGACCTCTCTAAATCTTTTATATACCGTATCAAGCGGCAGTATTTTCCCGTAATCTGGGAATACAGCGGTAAATGCGTCGATAAATGGCTTTTGGTGATCATGCAATGTATCATCTAGATCGAAAAAGACTCCAGTAATATTCATTCTTGTGCTCCTTTCACGATCCTTGTTTTTCAAAAGCGATAGCAAAATTTTAAGAGACAACCGTTTCTGCCATTATAACACGTCTATATTCCCATAATGGATATAACGATATTCTATAAGCAGTAATTTCCTCCCTATTCATTCACACTCTCTGTTCAACTTAATGTAAGTACCAACAAAATATTCCTTTCAGCCTGGATAGATACAAAGTCGCAATTCAAGTAATGCTTTCCAAATTTCAGGGGATATTATTATCAGGAAGCCCAATTTTGCACATAACCTCCTGCACTGACTGCGCTTACATATTTCAGTTATTATTATATGATGAAAACATAGAGAGGAGGAAAAACGGGGGTGAAAAGTGTGGGTGCTTCCAAAAGGGAACTGATTTTGAATTATTTGGCACATCAAGAGGGATACACTTCTGCTGAAGATTTATCCAGCACCTTTAAAATTTCCAAAAGAACGCTCTATTATATTTTCAACGCTCTAAATAAAGAATTACTGTCGAAAAAATTGGAACCCATTCAGAATGTCCGGAATGAGGGCTACTACCTAAAGAAAGACACAAAAGAGAAAATACTTAAAGCAGGAGACATCATCGAAGAATCAGCACCGATTAAATATTCAAAAGATGAAAGATGCAACATTGATATCCTGCTTAGTTTAATCAGCACTAAAAAAGTCACCCTGGAATGGCTGGCTGAAATTGAAAATATATCAAGAAATACTGTGATAACAGATATTGATCGGGCCAGAAGGTTGCTTGAAAAGTCTAACCTTACCCTGATGAATGATCCTAAACATGGCTATTGGTTGAGCGGCAAAGAAGAAGATGTCCGTTGGTGGTTTCATGAATTCATTAGCCATCACTCAAAATTATACACAGAAATTATAAGCAGCGAACTGTTTCAACACTTAATCGATTGTGAAACTGAAAATCAATTCATTCATGTAACCGGTACATGGTTAGAAGATGTAGAAAGATTAACGGGAAAGCATTTTTCCGATGACGCTATGAACATTCTGTCGGTTTTTATACCGTTTGTTATTCAGCGAATGAAAAGGAATAAAACGATTGACCCTATAAAAGAATACGAATTAAATGTTTTGCGAACCTATCCTGAATATGAACTCGTTTCACAGCTATTAAAGTTTTTTGATATCAATCCTAAAATTTACGAAAATGAAGTCTTTTATATTGAAACACTTCTTTTGAGCAGCCAGATCAATTTTATTAGCTCAGAGTCCAAATATGCACCGCAAAAATTTACCGGATTGGATGCGATCGTTGAAAAAGTGATTTTACGTTTTCAACAAATATCTGGTATCGATTTCGACAATATTTATGAATTAAAAAAGAATTTGTATGTCCACCTTCTTGCTTGTTACTATCGGGTGCGCTATGGAGTGAAGTATCAAAACAGGCTGTTAAAGGAGATCAAAAAAAATTACGGCAACGTATTTTCATTTACAAGGTTCTCTATTCAGCCTTTTGAAGCTTTTTGTAAACATTCCATCAGTGAAGACGAAATCTCATTAATATCGATTTATTTTGGTGCAGAAATTGATAAACAACGAAAAAACTGGGCTTCCAATACAGTTCACAAGGTTTTGCTTGTCTGCAGCAGTGGAATTGGAACTTCAACCATCTTGAAACAGAAACTTCAATCGATGTTTCCATTTGTAGGCTTTGAAGGACCAATAACAGAACGGGAGTATTTGAAACAATCAGAAATACATGAGAACCTGGTCGTTTCTACGGTAAACATTCCTGAAAAGAATAAAAAAGTCATTACGGTTCACTCAATCCCGGATCATCAGGATTTAAAAATACTCACCAAAAATCTCGTTCAATTTGATATATACCGAAACGAACTTGTCTCATCCATTTTGGATGTGGTTAGTGATTATGCGAAGATTAATGATTTCAGTGGTTTAACACAAGGTTTAATCCAGCTGTTTAATAAACCAAACTTCAAATCTGCAACAGGAGGGATCTATCAGCCAATGTTGAGTGAGTTATTAACTAGTCATACAGTTCAAGTTGTCGAAAATAATGGAATCGATTGGATGAAAGCCATCCAAAAGAGTGCCAACCCACTATTAGAGGAGGGGAAAATTGACCAGGAATATATTGATGCCATGATTAATGTTGTCAATCAGCATGGTCCGTTTATCAATATTGGCAGAGAAATTGCCTTAGCGCATGCGCGTCCGGAAAATGGCGTCAAGCACTTAGGAATGTCACTGTTGAAACTGGACAAACCGGTTGATTTAGTAGATAAGGAACATCCAGTTAGGCTTTTTATTACGTTAGCAGCCATCGATAATACAGCACACTTAAAAGCATTATCTGAGCTGGCAACACTGCTGGGTAAGGAAGAAAAACTAGAACAACTATTACATGCAAAGACGAAAGAGGAAATTTTATCAATTATAGAAGAAGAGGAGAATGTTCAATGAAAATTGCAGCAGTATGTGGGTCAGGTTTAGGTTCCAGTTTCATGGTTGAAATGAATATTAAATCGATTTTAGACCAATTAGGTATTAATCAAGACGATATTGAAGTTACCCACTTTGATATGGGAAGTGCCACGCCGGATTCAGCAGACCATTTCTTTGTCGGCCAGGATTTAGCGGAGGCTACTGAAAAACTTGGAGCCGAGAAAGTAACGGTATTAAAAAGCATCATTGATAAAAATGAATTGAAAGAAAAAGTGGTTCAATTTTTGCAGGAATCCGGCCGCATGCCAAAA
>NZ_JADDIU010000023.1 GCF_016464375.1 Bacillus renqingensis
CCAATTAGGTATTAATCAAGACGATATTGAAGTTACCCACTTTGATATGGGAAGTGCCACGCCGGATTCAGCAGACCATTTCTTTGTCGGCCAGGATTTAGCGGAGGCTACTGAAAAACTTGGAGCCGAGAAAGTAACGGTATTAAAAAGCATCATTGATAAAAATGAATTGAAAGAAAAAGTGGTTCAATTTTTGCAGGAATCCGGCCGCATGCCAAAATAATAACCAAAATATAAAGGGATTTTTTATTAAATCATAACTGAAAAGGAGAAGGTTCAATGAAAATTGCAGCAGTATGTGGGTCAGGTTTAGGTTCCAGTTTCATGGTTGAAATGAATATTAAATCGATTTTAGATCAATTAGGGATTAATCAGGACGATATTGAAGTTACCCACTTTGATATGGGAAGTGCCACACCAGATTCTGCAGACCACTTCTTTGTCGGCCAGGATTTAGCCGAGGCCACTGAAAAACTTGGAGCCGAGAAAGTAACAGTATTAAAAAGTATCATTGATAAAAATGAATTGAAAGAAAAGGTGGTTCAATATTTGCAGGAATCCGGCCGTATGCCTAAATAATTCATGATAAGCCGAATGATAAAATGAATTTGTGTAGAGTGAGGATGCGGTTTTTGCATTAGGATAAGCAAGTATAAAACTTTCGACTTTGAGAATTGTCCAGCTCCATGCGCCAGCGGCTCAAGGTCACAAGCGGGTCCTCAAGAAGGCTAAAGAACAGCCTTCTCGCCGGCTCGTCTTGTGCTTGTCGCCGCTAGGCGGGCGCCTTGCGCTTTTCTTAACATATTGTCAAAGACGAATGAATAAAGAGGTATTTTCATTCAGACAAATTGAGGTGAGTTGATAATGAAAGATTTTTTAAATGTATTAATCGGGATTGCTAGTACTCCGGCACTTCTTGTTGCTTTAATTGCCGTTATCGGTTTAATTCTGCAAAAGAAATCGACCAGTAACATTTTGCTGGGCGGGATTAAGACGTTTGTGGGATTCCTGGTCTTAACAGGGGGTGCGGGGATTGTTCAGAATTCTTTAACACCATTTGGAGAAATGTTTACACATGCCTTTTCCGTTCAGGGTGTTGTCCCAAATAATGAAGCGATTGTAGCCCTCGCACTCACAAAATATGGTACACCGACAGCCTTGATTATGCTGGTTGGGATGATTGCCAATATTTTAATCGCACGATTTACCAGATTTAAATATATCTATTTAACCGGGCATGCGACATTGTATATGTCTTGTATGATTGCGGTTATTATGACTGTTTCCGGGTTTACAACAGTGCCTTTAATCCTTTTAGGCGGATTGATTCTCGGAATGGCCAATGCCTTGTCACCAGCGATTCTACAGCCATTCATGAAAAGTGTTACCGGTACAGATGAGGTTGCGCTTGGACATACCGGCAATTTTGGCTACATGATTTCAGCAGTAATTGGTAAATTCTTCGGCAATAAGAACCATTCAACAGAAGATCTTAAAGTCCCAAAAGGCCTTTCCTTCTTGCGTGATTCAACTGTTGCGATAACGATTACGATGGGAATTATTTATATCATTCTCGCTATTTTGGCTGGTCAAGGGTATATTGAGACCAAACTAAGCGACGGAACCAACTTTATTATTTATTCTATCCAAATGGCAGGTACTTTTGCTGCTGGTGTGTTTGTCATCCTTTCTGGTGTCCGTTTGATCTTAGGTGAAATCATTCCGGCATTTAAAGGTATTTCTGAAAAATTAGTTCCAAACTCTAAACCGGCTCTTGACTGTCCCATTGTCTTTCCCTATGCACCCAATGCTGTTCTAGTCGGCTTCTTTTCAAGTTTTATCGGCGGTATTGTCAGCATGGTCATTATGATTGCCTTACACACGATAATCGTTTTACCAGGAGTCGTTCCCCACTTTTTCTGTGGTGCAACGGCAGGGGTATTTGGCAATGCAACAGGTGGACGCAGAGGCGCAATAATCGGTTCATTCATACACGGAATCGTTATCAGCTTTATGCCGATTGCTTTGATGCCGGTATTAGGTAATCTCGGTTTCGCGAATTCTACCTTCTCTGATACTGATTATGGTGTTGTCGGCCTCTTCTTAGGAGGATTGGGAGGAGCCGGAGGCGTTGTACTGATTACTACCGGTATTTTTGTTGTTCTTGCCATCATGGTTATTCTAACCGTGTTCAAAAAGAAGAATGTAGATCCTGCTGTTAACAAATAACCAATCCAGTTTGTGAATTTTAACGACATGTAATCCTAAGAAAGAGGCTGATAGTTCATGTTTGATCGAATAGATGAGATTAGTGTAAATACCATTCGGGCATTAAGTATTGATATGATTGAAAATGCCAAGTCCGGGCATCCGGGGCTGCCGCTTGATGCGGCCCCAATGGGCTATGTATTATGGGCTAAACAAATGAAGTTTAACCCGAAAGATACCCATTGGATCAATCGGGACCGGTTTATTCTGTCAGCCGGCCATGGATCGGCACTGCTATACAGCTTGCTGCATCTAGTGGGATCCAAAGTTTCAATCGAAGACTTAAAACGCTTTAAAACATACAAGAGCAATACACCCGGTCATCCGGAATATGGCGTAACAGAAGGGGTAGATGCTAGTACCGGACCGCTCGGCCAAGGTCTTGGCATGGCACTTGGCATGGCAATCGCTGAAAAGCATATGGCCGCCAGATATAATAAACCGAATTTCCCCATTATCGACCATTATACATTTGTTCTTTCAGGTGACGGGGATTTGATGGAAGGTATTTCCCATGAAGCAGCAAGCCTTGCAGGACATCAAAAATTGAACAAGTTAATTGTCCTTTATGATTCAAATGATGTTTCATTAGACGGGCCGACGAGCAATGCGGTTTCCGATGATACCAGGAAACGGTTTGAAGCGTACGGATGGAATTATGAGCTTGTGAAAGATGGCAATGATTTAGAGGAAATTAACAATGCCATTACACGTGCAAAAGCACAGTCAGAAAAACCAACGATTATTGAAATCAAAACCATTATAGGCTTTGGAGCACCAAATGAAGGCACAAATCTTGTACATGGTAATATCCTTGGCAAAGAAGGGGCATTATCTGCAAAGAAGAGATATGGCTGGGAACATCCGGAATTTACTGTTCCACAGGAAGTATACGATCGTTTCAGGGAAACAGCTGAAAAAGGAGATAAGGCACAAGAGGATTGGATTCAATTATTCAAAGCCTATAAGGAAATGTACCCGGAATTAGCGGAGGAATTCGAAACAGCTGTTGATGGCGAATTGCCGAAGGATTGGGATCGAGATCTTCCTGCTTATCATTTAGGTGATGCTGAAGCCGGTAGGATGACAAGCTATAAAATCATTCAGCAGCTTTCAAAGAATATCCCGTATTTTTGGGGTGGGTCTGCGGATTTGTTTGGTTCAAATCGGACAGATGTAAAAGAGGAAGAAATCTTCCTGCCGGAAACACCAGAAGGACGCAATATCTGGTTTGGTGTTCGTGAGTTTGCGGAAGCTGCCGCTGTAAACGGGATTGCGCTGCATGGCGGCAGCAAGGTCTATGCCAGTACATTCCTAGTTTTCTCTGATTATATGCGTAATGCCATTCGTTTATCTGCCCTGCAAGGACTCCCTGTTACGTATATTTTTACACATGATTCAATCGCACTGGGACCGGACGGACCGACACATCAGCCAATCGAACATCTAACCAGCTTCAGAGCCATGCCCGGAGTAGTCTTATTTAGACCTTGTGATCCGAATGAGGCATTAGCATCATGGAAACTTGCGATTCAAAGCAAGGACCATCCGACACTTTTTGCTTTATCACGGCAAGATTTACCTGTTCTGCCGGGGACAAACGAGCTGGCGCATGTTGGTGTAGTCCGCGGTGCTTACGTACTTTCCAAGCAGCAAGGGGATAAACCCGAAGGAACACTGATTGCTTCCGGTTCCGAAGTTCCTCTTGTAATGGAAGCCCAAAAGATTTTAGCCAAATCAAACATAGATGTCTCTGTCGTTTCAATGCCAAGTATGGAACTATTTGAACAACAATCGGACGAATATAAAGATTCCGTTTTACCACACGATGTAACCAAAAGAGTCTCCGTTGAAATGGGCTCAACATTATGCTGGGGACGTTACGTGGGGCTTAATGGAGCAAGTATCGGGATCGACCATTTTGGAGCGAGTGCAAATGCGGATGAATTAATCCGCGTCAACGGATTTACTGTTGAAAATGTTGTTGAAACCTTCCAATCTCTTAAAGCGAAAAAGGAATTGGTGTAAAAAGGAGAAAGAAGGCTTTCGTTGCATTTGCGAAGAGAGCTTTCTTTAACTCCAATAGGTTGATGGGTTTTTATTTTTATAGGAGATGGTAATGTATGGGATTTAACAGGCGCGATGTTTATTGCCAAGGAGCCATTGAGCCGTTTCCATTGCCCCTCTTAAATTAAAACCGATACAACTGATACTATTATGGGATTCCTTCTTCTCTAAATACTAAAAATCATCTATAATAAAGTTTAAATACGTGAAAGATGGTGATGAAATGGATCCTATAAGAATTGAAGATGATGAGATAAAAAAGGCAATTCAATCCGGTCATTCATACATCCAAGTGGGTAAAAGAAGGTTTTTATTGTTAGAAGTAGAAGAAGTAACGAATGATGATTGTTATGAGGTGACCGATCCGGAAGAAGAAAAACAATTAATGGCAGCCCTCAATAAAAATAATCCAATATTATCAGAACAAGAAATAAAAGAAATTTTAGAGAATTAGCTAATGAAAATAGTATGGAGAAAATCAGCCATTTCTTCCTTATTAGAGTTAGACCGATGGAGAAATAGCATTGAATTACCACCAATTGCGGATTATTTAAAAGATACAGTACAAACTTATTTTGAACAACAGGACTTTTCTATTTATATTCCCGGACGTCAGGTTCTACTACAACAGATGCCTGTTGATCTGAGAATGGTTTTAATTTCTGTCGGAAAGTCAGATCCATATAAAGTTTTTTATAGAATTACTTCGGATCAAATTGAAGTATTCTTGATTAGACACCCTCATCAGAAGTTACTAAGCTAATATTTAAATAAGTAGCCTAGTTCTTTAGACCCCAACTGTTAAATTAATTTTAAATAAAAAATGGAGGAAAAGAACGTTTCTTATAGAAGTTGCATTCTTCCATTATATAAAGTTATATGGTTATAATAGGTACTGCAAAATTAGGGGGCAATTAGCTTATTGACATTATTCATTTATCGTGTTATATTAACAACACAATAGAAATGTAAAGGGTTACATTTAAATATAAATTGGCTTGTTACTGAATAGTTAGTTAATTCAGGCAAAACCATTTCTACACGCTATACTGTAGGATTGGTTTTGCCTTTTTGCATTTCAATTTAATTTTTATCGATTGTTTATTGAAATCACTATTCAAATATCAATATTTAAAGGTATCTGATTCTTGGTTATTGATATATAGGATATAGGCCTTTACTTTCTATTATATCTAAATACGAAGGAGGTATATCAATATGGTGAGAAGATCAAAAATGAAAATCAAACAAATTTTGAATAATAATGCTGTCATAATAACTGATGAAAATAAAAGAGAAGCGATTGCCATAGGGAAAGGGATAGGATTTAAATATCATTCCAATGATAGGCTTGGCGAAGAAGACGTAATTAAAATCTATGTTCCAATGAATAATAGTTATCGTGAGAAGATAATACCACTATTAGAAGAAATTCCGTTTGAGTGTATAACTCTAACAGAAAAAATAATCGAATATGCTGAAAAAACCTTAAATGTAACTTTGAACCAAAATTTAATATTTAATCTAGCGGACCACATTAATTTTTCAATTCGTAGATTCAAAGAAGGCATGGACCTTTCAAACATCTTTACGGAGGATATTAAAAGATTCTACTCGGATGTCTATAATGTTGGTGTCCACGCGGTTAAAATGATTAATGATTTTTATCACTTGAATATGAATAATGACGAAGCGGCTTCGATCGCATTCCATATTATTGACGCAATGAGCAATGGTACTACAGAAGATACATTAAATATTATCCAAGGAGTTAATGATATTGTTGAAATCATCGAACACTCTCTCAACATATCCTTTGACGAAAACTCATTAGATTATTCACGATTTATCATTCATTTACAGTTTTTTATGAAGAAGATCTATCTAGAAGATAATAAAAATAGCTCCAATTATAGTAGCTTTACCTTCCTACAGTTGAATGAACAAAAATATGCAGATATAGATGAAAGTATTGTCAAAATCAATAAATACACCTCGGAGAAACATAATTATCAACTAACAGGTGATGAGAAGCTTTATTTAAAAATCCACATCATTAGACTAGTTAAACACAATTTATTGTCGTAAATCATTTTGTAAAGATTTGAACTCTATACCAATAAAAAAGAGGGATTAACATGACAATTGATTTTGATCAACTTACTTCAACGATTATTGAAAAGGTCGGCGGTTTAGATAATATTTCATCTGTTACTCACTGTGTAACACGTCTTCGGTTCTATTTAGTGGATAAGGACAAGGCTGATACCGAATCCCTTAAAAAAGTACCAGGCGTCTTAGGTGTAACATATGGAATGAAACAATACCAAGTTATTCTTGGAAAAAATGTTTTCACTGTTTTTGATAAAATTGCAAAGGATTACAATATTAAAACTGGTGAAGCCGAAGATGGATATCCTGAAGATTTAAAAAATACTAAAGGGAAAATGGGTGTAAAAGAGATATTTAAAAATATCTTGGCTTATATCATCGGATCTGTAACACCTTTCATCACCGTTATATACGGGGCAGGCATGATAAGGGTTCTTATGACCATTGTTTCATCAATATGGCCATCAGCCGCAAAAAGTCCAACATATATGATGTTTAATTTCTTAGCTCAGTCAGCATTTTACTTCATGCCCATTTTAATTGCTTATGGCGCTGCTAAACAATTAAAATCGAATCCAGTATTTGCTATTACAGTAGCTTCAATGCTTCTTTACCCAGACTTTGTATCATTGGTTGGAGGGGATACAAAGATGTCGGTACTCGGTTTACCGGTAGTATTAACTAATTATTCGCAAACACTGCTTCCTGCGTTGTTATCAACATATTTGGTTTCAAAACTAGAAAAGTTTTTCTATAAGGTGATACCTGGGGTGCTCAGATCAGTTTTCGCACCAATGTTTACTTTAGGGGCAGCTATGCCAATTGTCGTTGTATTCCTTGCACCAATCGGAGCTATAGTCGGTGAATGGGTTGTTCACGCATTTGTGTGGATCTATAGTGTAACGGGTGGTTTAACCGTAGGTCTTTTGGCAGCAGTTATTCCCTTTATTATTATGAGCGGTATGAATATGATGTTTGGACCATTTATGGTACAAAATATCGTAACATCGGGATTTGATGCGTTATTTCGTCCGGCATTCCTTTTGCATAACATGGCAGAAGGGGGAGCATGTCTTGGCGTGGCTTTGAAGACAAAGGACAAAAAGCTAAGAACTGATGCTATCAGCTGTGCAGTTGGATGTATTGTATCTGGTGTAACCGAGCCCGCTATTTATGGAATTAACTTAAGACTTAAGAAGCCTTTAATTGCAGTAGTAATTAGTGGTGGCATTGGAGGCTGTGTTGCCGGGTTTTTAGGGGCAAAAGCATTTGAAATGGGATATTCAAGTATTCTTGCAATTCCTATATTTGAAAGTACAATCCTAGCTATAGTAGTTGCAGTTGCTCTGACGATAGTTTTAGCAGGTGCTATAACTATGCTATTGGGATTTGATGATGCCCCAGCTACCAGTACAAGTGAACAAAATGAAGTCCCAGTTGGTGGTGTGGAGGTGATGAGATAAGTGTTACATTTGTTAAAAAAGGTAAGCCACGATGCAGTATCTACAAATAATTTAGTTGCTATTGCAGATGGAAAACTGATTCCACTTAAAGAGGTTCCGGATGATGTTTTTTCTAATCAGGTGATGGGGAATGGTATCGCCATCAGAATTTCAAATAATACGATTGTTTCACCCACAGATGGAGTTGTTACTTCGATTTTCCCGTCATTACATGCATTTAGCATGACAGTAGCTAACGGAATTGAAATTCTAGTTCACATTGGCGTTGATACAGTCAAACTAAATGGTAAAGGTTTCAAAAAACTGATAAACGAAAATTCCCAAGTAAAAAAAGGAAAACCAATTATTAAAGTAGATCGTCATTTTATAGAAAAAAACGGATTTGATTTAACAACAATGATGATTGTTATTGACGATAAGGGCTATAAACTATCGTATCAGACCCAAGGTAATGTTTCTAAAGGTAAAACTGTTGTTGCAACCATCGAAAGTTAAGATACTTTACCAATTTTAAGGAGGAATAAAAATGGGAAAGAGTCACAAAGTAAGACATGAATTTCCAAAGGGATTTTATTGGGGGGGCGCTATTGCCGCAAATCAAGCAGAAGGTGCTTATCTAGAGGACGGTAAGCTACCTTCTACTGCGGACATTAAATCAAGGGGTTTCTTCGGTGGTCTTAGAAGAGATGCTGATTATTACCCAACACACAAGGCTATTGATTTTTATCATCGCTATAAAGAAGATCTGAAACTATTCCAAGAAGCAAACTTTAACATTTTCAGGACTTCGATCAACTGGACAAGGATTTATCCTACCGGAGAAGAGGATAATCCAAATGAAGCAGGATTAAAATATTACGAAGATCTATTTAAAGAAGCCCAAAGAAAAGGTATTACAATGATGATTACAATCTCGCATTATGAAACACCGCTAGCACTTGTTGATAAATATGGGGGTTGGGATAATAGAAAATTTATTGATTTCTACCTCAAATTTGTTAAAACAATAGTTACTAGATACAAAGGGCTGGTAAAGTTTTGGCTCACATTTAACGAGATAGGGAATGCATCAGTTGTACCAATTTGTTGGGATGCAGCCTGCATTGATCCAAATAGTGATAATTTACAACAGAGAATGTATCAAGCAGCACATCATCAATTTGTTGCAAGTTCATTGGCTACTAAGATAATTCACGAGGTCGATCCAGATGCTAAGGTCGGTGCAATGATAGCATATAAAACCGTTTATCCATATACTTGTAAAGTCGAAGATGTAAAAGCGGCTGAAGCAAGTAAGAGAAAAGAATATTTTTTCTCTGACGTGCAGGCTAGGGGATATTATCCTTCTTATATCTGGAGATATTTTGAAGAAAACAATATACATGTAAAAATGAAAACAGGGGATGAGGAAATCATTAGACAACATACTGTTGACTTTCTAACATTCAGCTACTACCGTTCTAGAGTGGTATCTGCGGACTATGAAGAACCAGCTGAAAAAACAACAGACTCTCTTGAAGGCCTGGTTAACCCATATTTACCAAAGACAGATTGGGGTTGGACAATTGACCCAGATGGATTAAGGCTTGCATTAAATGAACTTTACGATCGCTATCAGTTACCACTCTTCGTTGTTGAGAATGGTTTGGGTGCAAAAGATAAAGTCGAAGAAGATGGGTCAATTAATGATGATTATCGTATTGATTACCTAGCCGGTCATATCAAGGCAATGAAAGAAGCCATTGCTGACGGAGTAGACTTAAAGGGCTATACAATGTGGGGACCGATCGATATTGTAAGTAACGGTACTGGTCAAATGTCAAAACGTTACGGAATTATCTATGTCGACCTGGACGATAATGGAAATGGTACTGGGAAACGAACTAAGAAAAAATCCTTTGAATGGTATAAACGTGTGATTGCAAGCAACGGAGATATTCTTTAGACGTTCAATAGTTTGTTTAAGTTCAAAACGTATTGGAATGCGCTATTCAAAAGTCATAGAAAAATGAATTATGGGAGTCATTCCCCGGGGACAGCCAACAAACTGTACTTTAAACACTAAGACAATTTTGTTGGCGTTACCCTAAATAAGAATTTTTAGCAACTAGGTTAGATAGCGTAAAATAAGCCCACTCGTTAATGAGTAGGCTTTTATTGTTTTAATGCAACGGTTTGTCATCATAGCTACTCGTAAGGTCTGTTTACCATTATTCATCTATTTGAGTGTTTTCTGAGGGTGTTTTAAAATGAGTAGTTAATATGAACAATTAATTTTTCAAAGAAGAAATGTCTTAGAAGCTATTAATAGTTCTAATAGACTGCAAACTCTAGTCATCCGTATCTACAAAATCCATAATTTCACGAATATTCTCTACCTCAATGGATTTAGTGGATCCTTTCAATATGAGCAAAGTGAATATTTTGTCTCTTTTTGAATAGCTAATTCATTCAGTGTACCGGGACGAACATCTCTATACAGGACATTCTCTCATGAATATATTTTTTTCTCGATTAAGCTGAAGCTTTACAATAAACCCCGAGTCACCTTCCATTGTAATGCCTCTAATGAAAAACTACCATATAAAAAGTACGAAAGTGGAACGCATAAGTGTTTTATTCCATCCAAAAAGTGGAGGAATCATACTATTTTTCCGGGATAAAATTTTCTTGGTGAAAGTATGAGGACGGTTATTGTACTTCCTAGTAAGCTGGTCCCGTTAAGGATTTTATTTTAGAGCAAATTCAATAGTTCAGTATTTGTGCATAGCACGAACAAAATAAGAACCCAATGGAGATTGAAAGTAAAAACGCTTAATCTTAATATTAAATTGTAAGCACTTACTGTACAGTAAAGAAAGGTTAAAAAGGAGGACTAAAACACTACACTTAAAGTTTGGTAGTGAGCCAATCTTTTCATACTATTATATTTTTTCAATTTATTGGATTCGTATTTAATTGACCAGTTGAATGGTCAAGGTTTGTTGTAGGAGGTAAATGAATTGCTTAGTGACATAATTGGAAAAGAGCTCATTCAATTAAATGTAAGAGCAAAAAATTGGGAAGATGCAATTCGAAGAGGAACATGTCCATTGGTTACTCATAAGAAAGTGACGCCGGAGTATGTTAACAAGATTATTGAAATAGCCCATACCACGGGACCTTATATTGTAATCACAAAACATGTTGCCTTACCACATGCTCCTTCAGAATTCGGTGCATTAGATTCTGCAATAGGTATAACAACTTTAGAGACTCCTATTGAATTTGGCAATGAGGCAAATGATCCTGTTAAGTACTTATTTTGTTTAAGCGCAAAAGACAGCTCAAGTCATCTAGAAGTAATGACAGAATTGGTTCAGCTATTAGAAAATGAGGATTTCTTCAGGTTATTAGATAACGCTAAAAATCCTTCTGAAATAACGGATTATATCAAAACAATCGAACAATAAGGAGTGGTTAGTATGCATAAAGCATTAGTAGCATGTCGTGCAGGTGTCGGTTCAAGTTTAATGTTAAAAATCAAAGTAAACGAAGTTGTAAAAGAACATAAGTTTCCTATTCAAGTAGAGCATTCCTCTTTAGATGGAATACCTGGTTTTGATGGGGATTTAGTTATTACTTTGGTGGATGTCGCCCAAGAATTATCAGGAAAAGGCCTAAAACAGCATATTATTGGGATCAAAAATATTGTCGATAAAAATGAAATTTATGAAAAGTTAAGCGCATTCTTAAATAACTAAAAACAGTTTTATAAGGAGAATGGGTTATGTTGAAATTTATTATTAGTTTATTCAGTAATCCTGCCATCCTCTTGGCAATGGTTGCTTTTGTCGGATTAGTTGCCCAAAAAAAACAAATGAACGAAGTATTGACAGGGACGTTTAAAACATTAATTGGTTTCTTGATCTTTGGTATCGGTGCGAGCACGATGACGGGTGCACTACAAAATTTCAACGTCTTGTTTCAAAAGGGCTTTCATATTACAGGAGTAGTTGCTTCACCTGAGGCAGCCACAGCATTAGCACAATCACAATACGGCTTTGTAGTTTCCTGTACATTAATCTTGGGGTTTGTTATGAATTTAGTATTTGCAAGAATTACCCCAATGAAAAATATCTTCTTTACTGGCGGACATAGTCTGTTCTTTGCTTGTGTACTATCACTGATTATTAAATCATATGGTTATTCGGATACGGTTTCAATTATTTTAGGTGGAGTTATTTTAGGATTCGTCTCTGCTGCACTTCCGCAATTGTGTCAACCATTTATGAGAAGAATCACTGGAGGCGATTCACAAGCTATTGGACACTTCAATATGATTGGATATTCTCTAGCTGGTTGTATTGGGTTACTGTTTAGAAAGTATAAAGATCAAAGTACAGAAAAGATTAAATTTCCTGGTTGGTTATCATTTTTTAGAGACTTTTTAATGGGTATGGCTGTCATCATGCTTATCCTATTCTACGTTTCTGCATTCAAAGCGGGAAGTGCTACCACGCAAGAATTAGCGGGGAATACTCACTGGCTTGTGTTCCCATTAATCCAAGCTTTTATGTTTACAGCCGGTATGTCTATCTTAATGACTGGTGTTCGGATGTTCTTAGCTGAAATTACAGCTGCGTTCGTTTCTATTTCAGAAAAATTTATTCCAAATTCACGTCCGGCATTAGACGTTCCAACTGTTTTTCCGTACGCACCTACAGCTGTTATCGTTGGTTTTTTATGTGCCTATGCAGCAGGTCTAGTTGGTGTAGGAATCATGTTCTTGTTCCATTTCCCAGTTGTTATTATTCCTGCCGCTCATATTGCCTTCTTCTCAGGTGGAACGGCTGCTGTTTTCGGAAACTCAACAGGAGGTTGGAGAGGAGCAATTGCTGGTTCCTTTGTAGCAGGTTTATTGTTAGCATTTTTACCAACTATCCTTTATCCAGTATTTGGAGGAATGGGTATTGAAGGATCTACATTCCCTAATATTGATTATAACGTAACCGGAATTCTTTTAAACAAAATCTTAAACATATTCCACTAAGTTTGATTTAGTAATTGTTATTTTTCTAAAGCATTGAATGGTAGCTTCCCATTTAAGTAAGAAAGGACTCTATTCTTTTGGATGGGGAGCCAAATCGGTAATTTAAAAAAATAGAAAATGTTTGGAGAAGAAAAATGACTGAATTAATTAAATACCTTGATACGATTAAAGAAGAAATTGCAGGGCTTATCGACCATGTACCTGCTTCAGATTTAGATAAAGCGAAAAACTGTATTCTTTCTGCAAAAAAGAAAGGGAACCGCTTGCATGTAAGTGGTATTGGAAAACCAAGCTATGTGGCTGGATACCTTGCCTCATTATTATCTTCTACCGGGACACCAGCATATTTTCTTGATGGAACAGAAGCAATCCACGGATCTTCCGGGCAAGTAGTAGAAGGAGATGTGGTGATTGCCATTTCCAATAGCGGTGAAACACGAGAATTAATTGATGCCATCATTACATTGAAAAATAATGGAGCCATTATAATTTCGATTACTGGCAACAAGGAATCATGGATTGCAAAAAATAGTGACATCGCCTTAATTGCAAGTGTTTCAAAAGAAGGAGATTCATTAAATAAACCTCCTAGAGCATCAATTATTGTAGAAATTATTGTTCTCCAATGTCTTACAATTTTATTGCAAGAGGAGTATGGACTCACTCCACAGCAGTATGTTAAATGGCATCCTGGCGGATCATTGGGTCGTTCCATTAAACAGAATCTTTAAGTATTCCATTTTAAAAAAAGTACTAATGAGGTGATAGGAATGAACATAGAAGGAATTATTACAGCAATGGTGACGCCTTTTGATGAGAATCAAAAGGTTAATGAACAAGCGACGAAAGATCTTGTCAATCGATTAATTGAATCCAATGTTAACGGATTATTTATTTTGGGATCAAATGGAGAATTTCATGTTATGACCCAAGAGGAAAAACTGTCTTTCGCTAAAGTTGTCATTGATGAGGTAAATAAACGTGTACCCGTTTATGTTGGTACAGGGGGGAACAGTACGGCTGAGGTAGTCAAAATGTCAAAAGAAATGGAAAAAATCGGAGCGGACGCTTTATCGGTTATTACGCCATTTTTTGTCTCCTTAACAGAAGAAGAATTATATTACCATTATGTGACCATTGCTGAATCTGTATCAATTCCAATTATCGTTTATAACATTCCCAAAAATACTGGGATTAATTTAAGTGTTGATTTAATGAAAAGATTAGCCAAAGTGGAGAATATTATCGGTGTAAAAGACAGCAGTGGGAATATTGAGAATATCAAAGGATATATCGAGGCCACAAAGGAAGAGGAATTTTGTGTCCTATCAGGTTCAGATTCTCTTATCCTAAAGGCGCTGGACGCGGGTGCAACAGGTGCCATTGCTGCAACTTCCAATTTGTTAACCAATATTGATGTCTCAATCTATCAGCATTGGCTAAAGAATGAAAGACAAGAAGCAGAAGAAGCTCAAAATAGCATTGAAGACTTTCGTAGAGTACTAAAGCTAGGGTCAATTCCATCGGTATTGAAGAAGGCAATGGAATTAGCAGGAATCCAAGTTGGTCCGGCCCGTTTTCCAGAATTAGAGCCGACAGAAGATGTCACAAATGAAATAGAATCAGTCGTAAAAAGTTATTTGGAAAAGTACAGTAAATTAGCGAAATGACGTAGATAGGAGTTCTTGATGGATGTTAAAAAATATTATCCTCAATAGAATTGAATCGACCGGAATTATGGCTATCGTTCGCGTGGAAACAGAAGAACGAGCATACGAGATTACAGATGGTTGCCTTGAAGGCGGGATAGATGTAATGGAAATTAGCTTTACATTGCCAAATGCAGCGGAGATTATTAAAGCGTTAAATAAGAAATATGGTGATCGATTGCTGGTTGGTGCCGGTACTATATTAGATAGTGAGACAGCTAGATTAGCAATTTTAGCAGGTGCTAAATTTATTATTGCTCCAAATTTTAGTGAAGATGTATGTAAAATTGGTAACCGCTATCAAATTCCGTATGCACCGGGTTGCACGACTGTTACAGAGATGGTTCAAGCCATGGAAGCAGGTTCATCCTTTATTAAAGCTTTTCCAATCTCAAATCATTACGGTCCTAAGTTAGTATCAGTCTTGAAAACCCCCATTCCATATATGCCCATTATGGCTTCTGGCGGGGTGACAATCGATAACATGAGAGAATGGTTTGAAAATGGGGTCGACTGTGTAGGAGTAGGTGGGTTATTGACAAAAGGGTCAAGTACGGAAATTGCAAAAAATGCCCAAATCCTATCTCAAATAGTTAAAGATTATCGTAAGGAGAGATTATAACTGAAGTTTTTAAGGAGTGAGATTTATGCTAGATGAAAGGACGTATATAATAATTCAAAAAATATTAGAACGACCCTTCATTGAAAGGAAGGATCTTCTTAGAAAAATTCAGTTAACCCCAAGACAATTTGATTATAGTTTAAATAAAATTAATAGTTGGCTCCGTTTAAATGATTGCCAGCCGATTGTTTTAAATAATCATGACCAGCTAACAATCGATGATAAAACAAAAGAAATCTTACTAAAGGAAATATCGGAACGGATTTCGGGAAAGATGTATGTTTTAAGTAGCGAAGAAAGAATGAAGTCTATTTATTTTTTGCTCTTTCTGAATACTGAATATCTATCCATGAATCATCTCATTGATTCCTTAAAAGTTGGTAAAACAACGGTTATGAACGATTTGAAAAATTTAAAAGTCAATTTGTATGAAAGTAAGATATCTATTGAATATAATCGAAAAAAAGGGTACTACTTGCATGGAACCGAACGTGATATCCGAAATTTAATGATTAGAATGATTATTTTTGAATTAAACGAGGATAATCACGCTCACTTGCTGGATCATTTTTTGCATACGAATCAGATGGAGGACTATGAGTCTACCAAACCAATCGTTTCACAATTGATCAACAAATATCATATTTCATTTGCTGAAAATAGACTAAGGGAATTTATATATTCTTTTCTTTTCTTAAAACGGAGGTTTGAAAAAATAAGTATCGATACGGTTAAATCCGAATACCTCCCATCGTTGAAAACAAAAAGGGAATATCTTTTTGCGAAAGAACTATTGGAACATTATAACTATTATCAGGAAGAAGAAATTTCCTATTTGTGTGGTTTGATATTAGGATTATCAATAGGTAACGTAGACGAGGATGATGAAGAATATAAGATAATTATGAATCTTGTGGAGCATATTCGAATTCGATTTGAATCTTTTTCAGGTATCCATTTTGAACACCCTGAAGAGGTTTCCAAACAGCTTTATCAACATTTTCGTTCTGTTTTCTATCGCTTATATTATAAATTACCCATTGTAAATCTTCTTTATGAAAAGATAAAAGAAGAATATAGGGATATATATTTTATAGTCTCAGAAACATTAAAACCGATTGGTACTGTATTGGGAAGGGAAGTTCCTAAGGAGGAAGTCGCTTTTTTAACCATCCATTTTGCATCGCTTGTGGCAAATTTTTACGAAACAAAAATAAAACAAATAGTAGCATTAATTGTCTGCCCAAATGGGGTAGGAAGCTCATCGATCACTTTTACTGTGTTAAAATCAATTTTTCCTGAATTCAAATTCCTTTTTCCAATCGAGACAAAGGATATCGATAATATGGAAGACCACTACGATGTAGTTTTTTCTACCGTTCCAAATATTCAGCTGTTTTATACAAAAAAACCAGTTTATATCGTCAGTCCTGTAATGACTTCAGCTGAAAAATATCACTTAATCCGCGATGTATATACTGAAGTAGGGAACTCTGTATTTAGGTTACCTAATGTAGATGAAATAACAAATATTGTTAATAAACATACTGTTATTAAAGATAAGGATTCGTTAAAAAAGGACCTTTATGATTATCTTGTTGTGAATGAAAATATTTCTATAGAAAATGAGCAGGGTCCGAATTTAAGTCAAATTACTTCCCCTGGACTTATTCAATTGAAAAAGTCAGCAGCTGATTGGCAAGAAGCTATATTTATATCTGCCCAGCCATTGGTAATAGAAAAGAGAATTACCGAACAATATGTGAAGAAAATGATTGATAATGCCCAAAAAAATGGTTCATACATCGTAATCATGAAGCATGTGGCCCTGCCGCATGCCCGTCCGATTGACGGAGTAAACCAATTGTCGATTGGGATAACCGTTCTTAGTGAACCTGTGTTTTTTGACAGTGCGGCCAGTAAACCGGTGAAATATATTTTTTGCCTTGCAGCAGTCGACCAAGAAAAACATTTAAATGCATTATCGCAATTATTAAGATGCTTAGAAAACGATGATTTTTATAAAGTTTTAGAGAACAGTCATCATCCAAAGGAGGTCTATGATTTTATTTGTATGAAAGAAAAATTAGACTCCGTTTCAATCAAGCCCTAATAAAGATGGGGAATTATAGATCTGAATTTGATTAAATACAAATACTTTCTATTAAATAATTAAGCGTGTAATCATTAACAAACTAACTATGATTTGTTTTGATTACACGCTTTTTTTATAGGCTTGGCCTTATCTTCTTACATTGGATGTAACAATGGGGTTTTCTCTTGACAGTCTGTAAAAATATATTGGTTTAAAAGATATGGAAGGGTAATCTTTGGAACAATTGCTAATGCCCGTTTTGCAGCTAGCTTAACGGGAACATCTTTAGCAACAGAGCTTGTAGGTCCTCAATTTGTAAAAAAAGCTATTTTAATTAATGATATTGTTTATAAAAATGGATACTTCATACTTCTTGAGGGACCTGGCTGGGGGGAATTGATTCTGATGTAGTAAAGGAGTTTTCAGTTATTTTATAGTTTAAGGGAGGGAATTACCATGAACAACTAAAGAATGGATCATCGTAGAAAGCAGTGAATTATAAAGAATTGAAAGAAGGAAACTACATCTAAAGAAAAAATGGAAGAAAACAACGTTTCTTATTGAAGTTGCATTCTTCCATTTTATAATATTAATAATTTTACCATAAAAACTTCGGTTTAATAATAAGGATCCATTACTAAACTGCTACTCCTTAACCAAATCAGTAATCGTTCTCCCCGCTCGGTACGGGAGTTTGACAGTTAATAATCAAAAAAATGCGTAGAAGCCTTGATACGGCTTTATTTTTTTGTCAAATTTAAAATTTAATATTTCGTAACATTTCGTAACATGATATAATAAGAGTATCATTGCCACTTTGGGAGGATACCAATTATGCGAATAAAAATCAGCCGTTCCAAGAATTCTGAGTCCTATTTTTTGATTAAAGATATTTATAAAAATGGAAAACGAACGACCAAAGTGGTAGAGGCGTTGGGGAATCGCGATGAGATTCAACGAAAATATCCTGACCAGGATCCATTAGAATGGGCTAAAAGTTATGCAAAGAAACGAACGGAAGAAGATAAAACGGAAAGCGCAAAAATTATGGCGGCTTACAATCCAAACAAACTGATTCCAAAAGAAACACAACGCTCCTTTAACATAGGCTATCTCTTCTTACAATCCATTTATCATCAATTGAAGTTAAATCGGATTTGTCAATCTATTTCGGAAAAATATAATTTTTCCTTTGACCTAAATGCGATTCTCTCCCGTTTAATCTATATGAGGGTTTTACATCCTACTTCAAAAAAGGGAACTTTTGAACGCGCCAATGAACTACTCGAAACACACTCGGTAGAGTCTCAGCACATTTATCGTGCTTTAGATGTACTTGCAGATGAATCTAAAATGGTTGAAACGTCTGTCTACAAGAATAGTCAAAGTCTTATCGACCGAAACACATCAATTTTGTATTATGACTGCACAAATTTTTATTTTGAAATAGAAGAAAGCGATGGACTCAAGCAATACGGTGTGTCGAAGGAAAATCGGCCGAATCCCATTGTTCAAATGGGTTTATTTATGGATGGTAGCGGTTTACCTCTTGCCTTTGTGATCAACCCTGGCAATCAGAACGAACAGCCAACATTGAAACCATTAGAAAAAAGAATTCTGAAAGATTTTAAACTCTCTCAATTTGTTGTCTGTACAGATGCTGGGCTTTCTTCTCATGAAAACCGACTGTATAATTCCATGGGGAATCGCGCATATGTTACAACCCAATCCATCAAAAAACTCAAAAAACATTTGAAAGAATGGGCCTTAGATCCAACAGGCTGGACATCAACCAATCCTACAGGAGGTAAAAAGAAAACCATCAACTTACTTGACTTAGATATGGAGAAGGATCAGCACACCTATTATAAAGAACGTTGGATTCATGAAAAGGGTTTAGAACAACGCTTAGTCGTCACATTTTCCTCAAAATATAAACGGTACCACCAATCTATTCGGGAAAAACAGATTGAACGTGCACTCAAAAAAATGGATAAACCCACTCAATTAGGAAAAAAAAGAACGAATGATCCAGCACGTTTCATCGATTCCATACACGTAACTCCTGATGGAGAAGTGGCAGATAAGGTGAGTCATACACTGAATCAGAGTTTAATCCAAGAAGAAGCTAAATATGATGGATTTTATGGCGTGTGTACAAATTTAGAGGGCTCAATAGAGGAAGTAGTCCAGATTCATCAACGTCGATGGGAAATTGAAGAAACGTTCCGCATTTTAAAAAATGAAATGCGTTCAAGGCCCGTATTCGTTCGAAAAGATCAGCGTATCAAAGCACACTTTTTAACTTGCTTTCTCTCTTTGTTGGTGTATCGTATCCTAGAGAAAAAGCTGGATGAAGCCTTTAGCTGTCCATCCATCATTCAAACCTTAAAAGAAATGAATGTCCTTGAATACGCAGGAGAAGGCTATATTCCTACATACACACGTACAGATTTAACCGATCGACTTCATGAGGTATTTGGTTTTAGGACAGATACAGAAATCATTGATCAAAAAAGAATGAAAAAAATTTTAAAGCAGACTAAAAAATAAAAAAAGTACGCACTTTTTGGCACTAAAAAAACCGCAGAAAATGCCGTAATAACGGGGTTTCCTGCGGTTTTTACTGTCAAACTTGAGATTTTACCATAAAAACTTCGGTTTAATAATAAGGATCCATTACTAAACTGCTACTCCTTAACCAAATCAGTAATCGTTCTCCCCGCTCGGTATTGGCCCAATATGAAGACATCCCTCTGAATCGGGTTCAGCTATTTTTAAACAGCAACATCATCCTATTAAGACCCTTCCTTAATCATTCCATTGATTAATTTTCTTTTTTCTTTCCATAGCTTCCCAATCATTTGAACCTATCAAAAACTTCTTATTAGCCGTTATATAAATTTCCCTTTTAGCAGCTTCCTTAAAGAATTCTTCTGGAGGTATTACCATTTCTGGTCCATGAACTCCCTTTGCTGTTATCTGACCTCTTCTTAACAACTCCGCAGTCCACGCGGAAGCACCCCCGATATATACCTGTGCCCCCATAAGTTCTGGCCATGCCTTGACTGGACGGCAAACTGCTTCAAGAGTATATTCTACTTTTTGGTCGTCTTTATAGCCTATCACAACCGTCTTTATAACGTCACAGTCATTAATATCGGCATTTGGATCATCCGGCATCATATCCAATAATTTTTTCAATACACGGACAGGTTTTACCTCTGCACCGTCTACAATAACTAAATCCTTGCTGCTAAACCCAATACTATGAAGAAATTCCAGCTTAGCTCTCATTTCTTCAGGAAATCCAATACTAAAAGTACAGTTTCTAAGCCCCCTGTCTTTAAAGCTCAAAGGAACAGTCCCTAACTCCGAGTGGGTAATCATGTAGGACATTTGTGGACCAACTGGTTCTGAATAATGCACCAACTTACCTTCTGATTTCTCTAATTCTTTAAATTCACCATCAATAAATTGAATTGGCTTCATCCTTAATTCATCCATAATGGTTTCGATTGCGTAACTAACTTCAAATGGTTTAGAGGAGTTTGACCAGTCATTAGAGCCGCAATAGAAATGAATGTCTTCAACGGTATCTAACCGATTGACTGCCCATGCCGCACAAACATTTGTGACACCAGCGCAGCCGCCAATCCCTGTAATCGCCAACAATCCTTCCTTCACAAAGTCATCATGTAATTTCAACTGCTTAATGGATTCGACATACAAACCACCGAGATCCATATAATTTATCTTTGCTTTTAAACATGCTTTCATAACCTGTACATTGAAATAATAATTAACCACATTGATTACCAGATTATATCCGGAAATTAAATCAACCAATTTGTCAAACTGAGAAACATCACATTGCACCGCTTTAACCTTGTTCCCATATCTCTGATTGCAAAGGTCTGCAACACGTTTTGCCCTTTCATATTCATAGTCTGCAAGTAATATTTCCGTCATATTTTTATTCCAAGCCAAATCCATTGCTGTTGCAATCCCCTGTAACCCTGCTCCAACAACTACTACTCTCATGATATAACCTCCTGAAATATAATTTATAAGTTTATGAGTTTATAATCCGTAACCGCTGTTCATTTTTTTCCACCTTAACCAAGCCAACTGGAGGCAACACCCCCTTTCAAAATTGTACGGAAACTTCTATCAAAAAGTTGTTTGAAGATATTCTATTGGCGATTGCCCAAGTATTCTGTTTTCAGAGAGGGGTATTGTGATTCCCCTCGTTAATTTCGCTATAAGTATGCTGCTTAATTTCCTTTAATTGGGGAGTCTTGGCCATGGATCTCCTTATTACCTTAATGAAAACAAAAACTAAGAAAGGGACTCCAACATACCCATTGACAACATAGATATAATTCATTAATTCATTGAAAGGCAAAGTTAAAGCAATTACAACGCCAATAAGAGACATAGCAATCATAATAATTTTGCCTTTTCTAGTTTTTTCATCTATAAATCTAGTGGTAGGTAGATACAACAAAGGTACTGCAGTTGAATAAATACTGAGCAAGATAATGATTGTAAAAAGACTGCCGAATATAGGGCTGATATTACCACCAAGAGCAAGGGTAGGAATTTGAGTTCCATCCATTAATGTTATGTTAGTCAACATGGCAAGAACTACGATTAAACAGGTTAATGAAAATAACAGTTCTCCTACCATTTGGCCAACAACAGCTTGTTTCTGGCTATTTAAAGTTTTACCGAAGGTCGATAAGAAAGGAGCTGCCCACAAAATTGAAAATCCTAGATAGTTAAATACTGATAAATACCATGTAGAGCTAGCAGAAGTAATATCCAGATTCGAAATGGCAGCGACTCCAGCTTCGATGCTCAAAGGTCCTATGAAGATATTTATTATACAAATAATAATGGTAAAAATAATTAAAAGGGGTCCAATTTTACTCAAAATTCTTGCAATTCTTCCCATTCCTAATGTTACTGTTAATCCAACGATTATTGCCGTTAGAATGATCCCAATGTAAGTAGGTAATCCATAATGTTGTTGCAAGGTTGCACCTGAACCGGATAACATGACGATAAAAGACATATAGAGAAATAAATTCGTAAAATAATCGTAAAATGAGCCTAAATATTTACCGCAATAGTATTTGTATATACCATTATTTTTTTCAAACTGTTCCCTTTGCCCTGTTCTAATAAATTCTGTATCCATAAGCACTGCAGCAACGAAATAAACGAGAATTGCTAGAAAAGCTCCGTAACCATGGACAGTAAAGTATTGCAGGATTTCCTGCCCAGATGCGAAGCCAGATCCAATGACAAAGGCTAGGTATGTACCAGCTACCATTAGAATACTTGTAAGAGTAACAGTTTTTTTCGCTTCCTCGCTATTTAGTGTTTAGTTTAAAATCT
>NZ_JADDIU010000024.1 GCF_016464375.1 Bacillus renqingensis
AAAAAGGAATTGGAAACTTAAAGCGTGGACTCTGCCTTTTTTACATTCAAATTGACATTCGACACCACTTCCCTGCCCTTATAGGCCTTGGTCAGTTGGTTTGTTTTGATCATGTAACCCATCATTTTCAGCTCCCCTTCATTCACTATCTTTCTTGTAGTCGCTGAAGTTTTCTTTTTTATTAATCAAATCTTACGAAATTCTTAAGTGAAAAAAAGAGCTACCTAGATAGGAGGCACCCTTCGTTGTTTTAATAGGTCATTCGTTTTAATTGTACGGTAAAGGTTGTTTTTTCAAATGGCTTGCTATTTAGAAAAATTTGCCCGCCCATTTTTTCCACCAGCCGTTTGGTAATAGTCAGGCCGAGCCCGCTGCCCTGATAGGATTTGTTTCGTGAATCCTCCAAGGTATACATACGTTCAAAAACCAAATCCTGATGGGGCTCATGAATCCCCTTGCCTTTATCCCACACATCAACATAAATAAATTGTTCATCATTTCTAAGCGTTAGACCTAGCACTTTGCCCGCACCGCCATATTGTATGGCGTTGGAAAGCAAATTCATTAAGACCCGGTCAAGTGCTTCCTCATTTCCATGAGCATACAGAATCGTTTCCGGCAGCTCAATCACGACCTCAAAGCCTCTGGTCGTCAAAACCTGGTAAAAATGTAGAATATTTTTCTGGCATACATCATTCATATTCACCCTTGTGAGAGGAATGTTTTTGTCACCGGACTCTAGCTTAGCTAAATCAAAGAATTTGTTGATTAAGTCTAACACTTCAACGGTTTTATTATGTACTTTTTCCAGAAGTTCCTCGGTTTCCTCGCGATTTCGATTCGGGTCATTCAGGATCATTTCCGTATACCCGAGCACCACCGTCAGCGGCGTTTTTAAATCATGCGAGATATTGGAAAGCATTTTTCGCATCGACAGCTCCGTTTTGTTGTAGCTTGCCATCATTTTTTGATTATGTGCTAAAAGCCGGTTGATCTCGATTAATAATTGTTTTAACTCCTTATCATCCGTATGTACTAACAGCTGTTCACCCGTTTTATCATCCACTATTTGTTTCAGCTTTTTATGGATGTAAGTGAAATTTTCTTTATGGTTGTTTTTCGATTGATATTGGAAAAAATGAAGAACCAATAGAACAATGATAACGATCGTTAAAAAAATGACCATGGTTAAAACTCCCCAAGCTTGTATCCAATACCCCATAACGTCTTGATGTATTGCGGTTTGGAGGGGTCATCTTCAATTTTTTCTCTCAATCTTCTCATATGAACATTAATCACATTTTCATCACCGAAATACTCGTCTTCCCATATTAGACGATATATTTGCGCCTTCGTGTAGACCCGGCTGGGATTGGAGATAAATAGTTTTAATAGATGAAACTCCTTTGCGGTCAGCTTGATCTCTTTTCCAGCCTTTTGGACGGAAAACTTGTCTAAATCAAGAGTGAGATTTCCCACAGTCAAGACCTTCTTCTCCTCCGGCCGTGAATAATAGGTTGCCCTTCTAATGGCCGCTTTCACCCTTGCCGTCAGCTCAATCATCGAAAATGGCTTAGCGATATAATCATCTGCCCCGAAGCCCAGCCCTAATGCTTTGTCCAAGTCGCCGTCCTTTGCCGACATAATCAGGACGGGGATCATGCTTTTCTCACGAATTATTTTTAAAAATTCCATCCCATCCAGCTTCGGCAGCATGAGGTCAAGGAGAATTAAATCAAACATATCGTTCGCAAACAGCTCACGTGCTTCCTCCCCATCAAATGCCGGCACCACCTCGAAACCTTCTTTTGTAAATTGCCCGCTCACCATCTCACTGATTGCCACGTCATCTTCCACTAATAAAATTTTATATGACACCGTATTCTCCACCTTTCCATAGACAGGCATATCCCCTTGCCCCTAAACCAGAAATTGAGGTAGTGCAAAACAGCTTTGAATGATTTGTTCGTTCACGTAGTGTGTATCTTTATCCCTGACCTTAGAAGGATTGGGGCTGCTATAATGTTTTGACCCGATTGTAAAGCTCCATAACCCGCCAGGATAGGTAGGAACAACCGCTGTATACATTTTCGCCTCTTTAAAAAGATTAGATATCCGTGTGTACGTCTGTTTCATGACATCTAAATGAAAAATCGGCGATTGGCTTTGACAAACCATCAATCCGTCCTCTTTTAAGGCAGTATGAAGGCTTTGATAGAAGCTTTTTTCAAACAGTACTTGTGCTGGACCGATTGGGTCTGATGAATCGACGATAATCAGGTCATACTCATTTTTTTTACCTTTAGCAAACTTTACCCCATCATCAAAAATAAATTGAACACGCGAGTCTGATAATCGCCCCGACACTTTAGGTAAATGCTCTCTGCAGGCTTTTACAACCAGCTCGTCAATTTCTACCATATCGATTTGTTCAACCCCAGCATACTTACATATTTCCTTCGCAGCACCGCAATCGCCGCCGCCAATGATTAAAACTTTTTTTACATGAGGGTGAATGGACATGGGGACATGCGAAATCATTTCATTATAAATATGCCCATCCATCGAAGTCGTCTGGACAATGCCATCTAGGACCAGCATCCTTCCGAAACTATAGGAATCTAAAATCATGACATCCTGAAACGGTGATTTTTGTTCAAACACAATCTCTTTGATCCGGTAACTTACCTTTAAATGGTCATGCTCATCTTCCGTCAACCATAAATCTCCATCTCTTCTCGATAAATAGCTTGGCAGTATGTGTTCCATAATCATCCTCCATTCATTAACCTATTAACCCCATGTTAGTATAGCATAAATGGGACGATGGGCACTTAGTCAAACATGTGATGAACAAGGACCTAAAGCTATTGCCCAGAGGATTATCCAATTTTATTTTAAAAAGTGATTGATTTTTCAAAAAATGCATATTATGATGGTTAAAAGTAATCCTATCAAAATAATTGGATTTAATACAAGCAGAGCTGTTGTGGCCGATCAGACAAACTGAAGGGCACTTATCTTAGTTTATGGGATAAGTGCCCTTTTATCATTTTACTGCATATATTTATTACCAAGTTACAGCCTTGATTGAAGATTTGTCCCAGATGAATTGGCTTTTTTTAGCACATAATGTTGACTGAATGACTCAACATTACGAAGAGGGGGATGATGATGAAGGTATCAAGTAAAGGTGAATATGCCTTACGCGCATTGCTCTTACTAGGGACCCATCAAGGAAAAGTGCTGGGGATTCAGGAAATTTCGGATAAAACATTGGTCACTGTCCATTATCTGGAACAACTGCTGCTTCAGTTAAAAAAACTGGGCTACGTAACAAGCAAGCGAGGAGCAAAGGGAGGTTATATGCTGCAAAGGGAAGCAGAGGAAATCAATATTGGTGCCGTAATTCGCGATTTAGAAGGGCCGCTGTCGCCGATGGCATGCGCTTCGATTACCCAGTATGAACCGTGTCCTTTAGAGGAGGGATGTCAATTAAAACCATTATGGTCATTGGTAAGAGATACCATTGCTTTTGTTCTTGAGCGGACGACGCTGGATGATCTATTGCAAAACCGAATAACGAAATTAGAAGGAGGAGATTTTATTGTCGGTAAAAGGACGTCTTGATAAGCAAGCCATTGAAAAAATCAGCCGTCTATTAGAAGGGTTGGAGTATGGAAATGTGCAAATTACAGTCCATGATTCGCAAATTACTCAAATTGACCGGTTGGAAAAATACCGATTCCCACTTCAGGCAAAAACCAATCCATCCAGGTCAAATCATCCAGACAGAAGATATTAAGAAAAGCGCAAGGCGCCCGCCTAGCGGCGACAAGCACAAGACGAGCCGGCGAGAAGGCTGTTCTTTAGCCTTCTTGACGGATTGGCTTGTGACCTCGAGCCGCTGGCGCCTGGAGCTGGACAATTATCAAAGTAAAAAACTTCCATTCTTAATTTATTAAAAAATATACTATTGCCGATCGGACGCCCGAAGGCCCTTTAGTTATTGGTACATGATCATGTACTAAACTATCGGGGCTTTTTTTATTGAAAAAAGCCTGCCAAGAATCATTGGGCTGTTGCTAAAGCCCCTCAAAAACCACGTAAGGAGAAACGATGATGAAAAAATTTTGGATTACCTTATTTTCGCTAACATTCCTATTATGGGCGTCCGGGTGCTCGAATCAAACGGCAAAAACGGAAACCAAAACAGCTGCCAGTGATAAACAGGACGATAAAGCGCCGGTTGAGTTGTTAAATGTATCATACGATCCAACAAGAGAACTTTATGAGGATTTCAACAAAAGCTTTGCTGCCAAGTGGGAGAAAGAAACGGGTCAAAAAGTAACCATTAACCAGTCACATGGCGGATCCGGCAAGCAATCCCGCTCGGTCATTGACGGTCTTGAAGCAGATGTGGTGACACTGGCGCTTGCCTATGATATCGACGCCATCGCCAAAGCAGGTAAGCTGCCTCAAGGTTGGCAGAAGAGACTGGATGACAATAGTTCACCTTATACTTCGACAATTGTTTTTCTCGTCCGCAAAGGAAATCCAAAGGGAATCAAAGACTGGGATGATTTAATTAAAAAGGGTGTTTCCGTTATTACTCCAAATCCGAAAACATCCGGCGGGGCTCGGTGGAACTACTTGGCGGCATGGGGCTATGCCTTAGAAAAAAATCACGGTGACGACCAGAAAGCCAAAAAGTTTGTCACGAAGCTGTTTAAGAACGTACCTGTTTTAGATTCGGGTGCCCGCGGTTCTACTACTACATTTGTCGAGCGAGGAATCGGGGATGTATTGATTGCCTGGGAAAATGAGGCTTATCTCGCCCTAAACGAATACAAAAAGGATCAATTCGAAATTGTCAACCCATCGATCAGCATCCTGGCAGAACCCCCCGTTTCCGTTGTCGATAAGGTAGCGAAAAAACACGGGACAGAAAAGGTCGCCAAGGCCTATTTAGAATATTTATATTCGGTGGAAGGGCAGGAAATTGCCGCTAAGAATTATTACCGCCCGCGGAATAAGGAAGTAGCTGAAAAATATGCAAGCCACTTCCCGAACATTAACCTATTTACCATTGATAAAGTATTTGGCGGTTGGCAGAAGGCCCAAAAAACGCACTTTGCTGACGGGGCTATCTTTGACCAAATTTATCAACCATAAGGAGAGAGTATAGGTGTCTACTAAACGAAAACAGCGCCGGGTTCTGCCTGGATTCGGACTTTCCATGGGATATACGATTGTCTACCTTAGCCTGATTATTCTCATACCACTGGCTGTCCTTGTGTTAAAGGCATCCACATTAAGCTTGGCCGACTTTTGGCAGACGATAACAGATAAGAGAGTGGTAGCTTCATATAAATTGACTTTGTATACTTCCTTATTGGCAGCCATTGTCAATGCCGTGTTCGGAACATTGATCGCCTGGATATTAGTGCGCTACAAATTCTTTGGTAAGCGGATCATCGATGCCCTTGTTGACTTGCCGTTTGCTCTGCCAACGGCAGTTGCCGGGATTGCCCTTACCACCATTTATTCTCCGAATGGCTGGATTGGCCAATATTTTGAATCGCTTGGAATAAAGATTGCCTACACCCCGGTAGGAATTATGATTGCCCTGACGTTTATCGGGCTGCCGTTCGTTGTTCGTTCGGTTCAGCCGGTTTTACAGGAATTAGATCACCAATACGAAGAAGCTGCATCCACACTGGGTGCAGGTTCCGTTCAGATCTTTGTTAAAATCATCCTTCCAGCCATTTTCCCTGCTATTATCACCGGCTTTGCATTAGCCTTTGCACGGGCATTGGGGGAATATGGGTCCGTTGTCTTCATTTCGGGGAATATGCCGATGAAAACAGAAATTGTACCATTGCTTATCATCACTAAATTAGAGCAATACAACTATGGCGGTGCCGCCGCTATTGCCACAGTGATGCTTGGCTTTTCGTTCATTCTATTATTCTTGATTAATTTCTGGCAATGGCGAACGGCAAAAAAACATCAAGTGACGTAGAGGGGTTTTAGAAAAATGATCGGTAAAGAAACAACCATTATTCATTTCAATGTCAGCAGCGCAAAAAAAGCTAGTCGGCATGGTGCGATAAAAAAATGGCTGTTGATCGCCATTGCCCTTGCATTCTTAGGACTATTTATCGTGGTTCCATTGCTGGCCGTTTTCTCCGAAGCTTTGAGCAAAGGGATGGAGCTATACGTCGCAGCCCTAACAGAACCGGAAGCATTATCAGCCATTAAATTAACCTTGTTGACGGCTGCTATTGCAGTCCCGATTAACACGATTTTTGGAGTGATTGCCGCATGGGGAATTGCCAAATTTGATTTTAAGGGAAAGAATATTTTAATTACGTTAATTGATATTCCTTTCGCCGTTTCCCCCGTCATTGCCGGTCTTGTTTTTGTACTGCTGTTTGGTTCTCAAGGCGTTTTGGGAGCGTTCCTCGAGGCTTACAATCTGAAAATTATTTTTGCCGTACCGGGCATTGTTTTGGCCACTATTTTTGTGACCTTTCCATTTGTGGTACGGGAGCTGCTCCCAATTATGCAGGATCAGGGAACAGAAGAGGAGCAGGCGGCGATTACGCTTGGAGCGAATGGCTGGCAGACCTTTTTTCGAATCACCCTGCCAAATATCAAATGGGGTCTGCTGTATGGCGTTATCCTTTGTAATGCACGGGCAATGGGGGAATTTGGAGCGGTATCGGTTGTTTCGGGTCATATCAGAGGGCTGACTAATACGATTCCGCTTCATGTCGAAATCTTGTATAACGAGTATAACTTTACCGCCGCCTTTGCGGTTGCGTCCCTACTGGCACTTTTAGCCTTGATTACTTTGGTTTTAAAAAGTATTGTCGAGTACAAGTCTCAAAAACATTAGGAAAGTAGTTTTTTGATAAATGGGGGGATTGAGGAAATGGGTATAAGCATTCTGGATGTATCAAAAAGGTTCGGCTCTTATCCTGCGGTTAAAAACGTGGAGCTTGAAATACCGACAGGCGACTTTGTTGCCTTACTGGGGCCATCCGGTTCGGGAAAAACAACCCTCCTGCGGTTGATTGCCGGCTTAGAGGGGACAGATTCAGGAAAAATTTTATTCAATGGCGTGGATTACACGAATAAAACAGTAAAGGACCGGAAAGTAGGTTTTGTTTTTCAGCATTATGCCTTGTTTCGGCATATGACTATTTTTGAAAATATTGCTTTTGGCTTAAAGGTTAGACCCCGCAAATTCCGTCCATCGAAAAGTGAAATAAAGGAAAAGGTTTTCAATTTATTAAAGCTGGTTCAGCTTGAACAGTTAGCTGACCGCTATCCTTCCCAACTTTCTGGTGGCCAGCGCCAAAGAATTGCGCTAGCGCGGGCACTTGCCGTTGAACCTGAAGTGCTTCTGCTAGATGAACCATTTGGGGCGCTGGATGCCAAGGTACGCCAAGAACTGCGGCATTGGCTGCGGGAGATTCACCAAAAATTGAATATCACCACCGTTTTCGTCACACATGACCAAGAAGAGGCACTGGAAATGGCGGATACCATAGTCGTCATGAATAAAGGGATGGTCGAACAGATTGGATCTCCGGAAGAGGTGTATCAACACCCTGTAAATGCTTTTGTTTACAGCTTTTTAGGCAGGGTGAATGAATTAAAGGGATCAACCTTGTCGGAATCAACTGATAGAATAACCGATTTAGCGGATGGAACGGTTGGATATATCAGGCCGCATGAAATCCTTCTGAACAAATTTCAGCAAGGAGACAGCCTGCCGGTGGAAGTCTCCCATGTCCATACGGTAGGTGCCGTCGTTCGCATCGAATTTAAGCCGCTGGATACAGAGGAATTCTATGGAGCTGAGATGGATATAGAAAAATACAAGGAGTTGGGATCCGTTAAAAAAGGAAATATCCTTTATGCCGAGTTTAAAAATATCGTCGTGTTTGGGAAAGAAACGGAAACTCCCCATGTGCTGACGGATACTAACAGATTGAGCGCCGCTATTCATTAAACGAAAGTGGAGATTGTCAACATTCCGGCAGTCTCCACTTATTGTAGTTCTTCGCTTCCCAGGACCTCCCCGTTATTGAAGTTGTAAATTTTTCAGCATTACAGGTGCTCGATATTCATAGCCGCCGATAGTTGTAAAGCCAAACTCCGTGTAAAATTCCAATTGGGGAGATTCTAATTAGACTTAAGTGTTGTCCTTCTAAACGTTCATAGAGGAAACTTGGAACTTTACTTTGGAAGAATGCCCCAGTACTTCCTAGATTGCAATTAAAGGTATAATAACATATAATTAATTACATGATAATAAATGACCGAGTGCTACGAACACTCGATCAATGCAACTACATGCCGCATGAAGAGCGGCTGGCCAATTTAATAAGATGTATTTTTCTAAGAAGTAACTACCCTTATCTTGGCTGGAGCGGGGCGGTTACTTTTTTCTATTTGTGACAATCATTATGATTACTGTAATCACTCCAATTAAAACTAAATTAGATTGAAATGCTACAGATATGGCTTCATACGTCGTCAACTTCCCACCTCCCTTCTTACGGGAGATGGCCAACCGCCCATCCACTTTATGTTGTTGCAATATTCATATTATCATAATTCTTTTCAATTCACCAGAAAAACGAGAACAAATGTTTCAAAGCACAAGGACGGGTCTTGTGCTACAAAAAAAGGGGCTTAAGTTGTGTCCCCATAAACGTTCTATGAAGGAAATTTGTAACTTATCCTCAAAAGCACCGTCCCCATGCTTCCCCGTACATTAAGTATGCGAAACAATCAATTCGCAGTTACCCTCTATTGCAAATTCACCAAATCCCACGGGAATGATGAGGTGGGTGCCTTTCTTTAATTCGAACTGTTCTCGATGAGAAATAAGCTGGCCGCTTCCTTTAATGACACTTAGAAGTAAATAGCGTTCGTCAAATGAGAAGGCCGTTTTTCCATTTATCTCCCATTTGTAAACTGTAAAAAATGCCGATTCAACGAAGGTTGTTATCCTTGCATCCTCCTGCTCCTTAACCTTTGGAGCAACTCCCGTAACTTGATGCGGAACTGTCGTTACTTCAATGGCTTTTTCTAAATGCAGTTCCCGTAAATTCCCCTCGGCATCCCGGCGATCATAATCATAGACTCGATAGGTAGTGTCGGAACTTTGCTGCGTTTCTAAGACGAGCGTTCCTTCACATAATGCATGGATCGTTCCACTTGGAACAAAGAAAAAGTCACCGGGCTTGATTTTCACCCTGCGCAGAAATGCATTCCATTTCCCTTCATGAATCCATTCCGTTAATTCTTCCTTCGACCGAGCGTTATGGCCAAAGACCATTTCTGCATCTTCTTTACAGTCGATAATGTACCAGCATTCCGTTTTGCCTAATTCCCCATTCTCATGAACCTTTGCGTAGGCATCATCAGGATGCACTTGCACAGATAAATCGTTGTTCGCATCTAAAATCTTGGTTAATAACGGAAAGACCTCTTCCTTCGGATTTCCAAATAGCTCGGGATGCTCCTGCCAGAGCTTGTCTAATGTCATTCCTGCATAAGACCCATTTTCAATAAGGGAAGGGCCGTTCGGATGAGCGGAAATGGCCCAGCATTCTCCGGTATGATCATTGGGAATATCATAGCCAAATTCCCTTTTCAACGCAGATCCGCCCCAAATTCTTTCTTTAAAAACCGGTTTTAAAAATAATGGTTGCAATTCTGTTTACCTCCAGCTATATGATCTTAGTTTTTTTCCTCAAAAGCTTGATGGGCCAGAATGAGTGCACCCGTTATCCCGGCATCGTCCGCTAAACCAGGACTCACAATATACTCTGTTAAGTCCGGCAAGGAGAGATAATTTTGAATGAGCTCCGGCAAATACTTATAAATCGCTGTAAACACTTGCCGCTGCTTCATTACACCCCCGCCCAGGATTATTTTTTTTGGAGAAAGAATCAAAATATATTGCATCAGTGCTTGAGCGAGATAATACCCTTCGATATCCCAAACCTCAGCCCGATTCACTAGGTTAATCCCTTTGTCTCCCCAACGTTCTTCTATAGCCGGTCCGGCAGCCAGTCCTTCCAGGCAGTCATGATGATAAGGGCATTTTCCCTGATAATGATCATTCGGATGACGCCTCACGAGGATATGCCCCATTTCAGGGTGAGAAAGTCCCTCAAGAATTTGTCCCCGGACAATCGCTCCAGCTCCAATTCCTGTACCTACTGTAATATATAAACAGCTATCGAGCCCTTTAGCTGCCCCTAGCGTAACCTCTCCTAAGGCCGCACCATTCACATCTGTTGTAAAACCAATCGGTATATCAAAGGCATCCTTCAAAGTTTGTACAAACGGGTAATTCCTCCAGCCAGCTTTAGGTGTGGTGGTGATATAACCGTATGTAGGACTTTCCTGATTTACATCAATCGGCCCAAAAGAGCCTATCCCGATAGCATCCAGCGAATATTGACGAAAAAACTCTATTACCTTTACCATCGTTTCCTCAGGTACGGTGGTTGGAAACTGAACCCGCTCAACGATATTTCCCTTCTCATCCCCAATAGCACAGACAAACTTCGTTCCCCCTGCTTCAATTGCTCCTAGCATAGACAACTCTCCCTACTCAAGTAAACTCCCGCAATAGCTGACAATCAAGTCAATTACACGACAATTTCATTATAAAAGATTCTAATCCGGAAAGGAAGCAAGGGGGGCGGTCTTTTGCTTCCAAATGAACATGATTACGAAGGAACAATGCTGAGAAATAGATAGAAGAGATTCTTGAAAACAGGAGGGAAATTTGACTTGAGTGATTGCGTATAGCCCTTCTAGGCTATGCTACCGGGGTTCGCCCCTTTTTACAACTCTCCGGCGCGTATAGCCCTTCTAGGCTACCGTATAAAAAGTTCTTTTTCATGACTCTCGGTGGGACTGTTCTCCAGAGCCTCCTTAATGCATAAAACAGGAAGAGATTTACAAATAATAGTAACAACTCATTTAATAGTGGAGATGATCTTATGTCGAATACAATGCCTCATGAAGATGGAATAGACCACACTTTGAGCTTAATGAGAGAAGGATATCTGTATATTTTGAATAGACGGCGTAGTTTTAACTCAGATGTTTTCGAAACGCGTTTTCTTGGAAGGAAGACTATCTGCATGGGGGGAAAGGAAGCTGCTGAAATTTTTTATGACCCTGAAAAATTCAAACGGGAAGGTGCTGCACCCAATCGCTTAAAAGAGACGATGTTTGGAAAGAATGGGGTTCAAGGATTAGATGGGCAAAAACATAGACACCGTAAGGAAATGTTTATGTCACTTATGTCTCCGAATAACCTTAAAAGATTAACCGACATTACCAATGAAGAGTGGCAGACCGCAGTGAATAAATGGGAATCACTCGATCAGATTACTCTTTATGAAGAAGTGCAGGAAATATTATGCAGGGTCGCTTGCCGATGGGCAGGGGTACCAGTCCAAGAAGATGGTATAAAGAATCTAACTAATGATTTAGCGGCAATGATTGAGTCGCCGGCAGCGGTGGGACCAAGCCATTGGAAAGGAAGAAATGGGCGGAACCGTGTGGAAAAGTGGTTAGGAGAACTTATTACCAGCGTAAGGGATGGACAAGTTGAACCTCCTGAAAATACTGCTCTAGATAGGATTGTCTGGCACCGCGATCTTGATAAAAATCTTCTAGATACTGAGGTTGTCGCTGTCGAAGTCATTAATATCTTGAGATCCATTGTCGCGATTGCCCTATTCATCAATTTTATCGCCTTAGCAGTGCATCATTATCCAGAAGAAAGGGAAAAACTTAAATTGGGCGATGAAAAATATGCCCAAATGTTTGTTCAAGAAGTCCGTCGCTATTACCCTTTTTTCCCGTTTATTACAGCACTGGTGAAGAAAGATTTCATCTGGAACAACTTTAGGTTTGAAAAAGATACGTTAACATTCTTGGACCTTTATGGTACTAATCATGACCCAAAAATTTGGGAAAACCCGGATAGATTCAATCCTCAGCGGTTTGCAGAGTGGAAAAAAAGTCCATTTAGTTTTATTCCGCAGGGTGGCGGCGATTACTTATGGGGGCATCGCTGTGCAGGTGAATGGGCCACCATTGAAGTCATGAAAGTAAGCCTTGATTTTCTTGTAAATCGACTGGAATACGATGTCCCCGACCAGGATTTAAGTTACAGCATGGTCAACATGCCAAGTATTCCTCATAGTAAAATAATCTTTAAAAATATAAAGCAGAAGAGGTAGATAATCGTTCGATTTGTACTCGTAGGCTCACCATTAGAGCTACGGGTCTTTTTGTCCCACATATGTTCCATTTCTTCCAGAAGGAAGGGGATGTCCAAAAAGTCAATCTTTTGACTTTTGGACGCCCCTTTTTCTGTTCAAAAATGAGATATAACAGCATTCTTGATTTTTTAATTTTATAGGATTTGCCCTTTTTGGACAGCCCCTTTCCCATGTTGCTAATTCCTTCCTACTAATATATAAAGATAGTGCACTGATAAGGGATAAATTTTTTTCTTTTGAAAGTTCCTTATACGGTTCTCCAGTATTTTATTTATTTTTATTGTTAAAGCTTAAAATGAAACTTACACCAAAAATAATAACAAAGAAAATGGTTAAATAAAAAATTACAGAATCTCCTGATTTATTGAATTCATCTACAATTACTCCTTGTAAAATCAACAAAATACCTCCAATGATTAGGAGAAAAAAGGAATTTAAAAGTATATAAGTAGTTGCTTTCATTCTATTTTTTAAAAAGGTTATATAACCTAAGTTACATAATAAAAAAATGGTTATTAAGTAATAAATTGGTCTAAATAAAGTAAAAGTTTCTCCGGTGATTTCTAACATTTAAATTTCCTTTCTAATTATAATTTAAATTTAATGGTATTATATCAAAGTGACAGTGATCAAACGGGTAACATGTCGCATTTTTCCTAACGGAACCCCCTTTTCTATTTCCATGGACTGTCTTTATCGAAACATATCGTTCAACTTTTTTTCTTATTTTTTTACCAAATAAAGCAGTTGCTATCGCTCCAAAAAAATTTTCTAATGTCTCCAACATGAAATGTCTCTCCTTTCAATAAATACGAACTTATAAATATGCTTATCTAGATATAAGAACATTCTGAATTTTATCAACAAATTATCCGCATTAGCGGATATTATTATATTATCAGTTAATTTTCAAAGGGGTTAAACTATGGAAAAAGGATTTATTATTTTTGGTGTGTTAAAAGTCGCTAGCCAATACTTAGCTTTCCCTTCTTCTGAGTACCAACCTTGATATCGTATACTTTTTTGAGGCTGAATCCCAGCTATAGGTGGTCGAATCTCTATCGGGCACTGCCTGTATGGCTGAAATCTCCCCATTAACTGAAAAAAAAACTCTTCAATTAGTAGGGTTTTGCGGAATCTGAAATACCCATTTCGTTTTTGATTTCTGCCATCCGTCTTTTTCCCCATGTATACATCATTTCAATAATCGGCAGTAACGTCATCCCTAAATCTGTCATGGAGTATTCTACTTTTGGTGGAACTTCAGGGTAAACCTCACGATGAACAATTCCATCTTCCATCAATTCTCGTAATTGATTCGTTAATATTTTATGAGATATTTTTGGAAACAGCCTTTGGAGTTCACTAAACCGATGTGGACCTTCTACTCCTAAATGCCATAGAATAACGACTTTCCATTTTCCACTTATAATCGATAAAGTGAGCTCTTTTTCACAATTAAAATCACCGTTTACTATCTTTTCTTTAATTTCCTCTCGTAATGTATCTGACAAGAACTCCTACCTCCTAGTCCATCAATAGTAACCTTTGGGTAACCTCGTTACAAAAAAGTACATTCTTCACAATAAAAAAAACGAGTAGTAGAATGAAATTGTCGGCTTATCGACAAATCTTTTTCAATCATGAGGAGGAACGATCATGAGTAAAAAAGCACTCTTCATTATCCCCCCAGAACGTTTCAATGAAGACGAATTATTCCAACCAAAAGCAGAATTAGAAAATGCCGGAATTGAAGTAACCGTGGCAAGCACAAAAACGGGTGAAATCGTAGGCGATAATCAGGGTAAAGCAACTGCTGAGGTTATTTTCTCAGACGTTTCTGCTGCTGACTATGATCTTGTTTCTGTTATTGGTGGTTCTGGAACAAACGATCACCTTTGGGAAAATCAAGAACTACAAAACTACTTGAAACAAGCTTATGATGATAAAGTGCTTGTAACAGGAATTTGTGCAGGTGCGGTTACTGTTGCCAAAACGGGCTTGCTATCCGGAAGAGAAGCAACCTGCTACCCAGTAGATATACAAAAAGACCAATTAAAAACGAATCATGTAACATACGTTGAAAAACATGTCGTTGCTCATGACGATATTATCACTGGCGATGGCCCAGATGGTGCTAAAGAATTTGGACAAGCACTAGTGAAAGCCTTAAGCTAATTCTACATTCTATTCGATCCTGTTTCAAATCATAAAGAGCCTTCGGAATAATTCCGAAGGCTCAGTGGTTTACTGGAAAATTTTCATGTTCATTAACTTGTGAATATGAGGATGAGGAACAAAAAAACATAAAAAAGGTGTCAGGCACTCAAATTAGATGCCTGACACCTCTTTTATTTAAAATATCAAGACTAATTTAATTTCTTGCTGCCTAGTTTCTGGTGGAACTTTGGATCTTTTGGAATGCTTGGGTCTACTCCTCTTAATGGCGGAATCTCTGCACATATTAATTGAATTGGAATGATATATTCATAAGTTTTATAATAGGGATGGTTTACAAACTCCGCTTTCATATTTTGTGAATTTTTGTTCACATCGCTGCCAATCACATATATATGATCTGTCCAGCCGGATAGCACCTCAACTATTTTTTCTACCCGTTTCTCCACACCTGTATCTAAAATGATAATAGTAGAATCTTCATTTACCGCATTGTAGATACCGTGGATAAATTCCTCAAACTCATAGCCCGTAACAGGGATTCGCATGGTTTCCAATAGTTTCAATGCGCTTTCTAACGTATCACCGTAAATTTCACTCGTACCAATTACACGGATATCTTTTGCAGTAGCAAGTTTTTCTTTATTCGTCTCAATCCACTGAAGGGCTGCATCGTAAGTTTTCAAGAACTGATCTGCTGTTTTTTCTAGTTCTGAAATTTCCTTATTATAGTCTTCATTTGATAGCTTGCCAGTTTCTCTTGCCAATTGTAGGGCAAGAAGTGTTAGATTTAGCTTTGTACAGTAAAAGCCTTTTGTTTTTGCACCTGCTAATTCTTCACCACATAGAACCGTCAGGACGAAATCAGCTACTTCATCAATTAAGGCATCCTTTTGGCCAGCCATCGAAGCGGTCAAACATCCTGCTTCTTTTGCTATTTTCATAGCGTTATAGGTAGAATAGCTGCTTCCCCCTTGGGAAATGCCGACTACCAACGTCTTAGATGAATCTCCTAGAAAAGTCTCCGCGTTAATCGCAAATGGATAATAGGCATCCACACGAACTCCTGTAAAATGCTGCATTAATTTTTGTGTTTGCAGCCCGGAGTGAAAGCTTGTTCCAGATCCCGTTACAACGATGCGGTTGATTTCCTTTGTCCTTACTTCAGCAAAAAGCTGGTCTGCTTGTTGAATAATTTCCTTCATTTTTTCTGGTGTTTCTTGCATATAATCTTGAATTCTCATTTTTCTCAATCTCCTTTTCTTGTTATAGGATTTTAGCCCAGTGAATTAAAATACCAAATACAATGATTCCTAGTGTCAGCTTTGTAATACTGACTTTCTTTTTCATTAACCAGTACACAGCAAAGGTTACTAATAGCGGAAGCATATTAGGGAGAATCTGATTCAGGATATCTTGGACGACTACTTTTGCCCCGTTGATATTAAATTTGAGCGGGGTCTTGAAACTTAACATCGTCGCGACCATCCCCCCGACTACGAACAAACCAACCGTAGTCGCCATTGCCATAATCTTTTCCATTAATCCTTCTTTTTGAATTCTTTCCAGCGAGTTAACTCCGACGCTATAGCCCAACTTCAACCCAACAACGCGTAAAAACAGATGAGGGATGTTATAAAGAAGCAGGAACAAGATAGGTCCAAAAATGTTTCCACTTGTTGCAAGTGAAATTCCAATACCGGCTGCAATAACGCGGAAGGTCCCCCAGAAAAGCGAATCACCAATCCCTGCCAATGGTCCCATCAACGATGCTTTTATAGCGCTAATGGAGGACGAATCGAAGTGTGGATCGTTCGCATTTTGCTCCTCAAGTGCAGCAGAGATCCCCATGATTGTAGGAACAACTGCCGGTGTGGTATTGAAAATTTCTAAATGGCGGTTTAGCGCTTTTACCTGATCATCGTGATTGTCATATAATTTTTTAATGACAGGAATCATCGCATAGGCATAACCTAAATTCTGCATCCGCTCATAGTTAAATGCACCTTGCAGGGCAAACGATCTCCAAAATACCTGACGCAGCTCTTTTTTGGTAACTTTCTTTTCCCTAGTCAAAGTCGATCTCTCCTTCCGTTAGATTATTGTAGTTAACATCACGAGCTTGTCCGTCTTTTGGCTGATTGTTAACAAGTAAATTAACAATCACTGCAATACATGCACCGAATAATGCAATCGCTGTAATATTTAAACCTAAATAAGAGGCACCCAAGAAACCTAAGAAGAAATAGACACCCATTTTTTTCGTAAATAACATGTCAAGCAACAACGCAAAACCGACAGCAGGTAACAGATTTCCGGCAACCTTTAATCCACCAAGAATGGTTTCAGGAACTGCATTTACTAACGCCTTTACCTCCTCTGCCCCTAATATAATTGCTAAGAAGGTTGGAATAAAAACACTGAGAAAGAATAAAAATGGTGGAATCCACATCATTAAGGTCACACCACGGAAATCCGCTTTTGCTGCGTACTTATCTGCTTTATGCAGGAAGTATCCATTGATAATCCTTACTAGTACTCCTAGGGACTGAGCTAAAACAGCGATTGGAACGGCAAGTACTAACGCTACTTCTGCACCTTGATTAGACAAAATGGCAAAAGCCGTTCCGAGGATCCCTCCTGTAACAACATCCGGCGGTGTAGAAGCGCCGATACCGGCAATCCCCATCCAAATCAACTCTAGCTGGGCCCCAATCATAACACCCTGCTTCACATCTCCGAGAACTAATCCAACCAGCAGACCAGTAACCAACGGACGCTCCAGCATCAAGACACCGAAAATCCTGCCGTCCAAAATACCGATTCCGGCAATAACCCCTAACATTATTGCTTGAGCTACCACTTTTGACCCCTCCTTTATTTACTTTTTATAGTAAATCTTTCAAACCTTTTTTCTTGTCATGCGGCAGCATTCTGAATTCTAAATTAACACCATGTTCTGCTATTTCTTTAAAATGGGCCATGTCCTGATCATCTACTGCAACCAAGTCGGTTAGTTTCCGTTTTCCTTCTGAATAACGCAATCCTCCTACGTTAATTTCTTTGATAGTTCCACCTGCGTTTTTCACAAGCGCTAACGCATCACTTGTATTTTTCACAAGAACTAATACCTTATTTTTTTGTGAGGCTTCAAACTTTTGAACAATCTCCCCGGACTCCTCAACGCCGCGAATGTATAATTTCACATTGGCTGGCTTGGCTAAGTTAAGCGCCATTGCCTTCATCTGATCCTTCTGCGCTTCATCGTTTACAACAAGGATGACATTCACCCCAAGTGATGATGCCCATCCGTATGCTACCTGTCCGTGGATTAAGCGGTCATCAATCCGTAATAATGAGATCATCTTTCAAACTTCCTTTCTGCGATTCTACTAATTTATTAATATGAATAATGCCGTCTTTTGCCGCCTGAACACCTTCTTCAATTACAGCAGCAATGCTTTGCTCCTCACTTGCTAAAATCATTGTGAGCATCATCGGTAAATTTAGACCTGAAATAACATCAAAATCATTTAGTTCCAGTAATAATTCCGTACAAATGTTTGTTACGCTGCCCCCAAAGACATCAGTTAGAACGATAAAATGCTCATCCTCCTTCTTTGATGTTAAAATTTTTCTTAATTCCTCCTTTGCCAAATCGCCCGATTTCAGCTTCGTCATGCTAAAGATAGACACTTTTGATGATTGTCCTGCAATTAATTCCAATGTTTCTGTGAATGCTTTGGCTAGTTCTCCATGCGTAGCTATTAAAAAATGTTTCATCATCCAGCCCCCTTTTTAACTCTTTATTCTTTAAAAATGCAAAAAGCGTGCCAACTTGTGACACGCTTATAAAAAATATTGAATTTTCTAGATTAATTCCTTTTGTCGCAACGGTTTTGAGTCGATAATATTAAAAATATAACCAACTTCAGCAAGGGGTATGTGCACACTATAGTTTTCTTCGAGCACACTAAAGGCATTTTTGATCATCTCGATTCCCTTTGTGTGAATCTTTTCAAATTTCTCGATATCTGGATATTCTGTTATCGGCGCCTGTCTGATTAAACGCTCTACCATACAGCTCACATGCACAAATAACGCAATTTTCTTATCATTGGCAAGCTTTTGTCTCAATTGATTTTCCAGCTGGATGATTCCTTTTTCCACTTTACGGATAATCTTTTCTGTATCTAAGATGGTTAGTGAATCAATTACCCTGCTTAGTGAGAAGTTCATGATAATCTTGTCATTCACCTGACGAATGGTTTCGGCATCTGCAATTTTCCCAAAGATACGAACAACATCCGTTTCCCCTTTCCCGGAGATAATATCCTCTAATGAGATAAAATTAATTCCCTCTACCTCTGGATTGGCCGTTCCGACAATCGCTAATACATCGTAGAGTCTGAATGGCGCCTCTTTCATCCCATTCTTTCTCAATCTATCAAAATCATGAGCGATGATTTTGATATTCAATAGGTCTCCGATACTTTCTGTTAGTAATTCTTGTATTTGTGTAGCTGTGCCGATCCCGGTAAAACAAGAAGTTACAATCGCATATTCTTTATTCTTTGTCGGATAGTGAAGATCAATGTTAGGTCGGACAAATTGTTGCAAAGGCTTGACCATCTCTTCTACTGTTTTTCCTTGCAGCAAATAATTCCCGACCTCCAATGCAAAGGAGGTAGAAACCTGATCAATAAACAGCATCGGTCCGTCAATTAAATCCTTGATTTGGTCATGGATTAAACTTAGTGAACCCATATCAACAAGGACAACTAAGCCGCTCGAGGTATCATTGTCCTCCATATACCGAAGCATTTTTTTCGTTATATCGATAACCGTTGACTCGACTGGCATATCAATTGAATCAAATTACACCCAGCAACCGGTTACAAACATTGGCCATACTGCTTGCAGTAGCATATCCATGGGCAATGATCATCGCTTTGACACGGCGACCCATTTGGATGATTTTTGTTTTACAAAAGAATAGGATCATCATGATAATATCTTCAATATACAGATCCAGGTCCATCCGGCTTTTAAGAAAGGACTTGAATTTTGTTAAAATGGAGTACTCTGTTTTGTAATGCTCCCTCAGATAGTTGAGCATTTGTTTGGATAGAAGACCCTCCTGTTTAGTCAAATTAAATGGATTGGATTTAAAAAATAAATAGGATGAGAGGGTGTACACACTATTGCCATCATATTTCACGTTATAGTTCACTTCTAAATATCTAAAGATATCCTGTATCATGGATATAGTAAAATCCATCATTAGATTATTAAACTCATTTGGTCTTTCAAAAATGAGCTTGTCCATCATGACGGTTATTTCCTCTGTACATTTCTCCATAAATACCTTTTCTGACCATTGACCTTTGTCCATTTTCAGATAATAATGGAGGCAATTTTGATAGGTCTGCTCAATCAAGTTAATTCTCATCTCGTTTGCATGACTGAGAAATTTTTTACTTTCAGGATAGAACACCACACTTCCTTCCTTTGAAGGATAATGGTTGAACAAGTGTGGAGAGCTCTGATAAATTTTCTTAGGAAGATCCTGCAAGGTGACATGGATTTTGTCCATACTCTTTGTTTTTTTCGTAAAAGCAAACCCACAGGTATATTTGATAATATTTTTACATTCGCCGATATTGCCAACATAGTAATATTTATCTAGGATATCAAGCGTTTTATTTGTGACTTCAATCGGAATGCCAAGCAGTTTACTTTCTTCCATAAAGAAATGATGGATAAACTGACGTTTTTCATCCTGCCCCCGCTCTTCTAGGCTTGGCACATTGACTGTAATCGGGATTCTACGCAGGAATGTTTCCAGAAAGACCGATAAACTCTCCGTCGTTGCAAACACTAGACGAACCTTCGATGTCCTGACCACATCCGTTTCCCCTAAGCGCGTGAACGTTCCTTGATCCATGAAGGTAAATAGCTTTTCCTGACCTTCTTTATTCAATCGATGAACTTCGTCCAAAAATAAAATCCCTTGGTCCGCTTGTTCAATTAATCCTACTTGATCTTTTACAGCACCTGTAAAGGATCCCTTTGAGTGGCCAAATAGAAAGCTGGATAATAATTCAGGATTATTAACATATTGGGCACAGTTAAATACATAGAAAGGGGCATTTTCCGCAATAATATTTTTAGCCCTTGTATAATCATACATAAGCTTAGCAATAAAAATTTTTCCAACACCGGTTGGTCCAAGGAGCATCAGGGGTAGCCCGTTGTCCGGATAGAATATAGCTGTCTTAATTTGTTCGACTGCTTCTTTTAAACTCTTCTCGTATCCAATTAAACACTTAAAGATATCCTCCGAGTGATCTGTGTGCAGCTCATTCTTTAATGAATCAAAACTGCCATAGCTGTTATTTTTCAAAACTCCGTAATTTTTTTCTACTGTCTCTTTGTGCAGAAAACAAACAGGCCTTGTGTTTACTTTCAAGAGGATTCCTTCTTTGACAAGATCATTTAATATTCTGCTTGCCCGAGTCCGGTTCATACGAAAAGACCTAGCGATAGTTTCTGTTTGATAATGTTCTAGGTTTAACTCGTCGTTTAAAGAAAATTGAGAGGTTACATCTATCATATACTGCACAATCTCTAGATTCATTTCTGATCCTCCTCACGTTGTTACTTCGGTGTAGTAGTTGGAGTTTTTTAAATACTCTGCCTCTTAATATATTATACAGAAAATTCGACATTTTTTGAGGTTTTTTTAGAAGTTTGCTTTTGAGGGGAGTACTTACGATTTTCAAAAACCTGCTGCAAACATATGGCAGCTGATGGTGACACAGTAGCCATTCTTGGTACCGGTCCAAGCAGATCGCTTAGCATCATCGCTGCCTAAGTTGCAGGGGTAAGTTTTTTTCTTTAGAAAAACGCCTCGAAAGGGAAGGGAACAGAGGGTACGTATGGGATTTAACATAGTGAACGCAGATTCTCGAGCGTCTTCATAACTTTATATTTTTAAAAGGAAGGGTAGGATTGGCAATAGAATGGAAAGAAATAACGCGGAGGTAACCATCGCCACGCTGCCCATTGCGCCTTCTTCTTCACCCCAGACCAGTGAACGATTTACTCCCAACATTTGCGCAGAAGTTCCCATCGCCAATCCTCTCGCGCCTTTGCTATGGATCCCTAAGTGTTTAAATAAACTTGGGCCAAGTAATAAAGAAATGATCGCTGAACAAATCACAAACAGAACGGTAATAGAAGTAAGCCCACCGAGATCATTCGATATCGTTAACGCGATTGGTAAGGTTACAGATTTTGGAATCAACGATGCCGTTAATTGCTCCTTCACATGGAATAGCTGGGCTAGACCGACTACTGACACCATTCCGATAAAGGTACCGCCAATTACTCCGCTGCAGATTTTTTGATAATTCTTCTTTAAAAATGCCCACTGTTTGTATAGCGGAACAGCTAAGGAGACCACAGCCAGCTTTAACAGCCATGAAAAAATAATGCTCCCTTGCTGATAGGTCCCTTGTTCAATATGAAAGCTAAACAGGATTAAAATAAGAAGAAAAGTAGCGGTATATAACGGATTTAACCAATCCCTTTTGTATTTTTTCTGAAGCTTTAATGTGAACACATAGCATATAGTGGTGAGGGTAACGCAGAAAAGAATATTTCTGAAAAAATCAATCATTTCTCATCTCTCCTTTTAAATTTTTCATAACATTCTGCGAAGAAAGCAGTGCCTAACAGGCAGCAGATACTACTTATAATCAAAATTATTATGATAGACCAATGAAAAATCTGCCGGTAGCTCGAAGATAAAAAAAGACTTACCATCGGCGGGATAAACAATAAGGTTATATGCTTAAGTTGAAAAGAAGCGGTTTTTTCAATCCAACTCAGTTTGATGATGCCTGTAAGCAAAAGCACAAATAGCAAAATCATTCCCAGCACACTGCCTGGTAACGGAATATGCAAGAAGGCAGCCAAAAAAGAGCCCAGCTGAAGGAATCCTAAAATGATCAATAGTTGAAAAATCCAACTTAGTCTCACTTTAACCCCCCCATCTGTAAAGTTTATAATAATAAGCTTATAGCAGTTTTTTCTTGATTTCATTAGGTTTGTGAGAAAGTCTTACCCACATTTTTTTAAAACACTTACAGGAATGTAAGGAAATGTTACGTTATTTTAAGAGGAACTACGAATTTAGTGGCATAATCCATTTTTGCGACCTATGCACTGACACAAGCACAGATGGACACTTCTTGTCCTGCTGTCCCTATAGATGTATATACAGCTGCTGGTAAGTCCAGCAATAGCGTAGAACATCTATATCCACGTTGGCTTACTATCTATTAACGGGAAGAAAGTGAAGAAATCAAACAATTAGAAAAGCGCAAGGCGAGCCGGCGAGAAGGCTGTTCTTTAGCCTTCTTGAGGAGCCGCTGACTCCTCCGCGAAAAAGCTATCGCTTTTCCTTCGTAGTTTATCGTTGACCACTTTCGGGTAATTTGCAAATTAGAGAAAAAATTGAAGATCAAATTTGTCAATAATCAATTAAAAGAAGGGGAACAGGCACCATCAACGAATCAGCTTGTTAGCTCCTACAAAATTGACCTATAATATTGAAGTACGAAAAAGCTTGCCCTATCCTAACAGCAAGCTTTTTCGTAAGGAGATAACCTCTATTATTCATGAATCTTTTTATAAACATCTATAAATTCTTGTGCAATTGTGCGGAATGATTCAGCGGCCATTAATTGGTCTTCTGTATGGATTAATAAGAGAGTAGCATTTATTTGATTGCCAGAGGCCTCTTGTTGAATTAATTTTGCATGAGCACTATGTCCTTGGTTAAAAAGTTGTACTCCTTCTTCCAATAATCTTTCAGCTTGTTCAAAATCACCTCTTTTTGCAACTTGAATGGCTTCGATATAATTAGATTTTGCACTTCCAACTGAAGAAATGATTTGGAAACATGTCATTTCTAAGCCTTCCATTTAATCACCTAATTCCTTTTTTATATCTTCTAATACTTTTTTGCCATTCACCATTCCATAGGCGGCCATATCAATAATGGATACCGGGCAATCAAGTTTTGCTTGAATCCTTTTTTGTTCAAAACGGACTTGTGGTCCAAGTAGAACAATATCAGCATCTTTTGCACGTTCTTCTGCTTCATTTACCGGATATGCATCAATGGTGCAATCATAACCCATATTTTTTGCTGCTTCTCTCACTTTGCCAACTAATATACTTGTTGACATTCCAGCATTACACATTAAAATAATTTTTCTCATATAGACAGATCCTCTCCATTTGTATCGATAACTTTTTTGTACCAATAAAATGATAACTTTTTCTTTCTTTCTAATGTGCCATTTCCTTCGTTATCTTTATCTATATAAATAAAGCCATAACGTTTTTCCATTTCACCAGTCGTAAAAGAAACTAAATCAATACAGCCCCATGCAGTGTAACCAATTAATTTTACACCATCATACAGCACTGCATTTTTTAATTCTTCAATATGGGACTTTAAATACGTAATTCGATAATCGTCTTTTATAAATCCATTTTCATCTTCTCGATCAATTGCCCCAAAGCCATTTTCCACAATAAATAATGGTAAGTCATATCTTTCAAATAGAATATTTAAGGCGTAGCGAAGACCAGTAGAATCAATTGCCCAACCCCAATTGGAAGTTCTAATATAAGGGTTGCTGACCGAGTATTCATTACCGCCATTTAGAGATTTGGATGGGTCCGCCTTAACATCGTTTTTAACAACTTGACTCATATAGTAGCTTAACCCAATATAGTCAACTTTTCCTGCCGCTAGAATTTCCAAATCACCTGGTTCTATGTGAATATGGAATCCTTTTCTTTCCCAGTTTTTCAATGCATAAGCCGGGTAGTGACCCCTGACTTGGACGTCTGAAAAGAAGAATCGATCATGCATCTTTTCGTTTGCTAGCAGAACGTCCTTAGGATTACAAGAATATGGGTAAATTGGAACCATTGCCGTCATACAACCGATTTGGAAATTCGGATTAATTTTATGACCCTTTTTAACAACTAGTGCACTGGCGACTAATTGATGGTGGGCAACTTGATATAAAGCTTCTTCCGGGCGTTCAAATTCAGAAAACTTTACCCCGGAGCACGTCCAGCCAAATATGTCGTTTTGATAGTTCATCTGATTATTAATTTCATTGAATGTCATCCAATAGGTCACTTTGTTTTGATAACGTTCCATGACGGTTTCTGCAAATTTCACAAAAAGATCAATTACTTTGCGGTTATACCAACCGCCATATTCTTTTACAAGATGATAAGGCATTTCAAAGTGGCTTAATGTAATGACTGGTTCAATATTATATTTTAATAATTCATCAAAAACCCGATCATAAAACTCTAGACCTGTTTCGTTAGGGATATCTTCGTCTCCGTTAGGAAATATACGGGTCCATGCAATGGATGTTCTAAAACATTTAAAGCCCATTTCAGCAAATAAGGCAATATCTTCTTTATAGCGGGAATAAAAATCGATTGCTTCCTGATTTGGATAATAATATGATGGTTGGATTCCATCTGTAATTAATCTTGGTTTTTCATGAGAACCTGCAGTCATTACGTCTGCAATACTGATGCCTTTTCCATCTTTATTAAAGCCGCCCTCAAATTGATGTGCAGCAGCTGCCCCTCCCCAAAGAAAATTCTTAGGGAGGGAAAGTTTATTTTGTTGTCTTCCTTCGATGTTAGTATCAGTCATTACTAAAATCCCCTTATTAGCTGATTAATTCAGCTGACTTTGCTTCATTTTCTACTAATACTTTATCCTGCTTTTTCATAAATGGCAGATAAATAAGTACTGATAATACAAGAATAATTGCTTGAATAATTGCACCGCTGAATCCCCCAAGAATAAAACCGGAAATGATCGGAGGAGTTGTCCACGGAATCTGAACGCCCGTAAAAGGTGTTAAAATCCCTATGGCTATGGCCCCATAAGTAATGATGAGTCCCATGATCGGAACTAAAATAAATGGAACTAACATGAATGGGTTATAAACAATCGGTAAACCGAAAATTACCGGCTCATTGATATTGAAAATCCCCGGGACCACCGATAGTTTTGAAATAGATTTCATTTGATTAGACTTTGCCGCAATAAGTGCCGCAATTAATAACCCTAGTGTAATACCTGTTCCACCAAATTTAACAAAATTATCAATAACCTGTGGTGTCATAATATGTGCACCCTCAGCAACAGACAATTTGCCACTTTGTAATAAAGTATTATTCGCAACTGCATTTGCTGTTAGGATTGGAGCCATAACACCCATTACAATATTTGGCCCATGGAGACCGGCCCAGAATAATAAGGAAATTAATAAAGTGATAACAAGTCCGCCGACAAAGGAATCGCTTAAGTTTTGTAATGGAATCTGTAAACCTTTAAAGATTAATTCTGTTAAGGTTGAGTCAAAACTAATCTTTATTACTTGGTAGACGATCATAGAACCAAGAATAATAACTAATCCAGGAATTAATGCGGCAAAAGAATTTGCTACGCCATCTGGAACACCTTTCGGCATTTTAATCGTTATTTTTTTCTTTACAAAATAAGTGAATACAGCACCTGAAATAAGACCAATGATAATTGCAGTAATAACACCCTGCGCACCTGTCCAAGTTTTTGGAATAACTCCCCCAACTAATTCTCCACTTTCCGTCGCAGTCGAAGACGCTGAAATAACAAGGAAAGAAACGAGGGCAATGATTGCACTAGAAATTCCATCTTCATTTTCATTTTTTGCATAGAAATAAGCGATCCCGATAACGGTTATTAATGCAAGAATATCAAATGTCGCACCTGCTACTTGATTTAAACCAATATTCCAATTAGCTCCAAATGTATTTTCCATAAATTTTCCATAACCATTGATTGGCAGGTTAGCAAGTAATAAAAATAAAGAACCAATTAATGTAATAGGCATGGTTAAGACGAACCCATCTTTTAGAGCGACTAATGCTTTAGTACTGGAAATTTTAACAATAGCATTTAAAAAATTGTCAAACATCTTTTTAAACGTTTGCATTGGTTTTTCCCCCCTAATTTACTTTGGATAATTCCCCATAATTCATTCGAATGATTATGCTTTAATTATACATCCCATGAAATCGCTGTCAATAATTTATTCGAATTAATTTTATAAATACACATAACTTATTTTCGTTTGACTGTAATAAAATATCAGATTATACTATTTAATGAATGACTCTGTCACGACCAACTCGTCAGATATTGCATCATCCACAGGACCCCCTGATCACCTGTGGCACTGTTTAATGTTTAAAAAAATGGTGTATCTGCTATGATAATAATGATATACAGTAACTACAAAAGGTTAAGGAATGTGAAAAATGAATTCAAAACAATTAACGAAAATAATTAAAGAAAAAATATTAAATAATGGGTACGAAAATATGAAGTTACCTACTGAGGATATGTTAATGGAAGAATATAGTGTAACCCGTTATTGTGTAAGAAAGGCTATTCAAAACTTGGTTGATCATGGTTTAATTTACCAAGTCCAAGGAAGTGGCATGTATATAAAAGAGAAAAGGGATGATTGCCTAGTCTTGTCAAGTACAGAAGGTATTTTCATGGGGTTCCCTAACAGAAAGGTTGAATCAAAATTATTGAATTTGGAAATTCAAGCAGCTGATGAAGATTTAGCAAAGGAATTCAAATGTGATATAGGTACTCCTATTTATAAACTTACCAGGTTACGCTATTTAGACGGACAACCATTCTGCATTGAGTATTCAAATTATAACAAAAAAATAATACCTTACTTAAACAAGGAAATCGCGGAAGGTTCCATATTTGAGTATACAAGAAAAGATTTAGGACTTAGTATAGGTTTTGCTGACAAAATTATTTCCTGCGATAAAATAAAGAAAGACCAAGCAGAATATTTAAATCTTCAAGAAAATGATCCGGGATTATTCATAAATGATACCGTTTATTTAACGAATGGCAGGATTTTCAATACATCTATTGTCTTGTACAATTACAAGCTAACAAAATTATTCGATGTTGCTAATCTAAAATAATATCCATTCGTATGTTTCTTATTAATCCTCCAATTACGCGCGGCTTTGTTGTATCCAATTGATTGATTGATAAAAATTCGACTTTTCTCTTAAGTGTTCGATATCATCAACTTCAGGTATTGCCAGCATCCTTTCATATCTATCACTGCTGTTTTACTCAAATTTTTGCAGCAGAGTTAGTTTCGGGGCTGACAAGCCTTTTTTTTATGAAATTTATAAAACTTTCCCGAAGGCCTTTGTACCTCTTTGCTTATTCTAAATAATTTCAAAATATTCGAATAAATAAAATTACTTCTAATAAAATTATTGACAACAGTTTCAATTGCCACAATAATAAAACTATATTCATTCGAATGAATTAGTAGTTTTTATTAAGAGACGGTGGAGGTAAATCATGAGGAAAATAATCTCGGTCATAACATTGTGTGTCATGATTCTATCATTGTTCGCAGGAACTGCCTCAGGAACAGCTAAAGCGAAGCAAGTCAACAAACCATTATATTTAGACCCAAAGGTACCTACTGAAAAAAGAGTGAAAGACTTGTTGGATCGAATGACCATTCATGAGAAAGTTGGTCAGATGATACAGGCTGAAAGAGCCTATGTAACCCCAAATGATGTAAAAAAATACAATTTAGGTTCTGTATTAAGCGGGGGAGGTTCGTTTCCAGATGGAAAGGAGGAAAATAGTACACGTGAAAATTGGTCAAAGTTGGTAGATTCCTATCAATCTGGTGCTCTATCAACACGATTAGGTATTCCACTTTTATATGGTACAGATGCTGTTCATGGCCATAATAACGTAAAAGGTGCTACTATTTTCCCGCATAATATTGGTTTAGGTGCTACTAGAAATACTAAATTAATAGAGAAAATCGGAAGTGCTGCAGCATCCGAAATAAAATCTACTGGAGTAAATTGGACGTTCGCCCCAACAGTTGCTAATGTCCAAAACATTCGCTGGGGAAGAACATATGAAAGTTTTGGAGAAAACTCTCAGCTTGTCGCAGAAATGGGTGCAGCCTATATTAAAGGCCTTCAAGACAAAAACCCTAAGGAACTTAAGAAAAATAATCATGTTGTAGCTACTGCTAAACATTTTATAGGTGAAGGTTATACAAAAGATGGAATCAATCAAGGTGATGTGACGGAGTATACAGAAGAAGAAATCCTTCAGAAAGACAGGCAGATATATAAGGAGGCGATTAAGTCAGGAGCAAGAACTGTAATGGCTTCTTTTCATAGTATACAAGGGTTAAAAATGCATGCAAATAAACGCCTGCTTACTGATATCCTAAAAAAGGAAATGGGCTTTACGGGATTTGTCATTTCGGATTGGTATGGAATACAGCAAATAACGAAGGATCAAAATGGGAATTCAGTTTCCGGATTAAAGCAACAGATTGAGGTAGCTGTGAATGCAGGAGTCGATATGTTAATGCAGCCCGATAATTGGAAGGAAACTCTTATACTTACAAAAGAGCTGGTGGATGAAGGGAAAATTTCAAAAGGAAGGCTTGATGATGCAGTTTCACGGATACTCCGTGTTAAATTTGAGTCTGGTGTTTTTGAAAATCCAACCACAGATCCTAAATTGGCTAAATCATATGGATCAAAAAAGAACAGAGAAATAGCGCGTCAAGCTGTCAGTGAATCACTAGTCCTGTTAAAAAATGATAAAGTGAAAGGTAAACCGATTCTTTCTCAATTAAGCAAAATGAACAAAATATTTGTAGCAGGCAGAAGCGCGGATGATATCGGAAAACAGTCAGGTGGCTGGACCATTACATGGCAAGGAAAATCCGGTAATACGACTGAAGGTACAACCATTCTTGAAGGATTAAAAAAGGTTGGTGGAAAACATAAAAAAATTACTTATAACAAACATGGAAGAGGAGCAAAAGGCAATGATGTTGCAATTGTTGTTGTAGGTGAAGAACCATATGCAGAATCAAATGGTGATGCAACTAACCTTAATTTAAACCGAATGGATTTATTAACATTAGAGAACGTTCGCAAAGGAGATCCAAATATTCCAATTGTAGTTGTTTTAGTATCCGGCCGTCCAATGATTATTACAGATGAAATGAAGGATTGGGCAGGGTTAGTTGCAGCATGGCTCCCAGGTACAGAAGGGGCAGGAGTGGCAGATGTTCTAATTGGTAACAAAGAGTTTACCGGCAAATTGCCAGTAAGCTGGCCATTCTATTTGGAAGCCTACAATCATAGAGAAACCAAAAAGGATTATTTTATGTTTAATTATGGATATGGTCTAAAGAAAAGACAGCAAACACCAAAGTTACCTCAAAAACCAATGATTCCTGAAAAGCCTGGCATATCAGTACCAGGAAAAATTGAAGCAGAAGATTTTACAGATCAATACGGATTACAAACAGAAACTTCTTCAGAAGGTACTTTAGATGTTGGTTGGGCAGATGCCCGGGATTGGCTGGAGTACGACATTAATGTGAAACAAGATGGTCTATATCAAATAGACTTTCGCTATGCAGCAGATCTAAATGGACAAACTGGAGTAAATATCATTAGCGAAGACAAGAAACTATTAGGCAAATTACGAGTTGGGACTACTGGTGGATGGCAAAATTGGGAGACGGCTACTGTAGATAATGTCATACTGAAGAAAGGTAAACAAAAGATTAAATTTGAATATATTGAGGGATCATTAAATTTAAACTGGTACGAATTTAAACGTGTTGGCGAAATACCAGAAACACAACCTCCCGTAGAGGATGTACCGGCAGAGGTTATTCAAAAGCATGCAGTAGAATCTTGGATTACAAATGAACGTGAACCTAGTGATGTTGCTTGGTACTTTAGTCCAAGATATCAACCAGGTGATAAAAAATTAGAGAAGCAAAAAAACTTGGATATTACCAAACCAGATGCATCAAAAATCACTACTATCAATATTGATCCAACAAAACAATACCAAAGCATATTAGGAATAGGTTCTTCTATGGAGGAGTCAACCGTTCATAATTTGACAAAAATGTCCCCTAAAAAGAGACAGGAAGTATTAGAAAAATTAGTAGATCCAGATAAGGGAATTGGAATGAGTTTGGTTCGTACAACAATTGGCACCTCAGACTTTACGGCGAGATCATTTTATTCGTACGATGACATGCCACCTGGGCAAACAGATGTCAATTTAAAACATTTTTCAATCCAAAAAGACATTGATTATAAGATCATTGAAACGTTACAACAGATTAAAAAAATAAATCCGGATGTTACATTCTTTGCCTCACCATGGAGTCCTCCAGGCTGGATGAAAACGACTGACAGTATGATTAAAGGCCAGGTAAAAGACGAATACTTACCAGTTTTAGCAAAATACTATTTGAAGTATTTTCAAGCTTATAGGAAACAAGGAATCGAAATTAGTGCTATGACATTGCAAAATGAACCACTTTTAGAGATTGACTATCCAAGTACTTATTTGCCTTTCAGCCAGGCTGCAGAATTAGCAAAACTATTAAGAAAAGAGCTGGATGAAAATGGTTTTGAACATGTTAAACTTTGGGGTTTTGACCATAATCCTAGTGATGCAGGGACCTATGCTGAACAATTGTTAAAAAGTCAGGGTGCATATGACGCTTTAGATGGTACAGCATTCCACGATTACAGCGGATCTTTGTCTGAAATGACTAGGTTACACAACTTATTTCCTGAGAAAAACGTGTATTTAACTGAGCGTGCCGTTTGGGGAACGTATGGTGCTGATCGAATAGCACAATACATGAGAAACTGGGCTAGAAGTTATAATTCTTGGGTTGTCATGTTAGATAGCGATATTGAAACTCATCAGTGGGTAGGTCAACCGGATCCGACATTATTAATTCAAGATTCAGCTGATAGAGATAATTACTGGTTAACCCCAGAATATTATTTAACCGGACATTACACTAAGTTTGTTAAGCCTGATTATATACGTATTGAAAGTGATTATGGATCTCCAGATACAATTACAAACGTTACATTTTTAAGTCCAGACCAAAAGACCATTGTATCTGTCGTTATTAATCAATCTTACGAATCTCAAAAATTTAAACTGATGAGCGAAGGCAAACAAATCAAGGGTGAGCTTCAGGCTAAATCAGTGGCAACTTACCGATGGGCTAGATAAGAAAACTGACATGGCTGGGTAAATTAAGTAATATTATCTATTTACCAAATTCGTTATTTAAAAGTATTGGTATAAGCACAAGCGCCCTAGTCAGCGGCGTATGGTCTCCTCAAAAAAGCTATCGCTTTTTCTTCGTGGGTTGCCTATGCTGCCGAAGTCTTCCTTGTGAAGCTGGACATTTCTCAGAGTCTAAAATTTTATACTTTCTGGCCTTTTAAGAATAACCGGGCAATATTCCGCCCGGTCCTTTTTTATTTAGTTGATAGCTATAGGGCACTTCTATTTAGAAAACAATAGCTCTGTATTACAAAAAAATTGTTTGACATGACCTTTTGAGTCAGCCTCTAATTATTTTCTTTTAATAATGTGTTCTAACGTCGGGATTTGCACGATATTCAGTCCATAATTCATCAATTGTTTTACCGGTAATTTCTTTGAAAACATTGATATCGAAGGTATTATGCTGCATTTTTCGATTGATGATATCGACTGCAAAGTGATTCTTTTTCTGATTGAGCCATAAAAAGAATCGTGCTGTAACCCGGTATCCGCTATTATAGTTATCTGTTTCTTTTACTTCCTCTGGCAGTCTCCAGCTTCCGTTATGGGGTCCGTATACATATCTTGTGTAATCGGCAATTCCCTCTGTAACCCACCATGTTTCATCATCATATCTAGGATAGGCTTGGGCAATATGTGTTAATTCATGTGTAAAAAGAGCAACATCGTCAGGGTGGGTTAGAATCCAATTGGTGCTTACGACAATCTTCCCATTATCAGCATAGGCAACTCCCGTGTAAGAGGGGTCAAACTCTAACGTTACTTTTTTTAGGTGTTCTTTAGGATTGAGTGCATATTTTTTTGTTAACTTTGGATAAACCTTAAAATATAGGTTGACAAACTCATCAATGATTGGATTCAGCGCTGAATCCTTTGACCCATTGATTACATCCAACTCGTAACCTCGCTTTTCATATTGCGTAGTTGTTTCTGTCAGATTGTGAGTTTCATAAGCAGTTTCATTAGCATTAACACTAGCATAACCACCTAACCCGCTTAATAAGAACCCCGTACAAACGAAACTAGTAACGACTTTTTTCATTACCAAATCCTCCTTGTAAAATTCATTAATAATGTTTACTTTCCATTTTTTTAAGCTATACTCCACTATTTCATCTTCAAATCCACAAGAAATGTTTTAATTTCGTAAGGTTTAATAGGGAATGTGAGTTTTCCTGCTGCTTCCACTGGTCCGATTGGTCTTTCCATTAAGTCTGTTTCCTGCCACGAAGAAATATGAACATCACTATCTATTTCCACCACACCACGTTGGCCCGTGAATTCATGTAACCTTAGTATGACTTGATGACTATCCTCCGCTTTTTTTACGGCATCCACCATGACATAATCTGCTGATATCTTGAACAAACTTAGACCTTCGTCCATGACTTTTCCTTGGAAAAAAGACAGAGGCTGATTTAAATCCAATGCTTCCTGGACGGTGGAACCTTCTACCCAATCTCCCTGATGTGGAAGCAGTGAATAGGTAAATGTATGTTCTCCTTGATCTTGAGAGTAATCAGGATAGGTTGCGGCTCTGAGTAAGGATAATCTTATTGTCGAATCTTTGATATCGTATCCGTATTTACAATCATTTAATAAACTAATGCCATATCCTTGTTCGGATAAATCAGCCCATTGATGTCCAACCGTTTCAAATTTCGCATAGTCCCAGCTCGTGTTCCAATGCGTTGGCCTTTTAACATTCCCAAACTGAATATCATAGGTGGCCTCAGTAGACCGAATCTCAACCGGAAATGCCACCTTAAGCAATTGATGCCTTTCATGCCAGTCTACTTTCGTTTCAAAATCAATTCGTCTGCTATGAGCATATAGAATCATATCTTGATTGATTAAGGATTGATTATACTCCCAGGTAAAATGGATCACCGCCCGAATGGAATTCATCTCAGAAACCTCTAGATATTTCAAACTGGAAATCTCCTTCATTTTTTCCTGATAAAAAATATCTATGTCCCAGGCGTCCCATCTCAATGGTTTATCCTCAAATATTTGCAGGGCATTTCCACACAGATTGTCTTGTAAAATCTCTCGTTCTGCTTTAATGTCATATATTCTTGATAATTGTCCACTCTCATTCCACTCAATTTCATAATAAGGGGTAATGATTTTATTGTTTTCCGCATGGAATAAGGAATCTTGTACACTATTCTCTTCCTTAGATTCAAAGGTAATGGAAATAAACCCAGCCTTTGGAACCGTGGTTTGTACAAGCCATGTATTACCTGCCTTTTCTGCCGGCAATCGCTCTCCTTTCACCCCAAACCAAATCCCAGTTTCACAATCCGGGGTAACCGGAATTTTAACCAAGGCATTCCGTTCCCATGAGGCCATGTTGATTACTGTAAATGTTCTGGAGGCGCTTCTGCCTGTTACTTGCTGAGCGATTTCATCTCTTGAGTGTGTGACCAGCTCTTCCGCTTGTCTATATTCCTCCCTGCTATCTACATACACCTCATGAATAGAGGATCCTGGAATAATATCATGAAATTGATTACGAAGCAGGATCTTCCAGGCTTCAGATAATTTCTCTGAAGGATACAAGGACCAATTATTACGAAACACACTTCCAATTACTGATAAAAACTCTGTTTCTTGAAGTAGGCATTCCATCTTACGGTTCGACTTTTTATTATACGCTTGGCTTGTATAGGTACCTCGATGGTATTCCAGATAAAGTTCTCCGTCCCATGTATGCACATAGTCATCCGTGTGTTCTACTTGATGATGAAGCTGATCAAAATAGGCGCCAACCTTACCTGTTATCACATTCGGAATGCCTGGTACTTCATTCAATCTTCTTCGCATTTCAAGCATTTCGCGGTTTACTCCGCCCCCTCCATCGCCATAGCCATAGGTAACGAGAATGTCCTTCGTGATTCCTTTATCTTTAAAAACCTCCCACGCTCCTACCGTTGTTTCAGCGGTCATTAATGAATTGTAATCCGCCCCAAAGCCTTTTCGTCCAGGGTATGGGGTCGTGATAAAATAGGTTAAAATCTCCGTTCCATCAATCCCTCTCCATCTAAACAAATCGTGGGGCATACGATTATATTGATTCCAGCTAATCTTCGTAGTGACAAACGTTTTAAGCCCCGATTTCCGAAGAATTTGCGGCAGTGCCCAGCTATAGCCAAATACATCGGGCAGCCATAAATATTTACATTCAACCCCAAATTCTTTCCGGAAAAATCGCGTGCCATGCAATAACTGCCTAACAAACGACTCCCCAGAAGGCAGATTACAATCTGGCTCTACCCACATTCCACCGTCCGGTTCCCATTTCCCTTCTTCCACTCTCTTAGAAATATTCTCGTAAATGACGGGGTAATCTTGTTTGATATATTCATAGAGCTGCGGCTGAGCCTGTTGAAAATAATACTCAGGATATCTTTCCATCAAGCGAAGTACTGTGGAGAATGATCTTGCCGCTTTTTCTCTTGTATGCTTTAGCCTCCATAACCAAGCCACATCAATGTGGGTGTGGCCGACCGCGTGAATGGTAACAGAATGGTGTTTTCCCATTTTTTCCATTCCGCGTTTTAATTGGTGCTGTGCACGATGTAGGGAATCATAGAATTCCACACTACCTGGATTTGTCCAATCCAATTGATGAAAAGCTTTGTTAACCTTAATTAGAAGTTCTTCACGTTCTGGACGATTATTATCCATTACACCCACTGCCTGAAGCACTGCTTTACTTGTAAAATATAAATCATCCACCGCGAGATCCAGACAGGCGATCTCTGCTTGTTTTAAGATATGGATTTGTTCTTTCGGGACACCACCTCCTTCAAGTCCAGACCATAAACGAAACGTGAGCTGCACCGTTGTTCCCGCCAACTCTTTAGGAAAGAACACTTCCTTATGATTGGCGTCCACCCCTTGATAAGGCTGCCCATTCACAAATAATAACGATTCAAATCCGGAATTATGACCCCCATCCGTTATCCCAAAGTCAAAGAAACCAATAACGGTTTCGCCACTCCATTCTTTCGGAATCACTACTTCTGTCATCAACCAAGCATAGAGATCACGGCCGGCCCATGTTTCCCCTAGCCTTTTGGTTGTTCCATTTCTATCCCGCGGCGGATAAGCACCAACTGTTCCTTCTGAATCAAGTTGAAACTGAAAAGAAGGGATGCTGATTTTTTCCCTATAGCGGTATGAATCAAGTTCCTTTATACGTGCAGCTAATTTCTGTTCTGTCCAAAACAATGTAGAACCTCCTTGATTTTCAAAAATTCCATTTACTATTATTATCCTTTTATCCCACTAAAGGTAATTCCTTTAATAAAGGTCTTTTGTAAGAAGAAAAATAGAATAATAATCGGTACGGTCATAATCGTTGACACGGCCATCATTAAGCTCCATTCTGATCCCTGCTTACTTTGGAATTGCTGCAAGGCCAACGATAAGGTGTATGAATCTTCATTTGTTAAATAGAGTAAGGGACCTAGAAAATCAGTCCAGCTTGCCATCAATTGAAATAATCCTACAGCTAGAACGGCCGGTTTAGCTAATGGAAGCATAATTTGCCAATAGATTCGCCACTCGCTTGCCCCATCCATTTTCGCTGCTTCACGCAAAGAATCCGGAAGACCAAGAAAAAATTGCCGCAACAAAAAGATATAAAAAGGTACACCAAAAAATTGCGGGATGATCAGCGGTAACGAGGTCCCCACCATACCTAATTGATTGAATATCAGAAACAAGGGAATCATGGTCACTTGTCCCGGTATCATCATGACTGCTAATGTCGCTGCAAATAATAAATTTCTTCCCCGCCATTTAAGCTTTGCAAAGCTGTATGCCACCAACGGGCAGGATAGGACTACCCCTAATGTACTAAGGATGGTGATCACCGTCGTGTTGATTAAATACTTCCAAAACGGGATATAGTCAACCGCTTTCAGGTAATTCTCCCATGCAAAGGGCTTCGGAATCCATTCAGGCGGAAATGTAAAGACTTGCTCAATTGGTTTTAAGGACGTAGACACCATCCAAATAAACGGAATGATAAAAAATGCTGAGGCTGCAATTAAAACGAGATGCCCTAATGAATGTTTCCATCTTTTCAACATTGTCGGATTCATTCGTTCCCCTCCTTATTTTCCTTGATAATGTACCCAGCGTTTTGATGACCAGAAAATAAGTACCGTTAAAATCATGATGACAACAAACAGAATCCAAGCCATGGCAGAGGCGTAGCCCATTCTGAAGTATTTAAAGCCATTGTCATACAGGTACATGACATAAAATGTTAACGAATTGGCCGGCTTCCCTTGACCTTGTGTCAACGTGTACGGTAGCGTAAATTGTTGAAAGGCCCCGATGACACCCATAACGAGATTATAAAAAATGACAGGCGTCAGCAGCGGGATCGTAATATGGAATGTTCGCTGAAACCAATTGGCGCCATCTATTTCCGCTGCTTCATAATAGTCGTTGGAGATATCGCCCAAGCCAGCAAGATAAATTACTACTGACTGGCCGATTCCCCATAGAGACATAAAGATCAAGGAAGGCTTAGACCACTTCTCACTGCCTAACCAAGATGGCCCGCTAATGCCAATCATATCTAAAAATCCATTGATGAGACCGAATCCCGGATTAAGGAGCCACATCCAAAGCACAGCAATGGCAACATGGGGAACCAGCGTTGGTAAGAAGAATAAAGTACGGTAAATCGTCATTCCTTTTATTTTCATATTTAACAACATCGCTAAACCCACACCAAAAATAATACTTAAAGGTACATAAAACACAGCAAAATAAATCGTGTTGGAAATCGATTTTAAAAATAAATTGTCCGAAAGCAACTCCTGATAGTTTTGCAGACCAATAAATTCACCCGGCTGCAAAATACTATAGGAAGTAAAACTAAAATAAATCGAGACAATCAGCGGGATTAAATAAAATAAGAACAACCCAATCAACCATGGGGAAGCAAATAATACTCCGGTTATTCCTTTAGACAAGTGTGCTTTTTTCTTCGATGTTTTGATTTCTTGGGTGGGATTTGCATTCATTCTCTCAATAATCTTCAATCAGGACACCTACTTTATAAGACTAAAGGAGGGAGAGGAAATCCTCCCTCTCTTTCTATTTAAGAGCCTTGTTTACCTTTTCAGTGGCCGCATCTAATAGGTCTTTCGGTTTTCCGTTGCCGTGAATAGAATTATCTACAGCATTAGACAGTTCATTCCACAATAATTCACCTTCAGGAATAACCGGTCTATTATGGGAGTTAGGCAATATTTTAATAAATTCTCTAAAGATAGGATGATCCATATAACCTAGTTTCTTATTGACAGAATCAATCACCGACAAAGTTTTGTACTTTCCGTTATAGATTTCTTGGCCTTCCTCACTACCAAAGAATTTAACAAATTCCCATGCTTCCTTCGGGTGCTTTGCACCTTTCGGAATCACCACAGCCATGCCGCCAGACCAGGATGTGAAATCAGTTCCCGACGGTGTTGGTATAGGAGCTACACCATAATTTAAATCCGGTTTATATTTTAAATATCCGGAGATACTCCAGTTTCCACCAATATGCATGGCAAGCTGCCCTGTCAAGAAAGGATCCATCGCTCCTGAACCTTTCGAATCCGTAAATCCAGCAATATCTTCCACATTATATTTCTTCGCATAATCTGTCATCCATTGCAGGGATTCGACGATTTTCGGATCGTTTGCCGTTACTTTATTCGTTTTTTGATCGTAGAAATTGCCGCCGAAAGACCATCCCCAAGAGTAAAGCCAGCCTTGGTTATACCATGGAATAAAGCCAATTCGTTTAAAGCGTTTCCCCTGTTTGACCGTTAATTTCTCTGCCATACTTTCTAACTCAGCGATAGTTTTTGGCGGCTTTTCCGGATCTAAGCCAGCCTCTTTAAAGGCATCTTTATTGTAAAATAGCAGTCTAGCATCCGTATCAACCGGCATTGCATATAATTTGCCTTTATACGAAGCTTCTTCCCATGCAAACGGATAATATTGATCCTTTTGAATACCATCCTTTTCGGCAAATTCAGTAAGATCTGTTAAGGAACCTTCTTCCGCCCACGATCCAACCTTAAAACGGTCAAACCAGGACACATCCGGAGGATTACCACCGGCAACTGCTGTAAGTAACTTTTCATTTTGAGATTCGTTAGCTGCTGTATAAACCGCCTTTACTTGAATGTCTTTATGTTTTTTATTAAATGCATCGACCACATCGTTAATAGCCTCTTCTCCTACCCCAGTATTTTCATGCCAGAAGGTAATTGTTGTAACACCATCCTTTTTTGTCGTATCGGTATCCCCCGAAACTCCTTTATTGGAACATGCACTTAGCAATAGGGATCCTACTAATGCCGAAGCCAACGCAAATCTTCCAAATATCCCTATTTTAATTGACATCACTTCTCCTCCTTTTTTGTTTAGTATGTGATTAAAAAAACGACTATCCCCTTTAATATATAAGAATAGGCACATATCAACATTACAATATGTCGATATTAAACAAATTGGTATAACATTATGGTAATTTACAATAATATGACATGTCAATATTTTTATTTAAAAATTCAAAAAAATCGATCGACAAAAAAATACAGGAAATACCTAAATCACAAAAGTAGGTTTCCTGTACTCATATTGATTATTTAGTTGAACACCCTTTAATAAGAGTATAATCAATTGTGTATTTAGCCGTGGATTTACTACCTGCTAACTGTTCATGTAAAAGTTCCACAGCTTTAAAGCCCATCATCCGTTGATCCTGTTGAATATGCGTAAACAGTGGTGGATGGATATAGGCTTGTGGAGAATCAAAACAAATAATCGATATATCTTCCGGAATCCTTTTTCCAACCTTACTCAGTACTTTATTGAGAAGAACCGCTATTTCAAATTCACTGCAAATAATCGCAGAAATTGCAGGATTGCTTTCAATGAAATGCTGGATATTCTCTAAATCCATCTGTTCATATTCCTGCTGCTTATTTGAAAAAATTCCTTTATGCATTGTGCTGTGGATATTTGTCAAAATATAATCAGAATTTAAGGGGATTCCCATTTCAGAAAATGCCAATTGAAATCCATAAAATCGTTCTTCCAAAGACGAAGTGCCTTCGTGTGATGGAGAGATGAAGGCGATATGTTCGTGACCTTCTTCTAACAGATACTTTGTTATTTCCGTTGCTGCCTTCTTATTATCAATCGAGACTGAACTCGCAGAAATCCCTTTTAAATACCGATCGACCAATACGATAGGGTATTCATCAAGAACTAACCGTAGAAGTTCATTATTATAGTGAACACCGTGAACGGGAATAATCATAATACCCTTTACCCCTATATTCAAAAGAGCGTTGATTACCTGTTTCTCTTTTGCTTTATCCCCATATGAGCGTTTTAACACCATACTAAAGTGATATTCAGCGCATTTTTCCTCAATTGCCTTTACTAAATGAAGCCCGTACGTATCAGAAAATTCCGGTATAATTAGGCCAACCAATGTTTCACTATTTTCTTCAGTATTATCATCATCTGTTTTTTCTAATTGGGTATCGTGAAGTTGGGATGTTATTGCGGTCACAAATGAACCTTTGCCTTGAAACCGTTCAATAATATGCTGTTGTGAAAGTAAATCCAGTGCTTTTTTTGAAGTAATTCGACTGACATTAAATTGGTCAGCCAATTCACTTTCGGTTGGAATTTTATCTCCACTTTGTAATCGTCCATTTTTAATTTCATCTAATATATAATTATAAATTTTTTCGTATAATCTGCTCATCTTATCATTCCTTGCCAAATGTCATGTTGATTATAACATTTATAACAAGTTCCAACAACTAAATCCTTTTTATGTATCGTAATCTCGTCTTGAATATACAATCCAATAATAGATACATAAACATTATTATTTTTTGTGATAAGATTAATTCTATAGGTAGTCATATCTGTAAGATAATTGTCTATCGGCGGATCGTATTTCCATATTAATTTTATGATTTTTGGTGATTTCTAGGACTGATTCAACAATTGAAACCTATGGCTAATAGTATTTATGTAGCGGATTTAAAGCTAGAAGTCGTTGATATGGATCGAATATTTGTTGAAAAGCTATTCATTACTCTTGTAAAGCCAAAGAATACGGATAATGAAGGCAGTAAATATTAACTAGTAAATATTTATAAAAATGGATATGCGAGGAGATTAAAAATGGAATTTCACCAAATGAAAATAGAAGATGTTCTAGAAACAGTTGAATCAACCAAACAAGGTTTATCGGAGGACGAGGTACGATCTCGTCTGAAGCGGGACGGCTATAATGAAATTGAGGATAAAGAAAAAGTACCAACTTGGAAGCTATTTTTAGAAACATTTAAAGATCCTATGGTAATCGTGCTTTTGGCTGCTGCAGGCATACAAATAATACTTGGAGAATGGGTAGAGTCACTCATCATTTTCTTTGTTTTAATTATCAATGCGGTAATTAGTGTTGTGCAAACACGCAAAGCAGAAAGTTCCTTAGCAGCTTTACGGGATATGTCTGCTCCAGAAGCGAAGGTCATGCGAGATGGATTGAAGCAGACAATTGCTGCCAAAGAGCTCGTTCAAGGCGATATTGTGTATTTAGAGGCCGGTGATTATGTGCCGGCTGATGGTCGGTTATTTGATAGTGGCTCTCTTAAAGTCAATGAAGGAATGCTTACGGGGGAGTCAGAAGCAGTAGAAAAGTCAACCGAAGCAATCGAAGAAAAGGTTACTATCGGTGATCGTCGGAATATGGTCTATTCTAGCTCGTTAGTTGTTTATGGGCGCGGTACTTTTGTTGTCACTGGTACAGGTGCAAAAACAGAAGTCGGTAAGATAGCTGATATGTTATCTACTGCGGAACAGAAGGAAACACCATTACAGTTAAAACTGAATAGTTTTAGTAAAAAGCTAGGAATTGGAATTTTAATCTTATGTATTGCTATTTTTGCTATCCAGGCAGCTCGTATTTGGCTTGGTGATAGTGAAGCAGATACAACGACGGCATTATTAAATGCCCTTATGTTCTCTGTTGCCATTGCGGTTGCTGCAATACCTGAGGCACTTCAATCGATTGTTACGATTGTATTGGCAGTTGGAACGAATAAAATGGCAAAGCAAAACGCCATTATCCGTAAATTACCTGCTGTAGAAACATTAGGGTCGACAAGTATTATTTGTACAGACAAAACAGGAACATTAACGCAAAATAAAATGACAGTGACAGATCACTTTTTACCATTTAATAAAAATGAGCGGCTACCTGAAAATCTAAATGATTGGAATAAAGCAGAGCGTTTACTCGTCTCTATTGCTGCATTATGTAATGATTCTTATATTAATGAAGACAAGCAAGAAATTGGGGATCCAACTGAGGTTGCTTTAATTAATTTTGCAAATAAGCATGGACAAGATTATGAAGCATTACGACAAAAATTCCCACGAGAAGCGGAGCTACCGTTTGACTCTGATCGCAAGCTCATGTCGACTGTACATACGATAGATGGAACAAGAATGCTTTTGGCAAAGGGCGGTCCAGATGTAATGTTTCACCGTTCCAGCCATGTCCTCATAGATGGAGAAGAACAGCCATTGACTGATGACCTGTTTGCTCGCTTTGAGGGAGCAAATGAAGAGTTTTCAAACCAGGCACTACGAGTATTAGCATATGGCTATAAACGTTTGCCAGAGGAGAAAACAGATTTATCTCATGACGATGAATATGATTTTGTATTAGTTGGTTTAACAGCGATGATGGATCCACCAAGAGAGGCAGTTTATGGATCCATTGAAGAGTCAAAATCGGCAGGAATTCGTACGATTATGATTACTGGTGACCACAAAACTACCGCTCAAGCAATTGGTCGTGATATTGGTTTGATGGGGGAAAATGATATTGCAATTACTGGAAAAGAACTAGATACTATGTCAGATAAAGAGCTGGATGGAAAACTTGACCAAATTTCAGTCTATGCTCGTGTCTCTCCGGAAAATAAAATTCGCATTGTTCGCGCTTGGCAACGAAAAGGTGCCGTTACAGCTATGACTGGGGACGGGGTTAACGATGCCCCAGCATTGAAACAGGCGGATATTGGGATTGCCATGGGAAGTGGTACGGATGTCTCTAAAGATGCTTCGGCCATGATTCTAACCGATGATAATTTCGTATCTATTGTAAATGCTGTACAGATTGGCAGAACGGTATATGACAATATAAAAAAAGCGATCGGCTATTTATTCGCCGGGAATTTAGGAGCGATTATCGCTATTTTGTACGCTGTGATATTTAATTTACCAAATCCTTTTACTGCGTTACAGCTGCTTTATATTAATTTAGTGAATGATTCCTTACCAGCCATTGCACTCGGAATGGAAAAACCTGAACCGAATGTGATGAAACGTAAGCCGCGCCCAACTGATGAAGGAATATTTGCTGGTGGTACCCTGCAAACGGTCTTAACACGTAGCATTTTAATTGCCGCAGCTGTCGTCACTTCTTTCTATATTGGCTTATCTCATTCTAATGAAATGGGTGTAGCAATGGCATTTACAACTCTAATTATTTCAAGGACTGTCCAAACATTTGCTGCCAGATCCAGCACATCAACATCTATAAAAATTGGCTTTTTCAGCAATAAATACGTGATTGGCGCCGTTTTACTCGGATTTGTGCTATATGGTATAACCGTTTTACCGTTTGCTCGAAGTGTCTTTAATATCCCTCCAGCATTCGGACTGAGAGAATGGGCGATTGCGACAGGATTGGCAATTGTTGCAGTGATGTTAATGGAACTAGTGAAAAAGATATTTCACCGTGCACCTACAAATTAATTGATTATCACAAAAGCGCAAACCATTGGGTAACGCCGTATTAACAACATTGATATTTGAAATGACGGACACTTATGATAGTGTGCGTCTGTCAAATATCAATGTTTAGTTCTATTGTGAAAGATTCAGCTTAATCCAAAAAATTATTTGAAAATTGAAGGAACAATTTATAGGTTTGTAGAATATATCTCACTATGTATGTATACAAATGTGTACATATAAAATAGGGGGTGTAAATAATGGAACAAGATTTTCGCAAAAAAACATTTCGAGGTGCAAAAATTGAAGATGTTATCTTGGAATTAGAGAAACTTAGTACGTTATGTGAAGAGAAATCTAAAAGTAGTGACCAATTAGAAAGACAACGTTTCTATGAAGGAATGGCTATTGCTTATACAACTATTGCGGTGAAATTAAAAGGAGACTTCGATTATATTGAGCCAAAAGTAATTGATGAACTTTACAATGCTTTAGAGAAAACTTCAAATCCAAATAGTATAAGCAATACTGAACATGTTACAACTTGTTCTTTTTGTCGGAGAAGTAAAGAAGAAGTCGGGGAATTAGCTATGGGGCCAGGAGTTTCCATATGCATTGAATGCTTAGAGTTTGGTACAGAAGTTATTAAATCACATTCCACAGAAGTATAAATTCTTTAACAAGCAGGTTGTTACTTTAACAAAATGGGGAAACCATTTAAATTAGGTTTCCCTTATTCCTATCTAGTATCAACATTAACATTTAAACAGCCCATAATAAAAAAAGAAACGATCATACATCCTTTCATTTGTTAGCGGCACTTTCCTTAGAATTACAAGAATATGGGTAAATCGGGACCATTGCCGTCATACAATTGATTTGGAAATTTGGATTAATTTTATAACCCTTTTTACAACTAGTGCACTAGCGACTAATTGGTAGTAGGCAACTTGAACTTGGTATAAGGCTTCTTCCGGGCGTTCAAATTCAGAGGTTAATGCCATGTTTAATTAAACCGCAAAAAGATACAACTTTCTGCGGTTTTTGTTCATTTCATTTTATAGGGTGAAAATTTCAGCAAATGATCAATCCAATCGATATCACGAACCAAGGTGGCAAAGTATTCTTTCTTTATATGCTTTTCAGCTGCCTCAAACGAAGGAAAGGCCGTTTCAAGGGGCGTTTGGTTCACTTTGATTTTCCAGTCTCCCTTTTCCTTCTGATAAACAAATATAGATTCATCATTTTTTCCTTTATAAAACGAGCCATTCGGGGAACCTTTGAGATTGTATTGATTGTTAAATGCATCGCGCTTCAACGGTTCGCAGTAGAACGTTCGCTCGACAAATTGCTTGAATGCCTTCTCCGTTAAATTACAGCCCGATGCTTTCTGATGACCGCCTCCATCGTACCTTGCCGCAATTTCGGATACATCCACGTCATCGTGAATCGTCCTAAGGCTGATCCGTTTACCACCGACCATGACCATGGCAATATAGTCGAGATGCGTGAATTCCTTCGATAATTCATTTCCCAGCTCTGAATGATAGTTTTCCGCATGGACAACTCCTGCTAAATGATCGCCAATGGACAGTTGATAAACTTCTCGTTTCTTTCGGTTTATGTATCGCGTTACCCTGCTTTCTTCCACATGAAGCAGCTTGCTTTCTATTTCATCAAATCGGAAAGGCCCATCCCCCTCAAGCTTGGAAATGATCTTTTCTTCAAATTCCTCGATACTGATCATGAAAAACAAATCATTAAGCTGCTTCGCCATGAAATTCTGATGGGCATCCCATTCCCATGTATCATATTGTCTAACCAATTCGACAAATTCATCAGCACTCTTTGTTTTAACGAGCAGCCCTTGTTCTGCTAAATAATCATACAAAAGTGAAGTAGCAGATGTGAGCTTGCCATCTTCTTGCTCCACCGTTACAGCTGCCCAAGAATGCTCATTCAAATGTAATGCTGATTTGTGATGATCAATTAATAGCGCCTTTCCCCCGCCTGCCACATATTCATTTATTTTCTTTTCATTCTCCTCATTCACGGACAAGTCGGTTATGATCACGGTCTCGGCCCCTGTAGCATTGTCAAGAAAATTCGCCACCGAGTGGTTTAGTCTTGTAATTGAATTATAGCTGACAGTCACTTATTACCAAAAGCGAGCTTTGCAATAATGCCGCAGCCCACTCCATCTAAATCATTATGCGAAAAAAGATGGTACATCCAACCCCTCCAAAAAACAGATAGTTATTAGCATCCCCTCTATATAAAAATTTATTCCCCATATACTTTGAGAAGGCGTTCGATGTTAACGAGAAAATGAGCCTATGTGAGAAAGGTCTTTCAACAACTTTTTGAACAGTGTAAGATATAGTTATATTTAGCAGATTGGCGGGGGAAGTGTGGAATCATTACGCAGGCTGACGTTTCTTCGAATTATCATGTTTTATCTGATTTGCTTTGTGTATTATGTTATGTTTGTTGATGGGAATAGCCATTTTCAAAGATATTATGTGCTTATGGCAGTTGCTTTATTTACTTTCGATCAAATTCTTCTTTGCTCGAAAAGACAGGAACGGTGGATTCATGTAGTGCTGACGACGGACTCGCTTGTGACCGCCGGTTTGGGGCTTGTTTTTCCGGGAACGACCGGACTGTATTTGACGATATTTGGCATTATCGGGGTTACCTTGTTTTTGGCGACCACGGACAAACGGATTATACTACGATATATTTTCCTTTTTCTCATATTGTGGGCTATTATTATTTTCTATACCTATCAAGCTACTGGAAAATGGCAATTGGCAGAGAACGTGTTAAATATCGGATTTGTTCTTTTTGGGAGTTTTGTAGGAAGCTTAATTCGCAAATTAATGGATGCCCGTATGACGGTGGATGCCCAATATGAGCAGTTGAACAGCTCTCATGCCGCCTTAAAAGAGGCGCATGATCAATTGCGACTCTACTCCAAGCAAGTGGAGGAATTAACCATGATCCGCGAACGAAATCACATTGCCCGTGAAATTCATGATACGGTCGGACATAAAATCACGGCTCTGCTTGTCCAGATTCAGCTTGCAAAAGAAATGATACAGCTCGATCTAGAAAAAACAAAGGCTGTCTTGCATCAATGTGAAGAACTAACACGGGAAACACTTGAGGAAATCCGCCTTTCCGTCCGAACACTCCACGAAGACGTAGTGGAGCAGTCCATGCTCCAGATCTTACGGAAGCTGTTTCATGACTATTCCAAATTCACCAATCTGGATATAGTCTTTGAAATCGAAGGTGACCCTGCAGCCATCCCTACCACTTTGCAGCCTACGATTATCCGGATGATTCAAGAGTCATTGACCAATGCCAAACGCCATGGCCAGGCAAATCAGTGTACCGTTTTACTATCATGCCAGCCGGAAATGCTCATGGTACGAATTAAGGATGATGGAATCGGGACTGCCAAGGTAGTTCCTGGTTTCGGTTTGGCCAATATGTGCGAACGGATTTCGGATCATGGCGGTTCTTTGCAGTTTATCGGCCAATCCAATCAGGGATTTGAAGTGATCGCCAATTTCCCTTTGAAAAAACTAAAATGGACGGCAGGTGGAATCCAATGATTAAAATCATGGTAGTGGATGATCAGCCATTAATGCGTGATGGTCTGGCGACAATTCTAAATTTGCGAAACGAGCTTGAAGTTGTCGGAACAGCATGTGATGGCCAAGATGCGTTTGAAAAAGCAAAACTTTTGATCCCGGATATCGTTTTAATGGACATCCGGATGCCGGGAACAAACGGTGTGACCGGAACAAAACTAATTCGGCAAAAATGGCCTGAAATCAAGGTACTCATGCTGACGACATTTAAAGACAGCGAGCTGATTTTTGAAGCACTCGAAGAAGGGGCAAGCGGATACCTGCTCAAGGATATGCCGACAGATACGATTGTTCAGGCGATTTTGACCGTTCATTCCGGCGGTGTTGTTCTCCCTCCAGATGTAACAGCACAGGTTATAAAGGAAATGAAGCGTTCACAAAGCCTAACAGTCCCGTTGGAAGCGAATCCTCTTTCAGCGCCAAAAGAATTACAGGATTTAACAGAAAGGGAGCATGGTGTGTTAAGGCAGTTGGGATACGGCCTAAGCAATAAGGAAATTGCTGAAGCCTTGTTCATTACAGAAGGTACAGTAAAGAACCACGTATCCAATATTATCAATAAACTAGGATTGCGGGATCGGACCCAGGCGGCTATATTTGCCGTACGGTTTGGGATCACGACTTACGATATATGACATTTGATATAGACAGATAGGAAAAACGGCTGAAACCAGTCGTTTTTTTTATGGAAAAATATAGCCTGCGATAGATGGAGGTTTCTACAAAACGCTTTATGATAGGGATGTGAAAAAAATAAGTGAAGGTGATAACATGCTGCAGATAAAAGATATGAAAAAAAGCTTTGGAAAAAACGAAGTGGTTAAAGGAATTTCCTTTTCAATTGAAAAAGGCGAATCATTTGGTCTGCTCGGCCCAAACGGCGCGGGGAAATCAACGACGATCTCGATGATTTGCGGATTGCTGCCAGTGGATGCCGGCGAAATTGTAGTGGCCGGAAAATCAGTAAAGACGGATCCCATGAACGTAAAGAAAAAAATTGGTGTCGTTCCGCAGGATATTGCCCTCTATCCAACAATGTCGGCAAAAGATAATTTGATTTTTTGGGGCAAAATGTATGGCTTAACAGGCAGCCAGGCGAAAAAAAGGGGTGCCGAGGTACTGGAATATGTAGGATTAACAGAACGTGCCAAAGATAAAATCGAAACCTTCTCAGGAGGAATGAAACGGCGGATCAATATTGGCGCCGCTTTGATGCACAAGCCTGAATTGTTAATTATGGATGAACCGACCGTCGGAATTGACCCACAGTCGAGAAATCATATTCTTGAAACGGTCAAAAAGCTAAATCAGGAAGGGATGACCGTCATTTATACGAGCCACTACATGGAGGAAGTGGACTATCTATGCGAACGAATCGGAATTGTCGACCACGGCCGGATGATTGCGCTTGGAACGAAGCAAGAGCTATGCAACAGGCTGACCAGTGGAACAGTGATCACCCTAGAGCTAAACGAGGTAACGTCTGAGTTTGTCACCTTAGTGAACGATCTCCCCTTCGTGGAACAGGTTGTGACGAAAAACGAGACGGTTGAAATCTTTGTGACCGATGCCAATCTAGCCATTGGTGAAACCGTCAGTAAGGCCGTGACATCAGGGCTCGCGGTCCAATCTGTTCACGTGCGGGAGCCCAATTTGGAGTCATTATTTTTACAATTAACAGGAAGATCGTTACGGGATTAAAGGAGGGATGACAGATGAAATGCTTTACCATTGCTTGGAAGGATTTAAACCTTCGCTTGAAAGACCGGAAAGGGTTTCTCATGATGATTCTCATGCCACTGATCCTTACCGCCATTTTGGGTGCGGCCTTAAGCGGAGTCATGGGCGGTGATGAAAAACTGCCCATAACAACTGTAGGTGTAGTGCTTCAAGACAGGGATGAACTTGCAAAAACCTTTGTTGAAGAGGTTTTAAAAAGCAAGGATGTGAACGAGTTCATCAAGGTTCGTTCTGTATCCTCCGAGGAGAAAGCTAGGCAATTGTTGAAGGAGGAAAAGATGGACGCCGCCATCGTGATTCCGGCCAAATGGAACGAGCATTTGAAGGACGGACGTTTAAAGGAATTAACTCTTCTGACCGATCCGGGAAAATCATTGCAGGCCTCGATTGTCGAATCGATTACGACTTCATTTATAGATAAAGTGGTGACATTGGCTGTTTCTTCGAAGGTCGTGATGGAGCAGCTTGCCGCTTCGACTCCGGCCATGACCGGTAAGCTGGATATGGGGCAGGCTGCCACTGAGATTGCCGGAAAGCTGCAAGTGCAAAAGAAAACTTGGGAGAGCACTGTATCGGAAACACCGATTGGGAAACGGTCAGTATCCTCGAGCCAATATTATGCAGCTGCCATGGCAGCCATGTTTTTACTGTATAACATCACGATTGGCGCCAAATCACTGTTAAATGAACGAGAGACGGAAACGCTGGCAAGGTTAATGAGCACCCCAACCAGCAGGATGCAAATTGTTTTCGGCAAATTTTTAGGAACGTTTTATTTTGCCGTAGTACAGTTTACTGTTTTTACAATCACGACTCATTTTGCCTTTCATATAGATTGGGGGAAAAACATCGTGCAAACGGCGACGGTCGGGCTGGTTTACAGTTTCGCCGTTGCGGGTCTTTCGATGCTTATTGCCGTCCTGATAAAACAGGAGAAAACAGCGGATCTCATCAGCGGGATTGGCATTCAGATTTCCGCTGTCCTCGGCGGGTCGATGCTGCCGCTATCGGTATTCCCTAATATAATGCAAAAAATGGCTAATATTACACCAAACAAATGGGTGTTGACCAGCTTTATTGACATCATGTCTGGAACCACATGGAATGCGCTGGTTTTACCAATAACAGTACTACTAATGATCGGGGTTATTTCCCTTTCAATCGGTTCCGCGAAGTTTAAATTGCAATAAGGAGTGACAAAAATGCGAAAAGCCTGGGCCCTTTGCCTGTTTGAGTTAAAACGAGTATTTCAAAAGCCACAAAGCTATTTTCTGATGTTTGCCATGCCCCTCATCTTTACACTCATCTTCGGAGGACTTTCCGGGGATGACAGCGCGGATCGGATGAAGCTGGCTGTTGTCGATGAGGACCAATCAACATTATCCAAAGTGTTTCTTCAGTCTGTGAAGGAGAATGAATTATTTACCCTGGAGTCAGAAAGCAAGCAGCAAGCCGAACAAAAGGTAAAGGATAAGGAGATTGGAGGGCTGCTGTACATTCCGAAAGGTTTTGCGAAACAAATGTTGGCGGAAAAGAATCCGACCGTTACGTTTAAACATGGACCGGAATTCGTTTCTGCTGCCGCGATCTCGCAAATGATTAATCAGAATTTGATAAAACTTAAAATGGAATTTGCCGCCAGCCTTCACTCAAGCCGCTATACTGGTGAAGATTGGAAACCCGTTTTTTCCAAGATTGTGAAAAAAACGCCGGCTGCTTTAGCTGGTGTTCATAAAGTCGAAGTGAAAAAAGGAAAAGCACAAACGAAATTAAGCAATCAATCAGCCAGGTCCGCAGGCTTCTCGATGATGTTTGTGATGATTGTGATGATGAGTGTCACCGGTACGATTTTGGAAGCTAAAAAATCAGGAGTCTGGTACCGGATGCTGTCCACACCGATTTCTAGATTTCAATTAATGTCCGGCTATTTCATGTCGTTTTTTCTGCTCGGTTGGATTCAATTTGGCATCTTAATGGCAGCCACTTCCGCTTTGTTTGATATCCGCTGGGGTAATCCTTTGGGCATTGCTGTATTAGTCTCAGCCCTGCTGTTGTGTGTTGTGGGCTTAGGGCTGTTCATTGCCGGTTTTGTTACTACAACCGAACAGCAATCCGCCATGGGCAATATAATTGTTATATCCACTTGTATGCTGGGAGGGGTCTACTGGCCGCTCGACGTCGTACCGAAATTCATGCAAAAAATAGCTGAATTCGTTCCGCAAACATGGGCGATGAAGGGATTCACCGAACTCGTTGCTCGCGGTGGCGGTGTTGCCGATATCGCTCTCCCTGTGGCAGTGCTGCTGATATTTTCCGCGGTATTCCTTGTAGCCGGGATGTCTCGGGTGAGATTTGAATAGTTGAAATAGCCATTTAGTGACGAAAAATAACCCGTTACTCGCCAGTACTTCTATGGGACATTTCTACGGGATATTTTGTAGATTTTGTCCCATAGATGAGTTCTATGGAACATTTCTACACTTATTTAGTTCGTTTTGTCCCATAGAATAGCTCGATGGGACATGTCTACGGCTTATCTAGTTCGTTTTGTCCCATAGAATAGCTCGATGGGACATGTCTACGGCTTATCTAGTTCGTTTTGTCCCATAGAATAGCTCTATGGGACATTTCTACGGCTTATCTAGTTCGTTTTGTCCCATAGAGTAGCTCTATGGGACATTTCTACGACTTATTTAGTTCGTTTTGTCCCATAGAATAGCTCTATGGGACATTTCTACGGCTTAT
>NZ_JADDIU010000025.1 GCF_016464375.1 Bacillus renqingensis
GCTTATTTAGTTCGTTTTGTCCCATAGAATAGCTCTATGGGACATTTCTACGGCTTATTTAGTTCGTTTTGTCCCATAGATAAATACGATGAACATAATGGCCTACCTTCGCAGTCGAAATTAGCTTTAATACTCATCCACTTCCCTGATGAAATCATTCAATAACGAATTTGGATGTTAAATTTAGAAGCAATATTGATTTCACCTTGTGCAGGAACCATACCAGGAAACTAGATTCCACGTTCAAACTGGAGATAAAATTTCAATAATCCCGTTAACAATAGCATGTGCCGCCTTTCCTTGGAATTTAGATGAATTCATTCGCTTTTCTTCTTCACTATTCGAAATATAACCAAGCTCTAGTAATATGGCTGGTTGGGTATTTTCCCGTAATACATAATAGTCACCGACTTTTACTCCTCGATCTTTTGTTCCCATATCCTCCATGAATAAATGTCGATTGATGATTTGAGCTGCCTCTTGGTATTCATTTTTATCAAAATAAGTGGTTATTCCTTTGACATCATGGGTCGTAAACGCATCATAGTGAATGCTTATAAAGAGATCCGCAGATTTCTCTTTTGCCATTCGAACGCGATCCTGTAAGGAAACATAATCATCTTTATCTCGAGTTAAATAGACAGTCGCTCCTGTTTTTTTGATTAATTCACGCTTAATCATTTTAGCTGTTTTAAGCGTGACATCTTTTTCAAATGTCCCATGTTGCCCAATTGAACCAGCATCATTCCCGCCATGGCCGGGATCAATGACGATTATTTTCCCTGTTAGCGTCCTTCCTCCACTTTGACTTTTATTTTTTATTTTCAGTTTTACTTTTTCTTCAGCCCCATTTGCTAGAATCGGTCCACTAACTGATAGTTTACCTATCAAAACTACGACAAAAACAACAACAATTAGATAAAATAGTGATTTCCTTCGCATTGATAAATTTACCTTTCCTTATCCTAGAATTAGATAACATCTACAGCTCCAAGCCTATAAATTTTTTTAAAAAACTTTACTCATGCATGATTAAAAACGATCGTCCTTTAAGAAATTGCAGCGAAAATGATCAGCATCGCGATAGGCTTTAAACGTGTATCCTTTCTCCTTGAAAAATGCAATAACTTCCGGGAGAACTTGTAAGGTTTGTGGTTTCTCATGCATAAGAACAACCTCCACCCGCTCTGTCGTATGGTTTTTGATATTTTCTACAATTTTGTTTGGGTTATTTTTCAAACTCCAATCTTCAGATTCGATGGTCCAATCCCAAATTTTAATTCCTTCTTTGGCTATTTGATTCCGAATCTCATTATTTTTCAACCCTGGTACTGAACCATATGGGGGTCGTACTAAATGAGGGGTCGTACCTGTTATTTGATGGATCAAAGATAATGTTTCCTTCATTTCCGGTACAAATTGCCTCTTGTTATATAACGTCTTGTATTGGTGAGTCATGCTATGTCCACCAACATAATGTCCTTCTTTCGTAGCACGTTTGACATCGTCCTGTAGATTTTCATTTTTTAAATTAATTCCTTGCATAAAGAAAGTGGCTTTTATATTGTGTTCCTTTAATACATCCAAAAACTTTCCTGTTAAAATACTAGGCCCATCATCAAAGGTTAAGTAAACTACTTTTTCATCACGTTTTTTGCTTATTTTTTTTGGATTTACCAGTTTTTTTGTTTTCTTTACTTGTTCTTTTGCAGCAACCTTTTTTACATCCCCTCCTATATACTCTACAGATGGAGCGGTTACGAATTTCCCTATCAAGAAGATGGAAATCAGTATGAGAAATATAGCACCCCCTATACGGATTGTTACTTTTTTTACAGGGCGCTTTTTGCCGCTTCTCTTACTATTCTGTGATGGCATCGTCGATCTTCCCTTTCCTTACTCACTTAGTTCTATAAATAGAGTAAGAGAATGATATAAAGATAATGTAAAGAAGAAGTCAACATACGTTAAAGAAAAAGAAAAACCGTTAGTGAACGAGTATCGCAAAGCGACTCCCCTACTAACGGCTTTCTCAATGATATTCCTATCAATTACATTTTTTTGTTTAAATAGAAGAAAAACAAAACTCCATTTTCTGTATTCGTTACACCATACTGTACCCCATGAAGCTCCAATATGTTCTTAGAAATAGCAAGTCCCAATCCGGTCCCTCCATTTGAACGTTGACGTGAAGAATCTCCCCGATAAAAACGATCCCATATTTTATCCAATTGATCTACTGCAATGTGCGCTCCTTTATTTTCTACAGATACTTTTACACTTTCACCCGCTTCCATCATTGAAATGAAAATGTCTCCCTTTTCAGGTGTATAGTGAATAGCATTTGTTACAAAATTGATGATGACTTGTTCCAATCGCTGTGGATTGCCCATGACTTCGATTACAGATAGATCCTTATGGATGTTTAATTGCTTTTTGGCTATTTCTAAAAAAAGCTGTTCACAAATGTGTTCAATAACTTGATCAATATAGAAAGGTTCCATTTTCATTTTGTATGTGCCCGACTCAAATTTTGCTAATTCCAACATATCGACAATCAACATATCCATCTTGTCTACTTCTTTTTCCATTGCCTTAAAGTAATACTCTTTCTTGTGACTAGCAACACCATCTTTTAAGATGGAAATACAGCTTTTCATAATACTTAAGGGGGTCTTCAACTCATGCGACACTCCGGATATAAATTCTTTTCTCGTGTCTTCTAATTGTTTTTCCTTTTCTATGTCTTGCTGCAATTTTTCTATATACGAATGCAATCGACTGGAAAGTGAGTTTATATTTTGAGATAAGTCACCAATCTCATCTTTTGAAGTAATCGGAACTTGCTCCGAAAAGTCCAAGCTTGCAATCTTCTTTGTTGTGTTGTTTATTTGTAATAACGGCCTTGCAATCTTTTTTGAATAATAAAAAGAAGCTAAAATAATAAGCAATAGGACAAAGGCAATCATATAAATATAGTAATCTTTTACCATTTGGACAGCTTCATCAACAGGCTGCAACGATGCCATTGAAAAAATATACGTTGTTGCCCCTTTGCTATCTTTAACCGGTTTTATAAATAGTTTATATTTAATGTCATTTTGCTCATAATCAAGCACCTGTATAGAACCGGAAGGATTTTGACTGTTATTTAATAACAGGTTCGCTTGAAAAGCACGGATTCTTTCCATAAACAAGCTGTTTGAAAGAATAAAATGATAGGACTTATTCCCATCGGGAAAGTGTACCTTTGTAACGGTTCCTCTCACCATCGTGATAGAGGATGCAGACTTCTGTTTCTTTAATTCGTCAACTTTTTTCTTAAAATCTTTCTCTATCTCCTTGGCAAGCGGCTGATTTTCCCAAAATGTTTTGCCTCTTCCCTCCTCTAATTCAGAAGGACTCAATTTACCTAAAGCAGCTTGAGAAGAAGGGACAAAGGTTCCTAAATTACCTAGTACATAGGGGACAATTTCTTTATCCTTTTTTACTCCGTAAATAGCTACTCGCTTTTCAGTAGTGATAGGTGCCTTTTTATTTAAAACATCTTCCATATTCATAAGATTGTATAACGGCACGTTTATCGTCTTGTTCGAGAATGCTTTATCTTGATCTTCGGAATGGTCTACATGTACTTGTAAATAAAAATCGTTCACATTTCTTAAGTTTCCATTCCCATCTAATACAGTAATCCATATATTTTGTTCTCGATAGTAATCTTGTTCAAGTCTTTGAATCGCTTGTATATTATCCGGATTTTTTGAATACTCTTTTTCAAAGGAGTTAATCATTGTCGTAAGATCATTCACTTTTCGATTTGCATAAAATTGTTGAAAAAATATCGTCTGTCCAATAAAAGTTACGGCCAAAATCAACGTACATAATACAGTTGTTAATAAGAATAATTTAACGACAATTTTCCTTCTCATTCGTTATCCTCAAACTTATACCCTGTTCGTACAATCGTTTTTATCAGTTTAGATTTATCGTTCAGTTTACTTCGCAAATTCCGAATATGAGTATTTACAGTACGATCATCGCCCACATATTCATACCCCCAGATTTTCACAATTAATTGCTCTCTAGTAATAACAATTCCTTGATTTTGCATTAAATATGTCAATATTTCAAATTCCGTATAGGTTAATTTCACATTTTCTCCATCTACTGTAACGGTCCTTGAAGGATAATGGACAGAAATCCCACCGATCGATAAATGATGATCGAAAGCCTCTTTTTTTCGATATCTGCTGTCAAGTAATCGTTTTGCCCTTGCAATTAAAATGGGCGGGCTATATGGTTTTGTTACATAGTCGTCCGCCCCTAACTCAAAACCAAGTAATGTATCATCTTCGTCAATTCGAGCTGTTAACATAATAATTGGAACGTTGGACGTTTGACGTATACGCCGGCAAACTGTCCAACCATCCAGTTCTGGCAGCATTATATCAAGGATGATTAAATGGACTTCATTTTCTCGAAATAATAACAATGCGTCTTTTCCATCTGCCGCTTCCAGTACTTCATGGCCTTCATTGATAAAATAATCTTTTATAATTTCACGTAAAATATCTTCATCTTCTACAATTAATATGGTTTTTTTCATCTTCCCTCTCCCCTATTTTAGAAGTTACACGAAGATTCCCTTTTTCAATAATATCATGATGTTAGGATACCAATTAAATGTAAAGATAAAATAAAGAAATGATCTATTCAAGCTGAAAATAATGGTAGTTGGTATAAACGCCCTTGCAACTGTTATTTTCACCATCATTAAACCTTTTTTTCGATACCCTTCCTAGCTTACGGGTTAATTTGGCTTTCTTTTGCTTCCATAAATATATGCTCCATCACTTTCTTGTCCTGGAATGCCTTGTATTCAGAATCCATTTCAACAAGGCTGTACTTGAATCCTGCTTCTTCCATTATTTCAAGAAAGGGGATCGGATCAAAATATTCTGGACTATAAACACCGGTATCCTTCCATATCCCTTTGCCCAAAAGCTCGATGGCAATGGCAGCTCCAAAGCCCGTCTGTGCAACAACCGCCTGCATCCCCCATTTCTCTATAGATTCCTGATTATCAAACGACTGATACATGAACAATTCCCGTTTCATTCCATCCTTCATCCCTATGCAGTGAATGCCGACGACCATTTTTCCAATCATTTCGTTTCCGATGTTCTTCGGCTGCGGCGCCGCAGCCGCTACCACGTCTCTCGGTTTGACCATCTTGCCATCTACCTCAATTTCTTGTAAGCTTCTAAGACCCATTGCATCGATAACTTTAAGCGCGTTGATTAGGTTATCGTCTAGGGCAATCTTAAATGAACATTTTTTCAAACCATATTTTTCAAGATATCTTGGAAAAGTAACGGTCTCCTCATGCTCTACTTTAATCAGAGTATTCGTACCGACTCCATCTGGCATTTCGAATACTTCTCTTCCTGCAAACGGCGGTTCAACTAAAAAGCCTTTTTCTTTGTCCCATTCCACATTTGGATTGAGGACTTCATCCAATACCGTCCAGACGTTAAATCCGAAAACAACATCGTTTTCACCCGCTGTAGGAATTTCCAGATTCCCTCCGTCTTTCACATGAACCTCATGGATTTCATCAAAAAGGAACAGCGCTGCAAATTTTGCAAATACATTCACCACACCCGGATCGATACCTAAACAGATCAGCGCTAATTGCCCTTGCTTTTTCCAATTTTCGTGATGATCAAAATGGTAGTGCGTCATGATTTCTTTGAAATTGTTTTCAAGCCCGTATCCATATTTCGGATGCGAATAAGGAACGGACAAAGTCCCTAAATTAGCATAATTGGCACCAGCCTTGTAGGCAGCATCGAATATAATATTCGTTACAAAAGGCGCAGCCGCATCCATGACAAAATCGCACTGATGCTTTTTAATAAGCTCAACAATGTCATCCATGTATTTAGCGTTGACCCTTTCCGCTATAAACCTGTCTCTTTCCCCAAGATGTTCTACGACCTCCTCTGCTCTTTCGAGGTCATAATCCGATACAATCACCTTTTCAAGCCACTTTCCTTCCGAATCTCTTTCTTGCAGAATCTTTAGAATCGATTCTCCTACTCCACCTGCTCCGACTAAAAGCATTCTCATCAATTTTTCCTCCTTTAGCTTCGAGCTTAAATTTTAAATACAAGCAGAAAGGCCCTCTTTTGTACCAGTCCTGGAAACCTGCATCAACTTGATCATAAGAAAAGCGCAAGGCGCCCGCCTAGCGGCGACAAGCACAAGACGAGCCGGCGAGAAGGCTGTTTTTTAGCCTTCTTGACGGATTGGCTTGTGACCTCGAGCCGCTGGCGCCTGGAGCTAGACAATTCTCAAAGTCGAAAAAAAGCAAAAGAAAAAGAGCAATATATGCACAGTAAAATAAACCTGTCATATATCGCTCTGTCCTTTTGCCTGTTGGTTATGTCCTCGTTGGCTCTGCTTGCGCAGTATCTCCAGAGTTTCTATCAAGTAACGTTCTCGTGCCTGTCAGTTTCGTCGCAGGACTGACATATCCTGCCACTTGCTTCTTCGGCTTGCATTTAAGCAATCTCCGCTACTCTCAAATAGAATGATGCTTTTGTATGGTACAATCATACTGCCCTTTACAGTAAAAATCTATAGTTGATGTTGCTCTTCTATCTCAACAATAAGGTCAACGATTGGCAATTTCATTCAGTAGTATTCCACATCAGCATGGCTTTTATGTTGATCCCGGGACACAACTTTTTCACTCAAGAAATCTGCCGATTGAGACGATCTTTTTGACCTATACTTCGATAAAAAAAGCAAAACTCCCATCCGCCAATTTCCGTTTCATATAAGCCGTAGCATGTGTTCAAGATAGTCAGCCACTCTTCTTCTGCCATTAAGTCGAAATGCATGGCAACAAACGGCTTTATTCCGTTTTCCCGCATCTGCTCTAAACACTCGTTTATCGCCTTCCAATCCAAAGTCCCTGCATCCCCAGCACTTCCTCTTTCAAACAAATAGACCAGTGCACGACTGAAAGGCTCCATTTCTTCCGTAACCTCTTCAAATACGCATGCCCCCTGATTCGTCATTAAGTGAGGAATCGTCAGCAATTTTAGCAGTTCATCCAAAGCAATTTCCTTTTTTATGGTTTCTTTATCAACTTCTGGCTTGTATTTTTTTCTGTACTGAGCCGGGGTGCAATTATACCACTTATTAAAATGCTTATAATAGTATTTCGTATCGGAAAATCCACATTCTGTCGAAATCTCCTGGATGCTTTTATTCGTTGTCAGGAGCAACTTTTCCGATTTAAAGCATCGCGTTGCGCTGAGCGAGTCCTGAACACTCATTAGCATTAATCCTTTATAAAGATGCGCCAGATAAAATTTCGAGTAAAACTCACTTTTAGATATATCCGATAGTAATGTTTTACTTTGGAATCCTTCATTCAACTTTTTCATAATGCTATAGTATTTTTCTAGTTTTTGTCTGCTCGGTTTTTGGTTGTTTGAATAATGCTGCAATAAGGTAAAATGGTCGACCAAAATATTCATGATCTGAGTCGCTTTATTGATGACTGCGGTTTGATACCCATCCCGCTTTAAACCCAAATCGGTTACTGTATTTTCGATTAGAACTTTGAGCCTGTCTAAATATTGCTTTCGGGTATCCTTTATCGAAAAAGACTCGCACACAAAATCAATATACCGGATATGACTGATAGACTCTTCAAAATAAGAAAGATCCATAAAGAAGGAAATAACGGCGTTATCATCCTTTTCCTTCTTTTTTATGAAGTGAAAATCCTCATGATTAACGATGACAAAATCTCCTGCTTGAAGAATAAACTTTTCAAAGCAGACCTTAACATCAACCATGCCTTTTAGCACATAGATGATTTCAATTGTATTGGGATGATAGTGCAGGGCTTCATTTATCACGTTAGCTGCCATCACTTTTACCGGTAAATCCTCATCATAGCTGACCCATATTTCGGGGTTCATTTCATCAATCCTTTCATTCTAAAAAATGAAGATAACGCTTTTGATTCAACCCCCCATATTTTTCTTATCGTGGTTTCGCCAGGAAAAACGTTGAACGATAAAAAGAACTCATCGTACATTGTTTGAATCGAAGTAGTGATATATATCCAAACCCAGTATGAATGCGTTTACAATTATAGAAAAGATTGATATACTGATGGAATTATTGCCTCACTTATGCTCCGTTATTTAAAAAATGGGGATTTTTAGCATCCAATTTCCCTAGTTTCTTATATTCAAAGAACATACATACCAATGCTAATACACAGGAAAGCATGTCTGCTGCAGGCTGAGCCATCCACACTCCGTTTATTCCAAAAGATTTTGGCAGTATAAAGATTAACGGAACTGCAAATATCGCCATTCGAGCAATTCCGTTCAGTACAGCAAGACCATTCTTTTCTACCGACATATAATATCCCGAAACAATTTGGGATATATTCCCGAATGTATATAAAATTAAGTATATCACTGCTGCAGCTTTCGTTACATCTAATATAGTGGAATCCCCAGAAAGAAACATGACGATGGATTCTTTAAAACCGTACACAATCAATAATAATACGATAACCGCAGCACTACTTTGAACGATTCCGATCTTGATCAGTTTTTGAATTCGATCGTATCGTTTCGCTCCATAGTTATAGCTGGCAATTGGTTGGATACCTGTAACAAAAGCATTTGTAAGCATAAAGAAGAAATAACCAAGATAAGAGATAGTGCCAAATGCTGCGAGATGAATCTCTGTTCCACCGCTGTTTATCAGCATATTATTCGTTGCAATGGTAGCAGCAGAGGTAGAAAATGGGATGATAAACATTGCGAATCCTATTTTGCAGGATTCGAATATAATTTTATAATTAGGGCTTGCTGAACGAATAGCTACAGTCAG
>NZ_JADDIU010000026.1 GCF_016464375.1 Bacillus renqingensis
TTAGCAATTAACGGCTTGCTGGGCACGCTAAATAGTAAAAATCCCCTTGCACGGGGATTTTTTCAAATTATTCTCCATTGACCGCCTTAGCCTTTTTACACCTCTTTCGGGTAATCCAGCTCCTTCTCTTTCTTCCAACATAGTACTATTCCACTTTTTTATGAACACCAAAAATCAAAATAGCCCTAAACTCATAAAAATTCAGGGTATAATATCTAATTAAATTTATTTCTCATCACTCACACGATGAATTTTAATATCCTTTAGCAGCTCTCTTACAACATAACTCGCCATTATTAAGCCACAAGTGGATGGAACAAAGGCGTTCGATGATGGCGGCATTTTTGCCTTACGGATGGGAGCCTCGTCATTACCGACAACCTTGCGGACATCCTCACGAATGACAATCGGGCTTTCATCGGAGAAAACAACCGGAATCCCCTTTCGTATCCCATCCTTACGCAGCTTGGTGCGAATTACCTTGGCAATCGGGTCTGTATGGGTTTTCGAAATATCGGCAATCTGGAATCGGGTTGGGTCCATTTTATTAGCTGCTCCCATGCTCGAAATAATCGGAATCCCTCGTTTTAAACATTGCTTCATTAAATGAATTTTATAAACAATTGTATCAGACGCGTCCACGACAAAATCCAATTTATGACTAAATATTTCTTCATATGTTTCTTCCGTATAAAACATTTTTAAAGAAATGACTTCACAATCAGGATTAATATCTTTTATCCGCGCTTCCATTATATCAACCTTTGGTTTGCCGATGGTTGACAATAGTGCCACAAGCTGGCGATTAATGTTGGTAATATCCACATCGTCTTTATCGATTAACACCAGACGGCCGACGCCTGATCGGGCAAGTGCTTCCGCTGCAAAGGAACCAACACCGCCCACTCCCAAAACCGCAACGGTACTGTTTTTCATAATATCGATGCCTTCTGTTCCAATCGCAAGCTCATTACGAGAAAATTGATGTAGCATGATGTTCACTCCAAAATAAACTCAAGTCAGATTTTTTATTATTCACTTTAAAAAATATAACATACCATTTCATAAAAACAAGTATCTTGATAGGAATTCAGATAAATTGCATTAGAAAAGCGCAAGCGCCCTGGTCAGCGGCGTATGGCCTGGAGCGCTCCAACTGAGATAAAGGAAACACGAAGAGCCGGAGGCGATTCGATGTTGACTTATCGTAGGGCGGAGAGCGAAGGACACTAGCCGCTAGGGCGCTGGAGCTGGACAATTCTCAAAGTCGAATGATATAAATTCTGGTACTAAAATAAAAACCTCCTCTAGGAGGTAAACATTTCAAAAAGAAAAGAGTCCCAATAATGCCGTCGCTTTTGATCCCTCGTTTTGATCCCGCACTCAGCAGGTGGGTGTTCTGTTCCCAATATTGCAAGTCCTCTACTCGTCAATGAGCGGGGCATTTGCGTAATCGAGAAACTCCGAACTCCCAATAAAAATATGTTCGGTCAAAACTTCAGGTAATACAACGTACACTTCAGGACTCTTTTTTACTGACTTTATATTAGCATATTTTAAAGCTTTCTTCAAGGATTACGAAAGCGAATTCTTGTTATTTATTAACATTTAGTGACAAATTTAACTCTTTCAACTGTACCTCAGATACTTCTCCTGGTGCATTTGTTAACAGGCAGCTGGCGCTCGCTGTTTTTGGGAAAGCAATCGTATCCCTTAAATTGGAACTTCCGGCCAGCAGCATGACTAAACGGTCAAGACCCATAGCGATACCGCCATGCGGAGGCGTCCCGTATTCAAAAGCATTTAACAGAAAGCCAAATTGTGCTTTCGCCTCTTCCGGTGTAAAGCCAAGAACCTTGAACATTTTCTCTTGAATCGGCCGTTCAAAAATCCTCAGGGACCCGCCGCCAAGCTCATATCCATTTAAAACAATGTCATAGGCTTGGGCACGAACCTTTGAAGGATCCGTGTCTAAATACGGCAAATCTTCACGGACAGGCATTGTAAATGGATGATGAGCTGCATAATAACGCCCGTCTTCCTCATCGTATTCTAACAACGGCCAATCGGTAATCCACAAGAAATTGAACTTGCTTTGGTCAATTAACTCGAGCTCTTTACCAAGCTTCAGTCTTAGTGCGCCTAGTGCATCGGCAACAACACTCCTTTTATCCGCCACAAACAAGAGTAAATCTCCTTCAGCTGCTTCGAGTGTCGCTTTTATCGCCGCCGATTCTTCGTCGGAAAAGAACTTGGCAATCGGTCCCTTTAGTCCGTCTGCCTCTACCTTTAACCAAGCAAGGCCTTTGGCGCCATACACGGCAACAAATTCAGTTAATGCATCAATATCTTTGCGCGAGTATTTGGCGCCAGCCCCTTTGACATTGATGGCTTTTACTTGGCCACCGCTGGCAACAGCTGAAGCAAATACTTTGAAGCCCGAAGCCTTCACGATTTCCGAAACGTCAACCAGTTCAAGACCGAAGCGGGTATCCGGTTTATCGGATCCGAAACGGCTCATTGCTTCATCGTAGGACATTCTCGGGAACGGAATAGACACTTCTATCCCCTTTACTTCCTTCACGAGCTTAGACATCATTCTTTCTATTAACGCTAAGATATCGTCTTGACTTAGAAAGCTTGTTTCAATATCGATCTGGGTAAATTCCGGCTGTCTGTCTGCCCGCAGGTCTTCATCACGGAAACAGCGGGCAATTTGATAATAGCGTTCAATTCCCCCGACCATCAGCAATTGTTTAAATAGCTGCGGGGACTGTGGCAGGGCGTAGAACTCACCCGGATGGACACGGCTTGGAACTAAATAGTCGCGGGCCCCTTCAGGCGTGCTTCTTGTCAAAATAGGTGTTTCAATATCTAAAAAACCCTCCGCGTCAAGGAAATCTCGAACTTGCTTTGTCACTTGGTGACGCATTTTTAATGTTTCAAACATAACCGGACGGCGAAAATCTAAATAACGATATTTTAAACGGATATCTTCAGATGCATCGGTTTTATCGGAAATCATAAATGGCGGGGTTTTTGCCTCATTGATGACCGTTACCGCTTCTGCCTGAACCTCAATTTTTCCGGTATTCAGGTTTTCATTAACTGTTTCAGGCTCACGGGCAACAACTGTTCCGACTACATCCAGCACATACTCATTACGAATGGTCTCGGCAATCTCCAAGGCCTCTTTGGAAACATTCGGGTTAAATACAATTTGCACAATCCCTGACCGATCACGTAAATCGATAAAAATTAAACCGCCAAGGTCGCGTCTTTTCTGTACCCAACCTTTTAATGTAACCTTTTCACCAACTGCTGTCTCTGGCACTTCACCACAAAAATACGTCCTGCCAAACATCATTGTTAAATCCTCCTTATTGTTGCAACATCCGAAAATATTCAACTAAGGAATCAAGTGCTACTTCTACCTGTTCCCCGGTTGCCATATCTTTTACGTTAATGACATTATTTTTCAATTCATCATCACCAAGAACGGCCACATATTTCGCGTTTAGGCGGTCGGCTGCTTTAAATTGGGCCTTTATCTTCCGATTTAAATAGTCTCTTTCAGCGGAAAAACCAGCTAGGCGAAGCTTTTGTAAAAGAGCGACCGTATAATCCTTTGCTTCCTCACCGATAGCAGCTATGTAGCAATCAATCCCTTGATTCCATTCCGTTTCAATACCTTCCGCCTTAAGGGCAGCAATCAGCCGTTCAATACTTAAGGCAAAACCAATACCCGGTGTTTCCGGTCCGCCAATCTCCTCAACAAGTCCATTATAGCGGCCGCCGCCACATAATGTGGTGATGGCTCCAAATCCTTCGGCATCACTCATGATTTCAAATGCTGTGTGATTATAGTAATCTAAGCCACGCACTAAATTAGGATCAACTGTAAATGGAATACCAAGTTCCGTTAAATACTTTTGGACTTTTTCAAAATAAGCCTTTGACTCTTCATTTAGATACTCAATAATCGACGGGGCGGTCTTCATTAACTCGTGGTCACGATCCTGTTTACAATCAAGGATACGGAGCGGGTTTTTTTTCAGACGATTTTGGCAGTCCGAGCAGAATTCTCCGATTCTTGGTTGAAAGTGATGAATCAGCGCTTCACGGTGTGCCCGGCGAGACTCCTGATCCCCAAGACTATTAATGATGAGCTTCAGCTTTTTCAAGCCCAATTCTTTGTATAAATTCATCGCCAGGGAAATCACTTCCGCATCAATCGCCGGATCGCTGCTTCCTAACGCTTCAACCCCGAACTGAACAAATTGACGGAATCGTCCGGATTGCGGCCGTTCGTAGCGAAACATTGGTCCTAAATAGAAGAGCTTGACCGGCTGTTTCGCAAGCCCGAACATTTTTTTCTCAACAAAAGCCCTTACAACTGAAGCTGTTCCCTCCGGTCTTAGCGTCATGCTGCGCTTGCCACGATCTTCAAAAGTGTACATTTCTTTTTGCACAATATCCGTTGTATCGCCGACCCCTCGTGAAAAAAGTTCAGTATGCTCAAATATCGGCGTACGAATTTCTTGGTATTGGTATTTCTCACAAAGCTCCCTTGCCTTTTTTTCAATCTGCTGCCAAAGCTCGACATCGCCAGGCAGGATGTCTTGCGTTCCCCTAGGAATGCTAATTGACATGATCGGAACCCTCCTTTTTAAAAAAATAGACAAAAAAAAACTCCCATCCCTTGTATAACACAAGGGACGGAAGTTATTCCGCGGTGCCACCCTAGTTGAAAAACACAAAAAACCATGTTTTTCCTCTTAAACAGTTAACGCCTGTTACGTTCTGCTCCTACTAGAGATTACCTTTTTCAGAGAGAAACCTAGGGAGTGTTCTTTCATCAAGATTCATGCAGAAATGCTTTCAGCCTAGGGCATTCCCTCTCTTTTCATGGATATTGCCTTAACTACTTATGCTCCATCATTGGTTATTTCGAGTTTTAAGTTTATTTAATAATAATACGGAGCAACACTGGTAATGTCAAGAGAAGTTTACGACTTTTCTAAGTGTTTTTTTAAGTTTCTGACATCCCTCATCGATAAGCCAAACTCTGATGCCAGTTCAACTGGGGTTGAATGCTGCTCCTTTTGGAGAAAATCATGAAAATCCACCCCAAAAAGCCGGCCATCCATGGACTGAATATTCATTCCTTTTTCGCTTGCACGCAAATGGATCACTCCCTTGATAAGTCTTTCATCGTTGCTTATTATCTCCATTTGCCGTAAAAAGATATCATCTAGTCCAAATTTTTCACTAAAACTGGCAGCTGAGAAATGATTTTCAGAATATTTTATTATAAAATAAATAGGACAAGCAAGGAATTAGAAAAAGGAGGGACTATGAAGAAAACAAATAGCCTACTAATCATATGTATCATTTTAATTTGCCAAGCCTTTCTGCCGCAAGGAAAGACTTTAGCTGCCAATACTGGCGGTTCTGTGATGATTGCCACTGATGCCGTTAATATTCGCAGCGGCCCGGACTTAACCTATCCCTTAATAGCAATTGCTAAGCGGGGAGAAACCTACCAAGTAGTCCAAGAGCAAGGTGACTGGGTTGAAGTCCGCCTATCCGTATCCAAAACCGGCTGGCTGGTCAATTGGCTGGTCACAACTGAAAGTGAAAAAACGCAAGCTACTGCAACTGGATCGCAAGGAAGCCAGACTTCACAAGCTACTGACAACGGTATTGTAACGGCGGACACATTAAATATCCGCATGGAACCATCTACAGCAAGTACAGTCGTTGGAAAATTGGCCATGGGTTCAATGGTTAGAATTTACAGCCGCCAAAAGAACTGGCTGGAGGTTGGCTTCGCCGGGCTTAGAGGCTGGGTAAACGCTGAATTTATTAATCGTTCCGCTTCGCTTGACATGAAGACAAGTCCGGCTCACCCTCTAAAAAATAAAACGATTGTCATCGACCCCGGCCATGGCGGCAGGGATAAGGGAACAACAGGGGCAAGCGGGACTTTAGAGAAAGATTTAACTTACAGAACCGCCTGGCTGCTGTATGATAAATTAAATTCTGCCGGAGCAAACGTCTATCTGACGAGATATTCTGATTCTTATCTTTCCCTCTCCGAAAGAGTCAGAATTGGCCAAACTTATCATGCAGATGCCTTTATCAGTCTCCATTATGACAGCAGTTTGGACCCCAATATCCAAGGCATGACCAGCTATTATTATCATGCCTATCAAAAGGCACTTGCCACGAGCTTGTATAACGCTGTAAGAGGAAAAACAAAATTACTGAGCCGCGGTGTCCGCTTCGGTGATTTCCATGTCATCCGTGAAAATAGTCAAAATGCCGTCTTAATCGAGCTCGGTTATTTAAGCAATCCGGAGGAAGAATCCGTCCTAAATTCCAGCTCATACCAGGAAGATGCGGCTGTCGGTTTGTACAATGGATTGGTTCGTTACTTTAAAAAAAATCATTAAAAAAAGCTTGGCGTGCTTACCAAGCTTTTTTTAATGTTTACTTTCAATAATCAGCGTCACCGGACCGTCATTCACTAATTGGACATCCATCATCGCACCGAATATACCGGTTTCAACTTTGACGCCCTTTTCACTGAGCAGACGGTTAAACACATCATAAATTTTAACAGCTTGCTCCGGTCTTGCCGCCTCAATGAAACTAGGCCTTCTCCCTTTCCGGCAATCGCCATAAAGGGTAAACTGGGAGATGGATAGGACTTCACCACCCACATCGAGCAGCGATAAATTCATCTTCCCCTGTTCATCTTCAAAGATTCTTAAATTTACGATTTTGTCAGCCAGATAGGCGGCATCCGCTTCATTATCATCATGGGTAACACCTACAAGCAAGACAAGCCCGCTTGTGATTTGCCCTGTCACTTCACCATTAACGGTTACTTTTGCCTCTTTACTTCGCTGAAGCACTACTCGCATTACTAAACCTCCATGAAGTTCCTCGCTTTTATTTAATAAAAATATATTCAGCGAACAAGCCTTGTTATCTAATAAAGGGGTGTGAGCAGCGCCAGGCTGAACATCATCCGATGTAAAAAATATATTTTTTCGACTGCAGCCGGAAAACCGCTGCTGCCTTTTGCGGCGCTCCGCCCTTTTCACAAACTTCCTTAATTCATCATCCTCCGGACTGAATAAATATCCGGTATTTGTTTGATTCGTGTGACTACCTTGCGCAAATGGTTTACATTATGAATCGCAATCGACATAATAATCATGGCCATTTTGTTTCGATCGGTCTTGCCGGTTACCGCAGAGATATTTGTTTTCGTTTCGTTAACAGCTTGAAGAACTTCGTTCAACAGACCGCTGCGGTCAAAACCGCTTATTTCAATATCGACGTTGTATTCTTTACATTCATTTAGAGATGATTCCCACTCTACTTGGATTAACCGTGACTGAGCATCATTGGAATCAATATTTGTACAATCAGCACGATGAACAGATACACCCCGTCCTTTGGTGATATAACCGACAATTTCATCCCCTGGAACAGGATTACAGCATTTGGATAAACGGATGAGCAAATTATCAATCCCTTGTACTCTGACACCCGATTCTCGTTTTTTGGTGGAAGGGAAAGCCTTCAAATCGGTAATCGCCTTCGTAATGCTTGCTGATTGCTCTTGGTCCCGTTTCTTACGCCACTTTTCGGTTAAGCGGTTGGCGATCTGCAGGGCTGTTACACCGTTATATCCTACTGCTGCATACATATCTTCTTCATTCATAAAATTGAACTTTTCGGCAACCTTCTTCAAATTATCTGAAGTTAATATTTCTTTCGTGTCAAACTCCATACTGCGAATTTCTCGTTCAACAAGCTCTTTCCCCTTTATCACGTTCTCCTCGCGGCGCTGTTTCTTAAAGAACGCTCGAATCTTGTTTTTCGCTTGTGAAGTTTGGGCCAGCTTCAACCAGTCCTGACTCGGCCCATAGGAATGCTTAGAAGTAAGAATTTCAACAATATCACCTGTTTTAAGCCGGTAGTCAAGCGTAACCATCTTCCCGTTTACCTTTGATCCTATCGTCTTATTCCCAATTTCTGAGTGAATACGATAGGCGAAATCAATCGGAACAGAACCTGATGGTAATTCAATGACATCTCCTTTAGGGGTAAAAACAAATACCATATCCGAGAATAGGTCAATTTTCAACGATTCCATGAATTCTTCTGCATTCGTTGCGTCATTCTGGAACTCAAGAATTTCCCTGAACCAGGTTAATTTCCGTTCAAAGGTAGAGCTGTCACTTACCTTTTTCCCTTCTTTATAGGCCCAGTGGGCGGCAATCCCGAACTCAGCAATCCGGTGCATCTCAAAGGTGCGAATCTGCACCTCAAGCGGGTCACCTTTTGGACCAATAACAGTTGTATGCAAGGATTGGTACATATTCGGCTTTGGCATGGCGATATAGTCTTTAAAACGCCCCGGCATCGGCTTCCAGCACGTATGAATAATTCCCAATACTGCGTAACAATCTTTAATACTGTTGACGACAATCCTGACGGCAAGCAAATCATAAATCTCATTAAATTGCTTGTTTTGCAAGGCCATTTTACGATAAATACTGTAAATATGTTTTGGACGCCCAGAAATATCAGCCTTTATCGCAACCTCCTTTAATCGGTCCTTTACCTCGTCGATTACATTGTCAAGGTATTGTTCCCGTTCCGCTCGCTTCTTTTTCATTAGATTCACAATTCGATAATATTGCTGCGGATTTAAAAACCGTAAAGCGGTATCCTCCAACTCCCATTTAATCTTAGAGATTCCAAGACGATGAGCTAAAGGTGCGAAAATTTCAAGTGTTTCATTTGAAATCCGACGCTGCTTCTCTACAGGCAGATGCTTAAGCGTTCGCATATTATGCAAACGGTCAGCAAGCTTGATCAGGATCACCCTGATGTCTTGTGCCATGGCGACAAACATTTTTCGATGGTTTTCTGCCTGCTGTTCTTCATGTGATTTATATTTAATTTTTCCTAATTTTGTGACTCCGTCGACAAGCATAGCCACTTCAGCGTTGAAGGCCGTCTCTATATCTTGTAATGATATATTCGTATCTTCCACAACGTCGTGAAGAAAACCGGCCGCAACCGTTGCTGGGTCCATCTCGAGGTCACTTAAGATACCGGCAACCTGAATCGGATGGATAATGTACGGCTCGCCTGATTTTCGATATTGATCGCGATGAGCATCTTTGGCATATTCATATGCCTTTTTTACTAGTTCAACATGCTCTTCATTTAAATATCTTCTCGTCTTGTCGATGACTTGGTTGGCTGTTAACACTTGATCATTCGCCATAAAATCACCTTTATTTTCGTCTCAATTAAAGAGGTATTTTACATTTTTATTAAATTTGAATGATTGTTACTATTATCGAAAAAAAACACGGAGATGTAAAGAGATTCGACCTTTTTTTCTTTAAATAATAAAAATTTTGTCGATTTTCCTATTGGACACTTTGATAATCAAGCTTATACAAAGAGAGCACTCTCATCATGAGTGCCCTCGGTGATTGTTTAAAACTTCATTAATGTTAGAATATCATATCCGTCAAGTTTTTTCCTGCCGTCTAAATAGGAGAGTTCAACTAAGAAGGCGATACCGGCCACAACACCGCCAAGCTGTTCGACTAATTGAATCGTTGCTCCAATCGTACCGCCGGTGGCTAATAAATCATCCGTGATTAGAACCCGTTGGCCGGGTTTAATAGCATCTTTATGAATGGTAAGAACATCTTTCCCATATTCAAGGCCGTAGCTGACCTTAATGGTTTCACGGGGAAGTTTCCCTTCTTTTCTAACCGGTGCAAAACCAACACCAAGTGCATATGCAACAGGGCAGCCAATAATAAAGCCGCGTGCCTCCGGTCCGACAATAATGTCAATTTGCTTATCCTTTGCATATTCCACCATCTGATCAGTTGCATACTTATATGCTTTGCCGTCATTCATTAAAGGCGTAATATCTTTAAATACGATCCCTGGTTTTGGATAATCCTCTACGATTGCTACAAATTGTTTCAAATCCATTTTTCTGTTGCCTCCTCCATGTCAACTGACTCTTCAATGACATGAGTAAACCATGTCTTTAATTCTTGAAAGGATGAGAACAATAAATCCCTTTCAAGGGCAGACTGAGCCTGCTTTTGCTGAAAAGTTTCAGAGTCAGTTAAATCGCGCTTCTGTGGTTGTTTGTTTAATGCAATAAATCCATTATTTATTGTAACAAAATCTAGTTCTGAAAACACCTTTGACATAAAGTAAATGGTTTCCCGCGACCAACCTCGATACTTGGCAATGTCATCAGCATAACGTTTCAAGTCAATCGGGCCTTTTTTTAAAAGAAACCCATAGAACCATTTAAAATGAGCACGAGTAGGGAGCGTGCTGAAAAAATCACTGGACGCTTTAAAAAAATAAGCATAAATTCTAGCAGGCTGCTTCCCTTTTAATAAATGGATGAGAATTTCTTTTGATGGCGGGAAATCAACTAAGGCGATATTCGCATGATAGCCATCAAACGCTTTTGCTGTCTCGATATCCTGAATACAAATCGGCTCGACACCAAGATGCAAGTGTAATTTTTCCGCATGCTGTTTATTAAACACAATGATTTTTCTTTTCTCTGCCGGCACCGTATCAGCAATACCTTTGATGCGCTTTTGCCCACGAAAATCAAATAGCTGCCAAGAATCAACCGCAAGGTCTTGGACAAAAATTTGTGGTTTTCGTCGATTGTTCCATTCATTAATAGATAATTCACCGATTAATGAGATTTTTGCAACAGGTGAAATTTCATCGACGACCGATCCCAGACCAAAGCCTACACCATCCAGATTGGCTCCATCATCATTGACGGTAATCTTTAAATGATTTTGCTCACTGCCGATTTTTCGAAGATTGGTAATCTCTACATGGTTGATCAAAATCTTTGGCTTGGGGTTGTCCACTCCATATGGCGCGAGCAGGTTCATTTCATCCAATGAGGATAAATGGATGTCTTCAAGGCGAACCTCCTCATCCAGGTACGTAACGGGAATAAAATCTTCATCTGTCAGCAAACGTTCGGCCAGCTCGTTTAATTTCTCTCGTAGTTCTGCAACATCATCAAGGCGTAAGGTCATCCCGGCAGCCATCGGATGTCCGCCAAAATGAGGGAGAATATCCCTAAGGGTTGATAGATTTTGAAATAAATCAAATCCGGGAATGCTTCGTGCCGATCCTTTTGCCAGTCCTTTTTCCTTGTCAAAGCTTAAGACGATGGCAGGACGGTAATATTTCTCTACGAGCTTGGAAGCAACAATCCCGATAACGCCTGGATTCCAGCCTTCTTTACCAATAACCAGAACCTTATTCGCGTTAATCGGGTAATTCCTTTCGACCTCTGTTATCGCTTCATCGGTAATGGCATTGACAATCGCCTGCCGTGATTTATTCAACGCTTCCATCTCTTCAGCAAGTTCTTTTGCCTCACCCGGATCTTGTGTCAAGATAAGCTGAACGGCTAGATCTGCATCGGCTAACCGCCCTACCGCATTTATGCGTGGAGCAAGCGTAAAGCCAACTGTTTCTTCATTAATAGACATTGGGTCAACACCAGCTATTTTAAAGATCGCTCTGAGACCGATATTTTTTGTTACTCTTAATTTTTCAAGGCCTTTTTTGGCGATTAAGCGATTCTCTCCTTTTAACGACACTAAGTCGGCTATCGTCCCAATGACAGCAATCTCCAACAAATGCTCCGGCAAACTGCCATAGAGGGCATGTGCTAATTTGAATGCAACTCCAACTCCAGCAAGTTCACGAAACGGATACGTGCTGTCGGGTAGCTTTGGATGGATGATGGCAAGTGCTTCAGGTAATACTGGACCTGGTTCATGGTGGTCGGTGATAATGAGGTCAACACCTAGTTCTTTCGCCACTTCAGCCTCATGAATTGCGGCGATCCCAGTGTCAACCGTAATAATGAGTTTGACGCCACTTTCTGCAGCACGGCGAAATGCCGGTTCATTTGGTCCATATCCTTCTGAAAAACGATTCGGGATATAAAAGCGGACGTTCGCACCTAAATCGCGAAGCGTCAGCATCAATACCGACGTACTGCTGACTCCATCCGCGTCATAATCCCCAAATATAAGAATCGGCTCATTTTGCTTAATGGCAGCATGAATTCGGTTGACCGCCGTATCCATCCCCTTAAGCAAGTATGGGTCATGAAACTCATCATGACCAAATAAAAAAAACCGTGCGGAGGAAGCATTATCAAATCCACGGTTAACAAGCAAAGATGCAACAAGAGGTGTAATCTTTAATTCGCTTGCAAGCTTTTCTGTCAAATGACGATTAGAATTATGTACAATCCATCTTGTTTTCGGTTTTAACATTATTTTCGTTCACCTCTCAGACTTACTTATTATACAGGAGCATAAACTCGCTTTCAATAGAGAAAAGCGCAAGCGCCCTGCTCAGCGGCGTATGGCCTGGAGCGCTCCAACTGAGATAAAGGAAACACGGTGAGCGAAGCGAACCGATGTTGACTTATCGTAGGGCGGAGCGCGAAGGACACTAGCCGCTAGGGCGCTGGAGCTGGACATTTCTCAAAGTCGAATGATATAAATTCTACTACTATAAAGAAATAAAACCGCAGATGGTCTGCGGTTTTACATTATGATTAAACTTGTGGTTGATCGGAGTATTTTTTCTTCTCTTTCACGGTTTTGATAACACCCTTCTTCTTAAGCTCGCGAGTTTTCAGCACATACCATAGCGGGCCGGCAATACAGATAGAAGAATAGACCCCAACCATTAATCCAACAAACAGGGCAAGCGAGAAGTTGAGGATCGATTCACTGCCGAAAATAATCAATGCAACTACTGTCACCAATACAGTAAACACCGTATTAATAGAACGGGTTAATGTTTGCCGGGTACTTACATTTAATACCTCGGCAATATCAGCTGGAGTCTTAAGCCGCCTTTTCTTATGCATATTTTCACGCATTCGGTCAAAGGTGACAATCGTATCGTTAATCGAATAACCAATAATGGTTAAAACAGCTGCGATAAATGTTAAATCGACTTCAAGTCTGGTGATACTGAAGAAGGCCACCATAAAGAAGGCGTCATGGAGCAGGGATATAATTGCAGCGATTGCCATCGACAGCTCAAAACGCAAACTAACATAAATGATAATCCCAATCGAGGCGATTAAAAGTGCAATAAATGCGTTTTTCGCCAGTTCCTTCCCTACTGTCGGTGAAACGGTGCTGACATTCGGCTCAGAGCCAAACTCCGTTTTAAAATCTGATTTTAACTTGGCGATTTTATTCTTCGGAAGAACCGTAACCAAGCGGGCGGCAGCCCTTTGATTTTTATCGCCGGAGATCACCACATCATCCGTTTTCAAACCTTGTTTGCTAAAGGCACTGTTTATCTTTTCAGTTGTTAACGGCGTATTAGACAGAACCTCTACACGGGTTCCGTTTGAAAAATCAATCGACAAGTTCAAACGCATGATGATGAGAATGACTAATCCAGCAATTAGCAGGATACTTGAAAGTGTAAAGAACTTCTTCCGATGCTTTACAAAATCGAGTTTATCGAAACGTGTTGGAAGGTCTAGTGTACTAATATTATCCTTAATATCCCTAATATCAGACGGCTTGACGCCAAACCAGCTTGGTTTCTTCTTAAAGATACCGCTGTGTACCCATAAGCCAAGCAAAAGCCGTGAACCATAAACAGCAGTTAAGAAGCTCATTAGAATGCTAATGATCAACATCGTCGCAAATCCTTTAACAGAGCTATTACCATAGAAGAACAGAACTGCGGCTGTTAGAATTGTTGTCACGTTCGAGTCAAGAATCGATGAAAACGCATTTTTCTCCCCTGCTTGGAAGGCCGATTTAATTGATCTCCCAACTTTAAGCTCTTCCCTTATCCGCTCATAGGTAATGATATTCGCATCAACCGCCATCCCGACCCCGAGGATAATCGCGGCAATTCCCGGCAGCGTCAGCACCCCATTCATCAAATCAAAGATCAAGAGGATTAAATAAATGTAGATACTTAAACTTACACAAGCTATGAAACCTGGAAAACGATAATAGAAAAGCATAAACAAATAAATAATCGCGACACCGATGATTCCGGCAAAAATGGTATCATTTAATGCCTCTTCACCAAATTGAGCACCTACAGAAGAGGAATATACTTCCTTTAGCTTTACAGGTAATGATCCGGCATTTAATAAGTCAGCTAAGGATTTGGCCTCTTTTGCAGAAAAATTACCGACGATGGAAACGGTATCTTGGTTAAATACTTGGTTAACAGTTGGTGCCGATAAATATTTTGGCTTCTTCTTGCCTGCTTCCTTTTTGAAGGAGTCTTTACCTTCTTCAAAATCAAGCCAAATAACCAATAGATTGGTTCCATATGGCTTAGCGGATATTTTTTTAGTTACATCGGAAAACTTCTTAGCACTCTTTAATGTTAACGAGACACTTGGCTTTCCTTCTTCGTCAAATGTTTGTTTTGCCCCGCCTTGTTTAAGGTCGGAACCATCCATCATCAGTTTGTCATCCACATCTCTGAATGTTAGATTGGCCTGGGTAGATAAAATTTCACGCGCCTTATCCTGGTCTTTCACCCCGGCAAGCTGAACACGGATCCGGTTTGTCCCTTCAATTTGAATACTAGGTTCACTTACCCCAAGGACATTGATCCGCTTATCGAGCGCCTCAGCGGTACTAGCTAATACATCTTTGTTAATCTTCTGGCCCTTTTTCGCTGGTTTTACCTCATATAAAACCTCAAAGCCCCCTTGGAGGTCAAGTCCGAGCTTGATATTGTGTAAAATAGTCTTTGCTGTTACCCCCATTGTGCTGCCGATGAGCAGAACAAGCAAAAAGAAAGCAACAATTCTACTGCGCTTAACCATTATGTATATGATCCTCCTTAGTGCTTGTCCGTTCCACAAACGAGCAAGCCCTATCCAAAAATAAAAAAGTCACTGCTATCATTATGGAATAAGTCGGATAGCCTGTCAATTTCCATTAAAAACCGACATAGCATTTCACTCCACCAGATTATTATAAGATAAAGAAACAGTCAGCCTATTTTAATAGCTCTTTTAATTCATGTTCATCATCTAATGAGAACTCGGCCGATTTATACGACTCGATGGTTGCAAAGCTGATGAAATCACTTACCTTTACAGCGAGTATATCCGCAATAATTTCATAAATATGAATATCTTCCTTCGGCTTTCTCCACTTTTTTTTCGTTAGATAGCCCCAAAGTTCATTTTGTGAAACTGAATCATAACCAAGTATGTGAAATTCTTCTAATTTACTCACCAGCGCTAAGTTAACTTCGGCTCGAAAATCATCATATGCATGGCTAATTACCATTGAAATTGCCTCCTTTCGGGTACAGCCCCCTAAAGTTATTCCGTACTTGTCATGCTTTGTCCACCACGGTGCATATAGTTAATTGTATATGAATTCTTCTTTTTTGAGAAGGTGGGAAGTTGAATGTCAAAGTTTTTAAAAGGGACTTTTATCTTGTTGGCAGCGGGCTTTGTCACAAAGGTCCTCGGATTTATCTATCGAATTGTTTTAGCACGTAGCATTGGTGAAGAAGGTGTTGGCTTATATATGATGGCGTACCCAACCTTTATTCTCGTTGTTACGCTTGTACAGCTGGGACTGCCGGTTGCCATTTCCAAAAATGTTGCGGAGGCCGAGGCTAAAGGCCATTATGCTGAAATAAAAAAAATCCTTGTCGTTTCCCTTGGAATTACGATTAGCTTGGCCATCCTTTTTACACCTGCCTTAATTTTACTGGCACCGATACTTTCAACAACGCTATTTACGGATCAAAGAACCTTCTTCCCCTTAATAGCGATCACACCGGCCATTCCGATTATTGCTATATCGTCGGTTTTAAGAGGCTACTTTCAGGGAAGGCAAAACATGCAGCCATCTGCTATCTCACAGATTTTAGAACAAATCGTCAGAATTACCCTAATCGCCGTTATGACTAAAGCATTTCTTCCATATGGGGTTGAATATGCAGCGGCTGCTGCAATGGCAGCGTCCGTACTCGGAGAATTGGTTTCACTGATTTATTTGGCGACCATGTTTAAATTTAAGAAACGCTTTAAACTAAGAAAAAACTTTTTCAAATTTATTCAATCGGGAAAAAAAACCTTTAAAGATTTAATGGACATTGCCCTGCCAACGACAGGCAGCAGGATGGTTGGATCGATTGCCTGGTTTTTTGAACCGATTGTCGTTGTCAACAGCTTAGCCCTCGCGGGAGTAATCGCCGTCGATGCTACCAAACAATATGGGGCTTTAACCGGCTATGCCATGCCGCTGTTAATGCTGCCGTCATTTGTTACCTTTTCGCTGGCAACTTCGCTCGTTCCTGCTATCAGCGAAGCCAACTCCAGAAACAATCATAAATTAATTGAGTACCGCTTGGAGCAGGCATCGCGGTTCGTCTTCTTATCAGGAGGACTAGCTGTGATTGTTCTTTATGTGTTAGCCGAACCACTTATGGAGCTCATGTACGGTTCCACAAAAGGTTCCTATTTTGTCCGGCTCATGGCTCCTTTCTTTATCATTTATTATTTCCAAGGTCCATTACAAGCTGTCCTGCAGGCGCTGAACCTTGCTAGAGCTGCTATGATTAACAGCCTAATCGGAGCAGTGGTAAAAACAGCGGTAATCTTTATCCTGGCTTCTCAAGCTACATTCGGGATTACCGGGGCGGCACTTGGAATCATTGTTGGCTTTGTATTGGTAACTTTCCTTCATCTAGCTACTGTCTTGAAAAAGGTTTCGTTTTCCTTTCATGTCCGTGATTATTTAAAGGGATTTCTTGTTATGGGTGTGGCAGGGTGGATAGGAAATTGGGTATTCGGTCATTTCCTCGTTGATGAGCTATTAATGATGAGAGTATTCCTTTCATTAATCGTGATAACGCTCACTTATGCCTTATTACTTGCGATGATGGGGCTGATTAAAAAGGATGACTTAATAAGAATTCCGTGGATTGGAAAATTTTTCATCCGTTAAGAGACATAAGGAACAGGCAGGCTCCTCAAAAAAACCATCGCTTTGCCATATGATGCTAATGGGTTTAAGTCCTCTCTTGCAGAACCAGACACGCCGCAAAATAAAAAGGCGTGTCTTTATTACTCATTATTCATCAAATCAATGAAAAATTTTCCGTTTTCATAGCTGCAAAAGGAAATTTTCTTGATATCTCCGTATCCTTTTTTCTTCATTTCTTGACGCAGCCAAAGGTTTGTTTTATTAATTTTGTTCAAACTTTCTTCCATAATGACACCGTCCATAATTAATGGAATGGTAATATCCCCATTTTTTGAGGGCCTCTTCGGTTTCTTTGGGTCTTGGATTTTTTCAATTACCGATAGTTTACCCGACGTCTCCAAAATGGCAAATTCGACATCGTTAATACTTCTTACATCCTGCTCACGCAATTGCATCAGCAAATCATCAAAATTGTACCGATGCTTTCTCATCGCTTGTTCGTCTACTTTCCCACGGTTTATAATAATCGTCGGCTTCCCGTCCACTAAATCACGAAATCTCTTACTTTTTAGCGAAATCAGGGCAAGCGTAATTTGAATTCCCATTAATAGAACCATCGGTACAATCGTATGAAACAAAGGATCCTTTGTACTTTCAATCGCGATAACTGCCATCTCACCAATCATAATAAAGACAACTAAGTCAAGGACACTTAGTTCGCCAATTTCCCGCTTCCCCATCAATCTGAATATGAATAGCAGGACAATATACAAAATTATGGTTCTAAAAATGATATTTAAATAAACCACCAAGTTGGCCCCCCCTTTTTATACGTTATTTTTCTTATTGTTGGTACATCCTGAACTATTTATTAACGGAATAAAATCCCAATGGAGGTTGGATCGGTTCTACTTTCAGATCATGGTGAATATGCTTGTACTAGGAAACAATCTATTTAATCTTCAGCAGATTTAAACAGAGGGAAAATTGCGGCCAGGAGGCATAAGGGGGAGAGTCCAATCGAGTCAAAAAGCTTTGGTACAGCCATTCTGTACGGATTAATCTTTATTTTTGCGTTTGCAGCTATTTGCAGTCTTTTCATTTCGTTAATTGCGAGATTTACATCTGCCAGTGAAATATCCCTTCAATACATTGTCACAGCTATTTCTTTTATCGCCTTGTTTGGAGGCGGCTTTTTGTCAGGCGGGAAGCGGAAAGAAAAGGGCTGGCTTATTGGCGGTGTAACGGGGCTTGTTTATTCGCTAATCGTGTTTTTATTTCAATACTTAGGGTACGACCGTCTGTTTGATGCTGAACAATTGATCTATCACATCTGTTATACATTAATTGCCATGATGGGCGGTATTCTTGGGGTAAATATTACCACCAACAACTCAAGATCCGCCTAAATTGCTAATTATTAATGAACCAAAAAAAGGAAGTCAAGTAAATTTCTCGGCTTCCTTTTTTATAAATTTAAACTTGTGCTTCCTTAGCTGATTCCGTTACTTCGCGAATCGCATTGCGATCATATGTAAGACGGCTGCCATCCCCGCATTTAATGACGACTTTGCTTTCATCGATTGAATCGATAACCCCATGCAAGCCGCCAATCGTAACAATTTTATCACCCTTTGATAAATTGCTTTGCATTTGCTGGACTGACTTTTGGCGTTTTTGCTGTGGGCGGATTAATAAAAAATAAAACAACACAAACATTAAAATCAACGGTATAAATGTACCAATTCCACCTGACATTCTGTATCCCTCCTTTCAAAGTGACGTCTATTAGAAATTTTTCGCGTTGGGTTTATTAAACCCATACCGCTCAAAAAATTCTTCGCGGAAATCACCAAGCCGGTCTTCCTTGATGGCTTGTCTGACTTTCTCCATTAATCTTAACAGAAAATAGAGATTATGGTAAGACGTTAAACGAATTCCAAATGTTTCATTGCAGCGAATTAAATGGCGGATGTAAGCCCTGCTGTAATTTCTACATGTGTAGCAGTCGCAATCCGGGTCAAGCGGTCCGAAATCTCTGGCGTATTGGGCATTTTTCACAACTAACCGGCCCTCACTTGTCATTAATGTACCATTCCTCGCTATCCTAGTTGGCAACACGCAATCAAACATATCAATCCCGCGGATAGCTCCATCTATTAATGAGTCAGGAGATCCTACCCCCATTAAATATCGCGGCTTACCTGCCGGGAGAAGTGGGGTGGTGAATTCAAGCATGCGATTCATAATATCCTTTGGCTCACCAACCGACAGGCCGCCTACCGCATACCCCGGAAAATCTAACGATACAAGATCCTGGGCACTCTGCTTACGAAGCTCCTCGTATTCTCCGCCTTGAACGATTCCAAACAAACCTTGATCCGCAGGGCGTTGGTGCGCTTTTAAACAGCGCTCTGCCCATCTTGAAGTCCGTTCAACCGATTTTTTCATATAGTCAAATGTTGCTGGATATGGCGGGCATTCGTCAAATGCCATCATAATATCAGAACCAAGGGCATTTTGAATTTCCATCGATTTTTCCGGTGATAAAAATAATTTTTCCCCACTCAAGTGATTACGGAAGTGAACCCCTTCTTCTTCGATTTTACGAAACTCACTTAAGCTAAACACTTGGAAGCCGCCGGAATCAGTGAGGATGGCCCGGTCCCAGTTCATAAATTTATGAAGCCCGCCCGCTTCCTTAATAATTTCATGACCCGGACGAAGCCATAAATGATAGGTGTTGCTTAAAATAATACCGGCGCCCATTTCTTTTAACTCTTCCGGGGACATTGTTTTCACGGTAGCCAATGTCCCAACCGGCATAAAGGCCGGGGTATCAAAAGAGCCGTGAGGTGTATGGACTCTGCCTAGGCGGGCACCTGTTTGTTTACACGTTTTGATGAACTCATAGCGAATTGCAGTCAAAGTTTTTTCTCCTTCCTAAAGGTGGGTGAGCAGAGCTAAGCAAAACTTGTTTAAGTGGAGAATCTATTTTTTAGAGAAAGCTTTGCTAAAGTGATTCACTTATGCGGCGCTCCGTCCCCATATCCACTAGATGATGAACATTGCATCGCCAAAACTAAAGAAACGGTATTTCTCCTCAATAGCTGCATGATAGGCATGCAGGATATGCTCCCTGCCTGCCAGGGCGCTGACAAGCATAATCAAAGTTGATTTGGGCAAATGGAAGTTCGTAATCATCCCGTCGATTCCCTTGAATTCATAGCCCGGATAAATAAAAATATCGGTCCAGCCGCTGCTTGCGGTAAAACGACCGTTACCTGACGAGGCAATCGTCTCTAACGTCCTGGTTGAGGTTGTTCCAACAGTAATAATTCTACCCCCACTGTTTCTTACCTTATTTAGCAAATTCGCCGTTTCTTCGGTCATGATATAAAACTCAGCGTGCATATCGTGCCCTTCTACATCGTCGGAGCTGACAGGCCTAAACGTTCCAAGCCCAACATGAAGGGTAATAAAAGCGATATGGACACCCTTATCGGCAATCTCCTTCAATAGGCTTTCCGTAAAATGAAGCCCCGCCGTTGGTGCTGCCGCCGAACCAGGAACACTAGCATACACCGTTTGGTATCTGTCCTGGTCATCAAGCTGTTCTTTAATATAGGGCGGTAAGGGCATCTCACCTAACTGATCGAGGACTTCGTAAAAAATCCCCTCATATTTAAATTCAAAGGTTCTGCCGCCATGATCGGATTCTCCAGTACAAACAGCAATCAGCCGTCCATCACCAAATTCAATCACGGTGCCTTCCTTTACCCGTTTGGCCGGTTTGACCAGCGTCTCCCACTCGTCCCCTTCGACCTGTTTTAACAATAGCATCTCCACCTTTGCACCCGTATCCTTTTTGATGCCGAAAAGGCGGGCAGGCAATACCTTGGTATCATTTAAGACAAGACAGTCCCCTTCGCTTAGGTATTTGCTAATATTGTTAAATACTTCATGGTTGATTTCGCCCGTTTCCTTATTTAAAATTATTAACCGGCTACCGGCCCGGTTTTTTAGTGGAACTTGAGCAATTAATTCTTCTGGTAAATGAAAATCAAACAAATCTACTTTCATATCAATACATCCTAACTTTAACGAAATCTCCCTATTAAATAAAAAATGAGGGATAAAACAATACTAATCACAATTGAGGTAACGACCGGAAAATAAAAAGTAGTATTCCCTTTTTTAAAAATAATATCCCCTGGAAGTCTCCCTAAATGCAGAAACGGCATGAGAAAACCAATGAAAAAAATAACCGCGCCAATAATCATCAGTGTTTTGGATAATCCTGTCAAGATGCAGGCACCTCCATACCGAAGTGATGATAAACAGCAGCGGTTACCATCCTGCCGCGAGGGGTCCGCTGCAGAAAACCAATCTGCAATAAATAAGGTTCATATACATCTTCAATCGTTTCTGCTTCTTCACCAATAGATGCAGCAATCGTATCCAGCCCAACCGGTCCGCCGCGGAATTTTTCGATAATTCCTTTTAACAGCTTATGGTCAATGTGATCGAGTCCAAGTCTATCCACCTGTAGAAGTTCAAGCGCCTCTTTAGCAAGCAAGAGACTAATCTCTCCATTCCCTTTTACTTGAGCAAAATCCCTGACACGTCTTAGCAGTCGGTTGGCAATTCTTGGGGTCCCTCTTGCCCTTCTGGCAATTTCCGCCGCTGAGCTATTGTCAATGTTTGTTTCAAACAATTCTGCGGTCCGCATGACAATACTTGTCAAGTGCTCCTCTTTATAATACTCAAGCCGGGATAAAACACCAAATCGGTCTCTTAGCGGCGCCGATAATGCCCCTGCTCTTGTTGTCGCCCCAATAAGTGTAAACGGAGGCAGATCGAGACGAATCGATTTGGCGCTTGGACCTTTGCCGATGACAATATCAAGACAGAAGTCCTCCATTGCCGGATACAGTATTTCTTCAATCGATCTTGACAGCCGATGAATTTCGTCAATAAATAGCACATCACCAGGCTCAAGTGCGGTCAGGATTGCCGCTAAATCACCAGGTCTTTCAATCGCCGGGCCTGAGGTTGTCCTGATGTTCACTCCCATTTCATTGGCAATAATCATTGCAAGGGTCGTCTTCCCTAATCCAGGCGGACCGTAAAGAAGGACATGATCAAGCGTTTCCCGGCGCAGCTTTGCGGCCTTAATAAATATCTCCAAGTTTACCTTTACTTGATCCTGTCCGATATATTGCTGCAAGTTTCTAGGCCTGAGACTTTGTTCAAAGCTGTCTTCATTCTCATTTACTTCACTGGAAATAATCCGCTCTTCCATGAATAATCACCTATTTTAAAAGCTTTTGTAAGGCTTTTTTAATATATTGGTCTGTGGACAATTGCTCTTTCTGTAATTCCGGTGAAATCCTCTTGATTTCTGTTTCTGAATAGCCAAGGGCTTTTAAGGCCAGAACTGCTTCTTCAAAGGCGGTGTTGTTTGCTTCTGTATGTAATGGAAGCTCCTCTTCATTAAACAAATTCGGGAAAAAGCTTGGCACAATATCGTGCAATTTCCCCTTTAAATCAAGTATCATTTGCCGGGCTGTTTTCTTGCCGACACCAGGGAATTTAACAAGGAATTTCTCGTCCTCATTTTCAATCGCATTTACAACCGGCCCGACATCTCCGGAGGCAAGGATAGCGAGTGCCCCTTTTGGTCCAATTCCGGAAACATTCAATAATTTCGTAAACAATTTTTTTTCTTCCCTTGTTTCGAAGCCATATAATGCCATAAGATCCTCTCGGACATAATGATACGTATAAACTGTTACCGTTTTTTCCAGTTTACTGGAATAAATAAACGGGTTCGGTGTCGATATTTGAAAACCAATTCCGTTGTTTTCGATGACTATGTATTCCGGCCCGACAAAATCAACGGTACCTTTGATAAAATCAAACAATCCGCTTCTCTCCCTAGACTATTAATACGCACTGTATTTCATTCTATCATATTTTTGAAGCGTAGTTGAAGAAAATAACACTGCTATTCATTTTCACTACACCACAACTTACTTCATGTCCATAAAGCGTTGAACAAAGCTATGCAACACAATTTTTGAATATTTTCCATCTCAAATGGTTTAAACGATTACCCTATGCGGAGGGTCCGCCCCTTTTCTTAAAAAAATCAGGCTGATCGGATTCATCAGTCTGATTTAAAGTTTTTTCTATTCTTTTGTTAATGAATAATGCTTAAAAGTTTTTAACACCTCTTCGTAATCATTCTTCGTTTTAATCGGGATTCCTTGCAGTAATTCTTCCTGCCTTTTACTCTCAAGCTTTTTCATATCTATTTGAAAAAATGATTGGATAATCTTCGAACGTCCAGGTTTGCCATTAAAAATTGTCAATACACCATCTTCAGTAATGCCGAAATAGCCATTTGCTTTTAATAAAGGGGAGATATCGTCCATCTTCCTGCTAAATACCATTTTCGCTTCTTCCATATGCTTTAACTCCCAGGCATCATACTTTGCCCAGAAATTCTCCATTGACCAGCATTTTTCGTGAACAATTTCTTGACTTACTTCGCCATCCAAATAGACTCGTTCTAAAACAACTGTGATGTGCAAAGGTTCCGTCGCTTGTTGGCTGTCCATTGTTGCAGCTGAACCAGTCCATGCTATTCCAAAATTGAAGAGAAAACCAAAAAACATGACAAAACAAAAGTGAGCAATAGCCTTTCTTGTAAACCTCATGCTCCTCACCTCTTATGATAAGTTTTTACCAACGATTTCATTCCTAGTGTAGCCCTTTTTTGACTATTTATCCGAATGAAATTCGAAAAGGCAAAGCATCATGCTTTGCCTTTTTACCTTATTTATGGGGGGCCGGTTGCCTTTGTGGGATATCATTATGGATGTTACGTTCCCTTCCCAGTGCGCCTTCATCCGTTATGACCTCAATTGTTTTTCCCTTCACATCAGGACTCACCGCTTTTTTGATTGCTCTTTTGGTATCTGCCGCTCTGGTATCGTCCATTAATTTCACAGAAATCCAAACGGAATTTCCGTAGGCAACTGATCGAACGCTTCTAACATTATCGACATTCGCTACTTTATTCCGGATTGCATTGGTAACATCCTCTTGAAATTCATGGTCAACAGCCACCCCGGTATTACCGATATTACGGTTCAAATGACCATGGTAATTCATATCGCTCGTACTAAAACGGTTATCTCGCTGAAAAAAATTACGGTCCCTGGAAGCTAACGGTTTCGTAGGATTTACCGGATGCCCGTTTTCATCCCTGGTCTGCAGCATATCTCTTCTTTGTTTGTTGATGTCTCGATCCTCGTCCCCTAGAGTATGGTCCATCATTTCCGTAATCGGTCCATCATTATCGCGAAAAAAAGAGTTGCTATAATCGGGGTGGTTTTCATTAGAATAATACCCAATCGTCCTTACCGAGTTACGATTGGAATCGTTGGCACCGGCATTACGATCGTTATCATGGCCACAACCAGAGACTCCAACAATCATCAACGACGCAAGCGGAATCATCCATCGTTTGCTGTTCAAGCGAAAAACCCCCTCACGTTAATCCTGAGCATGAAAACATGCTCATTCATAGGGTGTTAATTTCAAGGGGGTTTCATTCTTCTTCCCGACAGGTTTAGCGCAAAATGCTTTTTAACTGTTTTACAAATTTTTTCCTGGAATAAAATTGACCAATTGATAAATCCATAATCTGTTTTAATTTATGTTCGTCGGTATATGATTGTTCTCTTACTAACCGATTCCATTCGCGGAATATATCAGCAGGGTAGGCTAACGCATATAAAAAAGCTTTATCATGGAGATAGCTTTTGAATGGTTTGTAGCTGCCAAGCTTATTTAAAGACCAGTCAATATAAGGGAGGATTCGGTTGGCATACTGGACATAATCAAGGACCGGAGGACCAATGCTGATTAAATCAAAATCAATTAAATACAACTTGCCCTTTCTGTCCCGTAAAAAATTATGATGGGCAACATCCCCGTGAAGAATGACATGCGGTTCTTTTTCAAAATACTGTTCATCTGCTGACATTCCCTTCATAGACCATTTCCCCCAAGATATTATTTCAGAAATAAATGGTTCATTTATAAAATACTTGAGGAAGGGGAGATTATTCAAGAAAACGGTCTGTCTGTCTTTCCATTTTCCAATTAAATCTGCTTTTGGAAGCAGCCTTCGATACCTTGCTTCAAACAAGGTTGTTGTATGATGAAATTGCTTTAACAAATCCAGCCCTTCCCGGCGGTCTTTTTGTGTATGAAAGGTAAATGCTGATTTATTTGGGGAAATATATTTGATACAGCCAAAATAGCTGCCCTCAAAAAAAAGCTGTTCTTTTGCCGGAGGTTCAAAAAAGATATACGTATTGGAAAATCCCTCTTTTCTAAGGGTAGCCGTGAACGCCTCTTGTAATTTTAATCTTCTATTTGATTTGTACCCTTTCATGACATATAAATTGTTCTTAGTTTTAAGTAAAATAACGGACCTTTGTAGCGGAATCATTTCAATTACGGTTTCATACAGTTGGGACTGAAAATAAGAGAAGAGACGATCATAATAAGCATCGTCTCCATGCGTGTTGCCTAACGGTTTAACTGCTTTCATCTTGGTGCCCTGGCATTCCGTAAGAACTTGTATCAACCGGTCCCATTCCGTATGGATTCATAAAAGGAGGTTGGGCAACATCAACTGGTCCTGTATAAGGTGCACTGTAAATAGGCGGTGTCGGCGGTACAAAGTTTGTCTGAGCTAAAGCAGAGGTCGGTTCACTACAGCCACAATCGCCTAAAGCACCAGTTCCTACCGGTAATCCTTGTGGTGGATGCGGCTCCAGAGTGTCTGTAGCCGGTCCCAGCCGATCCGGTGAGCCGTATTCAAACTCAGGACCCATTCCCAGTGGCGCTGGCCCCATCATTTGTGGATAGCCATATGGTGTCGGACCATATGCTGGATATCCACCCGTTCCATATGGACCTGCTGCCGCTCCATATTCCATCCCTGCCGGGTAACCTCCGGCTGCCGGGAACTGACCAAAACCTTCCGGATATCCACCCGGCATTTGACCATACCCTCCTGAGAACCCTGCTGGCATTTGGCCATAATCAACTGGTGTTTGACTGTGCATCATTGGCATTCCTCCATAAGCCCCAGGTGCTTGTTGATAGGCTGGCTGCATTCCGTATCCGCCCGGATCCATTCCCATCGCCTGGGGGTATCCCGGTGCTTGTGCCATCGGATATGGGTTCTCCATACCTGCTATACCTGCTCCTCCTGAATGAAATCCTGGATCCATAGCAGGCATTTGCGGCATAAAAGAGGATGACTCATCAGTAAAATGCTGTGGCATAATGTTTGTTTCACCTGCCATTGGAGCAGCATTCGGGGTCATATTTGGCATCATATTTGGCACCGCATTAGATACTGCCGGCATCTCAGCTTGCATCTGCGGGAATGGCATACATGGCTGTACTGCGACTGGCATACCACCATATGGCGGGCAAAATCCTGGTCCAGGCATAATGGGCGTAACCGGAACACAATATTCCTGTGGTGGACAAGGAGCTTCTTGTACCGGCGGTGGCGGTGGTGGTACTGGCAATGGCATCTCTTTCTTTGGGAGCTCTATCTTCGGCATCTCTTTCTTTGGAACCTCTTTTACTTCAGGCAGGATATTGGCCGGTTTCGGCGGCAACTCTGGTTTTACCGTCATATTCATCATGTTTGTCATATAATAATTATTAATATCAATTTCAGGAACTACTTGTAGAGGCATTTTAGGGGTATAGGGCGCTTTGGGTGTTTCTTTTATAATAGGCTGCTCTTTAATCGGTACTTCCTTAATCGGTGCCTCTTTAATCGGGACTTCTTTAATCGGGACTTCTTTAATTGGTACTTCTTTGGTAAACGGCTGCTCAGCAATGGGAAACTCTTTTTTTCCTCCCATATTGACTGGCCCTTCTTTTTTAATAGTTCCCCCTGTTGTCGGGACTTTTATTTTCATTCCGGGCATAATCATATCAGGGTTGCTGAGCTGTGAATTCATTTTTTTCAGCTCTTCAAAATTCACGCCGTACTTCTTGGCGATCTTCCAAAGAGTATCCCCTTTCTGTACGATATGGATCTTCACACTATTTCCCTCCTATGGCATAAGTCCATATAGTGTATGTGGAAATGGGCAAAATGCTATTATTCTTCACAAAAAGATATGCGAAAATTTTTTAAATATGTTTATACAAGCCGATATCGCTGCGTTTCTTTTTAAAAACTAGTATGATACTATGAAAGCATGTATAGGGTAAGGAGCGTTAAATATGGTACAAAAGAAGATACTTGGGGATGAGCGGAGGAGCTTCATATTACAATTATTAAAGGATAGCAGTCAGCCGATTACCGGCAGCGAGTTAGCTGAGAAGACAAGTGTCAGCAGACAGGTGATCGTTGGTGACATTACGCTGCTGAAGGCAAAAGGGGAGCCGATTATCGCAACGAGTCAGGGATATATGTTTTTAAAACAAGCGGCTGGAAATTCAATTTACGAACGGACGATTGCCTGCAACCACCAGCCAGCAGATACGGAGAAAGAGCTAAATATCATTGTCGATCATGGTGTAACGGTGAAGGATGTCAAAATTGAACATGCTATATACGGCGATTTAACCGCTTCGATTATGGTCTCAAACCGACAGGAAGTTCAGCAGTTTATTGAAAAACTTAAAACGACAAAAGCCCCTCTTTTGTTGGAATTAACAGGGGGAATTCACTTGCACACATTATCAGCACCAAGCGAATCAGCATTAGACAAGGCGGAGGCCGATCTTAAAAAAGCAGGAATAGTATTGGAATCTTAGAAAGGACCTTGGGGGTCCTTTTCCTATTCCAAATCTACCATCATTGCCGGGTAGCTCCCGAGCAGTTTGACACCGCAGCCTAATGCTTCAAGTTCAGCAATTGCTCCAGGTATTAACACCTCATCGAGCTTCATTTCCAAATCAATAATGAAAAAGTAATTACCTATTCCCGTTTTCATTGGTCTTGATTCAATTTTCGAGAGATTTATTTTTCGCCAGGCAAAGGCGGACAGTACTTGATGCAGGGCACCGGCCTGATCGGAAGGCAAGGTGACCATCAGCGTCGTTTTATAATGAGATGACCCGCTCATATCTTGAAAATCCATATTTTTTTCAGTTAAAACAACAAAACGGGTGTGATTATGGTCAAAATCGTGGATACTTCTTTGAACGATCGTCAGTCCATATTCCTCAGCCGCTAATTCATTCGCGATCGCCGCCACATTGGAATCAGGTGCTTCCTTTACCAATAATGCAGCTGCAGCCGTCGATGACACACTTTCATATGGCACCCCTTTATAATGATTATGTAAAAATTTATGACACTGGGCAATTGCATGTGAGTGGCTGTATATTTTCTCAGCATCCTCCCATCTCTTTGCATTCCTAGGGTGAACCATCAAATGCTGTTTTATTGGAATCGTAATCTCTCCCATAATCGGAAGCTCGGCAACCTGTGTTAAATAATCAAGTGTAATATTAACAGAGCCTTCTAACGTATTTTCCAGCGGGACCACTGCAAGCTCGACATCGTGCGCCAAAACGGCGTCCATACATTCTGGGATTGTCTGATACAGCTCATACTCAAATCCTTTAAAAACCTTTTTAACTGCCAATTCGGTAAATGTTGCCTTTGGGCCTAAATAACCTACCTTCACTTCTCTTTCTCCCCTTTAAAAAATCCATTAAACAGTCTAGAACAAAATCCCCTACGCACCTGTTCCAAGTACCTCAACCTTTTCAACAAATTCCAGCTTTCTAAGCTCTGAAAGCAGCCCTTCAATCTCATTCTCCATTTCAGACGTGTTTAAGGACAGCGTGACATTCGCTCTCCCTTGAAGTGGAATCGTTTGATGAATGGTTAATACATTGCATCCCGATGCTGCCACAATACTTAATAACTTAGATAATGTTCCTGAGCGGTCCTCTATATGAAAAAACAAGGAAACTAAGCGTTCTTTTTGAATGGTTGAAAACGGAAATACTGTATCCCGATATTTATAAAAGGCACTTCTACTCAAATCAACCTTTTGCACTGCATCCCCAATCGATTCCGCCTTGCCGCGTTTTAGCATTTCCCTGGCTTCAATCGTTTTTTTCATTGCTTCCGGCAAAACGTCTTCACGGACTAAATAAAATTTCTTTTCAAAGTTATCCATTCTCATCTCTACCTTTTTGGAAACTTTATTCAATAAACTCAAATTCAAAGTCTAATAATTTAACGATATCCCCGCTTTTTGCTCCTTTTTGCCTTAAAGCATCGTCAACTCCCATACCGCGAAGCTGTCTTGAGAAACGGCGGACCGATTCATCTCGGGAAAAATCAGTCATCTTAAACAGCTTTTCAAGTTTGTTACCAGTGATTACAAACGATCCATCCGGTTCTCTTGTAATCACAAATGCATCAGGATCTGCCTCATGTTTATAAAGGACACGGTTTATTCCTGCTTCCTCCTCATGTTCAAGCGGGAATTCCGGTGTATCCTCTAATATATCAGCTACAGCAAACAAAAGCTCGCGTAGCCCCTTGCGAGTCAGCGCAGAAATAGGAAAAATCGGATAGTCCTCCTTAAGCTGCTCCTTAAACTTTTGCAAATTTTCCTCAGCACCCGGCATATCCATTTTATTAGCAACAATAATTTGCGGCCGCTCTGTTAACCTTAGGTTATACTCTTTCAATTCACGATTAATGGTTAGATAATCCTCAAACGGATTGCGGCCTTCTGTCGCAGCCATATCAACCACATGGATAATGACTCTTGTTCGTTCAATATGGCGTAAAAACTGATGCCCCAAACCAACACCCGAATGTGCTCCTTCAATTAATCCCGGCAGATCGGCCATGACAAAGCTGCGGCCATCTTCCGTTTCCACCATTCCGAGGTTAGGAACGATGGTTGTAAAATGATACTCGGCAATTTTCGGCTTGGCTGAAGAAACAACAGATAATAACGTCGATTTCCCGACACTAGGGAATCCGACAAGTCCGACATCTGCCAGCAGCTTTAACTCCAAGATTACATCTCGTTCTTGCCCTGGCTCACCATTTTCAGCAATTTCCGGTGCCGGATTGGCAGGTGTTGCAAACCGGGAATTTCCTCTCCCGCCGCGACCGCCTTTCGCAATTACTGCCTGCTGACCATGCTCAACTAAATCAGCAATGACCACTTTTGTTTCAGCGTCCATGACCACTGTTCCAGGCGGGACCTTGACAATCATATCCTTTGCATTTCTGCCGTGCTGGTTCTTTGACATACCGTGCTCGCCGCGAGGTGCTTTAAAGTGCCGCTGATAACGAAAATCCATCAGCGTCCTTAATCCCTCATCAACTTTAAAAACAACATCGGCGCCCTTCCCGCCATCTCCACCGGCAGGACCCCCTTTTGGAACATATTTTTCGCGGCGATAGGCGACCATCCCGTTGCCGCCATCACCACCTTTAACATATATTTTCACTTGATCGACAAACATTCTAAAAATCCTCCTGTCATATTGGACAAGGGGACAGGCAGCCTTGTCCCGTTTCCAAAGGCGCTGTGCTTAAGTATAGCTTCATTGGATTGTTATCTTTTTAATCCGCTCCGCCCTTTTTCTTCTAACTGATGATTGCACCGAACCCTTATCGTTAAAAGGCTAAATGGCTGGCATAAAAACCTCCAACGTGAGTTCGTTTTGTGAAAATTCCTTGATTGCTACTTTTAACAGGCTGCTTCGTTCAGCAAGGAATGTTTCAAGCAATTCTCTGTTTATTATTATCCCGCTAAAATTAAAAAAGAAACGAAGTCCATTCGAATACGGTTCAATCGTAATCAATAAATGATTGGCTTGAAATGCCTCAACGGCGTTATGTAAGCATGAAAAAAATTGCTCTGTCCAATTTGTTAAATTTTCATCATCTATCTTTACTGCTTCCTTTTCGATTAATACCTCATATTCAAGTTCAAACGAGGGATTCTCCCAGTTCGTTTTTAATAGCAGTGAAACAAACCCCGGCATTGGCAGATTGGAAAGTTTTGTTTCATTTTGTGCCTCGATAATAATTTCTTCAATAACCGTTTTCACCCGGTCAATGCGGTTTAAATCAATATTTCCCTTTATCAGCTGCAGCTTATTCATCCAATCATGGCGCGAATGCCGCAGTACCTCAATGATATCCCATTGTTTTTCCATACCTTCGCTCCCAGTTTCTATGCCCGAAAAACGGTTTGCTGTTAGTATAACAAAAAAACAACCATGCGTAAGCAATTTTCCATGGATACAGGAAAATGTATCCTCCAGCAGACTTGTTTTTGAAAAAAAAACCCTAACCAACAGGTTAGAGTTCTTCGATTAATATTAAGCTTCTTGTGCTACAGGATACACGCTCACCTTTTTGCGGTCGCGACCATAACGTTCAAACTTTACAACGCCGTCAACTTTTGCAAATAGGGTATCATCTCCGCCGAGGCCAACGTTTTCGCCTGGATAGATCTTTGTACCGCGTTGACGGTAAAGGATTGAACCGCCGGTTACGAATTGACCGTCTGCACGCTTAGCACCAAGGCGCTTTGCGATAGAGTCACGTCCGTTCTTTGTAGAACCTACCCCTTTTTTAGATGCAAACAACTGAAGATCTAATTTTAATAACATTTATTCCACCTCCTGTTTTTTGAAGGTTATTTTTATGTGCTTTCCGTAATCTATTTCAATCGTTCGTAAGGCAACAACCATACCTTCAAGAAGAAGCTGCACTTTCCCATTTGTTTCCTCCGGAAGATGTTCCGGAATCACACAGCGGAGCAGTCCGGACTCATGGTCAATTTCAGGAGTGACGCCTGTCAGTTCATGGACCGCATTAACGGCACCAACCGAAACGGCTGATACGCCGGCGCAGACAATATCCTTCCCGCGCCTTTCAAAAAAGGCATGTCCGCTTATTTCAAACGATTGAATGATATCGGATTTCGTACGATTAATCACAACCTGAATCATCTATATTCAACACCTTACGCGTTGATTTTTTCGATGACTACTTTAGTATATGGTTGACGGTGACCTTGTTTCTTATGGTAGTTCTTCTTCGCTTTGTACTTGAAAACAATAATTTTCTTCGCACGGCCTTGCTTTTCAACTTTAGCTGTAACGGTTGCGCCTTCAACAACAGGGCTGCCAACCTTTACATTTTCACCGCCAACGAAAAGAACCTTGTCAAAAGTAACCGTTTCGCCAGCTTCCGCATTTAGTTTCTCAATGTAGATCGCTTGGCCTTCTTCGACTTTCACTTGCTTACCGCCAGTTTCGATAATTGCGTACATACACTGCACCTCCTTATAAACTCAGACTCGCCAACTGCAGGTGTTTTGCTTTGGAAGCAAAATCTTACAACCTGTTATGAGCGGTTGTAGCACGGGTGCTACAAACAACATTAAAATACTACCATAGCAAATCCGTTGTGTCAATAACATACCCCGGCTTTTTCGGCGATTTCACGTTCCTCTCCGAACTGGGTCAAAATATAGTAGTGTTCCATTGATGGACGTATCGAAAAATAAAGCTTTAAATGCAGCAATTCTTCCAATGTTTCCCGGGCATTTTGATTGGGACCTAAAAGGGCATCCCGGACCGCCTTTGTTGTTTCAACCAACACCGCTTCAAATTCTGAGTGGCGGTACTCTAACAATTCCCGTTCGAGACGGAAGGCCATCGTTTCCGCACTTAAAACCCGCCCTGTCCCATGACAAACAGGACAAATAGCCTGCATTACCTCTGAAATCGCTGCCTTCGTACGCTTCCTTGTCAGCTGAAGGATGCCCAGTGAGGTAAAACCCATGATTTGGGTCCTTTTTTCATCCTTCGCTAGCTCCGTTTTAACTGCGGCGATAATCTCCTCTTTGTCCTGTTCACGTTTCATATCAATAAAATCAATCAATACGATGCCGCCAATATCGCGAAGCCGCAGCTGGCGGGCAATTTCTGCTGCCGCCAATTGATTCGTCTTTAACACCGTGTCGTGGTAATCAATTTTCCCGGAAAACTTACCGGTATTCACATCAATAATCGTCAATGCTTCCGTTTCATCAAAGATCAAATAGGCACCGTTATCAAGCCAAACAATGCGTTTAAGCAACTTGTCAATCTCATGCTCTACCTTGTAGGCTGAGAAAATATTTTCTTTTCCTCTATAGTAGCTGACCCTTATTTTCATATTCTTTGCCTCAAGCTGTTGTTTCAACGCTAAATCATCGACAATGACCTCACCCGCTGCCATCTTTGCCATTTCTTCTGCGATGATTGCACTAAAATGATCTTTTTGAAAAATCAATCCCGGCTTTTTCATTGACACTATGTGCTGAAGCATTTCTTGGAATTGCCGTCTTAGCTGGTTAAGCTCATCAAGGATAGCAGTTTCCGTACTGTTTAAACACGAGGTTCGAAAAATAAGTCCTTCTTCTTCGGTTTTTAGGCGGCCTCCCAGCTGCTTAAGCAGTGCCTTTTGTCTTTCATCGGTAATTTTCTTCGAAACTGCCAGATAATGCCCCTTTGGCATGTAAATCAGTTGTTCCCCAGGGATTTCAATAATGCCGGTTACCTTTGGACCTTTCGTGCCTGTGGCATCCTTGTCTACTTGTACGAGTATTTTTTCACCCTGATGAACGTAAGAGGCGATATTCCGTCCCTTATCTGGTGATGCGAGAAATGATGGTAGTACGTTGCGATGCAAATAGGCATTTTTTTCTGTGCCAATGTCAATAAAAGCAGCATTCATCCCGGGCAATACCTTCGAAACGGTCCCAAAATAAATATTACCGACCAAAGAGCGGTGCTCCGGCCGGTCAAACACAATTTTCTCCACTCGATGGTCGCTTAAGTAGGCAAATCTTTTTTCACGCGATCTATAATTAACAATTAACCTTTCCACTTTAACGTCCTCGCTTTTTCTCAGGTTATGACAATTATACGTTTTTTAATATAAAAAGAGAAGGTCGCTAATTTTATCGGACAATCGTTTTTCGGTAAAATAGGCATGTAGCAACTCATTTTCATCCAGGGTGCCCTTTTTCTGTCCCTCCGCTTCAACCACAATGGGATGCTTGCAGCCACGCTGGAATTTTTCTAACACATGAATCAGCAAATCCTGTTCATTTGCTCGGATCGGTACCAATTCGTCCGGGTTTGATTTTTTTCCATAATAACGCTCTAATAAAAACCGCATAAAAATGAAGCGCCGCTGTTTCCATTCAGAATGAATAGAAAATAGCAGGTAGCCGATTACGACCCAGACATTAAGGTTTGCAGGAGCGGTAAGTACGATGATCATTGAAAAAACCGCCAAGCCCACAAGCGAAATCACAAGTGTCAACCGATGGGCATTGGCAAATGAATGATGAAATGAGAGCATTAAAAATACCAGCTTTCCGCCATCAAGCGGCCAAACCGGAAAAAGATTGAACACAAGGATCATCAAATTGTATTGTAAGAATAATTGATAATAATCTTCAGGCAGGACGTTAAACGAAAAGAGACCATATGCGGCAGCCATCATCCAAACATGCTGCACGGGACCTGACAGCACCACGATGGCCTCTTCTTTTAACGGACGATTCCCATGCTCATCCATTTCCGCCACACCCCCAAAAGGCAGAAAGGTTATCCGCTTAATTCGCCAAGAAAAAAAAGAAGCTGCGGCTGCATGCCCCATTTCATGGATGAAAATAATTCCGATTAAGATACAAACTTCAAAGAAATGGGCCGTTGCGATGGATATAGCAATGATCAGCCATAGCAATGGGTGGATGTGTATGAGTCGAAGTAAACGGATCAGTCTATTCAAAGCGAATCACCTTGATAGGGTCGATGAAATCATCACCCTTTTTAACAGCAAAATAGTATTGGCCTTTTGTCTTGTCTTCACCCGAGGATGCTGATACCGTGCCAACGACAGAGCGTTTTTCGATCGTGTCGTAGATGTTTACCTTTATGTTATCTAAATTTCCATACCACGTTTCGGTCCCATCATAATGCTCAACGATGACCGTTTTACCTAATCCTTCTTTTACGCCTGCAAAGTGAACAAATCCATCTTTGATCGTTTGAACCGGCGTGCCTTTTCCGGTCTCAATCATAATTCCTTGGCCATTTTTTTCAAAATTTTCAAGGATTCTTCCGGTAACAGGGACAGCGCCTTTTTGAGCCTCTTCTTTTTGACCATTTCCGGCCTGATCATGTTCTGAGAATGGAAGTAAGGCTAAAGGCTTACCAAACTTATCCTCATACCATTTGGAAACTACCGCAAATTTAAATTCCTTGTCCATTATCTTGACGATAAAATTTTTTGCCGGTTCCAATGCAGGTGCATGGCTGCGAAACATGATGGCTACCACTAAAAATAGAAGAATTGAAGCCAGAATTTTGAAAAAAAAGACCTCCTTTTTAAACAACGGATGACCACCATCCTCTGAAGGAGTCGTATAGTTATAACCATAGCTTTCTTCATCACCTGGAAGTAATAATTGGTGTTCATGACTTTTCCCGGCTGTTTCTTTACCTCTCTTTCTTTTGGCAATTCGCCGCCGTATTTCATCTGCTGTAGACCGCGCCATACCCATCAATCCTTTACGAGCTTTTGTACAAGTCTATGTAAAGAATGAATCGAGTATGACTTGAATGATCAGCATTTTGTGATCGGGTTAGCTGGATGATGATGGTTTGCCAATTATTTAACGCTGTTACTTTATAGACCTATCAAAAAACCCGCCTTCCAGTAGGAAGACAGGCAAATCAGTTATAATTAGCGGACACCGAAGAATTTTTTAAGCTTGCCAAATACTCCTTTGTTTACTTCTTCAAGCGGTTGAAGCGGGATCGATTCTCCGAGAATTCGTCTGGCAATGTTACGGTAGGCAATGGATGCTTTGCTGTTTGGATTTAAGGCAATCGGTTCACCATGATTAGAGGCTCTGATGACCTCATCATCGTCGGCGACAATGCCAATTAACCCGATTGATAAATGCTCGGTTATTTCATCTAAATCGAGCATGTCTCCGGTCTTCATCATATGATTACGAATCCGGTTAACGATTAATTTCGGTGCCTCCATATGCTTTTCTTTTTCAAGCAGGCCAATAATTCTGTCGGCATCCCGAACAGCCGAAACCTCCGGAGTTGTGACAACAATAGCTTGGTTGGCTCCGGCAATCGCATTCTTATAGCCTTGCTCAATACCAGCAGGGCAGTCGATAATAATGTAATCATAGTCCTGCTTTAATTCATCCATCAGCTTCTTCATTTGTTCCGGCTTAACAGCGGATTTGTCAACGGTTTGGGCCGCCGGCAATAAATATAATAATCCATCAAATCGTTTATCTTTGACCAATGCTTGATGAATTTTGCATCGTCCATCGACCACATCAACAAGATCATAGATAATTCTGTTCTCAAGTCCCATTACGACATCCAAGTTTCGGAGACCGATGTCTGTATCAACCAAGCACACTTTTTTACCTTGAAGAGCAAGTGCTGTGCCAATATTAGCGCTTGTTGTCGTCTTACCAACGCCGCCCTTCCCGGATGTAATTACGATTGCTTCTCCCACTTTAATGTCCCCCTTCTAATCTTGTTAAATTAGGTCTTAACTCAATTAAAACTTGTAATCTATCAATTTTGATTTGACGGTCTTCATCTATGTAGGCGCATTCCATTTCTCGTTTTTCATTCTCTGGAACGATATCTGGTGCCGGGTTAAAGGTATCGCTAATCCTGACCTGTGAAGGTTTCATACTTGAAGCGACAATCACAGCTTGATCGTTCCCAAAACAGCCTGCATGGGCGACCCCTTTTAGTGTCCCCATAATAAAAATATTGCCACCCGCCATTATGGTGCCACCTGGATTAACATCACCGATTAATAATATATCACCTGAGACTTTCAGCACTTGACCAGAACGAATAATCTTTGAAACGGTCACTACCTCATTTTCAGTCCGTAAGCGATCGGCCTCTTCCCTTGTGAGAACGTTTGATTCAATATCATCCACAACAAGATTCTTCCTTTGGCGAATTAAAAATTTTAATTCCTCCCGCTGGTCTTCGGTTAAGTAGCGGTTGCCAACTTCCAGTTTAACAGAGATTAAGTGGCGTTCTTCCTGAGTCATGGTATTTGCTGATAGCTTTTGATCGATTTCCCGCTTTAGCTCTTCATAGGAACAACTATCATCAAGCCGCAAAACCAGACCATCCTTTGTTCCTTTTATTGTAACATTTTGCCGTTTTTTCATGGAGAAAAATTCACCTCATAATTAAGAAACCAATTTCGGAACCCTGCTCCGAAGGATATGCTTCCATATCTTAATAAAAATTCGACACGAACTGTCCAATCTCCTTTTTTATTCGCCTCTTAGTGTTTCAGCAACCTTTTCAAAGTACCGTTTCAATGGATAAATAAAAATAAGCAAAAATACCGCATTGAGCAGTAAGACAGGATATAAACGCAGCTTTAAAAAGCTTACAAAATCAAGATTTGTTACATGAATTAAATAATACATTTCATACACGCCAATCTCCAGTAACGCAATCCCCAAAATCGAAACGAAGAAGGCAACGATGATGTTTGCCTGCAGAACATGCATAATCTTCGAAACAATATAGGTGATAAATGGAAAAAGAAACAAATATATACCAATAATTTCGATATAAACAATATCAAACAGCAAGCCAAAAATAGCCGCATAGAGGATTCCTTGCTTTCTGCCAACAAAAATCGTTAATAAAAGCAGCGCCGAAAATAAAAAACGTGGTGCCAGGGTTCGGTTTTGCCCGAAAAAGTCTGCGGGTAAAAATTGGACGAAAAGACTTTCAGCAATAAAAAGCAGCAAAAATAAAAGGGGAAGAAGGAATTTCTTCACAACTCCTCCTCCTTCCCATTTGACATGTCACTTTTTGCAGGCTGAGTCATGGAACGTTTAATAACAATGACATTTTGAATATCGTAAAAGTCAGCACCTGGTTTTACGAATGCCACCTGGTTCAGTCCGTATTGGTCTGTTTTGACGTCCACAACTTTACCTATCATCAAACCGCCAGGGAAAACCCCGCCCAGTCCGGAAGTTGTTACGGTTTGCCCCTTTTCCACCTTCGCACCTGAAGGAATGCTCTTGATCAACAGCAGCTTTTGTTTCGCGTCAAATCCTTGGACAAAACCATATACTTTTGACTTGCCTTGAATAAGGGCTGAAATCCGATTTTTCGGGTCCATAGCACTTAATAGCTGTACCGTTGAACTAAATTGGTTAACACTTTTCACCTTTCCAATCAGCCCATTTGCGGTAATCACAGCCATATTTTTTTCAATTCCTTTTACATTTCCTTTGTCAATAATAATCATTTCATGCCAACGATCAGGATTTCTGCCTATAACAGTAGCTGGTTGTGTTTTATAATCTCTCAGGGTCTTTTTTTCTCCAAGAACTTCACGTAATTCCTTATTGTCTTGTTTCAGCGCTTGAACCTCTGCTTCAAGGCTGGCAATTTTTTCAACTCGTGTTTTTAGTTCTCTATTCTCATCATATGTATCTTGCAAGTCCTGAAGATTTTCAAAAAAGCCCGCAATATAGTTGGCAGGCTTTGAAACCAGGGATTGAACCCAACCGGTTGTGTCTTTGATAAATTGCTCCGGTAAGGATAGTTTACTTCTCTCCCTTAAAGAAAACCCAATCAATGCCACGAGAACAATAATGCTGACGAGCAAAATGATCAGACGTTTATTCAAAAAGAACTGTGGCATGATGATACACCTCTATTTTCTATATCGATAAGTTTCTCTTATCTGGATTCTTTTGCTTTATTTTTAAATAATTGAATGTTATCCAGTGCCTTGCCTGTTCCAATTGCCACACAATCGAGCGGGTTTTCGGCAATTAATACAGGCATTTGGGTTTCTTCACTGATAACCTTGTCCAAGTTTCGCAGCAAGGCCCCGCCGCCTGTCAATACAATCCCGCGATCCATAATATCGGCCGCAAGTTCAGGCGGGGTTTGTTCCAATGTATTCTTCACCGCCTCGACAATCGAGTAAACCGTATCATTCAAAGCAGCAGAAATTTCTTTCGGCGTAATTTCAATCGTTTTTGGCAGACCGGTTAATAGGTCGCGTCCGCGAATTTCCATATTATCGATCCCCTCAGGAACACCTGCGGACCCGATTTCCATCTTAATGGTTTCCGCCGTCCGGTCGCCAATCAATAAATTATAATTTTTTCTTATATAAGAAATAACGGCATCGTCCATTTCGTCACCGGCTACGCGAATCGACTGGCTGGTGACGATTCCCCCCAAGGAAATAATCGCAACCTCTGTTGTTCCGCCGCCAATATCAACTACCATGCTGCCAGTAGGCTCCCAAACAGGCAGGTTAGCGCCTATCGCGGCTGCAAACGGCTCCTCGATGGTATAAGCATCCTTTGCTCCAGCTTGCCTTGTCGCATCGATGACGGCCCTTTCCTCCACTGCCGTAATTCCAGATGGAACGCAAACCATAATATAAGGCTTACCGGAAAAGGGACCTTTATTCTTTGACGCCTGCCGGATTAGATGCTTCATCATGGCCGCTGTCGTTTCGAAGTCAGCAATAACCCCGTCCTTCATCGGCCTTAATGCCACTACGTTTCCCGGTGTCCGGCCAATCATATTTTTCGCATCATTTCCGACAGCGACAATGCTTTTTGTATCTGTTTGCAACGCCACCACTGATGGCTCTCTTAACACAATTCCTTTTCCTTTTACATACACAAGGGTATTCGCTGTACCCAAGTCAATTCCAAGATCTTTTGCTCCAATTCCAAACATAGTGTTGTATCTCCCTTTCTGATACGAATTACTGTTAAATAGGCAGGTAATGACTAAATAATCAATTCTTAATTGTTACAATCGTACTAGCTATTTCAAAAAACAGTCCTAAAAAATCATAACCAATATTATATCGTAACGTCAAATAAAAGCATAGGATTATATATAACCTTTTTCCTTCAAACTGACAAACTTATTTTCCCCAATGATCAGGTGGTCGAGCAAATCAATACCTAGAATTTTACCGCATTCGACCAAACGCTTCGTGACCTCAATATCCTCGCGGCTCGGCGCGGGGTCTCCGCTGGGGTGATTATGAAGGGCAATGACTGAGGCAGCAGACCGTTTTAACGCTTCGCGAAAGACCTCGCGCGGATGGACAATGGAAGCATTCAAACTGCCAATAAACACCGTCTGCTTATGAATCACCTGGTTTTTTGTATTTAAGTACAAACAAACGAAATGCTCCTGCGACAAAAAGCGCATATCATTCATGACATATTTAGCCCCGTCCTCCGGTGAGCGGATTACATAGCGGTCATTATAATTAAGATTGGCTATTCTTCTGCCGATTTCAACAGCAGCAAGAATCTGAATCGCTTTTGCCGAGCCAATCCCTTTTATTTCCGTTATTTCTTCTAATGTCGCAGATTTTAATTGCCTTAACCCTTCAAAATGAGTCAGCAGCCGATTTGCTAATTGCAGCACTGACTCATCCCTCGTCCCATTTCTTAGTAAAATGGCAATCAGTTCATGATTCGATAGGCTCTGTGCCCCATGTTGGATAAAGCGTTCCCTTGGCCGTTCATCTTGAGGAAAGTCACGAATCATTAATGTTTTGGTTGACAACAGTTATTCCTCCCTTTATGACAGGGAGTTAATGATGGTTAATACGGCAGCTTGTAGCCTAACCGTTTCAATTCCCTTATTGTCCTTGAAACGGGCAGACCGACAACCGCAAAATAGTCTCCATGAATCTTTTTGACAAGCAAACTTCCAAGCTGTTGAATGCCATATGCCCCTGCTTTATCTAGCGGTTCGCCACTTTTTACATATGACCGTATTGTGTCGTCTGTTAACTCCCAGAACCATACTTCTGTTTTTTCATAAAACTTTGTCGATCCTGATTTTGATACAATCGATACACCTGTGTAGACATCATGCTGTTTGCCTGAAAGAGTTTGTAACATTGAAATAGCTTCTGCCTCATCTGCTGGCTTTCCGAGGATCTGATTATTCGCAACCACAACCGTATCAGAGCCAATAACAAAAGCGTCCCCGTTTTGGGTAAACACCTTCTTTGCTTTTCGTTCAGCTAATTCCATCACGACTTCTTCCGGTGAAAGCAATGGATCAAAGCTTTCATCAACATCACTGCTTGATATTGCGAATGATAGGTGGAGATTTTCTAGAAGTTCTTTTCGCCGTGGAGAAGAAGAGGCTAATATGAGGTTCTGCATGTCATCACCATACCTTTTTGCTTCTATAGGGAGATACAATCTAATGGTATCAGAAATTGTAGAAGCAAACAATTTTTATATCATTACATTTTGAAGAAATTTGTAGAATTATGCAGGAGGGGCCATTTAACTTATTGATGACTTGTATTTGTTTTTCATAAATAGACTCAGTGGCGGCCGCCACTGAGTTAAATGTTTCAAAAATAAGGTTTGTTAGTGCTCTTATAATAGCCAGTCATTACATGGAATAGTAAGTGGACAAGAAATTCAATAAGTGCTGCTGGGATTCGTAAAGGCTTTTAGCATCCTTTGAGCTTTGAAAGTTCCTCACTTTTTCTTCTGCATCCTGTAATTCTGCCTTCAGACTTGTTACTTTTTTATTTTTTATTCCCCTTGTGTTTAAATGTTTTTCAATGATGGCCAGTGCACTTTCTCCTTCTGCCGGTAACTTATTTTTTAAAAGGGCACTGGATGTTACTAAGGAAAGCGTTTGGTAGATGGTTGGCACTGCTTCTACAAAGCGCTTCTCTGTATCAGATAACCCAGAAATGTTCTTTTCATCGATTAATAGCGGTTTCGCAAAGATAGCGTCAACACCGTCTTCTTTATATTGCACTCCTAGCGATTTGGCGGTTTCAATAGAATCGGCAACCCCAATAAATAAATAGAACTGATCATCCATTTTTATCGTTTGTAAAGGGACATCCATGGAAGCAAGTTTTTTCGCAGTTTCATCAGCACCTTCTTTTGAGCCAAAAACTCCCCCCTGGATAACAAAGACCGTCTGCTGTTTGATTGCTGCCGATGTTGTTTTTGCAGGCTGGTTTACGGGCTTTTTTCCGGAATCCGGCGTCTCCTTTGCTACCTTTGGTTCTGTTGCAACCTTTTCAGTCGGTTCGCCATTGAGCAGTTTAAGCATAAAAACACCAATAGTTGTCCCAATGAGAACAGCAAAAATAGCCGTAATGAAAATTGAACGGATAGGCCGGCCATTCTTCTTTTTATAGTAGCTTGAAAAAGAGACGGTTTTATTTGGTCCTTTTCCCATCCCTTTACCACTCGGAGCTTTACCCTCTTCTTCCACATTTTCAGAAGGCTCGGGAATGATCCAGTCAAAGCTTTCATCCTCCTGCGCCGCCGCTGTCTCTAGTATGGCGTCATCCTCTACTTGCTTCGGCTGGATTTCCACTACATTGGGTTCTGGGGTGGTACTTTCCTTGCTTTTACGAAGCTCATCCTGATAGGCTTTATTGTCACCATTTATTTTAATCGTTATGGTACTTCCTTTTTTAGGCCTGTCCACATTTACGTGCTCCTTTCTCTATCGATAGCTAATTTGTTCCATCCTAACATAACGATAGAAAAAAATAACAAGACTTTTGTCGTCTTGTTATTGTATAGTTTCGGCAAATTTTTCACACAAAACTATCAGGTGACTACTGTTATATCTTTTTGGGCTCGTCAATAACAACCCTATAGGATGGACTATTACCTGGCCCGCCAGTTTTTAATAATAACATTTTTGCATTATTCCCTAATTCCAGAACATTTGTTATATACAACTTTCCGGCAAACTTAAATTCTATATTGTTCGACAGTTTTAATTGTATTCCGACCTCTAAACCACCTGCCAACTCTATATTTGCATTATTTGCTGCTTCAAACTCATTTTTGACCAGCACTTCACCGCCGGTTGTTAAATGATTGTTGTTAGTTAATTTAATATTATTGGCTACAATATCATTCGCTACATTTACCTGTCCATTATTACCGATATCAAGATTGTTTAAGATATATAAACTCTTTCCAATTCGACTATTTGGTGCATTATTTTCAATCGTTAAGCCACCTTGAACAAACATATTCCCGCCAATGTCAAAGAAAATATTATTATGAAAATAAATACTGTTTTTGACAATCACATCCCCAGTAACTTTTAATATTGCATTATTATATATCGAAAAATTTGTTCCAATGAATAGGTTTCCGTTAACTGTCAGTGAGACATTATTGCCTAAATTAATATCATTTTCCACATACAAATCCCCATTAACGGTTAATGATAGATTATTATTCAAATTAACTTTCGATACTCTGACAGATTTATTAATCGTATCACTGCTATTAAGCTCGTTTTTATAAAACAGTGGTACAGGGGTTAGACTATTTTTGAATGCAATATTTGGAGAAGATGAACCATTTAACTTATTCGTAATATCATTATTCACTTTATTATTCAAATAAGTTTCCCCAACTGCGATTGCTTTAAGATTGTCTGGTGAAGTCGGTAAACGATCATACGTGCTTCTTTTATTTGTCATTTCATATAGAATGGTTGTTCCACTAATTTTTTCTAGTGTAAATGAAACCGAATAATCTACATTTGCTGTTTGATTGTCAACCATTCCTATTGATCTAAAATAATACGTATACTTCAAATCATCACCAGAATTTACCATTTCTTTTGGCCTACTAGGATGATAGATGGTCGAATAGGTTCCTCCATTTAACGGGACCTTAGATTGAATAATGTTATCATCTATAAAATCCTCTATATCTTTTTCTTTTTGTAACGTAGCAGTGGTTTTTTCAATATTTAGTCGATTTACTGTTTCCTGATAGGCTGTATCTGCAAGATATTGAGCGGTAATATGGTGATTCGTGCTGATCGTATTTTTCATCCCGTAGGTTGCTGCTGTCAACATGACAGGTAGCAATAGAGCCATGACCAAAATTAACACTAATATAACCATGAACGCATATCCACTTTGGCTTTTTAACAGTTTTCTCATAACTTACCTCTGGTTAATGACTGACGTGTGAAACCCTTGAGTAACGACAAATTTGTCCTCAGTAGAATTGGTTTGGCTGTATGGTGCCCATAAAGTTAAGGTAAAAAAGGTATCAGAAAAGGTGTTTTCCAAATTAACCCCCACCTCATTACCTAATTGTTTTTTCTTAGAACCGTCTTGATACCAAACATCATATAAATAATTTTCAAAACCGGTTCTTCGGTCAAACCTAAACACTTCATTTGTACCATTTAATCGAATCGTAATTCCAGAAGCATTTTTCTCCAATTTTACATTATCAGCTTGTGCAAGCCTTTTATTTAAGGTATTGGTAATCAATAAGACTTTATTTTTGGCCGTATTGAAGCTATCATTGTAGTTGCTTTGTTGATAAAAAAGCTGTGGTACTAGAAAAACTAACCCTACTATCATTGCCCCAATTAAAAGGGATACTAATAATTCTACTAATGTAACACCACGATTATTTGATACATATCGCATTTGTCATCACTTCTTTTAGCTATTGTAAAAAATTATGCCTAAAAATAAGGGTCTCTTCTGTTTTGGTTTCCACATTTCTTACGGTAACTTTAATCTCAAGGTATCTGCCAGAATCCTTGTCTCTAAATATCTTGATACAATATTGATACCCGGTTTTCTTGCCTGATTGATAGGTAATGTCTTCAAAACCGGTAGAAGGGATGCTGAGTTGTTGTCTAATTGAATAGTTTGGATTTCCGTCAGGTGTACTACCTCTATCTATAACGGTCGATTCTAGAGTTAGTTTATTATCTTTACTATCAAGTTTATATTCATTTTTAATTAATTCGCTAATAATCGTTGCAAACGCCATAGCTTGAGAATCTTTGCCACTTTCCGTATTCGTTTTGACAATACTCCCAGAAAGAATCACATACACGGAAACAATGAACCCTAAAAGGATTGTTGCAACAAGGACCTCAACAAGTGTGATTCCGGATTGATTGTCCACTATTTTTTTCACAGTGCCACATCCATTTTCATTAAATATTCTCATAAATTGAGAACATCGGAAGCATCGCAGCTAATACAATTAATCCGACCACTGCGCCGACAATTACAATCATTAATGGTTCCAAAATAGCACTCAACCGGGATGCCATTTGTTCTACTTCTTCTTCATAAAAATCAGCAATCTTTTCCAGCATCGTATCCAATTGTCCCGTCTCCTCACCAATCGCCACCATATGACTGACTAGCTTAGGAAAAACCCAGCTTTGGGCAAGTGGAAGCGATAAACTCGAACCACCACGAAGTGATTCCCGTGATTGTTCCAGTACATTAGCAATCACTAAATTTCCCGACACCTCCGCACTCATTGATAATATTTGCAAAACAGGAACGGAACTGGCAAATTGAGAGGCCATCGTTCTGGATACTCTTGCAATAATCTGTTTTTGGTTAAGAAGACCAAAGACCGGTATTTTTAACTTTAGGTAATCAATCAGATATTGCCCTTTTGGATTGCGCTTTGTTGCTGCATATAGTAATGTAATGAGCAAAATAAATAAAAAAAATAAGTACCATTTCTCAATCAAAACGTTTGAAAGGGCCAGGACGATTTTAGTCGGTAGTGGAATTTTCCCTCCTACTGACAATAGATTATTTAACAGGCTTGGCAAAACCTTTGTCAGTAGGATAATGACGACAATAACAGCTACAATCGTCACCACTATCGGATACATCATGGCGGATTTAACTTTTCCACGTATTTTATTTTCCTTTTCATAGAAAACAGCTAAACGTTCCATGACCGTTTCAAGATCACCGCTCGTTTCACCAGATATGACCATATTGACAAAAACTTTATCAAAAACTTTGGGGAATCTTTGGCAGGCTTCTGAAAAAGCAGTCCCAGAGCGAATATCCTGATAGATAGTATGAAGTGTCTTTTTAAAAACTTTAGAAGACACTTGATCGGACAGCAACCCAATGGAATCAACGATTGGTGTACCAGCATTTAATAAGGTAGCAAGTTGACGGCAAAAAACAACAAAGTCTTGATTTTTAACCGGCTTTCCAATTGTGATGTTTAGGTCTTTAGTAAGTAGCGATTCCTTTTTCCCGATTAATTCTGAAATATAAACGCCTGTTCTTCTTAACTCCTCTACCGCTTCAGCCTTTGAGGAAACAGTAAGCTTGCCTTTTACTTCTTTGCCGGTTCGGGCATCTATTCCTTTATAATGATAGAGCACTTCATTTACCTTCTCTCTATAGATGTTTATCCCAATTCGGTACATATTCATCAGCACTTGCACGAGTAACGTGGCCTGCTTGGACTAGCTGGGCGACAGCCATATTGATCGTCTGCATTCCGCTTACTCTGCTTGTTTCCAAGATTGATTGGATTTGGTGTATTTTATTTGAGCGAATTAAATTGGCTACTGCATTATTGGATACTAATATTTCAAGGGCTGCGATTCGTTCCCTGCCATCAACAGTTGGCAATAGACGCTGGGAAATTACACCCACTAATGTACTTGCCAACTGGATGCGAATTTGTTGTTGATGCTCAGCAGGGAAAACGTCAATAATCCTATCCACCGTTTGAGCAGCTCCAGTTGTATGGAGCGTTGCTAACACGAAATGGCCTGTTTCCGCTGCCGTAATGGCCGTCTGAATCGTATCCAGATCCCGCATTTCTCCTACTAAAATGACATCTGGATCTTGACGGAGTGCTGCACGCAAGGCGACTGAAAATGAATAACTGTCTTGACCGATTTCACGCTGATTGATTATGCTGCTTTTGTGACAATGAAGATATTCAATTGGATCTTCCAATGTCAATATATGTTTACTGGACGTTTCATTAATATAATCGATAATCGCTGCCAAGGTGGTTGATTTACCACTGCCTGTTGGACCTGTGACAAGTAAAAGCCCATGTGTTTGCTTGGCAAATTCTTTCATGATCGGTGGTAAGTTTAACGATTCGAAAGTTGGAATAATCTTATTGATCACACGGCAAACAATGGCAATAGAACCTCTTTGCCTATATAAATTAATACGAAAACGGCAAACCCGTGGAAGAGAGTAGGAAAAATCAAGTTCCCCATCCTTTAGAAAACGCTCAAACTGCTCCCTCGCTGTAATTTCTTGAGCCATTCGCAGCGAATCATCTGGCGTAAGATTTTGAGTGCCGACTTTTTTTAGATTTCCGTTTATCCGGACGATTGGTGTAATTCCAGTCGTTATGTGTAAATCGGATGCGTTGTTTTTATAAGCGAAATGCAATAATTTTTCCATATTCAAGGTATTCGTTGTAGTCATTACTATTTTTCCCTTCAGCAATTATACTGTGACTCGATAGATTTCCTCTATTGTCGTTTTTCCTTGTGATACTTTCACTAGACCGTCATAAAGCATGTCTTTGTAACCTTTCTCCTCTACATAACGGCGATACATGGAGTCTGCATTCTTTTTTGTGATCATTTCACGCAAATGGTCATCAATTAAGACAATTTCATGAATGGCCAATCGCCCCTTGTATCCTGTACTGTTGCAGCTAGAACAACCTGTTCCTTTTACAATTCCAGAAGCAGGCAGGCCCCTTGAAACAAAAAGGTCTGTTTCTTCATCCGTTAATTCATAGGGGCGGGCACAATCCGGACATACCCTGCGAACCAATCTCTGTGCTAAAACCCCAACTAATGACGAAGCAACGAGGTACGGCTCAACTCCCATATCGATAAGCCTGCTGATGGCACTTACTGAATCGTTTGTATGAAGCGTACTTAAAACTAAATGACCCGTCATTGCTGAGCGCAAAGCAATTTCCGCCGTTTCTGAATCTCGGATTTCTCCTACCATAATAATATCTGGGTCCTGCCTGAGAATAGAGCGTAAACTGGCAGCAAACGTCATACCAATATTTGATTTTACCTGAACTTGATTAATTCCCTTTATCTGATACTCTACGGGATCTTCAACTGTAATAATATTGACAGTATCCGAATTTAACTGCTGCAGTGCTGTATAGAGTGTTGTAGATTTACCTGAACCAGTTGGACCTGTTACAAGAATAATTCCGTAGGCATGGGTAATCATTTTTCTAAATTTCATTTCATTTTCTTCGGAAAAACCCAGTTTCTCAATGCCCAAAGAAACGTTTCCGGTATCTAACAGCCGCATCACTACTTTTTCACCAAATACCGTTGGTAAGATTGAGACACGTACATCAATCGTTTTCAATTCTAATTCCATTTTAAAACGCCCATCCTGCGGCAATCGTTTTTCGGCAATGTTTAATTTGGACATAATTTTAATTCTTGAAACTAATATATTATTCATTTTGATTGGCAATGTCCGTTCTGTCCGCAGTAAACCATCAATTCTCAGTCTAATGACCATTTCCGTTTCTTGAGGGTCAAAATGAATATCACTTGCCCCCAACTGAACGGCCTGACTGATTAATTGGTTCACCATTTTCGCAACCGGGGAATCATCGGATTGCTGGACCTCTAAGAAAGCAGGATCATCTTCACTTACAGGCATTTCTTGCAGCACTTGATCAATCGACTTTTGCATGCCATAATAACGGTTAATCGCTAAATGCAGTTCTTCCTTTTTAGCAATCGCGGGGTCGATTTCAAATCCAGTGCTTAAACGCAAATCATCAAGTGCAAAGTAATCTAGCGGATCGACCATGGCAACCATCAGTCTATTACCCGTTTTTTTTAGCGGCAATACTTGGTGCTTTCTTGCTAACTCTTCACTAATGATAGTAACTAATTTCCGGTCTATCCTTTGTTTGTATAAATCAACATGCGGAATTCCTAGTTGGAATTCTAATACCTCAATAATTTGTTGCTCACTTACCAAATCCATTGCGATTAATTGATCACCAAGGCGGTACCTCGTAAGCTTTTGCTCCTGAAGTGCTTCCATTAGCTGCTGTTCCGTTATAATAGAAGCGTCTACTAACAAATCTCCTAATCTTTTCCGCTTTTGAATCATCGATTATCCCTTCTTTTTGTAAGATTAAAAGACCAAAATTAATTTACGTTAGTTGGAACATAACCATTGAAAATTAACATATAATCCAGAATTAATCCCTCAGCTTCCCAAAAGGATTTAACTTTTCCACCTCTTTCGATTTTTTGTAATAGATCCAAAACCTTGTTTAAAATGGATAGTGTTTCTTGAAGTTCTTCTTTACGGCTTTTACTGTTAGTTTTGTTCGATATTTGCTTAACCTTTTTCTCATAAGCTTTCGTTTTTCCAATAACTATATTTAATTGTTTCTTAGTAATCGTAGGATTATTTTTTGTTATCCCATTTGAGATTATTTCATTGATGGAACCGATTAGATCGTCTGATTCTTTTAGAAGCATTGCTTTTTCTTCTTCTGTTAAGCGATATGGCAACGTTTTTACATAAGATTCGAAGCCTTTGTGTTTTAAAATTTCTGCTATTTTTTCAGTGGAAGAGGCACCGCTATTCGTTGCGGTATAAATATAGCTCATGTTCCCCCCAATAATTCTTGGATACACACCAGCGTCGATAAGTTTCCTAACTACTCTATTTAAATAATGGGCTGATTTATAGGCGCCTGTTTGCACAACATAGAATACGGGATCTCCCTTTTTTATACCACTATCTTTCGTTTTCGGAGCATTGTAAATTGGAAGTTTTTGATTTTCTTCTGTCTGTGCCGTTTCTTTAGGAATACTTTTATTTACCCCGGCATTTAAGGAACCTGTTTCACCCTTCAGATTTTCTACAAGACTACCATTATTTGTTCCATTATGAATAGAGCCATTTCCCGCTGCAGGCTGACTGCCAGTTGAATTATAGGGGTCAGCATACCGTTTTAATTTAAGTGGATCAAACTCATAATCCAATTGAAAATGATTTCTTTCATCAATCAGCTTGGCAAAATCTTTACAGTAAAAAGCATGGATAGTTAGGATTGCTTCTAAGCGATTATTTTTTTCTTTATTGAGCTTATACTCATAGCTTTGAATATGTATAATCCTTGTGAAGTTCTCAAGCCGATTAACAAATTTATGAACATCTTTTGCTTCCCCATTTACGTTAATCACCATCTCAACATAAGAAACGGTGAGATCGTCCAAACCTGCCAACCGACCTTTTAGTTTTTCAAGCGTTTCCTTTGGGAAAATATTTTTCCACCCTTGTTCTTGCTTTTGAATAGGCTGATTATTTTCTTGTGTTTCCGTCTTTTGAGCAGCTGCTTCATCATTATTTAAACCATCTGAGTGGATACTGGAAGAAATTTTTTCAATGACTACCCCGGTTTCTAATTCTGTTCTCTCCATATCTTTTATCAATTCTTCTACATTAGGCCTATTTGGAACACTAGCGATTAATAAAGATTTTTCGTTATCTGTAGTTTTTTGTGGAATTAATTTTTTTAACGCTTTTTGATAAAAAGAACGATCATCATTGATTCTCTTTAATTGCTGCTGTAGATTTTTTTCTTGGGCTGCTAACGGGCGAATCATAAAAAGATAAAAAACCGTCAATATCAGCATGAAGAAAAGAACAATTAACAGAACAATTTTTTTATTTTGTTCCAGCCACTTTATCATTTTTTTTCACCCGCTAATGTATGTAGCTTAAGCTGAAATACAGCATCGTATCTCAGGTCTTCATTATCGGCAGTAATACTCTCCAATTCAGCCCTTTCAACAAAATCAGCATCAAGCAATCGATGGAGAAAGACAGCAGCATCCCCCTTTGAGTAAACAGTGACCGTTAATGTTAGATCACCATTGTTTAAGTATATATAGGAAATCACTTCCGCCCTGTCAGGTAATAGGCGCTGAACACGTTCTTGAAAGGTGCCGGCATCTATGTAGATGGTATTTAAAAAATGAACTAGCTTTTGATATTTTCCCGTAAAATTATACTCATTAACGCCAGTTGTTTTTGTTTGATATTCTGTTAGTAAGTGATCACGGGCTGTTGTTTGCGCAGTAATGTTCTCCGATAATGTCTTAATTGAATCTTTTGTGTCCAAGTAATGGTATGTTAAAAAAGAGACTGCAACTGCAACAGCTAGAATGCCTGCAGCTGGAATAAGATAGACCGGCCTTTTTTGTTTATGATTATTGGATTGAGGTAATAAATTAATACTGATTTCCACGATAGGCCTCCATTCTGATGAACCCCCATTGCTTCTTCTATAATCATTTTTGATTTGCCCTTATCGCTAAACCTATGGCAACACTGCAGGAATCTAAAAGATCTTTATCCGTAAAGTTATGGGCTAGGATAGAACTATAGTCCATACGCACGAGCCGCTCGGTTTCCATCCTACGTTTCAATGGTCCAAAAACCTGATTCGCATTGTTACCCGTCACAATAATTCTCTTAAATTCACTTTCCCGTTCATTCATTGAATAACGGAAAAAGTTTTGAGCCCTCTCAATTTCGAGAACTATTTTATTTAGATAGGAATCTTCGGACCTATACAAGTCTTCATCACTTGCAGCTGCAATCTCCATTCGACTCTCTACTTGCTGAAGAATCTCCTCATCAAGTTTTAATCTATCACCATCCATACGACTATCTTCAGCAAAAAAATAATCATTTTGGTTAACAGACATCATTCTTGAGAACACAAGCCAATTTTTCTGAAAAATATGGATATCTATCGAATGCTCTGATACATCAAGAATCATTTCCGTTTCTTTCAACCAGTTTGGATGAACATAGATGAGAAGGCGCTGGAGTGCTAATCCACGAATTTCTGCCGTTAAAGGTCTTAAGCCTGAAGACTTGCAGGCATCCGCTAAATCCCGTGATAAAGATCTGGATGTGGCAAAAAGTAATAGTTCACTTTTAGGACCTTCAATATGTTGTTCAATCCCTTTTGCCAAATCATCTAATGATAGTTCATCAGCTTCTTCGGTTACACTTTCAATTTCCTTCTTCTCCAGCCCAATAGGTGTAATCGAGCCGATTTTAACAAAATCATAAATAGGATTCTCAAATGGCAGATGAATGTTTTCACCAATCTGAAACTGCAAAATCTTTGCCAATTCATTTTCCCCAATATCAGGCAATGAGGTGATCTTACGGACAAGAATATTTTGTGTCGGGATTGCCAGATGGACATTTTTTGCCAGCCTGCCTTCACTTAAGATGTTTCTTAATGTGGTTGTTAACAAACCATTTTGCGAAACACGTCCGCCGGTAATGATGTCTTCTTTCATTTCGTTTCTGCCAACATCTTGTATAACCGGTATTCCTCTATCCATCTTAATGGTAGCAAAAGAAATAGACTTGTCATGGAAGTCAATCCCTGAAAATTTACTTTTCTTAAACAATCTGATCACCTCAAAAAGATTGGTTCCCCAAGCATAGTATTATAGAAAGATACGTAAATACCAATCCCATATCTCTCTACCATATCCATAACTAATTAAAGTCCCAATCATAATAAATGGCCCGAAGGCAAGCGGCTGCCCCCGCTTTAGTTTTCCTGTCATCATTAGGAACAGACCTGTGATTGCTCCAGCAAAGGACGCAAGAACAAGACTCATAACCGTCAGCAGTGGTCCTAATGCAACACCAATCGCGGCGTACAATTTGATATCTCCCCCGCCCATGCCTCCTTTACTGACAATAGCAAGTAATAATAGTAAGGAAAAACCAACGATTCCTCCAAGCAGATAATGCCAAAAAGATTCCGTTCCAATAAATAGGCGACTAATCACTACTAATCCAAGCATCGGCAATGTGACAATATCAAGGATAAGCTGTTTTCGAATATCTGTTAAAACGGAAATAACTAATAATATCGTAATAAGCAGGGCAGGTATCAATTCCAATGAAAGACCGACCGTTTTATAAATAAAAAAAATCGAAAGTGCCGTTAATAATTCACCAAATGGATATAAGGGGGAAATGGACGTTTTACAATTCCGGCATTTTCCTTTCAAAAGTAAATAACTAACAACAGGAATTAAATCTATTGCACGTAATCTATTGCCGCAATGGGGGCAATGTGAAGGTGGGAAGATAAGCGATTCATTCTTTAATAAGCGAATGGCAACGACATTAAAAAAGCTACCGAGTATCAGTCCATAAATCAAAACGAGAATATCAATAATAGTCAACATGAATCTTCCCTTCTCCAATTGTGAACGGCGCTGCAAAAAAGCTGTCGTCGCCAATCATGACGCAACAGCTTTTTTTACTATAATGTTATGAATTATTTTACACATTTCTCTGGTGCTGATACTACACCAGTTTCAGGCTTATATTCAAAACTAGTCTCAGTACAGTCGCCAAATGTCTTTAGTGTAGGAACTTCTTTAATAAATGGACCACCTTCTCCACTATCAGACTTTAAAGAGTCTAAACTAGCAGGATATTTATTGTTCAATGTATGATATCTATTTACTGCATCCTGCAAAATTGATAAATTTTGAGCATTTGTGTTTTTACTTGCCTTTTCATTTTGTCCCATAACCATCGGTATCGCAATCGCCGCGATAATCCCCAATATCACGATGACGACTAGCAATTCGATTAGCGTTAAACCTTGTTGATTTTTTAAGACCTTCATTTTTTTGTTCAAAAGCTTTTTCATAGAACACTCCTCCTTTAATTATATTTCAAGAGTCTTTAGTCTAACTCTTAAAATCCATAAAAATAACCTTTACATACTTGTAAAATACTTACAAACTGTAAAGGCCGGTTGCACCAGTTACTCCGTATGACTCAGGTGCCCATCTACAAGTCATACATCCTCGTATCCTCAGGTATTATTCTTATATCTTGATTATAACTTTTTTAACATTTTTCGCCTATAGTTTTTCGTGACTTTTTTACTATTTAAAAAATAGTTCAAAGGTACTTAATCTGCTGCTGTGTGGAATATAAATAAAGGCAGCCACAAATGACCCGCCTTCTCTTATTATATAACATTATATTTAACACGACGAATACTCCGCCACCCGATTACGCCCGGCCCGCTTGGCCCCGACATAAAGCGCCCGGTCGGCATGCCGGATCAATGCAAGGGCATCCTCAGCATCCTGCGGGGCCGTTGCGACACCAATGGAAACGGTGATCTCGACTTGATGCTGTCTCCCGTCTAACGACTGATGCAATGTAAACGGATGGTCGGCAATCGCTTGCCGGATCTGTTCAGCCAGTTGATAAGCAGACTCTTTTGACGCATTTGGCAGGAGAATCACGAATTCCTCACCGCCATAACGGGCAACAGTTCCCCGGTCCCCCACCAGTTGCCGGATCCGTTCAGCCGCTTCAATAAGAATTTCGTTGCCACTCTGGTGACCGTATGTATCATTAACCGATTTAAAGTGATCAATATCAAGTAAAATCAACGAGAGATGGTGAAGGTCAAAGTGCATTAAATGTTCAAATTCCTGAATCATCAGATTTTCAAAATAACGATAATTATATAATTTCGTTAAGGCGCAGCGTTCACTTTGTATCTTTGTTCGTTCATAATGTCTTGCATTTTCAGTGGCCACCGCAAAGTAAGAACAAAGAATCTCCAAAATCATCAGCTGGTATTTTTCATAGGCATGTTTTTGTTTTGAGGCCAGAACGAGTATTCCAATCACTTTATTACTTCTTTCAATTGGAACGCTTAGAATACTTTCCGTGTCTATTGGAATATAGCCATTCGCATACTGCTGCCATTCCTTTCTTGTAGAAAAAAGAAAAGCCTTACGGTTAGACCATACCAGACCGCTGATTCCTTCATACTTTTGCAAAACTCTTATTTCATTTGAAGTGGCATCTCCCATTTCCATCTGACGAAGCAATTTTAATTTATCGTCTTTCACTTCTAAAATATAGGCATAATCAACTGGGAGCATTTCACAAATTTTTTGAATAAAAATCGTGATCACATCATCCACATTTAGACGTTCAGCCATTTGATGACCAATTTCTGCCGCTTTTTGTAAATATTCATTGACCTTTTGACTAGAATAATAGAGATTAAAAACGATCGATAAACTAATCACCGGAACTCCGATAAATACAAGTGATAATAAGCCAACCTGGTTATATAAAATATACAAGACAATCCCAATGGGGAAGGTGATAACCGTGTTAATGGTTTCAACAAAGAAATCTTTTCCAAAATAACGTTCTTTATAAATAAAATGAAGATGAATCGATACGATAATTTGATTGATAACATAATTCGACAGCGCATAGAGCGCCGCCAGCCATATGGAACGGTAATTGCCTATTAACTCCGGAGCCATTTCTCCGCCAAGAACATAATAGGTGATACCACTGATAAAGGAAACGATAAAGAACATATTCAAATTAAGCGGGTAGCGAAATAATTGATCCTTTTGATAAACCCTCAACCGTAAGAGTAAGACAATTACAGCGACTTGCGCAAATACCATTTCAACAAATAAACCAAATTTTAAAAAGACCGCCAAGGCGACCCACTGAGTTAAAAAGATAAACATCTTGTTGATCACAATTGGCATAGCAGCAACAACCGATGTTAAAAGCAAAAATGCTAATACATCAATCCAGTTATCTGATATCTGAGGAGGGTAAGAATGGTAGGTAAACCAAAAACCTGCCGGGACTATTAGAATCCACACCAGGAAAATAGCTTTTTTTACTTGCGGTTCAATCACCATCCCAGACTCCTCCTCTTAGATAAAAATACTATTAATTCAAGATAATTATATTTTACCAAAATAAAAAACACTTGTCACAATGAAATCGTCATATTTTTCAAGTAATTACATAAAAATGGTTTGACCTCTGAAATAAAATAGAGAGACCCCGTGATCACCAGCATACTATCAGCTTTTAGATTCTGAATCTCCTCCTGCAGATAAGGCTTCCACTCATCGACAGCCACTTTATTGGGCAATTGGCTGATTTTTAAAAATTCCTCCGCTTTGGCAGCACGTGGAAAATCAAAGTTGACAAAGGAAAGTTGATTCGCCACTTGATCGAGCTTAGCAATCATTTTGTCATACTTTTTATCCTTTAAGGCAGCAAAAACAATATGAATGTTGCGGTCAGAGAAACGGGCTGATAATTCATGGACTAATGTCGTGATCCCCTCATCATTATGAGCCCCGTCGATAATAATCAATGGCTGTTCGGAAAGAATTTCAAATCTCCCCGGCCAGAATGCCTGCTTTAATCCCGTTCGTATCGCTTGCTCAGAAATATGAAATAAACGTTGCTGCTCTAAATATTGAGCCACACAAATGGCCAATGCTGCATTTTCCGTTTGATGCTGACCAATCATGCTGATTTCAAGCTGTTCCAATGTTTCGGTGCTAGTTTCAAGCGTGAAGACCTCCCCTTCTCTAACGGATTCATGGTCTCGGACGAAAAAGTCATCTCCTAATCGAAAAAAAGGGGCTTCCAGCTTAGCTGCCTGTTCTTCTATTACCCTCATTGCCCCGAGATGTTTGACAGCAGTATAAATCGGTGTCTGTCGTTTGATGATTCCAGCCTTTTCAAAGGCGATTTCTTCATAGGTATCCCCTAGGATTTGGGTATGGTCGAGGCCAATATTAGTAATCACCGATACGAGCGGCTTAATCATATTAGTCGAATCTAACCGACCGCCCAACCCGACTTCATATAGGACAATATCCACTTTAGGATGACAGGCAAAATAATAAAACGACATCGCCGTAATCACTTCAAACTCGGTTGGTCCGCCAAGCTCGGTTTCCTCTAATTTCCCGGCCAAAGGAAGAATAACGTTTGTCAGGTCAAGTATTTCTTGATCACTGATTGGTTTGCCGTTGATACTGATTCGTTCATTAAATTGTTCAATATAGGGAGAGGTAAACGTGCCAACGGTGAATCCCGCTTCCTGAAGAATGGAGCGCAAAAAAGCAACCGTTGAGCCCTTCCCGTTTGTCCCGCCTATGTGGACAGTGTTGATCTTTTTTTCGGGATGATCTAATTGGTCCATCATCCACTCCATTCGGCTTAATCCCGGTTTAATGCCAAGCCGCAGCCTCCCATGAATCCATTCGAGGGCTTCTTTATATGTAGTTACCATTCTTTTGCCCACCCCATTTGTTTAATGTTAAAAGCGCAAGCGCCCTTGTCAGCGGCGTATGGCCTCATTGCTTATCTTTAAATAAAATAAAGGCGAGACGAATCCTTTTTTCGACTCGCCTCACTACTATTTAGCCCCTTAATTCTTGAATACGGGCTTCGACAATATTTCTTTTTTCCAGATAATCTTTCTCTTTTGCTCGTTCTTCAGCGACAACCTGTTCAGGGGCTTTTTTCATAAAGCCTTCATTGCTTAATTTCTTTTGTACCCTGTCTACTTCTTTATTTAATCTATCCAGTTCTTTTTGCAAACGGGCCATTTCTTCATCAATGTTGATTAAGCCTTCAAGCGGCAGGATGATTTCTACGCCAGTAATGACTGCGGTCATTGCCTTTTCCGGAATTTCAATATCGGTTCCCATTTGCAGTTGTTCAGGATTACAGAATCGTTCGATATAGGCACGATTCTTTTCGATTGTTCGGAGAATCGTTTCATCCTTTGCTTTAACGAACATTTTAATTTTCTTGCTTAATGGTGTTTGAACTTCAGCCCGAATATTTCGTACTGAACGAATCATTTCCACTAAAAGCTTCATTTCCGCAGCCGCTTCTTCGTCGGAAAGCTCTTGGTTCACCACCGGCCATTCTGCCTCCGTTATGGATACGCCTGAGTGAGGGATGTTTTGCCAAATTTCCTCGGTAATAAATGGCATAAACGGATGTAAAAGACGCATCGTCTGATCAAGGACATACGCTAAAATGGAACGTGTCGTTTTCTTTGCTGCCTCGTCTTCACCATATAACGGCAGTTTCGCCATTTCGATATACCAATCACAGAAATCGTCCCAGATAAAGTTGTAAAGGGCACGGCCTACTTCGCCGAATTCATAGCGTTCCGATAGTTTTGTCACATGGTCAATCGTTTCATTCAAGCGCGTTAAAATCCACTTATCGGCAACTGATTTTTCACCGCTAAAATCAATTTCATCATAGGTTAAGCCATTCATATTCATCAAAGCAAAACGCGAAGCATTCCAAATTTTATTAGCGAAGTTCCAGGTTGCCTCGACCTTTTCCGTACTATAGCGTAAATCCTGGCCTGGTGAAGTACCGGTGGAGAGGAAGTAACGCAGTGCATCGGCACCGTATTGATCGATGACCTCCATTGGGTCAACCCCATTACCTAGCGATTTACTCATTTTTCTTCCCTGCTCATCCCGAACGAGGCCGTGGATGAGAACATCTTTAAATGGACGTTCACCGGTAAATTCAACACTTTGAAAAATCATTCTGGATACCCAGAAGAAGATGATATCATAACCGGTTACGAGCACATCGGTTGGAAAGTAGCGCTGATAATCGGCCGCTTCTGTATCCGGCCAGCCCATTGTCGAGAACGGCCAAAGCGCCGAACTGAACCATGTATCTAACACATCCTTATCTTGCTCCCAATTCTCTATGTCAGGTGGTGCCGTGTGGCCAACATAAATTTCGCCGGTTTCCTTGTGATACCAAGCTGGAATTCGATGCCCCCACCATAGCTGTCTGGAAATACACCAGTCACGGATATTTTCCATCCAGTGGAGATACGTCTTTTCAAAGCGGTCCGGAACAAAGTGAACCTTGCTTTCCTTATTTTGCAGCTTGATTGCTTCATCTGCGAGCGGCTGCATCTTAACAAACCATTGGGTTGACAGGTATGGTTCAACTACGGCACCACTGCGCTCCGAGTGGCCAACGGAATGAAGATGTTCTTCAATCTTAAATAAAACACCAAGGTCTTGCAAATCCTTGACGATTTGCTTCCGGCATTCGAAGCGATCCATTCCTTGGTACTTACCGGCCTTTTCATTCATGGTGCCATCTTCATTCATAACGAGGACACGCTCAAGGTTGTGCCGGTTACCGACTTCGAAGTCGTTCGGGTCATGTGCTGGAGTAATCTTTACCGCTCCGGAGCCAAAATCCATGTCGACATATTCATCGCCAACAATGGGGATTTCCCGACCAACAATTGGCAGAATAACGGTTTTTCCAATTAAATGCTGGTACCGTTTATCTTCCGGATGAACGGCAACAGCAGTATCGCCTAACATGGTTTCCGGACGTGTCGTCGCAATTTCTATCGTGCCCGTTCCGTCAGATAACGGATATTTCATATGATAGAAAGCACCTTGAACATCCCGATAGATGACTTCAATATCGGATAAAGCTGTTTTCGTTGATGGGTCCCAGTTTATAATGTATTCACCGCGGTAAATCAGACCTTTTTTGTAAAGGGTCACAAATACTTCTCGAACCGCTCTTGATAAACCTTCATCCAGGGTAAAACGCTCGCGTGAGAAGTCGAGGCCTAATCCTAATTTGGCCCACTGCTCGCGGATATGGGAGGCATACTCTTCCTTCCATTTCCATGTTTCCTCGATAAACTTTTCCCGGCCAAGATCATAACGGCTTTTTCCTTCCTCACGGAGCTTTGCCTCTACCTTTGCCTGGGTCGCAATCCCGGCATGATCCATTCCAGGCAGCCAGAGGACATCATAACCTTGCATCCGCTTCATCCGAGTGATAATATCTTGCAACGTTGTGTCCCACGCATGACCTAAATGCAGCTTTCCGGTAACATTGGGCGGCGGAATCACAATGGTATATGGCTGTTTTTCCTGATCATCTTTTGCTTCAAAAAACTTGCCTTGAAGCCACCATTCATAACGCCCTTTTTCGATCGTTTGCGGATCATATTTAGTCGGCATGGTGATTTCCTTTGTTTCCATCAAATTCTCCTCCTTTATTTTAAGGCGGTATAAGCAAAGCTGCTTCCTCACCATTTAAAGACAGTTAAAATGGCAACTTCGGACACACTTTGGCCGCTCCGCCCTTTTCCAATAAGTAGAGTAGAAAACAGGAATTAGATATTGCCTT
>NZ_JADDIU010000027.1 GCF_016464375.1 Bacillus renqingensis
CATCTACGTCTAATTATATCACTTGGCACAAAGAAAAGGCAAACATTTGTTCTTTGAAAAGTGGGATCATGAGGCAACCCAAACAAAAGATTTCAGCCTATCGGCTGACGGCAATTCCATCCCCACCTGAATGGTTGGGCTTCTCCCGTAATACAAATCTGATGGAGTCTTCTTGCCGAAAAGGATAAGAACCGGAAGGGATATCTCTGATTATTTTGGCTGCCTTTTCAACTTCAATTGAACAAATGTTTTGGAAGTTATTTCATCAATTTCTAGATGTTTATTTTATCGTTGGTTTTCTCCTATACTTTTGTAGTGCATTGCTGATGATTATTGCATTTCGTTTCGGTGATCTTTCTGTCCTTCATCCGCTGCTTAATTTTGGCTATATCTTTTCACTTTATCTCGGAAGTGCTTTCTTAGGAGAAGATTTAACGATTACAAAGATTTGCGGTAAATGCATTATCTTTATAGGGGCAGCATTGATTGGAGGTGGTGATCATGATTAAACTTTCCCTTCTTCTCGTCATGACATTGCTTGGCTCCTTGGGTGGCTTTTTTTTCAAAGGATGCACATCACTGGGACTGAAGATTTCAAAGTTCTTTATTCTTAACCTTGGTATTGGCGGGATTCTTTATGTTGCAGGTGCCTTACTTAATATTTGGCTTCTTAAACTGATGCCTTATACGATTGTTTATCCGTTAACTTCCATCACATATAGATGGACGCTGATTTTACCTTATTATTATTTATTATTATTCAAGGGTAAAGGGTTTCAGCACTGGCTTTGCCACTACTCCGTTTTAGCACCAGCCATTACGCTCCCGAAAAACCCTGTCAAAATCTTATTTTCACAAAAAAACAATGCCAAAACCTTATGATAATTGGATTTGACATTGCCATTTTGTTTATATTAGTAGGCTTGGTGAACGACTATTACAAGGGCTGGAATAACCTTAGCCAAAGCGAAACGAATTCACAATTTAGTATCTCTATGCAAAAATCCAATTTCAAACCAGTTAATGTTCATACCAGTTTGCGTAAATTGTAGCTTTATGGAATGCTTCCCTTCAGGCAGATGGATTTGAACCGGAGCATCAGTTATCCAATTCTGCCAACCGCCTGTTACTTGATTCTGAACTACTTTCCCTACAAGATTATTATCAACGTAAATGTCGAAAGCGGCATTTGCTGATTTAACCGATACCCTTGGAGTAAAGTTATAAACTCCGCTTCTTTGAACATTGATATTGTAGGAAAGCCATTCGTTTTTATTAGTATTGGTAGGATTTATGCCTCCATCAATATCCTTACATACCTCTGCACCAATACCGTTGCTGCTCCAGGTAAAATCCATTGCTTTGATTCTAGCAGTTTCTTTTTGGCTGATTTTCGTAACCGTCGGATGCAATACTTTCTCTTTAAATACTTTCGTTTTCATGATCAGGTTTAGGACATTTTTAACATTCCGTTCGAGTTCTTGACGCGTAAGGGCACCTGATGAAAGTGCGCTCATTAAGTTGGCAGTATCTCCAGTTGGCATTTTAACATCATTGCCTGCTTTTGCTTCTAAATAGTGCGTGCTGTTATTGTTCCAGTCTGTCATGACCATCCCATTATATCCCCATTCTCCACGTAGGATATCGGTTAGTAAATCCTTGCTTTCTGACGTTTCCTTGCCATTGATAAAATTGTAGGAAGACATAATCGCCCATGGTTGCTCTTCTTTCACAGCTATCTCGAAACCTTTCAGATAAACCTCCCGCAAGGCACGTTCCGAGATTCTACTATCACTTTTGTTACGGTTTACTTCCTTATTATTTGCGGCAAAGTGCTTTATGGTTACTCCTATACCCCTTGATTGTACACCTCTAGTAATTGCAGCCGCCATTTTCCCTGTAATGAGCGGATCCTCAGAGAAATATTCAAAATTGCGTCCATTTAAAGGATTGCGATGTATGTTCATCCCCGGAGCCAACCATAAATCAACATTATTCAGCACAGCTTCTTTACCCACGGCTTCTCCCATTTGCTTAATCAAATCCACGTCCCATGTACATGCCAGTAAGGTTTCAACAGGCCATGCTGTGGAGTGACTAGACAAGCGTAATCCTGCCGGACCATCTGATGTTTGAATACTTGGAATACCGTAATCGGCCAAGCCTCCGATACCGCCTGTTCCTCCAGCAATTTGAGCTTTTTTACCTTGAGACAGATCAGCAAGCTGGTCATTGGAAAGCTGGTCAATGAATGTATTCATTAATCTTGGATTTTTATAGACATCTTTCAACATAATCTCTCCATATTTTGGATGAAATTTATGGGTAGACCTCGCGAATGCTGTTTTTGTGTTTGGCGAATCAGTAACCGTACTCTGAAAAGTTGCAGTTTTTTCATCTGCATTTTGGAAAGTTAAATAATCAATATTTCCAGCAGGACCGTTTGAAACAAGCTTTAAGGTCACTTCTCCTGCCGGTAAATTGATAGCAATTGGGGCGGTATTAACAAAATTGTACCATTCTCCTTTGTTACTTCCATCCCCTGTTTGCGGAAGGGAAACATTTACATTAGGCTGCTGCACGCCGTTAACAAAAATGTTTAGCATATTGTTTATGGGAGCCCGACCATTGGATGCTCTAAAAATAACATTATAGGTTCCGGGTTTTGATACATTCAGTTTATAAGTAACATAGTTGCCAGTGTAATTCAAATAGGCTACACACTGCCCTGATTCACCGTTTACATAAAAGTTCTCAACACGGACATATTTATCACCTTGTGTAGCATCAACAAAATCTTCTGCCTCCAGCTTTGTTACACCTGCTGAAGCGATTTTGACAGTTGGATCATTAAGAGTTTCATAGGTTCCATTAGCAAGCAATCTTTTATACAGTTTAGTAGGAGCTTGTTCCTGTTTTAGCTGCTGTGTAACAACCAATCTGTTCACTTTGTAAGTATAGCGAACTCCTTTTTCATTAGCATCCTTGATAGAATTTCCAACATATATATTATACTTACCCGGTTCAAGCATGTATGCTGATTTTCGTACTTTACCTGTATCATCATAACTTGACATATCTTTCACATCAAATGACATGTGGACAATATCAGACTTACCAGGTCGAAGCAACTTTGTCTTTGCAAAGGCTGCAAGTTCCTTACCAGGTTTTCCAAGTTTTCCTTGTGGGGCACTGAAGTAGGTTTGTACCACTTCCTTGCCTGGTGTTCTCCCTGTATTGGTTACTTTTGCTGTTACATTGACTTTGTCTCTTTTAACTGATGTATGGACATTGGAAATTTTAAATGTCGTATAAGACAGTCCATAACCGAACGGATAATTGACCTTCGTATATTTCGGGTCAAAGGTTTCAAAATAACGGTATCCCACAAAGATATCCTCTTCATAACTAACATGGTCACCATATTGATCAAAGTTGGTAGCACTGGGGTAGTCATCGTAACTTTTAGCAAATGTATCTACCAACTTACCAGAAGGGGTTACGTCTCCCGTGAGGACATCCGCCACCGCATTTCCGCCCTCCATTCCTGGCTGCCAGGAAATAAGGACAGAGATTTTTGGGTAATTTTTAATCCAAGAAGTATCAATAACAGCACCAATATTCAGCACGACAATAACCTTTTTAAATCCTGCTTTCGTTACTTTATCAAGCATTGAAACTTCATCATCACTCAAATAATAGTCACCTTTAATAGCCTGCTTGTCAGACCCCTCTTTGGAATATCTGCTGATCGTGACAATTGCCGTATCTGCATGTTTGGCAGCGTCTTGTGCCTGCTTGTCAGTCAAAGGCATTTCTCCTTGTCTTCCGCTGGAAATGTAATCCTGGTATAAATCAGATAATGGTTGATAGACGGAAACTTCTCCTTTTTTCTGCTTGTTTTGCATGCCCTGGAGCAAGTTGACGACATAGTCGACATTAACATTTCCAGAGCCACCTCCGCCTTTTTGGAAGTTAATTTGTCCAACTCCAAACAGAGCAACAGATTGTCCACGAGTTAGTGGCAGAGCGCCATGGTTTTCTAACAACACCATACCTTCTCCTGCTATTTTTCGAGAAAAATCATGATTTCCTGTCGCTGAAATTGCTTTTACACCAGTACCATTAACGAGGGCTACTGACATCATCAACAGAAGCACTAATAAAGTAGACAGTATTTTCTGAATTTTTTTTACCCTGACTTGCATTACTTTCCCTCCTTTAATATAAAATAGACTCTCGGTATTTGCCGAGCTAGATACGGTAAGGATTTCCTCACCCCATCAAATTGACTTTCCTCCTACTTAGTAGGAGTTTTTTATTTGTGGCAATATTCCGAACTGGAAATAAAGTGTTGAAATATTGTCATAAAATACCCAAAAAACCTCTTGATTTTTTGAAATTGCCCTAATAATCGCGGTTGAAGGAATTTATTTCCTTACTAAAACCATGATTGAGGTGGCGATTTTGAAACCGAACTTTGTTCCCCATGAAGAGTATCAACAGTTTGTTTTGGACCAACTGCAGAAGCACTATTCCGGTGGCATCCTTGTACTTGTAAGTAGTGATTGGCCTGTAATCAAGAAGCTTTGGATCACCGATTTATCCAAGATTACGACGATGTTAATGTCGTATTACAAGAATCGCGGACCTGAACCAAGGGATCCGGCTTCCATGATGCGGTCGTATCTCCTTTTACTTTTAACGAATCCAACTATGAGTATCGATAAATGGGTCGATGAACTTCGCCGCGTTCCCCTTTACGGTATTATTAGTGGCTTTAAACCTGGCGACACCCCCGGTGTCGGTACATTTCATGACTTTTTCAAACGTTTGTGGGGGAGTAAAAAGAAGAACATTTCCCACAAAAAGAAAAGTAAAAAGTCCCGTAAGCGTAAACCCAAAAAGGGGAAAAACGGTGAAAAAGCACCCATATCAAAACCCGGGAGGGTCAAGCGACTAGTCGAATGGGTTATACCAATGCTTGATCAAAAAAGGGAAATGCCATCAGACCGCCTATTTGACTTTTTCCAATCTGAAATCCTTACGGTTTCAGCCAAATTGGGGTTACTTGGGGATGTGAAGCAGCTTAACGTTGCGGGCGATGGCACGCCCATCGTCACCGCTTCACACACCCGAAGCAAATCCACCTGTAATTGCCATGCCCAAGGTATAGCGAAATGCAAGTATCCTCGTATTTACTCCCAGCCCGACTGCGATAGTGGATGGGATAGTCATCGAGAGAAGTACTATAACGGGTACTCTCTTTACATGATCAATGCTTGCGACAGCCCGTATGATTTACCTTTATACCCGCGTCTACACAAAGCTTCCTGTCACGACTCAATCGGCTTTGTGATTAGCTGGGCTGAATTTTCGCAACGATTCAACTTGGGCACGGTTGATAAAATGCTCCTTGATGCAGCGCATGACGCCGAAGCTATTTACCAACTAATTAACCATAAAAAAGTGGAGCCAATTATTGATTTAAATAAACGTGCAAAAAAGAAGATTGAAACGGGCAGTGACATTACAATATCATCAGAAGGTGTTCCTATTTGTCCAATTGGAAAAGAAATGAAGCCAAATGGATATGACCATACTCAAAATCGCCAGAAATGGCGTTGCCCACTTGCATGTGGAGCGAAAAACACGTGCACAACACCTTGATCAACTGCCAAATATGGACGGACCTACCATACGCATAGTAAAGATAATTTGCGCTTGTTTCCCAAGACTTTAAGGGGAACAGAAAAGTGGAAATGCACTTACAAACGACGCACCTCCGTTGAACGCTCAAACAAACGAGAAAAGATCGATTATCATTTAGAAGCTGGTAACCATCGCTCTACTATGAATTGGTATATTCGTATTTTCGGTATTATGATGTGTCAACACATTGATGCTTGGTATGCTCATAAAGAAAAGGAACTAGAATTTCTTAAAGAACAAATTTTCCCAACTGCAGCCTAATTATCAGATTTTTTAAAAATTAAATAGTTTAGGTTTATTTGGTATGCCCTTTTTTGAAAACGTATTGAAAATGGATGATTTCACCCCCGACCAAGCTCTATTTCCAGTGAATTTTTGGTAAATGTGCAGTTTTCACTTTAGAAATTCCGAGAGCCTATATAAAAACTACTTTTGAAAAGCCCCAACTTTTTTCATGATCCCCCCTTATAAAAATTGTTTCATAAGCTTTATGAATACGTTTACATTAAAAAAATAACATACTATATATTCCCTTACAATATGAAAATATGAGTATATTTTGTCCGACTTTGTTACTAGAAACGAAGAACGATGGAGAACGATGGAGAACGATGGAGAACAATGAAACTGAAAATCAATTCATTCATGAAACCGGTGCATGGTTAGAAGATGTAGAAAGAGGTTAGATAGCGTAAAATAAGCCTACTTGTTAATGAGTAGGCTTTTAAATTAAATCTACGAAAAAGTCATTGGGTGTTCTGTTAATTGTTATGGGGGTATGCTTATTTTGTGATTTAAAAATTTAAAAGATCATTGTCAATTAAGTAATGGGGTATGCTATAATAAACCGTTGTATTTGGACTAAATAAAATTGTTGCCAGAGGAGAGTAGCAAATGAAAGTAGCTGTACTCATTCCTTGTTACAATGAGGAAGTGACGATTGCCAAAGTAATTCAGGATTTTCGAAATGAGTTGCCTGATGCTGATATCTATGTATATGATAACAATTCAACTGATAAAACAAGTGAAATTGCCCGCCAAAACGGGGCTATTGTCAGGAAAGAGCCTCGTCAGGGGAAAGGGAATGTCGTAAGGTCAATGTTTTTTGAAATTGATGCTGACTATTACATTATGGTTGACGGTGACGATACGTATCCGGCAAAATTTGCCCATAATTTATTAACCCCTCTGTTAACCGGTGAAGCCGATATGACAATTGGGGACAGGCTGTCAAATGGAACGTATGAAAATGAAAACAAACGGGCCTTTCATAATTTTGGAAATAACTTGGTGAAGAACTTAATCAATAAGTTGTACAAAAGCGATATTCAAGATATTATGACGGGATATCGTGGATTTAACCGTTTATTCGTTCGCTCCTTTCCGGTAATCAGTGCAGGATTCGAGATTGAAACAGAATTAAGCATCCATTCTCTTGATAAGAACTTCAAGATTAAAGAAGTCCCAATAGATTACCGAGACCGGCCCGAAGGAAGCGAATCTAAATTAAATACCTTCTCTGATGGAATCAAAGTAATTAAAACGATATTTACATTATTTAAAGATTTCAAACCATTGCTATTTTTTTCAATCTGGGCGTTAGTTTTTTTCATTGTCGGACTCATTGTAGGGACACCGGTTATTATAGAATTTTTTAAATATCATTTCATATACAAAATCCCTTCTGCTATTCTTGCCGTTGGGCTTATCCTATTGGCGATGTTATCTCTCGTTTGTGCTTTGATTTTGGATACGGTTGTTCGTAACTCGCGAAAGCAATATGAGATGGAGCTCCATCGAATTTTCGATGAACTAAAAAACACAAACCAGCTCGCAACTACTCAAAAGGACGAAAGCGACCTAATCAAATTTTATTAAAACCCTTGTATTGGATGAAACAAAAGGATAAGGACTACCTTTAAAAATAGGTTACCTTATCCTTTTTGAAAACAAGTAACTTTTAATCGAAAGAACTATAAATCTGCTCTACCACAAATGCAATTTACCTGTTTAAATTATTACCCTTCCTCGTTTCTTTTTCTAACTACTAAATAATCACACTCTATATAGTTTGCCAAATCTAGATTTATCTGATCCTTTTATAAAGCAAAAATCTATATAATTTCCCTTCTACTCTTTGCTGCTGCTGACTAATCAATCGATAACGATCATTTAAATAGGGAATCTTTTTATCAATTTTATTTTCCCAAACATTGACTCTTACTACGATAAATTGAACTTTCCCTTCTTTAATATAGCGATTTTGTTCATCCATATTTTCTGGATATTGCTTGTAGGAAATATTTTGTCTTTCAAAGTAACGAACATTCGGTACTATATTTGCTGCTAAGTAAAAACCTCCATCCAACGAACCATAATTTAATAACGTTGGATTTGGCTCCTCATTCATCAATTTTGCGAATTTTTGTTGTGCCAGTGGTTCCTTATGAAACAATTTTGAATCTATAATATTTGAATTATAGCCAAAACATAAATATGTTGAAATTGCTGCTACGCAGATGATTACCAACCAGTTTTTTTCCTTCAATAGATTACTACCCAAAGATTTGCTGGAAGGATGAAAGATATTACCGAGTGCAATCATTCCAAATAACGATAAAGGAGTAATAATTAGAAAATAGTAGGGATAGTTTCTGCCCCCAAAGTACACACCAAGGATTAAAAATACAATAATACTTAGAAGTATGAATTTTTGCTCTTTACTTCGAAGAAATTTCCATGAGAACATAAAAGTTATCAGGCCAATCATAATCATGATTTTATTTTCAAAGTTAAAATTAAGGGCTCTCCCAAAAATAACAGCACTATTAACAATTTTTCCTATAGTAGAAACTTGCATTGAATAGGTAACAAGATTAAATTTTATATAAACATTTAAAAGATCTTTAATAGCATGATTCAATCCAAAATAGATAAACCAAGGAATACTTGATATAACTAATCCGATAAAAGTGAAAACAATTGCTTTTAATAGCTCCCTCCACGTCTTTTTCAATAAACAAAGGCATAAAATTGCAATATAAAAGCCAATCCAGGCACCAATAAGCGTATATTTAATCCAAAATACACACCCAAGTATAACTCCATTTAACATATAATCTGATTTTCTAAAAATAAATTCAGAGGAATGTCTTAGATTTCTTAATGTAATAAATAAAAGAATCATCAAAAAAGGCATAGCAAATTCTTCAGCACTGTCCCCAAAACGAAATGCATTTTGATTCAAAATAAAAAGTGGAAAAAAAAGGGCTATAAGAACTGAAGGCATCCAATTTAAATATAACCTTGAAATTTTGTAAGCAAAGAAAATATTAGTAAACATTGCAATGCTTTCTAAAATATATACACCCAAAAAGGTTGTATGAGAAACAGTATAAGCGAAAGCATGTAAACTGTATAGCAACGGGCCTTTTTGTTCAAAAAGATCCCGATAAGGGACTAATCCATTCATCATCCCTTTACCCATTGTAAAAAAGGCATTTGAATCTACCCACGGATTGATTACAAATAGTGGAGAAGATTGAGTAAAAAATAACATAAGAAAAAAGGCATAAATAAGAAAAAAAACATACGGTTGTTCCAAAAACTTTTTATTTAAATTATCCAATGTAACATATCCTTTCATTTATAAAAAAAACATTACAGATTAAATAATATCAACGGGAGAACTCCCTTAACTTTCAACAACTTTCTCGTTTACTTTTTCATTAAATCAAGTATTTGCTCTTTTCTCTTCTCCAGATAACTATTTTGTTCAATGGTGTATCTGGGACGTCTTTTTGTTTCCTTGAATATTTTTCCTATATATTCACCGATTATACCAATTGCCACCAATTGCATTCCTCCAACAATCCAAATCGATAACATTAAAGAAGTCCAACCACTAATGGTATACGAAAATAATTTTGCAAATAATGTATAAATGGCAATCCCAATTCCAACAAGAACCAATAAAAATCCCAACAATGAAACAAATCTTATAGGAGCCACACTAAAAGATGTAATCCCATCAAATGCAAAAGCAATCATCTTTTTTAATGGGTATTTGGATTCCCCCGCAAATCTCTCTTTACGATTATAATAGACCTTAGCAGTTTTAAATCCTAAAAGAGGAACAATTCCCCTCAAAAATAGATTTTCTTCTTGATATTTTGCAAATTCATCTAGGGCCCTTTTACTCATCAAACGATAATCTGCATGATTTGGTACTAAGTTAACACCTAATTTTCCCATTAAATTATAAAACCATAATGCAGTATTTCTTTTAAAGAAGGTGTCAGTATCTCTTTTATCTCTTACTCCATATACAATTTCATATCCTTCTTGATACTTATCAACAAATTGAGCAATTGCATCGACATCATCTTGAAGATCCGCATCAATGGTTACGACACAATCTGAAAAATCTCTTGCAGTTTCTAACCCTGCAATTAGTGCACCTTGATGTCCAAAATTCCTACTTAATTTTATTCCTTGAATAAATAAATTTGAAGCTATCTTTTCCTCAATTATTTCCCATGTTCGATCTGAACTCCCATCATCAACATACAAAATAGTACTATCATTATTAATTTTCTTATCGGCAATTAAATTCTTCATTACCCTTGTTAATTCTTTAGTTGTTTCCTCTAAGGTTGCTTCTTCATTATAGCAAGGTACTACAATTGTCAATTTTGGTAAATTTATTGACATTTTCCCACTCCTAATTCACTAAATATTCGTTTATTTTTTCCTTTTTATTGAAATCTAAATTATTTTAGCACAATAACCACGAAAAGAATATATCTGTTTCTTCTAAAATAATGAATATCATTTTAAATCTGATCCAATACACATTCATAAACTTTATTAAAAAAGTATTATCATAAAAATAAGACGTATAGTAAATGGAAAGGATTCATCACTTCAAAAGGGATATCGAAAAATAACACACAGTTAACTTTACCAGACACATTTCCCCCTTCCATTTTAAAACCAAAAAACGCCTCCGAATACTCGGAGACGCCTTAAACGAATTATTTATACACTTTGATTTTCGTCGCTTTGCTTACGTTGCCTGCTTTGTCCTTCACCGTAATCGTAAGAACAGTTCCGACCTTTTGTTTTTTAATAGTGACCGAGTACCTGCCTTTTTTGTCAACGGTGGCAGAGCCGATTAGTTTCTTCCCTGCTCTTACCTCCACTCTAGCGCCGGCTTCGGCTTTACCCATTATTTTCGTTGTCTTAATGGTTACCTTACCGACACTGGCAGCTTTCGGTGCCGTTTTGTCAACAACCGTTACGGTCGTGGCAGCACTGACATTCTTGGCCTTGTCTGTAGCCGTAACCGATAACTTGGTTCCAGCTTTTTGGGCGGTCTTTAATGTGACGGTAAACTTACCGGCTTTTGCCACTGATGTCCCAAGTACTTTTTTACCAGCCTTAACCGTAATGGTTGCACCTGTTTCTGCCTTACCAGTTATCTTCTTGTCGTAATCTTTGACTTGATTGACAACCGGTTTTGCAGGAGGAGTCTTATCAACCACAGTTACTTGGACAGACGGGCTTACATTTCCAGCCTTATCCTTCACACTTACTGTTAAAATAGTACCCGCCTTTTGCATCGTTTTTAATGGAACCGAGAAATCGCCCGCTGCATTCACTTTGGCACTGACAAGTGTTCCCGTTTTACTTGAAACGGTGACAGTGGAACCTGCTTCGGCTTTTCCACTAACGACTTTGTCTTTATCACTTACTTGTTTCACGACAGGTTTATTTGGTGCGATAACATCTTTTACATAGACAATTTTTAATGGACTTATATTGTAGCCTAAATCAATCGAGTATACATATAGGGCCGTATCCTCTTTAAATGGTTGTAATAATTGAATCTTAAACTCACCGTTTTCATCCGCGATGACATTGAATTTTACCTTTCCAGCATCGGTAATGACGACATGTGTTCCTGGTTCTGCCGTTCCAGTAATTTGCAGGTCCTTATTCGTGACGGTACCAATTACCGGGGCCACAGGGTCAGTGACATCTTTCACGATGACCTTTGTTTCACTGACATTTCCAGCTTCATCGGCTGCGGTAACAGTGATTTCTGTTCCCGGTTTTTGTGCCTTGATGGCAACAGCAAAGCTGCCGTCCTCTTTTGCAACAGTTGAACCAAGGACCTCTCCCTTGACCTTTACCTCAACCTTTGCACCGGCTTCCGTCTTTCCGGTTACCTTTGTCGTTTGGTCGGTTATTTCGTCAAGCACCGGTGCCATAGGTGCCATTGTGTCGACAACCGTGATGCGGCCTTCAATTTCTGCATATAATGCTCTCTTTTGCGCCTTTACATAATTATATAAGGCATCAAAATCTGTCATGATGGTTTCACGGTCTGTGCCTTTGGTAAACTCCATATAGCCGTCCCCGCCATCAGCCATAAAGTTATTGATCGTGACGGTGTATTCCGCTTTAGGATCGATTTTTTTACCGTTTGCTAAAAAGATATCGACTACCTTTTCACCCTTCGGATATTTATCATCCCACGTATAGGTTAAACCAGCGATTTGCATGATCCGGGTTCTTTCCGGTCCCCATTGCTGGTTAAGAACCTTTCTGATTTGCTCACCTGTCAATTTCATGGTCACAAGATCATTGCCAAAAGGCTGGATGGCAAATAAATGGCCCCATGTGACTTGACCTTTTCGAAGATCATCACGGATTCCTCCGGAGTTCATAAAGGCAAAATCAGTTTTTCCAGCTTCAAGCATGGAATCAGCAATTAAATTTCCTAAGCTGGATTCCCCGGCAGCATTGGCCGCACGAGTAATGTCAATCGCCGCTTTTCCTACTACTTCATTTACAATTGGTGCAACATCAGCTTGATATTGATCAAGTTCTTTTTTTATCTTTCCATCCAAATGCGCTGCATCCTGGAAAGTAGAAGCAACTTCTGCTTTCTTTTCGACAACATCCTGAGTCATCGGGTCGATCGTCAAGTCAATATCAGAAAATGCTGTTCCGTAAGAATAAGACTGTACTAATAATTTTCCATTAACGGTTGCGTTCAAATATTTATGGTCATGTGCCCCATAAATCACATCCACCTCTGGATCGACTGCCTTGGCAATATCAACTACCTTACCAGTTGGGTTTGAACCATCAGTTGCGGAAGTTCCCGGATCGTGGGAAACAACTACAATTGATTTAACGCCTTTTTCTTTTAATTCTTTCGCATATTTATTAATCGCTTCTACTTCATCCGTGAATTTGACCCCTTCAACACCCTTTTTCGTTACGATGTTTGGAGTTTCTGTTGTGACGACTCCAATAAAGCCAATTTTCACCCCATCCACTTCTTTTACGACATATGGTGGTAAAATCAGTTTATTGGTTTTTTCATCAACGACATTTGCCACAATATAAGGGAAGGCAGCCCCTTCAAATTCGCCATATTTTTCTACCGTTTTTGGATGAGCACCGCCATGGATTAAGCGAAGCATTTCAGTTACGCCTTCATCGAATTCATGGTTACCAATGGTGCCTACATCAAAACCAAGCTCATTCATGAAGCGGACGGTTGGTTCGTCTTGAAGCAGGGCAGATACAGGACGGCTGGCACCAACTAGGTCACCGGCTTGGACCTTTAGCGTATTGGCAGGGTTGGTTGCCTCTCTTTCCTTTAAATAACCTGCTAAATATTCGATGCCGCCGACAGGCTTCCCGGAGACAGTCGTTTTATAGTCTAATTGTCCGTGAAAGTCATTGATTCCTAGTAATTGAACATGGACATTTTGGTCTAATTGATAGGTTTCATAACCGGCTTTTGTTGCCGATTCTCCAAGGTCCTTCACGTTTGGCGTTTGACCAAGATAGGTTTTGCCATTTGGTGAAGAGTCGAATGTTAACTTTACATTGCCTTCAATCGGGGCAATTTTCCAGTTATTATCTGCAACTGGGCTAATCGTTCCATGCTCTTTAATATAATCCATTAAGAGCTCACGGTTTTCATATGGTGAATCGACCACCACTTTAGCACCGCTCAGCCCAGGGAAGTTCCCTCCGCCGCTGGCACGATAATTGTTGGTTGCCACGATAAATTCCTGATCGTCCTTAATCGGAGTCCCGTCCATCATCGTCATTTTATTAATCCGATGCGCATTGGCATTTTCAACCGTTCCTTTTTCCCAATTGTATCTTCTTGGCTGTGTCACATCGATTTGATACTTAATCCCATCGATGACATCAAAGTTATACGGACGGAAGTCATAATCCAGTAAATCCTGGTTTCCGCCTTTTGCAGGAATGATTTGTTTATAGGAGGATGCTGACATTTCCAGCCATTCTCTCACCTGAGCACCAGTTATCTTTACTGCCTTTAAGGTATTGTTAAACATGTATAAGTCGTTAGCGCTCTTAATCGATAGCTCGCCTTTTGGTATATTCGTGTAATCACCTACACCGCCACGGCCGCCTTTAAACGGAGCTGCAGCTGAAATAATTGGAATATTCTTATACTCTGGTGCCTTTGTTTCAATCCATTTTTTCACATAATCAGTTTGTGCATTGTTCACAAGCTGGACAGATGGGTCGTCCATGACACGAGTAAAGTACGTGTGCATTGGATACTCCGTTTCACCAATTTTTCCGCGCACATAGGCAATCGTGCCTTCGTGTTCTGGTTTCACATCTTCGACAATTTTTTGATCTAATGGTGTATCCGCTGTCACCGGACGGTCCACTGATTTTGACTTGGCCCTGTCAACCGTCCATTTGCCGTTTGCGTCCTGTACTAATGCTAAATCAAGAACCCCAAGATTATTGCCCCAGAATCCTGCCTCAACAGCCGGAATCCCATTAATAATCCCATTAGCATTATCGATTCCTTTCGTATTATTGAATTCCTTTCCACCAGGGAATTGTAAATGGGCATGACCAAATAACATCGCATCAATGCCTGGGACCTTTGTGAGGTCATAAACAGCATTTTCTGCTAACTCTTGTCCTTCTTCAGCGATATCACAGCCGGAGTGGGCAATCGCTACAATCACGTCGGCTCCTGCCTTCTTCATTTCCGGGATAAATTTTTTCGCTTGCTGGACAATATCCTTCGTAATGACTTTGCCTGAAAGATTGTCTTTATCCCAGTTCATGATTTGCGGCGGGGCAAAGCCGATTATACCCACCTTAATTTTTGCATCATTCCCTTTTGCATCTTTAATCGTTTTGTCAATAATCTTAAATGGTGTAAAATAGTTAACATCATTATCAGGATTATTATCATGGTCATCCTCATAGATATTGGCATTGACAATTGGGAAATCAACTTCCTCTAAAACATTCTTTAAATAATCCAACCCGTAATTAAATTCATGGTTGCCCACAATGCCCCCATCATACTTAAGGTAATTCATCGCCCTAAACAGTGGATGGGTATCATCTTTTCCTAGAGGCTTGACTTTATTTACATAATCTGCAAGTGGTGTTCCTTGAATCATATCGCCTGCATCGAATAACATGGAATTGCTTGGTTCCACTTCTTCTCGTGCCTGCTTAATAAGGCTTGCCGTCTTTGCGAGTCCGTAGTTAATCCCTTTGTCTGTATCTTGGTAGTAATCATACGGCATTAAGTTCGAATGAAGATCTGTTGTTTCTAAGATTCTGAGTGTAGCAGTGTTTGTTGCCGTCCCTTCTGCTTTTGCAGCATGTGGAAAAATATTCAATGGAATGATTGTAAGCATTAACAAAGTTGCCAACGAACCATTGAGTATTTTTCGTTTCTTATTCTTTTTCATTTGTCGCCTCACACCTTCTCCACCTCTCGACAAAAAATTTAGTTTTGCAAGATAATTCTATCAGTCTCTTCATAAGATTAATAGACTTTTTTTAAAAAAATTTTATATTTTTTAGGGTGATTCGCAAAAGTATTTTTGCCAATTTCACAAACTTCTTTTTAACACAATTTCAAATATATGTATGAATTTTCGACGAAATCTGCTATTCTATTACATAGTCGGATATTTTATTGTTGGAGGAAAAATGAATGAGATCTGAAAAAAGAAAGAAGAAAAGAACCTGGCTCCGCGTTACCGGGATAGTGGTTTTATTGCTCATTATTGGAATTGGTGGTTATGTCTATTCCGTTTATAGATCGTTAACGAATGCTGTTGATACAATGCACCAGCCATTAGACCGGAAGTCTGAAAAGCGGGCAGAAGATGTTTCGTTGGAAAATAAGCAGCCATTTTCTGTGTTGCTTTTAGGTGTGGACCAGCGTAAAGGGGACAAAGGTCGTTCGGACACCATGATTGTCTTAACGGTTAACCCGAAACTAAATTCCGTTAAAATGTTAAGTATCCCGCGTGACACCCGTACCGAAATTGTCGGGAAAGGGACAGTGGATAAAATTAACCATGCCTATGCCTTTGGTAATGAAGAAATGTCCATGAATACGGTAGAACACTTCTTAGATATCCCGATTGATTATTTTATCAAAGTAAACATGGAAGGGTTTAGGGATATTGTCGATGCCGTGGGCGGTATTACCGTCAACAACGACTTGGATTTCTCTCAAGGCGGTTACCATTTCCCTAAAGGACAGGTAACATTGGATGGAAAAAAAGCCTTAGCCTATACCCGGATGAGATACGATGACCCGCGTGGTGATTTTGGGCGTCAGCTGCGTCAGCGTGAAATTATTCAGGGCGTTATGAGGGAGGGAGCCAGTCTTTCTTCGCTAACAAAATACCAAGGGATTTTTTCCGCTCTCGGTAATAATGTAAGAACTAACCTTACATTTGACCAAATGATGGACATCCAAAAGAATTATAGAAGTGCTGCAGGTAATATCGAGCAAATGACCATTAAGGGAGACGGCTCAAAAATTAACGGGATCTATTACTACATCGTTCCGGATAAAGAGAAGCAGCGTCTGCATAACGAGCTAACAGCACAGTTAGAAGTAAAATAACGAAAAAATCCCCTGCCAGAGGCTTTTGGGCAGGGGATTTTTTATTACTCAACTATCGAAGGGTTGGGGTTAGTCGGTTCACTTCCGTTTCCTTCTTTGTCTGCTGCAGTCACCTTCACCGTTTTGGTTGTTGTATTTTTTGCTTTATCCATAGCTGTAACCTTTATTTGAGTACCGGCCGTTTGCTTTGGAATCGCTGCCTTGTACATTCCATGTGAATCCATCGCTTTTGCTGGGTAATTCTTTGAACCAATGAATACACTAACAGCTGCACCTGCTTCTGTTTTTATAGTTAATGCTTCAAAATTAGCTGCTGATCGCATAAATGCCGAATCAAATGGCCAAAAACAAGCTGTTTAGTTTTAAAAAAATTTAATAAAACTAAAATTCTGCAGGTCTGTACTTCCTTAAAAGAAGGAATTATGAAATTGATTCATTTCGCTGTTTTTTTTACAAATTCTGTTACTAGCCTCTTGGTTTAACAAAAAAGAGAGGAGCCACTTAGGGCATCCTCTAAATCAAATTATTCTCTTAGATTTAGTTTCTAGACAGCCTTTCCATTAGCTTTTGGCGTCTCAGCTTGCAGCACTCCGTTTTCATCAAAGTAATACCATTTACCTCGAATCTTCACCCAGCCGGTTTCCATTATACCTTTATTGTCCAGGTAATAACGTTTGCCTGAAAGCTCTAACCAGCCGGTCTGCATGATACCATTAGAATCAAAATAGTATCGTTTACCAGCTATTTCTTGCCAGCCAATTTGCATTTCACCATCTGGATTAGAATAGTATTGTTTACCCTTCACTTTGTACCAGCCGGTTTGCATTTCACCTTTATGGTTAAAGTAATAATTTTTACCTTCCACTATTGCAAAGCCAATCAGCTTCTTTCCATTACTATCAACGTAATAGCGCTTGCCGCCCTTATTCTGCCAGCCATTGTTTACAACACCGTTCGCATCAAAGGAATAGCTGACACCATCGATTGTATGCTTGCCAACCCGCTTAACACCGTCTGTTCCGAGATAATATTTTTTACCATCTAATTCTAGCCAGCCGGTTTGCATGACACCATCGGAATTAAAGTAGTAATCTTTACCTTCCACAGTTACCCAGCCGGTCTGCATGGAACCGCTCGATGGATCAAAGTAGTATTTTTTACCGTCGATTTCGATAAAGCCAGTTTTTCTAGCCCCTGTTGTTGGATCAAGGTAATAGGTTTTACCATCTAGCTCAAGCCAGCCTGTTACCTTTTTACCATCTTTATCCAAATAGTACCAGGCACCGTCGACTTCAACCCATCCAGATTTGATTTCATCACCTTCAACAATTCTGCCCTCAACCTGAGGAGATACTGGGCTATTTTTTGAAATATAATCGGTTAAAATCTCATAGTCGACGATTAGTAATTCATGGATGCGGCCTTCGTCTTTTGCCTTCTTGAACATCGTGTAACCGTCGCCGCCGTCTGCGACGAATGCGTTGGTGGCAACAGAGTATGTCTTGTTTAGGTCAAGCTTCTCAAAGCCATCAGCTGTTTTGACTTTGACTTCCCAAACTCTGTCATAGGCTGGTTTTTTTGGATCGTATTTAAATTGCAATCCGGACACCTGCATGAACTGGCCGGCGCCACTTTCTGCCTTACTGACACCGTGCTCAAGGGCATCCCAGATTTCTTGACCAGTTAGATCAAGCGTTACCAATAAGTTCGCAAATGGCATCACCTTATGAATATGGCCAAGTGTGACATCACCTTCTGGAATCGAAGCACGGATTCCACCGCCATTTTGTATAGCAATCGTGGTGTTATTTTTCAAAATATCATTTGCTTTTTGTGCCATGGAATCAGCAATCAAGTTACCAAGATTGGTCTCTTTGTAACGAACGTTGTTTCGTTCTCCATCAAGGAATACTTTAGAAGAACCAATGACTGTCTTCTTCAGCTCGTCTAAAGGTTTCTTTAATTCATCAACTTTTGCCTGGGCTTGTGCATCTGCAGCGTAGGTGTTCACATCAAGAAGCTTCCCGTCTTGGGCGGTGATTACCCCATCTTTATCAAAGGTTACATCAAGAACGCCCAAATATTTCAGGTATTCGTTTGCTTGAACAATGACGGTCGGCTCTGCTTTTTCAATCACAACCGGCTTGTCCAGCTTTGTATGTGAGTGACCGCCAACAATGATGTCAATGCCATCGACCACTTTAGCCAACTCTTGGTCTGGTCCATAGCCTAAGTGCGACAGGACAACAATTTTGTTAATGCCTTTTGCTTTAAGTGCGGCCACTGTTTCTTTTGCTTTTGCTGCAGCATTTTCAAACACAATTTGTTTCGATGGGTTTGCAAGGAAGGTTGTATCTTCCGTTGTTAAGCCAAACATACCAACCTTTTCCCCATCAATTGTTTTAATAATTGCTGGGTAGATGTTGCCGCCCTCCGGAGCAGAACTGATTTCATTTTTGAACAGAGGTCCTAATACAGGATCCTGGGTTACATTGACGTTTGCACTCAAGATTGGAAACTTCATTTCCTTGATAAAATCTGCCAGCACATGGGAGTCCTTATCAAATTCATGGTTTCCGAATGTCATCGCGTCGTAGTCCAGGTCATTCATGAAGCCTAAATCTGCTTTACCTAGGTATTGGTTAAAGTATAATGTTCCTGAGAAAACATCACCGGCATCCAGTAATAAGGCATTTGGCTTTTCCCCTCTTACTTCTTTTACGGCAGTTGTCAGCTTCGGATACTGTTCAACATTTGCATGTGTATCATTCACATGCATGATGGACAGGTCAAGCGCTTTTGGTCCGGACGGTTCAGCACTTAAATCAATCTGTGCCATTACCGGGTCATGGTCACTGACACGTCCATGTGCTGCAACGAATGGTGAGTTAATATGGACAATATCGATTTCCGAACGGTCTGCCAGATTGTTTGAAACGAGCATGTGGTCGAGCACCTGGGAGTTTCCTTGATAGTTATAAGTAAATCGTTCCGGTGCAGGAACTTTTTCAATTAAGTTTGTTAGTTCATTTCCTTTTAGTGCTGTTAACGGATTGGAAAATTCGAAGTCATTCAAGTCGCCAAGAACAACAATGTTAGCATCAGCTGATTTACTTTTTACATCTTTAATAAAGTTGTTAACGACGCCGGCAATCTTCATTCTTTGGGTTTCACTGCCTAGTGTAGGCGGTTGATTTTTTCCAAAAATCGGCTGGTCGCCGCCTTTAGAATTAAAGTGGTTGGCAATGACAATGACGTCTTCGCCTTTAAAGGTAAATTCCGCAGCCAGCGGTTTTCGGCTGGATTTAAATGCTCCATTTGTCGGATCAATTCTGCCAGGGTTTAGAGTTAAGGAACCATTTTCGTAGCCGACTGACTGTGTTGCAGTTCCTTTTGTACCTGGTTTTAAGCTGACGCGGTCAGGATTATAGATGAAACCGACGCGGATATTACCGTTTGGCGCCCCGCCATCTTGATTGTCTTGCGGTGCAATATCCGTCCAGTTATAAGCCGGACCGCCGTTTGTTTTGATTGCATCGATTAGGGCTTGATAGTTTTGTGATGCGTCAGTACCGCCGGAAGACTCGCCGTTATTGTCCTGAACCTCGACAAGCCCGACGATGTCAGGCGTTTTTAAGTTTTCGACGATAGACTTGGCAATCTTGTTTGTCTTGGCAGTATCAGCTTTCGTATAATTTTCCATATTGTAGCTGGCAACCGTCAGCTTGTCCTGATCTTTGGCAAGATTGGTTACTTCCTGCTTATAATCACTTTCAACCAACGGGGGAAGGTCTGCTTTATTAGTTAGAATTTTGTAGTTTTGAAAAGTATAAGTGACAACACCTGTCACTGTACCGTCAAAGCGGTCGCCCGTTTTTGATACAAAATCCCTGTCCTCGAATAGTAGATGAATTCGTTCAGGGTTCATATTGTCCTTTGTAATTGGAACCCCGCCTGGCGTGGTATATGTCTTGCCTTCCACTTTCCCGGCAATGACCGGTATCTCGCCATATTTTTGCGGTGCAACAGCTATTGGATTTTCCACTGCAACCCGCATGCCTTCGATGCTTTCGTAAAAATCAATCCCGTCTTGTTCAGGATCGAATTTGGCTAACTGATCGTTATCCACTATTTCCGTTGGCGGGTTAATGTCTTTATTGATGATGAGAGCTTTTGGCAATACCTGACCGCTCGCGTGGACAGTTATGCTGCCTGCGTTTGCATCGATTTCTGTGGTCGCCAGGTCTGTTTGCAGCATGTCGCTGTAACCTTCAAGCACCCATTCCTTTACCTGGCCAGAAACAGAAACGAGATCACCCACTTTTACGTGATGGCTTTTTTTGTATACAAGAATACCCTCAGATGTCTTCGGGTTATTATCAGAATGAGGATCCTGGATAAAGAAGTTGTTGCCATCCTTCACAAATGTAACGATCCCAGTAACATCCTTAACATTTTGGCCGTTATATGGTGATGTGTGGCTTTCCCCTTGGATAGTGCTGATTTTGATACCATCAACCGGAGGATCCACCGGTGGGTCAACCGGGGTACCGCCACCTTCAGTAAAACTCATCGAAGTGGCAGATTTTAATCCCGGTACAGTAAAATAGGTTTCTAGTGAACCAGTTACGAATACCTCTTTCCCAATATTGCCGGGGTTGTTCATAAGACCAAATTCCGGTCGGTAACTGGAAGATAGCTGTACCGGAAGAAGTTTTGTCGGGTCTGTTTCCGATGGGCTGTCGGCTATCGCAAGGTTAAAGTCATCCTTAAAAGGTGCATTAAAGTTATATAATTTATTCCCTGTTGTATGGGCTACAATGTACCCCTTCACCGTAGCCTTACCAGTGCTGTTGGCAATCGCTTGGGCTACTGTTATGTAATTCTCAGCTGCGCTGGCATAATGAAGATTGGGCAACACGAAGCTTGCCATTAATGTTAAAATTGTCGCTAATACAAATAGCTGCTTTTAAAAAACTTCATCCTCTCGCCTCCTAGTTTTTTCGTTTAATTGCTGTTGTAATGGTAGTAAGCAAACCGCTCAACATTCCCCCCTTCCTTTAAATTTTCTAAGGGTTGGGGTCGGATGTATTGACAATTGGTTGTTTCCCCTCTCCTTCAAAGAATGTTCCCTATAATACTATCAATCTCTTTGAAGTATCCCTAGAAATAGGCCATGCACCTACTATTTTAGTTTAATTTTATTTATTGTTTTTGACACTCACTTCCTTTCGACTAAATAATGAAAAGACCACTTCATTTGACATTACCAGCTGCTTCCATACTCATACATTGTCATGGTGCATGACATCTTAGTCAAAAGGAATATTCCCTTTTATAATAATATTCGGGAATTCTTGGTGTTTATGTCTGTTTTTGTAGTAATATATTGATTTGATGGTTTCTAGGAACGTTAAGGAGTGCTTATTAGTATTAATTCATCATTAGGTTATGGAAATTTATTACTTTCCTTACTAGCAGATTATAATATGTAAACGAGCTGGGCTTGCTGCTCGTACTGGAGAGCCAATAATAGGAAAAGGAGATACCGTTAATGTTCACCTTTTTTTACTCCTTGGGCATAGAACCCGGGGCTTTTTACCGCGGAGCACCCTTTTGGACCCTCCGCGGACAATAGAATCCGCTCCTTTTTACCATGGAGCGCCCTTTATTTACCAAATAAATCTATTAATATCCTAATAATTCGCGATCCCTGTATAATGAAACCCGAGTGCCTCCACCTTTCCCTTATCCACCATGTTTCTGCCATCTAAAATATACGGCTGCTTCATTAATCGCTTGATAGTCATCCAATCAAGCTGCTTATATTCATCCCAATCGGTACAAAGAACAACTGCATCGGTGTCTGACACGGTTTCAGCTACTGTCTGAAATTGCCGGCAAAAAGGGCCATGGGGGGGATCGGCCAGTTTTACCACAGGATCGTGCATCTTTATCATAGCCTGTTCTTGTACTAGTCGGTTAATCAGATTGAGGCTTTGTGATTCCCTTATATCATCTGTATTCGCTTTAAAGGCCAATCCCAGAACAGCGATGGTTTTATTCGTCAAGTCGCCACCTAAGGCCTGTTTGATTTTATTAATAAAATAAAGCGATTGCTCCGCGTTTACTTGCACGACCTGCTCCAAAATTGTCAATGGGATTCCACTTGCGCCCGCAGTTTGCAGCAGGGCGTTTACATCCTTCGGGAAGCATGAGCCACCATAACCCATTCCTGCCTTAAGAAAATGGGGGCCGATTCGGTGATCAAGCCCGATCCCTTTTGACACATCATTTATGTTAATAGCAAGCCTATCACAAAGTCTTGCCAGCTCATTAATAAAGGAAATTTTCATCGCAAGGAAGGAGTTGGCGGCATATTTTATCATTTCTGAGGCTTTTGGGTTAGTTTCAACGATTGGACATTGGAAGTCTTGATATAATTCCCGCATGGTCAAACGGGCTTTTTCACTCGTTGTCCCGATGACAATCCGGTCCGGGTGGAGCGCATCATAAAGGGCAGAACCTTCGCGCAGGAATTCGGGGTTTGAGACGACATCAAACAATACAAGTTCCTCTTGCGCTGATTTTACCCATTCTGTGACCAGTTCCGCTGTTCCCGTAGGCACTGTGCTCTTTGTCACGATAACCTTATACTCTTTCATATATTTTCCAATGGATTCTGCAACATTTTTTACATATGTCAGGTCAGCCCTTCCATCCTCCCCCCTTGGTGTTCCGACACAGATGAAAATAACGTCATTGTTTTTGATCGCCTCTTTAATATTTTTTGTAAAAGAAATATTTTCCGTCTGAATATGTTTTAACAACAGCTCCTTAAGCCCAGGTTCATAGAAATGAAGGTTGCCAGCTTGCAAAGCTTCTATTTTTTGATCGTCAACATCTAACCCGGTTACTTGGTGGCCCATTTCGCAAAAAACAAGAGCGGTAGTCGTCCCCACATAACCTGTTCCGACGATTAAAATTTTCACAACAGACTATTCCTCCTTCCTCACCGCTTAAAAAATTCTCGTCTATTTCCATTCGGAATTAGTATTAATATATTCTTAAGCGCATTTAGAGGAAGGTTATCCACCTTAGAAAGGGCGGTGCAGGCACCAAGAAAAGGGTACACTAGGGCTGAACATGTGAAATAATCACATAACTGTCCACTGGAAACGTACAAATGTCCACGGATGGTGTCAGGCACCGAGTGTTTCTATAGCCATCCTTTCTCAGCGGCTATTTTGGCAGCCTCTGTTCGGTTGTTGGCTCCGAGTTTTTGGAGAATTTCGGAGATGTAGTTACGGATTGTGCCGGATGATAGGTATAGTTCGGAGGTAATTTGCTTTGTTGTTTTTCCTAAGGCAGCTAATCTTAAAATCTCTTGTTCTTTTGGGGTTAACGGGTTTTCCTCACGAATCGCATGAAAGGTGAGTTCCGGGCTGAATACCCGTTTACCCGTGATTACTTGACGGATCGTATCCGCCAGTTCAGCAATATCGCCATCCTTGAGTAGATAGCCGTGTACACCGCTTTTTACCGCCCGTTCGAAGTAACCCGGGCGAGCAAAAGTAGTTAAGATGATGACTTTAGCTGGGCTTGCGCTCCGTGCAAGTTCTTCCGCTACCTCAAGTCCGCTTAAAACTGGCATTTCGATATCCATGAGGCAGACATCCGGCTGAAGCCGATGAATCTCCCTAAGTGCTTCCTCCCCGTTCATTGCTTGACCGATTACTTTCATATCCGGCTCCATATCAAGTAATGAGCCTAGAGCCCCCAATAACATTCGTTGATCTTCTGCAATAAACAATCGAATCATCCCGCCGTACCTCCTGCTTTTTTAATAATCGGCACCGTCATATCTAGTACGGTGCCGTAATGATTGGTAATGGACAACGAGCCGTCCATTAGTGCCAGCCGCTCCTTCATCCCCTTCAAACCATTGCCTAACTGATTATTCTTTGCCACACCCAATCCATTGTCGCGAACCACTATTTTCATTTTTTCAGTGGACAGCTGGATGGCAATCGAACAGTGGGTGGCACGGCTATGCTTGACAACATTAGTCGCAGCCTCGCAGATACACATCCCAACGATATTTTGTGTAAACGGAGGGATTTTTGAAAAATCAACATCGCCCTCATACTGGTAGGAAATTCCGGCAGCCCGCAGGATTTGCTGTACATGGAGGAGCTCCTCCGCAATGGTCGTCGCCCGCATATCACTCACCAGTTCACGTACCTGCTTCAGTGCCGCCCTCGATGTTGTTTCCATTTCCTTCGCCTCGGTCCGCGCTCGTTCTGGATCAACTGAGGTCAGCCTCTGGATAAGCTGACTTTTTAACGTCAACAATGATAAGGTGTGCCCGAGCGTATCATGAAGGTCACGGGCAATTCGCACGCGCTCCTCCCGTTTTACCAGCTCTTCAATTTGCTTATGGGCCTGATCCAGCTCCTGCTTTAATTCCAGCCTGCGGTTCATCGAGCGGATGCCAAATGGTGAAATCAACATGATAATCAAAAACGGGACAAAATCAATCAGCTCATTGGTCGAAAAGACTGTTCGTGGCTGCATCATTTGAATAAGGAATGGAATCATTTCCAGTCCTGCTAAGCTCAATAATCCAAGTCTAAAGGCCTTTTTTCCCTTGTACCAGCCAATAAAGTTCGCTGGAAAAAAGCCTAAAAAGATATAGTCTAAATGATAAAACGTACTAAAAAGAAATACAATAGCCATTTGAACAGCCAACCAATAGGTGAAGCTTCTTTTTCCGATTAAAAAATACAACCGGCGATACGATACTAAAAAGAGGAGCACCATCCCGAAGCCAACCAGCTGCTTGAATCTCGATTCCTTCGTCAGATAAAAGATTGGAAAACCGATATAAATCAGAAAGATATAAGGAAAAAAGCCTAACTGTCTTGGAAAAATGGACCATTTCAACTTGAATCACGCCACTTCTTGTTTTCTTCTAATATATTTTGATAGTACCATGAACAAGACTAAATAAGTGACTAATAATAGGATATTCTTCCACTCGGGTGCACCTCCACGAACAATCTCCCAAACTCCGTTTCCATAATGGTAGGATGGCAGCCACTGAGCAACGTTTTGCATCACTTTTGGCATAATTTCAAGCGGCATCCACAGGCCACCTGATACCGCAAGCACCATGTACAAGACATTACTGACGCCAGCTGCTGTTTCTACTTTTTTCATTAAACCTATTAACGTACCTATCGCAAGAAATGGCAGGGAACCTAGTAAAATCCATAAACCGCTCATTACCCATTCAATGGCTGTTAGCGCGATGTTGTTAATGAGTGCACCGGCAATAAAAATGATCGTGATGGAAAACAGGTGGATCACACTTTGCCCGACCATTTGTGCGGCAAAATAAACGCTGTCTGACAAAGGGGTAATACGCATAAATGTTGACCATCCTTGCAAGCGTTCCTGAACCATACGGATGCCTAATGTCATCATCGACGACCCCATTACGCTGAAGACTGTCATCGACATGAGGTAATGTGCCTGCCATGCGGCCTCGTCCTGGGGATTTGTGTTAACGACATTGGTAAAAATATAGTAGAACAAAATCGGCATCACCAGTGACCAGAATACAAAATAGCGGTTCCGCAACACCCTTACGATCTCCATCTTGCATTGCATTTGAAATATTTTCATCTTTAGACTGCCTCCTTTGTACCTCTGGTGAGCTCCTCATAGACCTCTTCCAGCTTGCCACGTTCAATTTGAATGTCCCTCACCGCTAATTTTTCTTGAAAAATCAGTTCCAGTACACGGTCGGTATTGCTAGACTGGACGTATACTCGATTGTTTTTTCGATATATATCATCAATCTCGGTGTGAAGGTACAATTTTTCCAAAGATGTTTCGGGATCAACGATAAACGACACCGACGGTTTGGCAATTTGTGATTTGATCTGTGCCGGTGTTCCATCGGCAACAATCGTCCCATCTTTAAACAGTAAGATTCGGTCTGCAACGTCATCTGCTTCCTGGAGATAATGCGTTGAAAAAATGATGGTTTTGCCTTGTGCTGCAAAGCTGTCGACGGTTTGCCAGAAGCGACTCCTTGAGGAAATATCCATGCCGACGGTCGGTTCATCAAAAATAATTAGTTCCGGGTTACCGGCAAGAGCAAGGGCAAAACTTAATCGGCGTTTTTGTCCACCAGATAATTTCTCCGCCCGCGTCTTTAATTCCTCCCCGGTTAGACCTGTCAGGCTGATGAGTTCGCTCATGGGAAGTGGATGAGGGTAATAGCTTCTGATTAACTCGAGAATTTCTTGCACCTTTAACCCAGGCATGACACTTACTTCCTGCAGCATCGTGCCAATTTTTTCCCGTACTTGTTTTTCTTGCGGCAGATGGTTGAATATTCTCACCTCTCCCGCTGATGGCTTAAAGAGACCGAGAATCATCGAGATTGTCGTGGTTTTCCCAGCCCCATTGGGCCCCAAAATTGCCACTACTTCCCCTTTTCCAATCGTAAAAGAAATATCGTCCACCGCCGTCTTCTGGTGAAATGACTTCGTCACGTTTTTCAAAGTCAACACTTCGTTCATATTTGAACACCCCCTGATATCTTGACTTCATTGTACGAATTGAGGAGGAGGAATTTTAGTAAGAAATGTCACCAAAATCAGGTGACAATTGTCATATTTTTATTAAAGTGGTGTCAGGCACCATGTGAAAAATTCACATGGTGCCTGACACCACTTTTATAGATATCCACAGTCAATCTCTGTTTATCCACATATCGATGTTAGCTATCCACATTTTTTTATTAGTTGTCCACATATAGGAAAAACAGAACCTAATCTTGCAGGGCAATGCCCGTTCATTCACCGAGGGTACTTGTTGTATTCATCATTTCAAGTTGGTGCTCTAAATGAGGGAGGAGGGCCATGTTGATGGCAGCATCGTAATGACATATGAATTGTTTTCGAAGAATAAAAAAAGCGCCGGAATGAACTAATTTCCCGGCGCTGTTTTTATATTCTCGATCCAAGTTCTACAACCTTACTGCTGTGATACGTAGCCTTTACCTTTAGCTTGATCCTTAATTCCTCACTTAGACAATCCTGCTGGAGCAGTTCGCTATGCCGCTTTTGGAGGACATGATAAAAATATTTTCCTTTTAATAACAATTTCAACACAAAAAACCCTCCCCAATTCTAAACATTTACATAAACCGCAGGAGATTCGTGTTCGATAGCTGGCGAGCATCGTCTGAACAAATAGTATCTTCTATGCTAATCGTATATTATGAAAAAATATTCAGAATTCAAAGAACCACTCCTATCAATAAAGGCGGTGAGTACCAGGCTATACTCCTTTCGAGTCGCTATAAAATATAATCGGCGATTGCAACTTGGCTATACTGATTCACCTTTGCAGCGCTTGAACTCCTTTCCCATAAAGACTACAGCCCCTATAGCTTTGCGTCACCATTTTTCAATGGGTTTGCCATTTCGTACGATTTATGTGTTTTTTTTAATATAAGAAATTGGTTTATAAATGAAAAGGGTCTAAAGTCCTAGACGGGCATTTGCGACTTGGAAAACTTTTCGACGGACTCTTTTAAAGATTGATGAAAGTAAGACAAAATTTCGACAAAAACAAGGCGCTTTTGGGTAAATGGTAACAATAGGGATGGTTTCCGATCCCATTTCCATTTTATAAAAGGTAAACATCCAAATCCCTCTGTCGTCTAGTGCAACTTATACGATGATCAATTTGGATATTCCTTTTTGTTTCGTGATTGTAAATTATAGTTTATAATTGTTTTTGTCGATTTATGTCACATAACTTTGTTTCCGACTACATTCATGATCTTTAAAATGATGATAAACCGATGTTTTAAAGTATGGGAACGTGTCGATGATTATAGTAGAAGTGAATTTTTTAAAAAAGGATGTTTCGTATGAAAAAATTTCATTCTCTTTTCATCAGCCTTGTCCTGCTGACCCCCTTGTTGGGAGGCTGCTTTGAAAAGAAAGAAATGGCACAGGAAAACAGTAAGCTGGCCGTTCCCCACCATAAAACAGTTCCTAAGTCTAGTATTGAAGTACATCATAACGGGATTGTCTCCCATCCAGAGAGTATTCCCGTGCTCGTTAACAAACAGAATAAATTACCTGAAAGCTACCAACCTGATGATTTAGTTGATCCTAATATCCCTTTTATTTTTGCCGGAAAATCAGAAAAGCGGAAAATGCGTGCGGAGGCCGCTGCCGCGATAGAAGACCTTTTTGCCGGAGCCTTGAAAGATGGTGTGAAGCTTCTTGGTGTTTCGGCCTATAGGCCATATTCTAAACAGAAGGCTTTGTTTCAACAATATGTTAGACAAGACGGAGTTGAGGCTGCCAAAACATACAGTGCCCTACCCGGGACGAGTGAACATGAAACCGGGCTTGCCATCGATGTCACCGGCGGTGATGGGAAATGCGCCGCTGAGGACTGTTTTAGCGGGAGTAAAGAGGCTAAATGGATTGAGGCCCACGCTGCGGAATATGGATTTATCATCCGCTACCCTAAAGGAAAGGAAGCCATCACCGGGTACCAATACGAGCCATGGCATCTCCGCTACGTCGGCAAAAAAATCGCCGCAGACATCATGTCGCGCGGCATCACCTTGGAGGAATACTACCGTTAAGAATGTGGTGTCAGGCACCATGTGAATTTTTCACATGGTGCCTGACACCACCTTTTATGTTTATTTTCCTTTGATATCTAACAGCTTTTGCCGTAGTTCGTTTTCCATGGTTGACAGGTCTTGTTCCGCAAGGCGTCGCTTTTGCCGGCCTTCTTCTTGGATTCGCAATGTTTCTTCTAATGTGCTGATCAAGTTCTCCTGTGTTTTCTTGAGTGTTTCAATATCTACTAGACCACGTTCATTTTCTTTTGCGGTTTCAATTGTATTGGTTTTTAACATTTCAGCGTTTTTTAGTAACAGCTCATTCGTGGTTTTCGAGACCTGCTTCTGGGCCTCCACCGCATGTCGCTGGCGAATAAGGGTCAAGGCAATGGCGACTTGATTTTTCCAGAGCGGTATCGCCGTCACAATCGACGACTGAATTTTTTCAACTAGCGCCTGGTTTGTGTTTTGAATCAAACGGATTTGCGGTGCACTTTGAATCGTAATTTCCCGGCTTAATTTTAAATCATGGAGGCGTTTGTCCAAGCGGTCGGCAAATTGAATCATATCATTTACTTCCTGAAACTTCATTTGGTCATTGGTCGCTTCTGCCTGTTTTTTAAGCTCAGGGATCGTCTTTTCATGCATTTCCTCAAGCTTGATTTCCCCCGCCGCTATATAAACATTAAGAGCATGGAAATATTCCTTATTTGTTTCATAGAGTTGTTCAAGTAATTTAATATCGGATAATAGGACATTTTTGCTGCGGTCCAGTTTGACACTTATACGGTCAATTTGGGCGCCGGTTTTTTGATATTTAGAGAGTGCCTCCTGCAGCGAGCCGGAAATTTTTCCAAACATACGGGCAAAGAAGGATGGCTTCCCATCCTTTAACTCGTCCGGATTCACGTCACTCAAGCGTTTCATTAGATCATTGATGATATCACCGATTTCACCAACATCCTTTTTCTGGACATGCTCGAGCATCGCATGCGAAAAAGTCAGCAGCTTCCCTTGTGCCTGCGAGCCGTATTGAATCATCGCCTGATGGTTCGTCGGATCGATTTGCTCTGCAAGCTGGTACGCCTTCTTTCTGTGCTCCTCCGGAATGACATCAATTAACTTAACAGGCTTTGGATCGGTTGCCTGCGGATTTGACTGCTTTTCAAGCTGCAGATCATCGCCAAATGGATGGGCCAGAATATCATTTAATAAATCATCGGATGGATGAATTGGATTGTTTTCGCTCATTTTAACCACCTATTCTTTTCAGCAAATTTAGAATCCTTTTGCTTCTTGATTGAATGCTTTGCTACATCTATTTCAAAATTTAAATAATCAACATCATCGGACACCACACGGAACAAGTCGTCTTCCAATACTCTTGTCATTTCATTTAACGTTTGCCGCGTTTCAATGAGAGATTGATTTATTTCCATATTCTTTTTCGGCTGGGAGGCGAGGAAGCTGTACTTCTCTGTAAGCTCCACCACTGAGTCTAAATGCGAAAAATAAAATGGCTCTGCCTGGTAAAATCGCTTCGGCTCCTTTAAGGCCATTTTTTGGATTTTCTTGGTAATCCGCAGGATATCGATTCTTTGTTTTACGGACGAAAGATCATGAAATGAAAATAGCGATTTATTTAGGCGGCGAATTTTTTTATTGGCCTCCACTAAATTCTTCCTAATATATCGATACTCCTTTCGGGTAAGCTGATGTTTTTTTAAAAAACTTCTGCTCATCGCAAAGGATAAGATGGCGTAGACTGCAACCCCGCCTGCTATAGCATACGCAATCGACGGCAGGAAGTTTTGCTCGAATATAATAAAGCTGATAAACCCTGCCAATACAGTTACTGGCACAGCGACAAACCCTCGAAAAAGGATCGAAACAATAGGATTCATGATAATCGACTCCTGACTAATGGTGTGAAACTAACTATTTATACGAACGATTCAATCGAATGTTTCATATTATTACAAAACCGGTATGGCGGTGCTCCACCACACCACCATTTCTCGCTTCTTATTACTTCCACTATACACAAAAAAACCCCTGCTGACCATAGACCCCAAACGGAAAGAATTCTAGGACTTAAGACGTATTTTTGTTGGTGTCAGGCACCATGTGAAAAATTCACATGTCCAGCTTTAACGCCCAGCGACTGCGATAAGTCAACATCGAATCGCTATCGTTTTTCGTGTTTCCTTTATTCCCAGCCGAAGCCCTGCACTAGGAAGGCTTCGACGCATCAGCATCGCACGAAGAAAAAGCGATAGCTTTTTCGAGGACCAAACGTCGCTAAACAGGGACTTCCGCTTTTCTAGGTGCCTGACACCGCCTCGTAAAGTTCAATCGGCAGGCTATCTGGGTCTGAGAAGAAGGTGTATTTTTTGTTGGTGCTAGGGTCTATTCGAATGGGCTCCGGTTGTATTTGCTGTTCCACTAAATAGGAGACAGCTTCATCTAGGTCGTCTACCTCAAAGGCTAAATGCCTTAATCCTGCTGCTTCTGGGTAGCTTGGTCTTTCCGGCGGGTTTGGGAAAGAAAACAGTTCAATTTGGTACTGCCCGCCTACTTCTAAATCTAGTTTATACGAGTCTCTCTCCGCACGATAAACTTCTCTAATTGGTTTCAACCCCAAAATTCGTACGTAAAAATCTTTTGATGCTTCATAATTAGAACAGATAATCGCAATATGATGAATTTTATTTAGCTTCATAAATTGTGTCTCCTCATTTATAATGCTCAAACGCAGTCCCCCTTGTCACTTCAAAAGACAAGGGGGGATTTCAGGTTCACTTGACGACATGCTTTCTGATTGCCGGATTTCTGGATTGCCAGACCGACGAACTACCGGATTGCCAGACTGTCGAATTTCGCCAACATCCGGAGAGGTATATCCAAAATTAGTAAACTTGTCCACCCCACGCGGACAAATGTCCACGAGCGGTGCCTGACACCATTAAAAATCGCTTGGCCTTTGTTCAATATACCTAAAGTGGTAGAGGATGGCGTCTACGATGCGTTTGGCAGCCTGGCCGTCGCCATATGGGTTGGAGGCTTTGGCCATTTGGTCGTGAGCAGCATGAATAGACAATAGTTCATCTGCTAGTCCGAAGATGGTTTCTTCATCTGTGCCCGCAAGTTTCAGGGTTCCAGCGGCAATTCCTTCCGGCCGCTCTGTTGTATCGCGCAGCACCAATACTGGCACCCCAAGCGATGGCGCCTCCTCCTGGATGCCACCGGAGTCCGTTAGAATCAGGTAAGCACTTGAGGCAAAGTTGTGGAAGTCAATCACATCTAACGGTTCAATAAGATGGATACGGTCATGACCTCCCAGTACTCGGTCAGCAATTTCCTGTACAACCGGGTTCATATGGACAGGGTAAACGACCTGGACATCCCTGTGCTTTTCCACTACACGCAGGATGGCACGGAACATATTTTCCATCGGCCTCCCCAGGTTTTCTCTCCGGTGGGCCGTCATCAAAATCAACCGGTCACCGCCAATCTGATCTAGCACAGGATGGGAGTACTGGACCCTCACCGTCGTTTTTAAGGCATCAATTGCTGTATTTCCCGTTATAAAAATAGCGGCCTCCGGTTTATTTTCCTTTAGAAGATTTTGCTTTGCCTGTAACGTCGGGGCAAAATGCAAATCTGCTAGAACTCCCGTTAACTGTCGATTCATTTCCTCAGGGTACGGTGAAAACTTATTATAAGTCCGCAGTCCTGCCTCGACATGACCAACCGGAATCTGCTGATAAAAGGCGGCCAAGCTTGCTACAAATGTTGTCGTCGTATCGCCATGAACCAAGACGATATCAGGCTTGGCATCTGCAAAAACCCGAGTCAGCCCCTCCAAGGCGCGAGTAGTCACATCGACCAAAGATTGTCTTTCCTTCATGATATTTAAATCATAATCCGGAACGATTTCAAAAATTTGCAGCACTTGGTCTAACATTTGACGGTGCTGTGCCGTCACCGTTACAATCGAGTTGATTTTATCCGGAAATTTTTCTAATTCTTTTACAAGCGGTGCCATTTTAATAGCTTCCGGCCTTGTTCCAAATACCGTCATTACTTTTAACGGACGTTTTTTCATAGTAACCTCCAAATGGTTCTACTTCAGATACATTATTCTTTTAAAAAACTATAATTCAATGATATCAAATATATGGGGGGCGGGAAAAGCAATCCGCGGCCTCTTACTCAACTATTCCTACAGGAAACATTCTATAATCTGGGCATATAAAGTATTAAATATTAAAGGAAGTGAATGAAAGGTGACTGAGAATCTGCTTTTAGCATTTGGGTTAACATTATTTGCCGTCCTGGCCACAGGGATTGGCAGTCTGCTTGCCTTTTTTACCTCACACACCAACAAGAAATTTCTCTCCGTAACCCTTGGGTTCTCTGCAGGGGTCATGATTTACGTGTCGATGATTGAGATATTCGTCAAGGCAAAAGAGGCCCTTATCCATTCGATGGGAATCGTGCCGGGAAATTGGTTAACGGCCGGCGGATTCTTCTTCGGAATGCTTGTGATTGCCGGCATCGATAAATTTATCCCGAAGCAAAGCAATCCACATGAGCTTCGAACAGTGGAGGATATGGCCGCTCCTGACGGGGTCGATAAACAGCCTGACCTTTTAAAAATGGGAACATTCACGGCACTGGCAATTGGCATTCATAACTTTCCCGAGGGAATCGCCACCTTTACTTCCGCGCTGCAAGACCCGAAGCTCGGAATCGCCATCGCTGTCGCCATTGCGATTCACAATATTCCAGAAGGAATTGCAGTTTCCGTCCCTGTCTACTTTGCAACCGGCGATAAAAAACGAGCTTTTAAACTATCGTTTTTGTCTGGATTATCAGAGCCGATTGGCGCATTGGCTGCCTATCTATTCTTGATGCCTTTCCTAAATGAAGTGATGTTTGGTATTATTTTTGCGGCTGTTGCCGGAATCATGGTGTTTATTTCCCTTGATGAATTATTGCCTGCAGCGAAAAGATATGATGAGGCCCACCTTTCCATCTATGGATTAATCGGCGGGATGGCCGTGATGGCGCTTAGTTTATTGTTGTTTATTTAAAAATTTGTCTTGTTATTTTTTGACCCTAGCTGGTAAATTAATAGAAACGGCAAAGGTTGTGATTCCGATCGTATGGTTGTATTTTGTTTGTGCTTATTTAATTGGAAGTATTATGTGCGGGTACATTGTCTTAAAGGTTCTCTATCGTCAGGATATCCGCCAGCTCGGGAGTAGGAATGTCGGAGCGAGGAACGCCGGCACCCTCCATGGAAAAACAGCCTTCATCCTTACTTTTCTTGGCGATGCCTTAAAAGGGGTACTAGTGATTGTGATCGCCCGCTTCCTTCATTTTTCAGAACACATTCAATTAATCGGCCTGGCACTGGCGGTTATTGGACACCTAAAACCTATTACCTTAAAATTCAAGGGTGGCAAAGGAATTTCCACGTTTATCGGCGGGGGGCTTGCATTCCAGCCACTAGTTGCACCGGTTATCCTAGCGGCCTTTTCCCTTTTGTATCCGTGGATCAAAAGCTTTACTTTAGCGGGACTAGCAGCATTACTTTCAATTCCAGCATGTCTATTCATCATGCAATACGATTGGATTAGTTGTACTCTAGTCGTCGGGATTCTATTACTCATCTTCCTAGCACACGCTGAAAATATCAAAGAGAGAATACCTCACCTTTAAATTTTCTTACAAGCATTCTAGAAAAAGGGAAAATGTCCACCCCACATGGACAATTTAGCGAAATTGTCCACGGATGGTGCCTGACACCAACATAGCCTCCCTAATACTTTCGTCGGTGATTGCGGTTCCCCTGTCCCCTCGTAGATCGGAGATGGTGCGGGCGAGGCGGATGATTTTGATTTGGGTGCGGTTGCTCCAGCCTTGCTTATATAGCAGCTGCTGTATGGCGTTTTGTTGTGAAGCAGTTAAAGGACTTGTTTTCATGAGCAGATCATACGGTACCCTGCCGTTACAAATTTCCCTACCGTAACGGTCATATTGCCTTTCCCTTGCCTCTCCCACTCTCTTTCGAACCATAAAGGACGGCTCCGCCAACTGTTCCTCACCAGCAGCCTTCAAATCCACTGATTTTAGAGACAGGTGAATATCAAACCGATCCCGAAGCGGTCCTGAAAGCCTGTTTTGATATGCAAGAATCTGTTTCGATGAACACGTGCAATAATGCGAATTATCCCCCGCATACCCGCAAGGACATGGATTCATTGCAGCCAGCATGATAAAAGAAGCAGGATATGTCACTGTTGCGTGGGTCCTGCTAATCGTGATCGAACCCGTCTCTAACGGCTGCCTCAACATATCCAACGTTTTTTTCGAAAATTCCCCAATTTCGTCTAAAAATAAAACACCATGATGGGCTAGTGATATTTCACCTGGTTTCGGGTATTGACCGCCGCCAATAATAGCAACCCCTGAGGCGGAATGGTGCGGATTCCGAAACGGAGGGACTGGTGTCACCTGATGTGTTGAGTGCCCCAGCTGGTATAGACTCATCACCTCAAGCTGGGCTTCCTGTGATAATGCCGGCAAAATCGATGGAAAGCTCCAGGCTAACAGACTTTTTCCGCATCCCGGCGGTCCTGTCATCAAGACATGATGTTCCCCAGCTGCTGCTACCTCCAAGGCATACTTGGCATGAGCATGACCAACAACCTGTTGAAAATCAGGATACTCAACACTATGCACTTCTAGCTCTTTCTGTTTGAAAAAAGAAGGCGGGGACCACTGCCCCGATAGATGCCCGATTACATCCTGCAGCGATTCAACATAAATAAGCTCCAGTCCTAAAACATCAAGCGGCGGCAATTTTTCATCAAATGGTAAATAAAGCCGGCGGATGCCGATTTTTTTAGCCGCAAGAACTGCGGGCAGAATTCCTTCAACAGACTGAATCGCCCCGTCCAACGATAAAGCGCCGATAAAACCGGTATCTTCCGGGACCCTCGCCTCCAATTCATGCAGACTCAATAGCATCCCAATCGCCATCGACAGATCAAACAACGAGCCCATTTTCTTTTGGTCAGGAGGTGATAAATTTATAATAATTTTTTGCCCCGAAACGATGTATCCTAACGAACTAAGTGCAGCAATAATCCGCTCCTTCGCTTCCTTCACGGCCGCATCGGGCAGCCCGACAATTTTAAAAGAATCCGCCCCCACCCGGGTGCTAACTTCTACATTTAGCCGATAACCTTCCATACCTTTTAAGCCAATGCTGGTTACCTGTGCCCACATGGGAGTTTCCCCCTTTCACCAATGTATACCTTTCCTTCTTTCCAAAAAAGCCTGTCCATTGGCGAGGCCTTCATATATTGTTCATAATGCAAGGAGGGTGGATCGGGAAAGTAGGATAGAAGTGTTTTGGGGTCAACGAGCGGAATTTTTTCACCGTATATGAAGGCACGGTAACTGCTCCATCGGTAATCTTCCGGCGCTGACACCATTCCTGCTGCCACCGGATTCAGATGAATATACTTGCTGACATCAATCTCATATTCGGGGGAATCAAGCAGTTCAGCGCCATAACGCTTTTCGAATACATGCCCGGAGAAATCGTACTTTTTGTTCACATACTTGGCGTATTTCATGTTGAGGTATTTCATGATGGTACTAAGCGGGGTTTCCATTGTCTCAATCTGGAGATGTGTATGGTTGGTCATTAAACAGAAGGCATGAAGCCTAAAGGGGTAAGAATTCATCGTTTCCGCTAACAAAGAAAGATATTTCTGATAATCCTTATCGTCAAAAAACAATGCACTCCGCCTAACCCCCCTACTGGTCACATGATACTTCGCACCTTCAAACCAATTACGAGCAGGACGAGCCAATCTCAACAACTCCTTTATTATATTTTTTTGGTGTCAGGCACCATTATACAGTGTATTTTTTGCAGAAAGAATACTTTGTTAAATTGTAACAAAACGTTCAATACTCTCTCACCTTTTTTGGAAGCAGTGATGATGCTAAAAACGACCAGGCCCTCTATCCTGTTTGAAGTATAAAAAGTCCCGGACACCAATATTTATTACTATAGATTTCGATTAGGGGGAATGTCTCTGAATAGCATTAGAATCATCCAAAGGATTATAGGCGTACTCCTTATTGCAAGTGGTGTCTACCTTATTTTTATAACCCAAGAGTTCTTCGGCACCCTATTCATTATAGTTGCATTATTAATTTTCCCGACTGTTAGTAAAAGGAGCACTACCGATGACAATGAACATGATAATCATCCTGAACGATCCAATGAATTGACGAATGATTACAACAGTGGAGGTGGAGATTAAAATGAAAGAAACAAATCAAGTAACGGGGGAAACTAGGCGAGATTTGCCAAAGCTAATTAATCGAGTAGGGGGGAGTAAAAACCCCCGCCCTCCTACACCACCGTACGTACGGATCATTATACGGTACCTCAATAACTTAAGTAGCTACGTTCGTATAAGTTGGTTAAGGTCTTTTAGGCCTCATTATAATGATATTTTGCTTTCGTTCGATTAACCTCAGGATATTTAGTAATGCTTTCTAAAACTTTTAAACCAGCCCGTTCACTTTTAACATATATACAGAAGTCATCCGCAAAACGGACAAATTTATGTCCACGTTTCTCCGGTCCTTATCTAATTGGTTTAGGTAAAGTAAGCTTCCTAACCCCAAAAATGGTTCGTGTTTAGGAAGCTAAATCAAAATTAAAAGTTGAGAATAATTTCTTTAAAACCGTATTCTGCTGATCATCAAAACATATTATTCTAATTGGAATAACACCTTACTTCGTAAATCGCTGCAGAAGGATCGCCGTTTGTAGAATAAATATTTATACGAACCTTATTAGTAGTTACTCCTTTTCCTAAATCATGTTTACGATGACGTTGATAATTATTTTTTACTCTTAGAACCTCTATCCATTCACCATCGCTCCATACACTTATACTGTAATCCTTTGCACATTGGGGATCACGATAAAATGCTTCATATGAATGATATTCTCGTAGAATGTTCCCAGGAAAAGTTAGTTCTACTTTGGAAATTACTTGTTTCTCATTCCAAGTTAATTGTAACCAATCAACCCCCGGCTCATTAGGGTCGGATTTCCATAGATTCGTAAAAATATATGGTCGGGTATAACCGCTCAGAACATTTTCCGGTTTATAGCAAGATTGCTCAGGAGTGACCTTGAAGCTCATTGTAATACCATGGTCATACCTGCGCATACCTTTATCGATATCAAATGCGCAAACATGACCCGGCTCAATTTTCTGTGACCGGTGCCATTCCACATTCTCGTTTTTCAATAAATCTAAACGGATATACTTTCCCTTTGGCAAACCGGTAGATACATCAAGATCTACTTCCCACTCAATCCATTGTTTCTCCCCAGGAGGAACCTCCAATGTTGTACTTGCGATTTCAGTAAGTTCTTCTATTCTGTAGTCCCATATGTTTTCTGGTAACACTATCTTCGCATCAACGTATTGTACTGAACTAGAATCATTTGTTAAACAAACCGAAATTTTTTGGAGAGTATCTTCCCCAATCGCAATCCATTGACCCCTTCGTTGCAATAGCTTATCTGTAAGTGATGTTTGATGTTGAGTTTTCCAGAATTTTAAACCTTTATGAACCCCCATAGTTTCTGGTCCAACTCCGTATAACTTTGCTTCGCTGCTTGCTGTTACTTTTGCCTTTCTTGCTAAATCGTCTACATCTTCGTTTTTGACATTTAATAAGAAACAACCATCTCTCAACAATTTTTGTTGAACTTCTTTTATATAATTGGAAGGTATTTCTGAAGCACTCGTATTGTTATTTATCCCTATAGCAGCCGCAGTTCCAACTGCCTGGCCCATAAGAGCGGTAGTGCCAATTACCCTTACAGTCCCCAATGCTGCATGTGTTGCACTTACATTTCTGCCTGCCATCATTAAATTATCGACATCTTTAGAAATTAGCATTCTTAACGGTATGCCATAAGGTCCGCATAATGTTTTTCTTTGGAAATCACTAACTGTTTTATATCCTTCCATCGCTGCCGGCTCACTTGATGGTGCCAATAAACCTCCAGGTGTATGTAAGTCCACGTTCCATCCACCAAATGCAACCTCATCAAAAAACACCGTTTTGTTGAGTGGGTCATGTTCGGTCATTAAATATTGGCCCATAATCCTTCTGCTTTCTCTCTTGCCTGGAACTTGGCCAATCCATTCCAATGCATAATTTTTTGCTACTTCTTTCAATTCTGGATCTTTGTTTTTAATCCAATCCCAAACTCCTAGTGCATGCCTGGTGAGTTCATGCCTAATATCTTCATTATCATATATGGTATTCCATGGAACCCCGATTTCTAGCCACCAATATCCTCCTCGATATCGATCATTCTCTTTATGTCCAGTATGTTCTAAAGGTCGGCCTTGCTCGTAAAAGAAACTAGCGTCTTCATAGCTTTTTATCCAACTTGGTGGTGAGAAAGGTACAGGTCTTCCCATATCAACCGCTTTAAAGTGAATGGAACTCCCCATAACATCTAGTGTTTGTTCTTCAGTAGCATGAGGTTCATTGAATTCATCTCTAGCCTCCGTTCCAAATCTTGTTTCACATCCAGCTAAATCAGCTACTACACCATCACCTGTACAATCGATAAATACTTTTCCACTAATAGTTAATTCCGTTTCTGCATTAGCGATTCGGCAAATCACACTCTCAATATTACGTTTGTTATTCATTTTAACTTCTTGTACAGAAGTATTTAAAAATATCTTGAGATTGGGTGTATTCATCGCCATATCGTACATGGTCATATCCCATACACTATTGGTCCAACCATTTTCATTTATTTCCTCATGATTTCTGGCACGTTCTTCTATTAATAACTCTGAAATAATGCCAGTTTCACGAGCATATGCATGAAAAGCAGCTGCCCCATGGGTTGTCACTCTTATTTCCGAAGAACTATTCCCTCCAAAAACTGGACGATCTTGAATTATACACGTTTTAGCTCCATTCCTTGCAGCAGAAACAGCCGCACAGAAACCGGCTAATCCTCCTCCGCAAACAACCACTTCAAATGTTTCCTTAACAAACCTCATTTACTTATCCTCCTCTAGTCAATAATTCAATGTAGAAACTTATTGATTAGCCTTTGACAGCTCCATCCGTAAGTCCACGAACAAAGTATTTTTGAAACATAAAAAATATAACTATTATAGGAACTACAGCCACTACTGAAGCACTAATAACCAAGTCCCATGGAACCAATGCAGAAGCAGTCTGAAATGAAGCAATGCCAACCGGCAACGTTTTCATTTCCTCTGTATTTAAAATAAGGGACGGCCACATGAAGTCTCCCCATACCCACATAAATTTTAGTGATGCCACTGTAGCAAGTGATGGTAGTGTATTTGGGAGAATAATGCGAAATAATATTCCCATTCTGCTAGAGCCATCCATTAATGCCGCTTCTTCTAATTCCTTGGGTATGGCTAAAAATGCTTGGCGCAACAGAAATATTCCAAATGGACTAACTAAATCTGGCAATAAAACGGCTAAATACGTATTATTTAAACCTAGCTTTGACATCATCAAATACAAGGGTACTGCTAAAACTTGTACAGGGATAATGAGAGTTGCTAGTACACAGAGAAAAATAAAGTTTCGTCCCTTGAAATTAATTCTGGCAAGTGCATATGCTACCAATGGACAGAAAATAATATTCCCTAATACTGCTATCAATGCTAAGAAAGAACTATTTAAGAACCATCTAAAAATAGGATATTCCTGAAATACAAGCTTATAATTTTCAAAATACAACCAATTATTAGGGATCAAGTGGAATCTTGATAAGATATCATTAAGAGGTTCCAAAGAACTTTTTAGCATAATATAGAACGGAAAAATAGCAAATAGAGTAATCGGTAATAAAATTAGGTAAGATTTTAAATTTGAGCGTTTCGTATAAGTCTGCATCAATGTTTATCCTCCCTTCCCATGAGATAATATTGAATAAATACTAGACATAGGACAATAATAAATAAAATGGAAGATGCCGCTGTTGCAAGTCCTACAGATGAAAATACTTTTTGATACATGTAAACTACTAATGTAATAGTGGAATTCCCTGGTCCCCCCTGCGTCATTACCCAAATTTGATCGAATACCTTAAAGGAATTAATCAATAGCAAAGTAGTGACAAAAAAAGTAGTAGGTTTTAACATAGGTAATGTAAGATGTTGGAACATTTTCCACTTGCCTGCTCCATCAATGCTCATCGACTCATACAAATTATTAGGAATTTGTTGCAGACCGGTAACAAAAATAATGGTATATAATCCAAAGCTCTGCCAAATACTTACCAAAATCACAGCAGGCATGGCATATTTCGAGTTAAACAACCACTCTTTTCCCTGTACCCCAAAAATATCCAACAAAGCATTGACAAAGCCATAAGGTTCATATAATAAGCTCCATATTATACCTGTAATAGCCATCGGAATGACTAATGGGGTCATTAAAATAGTCCTTATAGTGCGAATACCTTTTAATTGTTGTTGTACAATCATTGCCGTACCTAATGATAATAGTAAACTTCCAATTATATAAAATATGGAAAAGTATAAAGTATTTATTAATGATTTTTTAAAAACCACATCTTTAAACAATAAAAAACTATAGTTATCTAACCCGATAAAAGTCTTGGAACCTAAAAGATCCCATTTAAACAGGCTTACTATCAATGAATAAACCATTGGGTAAATAAAAAATCCACCAAGTATTATGACAGCTGGGAGTACTAATAACCATCCAAGTAAATTCTGTTTTCGTTCTAGCATACTATACCTCCCTTCCTAACGGTGGACATCAGTCCACCGTTGGATGATAGTCTCCTAGTCACCTAGAGCTTGGTTAACTTTAACATCTATATTATTAAGTGCATCTTTCGTTTTCGTTTCACCCAATAATGCTGAAACAATTTGTGATTTCTGAGCATCCCATCGTTCTGTGTATCCTTTACGGCCTTGTACTAATAGTTTGGCCGCATTACCATCAATGTTATTATTAATCTGTTGAAAAATTACATCCCATGTAGCTTTATCCGCATTTGTAATGGCATCAATTTTTCTCTTTTCTTCTGAATCCAACTTACTGAGGTCAAATGGCGGTACATGATGGGCACTCTTCATAAACACATCAACCTTTTCTGGAGAACTAATCCATTTCACGAATTCCCCTGCCTGCTCTTTTTTATCGGAATTCGCATTTACTGCTAATGAATGTCCGCCAAAGTATCCCGCAGATGATTTAGGTCCCTTTGGCATAGGTGCGATTCCTAATTTATCTTTCATATCAGGGGATGTATACCATGACTGTTGATCTGCAGTTGGTTGTGTAAAATAAAACATTGCTACAGTACCATTAGTAAATCCATTAACCGCACTTGGGCCTGGAATAGAAATATTATTTTTATAAAATTTCCGCATATAGTTTAAGGCTTCTTCACCTTCTGATGAATTCAACATTGACTTATTACTTTTCATAAACTTGCCGCCAGCGGCTTGAAACATTGAAATCCAAGACATATTGATTGCATTTAGGTGATCATCCATTCCAACAATCTGTAATCCCATTACTTCGGGCTTGCCATCTTTCATTGTGCCCTTTGAGATGGCTTCAGCAATTTTATACAATTCTTCCCAGGTGGAAGGGGGATGATTATAACCAAATTTAGAGAGGATATCTTTTCGATAAAATAGCATGTTCGTTTCGTATCCTAGTGGTATTGCATAAACAGAGTCTCCTACCATATTTGATTCGATTAGTGGTGAATACTTTTCTAAATCTTTTTCAGAAAATCCTATAGATTTTGCTGATGCAAGCACCTTTGCATCAATATAATTTTGGTCCAATCCAACACCAATATAAAAAACATCTGGTCCTTTATTGGTTGATAGAGCAGTTTTTATTTTCTCCCTTCCATCCTTCCAATCAAGCACAGTTAAATTGACTTGAACATCTTTATGGGTAGAATTAAATTCTGACTCTAACTTTTTCAATTCTTCTGGAGGGATAATAGGGAATACCCAAGCCTCAACTATATTCCGTTTGGTAGACTTACCTGAAGTGTTTTGATTTGAACAGCCAACTACTCCCACAACCATTACTGAGGTTAATATAATTAACCCACACCTCAAAATCTTCTTCAAATTTCGCATAAAGTTCCTCCTTTTAATTGATTACTTTTTACTAATTTAATAGTCTTCTACAGGTATTTCTTTCTATCAGTTTTGTTTCTAACAAAATTGATTTTGGTTCTAACGATTTATCATTAATGATATCCAGTAATAATTTTGCTGCTTGATTACCAATAGTTTTCCTTGGTTGATCAACTGTGGTTAAATTAATCCAACTCAAGCTAGAAAACTCTAGATTATCGAATCCTATCAGGGATATATCTTCTGGAACTTGATATTTATTAGTGACTAGCCAGTCGAAACCTCCAATGGCCAAAAGGTCATTAGCTGCGAATATAGAAGTTAGTTGATTATTTTGAGACATTAATTTTGCTACTGCTATTTTGCCTTGTTCAATATTGCTGCCTGCCATAACAATATTTGACTCTTTAGAAGGGATATCATGATCCCTTAAACAATCTAAATATCCATTTAACCTTTCACTTCCTTCTGATGAGTTTTTTGACATACCTAAAAATCCAATTTCCCGGTGCCCTAAATCTACCAGATATTGCGTTGCACTATATGCACCTCTATAATGATTTACATCAACAGTCGAAATATCCAATCTACTTTCCTCATAAGAGGTTAGTCCTCTTAAAAAAACTACTGGTATATCAATTCTGTTAAGCATTTCTATAAATTCTTCGTCTAATGGACTAGGTTTTAAAATTAGTCCATCTACTTTTCTCTCCATCATAGATGATAAGCAATATTTTTCCTTTTCTATGTTTAAAAATGTATTACTATAGACCACTTGGAAACCATTATCAGACAAAACCTCCTCTGCACCTAAAGCAACTTCCGAGAAGAATGGATCTGTAATATCTGGAATCATAAGTCCAATCATATTAGACTTTTTCTGAATCAAGCTTCTTGCTATTGCGTTTGGTGTATAATTTAGTTTTTTTATTCCCTCTAATACTTTCTGCTTTGTCTCATCTTTTATATCTGGATGATTATTTAGAGCCCTTGAAACTGTAGATACAGAAACTCCTAATTCTTTGGCAATATCTTTAATAGTCTTCATATTATCTTCCTTCTTTAACATTTCCCGTCATAGTTCAAATGCGCAATTTTGGTAACGTTACCGGTAACGTTTACAATTTCGGGTATAAATTTCCGGTAAAGTTTTCTTTGGTAACGTTACCGGAAACGTTTACAATAATTAATATAGCTGCAATTTTCCAAATAGTCAATAACTTATTTTAAATAATATATAAAATTCTTCATCGACAATATGTGCACTGCGTACATCCAATGTGTAGACAAAGTAATCTCTTACTTATTTCCAAAAAGTCGGACTCAGTTGGCTGATACATTAATTGTCATCCTATATTTTAACTCTTCGTTTGAAAAATTTCTGACGAATAGAGAGAATAGAACCATTCATTCCTCGGTAAAACACATATCTTCCCCGAAAAGGATTATATAGCAGTAAGTGAGTTGGTAATCTTTACAAAATCCTCTAACCGTGCAGTAAGATATACTTTAAAAAAAGGTAATTGCTTATTAAAAAAACAGGCTAGAAATAATCAAGACAAACCATCTCAAGGGGGGTAAATTAAATCAAAACGGAAAAATATTCCTACCTAAAAATTTTCCAGCTAAAATAAACGATTTTTTATTCCAATGAGGAAATTCAACTTCTGTTGTTTTAAATTTGCTCATCAATTAAAAAAATTCCCGTTTCCTTTTTTGAAAAAAGACTTAAACATTTCATTAGACTGCAAATGCTGGTGCGTTCCCAAGCGGAGCTGTACCTACGCATATCTTCGCAAAAATGGGCAGGCTAATTCTTAGCATGTATCAGGTTAAGAAGGTATACAAAACACAGTAAAAGTTGACAATTTGGATTTTTAAAAAGAAATCAAGTAGGGGTCGTAACTTCTTACGACCCCTCTTACAGTACTGTTACATGCGATCTTCGCAAACTGCTCATTCCATTAATTCGTTCAACTCTACGTAAGTTGATACACTTATTCTTCCATAACCAAGCTTTTTGTTGTTATCTTGTTTTTTGAAAAATTGTATTAAAACGTACCTCATGATTTTGCCTTTCTATCGTGGTTCTTTGAAAAACTCCCTTTTGGTGCAAAAAACTTAAAGTCTTTTCTATTCCCTCAAGAGTTATATTTCCCGGGAAACTTACAATCTTCGACCCTTTCCAATAAAAGATGGCAGAATTAACATTGGGCCTTCACTGTCCACTGGATACGTACAAACGTCCACGAATGGTGCCTGACACCAATTACACACTGCTTTGTAGGGTCTTTTTGGCCCATTTTTTTCCTTCTACTAGTCTTGTGACTAATAAGGCGCAGACGGTGTTCCCTGTGGAATTAAGAAGTGTAGCTGGTGCATCGATAATGGTACTGATGACGGCAATGATCGGCAGTGTTTCCGGCGGGAAGCCATAAACGCTGATAATCAGCATTTCACCGATCATACCGCCGCCTGGGATTGCCCCCATGACTGCACCGACCAAAAACGCAACGGCCAGCACACTTAATATACTGAAAAAGCTGGTCAGGTCCTTTCCAAATAAAGCAAAAAGAAAGACGATTTTCAATACCCCGCCGAAGACGGAGCCATCTTTATGGGTATTGGCCCCGAGAGGGACAATCGTCTCAGCAATATCCTTTGGAACTCCCATTTTTCGAACAGCTTCCAGGTTAACCGGAATGCAGGCAGCACTCGAACAAGTGGCGATTGCCGTAACCGAGGGAGTAATAGCATTTTTCCAGAAAATTTTCACACCATCCCTGCCGCCTGCTAGAAAGGCGTACAAGGTGAAAAATCCGAAATAATAGATCACTGTCAGGATTAAATACAAACCAAACGAACGGGCATAGCCTTCCAATATTTGCGGACCTAGTTCCCCTATGACAGCGGCAAAATAGCAGCCTAGCCCGATCGGCGCATAGTACATGATGATACTGACCATCTTCATAACCACTGCTGTTGCCGCCGATAAAAAGTTTGCAACTGGTTTTGCCTTTTCGCCGACCAGGGCCGTTGAAATTCCAAATAGAAGCCCAAATACAATCAACTGTAGCATATTGCTTCTTGAAAGCAATAGGTTAAAATCAGACACGGTAAAGGTGTTGACCAGCTGGCTTAGGAACGGCACATGCTCTGCCTTCGTATTAACCGTTGCCTCAGTCATCACCTTTTTTATTGCACTGATATCAGCGTTTTCAATCGGATGAATAATCGATGCCCCTGTCAAACCAAGGACTGCGGCAACGAAGGCCGTCAGCAGGAACACAAGTACAATACTGCCCATGATTTTCCCCAGCCGTTTCATTTCATTCATATTGGCAATTGCCGAGGCAATGCTGAAAAACACTAAAGGTACAATGATCATAAACATTAAATTGAGAAATAAATCCCCAAACGGCTTCACAACGGTCGTTTTTGTTCCAAAAACCAGACCCGCTGCTCCGCCGATGATGATTGCCCCAAGCAAAATAAGAGTGAAGCGATAATTTTTGAAAAATAATTTCATATAGTGCCACCGGCTTTCAACATTTTTAAATGAGGTACCCATTTTCTTATCATACTGGAGGCAAAGCTTGTGGTAAACGCTCCAGTAAAATTGTTCAAAGATTTTTAATAATAACATAGTCATCTTGTTTAAGTGGTTGCTTTATATCCTTTGCCGATCATTTCATGGACATTATGGACCGTGACATAGGCATGCACGTCAATGTCGCGGATAATATTTTTTAACATGACCACTTCCGGCTTGTTAATCACAAGATATAGCACTTGTTTGTCCTGGCCGGTGTAGCCGCCATGACCGTCCAATACTGTCAGGCCGCGTGCCATTTTACTTGTAATTGTAGTCAAAACCCGCTCTGGTTCATTCGAAATGATCAACACCGCGACACGTTCATCCAAGCCTTCGACAATGAAATCAATCGCCTTGGCCCCAATATAAACGACCAGGAGCGTGTACATGGCTTTTTCCAAGCCAATCACAAAAACCGACCCGGCGACCACTGCAACATCCATAATTAACATCGCTTTGGCAATGCTCCAGCCAAAGTATTGGTTCGCCAACTGCGCCAAAATGGATGTACCGCCCGACGTTCCGCCCGAACGAAAAATCAACCCCAATCCGACACCTACTAAAAACCCGGCAAACACGGAGGCAAGAAGCATATCCTGGGTCAACAGTTTCCCAACGCTCTCTGTCACATATAAAAACAGCGAACAGGCTGCAATGGAAATCAAAGTGTAAACAAACGCTCTTTTTTCAAAAAATTTATAACCAACCGCTATTAGCACGACATTTAAAATAAAGTTTACGACTCCAGGTGACAAATGGAATAGATAGTATGCGATAATGGTAATCCCTAAGATTCCGCCCTCTGACAGCTTGTTTGGGATGGTAAAATAATTCACCCCCAAGGCAAATACTAAAGAGCCTGCCAAGATTAATAATAGATCTTTCAATGTCCGTTTCATAATGGGTCCATCCTGTTTTTACAATAATATTTTCTTCAATATAATGATACAACATGGTCACCATTCGGGGAATGAAAAAAGCGGAGAATGGCCGCTCTTTTTGCTTATTGCTTTATTTCCTCAACATACTGCAGGATTTCTCATTACGCGATGGACTTATCCATGTCCGAAACCATAATCCTGACATGTTCCACTTTTTTTAGGTGTCAAATCGTATAATTCATTTTGTTCATCTTTCCTAGTAATCTATTATCTTACAACTTTGGAAGTATCCCATGCTTTTAATTTTTCTAATGAGGTTTTGTAATAATATGTGAGAACCTCAAGATAATCTTCTCCTTTAACTGCTGTAAAAGGATTCGGCCCTTCTGCCACCATTTCCATAATGATTGGCCCATTATAATTTATTTCATGTAATGCCTTTATCTGGTCCTTTATATTAGAATGACCATTTCCAACGGCTTGGCGATTGGAATCAGCTACATGATAAACACCCAGCTTACTTCCTGCTTTTTTTAATGCGTCAATTGGATTAGCTTCTTCTATATTCATATGATAGGCATCTAATAGAACAAATAAATTCGGACTATTTACAGCATCGATTAGGTTTAAAGCTTCTTGACAGGTAACAATTTGATGGTTTTCATAACGATTTAATACTTCAAATACAACTTCGATATTTAACACTTCCGCTTTCTCCATCACTGTTTTAGAACTCTCTACAAGAAGCTGCCAATCCTTCGTAAGATCTCCACATCCAGCGGTTTTACCTACATCTCCATGTAAACAAATTCGATTTACACCTAAATCGCTCGCCCAATCTAATAAATCTAAAAAATATTGTACTGCCTTTAACCTTGTATCTTCATCTACACTAGAAATATCTACATTATCAGGTGTAACAGATAGGACCTTTAATGCATATCTAGACAATATATTTGCCAGTTCTTTCGGATCTTGTGTTAAATCTCCTTGAACCTCTACGCCGTCTACACCAATCTCTTTCGCAATCCTACATTTCTCTTCAACAGAAATATCACCAAATGACCAAAAACATAAACCATAATCTCTACTCATTATATTTCCTCCTAAGTCTATTTATATATGGATGAGTTTCTTTATAAACCGCCTTGCCCTTAAGGCGTTTTCAAACGGGTTAGCAATTGCTGGATTTTGTTCTGCTTCTACAATAAGCCAACCTTCATACCCACAATCTACTACTATTTTTAATACGCTTTCAAAACCAACCATTCCATCTCCTGGTATCGTGAAGCAACCTTCCAATACTGACTTTCTAAATCCGAAACCTTTTTCTATTGCCTCTACCATTTTTTCTTTACGAATATCCTTTAAATGGACATGACCAATGCGTTTCCTAAAACTCTTCGCTGCTTCTGCTGGATCTTCATTCGAAAAAGTAAAATGTCCTGTGTCAAAGCAAAGAGAAGCATACTCTGGATTTGTATGGTCCAATAAACGTTTGGTTTCATCTATCTTTTGAATAAATGGTTGCCATATGATGGTGATAGCTTAAAGTAAAACCTCGATCTTTCGCTATTTTTCCAAGCCTATCAAGGCCAGTGCATAGCATATCCCATTCTTCATCTGGTGCAATTAGCTTGTTTTTACCAAACATTGATTGTTCCGAAGCAAATAAACAATGGGTTAATTCACAAACATTAATTCTATTTGCTCCTACCTTTTCCAAAAAGTCTAACGTTTTCATAATATCTTTTTCATTTTCTTCATATGAAAATGAACAAAGATACGAAGGCCTCTTATTTCAAGATTATTTTCAAAAAATTCTGTGTTTTCTGTAAATTTAACGCCAACTTCTGTTCCCTCAAAACCGGCAAGTGCTATTTCTCTAATACATTGTTCAAATGTATTGTCCCGGCCAAGTTCAGGCATATCATCATTGCTCTACCCGATTGGAGCAATTCCTAAATGTATTCTATTATGGTCGAACATTTCTATTACTTCCTCTAATTTGCAGAAACTTTACTTTAAAAATCACTATGATACTTTTGATACTTTTGTTCTTTTCGATGTTATTTCTTCTTCAATTTCTTCTAATGTTTTTCCTTTTGTTTCTGGAACAAATTTTAAGACAAATAGGAATGCTGCTACCCCAATTGTTGCATAAATGAGAAACAATACACTTGCTCCTAAACTTGATAAAAGAACCGGGAAGGACAGTGATACAACAATATTCGCCAACCATAAGCTAGTACTTGCAAACCCCATTGCCGTTCCTCTAATTTTTAATGGGAATATTTCGGCCAGAACAACCCATACAACCATTCCCCAACTTGCTGAATACGCTACCATAAATAAGCATAAGCAACCTAATAATAACCAACTTGGTGCTTGGAAAAATAATGTACTTACTCCCAATATACCAAGTGCTATCGACATTCCCACATTTCCTATAAGCATCAACATTCTTCGGCCTATTTTATCAATTAACAAAATCCCAATTATGGTGAACAGTACATTAACTATTCCTATTCCAATCGTTCCAGCGATGGCGCTTGATGATCCCATACCAGAATCCGTCAAAATAGTTGGTGTATAATAAATAATCGTGTTAGTTCCTATTATTTGCTGAAAAATGGCTACTCCTACTCCAATAAAAAGAAGGGGACACATTAATGGAGAGAATAGTTCAGATAATGGTACTTTCCCTTCCGGTCTTACTTCCTTTATACTTCTTATTTCTGATTCAATTTTATCAGCATCTCTTGTTAAAAGAAGTATTTTTCGCGCTTCGGCTTCTCTTTCATTTTGCAATAGCCAACGAGGACTTTCTGGCATAAATAACATACCGATCATTAAAAGAAGTGAAGGCACAATGGCTAATAATAACATCCAATCCCAACGGCCTGATGATGAGAATGCAAAGTTAATAAGATAAGCCATTAGAATTCCGAATGCATTCATTAATGTATTCATGGAAGCTACTCTTCCACGAATAGCTGCGGGAGCCATTTCAGATAAATATAACGGAACAATTGCGGAAGCACCACCAACAGCAACACCTAATTCGATTCTAAATAATATTAGCATCTCTACACTTCCTGCAAGCCCTGTTCCGACTGCTCCGATAGAAAAAAGGGCACCTAACCAAATAATAGTCTTTTTCCTTCCAACACGATCCGCAAAAGTTCCACAAAACGCAGCCCCTACTAAGGCTCCGATCAGAACCCCGCTTACCACTAATCCTTCCAGAAATGGGGTTAAACCCAAATCTTCCTTTATAAAAAGTAAAGCACCTGAAATTACTCCTGTATCATATCCAAACAGTAGTCCACCCAAAGCCCCGAAAAAATAGATTAAATTAATATATCCCTTTTTTGATTTCATAAAGGAACCTCCTCCACCAGTTCACGACACTTATACCATTTTTTTGTAAGTCGATGTGTGTTCTTTACTCCGCATGAGATAAAAAGGGAGATAACTCTCTATGTATACAGTTATAGCTATCTCCCTTTCCTATGGAAGAACAGAATAAAAGTTATTTTCTAGGTGTAATCTATAAAAAATGAGTATTCACCTAGAAAACTGGAAAGAATTTCTCCTTTTGTTCCTAAGAAATAGGAGACGTTGAATCACGAACAATTAAGAACGGTGATAATGTAACCCTTTGTGTAACTTTTTTTGCCCTCTCTTGATTATTCGTAATTTCATTAACAAGCAACTCTATTACTTTAGCTCCCATTTCTTCTATGGGTTGTGCTATGGTTGTTAATTGAGGGTCACAAAGTTTCGCTAAAATGCTATTATCAAACCCAATAAGAGATAACTGATTAGGAACTTGTATTTTTAGTGTTCTAGCTGCTTGTAACACGCCAAAAGCCAGCATCTCCGTTGAAACAAAAATTGCAGTAGGTCTATTTTCTTTATCTTTTAATAAATCTAAACAAACTTCCTTGCACTCATTTAAATTAAGGGAACTATATAGAATGGGTGTATCTTCAATAGGTATCCCCGAAATTTGCAATCCTTCTTTAAATCCGTCTATGCGTTTTTTAATAGAAGGAATATTTATGTTTTCTGCAATCATAGCTACTTTTCGATGACCCAACTGTACTAAATGAACAGCAGCTTCATATCCACCCTGAAAATCATCTACTACAACTGTATCAACCGGCAAATAAGGAACATCACGTGAAAGCATCACAACTGGCATATCACTTTCAATTAATTCTCGAATACCACGACTGTTTTTTAAGCCTGTCGCAACAATAATTCCATCCACATATTTTTGTTTTAACATGGAAATATATTCCTCTTCTTTGGTTGAATCGTTATCAGTACTACATATAATGACACTAAATCCTTTTTTTCTACCACTATCCTCAATTGCTCTTGTAACTTCCGCCATAAAAGGATTGGAGATATCAGGAATTAAAACACCAATTGTTTTCAGTGCCTTTTTGGCAGACAAAACAAGACTTGGTTGATATTGCAATTCATCAATAACATCCCAAATTTTTTTTTTGGTCTTTTCACTAATACTTCCTGTATTATTTAGTACTTTTGATACGGTAGAAATAGATACATTAGCTTTTTTGGCAACATCGTAAATGGTTGGTTTCAATTTCAAGTCCCCTTTTTCTGTGGTTTATACCCTTCAGTATAAACGAACGCAGTTAACAGTTAAAAGGGCTATCTACATCCACCCAAACTATACTAATACCCCATTTTCGATCTTTACTGGTTGATTCAGCTTATACGATTCAATACAGGCACGAGCTATTAGTAGTGCAGAACGAGCATCTTCTCCGGTTGCATAGATCGGTTTATTCGTTTGTACGGCTTCTACGAAAGATTTCAGCTCGGCTACATAGGCATCAAAAAGCAAATCTTGATCGTAGCGACTAGTATTATAACTTACACCCTCTTTCGTGTATCGAGTCATACTTGATTCACGGATGCTTCCCATTTGCAGCATTCCTTCGGACCCAAAGACTTCTCCACGCACATCATATCCATACACGGCCTGAAAATTTGCTTCCGCAATACCAATAGCACCATTATCAAATCTAATGGTTACAACAGCTGTATCAAGTAACCCTTTGTCTTTAAAATCTGGTCTTACCAGGGCATCAGCCATTACAAACACTTCAACGGGTCTAGCATTAGGATTTAGGTATAATAATGTATCAAAATCATGAATAAGTGTTTCTAAAAAAATAGTCCATTCAGGTATATTTGGATTACCTAAACCTGGGTCTCTTGTTAAAGATCGTAATAATTGAGGTGTACCAATTTTACCAGCAACGATTTCTTCATGAGCGCTTTTAAACCCTTTCGAAAAACGTCGGTTAAATCCAACCTGTAATGGTACTTTCTTTTCCTGAACAACCTGAAGAACTCTATCCGCTTCTTCTACCGTTACGGCCATTGGTTTTTCACAAAAAACAGCCTTTCCGTTTTCTGCAGCAGCAATAACATTGTTCGCATGTGTTCTTGCCGGTGAAGCGATAATAACTGCATCAATAGCGGGATCCTTCATCATTTCAAGTGGTTCTGTATAAATTTTTATATTTGTTCCTAGTTTATCAGCCAACTTTTGTGCAGTATCAGGAAATGGATCTGCTATTGCATATAAATTAGCTTCCGGAATTCGTTTTGCTATACTTTCCCCGTGAAAAGCTCCCATTCGGCCAGCACCTAATAATCCAACATTTAATTGACTCATCGTCATCACTCCTCATCCGTTTTAAGAAATACTTTCCTTACCAATATAAAATTTAAGCTAATATATAAAGGTTTATTATTTAAAGTATATTTATTTTAAATAAATTAGGAAAGCGCTTTCTCAATTTCTTTTTAATTGTAACCCCTTCCAAGGAAATCGTCAATCTATTTTAATTTTTTGGATAATAAAAATCTTAATTTATATGATGAACTTTTGATGATTTGTTGATAATATATAAATATAAAGAATTACTGAAAACGGTGTCATCAATAAGTTTATTTGGAATAAAGGGTGAAGAGGAATGATTAAGGAAAAACGAATCAATAAAATCGAAGAGTATATTAAAGAACATAAATCTGCATCTTTAGATGAATTGATGGATGTCTTCAAAGTATCCAAAAACACGATACGGCGTGATGTTCAGGAACTTGTAGAAAGAGGAGATTTCAAAAAGGTATACGGCGGTGTCGCAATCAACGATGAAAAACGGGCCAACTTAGAGTCTTTCCATGAGCGACAAGTACGGAATCAGACCGAAAAAGAAAAAATCGGTAAAGCTGCTGCAGATTTTGTACAGGATGAAGATATTATTTTTATTGATTCGGGAACAACCACCATTGAAATGATTAAATTTATTAAGAACAAACAAGTTACGGTAATCACTAATAATCTTGATTTTATCGTTCGGGCACTGCCATATGAAAATTTAAACGTCATTACTGCCGGAGGAATCCTTGAAAGAAAAACCAATTCATTTGGAAGTTTGAAATATATGGATATTTTGAATGCTTATAATATTAATAAAGCCTTCATGGCCTCGACAGGAGTTTCCTTAACAAATGGAGTTACAAATGCTTCACCACTTGAAAGCGAATTAAAAGCTTCTATTGTTAACAGAAGCTCTGAAGTTTTTTTATTAGTGGACCATGATAAATTTGATAAGTATGGGTTAATGACCTATTGCGGATTAGATAAAATTGATTATCTTGTAACGGATATCATGCCAAATGAGGTTTACCAGGATTTTGCGAAAAAGAACACCATTCAGCTTGTAATAGCTGAATAATTCAAAAAGGCCTTTCCTCAATCACTTGAGAAAGGGCCTTTTTTTGATTTGTTCCATTTTAGAAAAGACGGAGCGCCCTTTTCAGAACGATCCCGTTTCAACTGCTTTGCCCTACCTTAACTGTATCAAATTCAAAGTGCTTTGATACAGCCTTCACTGTTGTTTCCTTAGCTTTCTTAATTACTTCTTCAGCGTCTAGTTGATAATATTCCGGTCTGAATAACTCTACTGACGCAACATCAGAGAAACCAATTTCTTTTAATGTAGATAAAATCCCGTCTAAATCAATGGCGCCTAGTCCAGGCCATACGCGGTCTTCGTCTGTCAAGAAGCCAATAGGGAAATCTTCTGTATCATCCATATGGAGAATGAAGATTTTTGACCCATCTGCATTTTTTAAGTCTCCCATTTTGGAACCCATCGCATGGAAGTGAAAGCAGTCAAGCACTAACCCTACGTTTTCACGATTAACGGTTTCAACGATATCATATGCCTGGTCGAAAGTATTAACCGTACATTGTGGATGACCAACAAACTCCATAGCGATCTTAATGCCGTATGGCTTAGCGATGTCTGATAACTCTGTTAGTACCTCAACACAGCTGTTTTTAATATCTTGTTTTAGAATTTTTGCTTCCGTTACAAGCGGAACTGCTACAACATATTGCACGCCTAATTTTTTACCGGCTTCCATCATCCCTTTAAATTCTTTGATGATTTCCTGGTGTCCGGCTTCATCGCGATTATTAAAGAAAACTAATGCATTAAAGGCCAGCGGCTTAATATGGTGCGTGTTGAAAAATTCAATTAAATCTTCAATGGAATGATCCTTTAGATACTCAGGTAATTTATCCATTGTGCGGATTTCGATATAGTCATAGCCCAGCTTTTCACAAAGCTCTAAGTCCTTGGCAAGATTAGAGTTTTCAAGGGTAGTAGCCTGATTAAAACATAATTTCATGTTGATCAACTCCATATCTAAACTATCTATTTAATTTTTTACAACTGCCTCACAAACGGCATTTTTACGATAAAATGCTGGTCTTTCTTCAAGCGTGATATCTTCCTTTTCACCTGTTTGCTGAGCTTTCACGCATACATCAGCCGTTAATGCTGCAATATAACCATCCCATGCATCAGGTCCTTTAGGCTCGCCAGTTTTTTGAATCGAATTGATGAAGTCCTGGATTTCGACATCATACGCATCAATAAAGCGATCCTTCCAATCGGTTAAAATTTTGGTCCCTAATGTTACATCTTTACGGAAGCTGATGCCTGCTGGTTCAGGTAACTTAACAATACCTTCTTCTCCGACAACTTCACATTGAATATCATACCCGTATCTGCAATTTACAAATACCTCGACATTAATAACGATGCCGCCTTTTGTTTCAATGATGAATACTTGCGGGTCACGCAAATGTTCTAATGCATTTCTAGTTTTCTTCGGAAAAACAACTTGGACTGATTTATAATCATCATTCACTAACCAATGTAAAACATCAATTTCGTGGATGAGTGTATCGACAACAGCCATATCTGTTGTATAGCGCGGATCAACTGTAGGGTTGCGATGAGCGGCATGAATCATTAACGGTTCACCGATGAATCCCTTATCAATGGCTTGCTTTAATTGCACATACCCACTGTCATATCGGCGCATAAAACCAACTTGTACCAATTTCTTACCATGTCTCATTTCTGCTTCGACAATTCTCATGCAGCCTTCTGCCGTGGTAGCAAGCGGTTTTTCACAAAATACATATTTCCCAGCTTCAATAGCCGCCAAGACTGTAGCTTCGTGTGCAGGTCCCCAGCTGGTTACAAGCACTGCATCAACGTTTTCATCTGCAATTAACGCTTTATCATCCGGATAAATAATGGCATCTAATTGATACTGTTCAACCGTTTGTTTGGCTGATTCTTGATTAACATCTGTTACAGCGACGATTTTTCCGCCTGATAATTTATTTGTAATACGATTAATATGTTCACGGCCAATGGCACCTGTTCCAACTACTCCAAACCCTAAAGTCATGTTGATCTCCTCCTAATTTTTCTAAAATGATATTTTTAAAAAAATTGTCCTATATTTCATTAGCAATTTTTCTTGCTCTAACAGTCCCTCCATTCTTGTCGTAATGACGGAAGTAATCTTCTAACTGCTCAAGGGACTTTCCTTTCGTTTCCGGAAGAAATATCTTCACGAATGTAATGGCAGCAATTCCTAGTACAGCGAAAATGAAGAATGTCGCCGATAAACCAACCGCACTAAGCAAGATTGGGAATAAAAAACCGACTAAGAAGTTTGTAATCCATAAACAAAATACTGTAACGCCCATTCCAAGTCCTCTTAACTTTAACGGGAATATTTCAGAAAGCATCAACCAGGTTACCGGTGAAATAGCTCCCTGTTGAAAAGCAAGGAAAGTAACCGTCATGCCAAGTACTGCATATGGAAGAGCAGCAGATCCATGAAGCGTGAATGAGAATATTCCTATTAATGTAAGTGCTGTCGTTGTTCCAATCAAACCGGTAATTAACATCGGCCGGCGGCCAATTTTACCAAGAAGCCAAATCCCTACAAACGTAGCTAAAACAGAGATAACACCATTGGCAATATTACCTACAAGCGCAGCATTTGTAGAGAAGCCAGACTTTTCTAGAATTTGAGTACCATAATACATGATGGAGTTAACGCCAGTAATTTGCTGCACGATCGCGATACCAATTCCAATTAATACAATACGGCGAACCCATGGTGTATTTAAATCACTAAAAGTTGCTTGCTTAATTCCTGACTCTTGGGCAATGTTATCCTGAATTTCTTTAAGTTCTAGTTCAGCACGGCCTTGTTCACGAATTTCCTTCAAAATACGAAGTGCATCACCAAGTTTACCTTTTGAAGCCAGCCAACGCGGACTTTCCGGTACAGTTAACATTCCGAACCATAAGACCACTGCCGGAAGCGATGCAATGACCAACATATAGCGCCAAACATGTGCAGCTTCCTGCCCGATTGTAGTACCCAGAATAGCGTTAAAAACAAAGGCTAACAGTTGTCCGGAAACAATCATTAATTCATTCTGGGTAACCATCCTTCCCCTTCTTTCAGCGGGAGAAATTTCTGCTAAAAAGGCTGGTACCATAACAGATGCGGCTCCCACTGCCAAACCCAATAAGAAACGGAAGACGATCATAATACCTGCATTTGGTGAAACCGTACATCCAATAGCAGCTAGGAAGAATAGCAGTGCCAAATTAAGAATCATTTTTCGGCGGCCGAAACGGTCTGCTAAACGTCCGCCAAACACGGCTCCAAATGCAGCTCCAAATAGAAGTGAGCTTGTCACAAGACCTTCCGTAACCGGAGTCAGATTAAGTTCATCCGGTCGAGCCATATATGGTAAGGCACCGTTAATGACACCTGTATCATATCCGAAGAGAAGACCCCCGAATGTAGATATGATCGTAATCTTTTTTAAGGCCCTTTTGTGGTTATGCGATTTATCAGTTAATTGATTACTCATTTTCCCACCATCCCCGGTGATATTTTATTACTAGTAACTATTAAACTAATATTTCCATCATAGGGTAGCCGAATAACTGAAGTGCCTTCACCTCCAGGATTTCTGTTTAGAAATTAAAAAAATCATGACGATATTGATGACCAACGACCATTTAAACAGAAAGCGCTTTCTAGTGTTTCAAAAAACATTCAAATCTAATAGATTTATATTATCTTTTGGTGAACTTTTGATCATCTATGAGTAAATGATAATACCAAAAGCGCTTTCAGTCAATAAAAAAATCCACGACTAAAAGGGTAGAAACCTTAGGTCCCTACCCTTTTTTATCATTTTTCTGTTTTTTAATATTTATTTTTTAAATTATTGCTATGTTTAATTTATGATAAAATACTTGGTGGTAGAAAGTCATTACAAAAACATGCTGTCTTTTTTAGAAATATTGCTAATTTGTATCATAAACTTGGAATCTCATGAATTTTTTAAATTTTTCGCTTAAAAGGCAACCTTTCCGGGAGGTGAAAAAATTGAAGGAAAAAGGGGTATTACCAGATTCAAAGCTATTTTTCCATACTGCCAGCTCTTTTGCCAAACAAGCTCTCTATTATCTTTACAGCGGCGGCAAATATATCCTGAATAATACGTACGAGACGAAAAGAAACTATTTTGACCAATTTCTTTTTCTTCATGTGTTAAAAGGAAAAATGGAAGTACATTATAAAAATCGTGAATTTATTGGTGAGGAAAATACATTTATTTTCATTGATTGTCATGAGCCGCATCTCTATAAGACATTAGAGGATACAGAATATAATTGGATTCATTTTAGAGGAAATGCCACAAAAAACTATTTTGATCGTATTTTTGAAAAAAAAGGTTGTGTCTTCTCATTAAAGAATAACTGGCAAATCCCTAATTTCTTGAACCAAATCATCAGTATGATGGAAGACGAAGAAGTCGATGAGCATGAAACGTCGATTCTTATTCATCAAATCCTCTATGAATTAGAAAAAATTTCAAACCAGGCTGACCATAGTTTAGAAGAAACAGTAAAACAAGCCATTGCCTACATTGAAGAGCACTATAGTGAAAAAATTGACTTACAAGACCTTGCCAGTCATGTCAATTTAAGTCCCTTTCATTTTTCAAGGGTATTTAAGAAACAGACCAACTTTACTCCGCATCAATATTTAATTAATTATCGGGTCAATCAGGCTAAACGGCTTTTATTTCATTCCAATTTATCTATTAATGAAATCGCCTTTCAATGCGGATTTAACAGCGTTTCACATTTTACAACTACTTTTAAGAGCCAAACGAATTTTTCACCTAAACAATATCGGGATTATATGTTTCGGAAAAAAGGCTAACAAAATGTAATAAACGGCCTCCCCCCATTATAGGAATTTTGGCCGCTTATTTTAGACTTCATATTATTCTTATTGGCTTTTAGCACCCTTAAAGATAACCACAATTTGTTCTAATGAAAGCCCCCTTGTTTCCGGTAAGTTTTTCGCTACATAAACGATCCCAATTACACCAAACAAAGCGAATAAGAAAAAAGTTCCCGAAAACACACCTATCCAGTCTATTAATATTGCGATGTTATAAAAAAGCCTTTCCTCGTTTTCACTTAGAAAGGCTTTCTACATATTATGGTATTTATTTTAGATAGGGAGTAGAGTAGAAAACAGGAATTAGATATTGCCTTC
>NZ_JADDIU010000028.1 GCF_016464375.1 Bacillus renqingensis
CTCAAAAGAGGATTCTAAACTTACTATACGAGGAGGAATAGATTATGAAAGCAATAGCTTATCTACAATTTGATGGAAGGGCAGAAGAAGCGTTAACCTTTTATGAAAAGGCATTGCAAGCAACAAGCGTGAAAAAGGTGAGATTTGGTGCTTTTGGTCAAGATCCAAACGCTCCATTAACGGAAAAAGAACAAAACATGATTATGGAATCTCGTATTGAGTTTTCAGGGAATATTTTAATGCTCTCTGATGTACTGCCATCTATGCAAGCCGTGACAGGCGAAGTCACAAAGGGGAATACCGTCTTAATCAGTATCATTGATGCTGATCCAAAGATAAATAAACAAATTTTTGAAAAGCTTTCAGAAGGTGGAACTGTGATCATGCCGTTATCTTCTACGCCATGGTCAGCAAATTTTGGAATGCTAGTCGATGAATTTGGTGTAATGTGGAAATTCAATAGTGAGGCGACTAAATTCCTAGATAGTTTCGTCAATTAAATATTACCACTGTTAGGGCATAGACCCACTATATGAGCATTTCCGGCATCCAAGCCTGTAAGGTCTAAGAAAAGCGTAAGGCACACCCGCCTTACGCTTCTCTTAATATAGGGGAAACGTATTAGATCTGCAATGAATATTCCTCAAACCTCTGTTTTAAAAATTTTAAAAACTCACTTTCAATAAGGGAAACATGCTTATTTTTTGCCAGTAAGTAAATTAAAGATAGTGCGGAATCTTTTCCAAGCTCAAATGGAATGCTAACGATGTCTCCTTTTTCTATGATCGGATCCTGTCTTACCCAAAAATCCGTATAAATTCCAATAGCCAAGTTGTTGGCAATGACATTTTTTATGACATCATTATTATTGGAGTATAAAAACACATTCACTTTCCCATAATTTGAAAGCATGTTCGCCCAATAATTTTTTCCCGGATTTTCATTCCTGAGAGCCAACGGATGTTGAACTACTTCCTTAGGAGTAATTTTTTTATAATCTGCTAATATTGAGTTTTTGCTGACACATACTTGAAATTTAGTTTGAAAAAGCAAACGATAGGTTAAGGCAGGATCTATTTCTTTTAAATCTCTCGAACTAACATAGGTTAGTCCAATATCAATTTCATTGTTTTTTACATACCTTCCAATATTCACTACATCATCTTCACTGATAATCAATTGTACGTTAGGAAATGCTTGTTTAAATGAATGCAGTATTTCTGGAAGCAGTGTTGTGAAGAAAATGGAAGAGGCTGCTATTTTTAGAGTCCCTTTAAGCATCGATGCTTTGTATCCTAATTCCTTTAGTTCATTTACCTTGTTGATAATGTCATAAGCCAGTGCTAATACTTTTTTCCCTTCCTCGGTACAAATCGTTCCGGAATGAGAACGTTTAAATATGATTAATCCTAGTTCCGATTCTAAGCTTGATAATGATTGACTGATTGCCGAATGTGAGATATGAAGCTGCTCCGCCGCTTTAGATATGGTCCCCTGTTTCGCAACCTCCATTACATATTCTAGTTGTTCAAGATTCATCGAAAACAACCCCTTTAAGATCGTTGTTGTAAGATTCACTTACAGTTATGTTTGAATTATTAACTTTACGGTTACATGAATTTATCTTACTATAAACCTAATCAATTATCAAAATATTCTAAATAGAATAGCAAACTGATAGGGGGGTTCATCATTATGAAATTTGTTACCTTTAAACTTCATGAAGAACAATTAAGAGCCGGCTTACTTGTCAATAATGGCATCGTAGATATTAACAAGGCAAGCAATGGAGAGCTGCCGAGCTGCCTGCTGGAGTATTTAAAAAATTTAGAAAGATATTCACCTATCCTTAACAGCTTGAACCTGACTGAGAAGAAGCCTAATTTCAGTCTTGAGGAAGTTCAGTTGCAAGCCCCGTTACCAAATCCCCCTAGTTTTCGAGACTATATGTCTTTTGAAAAACATGTTAAAAATTCGCGCAAAAAAATAGGAGATTCAGTTCCAAAACAATGGTATGAAATTCCTGTATTTTATTTTTCGAACCACCATGTAATTGTCGGTCCAGAGGCGCCGATTGAGATTCCTAGTAAAACCAAATGTCTTGATTTCGAACTTGAAATCGCTTGCATTATTGGCAAACAAGGTAAAAACATTAAAGCAGAAAACGCTGATGACTACATTTTTGGTTACACCATTTTAAATGATTTTTCCGCCCGGGACCTGCAAGCACAAGTAATGAGCGTAGGTTTGGGACCGGCCAAAGGCAAGGACTTTGCTACGTCTATCGGACCATTTATCGTTACGAAGGACGAAATTGAGGGTTTCAAAAGTGGCAAAGGGTATGATTTGAAAATGACGGCCAAAGTAAACGGGAAGCAGATGACTTCCGGAAATTGGAACGAAATCTACTATAGTTTTGCTGAGATGATTGAACGGGCTTCTGACAGTGTTCCTTTATACCCAGGAGATATTCTTGGATCAGGCACAGTAGGGTGGGGCTGTATTGGCGAACTGCCTACGGAAGAACAGCATTGGTTGAAGCCTAATGATGTAGTCGAGCTGGAGGTAGAACGTTTAGGGGTTTTAAAAAATAAAATCGTATAATGCGTCTTTTATGGTACTGATAAAGTTGAATCCGCTTTCAATAGCTGTTGAATTTATGTAAAGGATGGGAGTATATGAACAGACTAGGTTTACGACTCATTGATTTAAGTGTTCCGATGGATAATGATTCAAAAGAACCAACCCCCCCAAAAATTACTTATTATAACCATGAACAAGGAGCTTTCGGCGCTGCAGCAGCTTTTAATTTAGAGCCAGAAGATTTTCCAGAAAAAAAAGCGTGGTCAGCGGAAATGATTACTCTAGGTACACATACAGGCACACATGTTGATGCTCCTTGGCATTATTGGCCGACTTCTGAAGGAAAACCTGCACGGAAAATTGATGAAATGCCGTTAGAGTGGTTTTACGGGGATGGGGTAGTACTGGATTTTACCGATAAGCCCGCTGGATATGAGATTTCATCTCATGATATTCAAGCAAAGCTGAAAGAGATGAATTACCAACTAAAGCCTTACGATATTGTCATGATTCGGTGTGACGCAGATAAGAAGTTATATAATGAGGATTATCCGATCAGTCATGTCGGCGCTTCCGCTGAAGCAACAAGCTGGCTAATTGACCAAGGAATTAAAGTGATGGGGACTGATGGATGGGGGTGGGATATTCCTTTTAATGTCCAATCTGCCAGCTATAAACAAAATCCTCGTCCAGGGGTGTTATGGGCTGCACACTATGTAGGAAAAGAGAAAGAGTATTGTCAAATCGAAAAGCTTGCCAACTTAGATCAATTACCGGCTCCTTACGGATTTAAGGTCGCTGTTTTTCCGATAAAAATCAAAGGGGCAAGCGGCGGATGGGCCCGCCCCGTTGCGATTATACAAGAATAATAAAAATTTGAAGCATAAGGGGGCAAACAAAGTTGTATAACTGTAAAAAGAATATTCTTGCTGGCTTCATACTCTTATTTGTTTTTGTTTTAATAGTAGGATGTTCAGGGGCAAAAGAAGGGTCATCCAAACCAGGTGAAGGTAACAGCAAGGAAACGAGCAATTCTGGCGGGAAACCGCAGGCTGGAGGGGAATTAGTAGCAGCTGCAGGAGCAGATATCACTAGTTTTGATCCGATCCTTTCAACGAATGCCGGTGACTATCAATTTTTATGGCCCGTCTATGATACGTTAACCAGATATAATTCTAAATTGGAACTGCAGCCGGGTTTAGCTGAAAAATGGGAATATCCAGACGACAAAACATTAGTTCTTCATTTAAGGAAAGGTGTGAAGTTTCACGATGGAACCGATTTTGATGCGGAAGCCGTCAAAATAAATATGGAGAGAGTGAAATCGAAGGATTCAACGATATCCGATTTTAAAAATGTAGAAAGCTTTGAAGTCGTTGACCCTCACACCATTAAATTTCACTTAAAGCAGCCGGACGCTTCCATTTTATTAGCTTTAGCAGAGCGGGCGGGAATCATTGTATCGCCAAAAGCAATCAAGGAATACGGCAAAGATATTGCTCAAAAGCCTGTTGGGACAGGACCGTTTAAATTTGTTAAGCGCGTTCCTAATGGGGAGATTGTTTACGAGAAGTTCGATGGGTATTGGAAAGAAAAAGAGCCGTTTCTTGACAAGCTGACAATTAAAATTATGCCAAATGAAACAACTCGAATCAATGCCCTTAAATCAGGTGAAATCGATTTGATTCAAGGAGTTTCTCCATTTAGCGTTGAGAGTTTAGAGGGTACACCTAATATTAAGGTAGAAAATGTTACTTCATTTACAGAGAAAATCATTGTTTTTAATGCGAAAAAGCCGCCGTTTGATAATAAAGCTTTTCGCCAGGCACTTAAACTCGCAATCGATCGTAAAGCAATCACGAAAACGCTTCTGCGTGGTTATGGGAAACCGGCGTACCAAATTTTTCCGAATGAATATTGGGCAGCCAATCATGACCTGAAAATCGATTATGACCCAGAAAAGGCAAAGCAATTACTAGCGGAATCAGGGGTGAAAAAACCATCATTCTCAATGATAACGACCACTCAAGATTACTATGAACCAATGTTTTCCGATATGCTGAAAGAACAGTTTGCAAAAGTTGGAATTGAGATGAAAACGGAAAGTATGGAAGGAACTGCGGCGATTGGACAATTCTGGAGTGAGAAAAAGTTTGAAGCTTTTTCATCCGGGGTGGCCGGAAAGTCAGACCCACATTTGTTATTGGAAATTTGGGTAGCGAAAGATAGCTTCTACAATGCTGGAAATCATACGACTCCAGAACTTGATAAACTAATTGCTGAAGCAAATGCAACATATGACCAAACGGAGCGCGGCAAATTATACAGTGAGATTAATAGAATTCAGTCAGAAGAAGTTATCAACTTACTTCCTGTTGTAAGTACCCCCGTAATATATGCGATGAATGAAAAGGTAAAAGGCTTTGAACCGAATGGATTAGTCAAGTCCTACTTCCCATCCATTTGGTTAGAGAAGTAATCGTACAATCCATTGGCTGTTCCGCCCCTCTTTACTGGGGGGAAACGGCTTTTTTATTCACAGTTCTTGAACAAAACCCGTTAGTCAAATCTTTTTTAAAAATAGTAGATTGAACGAATTCATGGTGTTTTCTAAGGGAGGAGAGATTGTGTTTTTTAAATTTTTATTGCGGCGGCTTATCTATGTGATTCCGACGCTATTAATTACGACACTTGTTGTATTTTCGTTTATTCTATTAATCCCAGGTGATCCGGTGGTAGCGTTATTAGGGGAAAATGCGACACCCGAAAAAATAGCGCAAATGCGTGAACAACTTGGTTTAAATGATCCAATACTAGTGCAATACGGAAATTGGTTACTCCATGCTATTCATGGAGATTTGGGAAAGTCAATCTTCACAGGGCAGCCTGTGTTTGAGGCGGTAACCGGTCGCTTAGCCGTTACGTTTCAGCTTGTTTTTATTTCCATGCTCGTATCGGTTGGTTTGGGAATGTTTTTTGCCATTACATCTGTCTATTTTCCTAACAGTGTGATGGATTACATTGCTCGCTTCATTTCCATATTAGGAGCTTCACTTCCAAATTTTTGGGTTGCCATGCTGCTCGTTGTCTTTTTCAGTTTAACGTTAAATTGGTTGCCGGCAACTGGATTTATCAGTATTACCGAAAATACTGCAGGTTTTTTCAAGACGGTATTATTGCCCGCCATCTCACTAGGGGCTGTTGGTATGGCAGTCATCACCCGTCATTTACGCTCTTCCTTGTTAGAAGTGATGGGAGCGGATTTTGTCCGGACAGCGTATTCAAAAGGCGTTAGCAGATGGCGTTCCATTTTCAACCATGGATTACGAAACGCCATGTTACCGGTTGTGACCACCATTGGGATTGGGTTCGGAAATGCAATAGGGGGTACGGTCGTCATTGAAACGATTTTCGCGATTCCCGGTACAGGGCAACTTGCTGTAAACTCCATTTTACAACGGGATTTTACGATGCTTCAGGGGGTAGTATTAATCTTAATTGTGCTAGTCATCATTATTAATTTCATAACGGATATTGTCTATGCACTATTAGATCCTCGAATTGAATATTAAGAAAAAAAGAATGGGGGTTAAGCATGAGTATTAAGGAAGTCATGCGGCGATTTAGAAGTGAGCGATTGGCTTTTGTCAGTTTCATTTTTTTGCTGATCATCAGTATCGTGGCGATATTTGCCCCTCTGATTACGCCATATAATCCTAACGCACAGAATTTGTCCAACATATTGGCGAATCCAAGTTTTTCTCATTGGATGGGTACAGATAATTTAGGGAGAGATATCTTTAGCCGAGTGATTATGGGAACGAGGACGGCTATTCAGGCAAGCCTATTTGCTATTATTATTCCCCTTTCTATCGGTGTTCCAATCGGAATCATAGCAGGTTATTTAGGGGGAATAATAGATGATATTTTTATGAGAATCGTCGATGCCATAATAGCCATACCAGGTATCCTACTCGCCTTGGGGATTACTGCCGCTTTAGGCATTAGTTTATGGAATGCGATGATTGCGATTGGAATTGTGGCTATCCCTCAGTTTGCCCGGTTGGCAAGGGGACAAACTTTACAAGTTCGAACAGAACCATATGTCGAATCAGCAAAAATTTCTGGTGCAGGACCCATATGGACCATGTTTAAGCATATCATACCCAATATTTCTCCTCCGGTATTGGTTCAAGCTTCCGTTAATATAAGCTTTGCTGTTCTGGCGGAAACTTCACTTAGCTTTCTTGGAATGGGGGCTCAATCCCCGCAAATTAGCTGGGGGAGCATGATTCAACAAGCCTACAGTATGATTAATTTGAACCCATGGTTGATCGTTTATCCCGGTGTTGCCACCGCATTAACCGTTATGGCTGGGAATTTTGTTGGCGACGGTCTTAGAGTGGCCATCGATCCGAAATTAAAAAAACTATAACTTGAGTGAACTTTTCACATAAACAAGGGGAGGGGGCTTATTTTGACAAGTAAAGAAGAATGGCCATTATTAGAAGTGAAAAACTTACATGCATCTATTTCAACCACTAAAGGGAACATCATCCCCGTGAATTCGATTTCCTATTCCATTAAACCGGGAGAAATTGTTGCGTTAGTGGGCGAATCCGGGAGTGGAAAAAGTGTATCGGCCCTATCCATTATGAGATTAAATGCACCAGAAATTAAATACAAATCCGGGAGTGTGATCAATTATAAAGGGAAAAATTTACTAGAGCTAAAGGAAAAAGAAATGAGAAGGCTGCGGGGTAACGAAATTTCGATGATCTTTCAGGATCCGATGTTTTCCCTCAATCCCGTCCATCGAATCGGGAAGCAGATTGCGGAAACCGTGAAACTTCACCGGAAAGTGACGCCGAAAGAAGCAAAGGATATCGTGTTGGATTTGTTAAAAAAGGTGGGGATACCTGACCCGGAAAGACGCATGAGTAATTATCCCCATCAACTGTCAGGCGGTATGAGGCAAAGAGTGATGATTGCTATGGCCCTTGCTTGTCAGCCGACATTATTGATTGCAGATGAACCAACGACTGCGCTTGATGTAACCATTCAAGCTCAAATATTAACATTAATCCGCAATTTACAAGAGGAGACAGGGATATCAGTTTTATTAATTACCCATGACTTGGGCGTAGTAGCAGAAATTGCTGATCGGGTCCTGGTCATGTATTGCGGAAAGATCGTCGAAGAAGGGACTGTCGATGAACTATTTGAAAATCCATTACATCCGTATACAAAAGGTTTAATGGCAAGTGTACCAGAGTTATCTGAACACTCGAAACGTCGCTTAGAAACAATTCCAGGGTCCGTACCAAACCCGTTGGAACTGCCAAAAGGATGTAACTTTTGTGATCGATGTCCTTATGCAAGTGAGGAATGTGGGGAAAAAGAACCAGTTTTAACGAAAGCTTCAGCGGAATCAGATCGGCAGGTGGCTTGTTGGTATCCGCTTGGGAAGAAAGGAGAGATAAACCATTATGCAAAAACCTCTAATTTCTCTTAAAAATGTGAAAAAATATTTTCCTGTCGGCAGCGGTCTATTTGGCAAAAGAGATAGGTGGGTGAAGGCAGTTGATGGCGTCAGCCTTGATATTTATCCCGGTGAAACCGTTGGTTTGGTTGGGGAATCAGGATGCGGAAAATCGACGATCGGCCGAATGGTAGTGGGGCTAACGAATCCAACAGAAGGGGAAATTTATTTTGAAGATATCAAACTAACTGACTATCGATCCAAAAAAAAGTTAGGGAAAAACTTGCAAATGATTTTTCAGGACCCCTATTCTTCCTTAAACCCAAGAATGACCATCGCAGATATTATTCAAGAGCCACTCGTTCTTCATAAGATTGGGACAAAAAAGGAACGAAGAAAAAGAGTAGATGAATTGTTGGAAAGGGTCGGGCTTGCTTCGCATTACGGCGGCCGTTATCCCAATCAATTTTCAGGCGGACAAAGACAAAGAATTGGGATTGCCCGTGCTTTAGTTTTGGAGCCGAAATTAATTGTTTGCGATGAACCTGTTTCTGCTTTAGATGTTTCAATTCAAGCTCAAATCTTAAATTTGTTAAAAGAAATTCAAGAAGACATGGGTTTATCCTATCTATTTATTGCCCATGGCATTCAGGCTATTAAACATATTAGTGATAAGGTAGCCGTGATGTACTTAGGCAAAATGGCCGAATTTGCCAAAACGGAAGAGTTATTTAACAATCCGCGTCATCCCTATACGAAGGCATTATTATCAGCTGTTCCTGAGCCTGATCCAAAACTTCGGAACCGGGAGAGAATCTTGTTAAAGGGGGATCTGCCAAGCCCCTCTAACCCTCCAATGGGATGCCGCTTCCACACACGTTGTCCAATGGCGATGGAGAAATGCAAGGAAATGGAACCACGTTTATTATCCACCTCAGAACAAAGCATGACCGCCTGTTTACTATATAAAGATAAAATCGCTACTTAACTGCAATGTTATTTTTCGGAATAATTATAATTTTAAAAATTGACAGGGGGTGAGAAACAAATGCAACAGATTACCTCAAGTATGGCAGGAAACGTATGGAAAATCCTTGTTAAGCCAGGTGACAAAATAGACGATGAACAAGAAGTGGTTATTTTAGAATCTATGAAAATGGAAATTCCGATTGAAGCAGAAAGAGGTGGAATGGTGAGAGAAATTAAAGTGAACGAAGGAGATTTCGTAAACCAAGGTGATGTACTAATAATGCTTGAATAGCTTAAGTTGGAAGCCTAAAAACTTAAAACTAACATTTTTATCAATGGAGGAAAAGGATGATGAAAGTTCTCGAGATGTTTGATCTGACAGATCAAGTTGCTGTTATTACGGGTGGAGGCCGAGGTTTAGGGCAACAGATAGCCGAAGTTTATGCTGAAATGGGTTGCCATCTAGCCCTTTGTTCACGGAAAGTGGAAAATTGCCAACAAGTGGCAGATTCATTATCTCGTACTTATGGAATAAAGGCGAAGGGATATGCACTGGATGTAACCGATGAATCCCAAGTGGAAAAAGTTGTAGAAGAAATGGTCCAGGACTTTGGGAAAATTGACATTTTAGTCAATAATAGCGGCGCTACATGGGGTGCTTCTGTAGAAGAGATGCCTCTTGAAGCCTGGAATAAGGTCATGAATATTAATGTTACCGGAACGTTTCTCATGAGTAGGGCTGTTGGCATGCATATGCAAAAAAGAAATTACGGGAAAATTATCAATATTGCTTCAGTTGCTGGCCTAACCGTAAGGCAGCGCAATACAATTGGATACACGACAAGTAAAGCAGCGGTGATCCATTTTACGAAGGATTTAGCCGTTACATGGGCCAGACATCATATCTATGTTAATGCCATTGCTCCAGGCATGTTTAGAACGAAAATGACGAAAGGGACTTTAGCGGAAAAAGAAGATCGCATTATCCAAGGAATTCCACTGGGCAAAATTGGCGGTGAGCATGATTTGAAGGGAGCAGCTTTATATTTGGCAACAAAAGCAAGTGATTATGTGACCGGAGCCGTCTTAAGTGTCGATGGAGGAAGTTCCTTAGGATAGGACTTGGTGCACTTGTAACCAGTCTTAAAAGATAGAGTCATATTTTGATAGTTCAGGCAAGGATAGGAAGCTAGAGAACGAGTTGGCACGGTCAGCATTTGTAAGCTGTTAAGAAATGGATTTTAAAAATTACAATATGATAGGGGAGAAGTGAGCGTTATGAAAGAAGTGGTTATTGTTTCTGCAGTCCGTACACCTATTGCCAGACAGAAGAGTGCTTTAAAGGATTTGGATCCATCGATTTATGGAGGGCTGGTCATTCAGGAGGCAGTACGACGCGCCCAAATCAGTGGTGAGGAAGTGGATGATGTTATTTTTGGGAACTGTTTGGCTGGCGGGGGAAACATGGCTCGCCTATCACTCCTTGAGGCAGGTCTGCCGGTTACTGTCCCCGGTCTCACAATCGATAGACAATGTGGGTCAGGAATCAATGCCGTAGCACTTGCTGCTGAGCGCATTCTTGCTGGGGGATGTGACATCGTTGTAGCCGGGGGAACAGATAGCATGACAAGAACTCCCTATTTATTGGAACCAGCCCCCGATGCATTCAGCCGAATGCCGCCCAAATTTATAAGAAGACCTCTTGCACCGAAGCGTATTGGCGATCCTTTAATGGGGATCACGGCAGAAAATCTTGTGGAGAAATATGGTATTTCAAGAGAAGAACAAGATCAGTTTGCCTATAGCAGCCAACAAAAAATGGCGAGAGCGATGGAACAAGGACGATTTGATGAACAAATCCTCCCAGTTACATTAACAGACAAAAAAGGAAAGGAGTTCATTTTTGCTGTGGATGAACACCCAAGACCCGATACGACTCTAGAGGTGTTGGCAAAGCTAAGGCCTGCCTTTAAAGAAGGAGGGAGCGTAACAGCAGGAAATTCTTCAGGAATCAATGACGGTGCAAGCGCCTTGGTTCTGATGAGCGGTGAAGAAGCGGAAAAAAGAGGGTTGGAGCCATTGGGAATCGTGAGAGATTCGGCTGTTGCCGGTGTCGATCCTAATATTATGGGGATTGGTCCAGTCCCTTCGACACAAACAGTATTAGAAAGAAACGGTCTGACACTGGATGATATCGACTTAATTGAGATTAACGAAGCCTTTGCAGCCCAAGTTCTTGCCTGTGACCGTGAGCTACATTTTGATATGGACAAAGTGAATGTAAATGGTGGGGCCATTGCCCATGGACATCCGATTGCGGCAACCGGAGGAATGCTTGTAACAAAACTAGTCTATGAAATGAAGCGCAGAAACGTAAAACGCGGACTTGTCACAGCTTGCTGCGGCGGCGGTCAAGGAATTTCCTTAATCATTGAACGTTAATGGAAACCAGCTATTGGAAAGGAAGGATAAGATGAATATAACGGATATAAAAAAGGTGACGGTTGTTGGATCAGGTTCTATGGGTTCCCAAATTGCCATGGTTTGTGCACTTGCTGGTTACAAAGTGACGTTACAAGATATTAACCATGACAGCCTGGAAAAAGCAAAGCGTTCTTTACAAGGACATATGGAGAATCGAGTCAAGAAAGGACGGCTGCCGCAAGCCGATGTAAATGCTGCGTTTGATCGCCTGCAATTTGAATCGAATTTGGAAGAGGCGGTAAACGAAACGGATTTTGTTATTGAGGCCATCGTTGAATTGTTAGAGGAAAAAAGAAAGTTGTTTGCCCAGCTTGATCAAATGGTATCGCCCCATGTTATTTTGGCGACAAATAGCTCGACATTCGTTAGTTCTAGGTTAGCTGATGTCACAAACCGTCCCGAAAAAGTGTGTAATATGCATTTCTTTAATCCTGCTCTTGTAATGGAGCTGGTCGAAGTTGTCCAGGGTCCCCATACATCGGAGGAAACAGCAAACATAACCGTTGAATTAGTCAAACGGATTCATAAAACCCCCATTCTCCTAAAAAAGGAAATCGATGGCTTTGTTGCCAACCGAATTTTGGGAGCCCTTTCAAAAGAAGCCATGTATTTGTACGAGAATGGATATGCGTCGTTTGAGGAAATTGATTTGGCCTGTACAAAAGCATTAAATCATCCGATTGGCCCTTTTGCTTTAATGGATTTAACAGGAATTGATATTAGCTATTATGTTGGGATGCAACGCTATAAGAAAACGAAAAACGAAGCAGATAAACCATCGAAAACGATTATAGAAAAATTTGAAAAAGGAGAATTAGGGCGAAAAACAGGTAAAGGGTTCTATGTCTACAATAATCAATGACAATTTGGGATGGGGGGCAGTTAAATGCTGGAATACATTACCGATTTAGAAAAGCGCAAAAAAGCCGCTCTCCAATTGGGGGGAGAAGAAAAAGTAAAAAAACACCACGAATTAGGGTTTAACACGGCTAGAGAGCGCATCGACGAACTTGTCGATGCGAATAGTTTTATGGAATTTGGCATGTTAAACCATTCTGATTCTCCTGAATATGAAAATAAAAGCCCAGCAGATGGAACCATTGCGGGACTTGCCAAAATTGATGACAGACCAGTCGTTGTTCAAGCTACCGATAAAACCGTATTGGCTGGAACAGGGGCAGCTGTCAACGGGAGAAAATCACATTTGATTACCAATTTCGCGGTTAAACACGGGTTACCCATCTTTAATCTTGATGAAGGTGGCGGGCTGCGCATGCCTGATGGGATGGGGTCAGATGGAATCAGCAGTAAAATGATGTCGATGAATTTGCTAAAACATGGCCGCAGCGTTCCTTTTATTACGGCAATATTAGGGGATAGCTATGGCAGTCCGACGTGGAAGGCAGTGTCATCCGATTTTGCCGTCCAATTAAAAGGAACGTGTATGGCGGTCTCCGGTCCCCGGATGCTCGAAGTTGCCACAGGGGAAAAAATCAGTACAGAAGAACTTGGAGGATGGCAGCTCCATGCCAAGACTACTGGACAAATTGACCAGTTTGGCGACGATGAAGAGCAATGTATCGATCTTATGAAAGAGTTTTTTCAATATATGCCTTCCCATGCAGATGAGGAGCCTCCATGGAAAGAAACGAAAGATGATCCATACCGACTAGTGAACGAAGTGCTGAATATCGTTCCGACGAAACGAAATAGAGCTTACGATATGAAAAAGTTAATCAAATTGATTGTGGATGATGGTTCATTCTTTGAAATGAAACCATTTTATGGGGAAGCATTAATCACAGGGTTAGCAAGATTAAATGGGCGAGTAGCAGGGATAATTGCGAACCAGCCAATAAAATATGCCGGCGCTGCTGGCGCTGAGGAGTGTATGAAGGCGACAGAATTTATTTGCTTATGTGATTCATACCATATTCCTCTAGTTTTTCTTCACGATATTCCAGGTTTTCGTGTGGGGAGTGCTGCGGAAAAAGAATCGATTCCGACAAAAATTATGGTTTGGAATCAAGCTTTAGCCTGGTCAACTGTCCCTAAGATTTCTGTCGTAATCCGGAAAAGTATCGGTGCTGCTTATAGTAATATGTGCGGACCCAACATGGGGGCGGACTTTGTGGTGGCGTGGCCAACGGCAGAAATTAATTTTACCGGCCCTGAAGTGGGGATAAATGTTGTTTACGGCAGGCAACTGATGGAATCAGACAATGCGGATGAAGAAAGGAAAAAAATGTTGGAACTTTGGGAGTTTGATAGTACTCCTTACAAGGCAGCAGGGAAACATCTGATTGATGATGTCATAGATCCTAGGGAAACAAGAAAATTTTTGTGTCAGGCATTGGAGTATGCCTGTTCAAAAAAAGGAACGAAAAGTAAGCGGCTGCTTGCAAACTGGCCAACAGGGTTTTAAAAGGTTTGCCACGGTTCATGCCTGATAAAGTCTTCATTGTTCATAAATGGGCAGGTCCATTGTTTACGTGTGGTCCAATTTTTCGTAAACCTGCCCATCTATCTATCGTTACTTGATCAAATTTTCAGTAGGGGTGAGGGAAAATTAGCACGAAAGCCGTATGGTTTCCAACTGAGGAAACAATGAATCTATCACCGTTTTATAAATGGATAAAAGACCTCGGATTTAATAGTTATGATGAACTATACGAAGCTTCGATTCGGGACATCAAATGGTTTTGGAAAGAAGTAGAAAAGCGAGCAGGAATCGAATGGTTTCAGCCCTATCATCAGGTGTTGGATCTTAGTAAAGGAAAGGCATGGGGCTCTTGGTTTGTTGGTGGGAAATTGAATTTAGCGTACAACTGTTTAGATCGCTGGCTTAACGATGAGGAAATAGCCAGTCGCCCCGCCTTAATCTGGGAGCGGGAGGACGATCAAGTTGAGAAATACTCGTTCAAAGAATTAAACAACTGGGTAAATCAGGTGGCAAATGGTTTGAAAGAACAAGGTATTTCAAAGGGAGACAGGGTCGCCATTCATATGCCGATGATCCCGGAAGTGGCTGTTGCAACCTTGGCCATTATTAAACTAGGTGCTATTTTTGTACCAAGCTTTTCTGGTTTCGGAGCAGATCCGATTGCGAAAAGGATTGACAGCGCCCAAGCTAAAATGCTCATCACAGTCGACGGATTCTTGAGAGCAGGTAAAATGATTGCGGTGAAGGAAGAAGTAGATGAAGCGATTTCAATGGTTTCCTGCGTGGAAAAGGTCGTTGTAGTGAAAAGGATGAATAGAGAAATCTCTTGGGTAGAAGGTCGAGACTTAGATTGGAAAGAACTAGAAAGTGGAGTAGAAGATTTTTCTGCAGAGCCAATGGATAGCATGGATCCATTTATGGTCGTATTTACCTCTGGGACGACCGGCCGCCCAAAAGGAACCGTCCATACCCACGGTCCCTATACCGTTAGGGGAGCTTTCGGCGCTGGTGAAAAGCTGCAGGGAGGCGTAAATTTCTGGGTGACAGATATGGGATGGATCATGGGACCATCCCATGTCTTCGGCAGCTTGTTGAACGCAGCGACGATGGTACTGTATGAAGGTTCTCCCACTCATCCGGACATTGATCGTATTTGGAAATTAATCGAGAAACATCAGATTACCTCCCTAGGTATTTCGCCGACATTGATTCGTTCCCTGATGCAGTATGGTGTGGAGCCTATTCGAAGACATAATATTTCAAGTTTAATGTCTATAGGGTCGACAGGTGAACCATGGAACCCGGAACCGTGGAACTGGTTGTTTGAAAAAGTAGGAAATAAACAAATCCCAATTATAAATTTCTCAGGAGGCACCGAAATTGGCGGTGTAATCTTTACAAACACCACCCTTAAACCAATAGCACCGGCCAGTTTTAACGCTCGCGGGCTCGGAATGGACGTTCAAGTCTATGATTCATCAGGGAAGCCCGTGATCAACGAGGTTGGTGAGTTGGTGATAAGACAGCCGTGGCTGGGAATGACTTATGGATTTTGGCAAGAGCCGGAACGTTATGAAGAAACCTACTGGAAAGTATGGAAGGATACGTGGGCTCATGGCGATGCGGCGATTCAAGATGAAGAGGGTTTCTGGACGATAACCGGTCGTTCTGACAATACCTTAAATGTTGGTGGAAAGCGACTGGGACCCGCGGAAATGGAATCGATTATCGTAGATCATCCCGCAGTTCTGGAATCGGCTGTTATTGGCGTACCCGATCCGTTAAAAGGAGAAGTACCTATTTGCTTTGTCGTCCTAACTCAAGGAAATGAAGCGACAAAGAATTTAATGGATGAACTGATGAGTATGGTTACCAAACGTCTGGGGAAAGCTTTACGTCCAAAAGCGATTTACACAGTGGCTGATCTGCCGAAAACAAAAAATCAAAAAATTATGCATCGAGCGATCCGTAATGCTTACTTAAAGAAAAACCTTGGTGATTTAAGTTCACTGGATAACCCTGAATCTCTAGAAGAAATTCAAAAAGTAAAGCAGCCCCAAAATATATGAATTGGGAAAATGCAGCCCCCTTCTTCTGAACATGATCCTAATTATATTGTTCAATATGTGTTCAACAGGAAAATAAATAAGTATAAAAACAAAGGCTCTCTTTTTGGCTGGGTAAAATTACGTTAAAAAGGAAGAATTAAAGATTCGACTGTTTGAAAGACTAAAAGAAAATGTTTAAGGATAGGCCCTGCCGGGTAAACAAAAGACAATCTGAACATGCAGATTGTCTTTTGTTCTTAATAATAACGGGCAGTTCCAGATTATTCTAGTGGTTTTATTACAACAATTATTAATGAAACTAAATAGATACATAAAAAATACAGCCGTTACAAATTGACTTTCGAATAGGAGAAAATTAATTGGAAATAATAAAGAATAAATTGACAAGGACCATATTGGAGTTGTTAGTTAGAAATGCAATTACTCTTAAGTGCATGTATCGCCTGGTTAACCATAATTTTGTTTGCGATTATACCAAAAAGGCTATCTATTCTGGACTTTGTCTTTTTGTACTGTATCCTGCTAAGTCTAACCTCAACTTCTTACACCATACTTATTCTGAATTTTCACAGTATGAACATAACGAGGATCGGCACCACCTTATTGGCAGTAACGATATACCGAGTTATTACAATAACACTTCTAATCCTAATTGCCTTGAATGCTCTCCAACCTTCAGGAGGAAAAAACCACAGTGGGTCACGGCCATTGTCATTTGGATTGGACTAACGATATGTGATTGGACTCTTAACCTTTTCAAAGTTATCACGTATCATTTTTCGTTCCTATTTCCCTTAATAGCATATCTGGCATTAATCTTGATTTTGTGGGTTTTGATGTGGTGGTACAAAAGGTTTGACTATAGGAAAGCGGGACATTCATGACGACCGTATACGATACTCAATTCAATGCCAATGAGTGGTTTGTTATTATTGGATTGTGCCTCGGGCTCTTTATAATGTTTAAACTGCCGTCGCGTTTCCCAAGAAAACTTTCAATTTTATTCTTTTTATGTGGTGTGACATATGGAACGTTGGCAGACCATTACATAGGAACAGTCCCCACAAGTTTTTACGACACGGGTGACAGCTCCGATTTTAATTTTGCAGATGTTCCCTCATTATTGAGGTATGGACCATATAGTTATTTATTTTTTTATATTTACGACCTCCTTAAAATTAGGACCAATTTGATTCCACTATATATCCTGTCCTGGTCGTTGGTTTCGACGGTTATCGAATGGACAGGAGTGCAAATAGGTGTATTTCACTATAGTAACGGTTATTGGCTTGGAATCTCCTTCATGATTTACCTCTTGGTTCACTCAATTTGGGTAATTTTTTTCATCTTATGGTACATGCAGAAGCAAATGAATAGTTTTACATTGTTTATCACTACCATTACATAAACTATCAATAATCATAAATTTAGGAGCTGATGTTATGTCTAATTCAATGCCCCATGAAGAAGGAATGGATCACACTTTAAGCCTTTTAAGGGAAGGATATATGTATATTTTGAATCGCCGCCGCAGCTTTAACTCCGATGTCTTTGAGACCCGTCTACTCGGCAAAAAGGCGATCTGCATGGGAGGAAAGGAGGCTGCGGAAATTTTTTATGACCCGGAGAAATTTAAACGGGAAAGCTCAGCACCCAATCGGATAAAACAGACGATATTTGGCAAAAGTGGGGTGCAAACATTGGATGGGGAGGATCATAAACATCGTAAGGAGATGTTTATGTCACTTATGTCCCCTAATAATCTGAACAGGCTAACCAAAATTGTCAAAGAAGAGTGGGAGACGACGGCAGAAAAGTGGTCACAGAAAGATCAAGTAATTTTATATGAGGAAGTTCAGAAAATGTTGTGCAGGGCTGCTTGCCGGTGGGCAGGTGTACCTGTATCAGAAGATCAAATAGATAGCCTAACCAATGATTTAGAAGCCATGTATGAGTCGGCAGCCGCTATTGGACCAGATCATTGGAAGGGAAGAAATGCCCGTAATCGTGTAGAAAAATGGTTACAAGAAATGATCAACAAAGTAAGGGATGGTGAAATTCAGCCGCCTGAAGAAACGGCGTTACATCGGTTTGCCTCATACCGTAACCTGGATGGAAATCTTCTCGACACGGAGACCGCTGCAGTAGAAGTCATCAATATTTTAAGACCCATTGTGGCGATTTCAATATTCATTAACTTTCTAGTGTTAGCCTTGCATCATTATCCGGAAGAAAGGAAGAAACTCGAAACAGGGGAAGAAAAATACGCGGAAATGTTTATACAGGAGGTACGGCGCTATTATCCATTCTTTCCGTTAATCGCGGCCCTAGTAAAAAAGGATTTCACCTGGAATAACTATCAGTTTGAAAAAGACACATTAACTTTTTTGGATCTTTATGGAACCAACCATGATCCTCAACTTTGGGAGAATCCTGATGTATTCAATCCAAATCGGTTTGCTGATTGGGGAGGAAGTCCCTTTGGATTTATTCCGCAAGGCGGGGGGGACTACATGATGGGGCACCGCTGTGCCGGGGAGTGGGTCACAATTGAGGTTATGAAAGCGAGTCTGGACTTTTTTATAAATGGAATCAACTACGATATTCCTGACCAAGACTTAAGCTATAGCATGGTAAGCATACCGAGTATTCCCAATAGTAAAATCATGATTCAAAACGTAAAAAAGCAGAGGGATTATTGAAATCATTTGATTCTTAAAGGATAAAAAAAGGACTGGATAAGTCCTTTTTATCCTTTAAGAATTTATATTTTCGACTATGAGCATTGTATCAACTAGTGCTGACCATTTTTTGGCATACTTGATCCCAAAGAAAACGTACGTCCCTAAGATTTACTTACTATTTTTTTTGCTGTTTCTTAGGATTATCTACATTAAAAGCAGTTTCAGTCTCATGGTCCTTTTTGATTTGTTCCATACTTGAATTTTTGATTCCCTTCTTGGACATAGTTTCACCACCTTTGTTCTTATTTTTCCTTACGTCTAAAGAATGATTCAAAATAAAAACAGGGGATATAAGCCTATCTGCCAATAAAAGTCCCTTTAATCTTCAACGCTAAATCCATTTCTTATGATATTGCTGATGATTGCATCCTGGGAAAGTTTGTTCTCATTATACTCAATTTTTACTTCTCCATCATTTACATCTACTAACGCCCTTTCGATGCCTGGCATTCCGGAAAGAATGGTTTCCAACGTCTGAATGGGTTGTTCCTTCACCACTTCTTTTAGATAAACTGTCATGTCTGCCATTGCCAATTATCCTTTCACTCGTACTCGGTAATAATATCAAGCATAGATTGTGCCAATTTGCCTTGTTTTAGTCAGGATATTACATCCATTTGGTAACGATAGCCGCAAACACCCATCAGTGAATCAAATATTTACAAGAACAATACCTATGATTCCCCCCTATTTTTCCTAAGCATTTAATTGGCAATGAAGAGGAAATCAAGGTAATCTGTAACAGTATATTTAAAATTGGGTGTTGGGGGTTGGACGATGGATAAATCAGGCAATAAGCAGTCGATGATTGTGATACTTTTGCTTGCCGGATCTTTTATTGCCATTTTGAATCAAACACTAATGATTACAGCAATACCTCCGATTATGGATGAGATGAACATCACTGCAAATAGTGCACAATGGCTGACGACAGTCTTTATGCTGATGAATGGAATCATGGTTCCGATCAGTGCCTTTTTATTGGAACGATTTACGACGAGACAGTTGTTTATCTCAGCGATGAGCATTTTTGCAGCAGGGACCATTGTCGGTGGTATCGCTCCAAATTTTGAAATTCTCCTTTTAGGAAGAGTTATTCAGTCCTGTGGCGCAGGGGTGATGCTGCCGTTGATGACAACCGTTTTTCTACTGATCTTTCCGGTAAATAAGCGCGGTTCAGCAATGGGGCTCGTAGGGCTAGTGATTTCCTTTGCCCCAGCCATTGGACCTGCGCTTTCCGGATGGGTTACATCGCATTTTTCATGGAGAGTGTTATTTTTTATTATTTTGCCTATTGCCATAATCGATATCTTTGTCGCATTTCTTTCCTTGAAAAATGTTACCGAAGTTTCCAAACCAAAAGTAGATGTCGTATCGATTCCATTATCTTCATTAGGATTTGGCGGGCTTCTTTATGGATTTACTTGTGCTGGAAATTACGGTTGGTCACATGCAGCAACACTGCTATCACTCGTGATTGGCGGCCTATCCCTGCTATTATTTATTCTCCGTCAATTACGACTAAAACAGCCCATGCTGGAGTTCCGTGTTTTTACATTTTCAATTTTTCCGTTCGCTATTTGTATTAGCATGATTGGCTTTATGGGTTTAATTGGCGCCGAAACGATTATCCCGCTCTTTATGCAGCGGATGAGGGGATTTTCTGCCTTTGATGCGGGTCTGGCTTTATTACCCGGTGCCCTGATTAGCGGGTTCATGTCACCAATAGTAGGGAGAATATTTGATAAAATAGGGGCAAGATGGCTTGTGATGATTGGCTTAACCATCATGACCGCTGCTTCATTTGCTTTTACCAATTTAGGTCCAGCAACCTCAATGACTTACATTACCGTCCTTTATGGGATTCGGATGTTTGGCTTATCGATGGTCATGATGCCAATCTCAACTGCTGCCCTGAACCAGCTGCCAAAACGATTCATTCCCCATGGGGCTGCCATGGATAATACAATGAGAATGATTGCTGCCTCTGTAGGTACCGCCATTCTTGTGACTGTCATGACAACAACAGCGGAAACAGCGAAACTGCGCCCGGACATTGCCTATCCCGATATACACGGTGCGAATATTGCCTTTATAGTGGTTTCCATCCTTTCCTTACTTGGACTGATCCTTTCCTTTTTCATAAAATATAGTCGACAGGACGAGGATGAGGCGGAGGGAAAGAGTCAAAGAAACGTACAGATGAACTCCAGCAGTAGTGTCTGAAGAGAAGGAAAAAACAATAATAAATGCCAGCCCTCTGTTACGAATTATCCCAGCAGAGGGCTGGTCTGATTTTAGACGAATAAAGAAGAGATTCCTTCCTTCCATAATCTTCATCAGCATTGGTAAAATAGATATGTTACCGTTGGTTTAGAAGTGGAAAGTAAGAGTTTGACTAGGAGTGGTGAACATGGACAGCAACTTAGATACGTGTACCAACCTCATTGGGAAGGCCAAGAATATTGTCGTGCTAACCGGTGCTGGAATTAGCACTGAATCAGGAATCAAAGATTTTAGATCCAAAACGGGGATTTATCAAATGGCACCTGAATACATTCTCTCCCTTGATTATTTTTATCAACATCCAGCAGAGTTTAATCAGTTTGCCATGGAGCACCTTTACCATCCTGATGCAATCCCAAATAAGGGGCATGAAATACTGGCAAAATGGGAGAAACAAGGCAAAGTTCGCCATATTATTACCCAAAACATTGATGGCCTTCACCAAAAGGCAGGCAGTAAAAACGTCATTGAGTTTCATGGAACGATAAAAACCGCATCCTGTTTGCATTGCGGAAAAATCTACCCAACGGAGGAAATGGTTTCACGTATGCAAACAATGGAGGATTTTTATATCTGCAATTATTGTAAGAGCAAAAGAGAAAAAGAGCATTATATCAAACCTGATGTCGTGTTGTATGGGGATGCAGGCGAGTGGTTTTCGGTTGATGGATTTAATACCATCATTCAACTCATTGAACAGGCCGATTGTATAGTGGTGCTGGGCACAAGCCTTAAGGTAACTCCATTTTCAGTCTTCCCACAATATAGAAGGCGGGGCGCCCCTTGATAATAATTAATAAAGGGGATACACCTTATGATGATACAGCCGGTGCCTACGTCATACAGGATTCAATTGGAAAATCATTGTCCCAAATTAACAGGAATTTGTCTGAAGGGGAACTAAAAAGATTCAACAAATAGGGAATTTAGTTGATTAAGCGGTTAAAAGGTGATACAGATTAACACATGTCTAATTTGCAGGGAACGGTCTAATGGTACATGAAATTGCCAGCGTTCCCGGCTTAAAACCGAACACTGTGAAGACCAGGTTGTTCCGGGCAAGAAAACAGTTAAAGCAATTGTTCCACGAACAACAGAGTGCTAGGATCATTTGAAACTTGAGGCCGATTGAACGGTTCTTTCAAATATAAGGGGCGTTCCGATACGTACCCTTTGCTTTAAAAAATTGAAGTTAAAGGTGTCCCGATTCCTTCATTTCATGTAAAATAAGAAAATAGACAAAAGTAAAAATTATCATCAATATAGCATGGAGGAAGAACGGTGTCATACAAACTAAAAAACAATTTTAAACTATTTGCATTAAATTCGAATCCAGGGTTGGCAAAGGAAATGGCCAGGCTGTTGGGCTGTGAGCTCGGCAAATGTTCCGTTACTCAATTTAGCGATGGCGAAATTCAAATCAATATTGAAGAAAGTGTACGCGGAAGCGAAGTGTTCGTCGTTCAATCCACTTCCGATCCAACGAATGAACATATCATGGAGCTTCTAATTATGATTGATGCCTTGAAAAGAGCTTCAGCAAAGGTAATCACACTTGTCATTCCCTACTACAGCTATGCACGCCAAGACAGAAAGGCCAGATCCCGGGAGCCTATTACAGCGAAATTACTGGCCAACCTTTTAGAGACAGTAGGAGCAACCAGAGTGCTTACCGTTGACTTTCATGCACCACAAGCTCAAGGTTTTTTCGACATACCTGTGGATCATCTCACTGGGATTCCGATCCTTGCTGACTATTTTGAGAAAAAGGCGTTAGAGGATATTGTAATCGTTGCCCCGCACAATGGCGGAGTGGTTAGGGCAAGAAAAATGGCCAGCCAATTAAATGCTCCCATTGCCTTAATTGACCGGCGCCGCCCAAAACATGATGTATCTGATATCATGCACATCATTGGAAATATCCATGGCAAAAATGCCATTATTGTGGATGATTTAATTGATACAGCTGAAACCATCACTTCCGGAGCAAATGCTTTAATGGAGGAAGGGGCAAAAGCAGTATATGCCTGTTGTACGCACCCCGTTTTCTCCGGCCCTGCCATTAGACGAATCGAGTCCTCATCGATTAAAGAATTAGTGGTAACGAACACCATCAGGCTGCCGGAAGAAGGATTAATGAATAAAATTACTACATTATCCGTTGCCCCGTTGCTTACAGAGGCAATTAATCGGATTCATCATGAAAAAGCGGTAAGTCCTTTATTTGAATAGAAGGTTTTGAGTCAGTACTTCGGTGGACTGACTCTATTTTTTTCTCCTAATGTTTTAAAAAAAGCAATCCCCTGAATTATGAAGGTATGTACCATATCAATATTAGATTAATTTTATATAAAACATATATCATTTTAGATGCTATGTGCTGCATAATATGAAAACAAAGAATTTTTGAGATAGTGATTAGCGTTAAAAAGGGGGGAAACTAAGATGGGTGATGGATGAAATCAATGATCCAAATTCCCTGTTCATTTTTTCAACCGCAATGTTCATAATTGAACAAACTTTAAAACAGAGCGTGTTGTAGGTAACCTAGTTTTTATAAAAGAAATTCTAGTTAGGAAGTGTGATGCCTCATGTGTGGAATAACGGGATGGGTTGATTGGCACCAAGATTTAACAAAGCAGGTTTCCATTGTGCAAAAAATGGCAGAAACATTAGGCAAGCGTGGGCCGGACGACTCCAATGTCTGGAGTAGCCCTCAAATAATACTGGGGCATACTAGGTTAATTGTGGTGGATCCGGTTGGAGGAGTCCAGCCAATGACCAAGACATGGAATGGGCAAACGTACACAATGGTGTATAACGGGGAACTTTATAATACAGAAGAGATCCGAAAGGAATTACTGAAAAGCGGACATAGATTCGATTCGCACTCAGATACAGAGGTTTTATTGACCGCCTATATAGAGTGGGGAGAACAATGTGTTGCCTATTTAAATGGGATTTTCGCTTTTGCAATTTGGGACCATCGGTTGCAAAAACTTTTCGTGGCAAGAGATCGACTTGGGGTGAAACCATTTTTTTTCAAAGAGGCAAACGGATCGTTACTTTTTGGTTCTGAAATAAAAGCGATACTTGCTCATCCAGCCGTAAAAAGGGAAATTGATAGGGAAGGACTTCAGGAAATTTTCGGACTTGGCCCCTCCCGAACACCGGGTAGTGGTGTGTTTCGTGGAATCAAAGAACTGCGGCCAGCCCATGTGCTTATATACGATAAAAATGGTGTAAACATCAGAAGATATTGGAATGTCATAAGTCGAAAGCACCCGCATTCATTAGCGGAAACTATTGAACAGGTAAGATTCCTTTTAAAAGATGCGGTTGAACGACAATTGGTGGCCGATGTCCCGGTGTGTACGTTTTTATCAGGCGGTGTTGATTCTAGTGCGATCAGTGCGTTTGCCAGTGACTTTTTTAAAAAGGAAGGTCGGGGAGCCCTTCATACGTATTCCATTGATTATGATGGGAATCACGACTTTTTTCAAGCTAATTCTTTTCAGCCTGACCAAGATTCACCGTGGATTCAAAAAATGCAGGCCCATTTAGGATCGATTCACCATTCAGAGATCATTGATAATTATAGGCTAGCAGAGTATTTGGATGCTGCCGTTATCGCCAGGGATTTGCCTGGGATGGCAGATGTGGACTCCTCGCTCCTATGGTTTAGCGAGCAAATCAAGAAAAATTATACCGTTGCCTTGTCTGGTGAATGTGCGGATGAAATATTTGGAGGGTATCCATGGTTTTATCGGGAAGACCTGCTGCTTGATGCTGGGTTTCCGTGGATGAAATCGTTGGATGAGAGACAGACGCTGCTGCATCCTCATTGGCAACAGAAACTTCATCTAAACGAATTTGTCACTGAACAGTATAAAGAAACCATTCGCGAGGTTCCGAAGCTGGAGGGAGAAACCCGGTTAGAAGAACGGCGGCGTGAGATGTTTTATGCCAATATGATATGGTTTATGACCACATTATTAGATAGAAAAGATCGAATGAGCATGGGCGCAAGTTTGGAAGTGCGGGTTCCTTTTGCGGATCACCGTCTCGTAGAATATGCTTGGAACATCCCATGGGAGATGAAAATGCTTAATGGTCAGGAGAAAGGGATTTTACGAAAGGCACTGGAAGGTGTTCTTCCGGATGATATTTTATACCGTAAGAAAAGCCCTTATCCAAAGACCCATCACCCGCAATATCTGAATCTTGTAAAACATAAACTGAATACCGTCCTTGATGACAAAACATCGCCGATACTTGAATTAGTTTCCAAACAGAAAGTCCAAGAGATTATCGACACAGACGGTTCCTCGTTCAAAACTCCCTGGTTCGGCCAGCTGATGACCGGTCCACAGCTAATGGCTCACCTTATTCAAATCAATCATTGGCTCAAACACTATCAGATTAACATTATTGATTAGAAAAGCGCAAGGCGCCTTGGTCAATTCTCAAAGTCGAATGATATAAATTCTATGACTACAAATAAGACGAATAGGGTGCCGCCTATTTGTCTTTATTTGTTTTACAATATCGTTTCAAAACATACACTTTCCTTAATACCGTTTATAATTTTTGAACAGTAAGGAGAGGAAAAAATGAACTTCGACATGCAAAAGGCGAATTTGTTGGCTGATAATATTGATTATTTTATAAAATTCGTCCATGAAAATCATGAAAATAAAAACAGTTTCCGTTCGAATACAGATAAAGTGTATCAGATTAAACTTATTATCGAGGATTTTAAGTTTCAGATTATTGCGGATGAACTCCATAGAATCAATCAATTTGATTGGGATGGAAAGTATACACATTATTTAGTTGATCAATTTAAAAAGGGAATTGACATTATTGATGAATATGTAAATAGAAATTATAATGATTTATTCATCTTTTCGGCAAGACTATATACACTAAAGAACCTCAGTCAATCTTTATCCCTGCTTCATAGGTAACAGGCGTGCATTTTCCAATGTTCATAACCAAAACTTCTACATGCCGGTACTCTATTATAAATCCTCTAAATTGCTCTGTTATCTCTACGTAATCGTGGTATAATAATTCCTGTTGCTTACGTAATGAATCGACAAAACCATTAAAGAAGTGAACCATAATGAATAACATAAGACTGAAAATCAAGCATAAAACGATTTATTTATTAGATAAGTATTTTACCGGGGAATCACTAGATTACAAGAAAATGATTTCAATCATCATTCCCTTATTTGTTGACCAAGCGTTTTTAATATTAATGAGTTTATTAAATACAGCCATGATCAGTTCAGCGGGAGTAGCTGCCGTTAGTGCAGTGAGTATGGTAGATTCATTGAATATTTTCTTAGTCAATGTCTTTATTGCTGTTGCAACAGGCGGTACTGTGATTGTGGCACAATATAAGGGCAGCGGGAACATGAAAATGGTATCCAAAACAGCCACACAAGCAATTTCTGCTGTAACCATATTTTCTATACTGCTAAGTGTGCTTGTCATCCTATTTCATACGCCTACCTTAAATCTGCTATTTGGAAAAGCGGAAGCTGATGTGCTGCAAAATGCCAAGATCTATCTAATCGGTAGTAGTATTTCCTATCCATTTATGGCTATTTTTCAAGCGGTGACAGGCGCATTGAGAGGCATAGGCGAGACGAAACCATGCCTGAAATTATCGTTATTGATGAATTTAACGAATACGGGCCTAAATGTTTTGCTCATTACGGTTTTTCATATGGGTGTAAAAGGACTTGTGATTTCTACTATTTCTGCAAGACTATTGGGGATGGGCGCCTCCATATTTTATATCATGAAGGACAATGAAATGATCCATTTCCATCTGAAAGATGCACTAAAAATTAATTTTTCCATTATAAAGAAAGTGATGTTTATCGGTCTTCCCTTTGCCGCAGAACAGATATTTTTCAATGGGGGAAAGCTGCTAACGCAGACGTTTATTGTCCAATTAGGAACCATGGCAATGACGGCATATGCCATCGGTAATTCGATTGCCTTGTTATTTCAAATCGGGCCTAATGCGCTGAGCATTGCTATTGTAACGATTGTGGGTCAATGTATCGGGCGAAGGAATATAGAAGACGCCAGGAAATTCGTTAAGTCGGTGATTGGACTTTCGTCGCTGCTGTTTGTTGTTACATCGGCTTTATTATTGCCGTTTTTCCCGTTATTGATCAAGATGTTCCATCCACCCGCTGAAATTATCCCGACGATCTTTACCCTGATTTTAATCTCTGCCATTGCTCAGCCGATTCTGTGGCCACCAAGCTTTATTATGCCGTCTGCCTTACGGGCGGCTGGAGATTCAAGCTTTACATCCATCGCTTCATTACTGTCGATGTGGCTGCTAAGAGTCGTACTTGGTTATATTTTAGGAATTACCTTTGGATTTGGGATTATCGGTGTCTGGGTAGCTATGATTGTGGAATGGGGGGCAAGAGGGATCGTCTTTGCAGCCAGGTTCAAAGGGAAGAAATGGTATGCCCATAAGCTCGTTTGAACGACTCCCGCTAACACCGTGCAGGTGGCTTGGCGGGAGATTCCTCATTTTGTAAAAGAATAAATTTCAATTAGGATGGCTCAGAGGATAAATTTTATTAATTGACACATCATATAAAAGTATGTAAAATAAACAACGCTAAATATTTCGTGCACGAAATATTCGTATATCAAATATTTTTTCATAGGAGGGAGTTGAGTGAAAACTGCCTTTAATAGTGAGATTCTAAATTCATTTTCAGCCATCAATAAGCTTCTCTATAAAATTTCAAAACAAGATGCTGCCAAAAATGGATTAACCATTGTACAGCTGAAGGCTTTATACAAAATTGCATCCCATCCAAATATTGGATTGGCTGAATTGGCTGACAATCTTAAACTAACAAATAGTACGGTAAGCGGGGTAGTCGATCGATTAGTGCAAAACAATCTTGTGGAACGTCATACGATGCCACATGATCGACGTGCCATTACGATTCGCTTATCGGAAAATGGCGAATCAAAACTCAAGCAGGTTGTTTCAGATGAATCATTATTAGTGGAAAAATTGAAAAAGATTAAACAAATGCCCGAAGAAGATATTCAACATTTGTTACGGATTCACAAGCAAATACAAAATATTTTGAGCGAATAGGAGGAAAGAATTATTTATGAACGCAAAACGTATGATTATCATGAATGTTATTATACTGATTATCTTGGTCGGAGGAGGTTTTACAGGTTATTATTACTTCAATCAAGCTGAAAACTATTTATCTACCGATAACGCCCAGATTTCCGGTCAGCAAGTGACTATTGCCGCTCCTGCAAACGGAAAACTGATTAATTGGAAAGGAAATACCGGGGATACATTTGCCAAGGATGAAACGATTGGTACCGTTGAAATGATTGGAGATAGAGGGGTAACTAATATGGATATTAAAGCGCCCGCAGACGGAACAGTTGTTCAAACAAATGCAGTAAAGAATACGATGGTGGCTGCAGGAACACCGCTTGCCATCAGCTATGATCTGGACCATCTTTGGGTAACCGCCAATATCGAAGAAACGGAACTTAATGATGTCAAAACCGGCCAGGATGTAGATATTTATGTAGATGCTTTCCCTAATGTTACTTTAAACGGAAAGGTTCAAGAAATTGGATTAGCCACTGCCGGTACTTTCTCCCTTTTACCAAAAAATAATGCTTCAGGAAATTACACGAAAGAAACGCAAGTGATTCCTGTGAAAATTTCGATTGATCATTACGGAGAAAGGTTAGTTCCTGGTATGAATGTGACAGTGCGAATTCATAAGTAGGTGATAACATGTCAATATATATCGCAGGTTATATTCTCATATCGGTCCTCCTTCTAATTTTTGTCAATATTAGGTTTAAAAAACGAAATAAAAAAGGGTTACAGCAAGAAACATCGAGCTTGCCGGAAGATCGTCCGGAACAGGTTGTCCCAACTTCAACTATAGAGGAAGAAGAAAAAACTAGGAAAACGCCCTCCGCTTCCGTTAAAGCTGAGCAATTTGAGGGAAAAAGAGGAAAAGTTATTATAGCGATGATGCTGGGAGCATTTGTCGCAATCTTAAATCAAACATTACTGAATGTGGCAATCCCGCACATAATGAATGATTTGAGCGTATCCGCAAGTACGGTCCAATGGCTTTCAACAGGGTATATGCTGACAAATGGAATCGTTATTCCGATTACCGCCTTTTTGACGGCTAGACTTGGAACAAGGAAATTATTTATTTTTGCTGTTTTTTCCTTTACCTTGGGGTCCGTTATTTGTTCCGTTTCCACCACCTTTTCACTCTTAATGTTGGGAAGGATTGTCCAGGCAGCGGGCGCGGGTATCATCATGCCGCTGTTAATGACCGTATTTTTAACCATCTATCCTCCTGAAAAGCGGGGTGCAGCAATGGGACTTATGGGTGTCGCTATCATGTTTGCACCGGCTATCGGTCCAACCCTTTCTGGATGGTTGATTGGACACTATTCTTGGCGCATGCTATTCGATCTTGTTATCCCATTTGGAATTCTGTCCATAATTCTATCCGTTGCCTGGATGGTAGATGTAACAGAAATAAAAAAGCCAAAATTTGATACTTTAGGGTTCATCTTTTCAACGATCGGGTTAGGATTTCTACTTTACGGCTTTAGTGAAGCAGGGAATAACGGCTGGGAAAGTACAGATGTAAGGGTTTCACTAATCATCGGTGCGATTGGATTAATCATCTTTATTTGGCGCGAATTAACAACAGATGAGCCGATGCTTGAATTGCGTGTGTTTAAATACGATATCTTTGCACTAACCACAGTCATTGGGATGATTATTAATATGGCGATGTTTGCCGCCATGCTCTTACTGCCGATTTACCTGCAAAATATTCGTGGATTTACCGCTCTTGATTCTGGTCTATTAATGCTTCCAGGAGCGATTGTCATGGCGATCATGATGCCGATTTCCGGAAGGTTGTTTGATCGAATGGGAGCACGCTGGCTTGCCGTTTTTGGACTGATTATAACGGTCATAACGACATGGCAATTTACGAAATTAACCATATCGACCTCCTATGGATATATTATGCTGCTTTATGTGATGCGAATGTTTGGTATGTCCTTTTTATCGATGACGGTTCAAACGGAAGGAATGAATCAGCTGCCATTACGATTGGCAGGACATGGAACATCTGCCTCGAACACGGCAAGGACGGTTGCTGGAAGTCTTGGAACTGCCTTTCTTGTTACCGTTATGACGACTAGAAGTGATTTTCATTCAGCTAATTATTCAAATGTGATAACCAGTGCCAACCCCTATCTGGCCAATAAACTAACAGAGCTGGGGCACGGGATTGCTGCAATGGCCGGTCTCCCTGTCCAAAAAGGACAAATGCTTGCCACCACGACCGTTTATGGTGAAGCGGTAAAAGAAGCAACCATCAGCGGAATTAACGACGCCTTTGTAGTAGCGACAGGAATTGCTATAGTGGCTTTGCTTCTCGCCTTCTTTATCAAAAGAGCTAAACCATCAGCAGAAAAATAAAGCAAAAGGGACGGTTTTTTCGCCTCCTGAGAAGGAGCGAAAGAACCGTTCCCATGCTACTTAAATTGGACCTCAACCCATTTTCGTATACTATTGATGAACCAGATTTTCGTGCTTTTTTGTAAGTCTTGTAAGGTTACTGTTTTTTCATGAATTTCTCCGTTGTTTAGGAGCATTTCCCGGAAGGTTCCTGCTAATAAACCAGTGCTTACAGGTGGTGTCCACAATTGCCCATCTATTTCAAGGACAACGTTTCCGTTTGTAAATTCCGTCAGCTCCCCTTCCTCATTCCAAAGGAGCACATCAAAAACATCGGCTGGTTTATGAAATTGAAATTGTGAATAGACTTCACGATGTGTTGTCTTATGGTATAAGAATGGATTCTCCTTTTTAAGCGGTTTGTTTGCTAGGATAACTGGCAAAACCTGAGCCTGTTTTGAAATAAAATTCCCCTGAATCGTGATATCACCGTTCCGTGCAAGCATGAGTCGAACTTTCAACCGACCGGTGGCGTGCTGGCTGGAAAACTCCAATAATTCTTTTTTTACATTAGCCAGATTACAGCTAAAGTCAAAATAACGAGCTGATCTTTTCAAGCGAAGAAGATGCTCTTCCAACAAAAAATAGTCCCCTTCTTCTAATAACAAGCTTTCCAGCAATTGAAATTCCGGTCTGTTTTCTTCAAGTAATTTTGCTTTCGTAAGGATTTCTTGGTATTCTCCTTCAGCAGTGGAATCCCACGTAATTCCACCGCCAACTCCATAGACTGCTTTTCCTGAATGATGTTCAATCAATACCGTTCTAATCGGTACGTTAAATATCGCTTCATGGTCAGGAGTAATAAAACCAATTGCCCCACAGTAAACTCCGCGCGGTGCTGTTTCTAATTCTGATATGATCCTCATCGTACTAATCTTTGGGGCACCTGTAATCGAGCCACAAGGAAACAGTGCTTTAAAGATATCCACTAATGAAACCTTTGCTGAAACCTTTGCCGTAATGGTTGAGGTCATTTGGTGAACAGTAGGATATCGTTCAATTTCAAACAGTTTTGGTACAGAAACAGTCCCTGGCTCAGCGATCAAGCCTAAGTCATTTCTTAGCAGATCTACAATCATCAGATTTTCTGCACGGTTTTTCTCTGAATGGTAAAGCCAGCTGGCATTCTCTTCATCCTCCGTAGATGTTTTTCCTCTTTTTACCGTTCCTTTCATTGGCCTTGTAGTAATGACGTCATCTTTTAGGTGAAAAAACAGTTCGGGTGAAGCGGATAAAATACGATGTTCACCTGTATGAATATAGGCACAATAATTGGAAGCCTGGGCCTTTTTCATTTTTTCAAAAAAAGCGATATCATCACCTTGAAAGTGGGAATTCAGACGAATCGTATAATTAGTCTGGTACGTTTCACCACATTCGATTGCTTGTTTAATTGACGAAATGGACCTATTGTATTCATCCATACTTACGGAAGGCTTCCATTCCGTTTGTTGAAAGGGCCCGGTACTGCTAAGCGGCTGTTCTAAGGGTTCTGAAAAAATCCCAAACCAAAGGAGAGGCACAGTCGTTCCGTCCTTTACTCGATAGGCAGGATCGAAGGCAGGGGCACTTTCGTAGGATAAAAATCCAGCTGCATAATAACCGTCGTCGACCATATCCTGTACGAGTTGAAAGCAAGGAAGTACGTCAGTAATTTCATGTGCAACAATTACCTTGAGTGGATTTTGAAATGTTTGCGGTCTTATTTTCCCATTCGAATCAGCAAATTCGAAAGACAAAAGAGGGTGTTTTGTTTCCATTTTATTTGATCTCATCCTTTTTTTTAAAAAAATTCAGCAGCATGATAGATTCGGGATAGGATAAGAACCCCGGCCCGTTATTTGATGCTCCATAATTGGCTTGCGTGTCATATGATATTATAATGGAAAGAAACGGTTTAGAGGAGGAAGAAAGCTTGAACATAATTGATGTGATAAAATCACGGCGTACTATTAAAAAATTTAAAGGAGATGCGGTTGATGAAAACCTCATTCTTCGATGGCTAGAAGCTGCCGCTATGGCACCTAATCATCGGATGACGGAGCCATGGGAAATTTATTATATTGGGCAAGAAACAAGGAAAAAGTTAAACCATAAAACAAACTTTGGAAATGCACCGACCGTCATGGCCGTATTGTCCAGGCATGGGGCAACCAAAGTTGAAACGGAAGAAAATGCGGCAGCCACCGCCTGTTTTATCCAAAACTTTAATTTAGCCGCATGGTCAGAGGGAGTGGGAACCTTTTGGTCGTCGATTGGCATTTCAGGAAATAATCGTAAGTTGTTGCAGGTACCCGAAAATTATGATTTGCTAGGCATTCTTGCCGTTGGCTATCCCGAGGAAGTCCCAGAAGCAAAGCCGCGCACTCCTATAAAAGAAAAAATAAACTACCTGCCATAAGAGACGAATCTAAAAGGTCAGACCTCTGCTCTATAAAGCAAACAGGCTAGCGGGGATCTGACCCTAAATTTTTCTATATAAATCTTGCTTTTGATTTACTATAATGGTAGTAATAGATAAAATTAGGATGATGACCATTGGATTCAACGATGAAAAAAGTAATCGAAGCAAGTTATTTAACAGCGGATTCAGCCGCGCATTATCGGACGATTCTTCGCTATTTTTACCATCAACATGAGAGAATGAGAGATTTTATTGCGCCGGAAGAAATATTGGATTATATGCGTGCGATTCCGAGCTTTGCTGACTATCAAGAGGAACAGCTTCATCAACAATTGGCACAGCTAGTAAAATGGAATAATCTAATCGCAAGGCAAGATATGACCAACGCCAAAACGATTGAAGAATATAAGAAGAAAAGGTTTCGCTATCAATGTACACCATACACGGTGGAGATTGAAAGAATGATTGTCAACCTCGAAAAACTAGGCGATACGTTCCAAGGATCGCTGGAACGGTCGCAATTCGACCGGCTGTTCCAAGCGTTAGCAACCCTGCAAAAGGAGCTTGAAGACGATTTACCCAAATCAGCAGAAGAATCCATGCGTATGTGGGAGGATGTATTTCGCTATTTTCAAACCATTCGCACAAGTACAGCTGATTATATCGCTTATATTAATAGCGAACAAACAGATCAACGCATGCAGACCGAAGCGTTTCTAGTCTATAAAAATCAGTTTACCACCTATTTACGGGATTTTATCGTATCATTGCAAAAAACATCCCTGCAAATTCAACAATTATTAACAGAATTAACCTCGGAACGAATGCAGCCTTTTTTCCAAAAATTAATCGAGCACCGTGGGGCGATCCCCCGTCTTGAGGATCTTTCATCATCAGCCGCCGACTGGCTTACTGAATTTGAAGAATATTGGTTGTCTCTCAGACAATGGTTCTTAGGATCAGCCACACAGCAAAGTGAACTAGATATCCTGCAGTGGCAGACAAATGAAATGATCCGCCGAATGACCAGGTACGTCCAGCGTATTGGAGAAAGGCAGCAGCATTTTCGTAGCCGAAAAAAGGACTACCTACAACTCGCTAAATGGTTTGTAAGCTGCACGGATAGAGAAGAAGCGCATAAATTATCGGCTGTTGTTTTTGGCTCGATGACAATTCAGCATCTCCAGCTGGAGGAAGCAACAACCGAAAACCTCCACGTCGATACATGGGACGAGGCACCAACGGAATTAACGATAAAACCGCGAACCGTTCGGTACCGCGAGAAAACAAAACCGGGAGCGTTTTCCTCCAATGAAAAACGAAAAAAGCAGCAGCAAAAGCAATATTTAATGGAAAGAGACCAGGAAAAAAGGTTAATAGAAAAACATATGAACCAGGGCAAAATGACGCTCTCGGAGCTTTCGACAGTAGAACCATTCATCCGCAAGGTGTTATTAAGCTGGATTGGAAAATCAATGGCGAACAAAGATCAGGTTGTTAAGACGGATTATGGGTTTCGCGTAAAGGTTATCCTGGATAAGGAGAAAACCATCACGTTAAAAGCAGAGGATGGAAATTTACGAATGCCGGATGCTACATTCATGTTCGAGGAGATGGGGTGATGAAATGGAGCAGACACAATTATTCGATGAAAAGGCTATACAAGGTCTAGATATATTATTTCATCATTACTGGATTGTACGTGCCGAGCAGCCGGAATGGTATCAGCTCATCCGCGAGCGGGAGAAAGTCCTGAGACGTTATTTGGATGAAAAGTTTGGCCTCCGCCTGCTTGTTCACCAACACTTTATCAAACTAGAAAAAATACCGGTTGAACCTGAAGCCTGGATGGGGATTCAAGATTTTCAAGAGCCGATGGATTATGCGATCTTTTGCTGTGCCCTTTCCTTTTTAGAAGGGAAGGCCGTAGATGAACAATTTCTGCTTTCAGAACTGTGTCAGGAGATTCAATCAGATTATCCAGGGGATTTTCCGCTTGACTGGACGCTCTATTCCCATCGAAAATCCTTAATCAGAGCCGTAAAAATATTAATGGAATTTCAGCTGATTCGAACGATTGATGGGGATATTAACCGCTTTGACCAAAATGAAGAACAGGAAGTTCTATATGAAGCTACCATTTATAGCCGCTATTTCATGAGAACCTATCCGGATGATTTTTCAAGTTACCAGCATTGGAGCGAACTACTGACAGACGATTGGAAGCTAAATCAAGAGGATGAACGAAGGAAGCGGGTGTACCGCAAGCTTTTCTTTTCACCGGGATTACGACGACGCGATCAGCAGGATCCTGATTTTCTCTATATCCGGAACTATCGTAATCGATTAGCTGAGGATATTGAAAGGCACAGTGATTATAAGCTTCATGTCTATAAAAATACCGCCTTTTTATCGATTGCCGAGCCAAAGCAGTACCAGCAGACCTTTCCGAATACGAAGGCATCTACCGATATCATCCTGCAGTTATCAAAGTATATCCATGAACAGCCTGAGCGGTTTAAGGCAAACGAAAACGGCGAGATACTGCTGACAGAAGGAGAATTCGAACAGATCATTGATGATTTGCGCAGGCAAAAGGGGGCAGGCTGGGCGAAGTATTTTCGCGACATGAATACAACTGGAATCCGCGTCGAGTTGATTCGTGCCATGAAGGATTGGATGATGGTAGAAGTGGAGAGCGCGACTTCCATTATCCGGATTCAATCATTAGTTGGGGTCATGACGGGTGAATACCCCGCTGATTTTCAAACAGGAGGAATGGAATCATGACAGAAGCAAAATGGATGATGAACCGAGCGGGATTATTGAATTTTTGGTATTACGATGATGAGATTTTCCATTTTGCTGATGGCAAGCTGCTCCTTCGCGGGACAAACGGCTCGGGAAAATCAGTAACGATGCAAAGTTTCCTTCCCGTATTGTTGGATGGGAAAAAAACTCCTGACCGCCTCGATCCCTTTGGATCAAAGGCCCGGAGAATGGAGGATTATCTGCTCGGAGAAAAAGAGGTTGTGGACCGCGATGAGCGTACGGGTTATCTGTTTATCGAGTATAAAAAACCAGGTGTTGCGCGCTATATTACGACAGGGATTGGCATGCAGGCCAAAAGGCATAAAGGGATTAAGTCCTGGTATTTTGTAATAACGGATAATCGGAGAATCGGAGATGATTTTGAACTGGCCCATTCTCAGCTCGGAGACCGGGTACCTTTTTCCGCGAAAGAACTGGAAAATCGCATCGGTGATGGCGGCTATGTCGTTCATACCCAGCGTGAATACATGGAGCTTGTAAATAAATATATATTTGGGTTTCAATCAACCGAAGCCTATGAAGACTTAATCAAACTGTTAATTCAATTACGAAGTCCAAAACTCTCCAAAGATTTTAAACCAACCGTCATTTATGAAATATTAGAATCGGCCCTGCCGCCTTTGACCGATGATGAACTCCGCCATCTATCAGATACGATTGAAAGTATGGATCAAACCCAGCAGCAGTTGGAACAGCTGGAACGGGAATTTGCCTCCAGCTCAAGATTGGTTCATCAATATCATGCGTATAACCAATATATATTGGCAGAAAGGGCAGTAAAGTGGCAGAATGCTTTAAAAAGATATACGGAGGCCGATCGGCAAGTACATAGATTAGCGGCCCAGGTCGAAGAGTTGGCGCAGGAAATTCAACAGCAAGAGGAACAGGAACGTACATTTGCCCAGCAAAAAGAAGTGGCCGAAGCGGAAAAAAAACGGCTGGAGCGACATGAGGTTTGGAATCTAGAAGAAGATAAGCGCAAGAAAATCGAAAACGCGCGAACATTGAAAAGTGAGATTGAATCAATACAAAAGAAATGGGAGCATAAAAATGGCCAATATAACCGTCTTTGGCAGGAACGGGAGCAAAGTCACAACGAGATAAGCCAGTATGGAAGGGAAATGGAGGATGTATTGGAGGAATTACAATTTGATGCGGAAGAGGCAGCTTTTTTCCAGCATGAGGTAAATGTTGCTGACTTCAAACGCCATCAGCAGGAAGAATTTGATTTCTCCGTCTGGCTTCAAGAGATTGGCGGTCATGAACAGTTACTAACCCATTTAAACCAAATCGCAGATGAAGAAAATCGCCTGACTGAAGAGCACGACATACTGCAACGGCAATCATCTGAGAAAAAGAGAGAAGTGGATGAATTACGAAAAAATCTCGATCATTTAATGGAATGGTTTACCGAAGAAAAGCAAATGCTCGAGGATCATGTCTTTTCATGGATGGAAGAGCATCCACAGCTTGTTTTTTCAAATGAGTGCCGCCAACAAATGGCCCGTGCCCTGGAAGGTTTATATGAAGAAAATCGCTACGACCAAGTTCGGGAAATACTCTTTGCGGCGATTAATGAATATATTACTGATAAAAGTACGAAGAAAAAGTTAGTGGAGAATGAAAAACAAGACAAAAAGCAGGAAATGAAAGCGGCTCAGGCAGAGCTTGATTACTGGAAAACGTTGAAGATGCCTAATCCTGAACGGGCAAAGGATACAGAGGTCTTTCGTGAACAGCTCCGTAAAGAAAAACAAGCGTTTATTCCGTTTTATGCTGCGGTTGAATTTCAAGACCATGTGACCGAAGAACAGAAAGAACGGATTGAAGCAGCTTTAAAACAAACGGGTGTATTGGACAGCTTAATCACGGAACAATCCCTTGCCCCAACACATGACCGGGTAATCAAGCCCAATCCGCAATTGCTTGGCTATACGTTAGCGGATTATTTGCGCCCAGATGTAGAGGAAGACAGCCTTATTTCGAACAAACAGGTTGACGAAGTGCTACGAAGCATCTCCCTGGAACAAGATGGATCCGGTTTTCATGTCGATATCGATGGCACGTATTCTCTTGGTTGTTTACTAGGACATGCTCCAAATGAAGGACCATCCAAATATATTGGCCGTACATCGCGCAAACGATACCAGCAGGAAAGAATCAAGGAATGGGAGGAGCATATTGAACAAATCCAATTAGAGTTGGAGGAGTTAGCCAATCGCCTGCGAGAATACGATGAAGATCTCCGGGAGGCAGAAGTATGGAAGCAAACGATGCCGACAGATCAAACCCTAAGTGATGTAAATATTCAAATTGAAAAGACCGGCCACCAATTGGAGGAACAGAAAAAGCTGCAATTGCAGCTGGATGAGCGCTGGAAACAGGTACACGGACAACTCCAAGCCATTAAGCTCAAGCTTCACCAAGAAGGCAGCCAGCTGCATATTTCTTTAACAAAAGAAGCTTTAGGACAAGCCCTAATCGCGGCCAAACACTATCGTGATCATCTATACAGCCTTAGGGATCTATTCCAAAAATGTACATTTACCCGGAAAAGAAGCGAAGATTTACAGCATCGCTTGAGTGAAATCGAAACGGAATTGGACGAGCTGAAAGGGGATCAAAACGTCAAAGAGTCGCAGCTGCAAAAGGAACGAGCAGAAATTACTTCGATTGAAGAGCAGTTGAAATTGAAAGGGATTGAAGAGGTAAGACTGCGGATTCAACAAGTACAACGCGAACTTACAGAAGTAGAAGCTGGCATCCGCCTCTTGCTTAAATCCATTCCGCAAAAGAAAGCAGACCAACAGACATGTCAAAAAGAGTTAGCACTAGCCAGGACAAGTGCCGATTTCTGGGCAAGTATGGCTGCGGAGTGGGAACGAATGGTGAGGGCAGAAGTCGGCCGTGGTTTTGTAGAAGTCGAGGAGATCAATCCTGAAAAAATCGTCAGCCAGCTGGAATCGATTTTAGCAAAGTATGACCGTTCGAAGTTAAATGAACAATTGACAAAGGCGTTTATGAATGAACAGCTATTTTTAACCGAGTACAGGATGTTTGAATATTCGGAAGAACCCGAACGTCCAGAGTGGTTCGCAAAGGATTGGAGCGACTACTATGAGCCGTTTATCACGGAATGGAATCAATTTAAAAGCCGCCGCTTGATTATGATGGAATATAAAGGCCAACGGGTGAGTCCCTATTATGTGTTCACTTCACTGGAGAAGGAACTGGAGGATCAAAAAGGCTGGCTCGATGAACAAGACCGCCAGCTTTATGAGGATATCATCGTGAATACTGTTGGCGTTATCTTAAGAAACCGGATCAAGCGGGCGGAAAAATGGGTGAACGAGATGGATAAAATCATGGAAAGCCGTGATAGCTCATCCGGATTAACCTTTTCCATTGCATGGAAACCATTAACAGCCGAATCTGAACAAGAAATGGACACAAAAGATCTAGTGAAGTTGCTGCAGCGGAATAGTAAATTTCTGAATGAGGATGACTTAAGCCGGATTACAAGACATTTCCAATCAAGAATAGCCAAGGCAAAAGAGTTGATTCAGTTACGGAATGAAGGAACAACACTCCATCAAGTGTTAAAAGAAGTATTGGATTACCGAAAATGGTTCACGTTTGTTCTTTCGTACAAGCGGGTAAATGAGCCGAAACGAGAATTGACCAATACTGCTTTCTTTAAATTTAGTGGGGGCGAAAAGGCCATGGCGATGTACATTCCATTATTTACGGCTGCCTATTCACGTTATAAGGAAGCCGGTCCAATGGCACCCTATATTATCTCACTTGATGAAGCCTTTGCGGGAGTTGATGAGAACAATATCCGCGACATGTTTGAAGTGGTGGAACAGCTTGGTTTTAACTATATCATGAACTCTCAAAGCTTATGGGGGGACTATGATACCATCTCGAGTCTATCCATTTGTGAATTAGTCCGGCCAAAGAACGCAGACTTTGTCACGGTAATTCGCTATCAATGGGATGGGAAACAGCGGACGTTTGTTGTCGATGAGGACCCCGCCCTGGAGCTGGCAACCAATGAGTGACAAAGTGCGGGTGTTTAAGGAAGAGCCTGGTTTTCTGAAGCTATTTACCCTCTTTAAGGAAAAATATCGCTCTCTTGGTCGAGTTGGCGGCACTGTCAATATCCAATCCTTTACAGACGAAGAAGTGGAATCGATTGCTGGCTTTTTAGGTCAGCCGGTCGAAACCATTTTAGAAAAAGGAAAAGTTTCATTACTTTCCTTTGAAAAAGAATTAGCCCAGACCGGTTTTACAGAGTATACTCTAGTAGAATTGTTAGAAAGGGTGCTAGGTGAATCGATCGTAACGAAGAGCGAGGAAAGTAACGCGGAGGAAGAAAGGGAAAGGCAATTTTTCCAAGCTTTAAGAATGAAACATCCTGAAGGGAGCTGGTGGTGGGACTGGATTCAGTCTAAGCCTGCGGACTCCCGCTGGATTTGGTCGTTTTACAGGCAGGATCCTGTGGGCTTATTCGATAAATTAAGTATCGTTTTTACAGCCTTTCACGATCTTTCATATCAACATAAGAAGTATGAAAGACTGCCGCTTTTCGCGCAACGAACTACGGGAAATCCCCATTTTTTTGACCATCATCAACTAGCAGGGAAGTTGCTTGTTTATTGTATGCAGGTAGATCAGCAGGTTAAAGGGCTCCGTGAACCGGGAATGCCAAAAACAACGGAGGAACTAAATGAATTATTAGGCTGTTACGGGCTGATGAGGGATGACTTATGGAGTTTCGTTTCCTGCCGTGGATTAGTGGCGGAAGGGGAGACGGGGCTGCACCCGGTATGGAAAGCCGCCGCGGAAACGGGTACTGTTTTAAACGTCCCGATGAAAGAATTGTTAAAAATAAAGAGAATCTGGCCTGTTAAAGGAAACACGATTTGGGTGATCGAAAATTCAAGTGTCTGTTCGACAATTGTCGATGAGGTCGCCTATGCACCGGTTATCTGTACCCATGGTCAATTTCGGACCGCCAGTTGGGTGGTGTTGGATTTATTAGTAGAAGCAGGTTGTCGGCTTTACTATTCCGGTGACCTTGATCCGGAAGGGATCGCCATGGCGCAGCGACTTAAAAATCGTTATCAGGAACAGGTTTTCTACTGGAGGATGGATGTTGAATCATACGAAAAAACGATTTCAGACGAAGATATTTCCGCTCGAATTGTCAAAATGGAGTCCATCACATCACCAGAACTAGTTGAAGTAGTGAATGCTCTTATAGAGCGAAAAAAGGCCGGCTATCAAGAAGGCTTAGTAAATGAACTGATTCAAGATATAAAAAATGAATTTAAATCGTAACAGGGAGCTGACCCAAATAGTCGTTGAAAAATGACTTTTTAGGTCAGCTTTTTTTACATCATATCGGTGGACTAGGGTCAAATTATTTCTAGATACAAAATTTTTGTAATCCGAAATAGTTAAAGCTAAAATGAGATAGTAAATCATTATCGATGCTTTAGAGGTGTAAAAATGATTGATAAACTGTTCTATAAAACATTGCTGAAAAAGGCCTTTTCAGACCCTGTTCACATCACCTTTTGGGATGGTGAGACGGTCGAGTACGGGGAGGGTGAACCACTGTTTCATCTCCGTTTCCATGATGTCATCCCAAAAGGGGATTTGCTCCAAGATCCTACGATGACTTTTGGTGAAGCCTATATGGATGGAATCATTGAAGTGGAAGGAGACCTGAAGGAAGCGGTGGCTTCCATGTATCGAAGCCAAGAAGGATTTCTCGGCAATAGTAAGTTTACCAGCAAACTGTTGAAAAAAATCTCCAATACCACAAAGCGGAGCAAAGAAAATATTTCCTTTCACTATGATATTGGGAATGACTTTTATAAGCTGTGGCTCGATGACACCATGACTTATTCCTGTGCCTACTTTAGAACTCCCGAGGATTCTCTCAAGACGGCGCAGCAAAATAAAGTCGCCCATATTCTTAAAAAATTAAACCTTCAGAAGGGGCATAGGCTGTTAGATATCGGTTGCGGTTGGGGTGAATTAATGATAACAGCTGCCAAACGATATGGGGTAAAAGCGACGGGTATCACTTTATCAGAGGAACAGTATGCCCAAATCCAGAAGCGGATCAAGAAGGAGCAATTAACAGATGTAGTAGAGGTACAATTAATGGATTATCGTGAGTTAAAAAAGCAGGAGTTTGATCGTATCGTTAGTGTCGGAATGCTGGAGCATGTCGGCAAAGATCATTTATTGGACTATTTTCAAACCGTACGTGAATTGCTGACAGATGGAGGCCTGTCTGTTCTCCACTCGATTACCTCTCCGCAGGAAGGAGCCACGAATGCTTGGATAGACAAGTACATTTTTCCCGGGGGATATGTTCCCTCCTGGAGCGAACTTGTGAATCATATTTCAGAAAACCACTTCCATTTAATTGATTATGAAAACTTACGACGACATTATGCAAGAACATTAGAGATTTGGGCGGATAATTTTGAAAATGCCTTAGAAGAAATTAAAAAAACAAAAGATGAGCGGTTTATCCGAATGTGGCGGCTATATCTTAATGCTTGTTCCGCTTCGTTCCAAACTGGAAATATTGATCTGAGTCAATTTATCTTCACAAAGGGAATAAACAATTCTATTCCTTGGACACGAGAATATATGTATTCGAACCAGCAGCCGTCAGTTTGACAATTTATAAAGGCAGCCATAATCAAGATAAAGGCAAAACACAAAAGGATCAACCCCATAAGAAAAGGGCTGATCCTTTCACTTTATTGCTGTTTTTTCATTGCTTGTTCACCAAGAGCGACTAGGCGTTTCGTCATTTCGCCGCCGACTGAACCATTGGCCCGTGCCGTCGTGTCAGCACCAAGCTGAACGCCAAACTCACCAGCGATTTCTTCCTTCATTTGATCAAGAGCATTGTCTGCACCAGGAACCAACAGTTTGTTTCTAGCCAAGATACATCACTCCCGAATGAAGTTTGGAGCCGATAAAAAAATGGCTCGTATATAATGTATCCTATTTGAAAATCCTAATTCCATCAGGGGACTTCCAATTATTTCGCATAAAAGTTTTCGGTATAGTAAGGCTGTGACTGGTTATTAAAAGCCACACCCACACCTAAATACTTATACCCTTTTTTCAATATATTTTCCCGGTGACCGAGTGAGTTCATTAAACCTTCGTGCGCGAAGATGCTGCTAAACTGTCCGTAAGCAAGGTTTTCTCCGGCCAAATAAAAGATGATCTGGTCTTCCTTCATACGGTCAAATGGGGATTGGCCTTTCAGGTTAGTGTGGTCAAAATAATGATGGACCGCCATATCCGTACTGTGTTTTCGCGCAGTTTCTCTGACATGCTCATCCCACGATAGAATCGGAAGCTGGTGTTGAACCCGCGCTGCATTCGTTAAATCGAATAATTGATACTCAAATCCTTCTTCTAATTTTGGGCTCGCTTTTGTATACAAACCTGTCTTACTTTGTTCGAAATCTTTCCTAATGAGCTGCATTGCAGTAACAGTATTACCCTTGTGTTTATCGTAAAAAATAGTGACATACATTTTATCAATCAAGAAGACATCATAATCGCTATCTTTTTCAAGTTGATAAATTACCATGCCTTTTTGAATGTTGGTTAATGGGGCACCGAGAGTAGTGCGGACTGTTTCTTTCGGGGTTCCCAGCCTTATCCCATTTTTAGAGGAGATGACATCTTGGTTCGTATATAATCCGGCAGCTTGATTATTTTTATCATACATCACCATAAAGAAATTTCGGTAATGGTTATGGTAAGTATGCCAATTTGTCTCATACTCATTGAGGGATGTTCGTTTTGCAACCCCTAATTGGTGTTCGATTTTTTCCTTTGTCTCACCAAGCTCCACATTGTGAATGGAGAACATTTGCCTTGATGGAGTCTTTACCTCTATTTTCTCTACCGGTTCATCCTTTGGCGGTGATTTATGCGGTAGTTCGAAAGGAAGCTCAAGCTGGTTCAATACTTGTTGAACTTCTTTATACAATGTATTCAATTTTTCTCGTGTTTCCGGGTTGTCTTTGATATCATCGATATCCGATTGGATATGGGTGAATGATTGATTAAAGTCAGTTTTTTCTAATTTCTTCGCCAATACTGGCCAAGAAAAATATAATACGCAACAACAAGCGATTAGGATAAGAAAACGGCGCATCATTCACACCTCACTTTATCATAAAATTGTAACCAATATAGTTTTATTATATAAGCAATATACTTAAATTGAAAATGATACGTGAGAGCAGCAGCTAACCCTCATGGGATGAGGGTTAGCTGCGAACGAAAATTTTTAGCGTAGCTAATTGTTCAACACGTCAGGATTCACCAGATTTTTCGGCACTTTCCCAGTGAGGCCTGCTAATAAATTTTTAACGGCAAGCTGTGCCATTTTTTGTTCTGTTTCGAAGGTCGCCGAGCCAAGATGCGGCGTGGTTACAACATTTGGCAGTTGAAGCAGTGGATGATTCGGTCTCACGGGCTCAATTTGGTATACGTCCAAAGCTGCACCATGGATTGCTTTTGTTTTTAATGCTCGAATAAGTGCATCCTCGTCAACCGTTTTTCCCCGAGAGCCATTAACAAAAATAGCAGACGGCTTCATTAATTTAAATTCCTGTGCACCCATTAAATTTTCCGTTTCCGCGGTGAGCGGGGTCATCAAGACAACAAAATCTGATTCCTTTAGTAAGGTTTCTTTATCACAGTATGCAGCCTTATATTTTTTTTCAGCCTCAAGGTTACGGGTGCGGTTGTGGTACAAAATATTCATATCAAAGCCGAGATGGCCGCGCTTGGCAATCTCTGAACCAATTCTTCCCATACCGATAATCCCTAATGTTTTATGGTGAACATCTATGCCAAATTGTTCAGTGGTCAAATGCTGTTGCCATCTTCCGGTTTTCACGAATTGGTCCATCTCCGGGATACGCCGGGCTGCGGCAAGGAGAATAGCGAATATCGCATCAGCTGTCGTTCCCTCAAGAACACCGGGCGTATTGGTTCCCATTACGCCACGCTTTGTCATTTCTTCCAACTTAAAGTTATTGTAACCGGTTGAGTTGTTCGAAACAATTTTTAATTTCGGTGCACGGTCCAGTAACTCGGCATCTACTGGCAGTGCCAAACCAATAATACCTTCCGCTTCCTTTAGGGCTTGTAAAAAATGGGCATCTGTCCTCGGGTTAATTTTTTCGAAAAATTCGATATCATAGTCATTCTTTAATGGTTCGAGGACTTCTGTTAGTACAAAATTATAAGTAATTATTTTTCTTTTCATCGATAAAAACCCCTTTTGTTTGTATACAATATGCATCTATATAAGGTGACATAAAAATTTCACAGAGTCAACCATTCAACACAGCGCTTTAGAGGGGTTTATAATTTAGCATTCATTTGTTTTTTGCGACTGAACAATGGCCCGAGGCTTAGCCGCTTTATACCATTGATGACAAAATATGATGATGAGGAAAAGGTCGACTGCGTCCCCGCCGTAATACATCATCATTCCACCTAATTCAGCCTTAGCAGCTGGAACGCCATTCGGAGGGCAGGCAAAGATATATTTTGCCAAGATGCCATGTCCTGCTAGAGCAACCACTAAAACAATCGCCCGGTAGGCAAAACTGGTTCGATGGGGGGCCGGATCAATCTGAATCATCGATACCGTAAATAGATAGCCAGCTAAAAATACATGCAGATGCACGATTATATGTAGAAGTGGGCTCTGCTGCATGACCATAAATAAATGAGTGGTATAGAGTACCCACAGACCGCCAACGTTTAAGATAGCAGCAACAGTTGGGTCAGTTAGAAAACGGATGAGTGAACTTTTTAATAGTTGCGAGATTCGTCTTGCCGTCCTCACGTTAAGGGTTCGGAACAAAAGAGTAATTGGAGCCCCTAGTACCATCAAGAGGGGACCCAGCATGCCGAGCAATAAATGACCAAGCATATGCGCCGGGAAATCATGGTGGGCTTTTGCTGCTAACGGTCCGGCAACTGCCATGATAGAAAGAAAAATGCCAAGGATCCAAAAGGCTGTCCGGTACAATGGCCATGGTTTCTGACGTTGGCTTGATACTATTACTGCGGTTATGTATAGAATTAAGAGCGCCGCAAACGGGAGCGTCAAGATGATGTGTATGTTTAAACCTGCCATATGATATCCGCCTGCTTTAAATCGTTATTCAAGTCCATTTTAGCTCCTTAAGAAGATGGAGAGTGCTTACGAACCACCAGTTTGATACCAATAAGAACCATGATGAATCCGATGATATTCCACGCCAAATCATAGGGAAGAATCTCGACATTGTAACGAATTTGGTGCAGACCCATCAGTTTATGTTGCACGGTCCCGTCATATAATTGAAAGCCGCCAGCTCCAAGTAATCCGCCGCCCGTCCACTTTGTAGGCTGCCATGCTTTTCGGCGGCGAAGGTCGGCGACCATAAATAACGCCCAAACGGTTGCAAACCAGCTAAAAGCATGGAAAAAACCATCTGATACTAAGCCGATGTTAGTTGTGGATTTGTCATAAAAGTGATGCCAGTGAAGCAGCTGATGGAATACCGCCTCATCGATAAAAGCAACGAATCCGATACCAAAAAGCAAACCGGACCACAAATTACGATTTGAAATTGTAGACATACTGTTCATTTCTTTATCACTGTTCATTTATTCACCGCAACCATGTATTTTTAATTATACTTTTTCCTAAGATGTAAAAATTTAAACAAACTGGGTAAAGAAAAGGAGGCTGACTAAACAAATAGATATTAATTTTTCAAAAAATTAAGATAAAAGCCTTGATAGTTTTGGAAAATGCTTTATAATATTACTATAATAATTATCTGATTTATTAAAATTTATCATCAGTCATCCAAAAGAAAGAAGGAACTTCAATGAATTACTCATTTGCACCTCAAACTAAAAACTATGAATCTTCGGCGGTTAGAGATATTTTAGCTGTTATTCAAGAAGGGAATGTCATTTCGTTTGCAGGGGGATTACCTGCTGAAGATATTTTTCCGATAGAGGCTGTGAAAAATGCTTATGAAAAAGTTTTTGCTTCAGGGAAAGGGTCTTTGCAATATGGGGCGACCGAGGGCTTTAAGCCTCTTAGAGAGGCTATCCAAGCGAAAATGGAGCAAAAAGGGATTTTCACAGTCCCTGAGCAAATCCTTTTAACGACCGGATCGCAACAAACGATTGACCTATTTTCCCGAATTATGCTGGCTCCTGGAGATGTTGTCCTTACCGAGGACCCGACGTATTTAGCTGCATTACAGGTTTTCCGTTCATACGGTGCAAACGTTGTGGCTGTAAAGAGCGATGAGCATGGGATGGACCCGGAAGATTTAAGGGTAAAAATGGATCAGTTCCGGCCTAAATTTGTTTATGTCATCCCCACCTTTTCTAACCCTGATGGCAAGGCATGGAGTAATGAACGGCGCCAGCAGCTTCTAGACCTTTCCCATGAATATCATGTCCTTGTGCTCGAGGATGACCCATATGGTGATATTCAATTTCATCAAGACGAAGTGTATCAGCCAATTGCCTCATTCGATGACGAGCAAACCCATGTCATCTATACCAGTACTTTTTCAAAGAGCGTCGTACCGGCACTAAGAACGGGCTGGGCAACGGGGCCCGCTGAGATTTTACAGATGATGGTTCAAGCGAAGCAAATGAATGATTTGCATTCCAGCTCAATAGACCAGCAGGCACTTTACTACTTATTGCGAGATTTTGATCTCAATTCTCATATCCAGCTCATTCGAAATGTTTATTATGAACGGATGACCATCATGAAAGATTATTTAAATCATGTTGAGCCCGGCTTGTTTACTTGGAAGGTGCCGAAGGGCGGTATGTTTATTTGGGTAGAAGGGCAGGAACATCTTGATACGACTGTACTGCTTGGTGAAGCGGTGAAAAAAGGTGTCGCCTTTGTCCCTGGAGCTCAGTTTTATGTTAACAAACCAAAACTTAACACGTTCCGGATTAACTTTAGCCATTCTACACCTGAAAAAATTAAGCTTGGCATGGACCGCTTGTTAGAGGTGATGATGTCGGTGCCTGTCGTGTAGTATATTTAACAATGAAATAAACAACAAACAAGCAGCCGTCTTTTTGATGGCTGTTTGTTTGCTATTGGGTATAAAGCACCGTTTACCGTGTCCCTTGGACCGCTTTAAGTGCGCGCGGGATTCTCATTTTCCCCGCTCCCGTGTCCTTTGGACCACGCTAAGTGCGCGCGGGAACGCTTTTTTCCTGCTCCCGCGTCCTTTGGACCACGCTAAGTAGACTACACCAAAATCTTTTCTCCTCCGTGCACTAATCGTTCGATTATTTTAATTTCATCATTTTCTTTGCTCATTTTGTTTTTCACTGTTATCTTAGTAAAAAGAAAACTGCTTTCTACAAAATGGATAGAGGTTCCATTTAAACTGAAAAGGAGTGAGCAAATGATTCGTTTTAAAGATGTAACCAAACGCTATCAAGACAATACGACTGCCATTAAATCCATTAACCTTGAAATTAAAGAAGGAGAATTTTTCGTTATTATAGGACCAAGCGGCTGTGGAAAAACAACATTACTAAAAATGATCAATCGTTTAATTGAATTATCCGATGGAGAGATTTATGTGAACGGGCAAAAAACAAGTGAGTACAACATTCATGAACTGCGCTGGAATATCGGATACGTACTACAGCAAATTGCTTTATTCCCCCATATGACCATTGAAGAAAATGTAGCAATTGTTCCTGAACTGCGAAAATGGAACCAGCAGAAGATTCTATCTCGTATCCAAGAATTAATGAACATGGTGGGATTGCCGCCGGAAACTTACCGGGATCGAAAACCAAAAGAATTATCTGGTGGACAACAACAAAGAATCGGAGTAATCCGAGCACTTGCCGCTGATCCTGCCATCCTGTTAATGGACGAGCCTTTTAGTGCCCTTGATCCAATAAGTAGAGAAAAATTACAAGATGATATTCTCGAACTACAACAAACAATAAACAAAACAATTGTGTTTGTTACCCATGATATGCAGGAGGCTATGAAACTAGGAGATCGGATTTGTATCATGAAGGACGGAGAAATTGTCCAAGTCGGAACGCCAAGCGAAATCATCAACAGACCCGTCAATGATTTTGTCAAGGACTTTGTCGGAGCACAGATCACAGATACAAAGGTGGATGTAATACTTGAAAACATTATTGACCAAATCAAGGACAGCCATCCAGTGTCATCCCCTTCAAGACAGATTTCAGCAGCGACATCTCTTCAGGAAGCCCTAATGATTTTGACAGAACATGAACAATTATCAGTGGAAAAACAAGGACAAATAATCGGAACCATCACAAGACAAACTGCGTTAAAGTACCTAGCGGGTGATATAGAGAAAAGAGGTCTAAAACCATGAATAACTTTGCTGCGATTTTTGCCGAAAGACAATCACAATTGTGGAGCGCCCTGACTGAACATATTGAATTATCCCTTATTGCCCTATTTTTTGCCAGTCTCATCGCTATTCCCTTGGGGATTTATTTAACAAAAAAACCAAGGATTGCCGAAGGGATAATTGGGATTACCGCTATCCTGCAAACGATCCCTTCACTAGCTCTGTTAGGCTTATTAATTCCTTTGTTCGGGATTGGAAAAGTTCCCGCTATCATTGCTTTAGTGATTTATGCACTCCTTCCGATTGTTAGAAATACATATACTGGAATAAAAGAAGTAGATCCTTCCTTGATTGAGGCAGCAAAGGCGATGGGTATGAACAAACGACAGCGGCTGGTTAAAGTAGAACTTCCTTTAGCCGGTCCTGTCATGATGGCCGGCATACGAACCGCCATGGTGTTAATCGTCGGGACGGCAACATTAGCTGCATTAATTGGGGCTGGTGGATTAGGAGATATCATCCTTCTTGGGATTGACCGCAACAATACATCCCTCATCATTCTTGGCGCCATCCCGGCAGCAGCTCTGGCAATTTTCATTGACGTACTGCTCAGGCAATTTGAACGAATCTCTTTCAAAAAAACATTGATTACTTTTAGCGTCATCGGGGCTGCGATAATTCTAATCTTAGCAAGCCCGATGATTTCCAACCAAGAATCGAAAAAAATCGTAATAGCAGGGAAGTTAGGATCTGAGCCGGAAATCCTGATTAATATGTACAAGCTGCTAATTGAGGAAAATACGAATCTAAAGGTAGAGCTAAAGCCTGGTCTTGGAAAAACTTCGTTTGTTTTTAATGCATTAAAGTCGGGGAGTGTCGATGTCTATCCTGAATTTACTGGAACAGCGATTTCGGAATTTTTAAAGGAAACAGCTGCTAGTAATGACAGGGAGAAGGTCTATAATCAGGCTCGGGAAGGGTTGTTGAAGCGATATGATTTGGAAATGCTGAAACCAATGGCATACAACAATACATATGCATTGGCCATTCCAAAGGCGCTGGCCGACAAGGAAAAGATAAAAACCATTTCTGATTTAAAAAAATGGTCGGGGAGTTTGAGGGCTGGATTTACCTTGGAGTTTGCGGATCGTGAAGATGGGTATCGCGGAATTCAAAAACATTACGGCATCACTCTGGCAAATGTCAAAACAATGGAACCGAAACTTCGCTACCAAGCCATTGAAACGGGAGATATTAACCTGGTTGATGCCTATTCAACCGATAGTGAGTTAAGACAGTATAAACTGTTTGTTCTAGAGGATGATAAACATTTATTTCCTCCCTATCAAGGGGCACCCCTACTAAGGAAGGAAACGGCAGAGAAATATCCGGAACTAAAAAAAGCCTTGAACAAACTTGCCGGAAAAATAACAGACGGCCAAATGCGTGAAATGAATTACCAAGTAAATGTCAAAGGAAAAAGTGCAAAAGAAACCGCCAAACAATTCCTGCAAAAAGAAGGGTTAATTGGTGCCTGACACCCAATGTAACAAAACTGTGTTAAGCAAATTAATTTTTGATTAAATGGAGGAAAGTAAACCTATTTCTATGTAATTTGTGTATAATTCTAGTTAATAGATTGTTTATTCAATGCACTTAAAGAACTTAATCGTTTTTTGAATAGTAAAAATGCAATTTGAATGAGAGTGGGGAAGAAACACAATGTGGGAATTTGATATGGATATAGATCAAGTAGCGAGAATTAAGGTCATCGGCGTGGGCGGCGGCGGAAATAACGCGGTGAATCGTATGATAGAGGACGGAGTTCAAGGGGTTGAATTCATTGCGGTGAATACTGATGCACAGGCTCTTAAACTGTCAAAAGCGGAGGTTAAGATGCAAATTGGGGCATCATTGACGCGGGGCTTGGGCGCTGGAGCCAATCCTGAAATCGGCAGGAGGGCAGTGGAAGAAAGCAAGCCGCAGTTACAAGAGGCAGTGAAAGGAGCCGACATGGTCTTTGTTACGGCCGGAATGGGAGGCGGTACTGGAACAGGAGCAGCTCCTGCAATTGCTCAAATTTCACGTGAACTGGGCGCCCTAACGATCGGTGTTGTGACACGTCCATTCGGGTTTGAAGGCCATAAGCGCAGGGTTAATGCGTCAAATGGGATAAAGGAAATGAGGGAAGCGGTGGACACCTTAATTATCGTTCCGAATGACCGCCTATTACAAATTGTCGATAAAAAGACGCCAATGATTGAAGCATTCCGGGAGGCAGATAATGTCCTTCGCCAAGGTGTTCAAGGGATTTCTGATTTGATTGCGGTACCGGGATTAATCAATCTTGATTTTGCCGATGTGAAAACCATCATGTCTAATCAGGGAACAGCACTGATGGGAATAGGAGCAGCAAAAGGGGAAGGACGTGCCGTGGAAGCAGCAAAAAAGGCCATTTCCAGCCCGTTGCTTGAAACCTCGATTGACGGGGCTCAAGGTGTTCTCATGAACATTACTGGCGGCACTAATTTAAGTCTGTTTGAGGTGCAGGAGGCAGCAGATATTGTTGCATCTGCCGCGGATAAAGATTTAAACATGATTTTTGGATCGATCATTAATGAGGATCTTAAAGATGAAATCATGATTACCGTTATCGCTACCGGTTTTACCGAAATCGAGAGCCCAAATGTCACCGCTTCTTCCAACCATACAAGGGACTTTATTTCGCACAGGGCCTCACAAGGGATCTCCAGTAGACATCAAAGGTCGCAGGATGAGAGAGTCCATTTACATAGTGGACAAACTCAAGAAGGTGAAATGGCGCGGCAGAACCGTTTTGCCAACGAGCAGCAGGGACAAGGGCAAGTCCGGTATTTTGACCAGCAATCGTATGAGCTTGAACGGAGAAGGGAATCGGCCAGACAAATGCATGAACATGGTTCAGTGGAATCAGAGGATGAGCACAGCAGCAGGGAGCAGGAGGATACTAGCTTCTTGGATATTCCTGCATTTTTGCGCAATCGCAAAAAAAGATAATCCTGTAAGAAAAGCGCAAGCGCCTTGTTCAGACCCGACAAGCATAAGACGCTCCTGAATAGAAGGCGCTCTTTGCCTTCAATTCAGGAGTGGCTTATGACTCGAGGGGCTAGGCGCTGAGCTGGACAATTCTCAAAGCCGAATGATATAAATTCTGATACTGTAAGAAAAGCGTAAGCGCCCTCGTCAGCGGCATATGGCCTCCTCGAAAAAGCTGTCGCTTTTCCTTCGTGCGATGCTAATGCTGTCGAAGCCTTCCTTGTGGAACTGGACATTCTCAAAGTCGAATGAGATAAATTCTTGATTCTGGTACAAAAACGCTTAGAAAATCTAAGCGTTTTTGTATAAAAATTGCTATCGTAAAAAAATTTCTAACTATTTTTTTGAAAGCGTATGCTATAATAAGAATATTAAGTTAAGTCCATCCATAAGGAGAAATTACAATGTTGAGAGATTTTTTTATTGGTCTATCTCAAAACCAGCTTCTTAATAATGCTGCTAAAAAATATGGATTGAAATTAGGGGCCCAAAGTGTTGTTGCCGGTACAAATATCGAAGAAGCCATCCAAAGTATAAAAGAATTAAATGCCCACGGTATTTCCTGCACAGTTGATAATCTTGGTGAGTTTGTCTTAAAAAAAGAAGAAGCAACAGCGGCAAAGAAACAAATTCTTCAAGTAATCGAAGCGATCCACGACAATCAAGTGGATGCTCACATCTCTTTAAAACCAACACAATTAGGCCTGGATATCGATTACGATTTTTGTCTAGACAATCTGAGAGAAATTGTGGGCAAAGCAAGTCAATATAATCTGTTTGTTAATATTGACATGGAAGATTTCAGACACCTTCCACCAACATTTAAACTTTTAGACGATGTTTCAATGGAATATGATAATGTTGGTACGGTTATTCAAGCTTATTTCCATAACGCACTCGAATACTTGGAAAAATACCAAAATTTCCGCATCCGTCTTGTAAAGGGCGCCTATAAAGAGTCGGAAGAAATTGCCTACCAAGAGAAAGCAGATATTGACGCTAACTACATAAAGTTGATTGAATGGCATCTATTAAACGGTAAATTTACTTCGATTGCTACACATGACCATCGAATTATCAACCATGTGAAGAAATTTGTCCAGAAACACAACATTCCGAACGATAAATTTGAGTTCCAAATGCTTTATGGCTTCCGCAAAGATTTGCAATTGAAGCTTGCGAGTGAAGGCTTTCTTTTTTGCACCTATGTTCCCTTTGGTCAAGACTGGTATGGCTACTTCATGCGCCGTTTAGCTGAAAGACCACAGAATTTAAACCTTGTCGCCAAGCAAGTCTTTAATAAGAAAACGAACACCATCATCGGTGTAGCTGCCGGAGCATTTATCTTAGGAAGGCTGACAAAGTCACAGAAGAAAAAACGTAAATAAGATTGAAGCGTCTATCGAATTCCGATAGGCGTTTTTTATTTTTTCAGTATGAAGAAGAGACATTCTTCGACATGACTTCTGGCCTATAATAGAGGCATACATAATGAGGGGTTAATAAATTTCATAAAAATGGTAATTTCCTAATCATATAGACATGTACGTAAGAATAGGATGTTATGGTGGAAGCATTCTTAATCTCGACCACAGATATGAAGAAAAGGGAGTAGAGGAATGGGACAATGGAAATGGGTCGTTTCAATTTTATTAACTGGCAGTTTAATAGGACTTGCTGGCTGCTCTGGGAAGGACGCAGCTGAAAAGGTGACGAAGCCGGCCAAGCAAGCGGAGACAAAAGTTCCAGAAGAAAAAAAGAAGGAAGAGGAACCAAAGCCAGTTGTAATAAATGTAATTGACCCGAAGACAAAAAGCATTATTAAAACGTTTATGCCAGCAGAAATGGGCTATGAAGCCGATCCCGAAGCATATAAGAAGGAACTGGAAAAATGGGCGAGAGAACTGGCAAGGGGAACGGACACTACACCAGGATATGATCAACGGATGGTGTTGGATAAAATCAAAAATGGGGAAGTCATTAAAGGGAAGCCGCAAATTATATTAGAAGAAGCAGAGTTAGTAGAAAGAGTGCTGGCAGCATCGCTTAAGGGCGGGGACGTAGAGCTTCCTCTTTATGAAAAGGAAAGCGGCTATAAGCCGGAAGATCTCGACAGTTTAGATGATGTCGTGCTTGCATCATTTTCGACTTACTTTAGTAGCGGGGTAGATGGTCGTGCAAAAAATATTGAGTTGTCAGCAAAGGCAATTGATCATATTATTGTCGGGAATGGGGATTTTTTTTCATTTAATACAACCGTTGGGCCGAGTGATGCTGCACATGGGTATCAAAAAGCAAAGGAAATTGTCGACAAGAAATTGGTTGATGGTATCGGCGGCGGGATATGCCAAACCTCTTCGACATTGTTTAATGCAGTGGATAAAGTGGGCGTAAGCTATGTTGAAAAACATCATCATTCCTTGTCGGTTGGCTATGTCCCGGCAGGGCGCGATGCTACCGTTTCCTATGGGGGCAAAGATTTTCGCTTTCAAAATACCAGCGGTGTTCCATTCCTTATCAAAACGATTTACCAAAATGGAAAATTGACCGTTGAAATTAGAACATCGGCAGCCTATAAACAGCTTTATGTGAACGGTAGTTAACGTCCTATAGGGACCTTTCGGTTAAAGGTCCCTGCTTTTTTTTGATCATTCCCATGAAACTATTTTAACAAACGTTGAATTAAAGCGTTTACAATATGAACATTTTGTTTACAATTTCTCCATATTTTGTTCAAAAATATGATAGTTTTCTGACTGCTTTTCATGCTATGATGTGAAGCATAAAGGGAACAAGGAGTGATACAGATGCTTGTTTGTGATTGGAAGGATTTTTCGACTGATGCTGAATTATATACGCAAGAGGTATTTGAAGAAACGATTGGTGATGAATTCGAAGCAATGATGTTTAAAGACGATAATCGCATACCTTCCTATATTTGGACTGTCAACTTTGTTATTATCGTAAAAAGAAGTTCGAAGGTACTTACTGATATTTCCTTCGAAAAGATTCCTCGTAATCCAGTTTGTGAATAAGTGAGCAAGTTAATGTCAACATATCTTCTTTGAATACAGAACCTATGGAGGGATTACCATGACAGTGCAAGAGAAAACAATCGTTCAGGAAAACAATGTAACAAAAATGATTGATCAGCTGGTAAATAACGGTTTAAAGGCTTTAGAAGAATTCCGCCATTTTAACCAAGACATGATTGATAACATCGTGAAGCAAATGGCTGTAGCCGGTCTTGATCAGCATATGCAGCTTGCCAAACTGGCCGTTGAAGAAACAAAGCGCGGTGTTTACGAGGATAAGATCATCAAAAACATGTTTGCCACCGAATATGTCTATCACAATATTAAATACGATAAAACGGCTGGCGTCATTAACGAAAACGAGCAGGAGGGGATCATGGAAATTGCTGAACCGGTCGGTGTTATTGCCGGAGTCACGCCTGTCACCAATCCAACGTCTACAACGATGTTTAAAGCCTTGATCTCGATTAAAACGAGAAACCCTATCATTTTTGCCTTCCACCCATCTGCTCAAAAATGCAGCAGTGAAGCGGCGCGGGTGTTAAGGGATGCAGCCATTAAGGCGGGGGCACCTGAAAATTGTATCCAATGGATTGAATCCCCATCACTTCAAGCAACACAGGAACTGATGAACCATCCGAAACTATCGTTGATTTTGGCTACCGGCGGTGCTGGAATGGTGAAATCTGCCTATAGTTCAGGGAAGCCGGCACTAGGTGTAGGACCAGGGAATGTTCCTTGCTATATTGAAAAATCAGCAAACTTAAAGCAAGCGGTCAATGATCTAATTTTATCCAAAACGTTTGATAATGGGATGATCTGTGCTTCTGAACAAGCGGTTATCATTGATAAAGAAATTTACCAAGATGTAAAGGCAGAAATGATTGCTAACAATTGTTACTTTTTAAATGAGAAAGAAAAGCAGCTGGTTGAGAAATTAGTAATCAATGAAAATACTTGTGCCGTCAATGCTAATATTGTTGGGAAGCCGGCTTATGAAATTGCGCAAATGGCGGGAGTGTCCGTCCCGGAAGGAACCAAAATATTAGTTGCTGAATTAACCGGAGTTGGTCCACAATTTCCGTTATCAAGAGAAAAATTAAGTCCGGTACTGGCTTGTTATAAAGTAAACAGTTTGGCAGAGGGATTAAAAAGGGCAGAGGAGATGCTCGAATTCGGAGGTCTTGGCCACTCTGCGGTGATTCATACGACAAACGATGAAGTGGTGAAGGAGTTTGGCCTAAGGATGAAGGCAGGCCGGATTATTGTCAATGCCCCTTCCTCTCAAGGTGCGATCGGTGATATCTATAATGCTTATCTCCCTTCCTTAACGCTTGGCTGTGGTACGTACGGCGGTAACTCTGTCTCGACAAATGTCGGTGCAATCCATTTAATCAATGTTAAAAAGGTGGCAAAACGAAACGTGAATATGCAATGGTTTAAAGTTCCACCAAAAATTTATTTTGAAAAAAATTCAACCCAGTATTTAGCAAAGATGCCGAATATCTCTAAAGCATTTATCGTAACGGACCCTGGCATGGTCAAATTGGGCTATGTGGACAAAGTGTTGTATTATTTGCGGAAGCGTCCAGACTATGTCCACTGTGAAATTTTTTCGGAAGTAGAACCGGATCCATCAATTGAAACGGTGATGAAGGGGGCAGAAATGATGGCCAAATTCCAGCCTGATGTGATTATTGCCCTTGGTGGCGGCTCTGCGATGGATGCCGCAAAAGGGATGTGGTTGTTCTTTGAAAATCCGGATGCCGATTTCTTTGGCTTGAAACAGAAATTTTTAGATATCCGCAAACGGATTGTGAAATATCCGCATTTAGGGGAGAAAGCACAATTTGTGGCCATCCCGACAACATCAGGAACCGGATCTGAAGTTACTTCCTTCTCAGTCATCACCGATAAAGAGGCGAACGTGAAATATCCGTTAGCTGATTATGAATTAACACCGGATGTAGCGATTATTGATCCGCAATTCGTCATGACGGTACCAAAACATGTAACAGCTGATACAGGATTGGATGTGCTGACCCATGCGATTGAAGCTTACGTTTCCTGTATGGCAAACGATTATACCGATGGACTAGCAATGAAAGCCATTCAGCTTGTGTTCCAGTACCTGCCAAGGGCCTATAGAAATGGTGCTGACGAAGAAGCACGAGAGAAAATGCATAATGCCTCTACAATCGCCGGCATGGCTTTTGCAAATGCGTTTTTAGGAATCAACCATAGTCTGGCCCATAAGTTAGGGGCAGAGTTCCATATCGCCCACGGACGTGCGAATGCTGTTCTCCTGCCACATGTCATCCGTTATAATGCAACAAAACCGGAAAAGTTCACCGCTTTTCCTAAGTACAATCATTTTATTGCCGACAAGCGCTATGCGGAGATTGCAAGAACACTCGGGTTGCCGGCAAGCACTACGGAAGAAGGCGTCGAAAGCCTGGTTCAGGCAATCATCAAATTAGCGAAGGAACTCAATGTACCAATGAGCCTGGAAGCGAACAATATTGACAAAGAAGAATTCGAACGCAAAGTAGACTACCTAGCCGACCGTGCCTTCGAAGACCAATGCACCACCGCCAATCCAAAGCTGCCGCTTGTAACCGAATTAGCAGAACTATACCGCCTCGCCTATAAAGGGGTATAAGAAATTAGGGTGCCAGGCACCATGTGAAATTTTCACATGTCCAGCTTCAGCGCCTAGGGGCTCGAGGTTACAAGCCAAGCCGTTCAAGAAGGCTAAAAAATAGCCTTCTTGACGGCTCTTCTTGTGCTTGTAGCTCCTGACCTAGACGCTTTCGCTTTTCTTGGTGCCTGACACTCTTTTGATCATTGGTATTCTATAGTTTATATTGCAAGTAAATAGTTTAATGTTTTAGCAGAAACATCAACAACTTAATTAATCCATATATTACCCCTGAAACTAATAATAACAGCAGTATTATTAAAGGCATATTATAAGAAGTTAACATCTAATACCTCCTAGAAATTTCTAATTAATATAATTATAACAAATTTGGTTTGAAATAAGCGATCTTTTAAAATAATAAGGATTTAGTTATTTTCCCTAATTAGGGCTTGCTGAACGAATAGCTACAGTCAG
>NZ_JADDIU010000029.1 GCF_016464375.1 Bacillus renqingensis
TAGGAGCCAAACTAAAAAATGCAAGATTCAAGTTAACTATAGTTTAAATTACACCTATTTTGCCATTTTTGTCAAGCCATCGATCAAAAATACCAAGCAGAGGGGACCCTTCACAAATCGGGTGGGTCTTACAATGCTTTACGCACTTCGGGCGAGTAAGCATGAAATTCCTTCGTGGTTTGTTCACAAAAAATGCAACGCTTTTAAAAGCGTTGCATTTTATACTTTTTTTCATTAATAGTATAATGAGGTCGATAACGATAATGGAGGGGTACAGAGTGAAATACAAAAAGATTGCAAACACTGATTTAAACGTTTCGAATGTGATCATGGGCAATATGCGGTTAACCCAACTTGCCTTACCGGATGCGGAAAAATTAATTCGAACGGCAATCGACGAGGGGATTAATTTCTTTGATCATGCAGATATTTATGGAAAAGGGCGATGTGAGGAAATTTTTTCTGAAGCCATCCATATGAGCCCTGCCATTCGTGAAAAAATGGTCCTGCAAAGCAAATGTGGTATTATCTCTCCTGAAGGTTATTTTGACTTTTCGAAAGAGCATATCATGGAATCTGTTAATGGGATATTAAAGCGATTACGCACCGACTATCTCGATATTCTACTTCTTCACCGTCCAGATCCATTGATGGAACCTGTTGAAGTAGCCGAGGCATTTGAAGAGCTTCATACTAGTGGTAAGGTGAGATACTTTGGCGTATCCAATCATAATCCGATGCAAATTGAACTGCTACAAAAATATATCCCATATAAACTTGTCGTCAATCAACTCCAGCTCAGTATTACTCATACCCCAATGATTGACTCAGGGATTACACTCAATATGACGAATGACCAGGCGGTAAACCGTGATAGCAGTGTTTTGGAATATTGCCGACTGCATGATATCACCATTCAAGCGTGGTCCCCGTTCCAGCATGGATTCTTTGAAGGCACATTTTTAGGCGATTTGAAGCGATTTCCTGAGCTCAACCAAACCATTGATCGTATTGCTGAAAAATATGGTGTGACAAATACCGCCATTGCGACTGCGTGGATTACACGCCATCCCGCTAATATTCAGGTCGTTCTTGGAACGACGAATCCCGAGCGGATGAAAGAAGCATGCAATGGTGCCAAAATAACATTAACAAGAGAAGAATGGTACCAACTATACAAAGCTGCAGGAAATATTGTACCTTAAACAGTCAAATTGGAAAAATGGCTTATAATTTTTCCAATTTGGTTCATACTAATCAACACAAGGCACTCAGGAGAGTGCCTGATTTATTTTGTGAGGGTGAAACCAAATGAGAAAAGTACTGAAAGCCGATTTGCTATTCTGCTATTTTATTCTGTCGCTGTTATGGATGGACCTATTTTTTAGAGCGTCAGTTAACAAAGCAGCCTTTTCATTCGATGTGGTCATCTCATGGGTGTTTTTACTTTCGATCGCCTCTCTCTTTTTTCTGCTCTGTAGTTTTTTTAGAGGCATTGCCGGGTTTATAGTATCTATTGTAGCGGTTGGCATGGCCGCTTCCATTTATTCCTCCCAGTACATTTATTACAAATTCTTTAAAACCTTTTACAGTGTATACTCCGTCCGTAATGGCGGACAAATAGTGGAGTTCTGGAAAGACATCGCCGCATTTGCCGGCACGCATTTACTTTCAATATTATTATTTTTCGCCCCGGTTATTGTCCTTGTGTTTTTTGGAAAAAAACTATTCTCCTTTGAAAAGGGCAGTCTTTATCACAAATTATCACTTGTTGGCTTTGCGCTCCTTGCTCATTTAACAGGTATTGGCACCGTCTATGCCGGTGGCAGGGCCCAAAATTCAGCCTATGACCTATATTATAAAAATAACGACCCGTTGTTGTCTGTGGAGCGGTTAGGTTTAATGACGACAATGCGGCTGGACGTGAAAAGGCAATTAACTGGCTGGTCTCCTGAAATCGAGTTTGCGGCCCCAGGTGAACCCAAATCTGTTCCTAAAACTTCATCATCAATAAAAAAGGGCGAGCAAAATGAACGAGAAGCAGCTGGAAAGATTACCGAGTTTAATATGATGGATATTGATTGGTCCAAGCTTGCCGGCAATGAAAAAAATCCAACCCTCAAACGTATGCATCAATATTTCTCTACTGTTCAACCAACCTCTAAAAATAAATATACGGGAAAATATAAAGGCTATAATCTAATCCTTATTACCGCAGAGGCATTTTCACCATATGCCATCCATAAAGATGTGACGCCGACTTTATATAAAATGGTGAACGAAGGCTATCGTTTTACTAATTTTTATAATCCGATTTGGGGAGTCAGCACTTCTGACGGAGAATATGTTGCCTGTACCGGATTAATTCCGAAAAGCGGTGTTTGGAGTTTTCAAAAGTCGGGAAAAAATGATCTCCCCTTTGTAATGGGAAATCAGCTCCGGAAGTTGAATTATCATACAATGGCGTTTCATGACCATTCTTATCGATACTATGGCCGGAACCTCTCTCATCCTAATATGGGCTATAAGTATAAGGCGGTTGGCAATGGGCTTGATGTAAAGAAAACATGGCCGGAATCAGATTTGGAAATGATGAAAAAAACCGTTCCGGAATATATTCACCATCAGCCCTTTCATACCTATTACATGACCGTAAGCGGTCATATGCAGTATTCATTTACCGGAAACTATATCGCCCATAAGAACAAGAAATTTGTCCAAAGCTTACCATATTCCGAACAAGCTAAAGCCTATATGGCCACCCAGGTCGAGCTGGACCGTGCTTTACATTATTTATTGACACAGCTGGAAGAGGCTGGGATTGCTGATAAAACACTTATTGCTATCAGTCCGGACCATTATCCATATGGACTTGATCTCAAAACCATTGATGAACTTGCCGGGCACTCTGTTGAAAAAAACTTTGAATTATATAAAAGTACCTTCATTCTTTATACAAAAGGGATGAAACCGCAGACGGTGACGAAACCCATTTCCAGTTTGGACATTCTTCCGACCCTTTCTAACCTGCTTGGGCTCGATTATGATTCCCGACTGTTGATGGGACAAGATATTTTTTCTAATGCTGATCCCTTAGTTATGTTTTCCAATAAGAGCTTTATCACTGCAAAAGGAAGATATAATTCGTTGACAAACCAATTTATCCCCGATAATGGGAAAGTGATAAGCAAAGACTATTTGCAAAAAAAGACTTCCATCGTGGAAGGAAAGTTTTATTATTCCGCCAAAATCCTTGAAACGGATTACTATCGAAAGGTTTTGGGGAGGAAATAGTTAGAAGTTTTTAGCTTGGAGTGATCTTCAAGCTTTTCTTATTGAAAATAATCCAACTTTTACAGAAAAAATGAAACTAATAGCCCATTTTATCGTATAATTAGTTGGAATCTTACATAATTGGAAACAGGGGTGTTTAGAATGGAAATACAGGCAGATGTTCACACAAAGAAAGAAAAGCCGTCGTTATTTGGGATGTTTACGAGTCCGGGTGTCCAGTTTGAGCGGATTAGACAAAATCCTAAAATATGGGTACCGTTGATTATTATTAGTATTCTATATGCCGTTGGAATGGCATTAATGGCGGCATCGATGGACGTACAAACATTGATTGACCAAGGAATCCCGGAAGACCAGGCAGAAATAGCTCTAGGATTTACGAAAGTAACATTAGCGGTAACGGGTATATTTACACCAATTATCGGAGTTTTAGTCAGCAGTGCAATTCAATTGCTTATCGCGAAATTCGGCAGCTCGTCGGTTTCATTCAAACAGCTGTTTTCGATGAATACGTTTATTATGATCATCGGAGCAGTCGGGGTCATCTTAAACATGGCTATAAGGTATGCGATTGGCGGGAATCCGGATATATATATTACTAGTTTAGCAGGTTTGCTAAATCAAGATAAACCAGGTGTCTTAGGCTCTATTGAGGTATTTAGCATTTGGTCGACAATCCTAACCGCGATTGGTCTTCATAAAACAGCACAGCTTTCCAAAGGTCTGGCATGGACAATAGCCATTCTTTTCTTCTTAGTTGGAATTGGTATCGCTTTAGCCGGAAGCGCCATGCAAGGAGTGCCGAAACCGTAATGAAAAATAAATTATGGATTGGAATTGCCGTAGCAATAGTTATTATAATCATGATTTCCATTAGTGTTTACCAGCAGGTCTTTGCCAAAGGACCTGCTGTTAAAACGACTGAACTGAAGCAGGAGGAAATTTCCTCGCAGCTCATGGTTCCTGGAACAGTGAAGCTAAAGGAAGAACAAGTTATTTATCCCGTACCTGAAAAAGGCGAAATAAAGGAGTTACTTATTAAAGAAGGCCAGAAAGTGAAGAAAGGGGCTGTGTTGGCAAGACTTGAAAATCCTCAGCTTGAACTTGAATGGGAGCAAAATAAGATCGCTATTGAATCAGCCTATTTGAAAATAAATCGCGTGGAAGAACAACTAAAACAATTGAAGGATAAAGAAAAAACAGCAACGAAGCAGGTGGGAAAAGAAGAGGCTAAAAAGCAGATAAAACCCGAATCGGAACAGTTAGAGTCAGAAAAGAAATTGGCCGAGCTTGATTTAAAACAAGCGATGATTCAAAAGGATTTACTCGAAAAACGACAAAATGATTTAGTGTTAAGAAGTACACTGGATGGCGTCGTGTTAACAGCGAAAAAGCCGGCTGCAGCCACCGGCCAGGCCGGCGCGGCAGAACCGATGATCCATATTGGAAAGCTTGAGGGAATGACAGCGACCGGACTTTTGTCTGAATATGATACGTTAAAAGTAAAGAAAGGACAGAAGGCTGTCGTACGATCTGATGCCGTGCCGGGTCAAAAGTGGCAAGGCGAGATTACGAATATAGCGATTTTACCGCAGCAGCAGGAACAAGCGAATGTCCAAAACGGCAGCCAAGCTGTCCAATATCCGGTCACAGTCAAAATTTCAGGTGATATTCAAGCCTTAAAACCGGGATTCCAAGTAATTATGGAGATTGAAACGGATATAAAATCCGCACAAGTGCTTCCTGTTGATGCGGTTCATGATGAAGGTGACCAGCCTTTTGTGTTCCTCGTAAAAGATGGGAAAGCCAAAAAGCAAAAGATTAAAACAGGGGTCGCATCAGGAAATAAGATCGAAATTCTAAAAGGTGTCCATAAGACGGACCGTGTTATTGTGGATAGTTCTGAAAAAGTGAAGGACGGGATGGAAGTGACAGCAAAATGATTCAGCTCGAATCCATTACAAGGTCCTTTGCGCTTGGGAAAGAACAGATCAACGTTTTAAATGATATTAGCCTCACGATTCATGAAGGTGAATTTGTAGCGATTATGGGTCCATCCGGTTCTGGTAAATCCACGTTAATGAATATCATTGGCTGCTTAGATAAACCGAGCTCGGGACACTATCTCCTCAATGGAGAAAATGTATCCGATTATAGCGAGAAAGAACTGGCAAGTGTTAGAAATCGATCGATCGGCTTTGTTTTTCAACAGTTTCATCTCCTGCCAAGGCTTACCGCGGTCAAAAATGTGGAGCTGCCGATGATTTATGCGGGAATTGCAAAAGCAGAGCGCCAGGCGAGGGCCGAAGAGGCATTGGCAAAGATGGGGCTGCGAGATCGGATGGATCACCTTCCAAATGCCTTATCCGGCGGGCAAAAACAGCGTGTCGCCATTGCCAGAGCGATTGTCAATAAACCAAAGCTTATTCTTGCGGACGAGCCGACAGGGGCACTCGATACGAAAACAAGTATGTCCATCATGGAGCAATTTCAGGAATTGAACAGGGAAGGGGTTACGATTGTTGTCGTTACCCATGAACCTGAAGTGGCAGAATATACAAACCGAACGATCATGGTGCGAGACGGCAGGATCCAGTCACCTTCTGTCGCAGATGGGAGGTAAGTCAATATGAGCTTTTTTGAAAATCTGAAAATGGCCCTAAGTTCTTTAAGAGCACATAAAATGCGCAGCATATTGACGATGCTGGGGATTGTCATTGGTGTCGGAGCCGTTATCATTGTTGTCGCGATTGGCCAGGGCGGGGAAGCGATGTTAAAGACCCAGATAACCGGACCGGGGAATACGATCGAAATGTTCTATCAGCCATCTGATGAAGAAATGCGTGCCAATCCTAACATTTTATTGCAGGCACCCTTTAAACAGGAAGATATTCGGGCACTCGAGCAAATTCCTGAAGTCAAAAGGGTGGTGGCCTCAAGTACACAAATGTCTGCCGCGAGGTTTCAAAAGAAATCGATTGATGTGTCTTCAACCGGTGTGAACCAGGCCTATTTGCAATTGAATGAATTGAAGGTAGCAAAAGGAAGGAATTTATCGACTGCCGACTTTCTTGGGGGAAGGCGTGTTGGCCTGATTAGCAGCAAATTACAAGAGGAATTATTTAAAGGAAACAATCCTGTTGGCAAAATTATCACGGTAGCAAATCAACCCATTGAAATTGTCGGGGTATTAGAAAAACCAAGCGGTCTACTTGCCTTTGGGTCGATGGAGGTGTACCTGCCGTTTCAAACGTGGAAGATCATTTATGGCAGCAGTGATTTTACCCAGGTTACGCTTCAAGCGGCCTCCGCTGAACAGCTGCAGACTGCGGGCAAGAAGGCTGCTAATCTGTTGAACAAGATGCATAATACGGAGAAATCGTATCAGGTCATTAATATGGAAGAAATGGCCCAAGGAATCGGTCAGGTTACGAAAATTATGACCTTGATTATTGGCAGTATTGCCGGGATTTCTCTTTTTGTCGGTGGGATTGGCGTGATGAATATTATGCTCGTTTCGGTAACCGAACGAACGCGGGAAATTGGAATCCGCATGGCACTGGGCGCCACCAGGGGCCAAGTGTTAACCCAATTCTTGATCGAATCCATGACTCTAACCCTAATCGGTGGAATCATTGGAATCTTTCTTGGTTGGGGCGCGTCAGGAATCGTCAGCTTCTTTGCCGGCTGGCCGTCATTAATATCATGGCAAGTCGTCGTAGGCGGTGTCCTTTTCTCCATGATAATTGGCGTTATCTTTGGAATCCTCCCGGCCAATAAAGCCTCAAAGCTTGATCCAATTGAGTCATTAAGATATGAATAATGGAATTTCGCTTCAGAGCGCCTAGGGGCACCGCTGACTAGGACGTTTGCGCTTTTTTATTTCAAATCAAACTACTGAAGATTATTAAGGATGTATATTGCAGGGAAAAATAACAAAATCTAAATTTTAACGGAGGTGAGATTGATGAAAAGAATGTTATATGGCGTAATTTGTTGTCTTTTTCTTGTTTCTCTCGCGGCTTGTGGAGGTGGGACTGATAAAGATACGACCAAAGATAAGGGCACCACAACGAATAAAACAGAGAAAAATGCACCGGCAACGAATACAGCTGATGCAGAGAAAACATTTAAACAAACGTGTGCTGCATGTCATGGTGCCGATCTAAAGAGCGGTTATGCTCCAGACCTGGACAAGATAGGTTCGAAATACAAGAAGAATGAAATCGAAGATATCATTCACAACGGGCAAGGCCAAATGCCGAAACAAAATCTTTCAGATAAAGATGCAAATGCCGTTGCTACATGGCTTGCAGGAAAAAAATAATAAGTTTAAAAACCAGAATGGAGTTCAACACCATCTGGTTTTTATTGTTTACAGCCAAAATAAGCTTAAAAAACTGAACTTTTTGGGAAATCATCGCATCAGACTTGAAAAGAGGAGAAAAGCATGAGATGGTTTTTACAAATACATTATAAGAGTGTGGTCTATGATGATTAAGAAACGAATTCGCCATTTAGGACGTTTGCGCGATATTGTTTATGCTTTTACCCGCCATGGTTTCGGTTATATCATGAAAGAATTAGGGCTTCTTGACCTTCTATCCGTTCCTAAAAGGTTATTTGCTGAAGGAAGCAAAACGAAAGGTGTACGAACAACCGGTGAACGGATACGAATGTTTTTAGAGGAGCTTGGACCGACGTTTATCAAGATTGGTCAAATTGCCAGTACAAGACCGGATATCATCCCTGCAGACATTATCCAGGAGCTTGTCAAGCTCCAAGACAAAGTATCACTTTTTTCATTTGAAGATGTGAAAAAGATTGTGGAGGAAGAGTTGGCAGATCCAATGGAAAGTTTATTTGCCAAGTTTAATGAAACCCCCATTGCGGCGGCCTCCATCGGACAGGTTCATCAGGCTGTTCTGCTGACAGGTGAACGGGTTGCCATTAAAGTTCAACGTCCGAATATTAAAAATGTGATCGAAACCGATCTAGAAATTCTGCAGGAGCTAGCTAGGCTCGCTGAGTCCCGATTAGACTGGGCTAAGAGATACCAGGTTCGTGATATTGTCGAAGAGTTAGCAATGTCACTGAGGCAGGAATTGGATTATGAGGCAGAAGCACGAAACTCCGAACGGGTCGCTAATAGCTTTAAAGACAATCCAAAAGTGCTGATTCCAAAGGTATATTGGGAATATACAACTGCGAAGATTTTAACCATGGAGTATGTGGAAGGGATTAAATTAAATGATATAGAAAAGCTTCATCAGGAAGGATTTGATACTAAGGTCATTGGCGAAACGGTTGTGAACACCATCTTTCAACAAATATTAATCGATGGCTTCTTCCATGGAGACCCCCACCCGGGGAACTTATTAGCACTTTCTAGCGGGGAAATTGCCTTTATGGATTTTGGGATTGTCGGACGATTAAGCCCTGAAATGCGGTACCATGTTGCTTCGTTTGTAATTGCGATGATGAAACAAAATACCGATGAAGTGATTCAGACCATTAAACATATGGGCTTGGTGCCTGAAACCGTCAACCACGAAAGGCTAAGGGCGGATGTCGATCAGCTCAGGGAGAAATATAGTACTATCCCCTTCAGTAACATGAGGATAGGCAGGGCCGTGAACGATTTGTTTACCGTCGCTTTTCGCCATAGAATCAAGCTGCCGACCGATTTAACCATTTTAGGAAAAACACTGTTGACGATTGAGGGAGTTGTCGAAAGGCTTGCACCTGATTTAAGCATTATTAAAATTGCAGAACCTTTTGGGACTCAGCTCATAAAAGAGCGTTATCACCCTAAGCATGTTGTCGAAAAGATTTGGGGACAGGTGAATGAGTACGGGGAAATTCTAAATGAATTACCGAAAACGGTGAAAGAAATCACTACGATTGTGAAACAGGGGAAAATGAAGATTGAACTGACGACCCCGGAACTTGATTTATTTATGAAAAGAATGAACAAAATTAGCAATCGGCTGTCCTTCAGTATGATATTGCTCTCGTTATGTATCTTAATCGCGGGAATGATCATTGGAACAGCAATAGCCGGAAAGCCTCCTGCAATCTTATCGAAAATCCCAGCCGTAGAAATTGGCTTCATTATCGTAATAACCATGTTTCTGTGGCTCCTATTCTCTATTTTTAAATCTGGGAAATTTTGATTAATCCCTTTATGGAATGTCTCCTATTCGCAGGATATGACATTTATCATCCCCATGCCATGACATGTATGTCTGCACAGGATGATTTTATTTCTCTATAATTGAGTTATCAATAGTAGAGGAAGGGAATTTAAAATATGGTGAAAGAAAAACAAAGAAGACTAAGGCAACAGATGGCTCCTTATGAAAAAACAAATTCTATGGCGAGTGTTTGGCAGTTAATCAATACAATCGCGCCATTTTTTGGTTTATGGTTTCTGAGTTATAAAAGTCTTACCATTTCATATTTACTTTCATTGGCATTAGCTGTTGTTGCAGCAGGATTTTTAGTACGGACATTTATCATTTTTCATGATTGCTGTCACTATTCTTTTTTTAAAAATCGCAAGGCAAACAAAATTCTTGGAACTTTAACAGGGATCTTAACATTGTTTCCGTATAGCCAATGGCAGCATGACCATTCGGTTCACCATGCAACCAGCAGTAATCTTGATAAACGGGGAACGGGAGACATTTGGGTTCTAACGGTTGAGGAATACATGTCTGCCTCCACCTGGAAAAGGTTGCAATACCGCTTGTACCGCAATCCATTTGTGATGTTTATTCTTGGCCCGATTTATATTTTTCTAATAAAAAACCGCTTTAATAGAAAAGGGGCGAGGCGGCAGGAACGCTTTAATACGTACCTGATCAACTTTGCCATTGTGGCAGTAGCTGGCGTACTTTGCTTTGCAATAGGCTGGCAAGCGTTTCTATTAGTACAGGGGCCAATCTTTTTAATAGCAGGCTCTGCAGGTATCTGGCTGTTTTATATTCAACACACATTTGAAGATTCTTATTTTGAGGGGGATAAAGAATGGGAATATGTCAGGGCCGCTGTGGAGGGCAGCTCGTATTACAAGCTCCCTAAACTGCTTCAATGGTTGACTGGAAATATCGGTTATCACCATGTGCATCATCTCAGTCCCAGGGTACCAAATTACAAACTTGAGGAGGCGCATAATAATACTCCGCCACTCCAGCATGTGCAGACCATTACCCTGAAGAGCAGCATAACTTCATTAAAATTTCATCTCTGGAATGAACAGGATAAAAAGTTTGTCGGCTTTAAAGAAGCAGGATTTTCCGCTAAAATAAATAGTGCAAAAGGATAATATCTTAAGAAGAATGCAGGGGGTTAATGTGAATAAAGATGTCATACCAACCTTAAAAAGCTACATTACTTTTCAGAAAAGCAACGGGATTGCCCCCTATATTTGGACGGTTCTTTGCATTTTACCGTTTTATTTTATTTTTCAAGCGCCATCTACTGTTCAAATCGTTCTTGGGATTCTGCTGACTTTAACCTTCTTTATCTTTTATCGGATCGCCTTTATCTCTACAAAAGGTTGGCCGGTATATCTGTGGACGTTACTATTAATTGCGATTTCGATTACAGCCACCAGCCTGTTTAGTTATGTTTATTTTGCCTTTTTTTTAGCCTACTTTCTTGGTAACATAAAAGACCGAATCGCTTTTTTTATCCTTTATTTTATTCATTTGCTGAGCACCTCGATATCGATTAATTATGGCATCGTTACGCATGAAAAAATGTTTTTGCAACAACTGCCATTTGTTGTTATTATCTGGATCAGCGTTATTCTACTTCCTTTCAGTATTTATAACCGAAAAGAGCGGGGACAGCTGGAAGAGAAGCTTGAAGATGCAAACAAACGGATCTCAGAGCTTATAAAATTGGAGGAACGGCAGCGAATCGCCCGCGACCTCCATGATACACTTGGCCAGAAGCTTTCCCTGATTGGTTTGAAGTCTGATTTGGCTAGAAAACTGATTACAAAAGATCCTGAGCAAGCCCGAAGTGAATTGAAGGATGTTCAACAAACAGCACGTACGGCATTAAGTGAAGTGAGAAAAATGGTTTCCTCTATGCGCGGCATTCGCTTAAAGGAGGAACTGCCCCGGATTCAACAAATAATGGGGGCTGCTGAAATTGATTTGGTAATGGAAGGTGATTTTTCCCCGAAAAATATTTCATTACTGACCGAGAATATCCTAAGTATGTGTTTGAAAGAAGCGGTCAATAACGTTGTCAAACATAGCGGTGCAAAGACTTGTGTGATTACAATGGAACAATCCTGGAAAGAAGTAATGATGAAGATTTCTGATGATGGGAAATTTGTGGCTAAGGAAGGGGAGACGGAAGAGGGCCATGGACTAATTGGTATGAAAGAGCGGCTGGAATTCGTTAATGGCAGCCTCGGGCTTTCCATTAAAGAGGGCACGACATTAACGATAAGGGTACCCAATGATGCTAAACCGGGTTGAGAAGGAGGGGTAAGAAATGATTAGAATTGTGATTGCTGAGGACCAGCAAATGCTGTTAGGTGCTTTTGGCTCATTGTTGAATTTGGAAGATGATATGGAAGTTGTCGGCCAGGCCTCAAATGGGGAAGAGGCTGTTGCACTTGTGAAAAAGCTTGACCCGGATGTTTGTATCATGGATATTGAAATGCCTGGGAAAAGTGGGCTTGAAGCAGCAGAAGAGCTGAAGGGGCTTAGCTGCAAACTAATCATCTTAACGACCTTCGCCCGTTCGGGTTATTTTCAACGTGCATTGAAGGCCGGTGTAAGAGGCTATTTATTAAAGGATAGTCCAAGTGAAGAATTGGCTAAGGCAATCCGAAGCGTGATGGCAGGGAGAAGAATTTATGCGCCTGAACTCATGGATGATGTATACGGAGAAGAAAATCCCTTAACAGATCGGGAAAAAGAGGTACTTGAATTGATTGCTGACGGAAAAAACACCAAGGAGATTGCTGAAGAACTGAGAATTAAGACAGGGACAGTACGGAATTACATCTCGGTCATCCTCGACAAACTTCAAGTAAAAAACCGCATCGAAGCGATAACTCATTTCAAGGAAAAGGGCTGGTTTAGGTAGTAAGAAAAGCGCAAGCGCCCTGGTCAGCCTCAGGCATAGCATAAGACGCTTCTGAATAGAAGGCGTTCTTTGCCTTCAATTCAGGAGTGGCTGTAGACCACAGAGGGGCTAGGGCGCTCCTCGTAAAAGCTATCGCTTTTCCTTCGTGCGATGCTGATGCTGTCGAAGCCTTCCTTGTGGAGCTGGACAATTCTCAAAGCCAAGTGATATTACTACCAGGAAAAGCGGAAGCGCCTTGGTCAGGGGGGCTTAAGCCCCTAGGCGCTGCAGCCAGGCCCGTCAAAACACGAGCTGACTTACTCGGCAACAGTCTGATTTCTTTCTAAATAGCCTTTGATATATTCATATACCTCCAAAGGACGTTCCTCGGGAAGAGCATGCCCGGTCTCTTTAAGAACAATCAGTTCTGAATTGGTTAAATCCTTGCTAAGTTTTTCCCCTATTTTGAGCGGTACTGATTTATCGTGGTCTCCCCAAATCAATAAGCATGGCGTTTTGATTTGGTTAAGTATTTCAGATGGGAGATCTCCCTCGCGGTCCCGAAGCATTCTCGTTAAGGCAACAAATATTTCATCTTGTAAAAAGGGCTGTAAATAGCCGTTGATCATTTCCTCATTAATAATGGAGTGGTTATAAAGTGCCTCTTGTAAATTCTTTCTTACCCCTGTCCGCACAAATCGATACTTCACAAACCGATGAAAAAAGGGCAGATAACTGGTTAGGATGAGCGGCATTTTTGCCCGTTTTAAATAGGCTGAACTGCAGAGCAGGATAGCCTTATCGGCAAGCTCTTGTCTCATATGGAGGATATTCAAGACAATCTGCCCCCCCATTGAATGGCCGATAAAGATCATTTTCTGTAACCCAAACGACTCCGTAAGTTGAATAACGGTTTGGGCTAAATTTCGATAAGAATAAACATAGCGATTGGATTTAGCACTTTTTCCAAATGGGGGCAGATCAATTGATAACACCTGATATTCCTTTTTTAATAAAGAAATTAAATGGCGATATGTAAATGTTGATGATAGAAAGCCATGCAGCAAAACAAACGTTCGGTCCGATGCTTGTTTAGGATAAAATTCATAATAAACATTAATGTTATTGATTGATTTATAACCTGATAAAACGTCTTGTTCCATCATCCCTTCACTCCTAATCCATTATTCAATATATGAGATTAATTTCCCCAAAATTTTTATCCTTACACCCACAAATGGATGGAAAGACAGTTCAGGAAACCTAAAAGATCATTTCCAGAAAATTTTTTAAACAAAGTATTTGAATTTTTAAAAAAATCCTAGTATAATTAAAAAAAGTTCAAGGAGTTGATTTCCGATGGAAAAGAAGTTACTTCATTCACCACAGCAGCCACATGAGTACTCGGATTCGGAGTTTGCAGAGATGATTTTGAACTATGCCCTTGTCCAGTTTAAAAAGGAGAAGGTCCTAAAGGAAATCGACCAAACTCTCCAAGAAGGAAATAAGGAACGATTTCTTCAGTTAACAGAGGAATTGAAGAAGATTTCTTAATACTGGTAAACATTTGACCTTTTCATAGAGGTCCTGTCCAATTGGATAGGATCTCTTGTTCTTTTCCTAAATGATCCTTTCTTCTAAAACCCTCTATTTCTCATATATTTAAATGAAGCCTTTTATTTTACGAAAGGAAAGAGGGTAACTATGCCAAGTGGAATGTATCAGGTTGAGTTAGACTTGCCTATCGATGTGATTTGGAATTTCATAAAGGATATGGATAATTGGGCACCGCTTGTCCCCCATTATATTCAACACGAAAAATTAAATGATCGCCAGTCTACATGGGAGTTTAAGAGTGACACCGGAATATTGAAAAAGAAGATTCATTTAATGATCGACATCAAAGAGTGGGTTGAACCAACACTAATAAGGTTTGACTTAAAAGGAAAGAGTGAAAAATATGGCGGTGAAGGATATTTTGAAGCACAGGCTATTCATTTAAATCGAACAAGGTTAACAGGATTCCTTGAAGTAAAGGTATACGGGAAAATGGGCCATGCCGTTCATTCTAAATTGGAAACGACACTCCCTAGGTCAGTCGAAGAAATGGCGATTGCCATTTGTACAAAATTGGCGGAATTAAAAAACAAATAAATTTTTTGGACAAGAGAACTGATCATTCATTTGACAAAAATCTTTTTTTTCAACAAATCTATCAAGATATGTTATAGTAATATTTAAAAAAGTTCCACTTCGTTGAATCTTTTAACTAGGGGAAGGTGTAAGAATGGCAACAGAAATAAAAATGAATGACAGCAGTCTTCCATTACGGCGTGATGTCAAATTATTAGGAAACATATTAGGCGAAATACTTCTTAATCATGGTGGTCCGGAACTGCTTGAGAAAGTGGAAGATATCCGGCTTATGTGCAAATCACTTAGAAATCAATTTGATCAAGAGGTCTATTCGGCATTAAAAGAAGAAATCACGAAACTAGATCAGCCAATGCGGCAACAATTGATTCGGGCCTTTTCAATGTATTTCCATTTAATCAATGCGGCAGAACAAAACCACCGTATTCGAAGACGTAAAGAGTACCATCTGCAAGATGAATCAACGGTACAGCCTGGATCGATAGAAAGTACTATTCTTTTATTGAAAGAAAACAATATTGATGAAGAAACGATACAGAAAGTGTTACATGATTTATCACTTGAACTCGTGATTACCGCCCATCCAACTGAGGCAACCAAGAGATCTATTTTAGAAATCCAACAGCGAATTGCAGTAATCTTAAAAAGTCTTGATCAGCCTATGCTTTCCGGAAGAGAGCGAAAAAAGCTGGAAGAAAGTTTGTTTAATGAAGTGGCGATCTTGTGGCAGACAGATGAATTGCGTCATCATAAACCAACGGTTATGGATGAAGTACGTAACGGACTCTATTATTTCGATCAGACTTTATTTGATGTACTGCCGGATATCCACCACGAAGTGGAAGAGTGTCTCGAGAAAAATTATCCACAAACCTCGTGGAAAGTGCCAAATTTCTTACGTTTTGGTTCATGGATCGGCGGTGACCGCGATGGCAACCCATATGTAACCCATGATGTAACGTGGGAGACATTTATTCGACAAAGACGGCTTGTGTTAAAAAAATATAAAAATGTTTTGGTTGATTTAATGAAACGATACAGCCATTCAACTACACGGATTAAGGTTAGTGAAGAACTTCTTTCATTCCTTGATGAACAAGAGGATGTCTATTTAACAGAAGAAAAGAAGTGGCCGAACCAAACGGAGGTGTACCGCCGGGCGTTTGCCATCATGATTGAACGGGTGGAACAGGCAGGAAAATCATCGGCAGGCTATCAATCTTCAGATGAATTATTAGCTGATCTCTTGATGATCAAAAGAAGTTTAGCCATGCATCATCCTGCTAGAAATGAATTGAAGATTATTCAAAAGCTAATTCGTCAGGTTCAGTTATTCGGCTTTCACTTGGCTACTCTTGATATTCGAAATCATAGTGGAGAACATGAGGCCGCCATCACCGAAATCTTAAGAAAAGGGCGAATCACAGAAAATTATGCCGCCTTAACCGAAGAAGAAAAAATCATAGTGTTGCAAAATATTCTTCTTGATCCACGTCCGCTGTTACTATTAAATGAGGATTATTCACCGGAAACACAGGAAATGGTGAAAGTGTTTCAAATGATTAAAAGGGCACATGATGAATTCGGAAAACAGTCCATCAATGTTTACCTTGTGAGCATGACAAAATCGCCAAGCGACTTGCTCGAGGTTCTTGTCTTAGCAAAAGAGGCCGGGCTTTATCGTCTGCATGCCGATGGCCGGCTGGAAAGTCATCTAAATGTTGCACCGCTATTGGAAACGATTGATGATTTAACAGCTGGTCCCAAAATTATGGAAACCCTTTTTAACATCCCGGTTTATCGAGACCATTTGAAAATCCTAGGGGATCAGCAAGAAATTATGCTCGGTTATTCAGATGGAAGTAAAGATGGAGGAACGTTAACAGCAAACTGGAAGCTTTACAAAGCCCAAATTGAAATTCATGAAATGGCAAAAAAATATCAAATCGCTCTTAAATTTTTCCACGGACGCGGTGGTTCATTCGGACGTGGAGGCGGACCATTAAATAAAAGCATTTTATCGCAGCCGGCTGAAACCATTGGGGATGGAGTTAAAATTACCGAGCAGGGAGAGGTCTTGTCTGCCCGTTATTTGCTCGAGGATATTGCCTATAGGAGCCTAGAGCAGGCAACATCTACCTTGATCTTAGCTGCAGCACATGTTTCTAAGGAAGCAGAGCAAGGGAACCTAAGGGAAACTGCATGGGAGGAGGCAATGGAGGAAATTTCAGCTGCAGCCTTAGACAAATATCAATCCCTCGTATTTAATGATCCTGATTTTCTTACCTACTTTCATCAAGCTACACCATTGAAGGAGGTGGGGGCCTTAAACATTGGCTCAAGACCGATGAGCCGGAAAAACCAAGGGCGCTTTGAAGATTTAAGGGCAATTCCGTGGGTCTTTGCTTGGACACAAAGCCGTCAGCTGCTTCCCGGTTGGTATGCTGCAGGAACCGGATTAGACAGCTTTGCTGCAAAAGGTGAAGAAAATCTACAGCTTATGAGGGAAATGTATCAAAAGTGGCCGTTTTTCCAAGCAACGATTGATAACCTGCAAATGGCTTTAATGAAAGCAGACATTACCACGGCAAAAGAGTATGTCACGTTAGTTGAGGATCAATCAATTGCCGACAGAATCTTCACTAATATTCTGCAAGAATATGAAAAAACAAAAGCTATCCTTCTTAAAATAACAGATGATCAGGAATTGCTTGATCGCACACCAAATATTAAGGAATCCGTATTCAGGCGGAATCCTTATGTTGATCCATTAAATTTTCTACAGGTGGAGTTAATTAAAAGCCTGCGAAAACAAGATGAGCCTAATGAAGAACTATTAACGGAAGTATTATTAACGATTAGCGGAATCTCTGCCGGGCTGCGAAATACAGGTTGATATTAAGCCACAAACACATTTTTTAAAAGGTTAGAAAGAAAATTTTCGACTTTGAGAATTGTCTAGCTTCAGCGCCCTAGCGGCTAGTGTCCTTCGCTCTCCGCCCTACGATAAGTCAACATCGATTCGCTTGCGCTCACCGTGTTTCCTTTATCTCAGTTGGAGTGCTCCACAAGAAAGGCTTCGGCAGCATTAGCATCGCACGAAGGAAAAGCGATAGCTTTTTCGAGGAGGCCATACGCCGCTGAGCAGGGCGCTTGCGCTTTTCTATATGTGTTTGTGGCTTTTAGGTTAGCTGGAATCACTTTCCGTTTGAGACTTTTGATCTTGGCGGCCACGATCAGTTGGTTTCACTAAACTTTCCAGTAAGCTTTTTATTTGGATAAGCTCTTGCTTGCTTTTTGGTTTAAGCTCAACCTCACCACCAGCTTTGAACTCTAAATTAAATTGTGGCAGGTTTGAGCTTTCTGTCGTGATATTGTGTACCAGCAGTTTCACATTCTTAAGGCCAAGAACGCCTTGTTCGGGAACGTATGTCCCGCTGAATGTTGCATTTGTTACTTTTAGCTTTAACTTTTTAAATAAAACATTTTTTTTAGCGGTTATCTCGGTTGTAATGGTGCCTTCCTTGGTTTGAACCAGCTTTTTTATTGAAAGTCCTTCTGCTGAGACAACGGCAAAATTCATTTCAAGCATGGGCCTTTCCTTTTGGTCCAAGGTTTCCCCGTTAATCAGGTCTAGTTCTTGGATGTCACCTTCCATTTGGGCAGCTTCAATCATAAAGCCAATACTAACCGGATTGACAGCTAAACTATTTTTAGCTGGAATGATCAGCCAGCCACATACAAGAACTAAGATAATAACCCCTTTTATAAGTCTTTTTCTATAATTCAAAGCAATCACCGTTTCTGCGTATCTTCTCTTTAACACCGTAATGTTGACTTTCTATGGTCTTAAGTCTACTGTCTCTTTTCCCGAGGCAATTTCCTTCACCGCAAATCGTTTCTGATCAGGAGGGTCCATAGAATCGGCAGTGCCGATTTGAGGTGTCCAAGCAATCAATATCGATCCGCCGATAATCCCAAGAATTGTTCCAATGAAAAAACCGCCCAACGCTCCTAAAATTGATAAAACAGAAGAAAAAATGGTTATAATCCCAAACAAGGTTGAAAGCTTTGGCATGACGTATGTCAGCACTCCCATTAGTAACGTGAGGCCTCCTAGTAAGAGTCCGATAACAATCATACTCCCTGGAACGGCGGCAATTTCATAGAGCTGTACAGGTACTGCCAAAATGATTACTCCTGATAGAATGGATAAGGTCGCCCCCCAAAAAGGGCGCCTTGTTCTCCAACTCTTAAACATATCACGTTTTGAAATAGTAGCGTTCATTTCTATCATCCTTATATGATGTACTTTAAGATGTAAGTTAATTGGCCGGTTCAAAAGCAACCTTCATGCCATTAAGGCTAACAGTTTGCTGGAAAAGATAGACTGTATCCAGTACACCATCTGTGATGGTAATCGTATTCGCAGTTTGTGAAAAATGTTGAGCTGCTGCTGCACCAAGAGATTTAGGGTCACTTAGATTTTGATCGCCGACATATTTTTCTGCCATTTCCATTGATGTAAATGTAGCATTCCCTTTTATCTGCGTAGCTTTTTGTTTGAGACCAGTTACTTTAACCGGTTTATTGGAGGTTATCACGGCTTTAATTCCGAGAAAAGGAATATTCTTAGCAATTTTTAAATTGGTAATCGTCGCCTCGTTCATTTCGTTTACAGCAACGGGATTATTTTGTTTCATTGCGCTATCTGCAATACTGCCATACATCATGAAGCCTTTGCCTTCCAGCTTGTCAAAGCTGACGGTAAAGCCGCCTACTAACGGTACTCCCGCTGCCATTCCGGTAAGTCCGAAAGTACCTAGAAGCGCCCCTAGAAATAAAAATCCTCCAATCAATGCAATGATCAGTTTTTTCTTAACGATCTGTCCTCCAATAATGACTGATTCTGCTGTCATTCTTTTTCCTCCCCTTTGAACGAAATTAGAATAGAAGCAATTATCTAGATAATTGCTGTGCTATTCGTCACAATTTTATGATAAGTTTGTAAATTTAAAAATCCCTACATTTGTAGGAAGTTTGGACCAATGCTTAAATAGCAGGAAGCTATTTCTTTTAAATTAACGGAATTTGGGTAAAAAGCAGGATTTTCGTAACATCATGGAGAATTAATGAATGGAGTCTACTCATAAAGTAACTCCTACCAGTCCATGGGGGGATAGTTGATGTCGAAGTCCTTAAATGACCATTTACGCAGCCTGTTAAATCACGCCGTTAACCTGTTGAGCGATTATCAACACGACCTTTTACACGAGTGGAAGCTTACCCTTCAATCACTTCAATATACAAAAAAGAAAACTGTTGCCATATTTGAATTTGTAAGCGATTTCCTCGATGAGTCTTTAGACTCTGTTCACCAAGGAAAAACTGATATTTATGAAATGTTAACCGAGATTCAGTCTCGGTGGTATGCAACTTTTAAAAGAGATCCGGAACCGGAAACGCTTATCTTCCACCTAAACCTATTGGAGAATTCGGCTCATAAAGTGTTGAAATCTAGGATTGCCTATTCATCAAAATTACATCCTTCTATCCACTATTTATTTTCCAAAATAAGTGAAGTGATGCTTTTTCAAACGGGGCCGGAATTAAAAAACGCATGGAAAGATGCAGTCATTTTATTTAATGAATGGATTATCCGCTCGCAAAACTTCAGGGAATCGGTGGAAAATATTTGTTTTGGATTTGGCTACTTCCTCCCCTTCGAACGATGCGCCCTGTTCAGGTTTGCGAATGAAGAAAGTGTCGGGGTAGGTTTGTTTGGCCATCATATAAATAATCAAGAAATTCAGGCAATTGCCGAAAAGATTACCAATATTCCGGTTCTCAATAAAAGTATTGTGAAACTTAAATCCCAGGGACATGAAATGAAAAACTTCCAACCAATTTATATTCCATGTGCTAAAACGGAGTTTCCAGAACAGTATTTAAAAAAGTTTGATCTCACATCTTTAATAATTGTTCCTGTCTATGTTCCGGAGGAAGGAAAAATCATTGGCGGAGTCGTATTAGATCAAGGTCCTGGTAAATATTTTACAGTGGATTCAAGTCTGTTTCCTGCGCTTATGAAGTTTGGTCAAAGCTCTGGTGAGTTATTATTAAGGTTTATTGGAGCAGAGATAAAAAAACCAGAAATGCCGATGGAGAACGCTGTTAGTTTATCGCCAAGAGAAATCGAGATCATTAAGTTATTAGCAGACGGCGCTTCCACTCAAGAGGCAGCATCCAAACTCTATTTAAGTGAATACACTGTTAGAGATTACATCTCAAACATCATGAAAAGATTAAAAGCACATAATCGGACAGAAGTTGCTGTCAAGGCGATTCGAATGGGAATTATTGAATAGGTCAGCCAATCGGAATGAATGAGTCCTAAAGTTGGGCTTATTCTTTTTTTAAAAACAGGTTTATCGGGATATGCGTCTATTGCACATTTTTATTCCGCTGAATAGGATATATAGACACTAATAAAGGAGGTAATATAAATGACTGCAGCAGGTGGATACGGAGCAGGATTTGCGCTCATCGTTGTCCTGTTCATATTACTGATTATCGTTGGTGCTTCTTGGGTTGGAGGATTTTATTAATAAATAAAAGGAGGTAACAACTATGTTTGGTTATGGCGGATTCGGTGGCTTCGGAGGAGGCTACGGCGGCTGTGGCGGTTTTGGCTACGGTGGTGGCTACGGAGGAGGCTACGGCGGCTTTACATTAATCGTCGTATTATTTATCCTCTTGATTATTGTTGGTGCCGCTTGCTACTATTAATATAAAGCAAAACTCGCTTGGTTAGCCAAGCGAGTTTTGCTTTATAGGATGGATAATATTTTCAACTTCAGTGCCTTCTAGCGTTTCCTTTTTTAATAATGCTTCGACTAAAATTTGATACGGTTCATGATGACTGCTGATAAGGTGTTCTGCTTTTTCCAAACCCTTTACAAATAATTCCTGCATTTTCACTTCTTTATCTTTACTGTTAAAGGTTAAGGTAAAACCGTCCTGAAGCATCCCGGTTTCGACCATTTGTTCAATCATCTGTTTCGCCTGTTGGACATCACCACCGACACCGATACTATGTTCACCTAAATGCATTCTTTCGGCGACACCGCCGGCTAAAATCATCGCAACCCGGTCAAGTAAGTCACTTGTTGTCGACAAATGCATCTCTTTTGGAATCGGGGCTACATACCCAAGTGCCTCGCCGCGTGGGATAATCGTTGCTTTCCTGACAGAACCTGGTCTTGTTACGGAAGCGACAAGGGCATGACCAGCTTCATGAATGGCTACGCGATGCTTTGTTTCAGGATCCTGCAGCGTACGCGACGTGCTACCTAGAATGGTCCGGTCCAGAGCATAGTCTAAGTCCTCTTTTTGCAGGACATCATGTCCATTGCGAACAGCTCGCCTGCTGGCTGTTTCAAACAAGGAATGAAGTTCAGCACCTGAGAACCCTGATGTGCTTTCTGCTAATTCATCTAATGTAGCATGGACCTCCGGATCGAGTGATTTTCCTTTTGTATGAATGTCAATGATTTCTCTTCTTCCCTTCGTATCCGGTAGCGGTATTTGGAAGCTAAAGTCAATTCTTCCGGGACGTAGAAAAGCTTCATCAAGCATATCTTTTCGATTTGTCGCGGCAATGAATAGAATCCCGTTGTTAGAATGACCGCCATCCAGCTGTACTAACAGTTCAGTTAATGTTTTTTCTGCTTCTTCACCACCATGTGCCTTTCTTCTTCCGGCAAGGGCATCGACCTCATCGATGAATATGACAGCCGGTCGCTGTTTTCTTGCGGCTTGGAATAAAGAACGAACCCGGCTCGCCCCTACTCCGATAAATAATTCATTAAAGGCAGAACCGCTGGCTGAAAAGAATGAGGCATTTAATTCATGAGCGATGGCTTGAGCAAGCAAGGTTTTCCCTGTGCCCGGCGGTCCGTACAACAGAATGCCTTTTGGCGGTTCTATTCCTAATTTAATTGCTCGTTTAGGTTCTTTTAAAGTTGATAGTGTTTGGATGATTTCTTCTTTCATTTCCTCACCAAGCCCACCAACATCGTTTAAGCTTACCGTTGGCAGTGGACGTGATTTAGCAACACTATGTTTCATGGAATTGAGTCCGACGCCGCCCTTTGTTTTTTGAAGTGCAAATGCTGCTCCTGCGAGGAGGAGAATGACACCGCCTAAAATCCATTTAGCATAAGGGCTGCTTGAAGTATATGTGTAGTCAATATTATATTTTTCTACTAATTTATTAATCATTTGGCTGTTGGGGGGGACATGGGTACTATATGCTTTGTTTCCTGCTTCTATAGAAAGACTTCCGTCAGCTTGTTCAGTAAGTACTACCTTTTTTCCATGCTGTGCTTGAATTATTTTTTCGACGGAAGAAAAGGGAATGGCAATCTCATTGCTGGTTGATTGAATATACCAAATAGTACCTGAAATCACGATAATCAATACGGTAAAAAGCGGAATCAGCTTCGAAATAATTCGTTTACTTCGATTCAACGATATCAACCTCCTTAACCATGTTTATACTCTATTATAAAACGACTTCCAGAAAAATGGATGTGGGAATCGATGGAAGCTAGGGCGCTTGCGCTTTTGTTCAAATATCAGAATTTATATCACTTGGCTTTGAGAATTGTCCAGCTCCAGCGCCCTAGCGGCTAGTGTCCTTCGCTCTCCGCCCTACGATAAGTCAACATCGGTTCGCTTGCGCTCACCGTGTTTCCTTTATCTCAGTTGGAGCGCTCCACAAGGAAGGCTTCGGCAGCATTAGCATCGCA
>NZ_JADDIU010000003.1 GCF_016464375.1 Bacillus renqingensis
AAGGCAATATCTAATTCCTGTTTTCTACTCTACTTGCGCATGAGTTTTTCATATACGGCAGCAAAGGCTTGTTCAAATTTACTCGTTTTCTTAGGTTTATAATAGCGTTTGTTGCGAATCTTGTCAGGCAGATATTCTTGAGGTACCCATCCGGACTCGTAATCATGCGGATACAAATAGCTAATCCCTCTGCCCAGTTCTTTAGCTCCCTTGTAATGGGCATCTTTTAAGTGATCCGGCACTTCACCGCCCACTCCCTTGCGGATGTCTTCAAGGGCAGCATCAATCGCCGAAATGGCGGAATTAGATTTAGGGGACAGGCATAATTCGATCACTGCATTGGCAAGCGGAATTCTTGCTTCAGGGAACCCAATTCGTTCCGCTGTTTCAATTGCCGCGAGGGTTCGTACCCCAGCTTGTGGGTTGGCAAGACCAATATCTTCATAGGCAATTACGATCAATCGACGGCTAATGCTTGGAAGGTCGCCGGCTTCAATCAATCTGCCTAAATAATGTAAGGCGGCATTAACATCACTGCCGCGGACCGATTTCTGAAAGGCAGAGATGACATCATAATGGGCATCGCCGTCTTTATCGGCTGCGATGCTTTTCTTTTGCAGGCATTCCTCGGCGGTTTGCACATCAATATGGATAATACCATCTTCACCTTTATCGCTGGAAAGAACCGCTAATTCTAAAGCGTTTAGCGAACTTCTTACATCCCCGCCAGAGCCCTGTGCAAAATGGTTTAGAGCTTCCTCCGAAATTTCTGCTTTCATGTTTCCTAACCCGCGTTCCTCATCTTCGAGGGCATGCTTCAATGCTTGTTTTACCTCTTCGGGAGCTAACGGTTTCAGTTCGAAAATCTGACAGCGGCTGCGAATCGCTGGGTTAATTGCATGGTAGGGGTTACTGGTGGTCGCTCCAATTAAGACAATCATTCCGTTTTCCAAGTAAGGCAAAAGGAAGTCCTGCTTTGCTTTATCTAACCTGTGAACCTCATCCAGCAGCAGGATTACTTTTCCAGACATTTTTGCTTCTGCGGCGACGATTTCCATATCTTTTTTATTATTTGTTACGGCATTAAGGGTACGAAAGGCGTATTGGGTGCTGCCGGCAATCGCACTGGCAATCGAGGTCTTGCCAATCCCTGGTGGACCGTACAGGATCATCGAAGTCAACTGCTTTGCCTTGACCATCCGAGCGATAATTTTTCCTTCCCCAACGAGATGCTGCTGGCCGACGACTTCCTCAATGGTTCTTGGCCGCATGCGAAAGGCTAATGGTTTTTGCTGCATATTCATCTCTCCAAACAAATTTCACTACTTCCTTTACCATACCATTTTCTGTTGAAAAAGCATACGAAAGAAGAGTATGATATAATTCAAATGCCTATCAAATTACTGAGAATTTTATTTATCCGAATAGAGGTGCTTGTAATGAAAATTTCAACCAAGGGCCGTTACGGTCTAACGATTATGATTGAGCTTGCAAAAAATTATGGGGAAGGACCGACTTCGTTAAAAACAATTGCCCAAGCAAATGAATTATCTGAGCATTACCTGGAGCAATTAATTGCTCCATTGAGAAATGCAGGTTTAGTTAAGAGCATTCGGGGAGCATATGGCGGTTATATTTTATCGGATGCCCCGTCAAAAATAACCGCCGGTGATGTCATTCGTGTATTGGAGGGACCGATTACACCAGTAGAAGGGATTGAAGATGAGGAGCCGGCAAAACGAGAGCTATGGATCCGCATCCGTGACGCCATTAAAGATGTACTCGATAATACAACTTTAGAAGATTTAGCAAGTCATAGTGAAGATAGTGATCTTGAGGGTTATATGTTTTATATTTAAGGATATAATAGAGAATTATTTTGATTGAAGGTGTAAACATGGAACGAATCTATCTCGATCATGCTGCGACCTCGCCAATGCATCCAAAGGTAGTTGAAAAAATGCTGCAAGTAATGAATGAAACATTTGGAAATCCATCAAGCATTCATTCATTTGGCCGGGAAGCACGGCATTATCTTGATTTAGCCAGAGCGGCAATGGCGAACAGTATTGGGGCAAAGGAAAACGAAATTATTTTTACAAGCGGCGGGACAGAGGCAGATAATATGGCCCTATTTGGTGTCGCTGAGACCAATCAGCATCTTGGAAAGCATATTATTACAACGCAAATTGAGCACCACGCTGTCCTCCATGCGTGCCAAAGACTTGAAAAGATCGGCTTTGAGGTCACGTATTTGCCGGTAGATGAAACCGGACTAATTTCCGTCGCTGAACTCGAATCAGCCCTACGAGACGATACCATCTTAGTTTCGGTCATGTATGGCAATAATGAAATCGGGTCGCTTCAGCCGATTGCGGAAATTGGAAAACTTCTAAACGATCATCAAGCGAAATTTCATACCGATGCCGTACAGGCGTATGGCTTGGAAGAAATAGATGTAGATGAGTGCAAGATTGATTTATTATCTGTTTCCGCACATAAAATAAATGGCCCAAAAGGAATAGGCTTCCTCTATGTCAGGTCAGGTGTAAAAATTGCCCCGCGTATTTTTGGCGGTGAACAGGAAAGAAAAAGACGCGCTGGAACTGAAAATGTTGCCTCCATTGCCGGCTTCCATGAAGCTGTTATCGTTTCTGCCGCCGAACGTGTGGCGAAGCGCCAAAAATTTCTTGGATTTAAAAAACTTTTTATCGAAAAACTGCACGAAGACGGGATTGAATTTACCGTAAACGGATTGCTTGAACAATCGCTGCCACATGTATTAAACTTAAGTTTCCCAGGGACAAATGTGGAAGCGATGCTCGTCAATCTCGATTTAGCCGGCATCGCAGTGTCGAGCGGTTCTGCTTGCACTGCTGGTTCGATTGAACCTTCACACGTCCTTGTTGCCATGTTTGGCAAAGAGGCGGAGCGGCTCTCCAATTCTATCCGGTTTAGCTTCGGTTTTAACACAACAACGGAAGAAATTATGAAGGCAGCGGAAGAGACAGCTAAGATCGTTTCGCGTCTTAAAAAATAAATTTTTTTCAAATTAAGAAAAAGAGAGAGGTGAAAAAAATGGAACAAAAGGATCCAAAAAATACCCGTGTCGTTGTCGGCATGTCCGGCGGTGTTGATTCATCGGTAGCAGCCTTATTGTTAAAGCAACAAGGCTATGACGTCATTGGGATTTTTATGAAAAACTGGGATGATACCGATGAAAATGGGGTATGTACCGCTACGGAAGACTATGATGATGTGATAAGGGTTTGCAACCAAATTGGTATTCCCTACTATGCCGTTAATTTTGAAAAGCAATATTGGGACAAGGTGTTCACCTATTTCTTACATGAATATAAGGCCGGCCGGACACCGAATCCTGATGTCATGTGCAATAAGGAAATCAAGTTTAAGGCCTTTCTGGAGCATGCGCTGAATTTAGGAGCAGATTACCTGGCAACCGGCCATTATGCCCGTGTCGAGTACCGAGACGGTGAATACAAAATGCTCCGTGGTTTAGATGAAAATAAAGATCAGACTTATTTCTTGAACCAATTAACACAAGACCAGTTAAGTAAGGTGATGTTCCCAATCGGAGACCTTGAAAAGTCAAAAGTTCGGGAAATTGCCAAGGAAGCAGGACTGGCAACAGCTACAAAAAAGGATAGCACCGGAATCTGTTTCATTGGGGAACGGGATTTCAAAGAATTCTTGGGTCATTATCTGCCGGCACAGCCGGGAAATATGGAGACGTTTGATGGTGAGATAAAAGGACGGCATGAAGGCCTGATGTACCATACGATCGGTCAGCGCCACGGTCTTGGCATCGGCGGTGCAGGCGAGCCATGGTTTGCCATTGGCAAGGATTTAAAACGTAATGTCCTTTATGTCGGCCAAGGCTTCCACCATGAAAAGCTTTATTCGGATTCGATTATTGCCACAGACGTCAGCTGGGTTTCGAATCGGGAAAAGCCTTCGGAATTTGATTGCACGGCAAAATTCCGCTACCGCCAAGAAGATCATCAAGTAAAGGTCCGGCTGTTAGAAGGCGATAAGGCAGAAGTCATCTTCTACGAACCAATCCGAGCCGTAACTCCTGGACAAGCTGCTGTTTTCTACAATGGTGACGAATGTCTGGGCGGCGGAACGATTGACGAAGTATATAAAAAGGGCGAGCGCTTAACCTATGTAGGTTAAAACTTTAGCAAAGGTGTCAGGCACCATGTGAATTTTTCACATGGTGCCTGACACCTTTTTTGGACAGCTCTTTTTAACGAAATATGGTATACTTCCATTTAGAATGGAGTTGAGAAATAGTGGACAATAACCAATTAGGTGTACAATATATGCAGGACGGCAACTTAGAAGAAGCCGCTAAAGCCTTTAATGAGGCGATTAATGAACAACCAAATAACCCCATAGGTTATATAAATTTTGGCAATGTGTTGTCCACCTTAGGTGAGAACGAAAAGGCCTTGAAATTTTTCCAAAAAGCGATTGAATTAGATGAAAATACAGCAGCTGCTTATTATAGTGCCGGCAGCCTTTTCTTTAACAATGAACAGTTTGATGAAGCAAAGAAAATGTTTGAGCAAGCGATAAAAAAGGGGCTGGAATCGAGCGATAATTACTTTATGCTCGGGCTGTCGCTCATTCAATTAAATCAAGGCAAATTAGCGCTTCCGTATTTACAAAGAGCTGTTGAGCTTGATGAAACGGATGCAGAAGCCCGCTTTCAATATGGATTATGTCTAGCACAGCAGCAATTTATTGATGAAGCGATGGGGCAGTTTGAAAAATGTATTGAGCTCGCCCCAAACTATTCCGATGCCTATTATAATCTAGGTGTTTCCTATGCCTTTAAAGAAGATGCCGAGAAGGCAATCAGCCTGTTTAATAAAGCATTGGAAATCCAGCCTGATCATCACTTGGCAGGTCATGCAAAAAAATTAATTGAACAGGCTTGAAGAAAGACAAATGGCGGTGAAAGGAGGGAGCAGCATGGCAAACCAAGAATCACTTGATTTATTTGGAGAACAGGGGCGATATATTAAAGGACGGCCGATTGTGACGATTTTTCATAATGAACAAAACCTTTACACCGTTGTAAGAATCCGTGTGGATGAAACAAATCATACATACGATGAGAAAGAAGCGGTGATTACCGGTTATTTTCCGAAAATTTATGAACAAGAAACCTATATTTTTTACGGAGAATTCAAGGAACATCCGAGGTTTGGACTGCAATTCCAAGCCGATCATTTTCGAAAGGATATGCCGCAGTCAAAGCAGGGGATTATTGCTTATTTGTCTGGGGAAATGTTTAAAGGTATTGGGAAGAAAACTGCGGAAAATATTGTTGAAACATTAGGGGAAAATGCGATTTCAAAAATTCTAAGTCAGCCGTCACTCCTTGATTCAGTCCCGAAGCTCCCTCCTGAAAAAGCAAAATTATTATATGATACATTGATGGAGCATCAGGGGCTTGAACAAATCATGATTGCTCTCAATCAGTATGGCTTTGGACCACAGCTGTCGATGAGGATTTATCAGGTTTATAAAGAAGAAACCTTGAACATCCTTCAAAAAAATCCGTATAAGCTTGTAGAAGATGTTGAAGGAATCGGATTTGGACGAGCGGACGAACTCGGGTTTCAATTAGGCATCTCTGGGAGCCATCCGGATCGTATTAAGGCCGGGTGTCTGTATATGTTAGAAAATGCCTGTATGCAAACCGGTCACGTGTACATGCAGGCCCAGGATTTACTTGAACGTGTCAAAGCCCTCCTCGAAGAAAATAAGCGCGACCAAATTGATTTTTCAAACATTTCTCAGGAAATCATTAAACTTGAAGAAGAAGGGAAAATTATTGGTGAAGAGAAGCGCATTTACCTTCCATCGCTTTTTTTTGCTGAAAAAGGGCTTGTAACAAGCATACAGCGAATCTTAAAGCAGACGGAATACAAAGATCAATTTCCTGAATCAGAATTTTTACTTGCCTTAGGAGCCTTGGAAGAGCGGCTGGGGGTTCAATATGCACCGACGCAAAAAGAAGCAATTCAAACGGCGCTCATGTCACCAATGATGATCCTAACCGGCGGACCGGGAACGGGGAAAACAACCGTTATTAAAGGAATTGTTGAGCTTTATGGAGAATTGCACGGCTGTTCATTAGAACCGAAGGATTACCGTAATAAAGACGAATCATTTCCGTTTTTGCTGGCGGCGCCGACAGGAAGAGCGGCGAAACGGATGAGTGAGTCGACCGGACTTCCGGCAGTGACCATCCACCGGCTGCTCGGCTTTAATGGTACGGAAGGCTTTGACCGAGATGATGCCAGCCCGTTGGAAGGGAAAATTTTAATCGTCGACGAAACCTCGATGCTTGATATTTGGCTTGCCAATCAACTGTTTAAGGCTCTTCCGGAAAATATACAAGTTATTCTCGTTGGTGATGAGGACCAGCTGCCATCGGTTGGACCTGGTCAGGTGTTAAAAGACTTACTCCGCTCTGAACGGATTCCAACTGTAAGGCTGACGGATATTTACCGCCAGGCAGAAGGGTCTTCAATTATCGAGCTTGCCCACGAAATTAAGAAAGGCCAGTTACCTGCCGATGTTACGCTAAAGCAAAGAGATCGCTCATTTATTATATGTTCAACAGCACAAGTAGCTCAAGTGGTCGAACAAGTTGCTTTAAATGCCAAGACGAAAGGGTATACTGCGAAGGACATTCAGGTGCTTGCTCCAATGTACCGCGGTCCTGCCGGAATTGATCGGTTAAATTTGTTATTGCAGGAAATCTTTAATCCTAATCCTGACGGCAAACGGAAGGAAATTGCCTTTGGTGATGTAAAATACCGGATAGGCGATAAGGTGCTCCAATTAGTAAATAAACCTGAAAATAATGTATTTAACGGGGATATTGGGGAAATTATTTCCATTATCTATGCGAAGGAAAACACGGAAAAACAGGATTTGATTTATATTTCCTTTGAAGGAAATGAAGTAGAGTATACAAGGCAGGATTTAAATCAAATTACTCACGCCTATTGCTGCTCCGTCCATAAATCGCAGGGGAGCGAATTCCCAATTGTGATTCTTCCAATCACAAGAAGCTATTATCGGATGCTGCAAAGAAATTTAATCTATACGGCCATCACAAGAAGTAAACAATCATTGATTTTATGCGGGGAGCCTGATGCACTCAAGATGGGTGTAGAAAGAGCCGATGAGTCAAGAAGGCTGACCACTTTATGTGAAAAGCTTCAGGAATCCATGCCGCTTGAAGGAGAAAAGGCAAATCTGGAATCTGCTGCATTGTCATTGGAAGAAGAGTTAATGCTGGTAAATCCAATGATTGGCATGGAAAACGTTACACCTTATGATTTTATCGTGAATGACGGAAACTAAAAATGTTCGAGGGGGTGTCACTCTTTGCGAACATTTTCTTTATTGAAAGGGCAGCCTGTTTTTGAAACGGAAAGTGGCAGAAGAATTGGTGAAATTTGTGACCTGTATATTTCTAAAGACGGAATCGTAGAAGGACTATTAGTCAAAAGTGGCGTTTTCTTCAAACAAACCTGTTTTCTGGATATTCAAAAAGTAGTGTCTTTTGGCCGGGATGGGGTGATGGTAGAGGATGAGAGCGCTTTGGAAAAACTGAAAGAAGGTTCGGAATATACATTGGCACATTCCCTTGAAGGAATGATGATGCTCTCGAAGAGTGGTAACACTCTTGGATTGTTAAAAGATGTATATTTTATGGAAGAAATGGGCACAATCATAGGGTGTGAAATTTCGGATGGCTTCTTTTCGGATATCATCGAAGGTAAGCAAGTGATCCAGATCGGAAAGCCCTTAATGATCGGAAAGGATGCCATCATCGTCGATGTAAATCAAACGTGAGGTGTCTTTCCATGTTAAAGTGTCCCAATTGTGCCAGCAAGGATGTCGGTAAAATCGGCATTAATCAATATTATTGCTGGAACTGCTTTATCGAACTAACGGTTGCCAAAGGTATCATCAACACCCATCAGGTCGAAGAGGATGGCACATTAAGTTCTTTAGATGATTTGTTTGAAGAAGAAGAACGTCGTTACACTATATAATAGAAAAGCGCAAGCACCCTGGTCAGCGGCGTATGGCCTGGAGCGCTCCAACTGAGATAAAGGAAACACGAAGAGCCGGAGGCGCATTCGTGCTTGACTTATCGTAGGGCGGAGAGCGAAGGACACTAGCCGCTAGGGCGCTGGAGCTGGACAATTCTCAAAGTTAAAATTTTTATACTTTTTTACCTTTAAAAAACAGGGGTGAGACGGATGAATAGAATGATGACGTCAATGATTGCATTTGGAGCAGGAATAGCAGCCTATAATCTGGCACAACGAAGTAATTTAATGTCAGGCCGGCAAATGAAACGAATCCAAAAAAGAGTTAAACGGGCGATATTTTAATCGCCGTCCCTCTCGACATCGAGGGGGATTTTTACATATTTCCGCGCAATGTCTCGAAAAATAACAGGAAGGGGGCATTTTTCGTGGATATTCGTATGAAATGGTACTACCGTATTGGTTTTTTACTCCTTTTATTAATCGCCATTTTTGTTTTTTTTAAAATCCGTTTTGTTTGGATGCCAATCGTCAGACTAGTAACCATCATTGCCATCCCTTTTGTGATTTCCGGATTTATTACCTATTTGCTTCACCCGATTGTTGAAAAATTACATGAAAACGGGCTGAAGCGGGGGTTGGCCATTCTCCTCATTTATATGATTTTCTTTGGTGGAATTGGAATCACAATGTATAAAGGGATCCCAGCGATAATCGATCAATTAAAAGATCTTTCCGAAAGTGCGCCGCAGTTTGCAGCGCAATACCGGGAGTGGGTTAAAACGCTGCAATCCCATACAAGGGAATGGCCGGACGGACTGCAATCAAGGGTCAATGATGGTATCGATGCCTTTGAGAAAAAACTGGATTCCCTGTTATCTATCATGGTGAATCTACTAGTGGATTTTTTTAATTCTGCGTTGATTTTGATGATTATTCCGTTTATTACTTTTTATATGCTGAAAGATTTTCCTTTATTGAAAAGGACAGTATGGTATTTTACTCCTAAAGCATGGCGGCAAAAGGGTACACTCTTTTTAAAGGACGTCGATAAATCACTAGGAAGCTATATTCGCGGGCAGTTTCTTGTCTGCGTCATCATCGGCAGTATTTCGGCACTCATGTTTTGGCTCTTCCATTTAAACTATCCATTGCTTTTAGGCTTAATTATTGGTGTTACAAATGTTATCCCTTATTTTGGTCCGATTATTGGGGCCGTTCCGGCTGTAATTATTGCCGCAACATCATCAGGAAAATTAGTCATTATCACTTTAGTTATTGTATTTGGGCTGCAATTTTTAGAAGGAAATATCTTATCCCCGTTCATTGTTGGAAAAAGCTTGCATATGCATCCGTTAGTCATCATTTTCGCGTTAACGGCCGGTGGAGAAATCGGTGGAATCGTCGGTCTGATAGTGGCCGTTCCTGTCTTGGCGATATTGAAGGTGGGGATTATTCATGCTAAGAATCATTTCGTAAACAGTAAAACGAATGAACAAGCAACGAATGGCGGCGAATAATTGACAAACAGTTGATCGGTTGGATATAATTCGACATATAGAATCAGAGTGAAACATGATGAAGGACCGAGTATGTTGTAGACCATCTATACGCCAGTGGGCGTCAAGAGAGGAGCTTCCATGGCTGAAAGAGGCTCTAGATGAAGGACAACAGAACGCTAATCCGGAGTGCAGTTAATCCCTGCCGCAGCCCCTGCGTTAAAAGGTATTGAGAGATGAGTATTCTTTTGTACTCATAATCAGGGTGGTACCGCGAGTCAAGCTCTCGTCCCTGTCCAGGGATGAGGGCTTTTTTGCGTTGAAAAGGGGCGGAAAGTCACATAGAATTTGTTAGTTTAAATAAGGAGGTCAATAAAAAAATGAAAAAATTAACCGGCTCACAAATTCGGAAAATGTTTTTAGATTTTTTTAAAGAAAAAGGTCATGCGGTTGAACCGAGTGCTTCTCTCGTTCCACATGACGACCCTTCACTATTATGGATCAACAGCGGTGTTGCAACATTAAAAAAGTATTTTGACGGACGAGTTGTTCCGGAAAATCCACGAATAACGAATGCCCAAAAATCGATTCGAACAAATGATATCGAAAATGTCGGAAAAACTGCACGCCATCATACATTTTTCGAAATGCTCGGCAATTTTTCCATTGGTGATTACTTTAAGAAGGAGGCTATCGAGTGGGCATGGGAGTTTTTAACCGATGAAAAATGGATTGGCTGGGATCCAGAGCTGCTCTCTGTGACCATCCACCCGGAGGACCATGAAGCACATGAAATTTGGCATAACACAATTGGGCTTCCAGAGGAACGGATTATTCGTCTAGAGGGAAACTATTGGGATATTGGCGAAGGCCCAAGCGGTCCGAATACGGAGATCTTCTATGACCGCGGTCCGGAGTTCGGCAATGATCCAAGCGACCCGGAATTATATCCGGGCGGTGAGAACGAGCGTTATCTGGAGGTATGGAACCTGGTATTTTCACAATTTAACCACAATCCAGATGGTACCTATACGCCGCTGCCAAAGAAGAATATTGATACCGGAATGGGCTTGGAACGGATGACGGCCGTTGTCCAAAACGTGCCTACCAATTTTGATACCGATTTATTTATCCCGATTATTCGGGCGACGGAAGATATCTCAGGGGCCAAGTACGGGGTCAGTCAGGAAACGGATGTCGCCTTTAAAGTGATTGCTGACCATATTCGGACTGTTGCCTTTGCCATTGGAGACGGGGCGCTGCCCTCGAATGAAGGGCGCGGCTATGTGTTAAGACGGCTGCTTCGCCGCGCTGTCCGCTACGCAAAGCAGATTGATATTAATCGTCCTTTTATGTATGAGCTTGTTCCTGTCGTTGGAGAAATCATGGCTGATTTCTACCCGGAAGTAAATGACAAGACGGAGTTTATTCAAAAAGTAATTAAAAACGAGGAAGAGCGTTTCCATGAAACCCTTCATGAAGGCTTGGCCATTTTAGCAAGTGTAATCAAGAAAGAGAAACAACAAGGGAGCGATACCATTAGCGGGGAGGATGTTTTCCGGCTGTACGACACCTATGGCTTCCCGGTTGAATTAACCGAAGAATATGCGGCAGAAGAAGACATGAAAATCGACCACGAAGGCTTCGAAGCAGAAATGGAAGTGCAGCGTGAACGTGCCCGTGCCGCACGTCATGATGAAAACTCAATGCACGTTCAAGGCGGTGCCTTAAGGGATATTACGGTAGAGAGCAAGTTTGTCGGCTATGATGAACTGAAGACCCACTCTATTGTGACTGCCATCATCAAAGATGGTGAGCTCATCGAAGAAGCCTTACCTGATGAAGAAGTCCAACTAATGCTTGATGTAACACCATTTTATGCTGAAAGCGGCGGCCAAATTGCCGACCATGGTGTGATGGAGGGGGAAGGTGTCAGCCTATTTGTGAAAGATGTCCAAAAGGCGCCAAATGGACAAAATCTCCATAAGGTGGTTGTAAAATCCGGGACACTAAAAATTAATCAGCAGGTAGTAGCAGCAGTCGACGCTGACAATCGGGCAAAAATTATTAAAAACCATACAGCGACACACCTGCTGCACCGTGCTTTAAAGGATGTACTCGGAGAACATGTAAACCAGGCCGGTTCCCTTGTCGAACCCGACCGTCTTCGCTTCGACTTTTCCCATTTTGGCCAAATTAAGCCTGATGAACTGGAGCGAGTTGAAAAAATTGTCAATGAAAAAATTTGGGACAGCATCGAAGTCGACATCAGTTTAAAACCAATTGCTGAGGCAAAGGCAATGGGAGCAATGGCACTCTTTGGTGAGAAATATGGTGATATTGTCCGTGTCGTCAAGGTGGGGGATTATAGCTTAGAATTATGCGGCGGCTGCCATGTTCCAAATACATCAGTGATTGGATTATTTAAGATTGTCTCTGAGGGTGGAATTGGTGCTGGTACCAGACGGATTGAAGCAGTAACAGGTGAATCAGCCTATAAGGCATTAAATGAGCAGGTTGGTTTATTAAAAGCGGCGGCTGATAAATTAAAAACAAGCCCGAAAGAAGTGGTTAACCGTATTGATGGACTACTGGCTGAAACGAAACAGCTGCAGCGGGAAAATGAATCCCTCGCTGCCAAGCTCGGAAATATTGAGGCTTTAAGCCTTGTATCTCGAGCTAAGAACATCGATGGAGTAACGGTGTTAGCAGCTAAGGTGGAGGCTGCTGATATGAACAACTTGAGAAACATGGCAGATGACTTAAAGCAGAAGCTCGGTTCGGCCATCATTGTCTTGGGCAGCGTTCATGAACAAAAGGTCAATCTAATTGCGGCAGTAACGAAGGATTTAATCGAAAAGGGCTATCATGCCGGCAAACTAATAAAAGAAGTTGCCGCTAAATGCGGCGGCGGCGGCGGTGGTCGTCCTGATATGGCACAAGCAGGCGGAAAAGACCCACAAAAACTTGAGGCTGCACTTGCATTTGTCGACGAATGGGTAAAGTCGGGTTTGTAATATCGACAAAGTAGTGTAAAATATAGGTAACTAATACAGTTTCGAGGTGTACTTTTATGAGCGCATTTGATAAAACAATGAGGTTTAATTTTTCTGAAGAACCTTTTGAACACGATGTCAATGATGTTCTATTCCAAGTCTATGAAGCATTAAAGGAGAAAGGTTACAATCCTATTAATCAAATTGTCGGTTACCTATTATCCGGAGACCCAGCGTACATTCCTCGTCACCGTGATGCCCGCAATATTATTCGCAAGCTGGAACGGGATGAAATCATTGAAGAGTTGGTAAAATTCTATCTTAGACAACAACGAGAGGTTTAATCAAATGCGTATAATGGGTCTTGATGTCGGCTCTAAAACAGTGGGTGTTGCCCTCAGCGATGAACTTGGATGGACAGCCCAGGGCCTTAAAACCCTCCATATCAATGAAGACAAAGAGGAGTATGGATTTGAGGAAATTGGTCAATTAATAAATGAGTATCAAGTTAGTCAAGTTGTCGTTGGTTTCCCTAAAAATATGAACGGGACAATTGGCCCGCGCGGCGAAGCAAGCAAGCAATATGCGGCGGGAATTGAACAGCGGTTTAAGGTCCCAACTGTTTTGTGGGACGAGCGTCTTACAACCATGGCAGCAGAGCGGGTATTACTGGAAGCTGATTTGAGTCGGAAGAAAAGAAAAAAGGTAATCGACAAGATGGCGGCAGTAATGATCCTTCAAGGCTATCTTGACAGCAAAAAATAACGAGGTGAAGAAATGGCGCACGAACATAATCATGAAGAGGAAGACCGCTATATAACACTTGTCAATGATGATGGTGATGAAGAATTATTTGAAATCCTGTTAACGTTTGACTCAGATGAGTTTGAAAAGTCCTATGTATTGTTTTACCCGGTCGGGGCTTCGGAAGAAGGGGATGAGGGAGAAGTTCATGCCTATGCCTATCTTCCTGAAGAAGATGGCAGTTTCGGAGAACTGATTCCAATCGAATCAGACGAAGAATGGGATATGGTCGAAGAGGTTTTCAATACTTTCTTAGAGGATGAAGAGGGCGAATAACGAAAACGAACCAGTTCAAAAGGACTGGTTCGTTTATTTATTTTCCTACAAAATAAACGGGAAATTGACATTTTTCTCTCTATATGCTGAAATAATTACGATAACTTATTGAAATACTTGAGAAACATGCTTTATCTACAGGATTAACGCTTAAAGGAAAGGGGAGTACCGTGACAATAGATAAAAAAGATATTATTCGGCAAAAAATGCTGGAATCACAAAAAGAAGCCAGGGTTGTTAGAAAAATAGTTTTGATTATTTCTATTTTATTGCTATTATTTATTATTATCGTTGGCGGTGGTGGATATCTCTACATCCAATCAGCACTAAAACCGCTGGACTCAAAAAGTAATGTTAAGAAAAAGGTGGATATTCCAATCGGCTCATCCGTGTCAGGGATTGGTCAGACACTTGAAGCAAATGGCATTATTAAGAATGGGAAAGTATTTAAATATTACGTTAAGCTAAAGAACGAAGGCGGCTTTATGGCGGGGGAGTATGAACTGAGTCCGTCTATGGATGTTGCTGAAATTGTCAGCCGCTTGAAAAATGGAAAGGTACTAGCGAAAGCTGCCGTTAAACTAACCATTCCTGAAGGAAAACAACTGAAAGAAATTGCTGCCATCATGGCGAAAGCAACGAAACAGAAAGAAGCGGATGTCTTTAAGCAATTAAATGATCCAGCTTTTGTTAAATCTCAAATAGGAAAATATCCGGAGCTATTATCCAATGAAATTCTAAATTCCGCCGTGAAGTATCCGCTTGAAGGATACTTATATCCGGCAACTTATTCCTTTTATAAGAAAAATCCAACTGTAGAAGAAATGGTTCAAGTGATGCTTGAAAAAACTTCAGCAGTCCTGGCAAATTATACAGAGCTAAGAAAGGATAAAAAGCTAACTGTCCATCAATTATTAACGATGGCCTCATTAATTGAAGAGGAAGCGACTGACAAGGCGGATCGTAAAACGATTTCAAGTGTGTTTTATAACCGGATGAAAAAAGGGATGCCGCTGCAGACAGACCCAACCGTTCTCTATGCGCAAGGAAAACATAAAGAAAGGGTGTATTACAAGGATTTAGAGGTGAATTCACCGTACAATACGTATAAGCATCAAGGTCTGACGCCAGGCCCGATTGCAAATGCCGGAAAAATATCGATTGAGGCGGCACTTGAACCAGCGAAAACTGACTATTATTATTTCTTAGCCGCTGCTGACGGCAAGATCATTTTTTCGAAAACATTAAAAGAACATAATATAGAAAAAGCAAAGCATATTTCTAATAAAAAATAGCTTGTTTAATCAAGGGAATAGTTCGCATTCCCTCTTTTTTTATGGTAAAATAGTTCAAGTGTTTAATGAACGATGGATAGCGTAACTCACAGTATGTAGTTAATGGCATTCTTGTCTGAAGCGTTGCGAGCGGAGCCTTTAGCTGGCATGTCTTTTCTGTGAACGCTATTTTTTCATGTCTAAGGAGCCGTATGTTGGCAAGAATTGAGGTGACGGCAGCTTGTTAAATGAAAAGCTGCATGTATATATTGAAAAGTTAATTCCAGAGCGTCATTCCTTGTTAACGGAAATGGAGCAGTTTGCCCAAATCCATCAGGTACCTATTATGGAGCTTGCCGGGATTGAAACGATGCTGCAGTTGCTGCGCATCCATCAATCAAAAAAAATCCTTGAGGTGGGTACGGCTATCGGCTATTCCGCCTTAAGAATGGCGGAAGCCCTTCCTGGTGCGCATATTGTTACGATTGAACGGGATGTGGAACGTATTCAATGGGCTAAAGAATTCATAGGGCGCTCCGGTCTAAGCAAGCAGATCACGCTAATTGAAGGGGATGCACTGGAAGTTGTGGAGACAGTTAGCAGCCACGCCCCATTTGATGTGATTTTTATTGATGCGGCAAAGGGTCAGTATAAAAAGTTTTTCGAGATCTATTCTAACTATCTTAGTGAAGACGGAATGATCGTTACCGATAATGTATTGTTTAAAGGGCTTGTTGTTGAATCGGAGATTAACATAAAAAGAACGCGTAATCTTGTGAAAAAGATTGTTGAGTTTAACCGCTGGTTAATGATCCATCCGGGTTTTGATTCTATCATCCTTCCAGTTGGAGACGGGGTTGCCGTAAGTATAAAAAAAGAGGTGAGAGGAAATGACTGAACTACTTGTGACACCTATTTCTGTTAATGATATAGGGCCATTAGCTGAGGCGGGGGCAGATGCATTTGTCATTGGTGAACAAAGATATGGATTACGACTTGCCGGTGAGTTTGTCCGCGAGGATGTCCAGCAGGCTATTGAACTGGCTCATTCAAAAGGGAAAAAGGTCTATATCGCAATGAATGCTATTTTTCATAATGAGAAGGTGGAAGAATTAGCTGACTATATTCGTTTTGTTTCGGCTGCGAAGGCGGACGCCATCATTTTTGGAGACCCCGCTGTTTTAATGGCTGCAAGGGAAGCAGCACCCGAGATGAAGCTGCATTGGAGTACAGAAACCACGGGGACAAACTGGTATACGTGCAACTATTGGGGCAGAAAAGGGGCCAAAAGGGCCGTTCTCGCCCGTGAAATCAACATGGATGCGATTGTGGAAATCAAAGAAAAGGCAGAGGTGGAGATAGAAGTCCAGGTGCATGGAATGAGCTGTATGTTCCAATCGAAGCGTTCACTGCTTGGTCACTATTTTGAGTACCAAGGAAAAGTGATGGAAATTGAAAACCGCAAGCACGAAAAGAACATGTTTCTTCATGATAAAGAAAGGGAAAATAAATATCCGATTTTTGAAGATGAAAACGGCACCCATATCATGAGTCCAAATGATATTTGCGTGATTGATGAGCTTCAAGACATGTTAGAGGCGGGGGTTGATTCTTTTAAAATCGATGGTATCTTAAAAAGTCCGGAATACATTGTTGCAGTAACGAAAATGTACCGGGAAGCAATTGATTTATTTTTCAAAGATCCAGACCTTTACGAAGATAAAAAGGACGAGCTACTTGAGGCAATTAAAGAGATACAGCCTGAGAATCGTCCGATGGATACAGGATTCTTTTTTAAAGAGACGGTTTACTAATAAAGGAGGGGTTCAAACGTGAATACAGTAAAAGATAAGATTTCTGAAATCATTGACGGAAAACGTGTTATTGTGAAGAAACCGGAACTCCTTGCTCCTGCAGGTAATCTTGAAAAATTAAAAATTGCCGTTCAATATGGTGCCGATGCTGTATTTATTGGAGGTCAAGAGTACGGTCTGCGATCGAATGCGGATAACTTTACACTTGAAGAAATCAAGGAAGGTGTAGAATTCGCTAGGAAATACGGGGCCAACATTTATGTGACGACGAATATTTATGCTCACAATGAAAATATCCCGGGGCTGGAGGAATACCTGCTCGGATTAAAAGAGGCAGGGGTCGCGGGAATTATTGTTGCTGATCCGTTAATTATTGAAACTTGTCGTCGCCTCGCACCGGAGATTGAGGTCCACTTGAGTACACAGCAGTCGCTTTCAAACTGGAAGGCTGTCCAATTTTGGAAGGAAGAAGGCTTAGAGCGTGTTGTCCTGGCACGTGAGACAAGTGCTGAGGAAATCCGGGAAATGAAAGAAAAGGTGGATATCGAAATCGAAACCTTTATTCATGGAGCCATGTGTATTGCTTACTCAGGTCGTTGCACATTAAGTAATCATATGACGGCACGGGATTCAAACCGCGGCGGATGCTGTCAGTCATGCCGTTGGGATTATGATCTGTATAGCTTAGAGGATAGCGGCAATGAAGTGCCTTTATTTGACGCGGGAGATTCGCCATTTGCGATGAGTCCAAAGGATCTTAACTTGATTCAGTCGATTCCTAAGATGATTGAACTGGGCATTGACAGTTTAAAAATTGAAGGACGAATGAAATCGATTCACTATATTGCAACGGTAGTTGGCGTTTATCGCAAAGTCATTGATGCATACTGCGCAGATCCGGACCATTTTGTTATTAAACAGGAATGGCTGGATGAACTCGATAAATGTGCCAACCGTGAAACGGCGCCGGCATTTTTCGAAGGTGTTCCGGGGTATAAAGAGCAGATGTTTGGTAATCATAGCAAGAAGACTAGCTTTGAATTCGTCGGTCTTGTCTTGGATTATAATGAAAAAACCCAAATCGTTACCTTGCAGCAGCGGAACCATTTTAAACCGGGGGACGAGGTTGAGTTTTTCGGGCCGGAAATTCAAAACTTCACCTATCGTATCGATAAGATTTGGGATGAAAAAGGCAATGAACTCGATGCTGCCAGACATCCGCTCCAAATTGTCCAATTTAAGTTAGACAAACCGGTATATCCTAACAACATGATGCGAAAGGGGAACTAGCAAAATGCGCAAACCGGTTGTTATTGGTGTAACCGGTGGCTCCGGCTCAGGAAAAACCAGTGTAACGAAAGCAATTTATGAAAGCTTTAAAGGCCATTCGATTTTAGTTATTGAGCAGGACTACTATTATAAAGACCAAAGTCACTTGCCATTTGAGGAGCGGTTAAAGACAAATTATGATCATCCGTTGGCGTTTGATAATAATCTGTTGATTGAACATATTGAGAAGCTCCTTCATTACGAACCGATTGAAAAGCCGGTTTATGACTATGCTCTTCATACCCGCTCCGATGAGGTTATTCATGTTGAACCGAAGGATGTAATTATTTTAGAAGGGATCTTAGTGCTTGAGGACGAACGTCTGAGAAATTTAATGGACATGAAGCTATTTGTCGATACAGATGCCGATATCAGAATCATCCGCCGGCTTACCCGTGATATTAAAGAACGAGGCCGGAGCTTCGATTCAGTTATTGAGCAGTATACGAACGTAGTAAGACCCATGCATAATCAGTTTATTGAACCGACTAAGCGTTACGCCGATATCATCATCCCTGAAGGCGGTCAAAACCACGTGGCTATTGATTTAATGGTGACAAAAATTCAAACAATTCTTGAACAAAAATCATTTTTATGAAACAATAGCAAAAGAAAAGCTACAAAGGATTCCATGAATGGATGAGTACCAAGCATGCGCGCCCTGATAGCCAGGACGCGCACTATGTATTATGCCCAGATTGGCATAGATACTACATAATTGACATACACAACTCTATCGGGGGATTGTGAAGACTAGAAGGAGTGAGGATTTTGGCTACAGAAAAGGTATTTCCAATGACACAGGCAGGTAAAGAAAAACTTGAACAGGAGCTTGAATATTTAAAAACCGTTAAACGTAAAGAAGTCGTAGAAAGAATAAAAATTGCCAGAAGCTTCGGTGACCTGTCAGAAAACTCGGAGTACGATTCGGCAAAAGAAGAACAGGCTTTTGTTGAAGGAAGAATTACAACGATTGAAAATATGATTCGCAATGCCAAGATTATTGCAGAAGGCGATCTCGCAGGCGATTCCGTTACATTAGGCAGATCCGTTACATTTGTGGAGCTTCCTGATGGTGAGGAGGAGACCTATACAATTGTCGGCAGCGCCGAAGCGGATCCATTTGAAGGGAAAATTTCTAACGATTCTCCTATTGCAAAAAGCCTTATCGGCAGAAAAGTAGGCGATGAAGTAACGGTTCAAACTCCAGGCGGGGAAATGAATGTAAAAATCGTCTCAATTAAATAAGTTTGAAAAAGGAAAACCTCGTCAAAACTTTTGACGAGGTGTTTTTTATGTGGAGGAGACGTACACTAGGCTGGTTATTTATTTGTATTCTTTTTTTTATCCTTCTTTTGGGACGGTTGATGCAAATCCAATTATTTAAAACCGAGGCATTTTCAAAGCATCATGTTAATTTGTTGGAAGAAAGCGTAAAACAACGGACGCAGGAGTTGGTCATTGACAATGGCAGAGGGATTTTTCTTGATCGAAATGGTGATCCGTTAACATATAAAAAGGCCAAAGTCCTTGTCTTATTTCCATTTTTAAAAAAGATGGACTGGGATGTTGAAAAAGTTGCAAACATTACAGGGATCCCTTCGGATTCATTGCGAACGTCAATTGAGTCAGCTAAAAAACCGTTTGCTTATGGCGAACCAAAGCCTGTTGAACTAACAAGCAGACAAATGGACAGAATAAATGCATTACAAATCCCAGGTGTCTTTGCAGTTGATAAAAAGTTTGAACGAGCTGATGTTCCAGCTGAACAGTTGTTAGGGTTAACGGGCGAGAATCCGACGGAATTAAAAAAACGTTATCCGGACAAAGAACTATCAGAAAAAACGTTAATCGGCGTATCTGGACTTGAGGAAAGTTTTGATGAATTTCTTCTACCTGAAGGGAAATCAAAACTCGTTTTCCATGTCGATGGCGGGGGTGCTCCACTGTTCGGGGTGAATGTGAAGTATGTTGATCCGGCGAATCCGTTTTATCCGGTTAATGTTCGTACAACGATTGATAAAACCATGCAGCAAAAAGCCGAGGAGTTAGTTGATCATTATCAGCTGAAAAAAGGAGGCATGGTGCTCCTTAATCTCGAGGATAATAGTGTGCTGGCTCTTGTTTCCCGTCCCGAAATGAATAAGAAGAATCCCTATAATGGGACGGGGATTACGAATCAAATGTTGCAGCAGCAGATTATGGGATCTGTTTTTAAAACGGTTGTTGCTGCCGCAGCAATTGAACATCATTTAGATCATCCAAGTCGTCTATTTAACTGCAGCAAGAAAATAAATGGCAAACCGGAACGGAAATATAATTATGGAATGTTGAATTTTACCGATAGTTTTGCTAGAAGCTGTAACCGTACATTTGGTGAATTGGCCAAAGAATTACAAAAAAAGGATCCCGGCATGTTGGAACAATTTGCAACAAAATTGTCGCTTACCGGTTCCGTTGGCTGGAGGGGGGATATTTACCATACAAGTAATTTCAGGCAACTGGCTGACGAAGATAAGGGGAGAGTGTTTTTGTCTGATGAGGCAAGGGAGGATGCCAACTTTGCCGCTATGTCGGGAATTGGACAGCACGAAGTACGTGCGACTCCGTTAGCTGTTGCTAATATGATGGCAACGATTGCCAGAGGTGGTCAGAAAGAAATGGTAAGGGCCGTTTCTAAGATTGAATACAAAAACGGTACAACCATGGTCGATTTTCCGAAGAAAAGCCTTAAGGGGGAGAACATCTCCCCTTATACCGCGATGAAACTGCAAAAATTATTGCGGGAGGTGGTCTTGAACCCTGATGGAACAGGCAGATCGTTCAAGGACATGCCATATGAGGTTGCAGGTAAATCAGGAACAGCTGAAACAGGAAAATTTGCGGACGGGAAGCAGCTGCATAATAAGTGGTTTGCCGGTTATTTTCCGTATCATAAACCGAAATATGCGCTTGTTACAGTAAATTTAGATGTACCGGAAAATGAGGGCGGCGTCAATCAGCTGTTTGCCGATATGGTGAAAATGTTATATCAATTAGACCATTAAGCAGCAATCGTTAGTTTTTTTAAAATAATACGTAGCTGCCTCTCGAAAATTGTTCAATATGTACACCATGAAAGAGGTTTTAAAATGAGCAATATGCCGTAATGCTGAAAGAAGCTTACGGTTTTTTCCATTTCCTTTGTTAAAAGCGGAAATTCCTTCAAGTTCTCCGCAATTCGTGTTAGAATATTCACAGCCTAGTGTTTAGGAGGAGAAATTCACATGAATAATGATTTAAACCAGCATTCACGTTCGGGCTACCGGGCAAAACGACGGAAAACAAATCTAGTCTTAAATAGTTTAATCATCATTGTGCTCGCATTAATCATCTTTGTTGCTTATAATATTTTTGCTTCAGGTAACGATGAAAAGGCATCAACGACGACCAAAACCCCGAAAACGGAACAAAAACATGTGGGAAATAAAGAGAAAAAAAATGAGGACGCCGTAAAAGATAAAGAAACTCAAGATGAAACTGCTGATGAAAAAGAATCATCAAAGGATTCTCTAGGGGAGGAAGGAAAAAAGGCTGAAGAAGGCACATCTAAAAAGACAGATGAGTCCAAGAAAGTTGTTAAGGATGGAGGCAGCTCAGCGAATGTTTTACGAACGATAGAGAATCCGACTTGGAAGCCGGTTGGTACTTCGCAAACAGGCCCTCATACCCCTATCTATGATACAAGTTCAGTCGATTGGCAGGAAATGTTAAATGCCATCACCTATGCAACAGGGCTTGATCAAAGTAATATGACGGTTTGGTTTTTGGGTAGAGACCGCAGTACAACAAATGCTTCCATTGGTACAGTTTCCTCAAAAGACAAGCAGCAGAAATATAAGGTCTACATTAAATGGGTAGATGGCCAAGGCTGGATGCCGACAAAAGTAGAAGAATTAGCAGAGATTCAAAGATGACATCGGAGGGTAAATAATGAAAATTGCGATTATCGGAGCAATGGAAGAAGAAGTGACATTATTAAGAGACCATATTGAAGATCGAACCCAAGAAACCGTGGCAGGTTGTGAATTTACTTTTGGGAAAATAAAGGGTGTTGATGTCATCCTGTTACGATCAGGAATTGGAAAGGTTAATGCCGCCATGTCGACTACCATTCTGCTTGAGAAATATAAGCCTGATTACATCATTAATACAGGCTCTGCCGGCGGCCTGAATCCAAATTTAAACGTTGGAGATGCCGTTATTTCATCCGAGGTTCGTCATCATGACGTTGATGTGACAGCGTTTGATTACGAATATGGTCAAGTTCCACAGCTTCCTGCTGCCTTTTTGGCTGACGAGAAATTAATGGCGATAGCGGAAGCAGCCGCTAATGAAATGGATCATTTTCAAATTGTTAGAGGTTTAATCGTTACAGGGGATTCATTTATGGAAGATTCCGAACGTGTTGCATTCATTCAAACGAAATTTAAAGATATACAGGCAGTAGAAATGGAGGCCGCAGCCATTGCCCAAGTTGCTTATCGTTTTGGTGTGCCATTTGTCATCATCCGCTCGCTTTCAGACATCGCCGGAAAGCAATCAGAGATTTCATTTGACCAATTTATCGACAAAGCCGCAACCAATTCAGCAACATTAGTATTGAAGATGGTCGAAGCGTTGGCCTAGGGTGTCAGGCACCATGTGAAAAATTCACATGGTGCCTGACACCTTAAAAAATTTCAAAAAGTGGTTTACAAATGAATGAACTATGGCTATACTTACCGTAGTAAGTAAAAAATTCCAAAGGAGGTCGAGGTAAATGATTTTATTAAATGGTATTGGGATAACTTTATATTTGAATATCACGCATTCGACCAGATTGGAATGGATTACTTAACCATTTTGTTACATTACCTATCCATGCCGCAGGGAGAATGACGCCTTGCGGTATTTTTATGCCTAAAATCAGACTGCCGCAAGGAGTGACTTCTTGCGGCCTTTTTATGTCCTTTTTCCACTCTTCTTATATGCAAATTGGATAGGAAATGCATAAGTTGAAAATTGTGGAGTGAGGGAGGTGAGTTTTATGACCCTGAATATTTTATTTTTGACGATAACCATTAGGAAACGTAGAATTTCTAGTGAGGAAGCTGCACATCAAGAAATGGTTGATATGCTTTATGAACAACATAAAGAGCGTCAAATATCGATGTACCGTTTCATGTAATGCAAAATAAAAAAATGAAAAAGGAAAGGTGGTTTTAATGATGATGTTTAAGATGAAAGGCCGTGGAGATAGCATATGGGGTATGAAAGATACCACCTAGCCGGGGGAAAATTAAGCAGGAGGTAAGGCAAAATGCCATTGCATCTTTTATTATTATCCCTCATTTTTAAGGGAAAGAAAAAACTGTTAAAGTGAACTCAAAATGATTTGTAAATGCTAATCGTTGACCTTGGTTGTAACATAATGTTCACATTTTCAGAAGGTAGATACTGTGAAAATATGATAAATTGAAAGTTACAAGACGAATATCTAAGGGGGGAGTATCATGTTTTTAGTAGTAGTTGCATTCGTGATCACAGGGGTTATTGGCTGTGTTATTTCGGCTGAAATTAGTGCAGAAGCCTAGGCTAAACCAGAAAGCATCGACGAAACAGGAGGTCGATGCTTTTCTTTCCTTTTAAGGGTATGACGGAAAAAATTCAGTCTCTATTATTTGACATCCGTATCACTGCTAAGGTATAAGTGGATGGATAAGGATATTGGGAGGCCAAACATGTGAAGAAGATCGTCTTTTTAAGTATGGTAACAATGGTATTATTTATCGCCGCAGGCTGTACAAATAAAAGCAAGCAAGACCAGGAGTCGGGCAAAGAAAATAAAGAGACAGCCAATATTAAATATGAAATAACAGAGGCCAATTCTGTAAAAGTAAGCCGTATTTTTGGAATCGGCTATCCGGGTAATGATCAAGGTCTTTATATGGCTTCAAATAGCGGCTTGAAAATAAACCATGCAGGAAAATGGTTTGAATCCACTACCAATCGTCATCAATATATGGGATTTCAAGCTATTGACTCGGGGTTTATGGCAAGCGGCCGGCCCGAAAAGGGAACGGGCTTTCATAATCCGCTTGGTATTGTAAAGAGTAATGATAAAGGTAAAACCCTTGAAAAAATAGCCTTCTACGGTAAAGCCAATTTTCACTTTATGGCAGCGAGTTTTGCTGGAACGAGTCTTTATGTCATTAACGAAGAACCAAGTAAGCAATTAAGCCTTGGTGTGAATTATTCGAAGGATAAGGGTAAAAGCTGGGCGGAAAGTGAACTTAAAGGGTTTAACTCTGACTCTTTTGGAATGATGGCGGTGCATCCTCACAACGAGGATATTTTGGCGATGGCGACCAAGTCAGGTATTTATTATTCTGAAGATAATGGAAATACGATGAAGCTTGTAACGGAACCATTTATGGTTACGGCTTTGACGTTTCTAGATCATTCGCTATTATTTTCAAGTGTAGAAAATGATAAGATTATGTTAAAACAACTAAACCCAGAAACAGGAAAACAAACCGCCATCAACTTTCCATTCCTTGATTATGATAATCCGATTACATACTTAGCAGTAAATCCGAAAAACAACAACCAAATGGCGTTCGCTACCTATAAGAATGATGTGTATGAATCAATTAATGGTGGTAAAAAGTGGGTGAATCTGTTGAAGGACGGCAAAAAGGAGCAGAATTAAGAGGTTCTGCTCCTTTTTGTAGTATCAATTTACCATCTTCCGCTTTGTCGTTTCGTTTTTCTATTTACTCTTCTTTTTCCGCTCCTTTTCAGCACGGTAAAATTCATGGAACATTTTCATTAGTGCCCGCTTTTCAATTCTGGAAACATAGCTTCTTGATATTCCAAGCTCTTTGGCAATCTCACGCTGTGTTTTTTCTTTTTGCAAATCAAGACCGAACCGACCAATAATCACTTCCTTTTCACGATTATCCAAAATTTCGATATATTTTTTTATTTTTTCAAGTTCCATGTTGAGCTGAATGGTGTCAAAGACATCCTCAGATTCCGATTTCAAAACATCAATCAGGGAAATTTCATTTCCCTCTTTATCCTGTCCGATTGGATCATGCAGTGAGACATCCTTTTTCGTTTTCTTTAATGCCCGCAGGTGCATTAGGATTTCATTTTCAATACAACGAGCAGCGTATGTGGCAAGCTTTGTTCCTTTCCCCTCTGAATAGCTTTCAATCGCTTTAATCAAACCAATCGTTCCAATGGAGATAAGGTCTTCTGAATCCTCTCCAGTATTTTCAAATTTTTTCACAATATGGGCAACAAGTCGTAAATTATGTTCAATCAGCATATTGCGAGCGTGTGGATCCCCTTCTGCCATTAAGCGTAAATATTTTCTTTCTTCTGCAGCGGATAGGGGTTGAGGAAAGGCATTGTTCTTTACATATGATACAAGAAATAAAAACTCCTTTATTAAATAACCAAGAGCCGTTAAAATTCCAGACATCCGTATCCCCCCGTAACATTGGACTATAGCCTATAATAATTCCTATGAGAAAAACGGGAAATTGTGTCTGTCCTCATAATTTTATTTGCCAGGTTGTATCAAAATAAATAAAAAGACCTACTGCAAGGCAAATGTAGGTCTTTTTGAAGCCATTATACTTTTCTTAGTTTAAAGGTACTAACCATTAAGAATGATAAAGTGATAATAAAAAATAAGAACGTTTGTGATGGAAGATAGGGGATCGCTAAATAACTTAGTGTAGCAAGACATCCTGCCGCAGTAATGGGAAGCCCAGTGAAATAGCCGTTATTTTCAGTAATGTTGAATCTTGCTAACCGAAACGCTCCACAGCTTATATAGAATACGGTAAAAAATGAACCGGGCCCGCCAAATTCATATAAAATTCCTTGATATAGTAATAGTGCTGGAGCCACCCCAAATGATATAATATCACTCATGGAATCCAATTGCTTGCCAAGGTCAGATTCAATATTAAATTTCCGGGCGATTATTCCATCAAACCGGTCAGCTAATGCCGCAAGAAAAATTAGCAGTAAGCTTAACCGTAAGTTTCCATGTATACCAAAAACAATGGCAAATCCACCCAATGATAAATTTATGAGAGTCAAAACATTGGCCGTTTGTGATTTCAGTTTTTTTATTTTTTGATCTAATACATCCAATAAAAACACGTCGCCTTTCCACTCCTTTCTTTTGGGCGCTAGCGCTTTTCTTATAATATCAGAATTTATATCACTTGGCTTTGAGAATTGTCCAGCTCCAGCGCCCTAGCGGCGAGACGCCTTCGCTCTCCGCCCTACGATAAGTCAACATCGGTTCGCTTGCGCTCACCGTGTTTCCTTTATCTCAGTTGGAGCGCTCCATAAGGAAGGCTTCGTTAGCATCAGCATCGCACGAAGAAAAAGCGTTAGCTTTTTCGAGGAGGCCATACGCCGCTGAGCAGGGCGCTAGCGCTTTTCTTATTGGTAGATTATTCTATATTATTTAATTCTAAAGCTTTTATGTCTTTTCGTAAAGAGTATTTTTACACTATTTGGAGGTTATTTCATGCTGCAGCTGTTTTATCGTCTATTAATTGAGTTAACAAATGGCAGATGGTCATCAGCCATTCTAAAAAGATTTGCCCGTTCACGGGTAAGCCGCGTGATCGTACCATCATTTGCCAGAGTGTACCATCTTCATCAAGAAGAGATGGAAAAAAAACTACATGAATTTCCAACGCTTCATGATTTATTTATTAGGCAATTGAAAAAAGGTGTAAGAACCATTGATCATCAGGAAAATTCTGTCGTTAGTCCGGTAGATGCTGTAATGGAGGATGTCGGCCCAATTACAGAAACAAGTGAAATAATCGTTAAAGGAAAGGCGTATTCCATTGAAGAAATGCTTGGAGATAAGGACGTTTTACTTAAGTATCTTAACGGGACGTATATCATCCTTTATTTAAGTCCGAGTCATTATCATCGAATTCACAGCCCTGTCGATGGTACAGTCACAAAGCAGTGGACACTTGGCAGAAAATCATATCCCGTCAATAAATGGGGAATAAAGTATGGCGTTCGAACACTTGCCAAGAATTACCGCGTCATCACCGAAGTCAAGACGGTGACTGGTCATGTGGCGATTGTCAAGGTTGGGGCGATGTTTGTGAATTCAATTGAAACGACATATAAAGGGTCCGAGTTAGTAAAGGGGAAAGAGATGGCCTATTTTACATTTGGCTCAACGGTCGTTTTACTGTTTGAAAAAGGGATATTTCAAGTAGATCAAACCATTCAAACTCCGAAGGAAATGAAGATGGGAGAAAAAATTGGTACTCTCTATGCAAAATGATACGGCGCAATTGTGCGCTGCCATTTTGTAAAAAAGGCAATAAAAAAAAGCCCTGGTTAGGGCCGATACTAGGAGGATAATTTGATTTTGTGGTACAGGGAGCGGCGACGAATTTCCGATTCAATAAGTTTGATAAAATCTTGGCTTAAATTTAATTCTTTTGCTTTGAAATAAGATTCGAGTAATAATTCGTCTGACAGTTTTCGCATGTCCAGAGTCTACCTCCTCTGAATTAGAAATAAAATGTTCTATTTTCTGAAATGGAATCATAAAATGGTAAGTTCAGTGGTGTACAATAAATCTACCAAATTAATTCAATTAGAACAACCGTTCTAGTTATCCACAAGTAGTGGTGGATAACTTGTGGTTAATTTGTTTATAAATTGATGAAGTATGAATAATTCAATGGGTATAATGTTAATAACTTTATCCACAGGTAATAATAAAGTAGATATTTGTCGAAAAATTTTTTATAACTTTTTCAAAAAATCGTCACATCTTCAAAAAACTACTTTTTCTTTGTTGACGAACCGCGAGCTTTGCAGTAATTTGATGAACAATGAGTGTAACCTTTAATCTTTGAAACAAAGGATAAAATTGGTTAAGATGAAAAGAAAGGAGGAAATGCCCCGTCAGCAAGCAGTCTATCGCTGGGCGTTTCTCGAAAATGCTATCGCTTTTCCTTCGAGCGATGCTGAAGCTGTCAAAGCCTTCCTTGTAAAGCTGGACAAATTATATGAAATAATTGAATATACTTAATGAGGTGTTAACTTAGTGTTAAAACAATTTTTACCGAATGAGCATTTTAAAAGCATTCTCGAAATAGTACCCGAACAATTAAAGGCAAGAGGTATTAAGGGGATTATTACAGATTTGGATAATACGCTGGTGGAGTGGGATCGTCCAAGTGCCACACCGCAGCTTGTCCAATGGTTTGATGAGATAAAGAAGCACAATATTCTTGTTACCATCGTTTCTAATAATAATGAAGAGCGGGTAAAGGCGTTTGCCAGCCCGCTGGATATCCCGTATATTTTTCAAGCACGGAAACCTTTGGCGCGAGCGTTTAAACAGGCTTTGACGCAAATGGAGCTTAAAAAGGAAGAGACTGTGGTGATTGGGGATCAATTGCTAACCGATGTTCTTGGCGGGAATCGCAGCGGTTTCCATACCATCCTCGTGGTTCCGGTAGCCCAAACAGATGGTTTAGCGACTAAATTTAACCGCTTTGTAGAACGGAGAATTCTCAATTGGTTCAGAAAAAAAGGCATGGTTCAATGGGAGGATTAACAGTGAATGACCAACAACCTATTTGTATCGGCTGCGGAGTCGCAATCCAGACCGAAAACCCGGAGATGATTGGTTATACCCCATCGTCCGCATTGGAGAAGGAAACGATTATTTGCCAACGGTGCTATCGCTTAAAGCATTACAATGAGATTCAAGATGTCAATCTGTCTGATGATGATTTTTTACAAATTTTAAATAAAATTGGAGAAACCGACGCATTGATTGTCATGGTTGTCGATATTTTTGATTTTAATGGCAGCTGGCTCCCCGGCTTGCATCGTTTTGTCGGAAATAACAAAGTTGTCCTCATTGGAAATAAAGTAGATTTACTGCCTAAATCGGTGAAGCATCATAGGTTAATCCACTGGATGAAGGATGAGGCAAGAGAGCTGGGCTTAAGGCCAGAGGAGGTCTTCCTGGTTAGCGCTGCAAAAGGCTGGATGATGAAGGAAACAGCGGCAGCCATCGAAGAATTACGAGCAGGCAGAGATGTCTATGTGGTAGGTTGTACAAATGTAGGGAAATCTACATTTATAAATAGAATTATTAAAGAAGTAACCGGGGAAGGGGATGTGATTACTACCTCTCATTTTCCAGGAACGACATTGGATATGATAAAAATACCGCTTGATGACGGTAAAGCGCTGATTGATACCCCGGGAATCATTAATCCGCAACAAATGGCCCATTTTGTTGATAAACGAGAGTTGAAATTGATCACACCTAAAAAGGAAATTAAACCAAAGGTGTATCAATTAAATGAAGGGCAGACACTGTTTTTTGGCGGACTGGCACGGTTTGATTATATTAGTGGCGGGCCGAAAAGATCATTCGTTTGTTACTTGGCAAATGAACTAGAAATTCACAGAACAAAAACAGACAAAGCGGCGGAGCTGTATGAAAATCACCTGGGGGAAATGCTGACACCGCCCAAACGAGAACAAATAGACTCGTTTCCAAAGCTTGTTAAGCAGGAATATATGATAAAAGAGGCAAAGACGGATATTGTCTTTTCGGGACTAGGCTGGGTGACCATAAATGAACCAGGGGTAAAAGTTGCGGCCTATGTCCCAAAAGGTGTACACACCGTTCTTCGGAAATCGTTAATATAAGTTAGAATACAGGGTGGGGAGACAAATGAAGAAATTATTTGCGGTAATCGGGGATCCAATCAGACACTCGATGTCTCCAATCATGCATAATGATTTATTTTCTAGTTATCAAATCGATGCAACTTATCTCCCGTTTCAGGTGAAAAAAGAAGACCTGCGGGATGCTGTTAAAGGGTTGAAAGCGATCGGGGCAAAGGGGTTCAATGTGACGGTGCCACACAAAACGGCCATCATCCCTTTCCTCGATGAGGTAGACGATTTAGCGGCTAGCATCGGGGCGGTAAATACAGTGGTCAATGAAAATGGCCGGCTAAAAGGGTATAATACGGATGGACCTGGTTTCTTAAAGGGGTTGCAAATCTATATCCCTAGCGCAGCCGGAAAAAAAATAGTCATCATCGGCGCTGGCGGTGCTGCTCGAGCCATTTATTTTACCTTAGCAAAGGAAAGTCCGTTCATGATTGATATTGCCAACCGCACGATTGAGAAAGCCAAAGCTCTTATTGACGATTGTCCTTTTCCAGTATCGTCAGCTGCTTATTCGTTAGAAGACGCTGAAAAAAATCTAGGGAATTATGATCTAGTCATTCAAACAACACTGATTGGCATGGCGCCGGAGGTCGAGGAGCAGCCGCTGGACTTAAGTCATTTAAAAAAACAATCGCATGTCTGTGATATAATCTACAATCCATTGGAGACAAAATTTCTACGCTCGGCTGTAAGCAGTGGGGCAAATGTCCAAAATGGAATCGATATGTTTGTCTATCAGGGGGCACTTGCATTTGAAAAATGGACAGGTATTTTCCCCGATGTCGAAAGAATGCGCGAAAATGTGTTAAAACAATTAGGAGGAAGTAGATGTTAACAGGAAAACAAAAAAGATTCTTACGATCCAAAGCCCACCACTTAGATCCTATTTTTCAAGTAGGCAAGGGCGGCGTAAATGAAAATATGGTGAATCAAATCGCAGATGCCCTTGAAGCAAGGGAATTATTAAAGGTGAGTGTCCTGCAAAACTGTGAAGAAGATAAAACGGTCGTTGCTGAAGAGTTGGCTGAAGGATCAGGAGCGGAAATTGTCCAGATTATTGGGAACACCATTGTTCTTTATAAAGAATTAATTGAAAATAAACAAATTACTCTCCCGTAAAGGTGGTCAATCATGAAGAAGGTTGGGATTTTGGGCGGAACCTTTAACCCGCCTCATGTTGGTCATCTACTGATTGCCAATGAGGTTCTCGACAGCCTTCAGCTTGACGAGATTTGGTTTATGCCGAATCATGAGCCGCCACATAAAAAGAAACCGGAATCAGTAGGTGATGTGGAACGGCTTCAAATGCTGGAATTGGCTACTCAGGACCATTCAGCCTTTCGCATTCAGCCGATTGAGCTTCAACGGGAAGGCCCTTCTTACACTGTTGATACGATGAAAATGATCAATGAAACGTATCCGGCTCATCAATTTTTCTTTATTATCGGTGCCGATATGATTGAGTATTTGCCGAGATGGCATAAAATTGATGAGCTTGTAAAACTTGTCCAATTTGTCGGTGTCCGACGCCCGTCTTATAGCCATGAAACGGATTATCCGGTTCTTTATATCGATGTTCCGGCAATCGATATCTCATCAAGTATGATCAGAGACCGGCTAAAAAACGGGAAGACAGTAAGATACTTATTGCCGGACCGTGTAATTGCTTATATTGAGGAGAATCATATTTATGGAACGTGAAAAAGCTTTATTGCTTGTGAAAGAACAATTAACGGAACAACGTTATCAACATACGCTAGGAGTAATGGAAACAGCCATTAAATTAGCGCAGCGTTATGGTGCTGATGAAAAGAAGGCCGAACTGGCCGCCATTTTTCATGATTATGCGAAATTTCGTCCGAAGGAGGAAATGAAACACATTATCGAAGAACAAGGATTTCCAAAGGATCTGCTGGAGTATAATGCTGAACTATGGCATGCACCGGTTGGGGCCTTTTTAGTGGAAACAGAAGCCGGGATTACGGACAAGGAAATCTTGAATGCGATCAAATATCATACATCCGGGAGACCCGGAATGACCCTGCTGGAAAAAATTATTTACTTAGCCGATTATATCGAGCCCGGCCGACATTTCCCCGGTGTCGATGAAGTCCGGGAGCTGGCTAAGCAAAGCTTGGACGCAGCCTTGATTAAATCGATACAAAACACAATCATATTCTTATTAAAAAAGAACCAAACCGTTTACCCGGATACGCTTCATACGTATAATTATCTAGTAAAAAACAGGAGGATTGATTAATGTCGAATCAGGAACTACTTAAGATCGCCGTTAATGCTGCGGATGATAAAAGGGCGGAAGATATTACAGCGCTGAATATGCAGGGGATCTCCCTCATTGCTGATTATTTTATTATTTGTCACGGAAATTCCGATAAACAGGTTCAGGCTATCGCAAGAGAAATACGTGAAAAGGCCCACGAAAAGGGATTCAATGTAAGAAGAATGGAGGGCTTTGACGAAGCCCGTTGGGTATTAATTGATTTAGGGGATGTGGTGGTACATGTCTTCCACCGCGACGAACGAGTTTATTATAATTTAGAGCGACTTTGGGGCGATGCACCAAGAGTCGATATCCTTAGCGGGTTAAATTCATGAGCTACGAGCGGTTCGCCTATCTTTATGATGAATTAATGGAGGATGCCCCTTATGAAGAGTGGGTTCGATTTGTCAAAGAAAAGCTTGCGAACTACCTTGGATCTACCAAAGACAGCCCCCATGGCAAGCTTCGAATGCTGGATTTGGCCTGCGGAACAGGAGAGCTTTCTGTCCGCTTTGCTAAAGCAGGCATACAGGTGAAAGGTGTTGACTTGTCGGCTGATATGCTGATGGTGGCACAAGCAAAGGCAAAAGCAGAGGGGTTAACCATCCCATTTTATCAACAAAACATGGCCGAGCTTGAAGGCCTGGGAGAGTTTGATGTCGTTGGTATTTTTTGTGATTCGTTAAATTATCTCGAATCAGAGCAGCAAGTTATCGATACTTTTTCCCATGTTGCCGAGCATTTACGGCGTGGAGGATTATTCATTTTTGATGTTCACTCGATTTATAAAGTGACCCATGTATTCATTGAGCAAACCTTTGCTTTAAATGACAACCACATATCGTATATTTGGAATAGCTTTCCTGGTGAACAGCCAAATAGCGTGGAGCATGAACTGAGTTTTTTCGTTTTGGATCAACATACCGGAAAATACGACCGGATTGATGAGCTTCATTATCAACGAACCTTTACGGTCGCCCAATATTCAAACTGGCTTGATAAAGCAGGTTTCAGGCTGTTAGAGGTTAACGCAGACTTTAAACACAGTGTACCACAACCCCAATCCGAGAGAATCTTTTTTATTGCCGAAAAAACATAAAAGCCATCTTTTAAAAAAAGATGGCTTTTTATCAGATGAAAGCAGGAATTTCGCGAAAAAAGTCGAACTAGTTAGTTAGAAAGTTGCATCCCAACTTTTTCGAGATCTTCACGAAACTTTTCATGGGTGGCTTGGAATAAATGTTCAAACACATCCCCAAGTTCGTTCTCCAACACCTTTATTCCTTCTCCGGTGATACCACCTTTCACACATACTTTTTCCTGTAGCGATGGGAGGGTATAATACCCTTGCTTTAATAATTCACCAAGACCGACAATCATCTCGCCAGCTAATATTGTAGCTGTTCGCTCATCGATATCTGTTTCCTTTACCGCCGCATGGATAAAGCGCTGCAACAAATAGCTGAAGAAGGCAGGGCCACAGCTGACAATATCGGAAGCAACCCTGATTATTTTTTCATCAATTAACAGTGGCACTGATATGTTTGCCACTAATTCCTCTATTTTTGTCTTCCATTGTGGTTGACAATTTTCCCCAAAGGTAATCAGAGAAATTCCAGCTAATGCCCGGTTTGTTATGCTTGGAATCACTCTGGCAACAGAACAAGATACCTTTGATTCTATCTGGTTTGTACTTATCGGGCTTGTGATAGAAATGAGACATTTTTCCTTTGTTAAAAAGGGAATAATCTCATTGATGATTTTAAAAACATCCAGCGGCTTTACACAAATAAAAATTAAATCAGAGGCTGCTGCCACTTCAATTGCGTTTACTCCAACTTTAAGTTCTTTATATTTATCTCTCAGCACCATCGCTTTTTCTATTGTCCTATTTGTAATCATCATGGAAGAAGGGGATATGGCCTCTCCATCAAGTAAAGCCTCCACCATTATTCGCCCCATATTACCGGTACCAATGATACCTATATTCACAATTCATACCCTCCTTCACGTGCAAGTTTCTTTTATAACCATATGATTTCCGAGAATCAAATATACCTTTAGAAAGGATGGATTTCCTTGAAGAATTGGTTGATTGAACATAAGTTTTATGTTGTTGCCGCTATTTTACTGGTGATTGGCGGGTTCTATTACTTCAATGAAAGCAGCACTGGTAAGGATCTCCCCCCTCAGCCTGCCACGAGTGAAAATAAGCTGGAGACATCAGGTGAGAAGGGGGAAAAGGAGAAGGAAAAGGAGGAGTTAAAACAGCCTGAAACGATGATGGTGGATGTGAAAGGGCAAATTAAGCTGCCGGGTGTTTATCAAGCCAATGCGGGTGAACGAGTGGTCGACGTCATTAGCCGGGCAGGAGGATTGACCGAGAAGGCCGACCAGACCCAGGTGAATTTTGCTGAACATGTTCAGGATGAAATGGTGATCTACATACCAGCAAAAGGGGAGGAAGGTTTAGCTGCACCTGATCGTTCAGGTGGAGGCGGGATTGCTGCGAGCGGTACTAATAATCGTCAATCAAAGATCAATTTGAATAAAGCCGATGCTGCTGAATTACAAAACCTCCCAGGAATTGGCCCCGCAAAGGCCGCTGCCATTATTGAATACCGCGAAACGAGTGGAGCATTTAAAACGGTCGAAGATTTAAAGAATATAACCGGTATAGGTGATAAAACGTTTGAAAAATTAAAGGATTTGGTGGATGTCCGTTGATTGTTTCCATTGACCAACCGGGATAAGCGACATTACACTAGAAAGGTATTTATTTTAAAAGGAGTGAGAGAATTGTGAACCGTATATCATGGGATCAATATTTTATGGCTCAAAGCCATTTATTGGCGCTGCGGAGCACCTGCACGCGGCTGACTGTAGGGGCTACAATTGTCAGGGATAAACGAATTATTGCCGGCGGCTACAACGGCTCAATTGCCGGGGGTGACCATTGTATAGATAAAGGTTGTTATGTGATTGATAATCATTGTGTAAGGACGATTCACGCTGAAATGAATGCGTTGTTACAATGTGCCAAGTTTGGCGTCCCTACAGAGGGGGCCGAAGTTTATGTCACACATTTTCCATGTCTCCAATGTTGTAAGGCTCTCATCCAGGCCGGAATTAAAACAGTTTATTATGCCAAGGACTATAAAAATCACCCTTATGCGATCGAGCTTTTTGACCAGGCAAATGTTAACGTTGAAAAAGTAGAACTAGCTGAGTCGGTTATCGATCTTCGTTAGGTACATCAATCATGTCATCGCTAACGCCGGTTCCTCCCAGCGTTAGCTTTTTAAAAAAATAAGTGGAGTAGTAATTATGAATGGAAAATATTTTTATTTTGCACTGGCTGCATTATTAGGTGTTTTAGCCGCAGTCATTAAGTTTCTCCCCTTCCTTTTGTTAGCCGTCTTGTACTTTTATGGATTACATCAATACAAAGGTTTTAAACAGCAGCAATTATTGCTGGTGATTGGGATTGCCATCCTCTTTGTCTGCTTAGGTCAATGGGCTGTGTTACATAATAATTCCTCCATTCCAGAAGCGACATCCACATTCGTCCTCGAATATACCCAACTCCCTAAAATCGATGGTGACCTGCTGCAGATTGAAGCAAGAGAGACACAATACAACGAAAAGTTACTCATCCGATATCAATTAAAATCAGAATTAGAAAAAGAAACAATGAAGCAACAAAATTTTTATCAATGTTTGTGCCGGGTGTCAGGCACCATGTCGAAGCCAAAAATCGCTAAAAATCCCAATGGCTTTAATTATCGTGCTTATTTAGCTGCAAGAGATGTTTTTTGGATTGTTGAAATTCAAGGCAACCCGCTCCAAGATTGTACCCCGATTCAGTCGTCTCCATTTGTACTGATAAAACAGCTTCGTTTTCATGGCATTCGCTATCTGGAGAGCCATTTTCCACCAAATATTGCTTCATTATCGGCGGCGTTAATTTTTGGTGACAGAAGTATGCTCGATCCCAATTTGCTTGATGCTTACCAAGGTACCGGCATTGTCCACCTGCTTGCCATCTCAGGATTGCATGTATCTCTACTTATAGGGATGGTTTTTTACTTGGGAATTAGAATAGGAATCACACGGGAATGGGTGACGAATCTTCTTCTTCTGTTGTTACCTATCTATGTCATCCTTACTGGGGCAGCACCATCGGTTATTCGTGCCGCCTTAATGATTTTCTTTGTTTTACTGACAATAAAGTGGAGGGGTTATTTAAAGCTGATGCCAATTGATGCCATAAGCATTGCATTTATGCTGTATGTAGGTATCAGTCCAATGGTGATAGTTGATGTTGGTTTTCAACTTTCTTTTTCTGTAAGTGCGGCAATCATCTTGGCTGCTCAACACATCCTGAAGGATTATCAAGGAAACAGCGTCAAAATGCTGGTAACCTCTTTCACGGCTCAATTAGCGGCACTGCCTTTTTTGCTGTACCATTTTTTTGAAATCTCACTCATCGGAATACTAGCCAATATGTTATATATCCCGCTTTTTTCATTTGTTTATTTACCCGGTCTCTATCTGTTGTTTATTATTCAAATTTTTTTTGGAACCACCCCAATGATGCTGCTTCAGTTCTTTTTAACGGTGATAAAATTATCAAACGATTTGATTACCTTCCTAGCTGATTACACTTTTTTCTCATTTATTCCTGGAAGACCTCATGTCGGACAGTTAGTCATTTATATAGGGGTCATCTTAGCGCTTTTTTATCTTTGGGAAGTAAAGGTGTCTCCTAAACGGAAGCTGAAACTGTTGATTTTGAGCATAACGTTATTTACCCTTCAGCCTGTCTGGAATTGGATCAGCCCTTTTGGCGAGGTAACAATGATCGATGTAGGGCAAGGAGATAGTATCCTTATTCGGCTCCCATTTAGTAAGGGAAACTATCTTATTGATACCGGTGGGACAATGAACTTTAAGGAAGAATCATGGCGTAGGCGTGCTAAACCTTATGAGGTGGGAAGAGATGTGGTGGTCCCTTTTTTAAAAGGAAAGGGGATTACAACAATTGATAAATTAGTCCTGACCCATGGGGATATGGACCATATTGGCGGTGCTTTCGCCATCATCAACGAGTTAAATGTCAAAGAAATATTGCTTCCTTCTGTGGCAGAGTCATCCGAAACGGAAAGGAGAATCATTTTGGAAGCCGAAAAGAAGAACATTCCCGTAATAAAGGTGGCGTCGGGAGATAAATGGCGCAGCGGGGAGGCAGAATTTACCATCCTAGCCCCGGAAAAGAATTTCTCGGGTGAACGAAACAGCGGATCTGTTACGATTTTTGCCAATATCGGAGGACTAAGCTGGTTTTTTGGTGGGGATCTCGATCAGGAGGGTGAAGAAAAAATAATTAAAAACTATCCAAATTTAACCGTCGATGTCCTTAAAGCAGGCCATCATGGCAGTAAAACATCCAGTGCTGAAAGCTTTATTCACCAAATAAAACCAAGAATCGCTTTGATTTCAGCGGGAGAAAACAATCGATTTGGCCACCCCCATAAGGAGGTTTTGGAACGTTTGAAGCATGAGAATACAGATATTTTAAGAACGGATTTGCAAGGGGCAATCACCTATCGGTTTTATCGTGGTAAAGGAACCTTTTCGACCTTTTTGCCATAGTATAAACCAAAGAAAAAAGAGACCGTCTCGTTTCCAGTCTCTTTGATAACACTATGTAGCCGAACCGTTAAGAAGCAATGAGCTTAATGACTGTTGCAATAATAAACATGGTGGCGAAAAAACCAAATGACACGACAAATCCAACCCCTGAATCAATTGCATCGTTACGAGTACTTTGCGGATTTTTTTCAAATTCGTTCACAGTCTACCCCTCCTATTTCACATTATAGTATAAGCGAAATATAATAAAAAATCCAGCCCGCTTTGAATGGCTTTCCTTTACTGACAAGAGTTGTTATCATAGCTTACCCCAAGTAAGGCTACAATAAGGTTACTGACTTGTAGATTCCGTCTGATAGAAAGCAGTTCCTAGGGCTGTTTTCCCAGACGTTTATCATAGATCGGGAATTGGCATCAAAACACCGATTGTCAATTCCCTTTTCAATATGCTGCAGGTATACATTGCCGCTGCTTTTCATTTTTCCTTATTACTTGTCAAATGGCCGCTGCTTTATTACGATAGTGTTGAGTGAAGTGAAGAGGAGCTCTGGACAAATGGTATTAGAAGCCTGGCGGAAAATTAAACAAAAGCACATTTCTCCTGTATACTTAGTATACGGAGCGGAATCCTTCTTAATTAACGAAACGAAAATGCTGCTTCTTAATCAGGTTTTGACGGAGGAAGAAAAGGATTTTAATTTTGCGGTCTATGATTTAGGGGAAACACCAATTGAAATCGCAATCGAGGATGCAGAGACTTTTCCTTTTTTAGGGGAAAGGAAAGTTATCTTTTTACATAATCCAACATTTTTAACGTCCGAAAAAACGAAGGATAAAGTTGATCATGATTTATCAAGATTTGAAGCCTATTTACAACAACCGGCACCTTACACGGTCATGGTTGTTTCAGCACCATATGAAAAATTAGATGAGCGAAAGAAATTGACAAAAGAGCTGAAACGAAAAGCGGAAGTAGTAGAAGCTAAGAAATTAAAAGAGCATGACTTCAAAACTTGGATTAGGAGTCAAGCCCAGTCCCGTGGGTTTGAAATTGATGAAGATGCCATTGAGCGCTTGCTTGCCTTGGTGGGAACGAATATGTTTATGATTTCAAGTGAATTGGAGAAAATTTCCTTATATGCCGCTAAGGAAAATAGAATTGATTATCAGCTTGTGGAAAAATTAGTGGCTAAATCGCTGGAGCAGAATATTTTTACCCTTGTTGAAAAGGTCGTCCAGCGAAGGCTGGATGAAGCATTAAGGATTTATTATGATTTGTTAAAGCAAAATGAGGAACCGATTAAAATTCTGGCACTCTTAGCCGGACAATTCCGCTTGATCTATCAAGTAAAGGAGCTTACGCGCAGGGGATATGGGCAGCAGCAAATTGCCGGCTATCTAAAAACCCATCCGTTCCGTGTAAAGCTTGCCATTGGGCAGGCAGCCGGATTTTCCGATGAAGAATTAGCCCATTTCATTGCTCTTCTTGCTGAAGCGGATTACCAAATGAAAACCGGGGGCATGAATAAATCATTGTTGATTGAGATGCTATTGTTCCGTCTAAAGAAATAAAAAACGATTCCCATTCGGGAATCGTTTTTTATTGTGTATCCGGCACGGCACTATGGCGCGGGCGCTGCTTATAAACTGTTTGCTTTTTTCATTAGACGTGATTTTTTACGGGCAGCTGCGTTTTTGTGGATTAAACCTTTTGTCGCAGCCTTGTCTAATTTGCTAGTAGCAGCAGCTAGTGCTTCTTTTGCCGCTGCAGCATCGTTAAGAGTAACCGCAGCTTCTACTTTTTTAACAGCAGTACGCATAGCAGATTTTGTCATTGTATTTTGAGCATTACGAGCTTCACTTGTTTTTACACGCTTGATAGCAGACTTAATATTAGGCATTCCATTCACCTCCTACAAAGAATCGAGACTATATGAACTCGACTAAAAAACTTCCTAAACTTATTAGCAACAAGAGATATTTTATCAAACGGTAACCTATATTGCAATAAAGAATTCAACCGCTATTAAAGTTAAACCTGCATGTTTTATTCAAATAAGGGCAAAAATAGGGAATAGTTTCTAACTGTATAGGAGTGAATAACCGATGAAAGAGACAATAGACTTAAGCAAGTATTCTGTGCGAACAGATTTGGCTATTGAAGCAAGGGAAATGCTCATTGCTGAAAAATCTGTTGACGAAGAGGAAAACCTCTCCCAGATTGAAGGCATTACTATTAAAGAAAAAGAGGTTGACAATGTAAACATCTCTTTAGTTGAGGTAATGAAACAGGGGGAAGAACAGCTTGGTAAAAAAGCCGGAAGATATTTAACACTGGAAGTGCAAGGGATACGTGAGCAAGATACAAACGTTCAGCAGAAAACGGGTGAAATTTTCGCTCGGGAATTTGCTCATTTCTTAGACAGTCTTGGGATTAAAAAAACGGATTCCTGCCTTGTGGTTGGGCTGGGGAATTGGAATGTGACTCCTGATGCCCTTGGACCGATGGTTTGCGAAAACCTGCTCATTACCCGTCATCTCTTTCAACTGCAACCAGAAAATGTAGAAGCGGGTTACCGCCCTGTCAGTGCATTAGCTCCCGGTGTAATGGGGCTGACTGGAATAGAGACCAGCGATATTATCTTTGGTGTAGTGGAAAAAACGAAACCTGATTTTGTCATTGCCATCGATGCCTTGGCATCAAGATCGATTGAACGGGTAAATTCAACTATCCAAATTTCCGATACTGGGATTCATCCTGGCTCAGGGGTGGGAAATAAACGCAAGGAGCTTAGTAAGGACACGCTCGGGGTGCCTGTGATTGCGATAGGAATCCCCACGGTGGTGGATGCTGTCTCGATTACGAGCGATACGATTGATTTCATTCTAAAGCATTTCGGCAAAGAGCTTAAGGAAGGCAATCGCCCATCAAGAGCGCTTGCACCGGCAGGGATGAGTTTCGGCGAACGGCGGAAACTGGTGGAGGAGGATTTACCGGACGAAAAGCATCGAAAAACGTTTCTTGGTATTATCGGCACATTGGACGATGATGAAAAGAGAAGGTTGATTTACGAGGTGTTATCGCCGCTCGGTCATAATTTGATGGTGACCCCGAAGGAAGTGGATGTTTTCATTGAGGACATGGCCAATTTAATTGCCAATGGCTTGAATGCCTCCCTCCACAGTTCAGTTGATCAGGATAATGCCGGGTTTTACACAAGATAAGCCTTGCTAATAAGAGAAAAGTGTCCCCATAACAAGGTTGCTAAAAGGAGTCTCTGTTGTCCTCATAAAAGGTTTATGAGGATAACAATGTTCCGAAAAGGATTTCATCAAATGAAAAGTGGTTCTACCAACTCTAGTAATGGCATAGGATTTACTAGAATCTGTTTTACGAGGTGGAACTATGAAAACAAAAGGAACTTTTGTCATTGTTCAAGGGACAAGCTTACTAAAAGCCGCAGCCGCGTTACTTCTATTCATGCTATTGATTTTTTCTATTAGTGGGCTATTAACCTCGTTAAAGCCACAATACCGATTAACTTCTACTTCTGTGAATCAAGCAGCAACAAATGTGAACGGAAAACTGTTGTATCAATTGATGGGCTGGGAGAATCATCATTTTTTAGCGGTCAAGCCCGATGCAGAGTATCCAAAATTAACAAATATAGTATTTAAGCTGGCTAGTAATATTAATTTAGATGACCCACGCAGCTTACTTGGACGGGAGCTGCCTGGTTTCTACCAATTTGATGGCCAAATTCTCGTTGCCGGTGAAGGGACAAACTATACGAACATGCCAATGGAATCGGCTCCGCCGGTTGAGATTATGAAAGCAGAGCGCGAGGCAGCACTGCAGAATTTAGAGGATTTAGACAAAAAGGAAGAAAAGAAGACTTCTCCAGTACCGGGACAAACAACTGGGAAGAGAAAGATTGTTTATTTTTATTTCACACATAATCGTGAATCATATTTGCCATATCTTAAAGGCGTAAATGACCCTGACTTGGCTTATCATTCGCAAATCAATGTAACCAAAATCGGAGACTATTTAAAAACGAGTCTTGAAAATCGAGGAATTGGAACTTTTGTTGATAAAACAGACATTCAAGCGAACTTAAATAAAAAAGGATGGAAATACCCTCAATCTTACCAAGAATCACGGACAGTTGTCCAAGCAGCTATGGCATCCAATCGAGATTTACAATATTTTATTGATATCCATCGAGATGCAAGCCGCAAAAAAGCATCAACTGCTACTATCAATGGAAAGCCGTATGCAAAGCTAGCCTTTATCATTGGTGGGAGAAATCCTAATTATGAAAAAAACGTAAAACTAGCGAAGGACCTTCATACCCTCCTACAAAAAAAATATAAAGGTTTAAGCCGAGGCGTTATTGTGAAACACGAAGGAAATGGGGTCTATAATCAAAACCTTTCAGGAAAATCGATATTGATTGAATTCGGCGGAGTAGATAATACGTTCGAAGAATTAAACCGTTCGGCAGATGCCCTTGCAGATGTCTTCAGTGACTTTTACTGGCAGGCGGAAAAAGTGAATAAAGATAGGGATCAATTAACAAATAAACAATAGAAAGAAGGGATGTTTATGAAAATGTTCATGTTAAAAAGCTGCCTACTAGCAGCGTTAATGTTTATCGCAGTGTTAACGGGAATGGAACTGGCGAATAACGGAATTCACAAAATAAAGGGCTATGATGACTCGAACTTTCAAAATGTCGTTTCCATTCATGAAAACGATAAAGATTTTCATGCAACATTCCTCGGCAATGATATTACAAGTCATGATATCGAAGCCAAAAAGAAAAAATTGGAGGAAATCAGTGCCTGTAATTTCTTCTCCTCAATGGGGAAAAAAATGTCTGATGGATTATCAAAGGCATCGGAAAAACTCATTCAACGTATTTCAGAGTAGAAAAAAGCGGCACCAAAATGGTGCCGCTATTCAAATTTCGTTGAATGTTGAAAGTCCTGCTGATATAATCAAGAATAGTTTACGTGTGGCGTGTATAGTAGGAGTGAACGACATGAACAGAGAAGATAGACTTAAACGGCAATCCAAAATCAGAAATTTCTCGATTATTGCCCATATTGACCACGGAAAATCAACATTGGCGGATCGTATATTGGAGAAGACCAATGCCTTATCCTCCCGTGAAATGAAAGAGCAGCTGCTAGATTCGATGGATTTGGAAAGAGAACGCGGGATTACCATCAAGTTAAATGCTGTCCAATTAAGCTACAAGGCAAAAGATGGAGAAGAATATATTTTTCATTTAATTGATACACCAGGACACGTCGACTTTACGTACGAGGTTTCCCGCAGTCTTGCTGCCTGTGAAGGGGCTATTCTGGTCGTCGACGCAGCCCAGGGAATCGAAGCACAGACATTAGCCAACGTATATTTGGCACTCGATAATGATTTGGAAATTTTGCCGGTCATCAATAAAATTGATCTGCCAAGCGCTGATCCTGAAAGGGTCCGTCATGAAATTGAAGATGTGATTGGACTGGATGCCAGTGAGGCTGTTTTAGCTTCTGCTAAAGCGGGTATCGGAATCGAGGAGATTTTAGAGCAGGTTGTTAAAAGCGTCCCAGCTCCTGCGGGAGATCCCGACGCGCCGTTGAAGGCATTGATTTTCGATTCATTATATGATGCCTATCGCGGTGTAATTGTCTATATTCGCATAATGGATGGGACTGTTAAGGTTGGCGATAAAATTAAAATGATGGCCACCGGTGCAGAGTTTGAAGTAACGGAAGTCGGAGTTCATAATCCAAAGGAAGTGCCTTGCGGCGAGTTAACCGTTGGTGATGTCGGCTATCTGGCGGCGTCCATTAAACATGTTGGCGACACCCGTGTTGGTGATACCATCACCTTTGCGAAAAATGGGGCAACCGAACCGCTGCCAGGATATCGTAAGCTTAATCCAATGGTTTATTGTGGGTTATACCCTATTGATACAGCGAAATTTAACGACTTGCGTGAAGCGCTTGAAAAACTTCAGTTAAATGACTCTGCACTGCAGTTTGAACCGGAAACATCACAGGCACTTGGCTTCGGTTTCCGCTGCGGATTTTTAGGACTTCTTCATATGGAAATCATTCAGGAGCGGATTGAGCGGGAATTCAAAATTGATTTAATTACCACGGCACCAAGTGTTATTTACCATGTTCACATGACAGATGGCAAACAAATCAATGTCGATAACCCGTCTAATATGCCGGACCCGCAGAAAATTGACCGTGTCGAGGAACCGTATGTAAAAGCAACAATGATGTCGCCGAATGATTATGTCGGTGCAATTATGGAACTTTGCCAGCAAAAGCGCGGTCATTTTGTTGACATGCAGTATTTAGATGAAAACCGTGTCAGCATCATTTACGAAATTCCTTTAGCAGAAATCGTTTATGATTTCTTTGACCAACTGAAATCAAATACAAGAGGGTATGCTTCATTTGACTACGAACTTATCGGTTATCAACCATCGAAGCTGGTTAAAATGGATATATTGTTAAACAATGAGAAGGTAGATGCCTTAAGCTTTATCGTTCATAAGGATTTTGCTTATGAGCGGGGGAAAGTAATCGTTGAAAAATTAAAGGATTTAATTCCGAGACAGCAGTTTGAAGTTCCCGTACAGGCAGCTATCGGCACAAAGATTGTTGCCCGCTCGTCGATTAAAGCCATGCGTAAAAACGTGCTGGCGAAATGTTACGGCGGTGATATCTCCCGTAAACGCAAGCTTCTTGAAAAGCAAAAAGAAGGTAAAAAGCGTATGAAACAGGTTGGTTCTGTTGAAGTGCCGCAAGAAGCGTTTATGGCCGTCTTAAAAATGGACGAGAACCATTCAAAAAAATAACACCAGCAGGAGGTTGGTCACGAATTTAACGTGGTTCTAACCTCTTTCTTATTCGTAAGATGTACAGGGAAACAGGGAAGGAAGGTGAACCATATGATTAAAGCTGCCTATCTGCATATCCCGTTTTGTGAACATATTTGCTATTATTGCGATTTTAATAAAGTGTTTTTAAAAGGGCAGCCAGTCGATGATTATTTACAAGCCCTTGATCAGGAAATGAAGTTAATACTTAAACAAAACCCAACAAGAGAGTTCGAAACGATATTTGTCGGCGGTGGCACCCCAACGTCATTAAATGAACAGCAGCTCGAGCGATTTTGCATAAGTATTAACGAGAATCTGCCTAAAGCTGCGAATATAGAATTTACGTTTGAAGCAAATCCGGGGGATTTATCAAAGGAAAAGCTACAAATATTAAAGGATGCGGGGGTAAATCGAATCAGCCTTGGGGTCCAAACCTTTAATGATGAATTACTGACAAAAATCGGCCGCGTTCATCGGGCAGAGGATGTTTATCAAACAATAGCTGACATTAAAACAATAGGTTTTGAAAATATCAGTATTGACTTAATTTATAGTTTGCCTACCCAAACGCTTGCAGACTTTAAAGCGTCATTAACAGCAGCTTTTTCCTTAGAGCTTCCGCATTATTCTGTTTATTCACTCATCATTGAGCCAAAGACAGTTTTTTATAATTTACAGAGAAAGGGGAAGCTGCCCACAACAGGAGAAGATCTCGAGGCACAAATGTACGAGGTGGTAATGGAGGAAATGGAAAAGCATGGTCTCCATCAATATGAAATCAGCAATTTTTCCAAGCCGGGTTATGAAAGCAGGCACAATCTAACTTATTGGAATAACGATTATTATTATGGGTTTGGTGCTGGTGCCCACGGTTATATAAACGGCTTCAGAAGATCGAATCATGGTCCGTTAAAGAAATATATCAATCACATCAATAGCGGCGAGCTGCCGATAGTAGAGAATCATCAGGTAACACTATCGGAACAAATGGAAGAAGAGATGTTTTTAGGGTTGCGCAAGACTGCAGGGGTATCCATTTCCAAGTTTATACAAAAATTTCACCGTGACCCGCTTCAATTGTTTTCCAACGAACTCGCTGATTTAATGGCCAAACAATGGATAGAAGTGAATGATGATAATATATATTTAACTAAACAAGGGCGGCTTTTAGGAAATGAAGTTTTCCAAATGTTTTTAGGTGTGTTTGATTGACACCATCCTCCCTTTTTTGATAATTTATTAGTATAATTAGCACTCGGTAAGTTTGAGTGCTAACAGAGGTGATGAATGTTGTTAACAGATCGTCAATTTTTAATTCTTCAGGTGATTGTTGATGACTTTATTCAATCTGCGCAACCTGTCGGCTCAAGAAGCTTGTCAAAAAAAGAAGGAATCTCCCTTAGTTCGGCAACCATTCGTAATGAAATGGCCGACTTAGAGGAAATGGGTTTTATTGAAAAGACGCATACCTCCTCTGGACGGGTTCCATCTGAAAAAGGTTACCGTTATTATGTCGACCATATGTTATCACCACAGGTATTGACTCAGCACGATATATATGTTATTCAATCGATTTTCGCTGAAAAAATAGTTGAGTTTGAAAAGATTATCCAAAGATCGGCTAGTATCTTATCGGATTTAACCAATTATACATCCATTGCCCTTGGTCCGGCCGTGAGTGTGAATAAGCTTAAAAAGATCCAGATTATTGCCCTGAATAAGGAAACGGCAGTCGCTATTTTTGTGACAGATACTGGTCATGTAGAGAACAAAATGTTTTCATTGCCTCCTTCTATAGATGCAGGTGATCTTGAAAAAACCGTCAACATTTTAAATGACCGTTTAAATGGGGTTCCGCTTGAGGAATTGAATGATAAAATTTATAAGGAAGTAGCGATGCTGTTAAAGCAGCACATTCATAATTATGATGTCCTGTTTCATTCCATTGCCCAGCTATTTAAAATGCCGATTACCGAAAAGTTGTTCTTTGGAGGCAAAACCAATATGTTTAGGCAGCCAGAGTTTCACGATATTGCGAAAATCCGCGATCTCATGACCATGATTGATCAAGAAGAATGGATTTCCAAGTGTATTAGAAATAATTCAAAAGGGATCCATGTGAAGATCGGGAGAGAGAATAATAATAAGATTATGGAGGAATGCAGCTTAATTACAGCAACTTACTCGGTTGGTGAGGAAAAGTTAGGTTCGATTGCGATACTTGGTCCGACAAGGATGGAATATTCGCGGGTTATCAGTTTACTGCAACTGTTAAGTAAGGATTTAACCGTTGTATTAACTAAGCTGTATCAAAATAATTAGCTCTGGTCATATTGAGTAAGGGTGAAATATCCATTTGTTTCACCCCTTTTACCATGAAAATAATGGACTTTAATATGGTTTATGCTTTTAAGGGAGGTGAGCATGTTGATGAACAAGAAGGGCAAGACAACAGAGCAAGAGACAGAGAAATTAACGGATAACGAAAATGTTGAGCAGACTGAGCAAATGAGTGCTGATTCGGCTCAGGAGGAAGTAGAAACTGTAGAAGAAAATACTACAAAAGAAGCGGATCCAACCAAGCAGATTGAAGAACTGCAAACAGAAATCGGGCGGTTAAAGGAGAAGCTGGAGGAAGCGGATAACCGCTATTTACGCCTTCAAGCCGATTTTGATAATTTTCGCCGCCGCACTAGATTAGATCAAGAGGCAAGTGAGAAATATAGAGCGCAGGCAATCGTAACCGATCTGCTTTCTGTCTTAGATAATTTTGAAAGAGCACTTCAAATCGAAGCGGAAAATGAACAGACAAAATCATTGCTTGAGGGTGTGGACATGGTTTACCGCGGCTTGTTAGATGCCTTAAAAAAAGAAGGTGTAAAACCGATTGAAGCAGTTGGTAAGGAGTTTGACCCGCAAAAGCATCATGCAGTTATGCAGGGTGAGGATGAAAATTTCCCTGCGGGCGTGGTGATTGAAGAATTTCAAAAAGGCTATTTATTAAAGGACCGGGTTATCCGCCCGTCGATGGTGAAAGTAAATCAGTAGGCTACATATTTTTTAAAGGAGGAAAATCGGAATGAGCAAAATAATTGGTATTGACCTTGGTACAACTAACTCCTGTGTGTCTGTACTGGAGGGCGGCGAACCGAAAGTAATTCCAAATCCGGAAGGGAACCGGACGACCCCATCTGTCATTGCCTTCAAAAATGGTGAACGTCAGGTTGGGGAAGTGGCAAAACGCCAAGCCATTACAAATCCAAATACTGTGATGTCCATTAAACGTCATATGGGCACGTCATATAAAAAAGAAATAGAGGGGAAACAATATACCCCGCAAGAACTTTCGGCAATTATTCTTCAGCATTTAAAATCGTATGCCGAAGACTACCTGGGTGAGCCCGTAACAAAAGCTGTTATTACTGTACCTGCTTACTTTAACGATGCTGAACGTCAGGCAACAAAGGATGCGGGGAAAATTGCCGGTCTTGAAGTGGAACGGATTATCAATGAGCCGACGGCCGCAGCCCTGGCATACGGACTTGATAAAACCGATCAAGATCAAACCATTCTTGTCTATGATTTAGGCGGCGGTACTTTCGACGTTTCGATTCTTGAACTTGGGGATGGTGTTTTTGAGGTAAAAGCAACTGCCGGTGACAATCGCCTCGGCGGTGATGACTTTGACCAAGTTGTGATTGATTATTTAGTTGATCAATTCAAAAAGGAACATGGCATCGACCTATCCCAAGATAAAATGGCGTTGCAGCGCCTTAAGGACGCAGCAGAAAAGGCGAAGAAGGATCTATCCGGTGTTTCTTCTACACAAATTTCATTACCGTTTATTACTGCCGGTCCTGCCGGTCCGCTTCACCTTGATGTAACGCTAACAAGAGCAAAATTTGATGAACTAACAGCCCATCTCGTAGAACGGACAATGGGACCAACACGCCAAGCTTTAAGCGATGCTGGTTTAACAGCTGCAGATATTGATAAAGTCATTCTAGTTGGTGGTTCTACTCGGATTCCAGCCGTACAGGAAGCCATTAAAAAAGCAACTGGAAAAGAACCGCACCGCGGAGTAAACCCAGATGAAGTTGTGGCCATGGGTGCAGCAATCCAAGGCGGCGTTATTACCGGCGATGTGAAAGATGTTGTATTATTGGACGTAACTCCGCTATCTCTTGGTATCGAAACAATGGGCGGGGTATTTACGAAGCTAATTGAGCGCAATACAACGATTCCGACTTCTAAATCACAAATTTTCTCAACGGCTGCTGATAACCAAACAGCGGTTGATATCCATGTTCTTCAAGGGGAACGTCCAATGGCAGCGGATAATAAAACTTTAGGCCGTTTCCAATTATCAGATATTCCACCGGCACCACGTGGAATTCCGCAAATCGAAGTAACCTTTGATATTGATAAAAACGGTATTGTGAATGTTCGTGCAAAAGATCTTGGCACAAACAAGGAGCAGCAAATCACAATTAAGTCTTCTACAGGCCTTTCTGATGAAGAAATCCAAAAAATGGTTAGAGAAGCGGAAGAAAATGCTGAATCAGACAAGAAGCGTAAAGAAGAAGTAGAGCTTCGCAATGAAGCAGACCAGCTCGTCTTTACAACTGAAAAGACGTTAAAAGACCTTGAAGGCAAGGTGGATGCAGCTGAGGTTACAAAAGCAAATGAGGCAAAGGATGCTCTAAAACAAGCGATTGAGAAAAACGACATAAACGAAATCCGTGCTAAAAAGGATGCATTGCAACAAATTGTTCAAGACTTAACGGTTAAGCTCTATGAGCAGGCACAGCAACAAGCTGGTGCACAGCAAGGAGCACAAGACGCAGGCAGCACTGCTGGCAAGGACGACAATGTCGTTGATGCAGAGTTTGAAGAAGTAAAGGACGATAAATAAGCATCAGAAAACAACTTGTGAAAAAGTCAAAGTCAGACTCGAGACTTTGACTTTTTCATTGATTAAGGTGGAGCAGTGCTATTCTCTTTGTTTTTTATTGCGCTCTCCTTCTTCAAGGTGTTAAAATAAGCTTTATGTGACAGATTCGGGAGTGGTAATCATGAGTAAACGGGATTACTATGAGGTGCTTGGAGTAAGTAAAAGCGCTTCTAAGGATGAAATAAAAAGGGCTTATCGTAAGCTTTCGAAAAAATATCACCCAGATTTAAATAAAGAGACCGATGCTGCTGAAAAATTCAAAGAAATTGCCGAGGCTTATGATGTGTTAAGTGATGACCAGAAAAGGGCCCACTACGACCAATTCGGTCATACTGATCCCAATCAAGGGTTTGGCGGCGGCGGCTTTGGCGGCGGTGCAGATTTTGGCGGCTTTGGTGGTTTTGAAGATATCTTTAATACCTTCTTTGGCGGTGGTGGGTCGCAGAGACGGGACCCGAATGCACCGAGACAGGGTGCTGACCTCCAGTATACGATGACGGTTTCCTTTGAGGATGCTGCATTTGGGAAGGAAACCGACATTGAAATACCGCGCGAAGAGACATGTGAAACTTGTCACGGCTCTGGTGCAAAACCTGGAACGAAGCCCGAGACTTGTAAGCATTGCAAAGGATCAGGTCAAATCAGCGTGGAGCAAAATACTCCGTTTGGCAGAATTGTTAACCGCCGTACCTGCCACTACTGCAACGGAACTGGCAAGGAAATTAAACAAAAATGTCCAACTTGCGGCGGCAGCGGTAAAGTGAGAAAACGGAAAAAAATCCATGTGAAAATTCCGGCCGGTATCGATGATGGCCAGCAATTAAGAATGGCCGGTCAAGGTGAGGCCGGGATTAACGGTGGACCACCCGGAGATCTTTATGTGGTCTTCCATGTCCGTCCGCATGAATTCTTTGAAAGAGATGGCGATGACATATACTGTGAAATGCCAATTACGTTTGTCCAAGCCTCTTTGGGGGACGAAATTGAAGTACCGACCCTCCATGGTAAAGTGAAATTGAAAATTCCTGCCGGCACACAAACAGGTACAAAATTCCGCTTAAGAGGAAAAGGAGTACCGAATGTTCGAGGATTTGGAGTTGGAGACCAACATATTCAAGTCCGGGTTATTACGCCAACCAAACTATCGGATAAACAAAAACAGCTGCTTCGGGAATTTGCCGAGATTAGTGGCACGACACCACTTGGTGAACATGAAGAAAGCTTTTTTTCAAAAGTAAAACGAGCCTTTAAAGGTGAGTAAGGATTGGGGTTGGTAGAATGAAATGGTCTGAAATAAGTATTCATACAACTAACGAAGCGGTTGAACCTATTTCTAATATCTTGCATGAGGCTGGAGCGAGCGGTGTCGTCATTGAAGATCCATTTGAGTTGACAAAGGAAAGAGAAGATCAGTTCGGCGAAATCTACCAACTCGATCCTGGGGATTATCCAGAAGAAGGCGTCATTGTAAAAGCGTATTTGCCGGTGAATAGTTTTTTAGGTGAAACAGTCGATGCCATCAAGGAATCGATAAACAATCTCATTATCTATAATATTGATATTGGACGTAACAAAGTATCGATTAGCGAGGTAAATGAAGAAGAGTGGGCAACCGCTTGGAAAAAGTATTATAATCCAGTGAAAATCTCTGAAAGGTTTACGATTGTTCCGACATGGGAGATTTACAGCCCTGTCAGCAGTGATGAATTAATCATCGAGTTAGACCCTGGGATGGCCTTTGGGACAGGCACACACCCAACAACGGTGATGTGTATCCAAGCCCTTGAAAGAACAGTCCGCCCCGGTGATCGGGTGATTGATGTTGGAACAGGGTCCGGGGTATTGAGTATAGCGGCAGCCATGTTAGATGCGGAGGATGTCAGGGCATACGATCTTGATGAGGTTGCGGTTACACAGGCAAGATTAAATACTAAGTTGAATAAGGTTCACAATATCGTAACTGTTAACCAAAATAATTTGCTTGATGGAGTTGAAGAAAATTCTGCAAATGTAATCGTCGCCAACATTTTAGCTGAAGTAATCTTAAGATTTACTGATGACGCTGCCAAAGTACTTAAGCCAGGGGGTTCTTTCATCGCTTCAGGTATTATCCAGCCAAAAAAAGACCAGGTGAAGGAAGCATTGTGCACATCGGGGTTTGAAATTACGGAAACCATCCTCATGGAAGACTGGGTTGCATTAATAGCTAAAAAAAGATCATAAAAGAAACGGGGTCCCTTTGGGGCCCCTTGGTCCATTTGTATGGAGAAGGGGCGGAACCTTTTCAATTCTATTTAATCTTTAGTAAAATAAAAGGTAAAGCGTTTTTAGAAAGGGTGCAAATTGTGCAACGCTACTTTGTTAAACAGCTGGCAAATGATAATTCCTTTATTATTGATGGGGAAGATTGGCATCATATCGTAAAGGTTATGCGGATGCAAATGGGGGATCAAGTCATTTGCGTAGATAAAGAAGGAAAGCAAGCTTTATGTCGGCTTGCAGAAATTACCGCTGATAGCGTCGTTGCAGAAGTAGTGCAATGGAGAGAAGAAAATTCGGAACTTCCGATTTCAATTACAATCGCCAGCGGTTTGCCCAAGGGGGATAAGTTAGAATGGATTATCCAAAAGGGAACGGAATTAGGTGCACATCAGTTTTTACCATTTTCTGCAGCACGCTCGGTAGTCAAGTGGGATGACAAAAAGGCAGCAAAAAAAGTCAACAGATGGCGAAAAATTGCTAAAGAAGCTGCTGAACAATCGCATCGCAGTTTGATTCCTGACATCGTCAGCCCAATGACCTTTCAACGAATGCTGGAGTATAGCAAGGACTTTAAATATAAATTAGCTGCCTACGAAGAAGAAAGCAGGAGCGGTGAAGTATCCATCTTTTCTGCTTCTCTTAAACAAATGCAAAAAGGGGATGCGCTCCTTCTCCTATTTGGTCCTGAAGGCGGCTTAGCTGATGAAGAGGTTAAGGAATTAAAGAATAATGGTTTTCTTCTATTTGGCTTAGGCCCACGGATATTAAGAACGGAAACAGCCCCACTATATACATTGGCGGCTATTTCTTATCATTTTGAACTACTGAGGTGAAATTACAATGCCAACAGTCGCATTTCATACACTTGGATGTAAGGTTAATCATTATGAAACAGAAGCAATTTGGCAGTTGTTTAAGCAGGAAGGCTACAACCGGGTTGATTTTGAATCCATTTCGGATGTATATGTGATAAATACTTGTACGGTGACAAATACGGGTGATAAAAAAAGCCGTCAGGTTATCCGTCGTGCCGTCCGGAAAAATCCTGATGCCGTCATTTGTGTAACAGGATGTTATGCGCAAACTTCTCCGGCGGAGATTATCGCGATCCCCGGAGTGGATGTGGTCGTTGGAACACAGGATCGCATAAAAATGCTCCAGTATATTGAGCAATATAAACAAGAGCGACAACCTATCAACGGGGTTGGAAATATTATGAAAAGCCGTGTTTACGAGGAACTGGATGTCCCTTCGTTTACCGATAGAACGAGGGCATCATTAAAAATTCAAGAGGGTTGTAATAATTTTTGTACCTTCTGTATCATTCCCTGGGCTCGTGGTTTAATGAGATCCCGTGATCCGAAGGAAGTGATTCATCAAGCACAACAACTTGTGGATGCCGGTTATAAAGAGATAGTCTTAACGGGGATTCACACGGGCGGTTATGGGGAAGACATGAAGGATTATAATCTTGCCATGCTTCTTCGCGATTTGGAAGTGAAAGTGAAAGGATTAGAACGCCTGCGTATTTCGTCAATCGAAGCCAGCCAAATTACGGATGAAGTGATAGAAGTCATTAAAGATTCCAAGCTTGTGGTCCGTCATTTGCATATTCCGATTCAATCCGGTTCAAATACGGTGCTGAAAAGAATGCGCCGAAAGTACACGATGGAATTCTTTGCGGAAAGATTAGAGCGTTTGAAAGAAGTGCTTCCGGGTCTTGCTGTAACGTCTGATGTTATCGTTGGTTTTCCAGGGGAAACCGAAGCAGAATTTATGGAGACGTATCAGTTCATTAAAAAACATAAATTTTCCGAGCTTCACGTATTTCCTTATTCGAAACGTACGGGAACACCCGCTGCCAGAATGGATGACCAAGTAGACGAAGAAGTCAAGAATGACCGTGTACACCGTCTAATAACTCTTTCCGATCAGCTGGCAAAGGAATATGCCTCCCAATTTGAAGGTGAAGTGCTTGAAGTCATCCCTGAAGAGAAATATAAGGAAGATCCAAACTCAGGTCTTTATGAAGGCTACACCGATAATTACATGAAGGTTGTCTTCCCGGCAACGGATGATATGATTGGCAAACTCGTAAAGGTAAAAATAACAAAGGCAGGCTATCCATATAATCAAGGACAGTTTGTCAAGGTAATGGAAAACCCAATAATAAAGGTGTCAGGCACCATGTGAATTTTTCACATGGTGCCTGACACCCTTCTTTATTTAATAATGGGGGTTTTCGGTTTTCTATCATGTAGAAATAAAATTATCTCGCCAAATTTGGTGGCAAATGGCAAGACAAGCAGTGAAGTTACAACATTAAAAATGACACTTATATGTGCTAGCTGAACCGCTTTTTTGCTGGCCATTAATGGGGCATATTCCGTCAACAATGGGATTAAGGGGATAAAGAACAATACGCCTAATACATTAAGCCAAACATGAGCATATGCGGCCAGCCGTGATTCATTACCGCCGCCAATCGAAGCGATTAAAGCGGTGATACACGTACCGATATTAGCACCGAACACGATGGCGATACCGGCGTCAAGCTGTAGAAGTCCGGCTGATAAGAAGCCCATCGCGATTCCCGTCATGGCCGTACTTGACTGAATAATAGCGGTAATAATCGCCCCTGTTAGCAGGGCTAAAAGGATATTGCCATTCATCGAAATGATGAAATGATGGATAAAATTCATCGATGTCAGCGGTTGGGCTGCCATTTCGAACCCTTTCATCGCCGTAAAGACAGAAGCAATTCCCAATAACAGCATCCCGATGCTTCTTGATTTTTTAGTAGGAATTAAGATCATTAAGGCACCGCAGACTGCAAACGGAACTAAAACAGCATCCAAATTAAAGGTAATCAGCTCTGTTTTAAAGGTCGTGCCAATATTGGTCCCGAGAATAATTCCAATTGATTGTGGAAACGTCATAATCCTTGCAGAGATTAATCCAATCGTAATGACCATGACTGCGGAGCTGCTTTGAATGAGGGCGGTGATAAATGTTCCGGTCAACATTCCTTTTAATGGTGAGCTCGTGAGTTTAATCAGCCATGTTTTCAATTTGTTTGCTGACAAATTAAACAAGCCAAACCGGATGATCGTCATTCCAAAAATAAATAATAAGATACAAACAATAAATAATAAGATGTATAGCATGTCCTCGGCCCCCTCTACTCATTGTATGGTCGGCTTTCGTGTGACATGCCAAAAAATAGCCAAGCTAATAAAAATTTCAGATTGATGTATAAAAAAAGGATTGCTTGTTCCGAGATAGACGAAATTAAGTTGACCTAACAACAAGGTTATATTATAATTGCAAGGTAATGGATTGATGTAAGTGTGTTGTGTTTCGGAGGGAGGGAATGAGAATGTCTAAAACCGTCGTTCGTAAAAACGAATCGCTTGAAGATGCTCTTCGTCGCTTCAAACGTACTGTATCAAAAACTGGTACTTTGCAAGAGGCAAGAAAGCGTGAATTTTATGAAAAACCAAGTGTAAAACGTAAGAAAAAGTCTGAAGCAGCTAGAAAACGTAAGTATTAAGAGGGTGTATTACATGAGTCTTCTAGAGCGTTTAAATAATGACATGAAACAAGCGATGAAAAATAAGGAAAAAGACAAACTCTCAGTCATTCGGATGGTGAAGGCTTCAATGCAAAATGAAGCCATTAAGCTTGGAGTAAAGGAACTATCCGAGGAGCAAGAGTTGACGGTCCTGTCTCGCGAACTTAAACAACGCAAAGACTCCCTCCATGAGTTTGATAAAGCAGGTCGTGCAGACCTGGTTGAAAAATTGCGTACAGAGATTGCGATTGTTGAATTGTATATGCCGAAACAGCTTTCAGAAGAAGAAGTAGCTGAAATGGTTAAGCAAACAATTCTCGAGGTTGGCGCAAAATCAAAAGCAGATATGGGAAAAGTGATGTCGGCGATCATGCCCAAAGTAAAGGGGAAAGCAGACGGCTCACTTGTTAATAAATTTGTACAACAACACCTTTCATAGTATTCTGACAGCAAGACCACAGGCAAATGTCCTGTGGTCTTTTTAATAGTGTCAGAATTTATATCATTTGACTTTGAGAATTGTCCAGCTCCAGCGCCCTAGCGGCGAGACGCCTTCGCTCTCCGCCCTACGATAAGTCAACATCGGTTCGCTCCGCTCACCGTGTTTCCTTTATCTCAGTTGGAGCGCTCCACAAGGGAGGCTTCGACAGCATCAGCATCGCACGAAGGAAAAGCGGTAGCTTTTTCGAGGAGGCCATACGCCGCTGACCAAGGCGCTTGCGCTTTTCTTATTTGAATCTTTTTACTGGTTCAATCGTATGAAGTAGTATGAAAGAGAGAAAGGAGGTTTCTCTTACGGATGGTTGAATTTCTTACGGACCCAATTGTTGTCACCGTTCTTTTAACAATTGCCGGAGTTGGGGTGGTACTTGAGCTGTTTTCGCCGAAGTTCGGGATAGCAGGATTCATCGGTTTATTTGCACTTGTTGTATTCTTTTACGGACATTTTCAAGCAGGGCTTGCCGGGTTTGGAACATTAACATTATTTATTGCGGGGGTATTGTTACTCTTCTTTGAACTATTTCTTCCTGGGGCGGTGGCAGGGACACTTGGTGCGGCAGCGTTAATCCTCAGCTTTTTCCTGGCAGGAGAAAACCCGCTGCAAATGGGTGTTTCGATTTTAATTGCGATTATTATTTCCATTGTTGTTTTCTTCTTAATGATTCGGGTTTTAGGAAAGAAACTTGTTCTATTTAATAAAATGGTTTTGTTTGATATAGCCAAAAAGGAAGACGGGTATGTGTCAAATATTAATCGGACAGACTTATTGGGAATGGAAGGGACTACGATAACCATTTTACGCCCAGCTGGGACCGTTATTATTGATAATGAGAGAATTGATGTAGTAAGCGAAGGTGATTTTATCGAGCAGCATGCAAGGGTAAAAGTAATCAAAGTAGAAGGTGCTCGAATTGTTGTGAGAAGGGTTAACTAAATTTTAATTGGAGGTATACGTAAATGGATTTTGTAACAGGAGGTACGTTGTTTATTGTTGCGATTGTAGTAGTTGCCATAATACTCTTAGGCATCCTATTGTCGTTTATTCCGGTCATGCTCTGGATTTCAGCGCTGGCCGCCGGGGTTAGAATCAGTATATTTACCTTGATTGGAATGCGGCTTCGAAGGGTTATTCCCGGTAGAGTCGTGAACCCATTAATTAAGGCACATAAAGCCGGCTTAAAGGTAACGATTAATCAGCTTGAAAGTCACTACCTGGCAGGCGGTAATGTCGATCGGGTTGTGAATGCCTTGATTGCGGCACAACGGGCCAATATTGAATTAACCTTTGAACGCTGTGCTGCGATTGACCTTGCCGGCCGGGATGTGTTAGAAGCGGTACAAATGAGTGTCAATCCAAAGGTGATTGAAACGCCGTTTATCGCCGGTGTTGCCAAGAATGGTATTGAAGTAAAAGCGAAAGCAAGGATTACGGTTCGCGCAAATATCGATCGTCTTGTCGGTGGTGCAGGTGAGGAAACGGTTGTTGCTCGTGTTGGGGAAGGAGTTGTTTCTACCATCGGGTCATCGGAAAGCCATAGCAAGGTCTTGGAGAATCCTGACTTAATTTCGCAAACTGTGTTAGCAAAAGGTCTTGATGCCGGCACAGCATTTGAAATTCTTTCGATTGATATTGCTGATGTTGATATCGGTAAAAACATTGGGGCGGAACTGCAAACTGAACAGGCAGAGGCGGATAAGCGAATTGCCCAGGCGAAGGCTGAGGAACGCCGGGCGATGGCGGTTGCTCAAGAGCAAGAAATGAAGGCAAGAGTTCAAGAGATGAGAGCGAAAGTCGTTGAAGCGGAGGCAACAGTTCCGCTGGCAATGGCAGACGCCCTTAAAACGGGAAATATCGGGGTAATGGATTATTTGAACTTCCAAAATATTTCTGCTGATACCGATATGAGAGGATCAATCGGGAAATTATCAGGTGATACGAAAGGTGACAAGTAAACTGATTATTTCTTGATTGTAACAGAAAGAGGTGGCCAAAATGGAGGCACTATTTTTGATTATTTTGATTGGGATCCTCTCAAGCCTTTTTGGCAAAAGGAAAACAGGTGGACAGACTCAAAGAAAAAAACCATTCGCTATGGATCGTTTCGGGGAAATCAAGACAATCATGCAAAGTGAAAAAGCAAAAGGAACAAAAACCATTCAGCCTGAACTTCAACAAGATCAGCCTGTTAAACAAGAGGTTATGGAACAATATTCACAGGTAAAACAAGAAGTCGCAGATCAGCTAAAGAGTTACGCTATTGCGCCAAATGAATTGAATGAGGAACCCGTTACGGCAAAGGAGCCGCCGCACACTAAGGTCAACCGCAAAGCTGACTTTTTGAAAGAGACTCCCGATGCCCAGATGGTTATTAACGGAATTATTTGGTCTGAAATTCTAGGTGAGCCACGTGCAAAAAGACCTCATTTTACAAGAAAACGGTAGGGTAAAAATCGAAAAAGATGTGCTAGAACCCCTTTTCAACTCATAAATATGAGAGGAAAGGGGGTTCTTTTTTTATGGCGAAAACTTGGGTCGGGCGTGTTCGCAGCTGGATGGCAAAAAATATGGATCTTCCTCAAGATGTCATGATGGATTTACCCCGTATAACGATGATTGGACAAATCCACATCTATATTGAAAATCATCGTGGTTTGCTCAGCTTTAGTGATAAAGAACTTCGGCTATTGTTAAAGCAAGGGCAATTGTTGATTAAAGGAAAATCCTTTGTAATTAAAACCATTTTACCTGAAGAAATATTACTAGAAGGAAAAATTGATCAGGTTATCTACATAAATGAGAATTCGGGAGGAACAAAATGAAAAACCAGTGGATCATCTTTTTATATGGCAGGGTTACCGTAAAGATTAGCGGCAGGGGAATTGAACGTCTATTGAATGTCCTAACCCGTAATGGAATCGATATTTGGAATGTAAAGCGGCATGGGGCGGACACCATTACCCTTAAAATAAAGCTTGCAGACGTCATGAAAATAAGGCATTTAGCCAGAAAAAGCGGCTGCCGCATTTCCTTTCTGGAAAGGAGCGGTGCACCGTTTTTATTAAAGCGAATGGTAAAAAACAGCGGCTTTTTGATTGGTGCCGCAATGTTCATTGTCATCGTCTTTTTGTTATCAAACGTCATTTGGGGAATTGAAATAAAAGGAGCAAAGCCTGCAACGGAATATCAAATCCGCCAAGAATTGGACAAGATGGGGGTGAAAATCGGCAAGTTCCAGTTTTCCGTCGACAATGCGGAGGGAATTCAAAGAAAGTTATCCAATAATGTTAATCAGCTTACATGGGTTGGTGTTGAATTAAAAGGGACAACCTATCATCTGCAAGTGGTGGAGAAAAATGAGCCGAAGCAGCCTAAGAAGCTCAAACCAAGAAATCTTGTAGCAAAAAAGAAGGCGGTCATCGTGAGGATGGATATTGACGATGGTCAAAAGAAAGTCGATGTTCATGATTATGTTGAGCCTGGGCAATTGCTTGTTTCCGGTGAAATCGGACAAGAAGGGGAGGAAACAAAGCTTGTCGCTGCTAAAGGGGAGGTATGGGGGGAGACCTGGTACAAAAGCCATGTTGAGCTGCCGATTAAGACCACCTTTCATTCCTATAATGGTAAGGAAAAGCGAAAATATTACATTTTAATAGGAGGTCTGAAAATCCCTGTTTGGGGTTTTGGTAAACACGGATTTAAGGAATATAAAACCGAAAAAAATGTTCATAAACTCCATTTTTTAAAGTGGGAATTGCCACTATCTTATATGGATAAAACCATTCGGGAGCAGGAGGCATTAATCAGAACTTATACAAATAAAGAGGCGGAAAAAAAGGCCTTGGAGCTGGCGAAAAAAAACATAAAAAAGCTGGTAGCTGAAGATGCTATAATTAAAGATGAAAAAATTTTACACAAAGTTATCAAAAATGGTAAGGTAATATTAGATATTCATTTTAAAATGATTGAAAACATTGCAGTCGGGAAACCGATTACCAAGGAGATTCATGAATGACAGAAAAGATAACAACCATTAAGGTACAGCTTGAAAATCCGGCAGAAGCCATCGCGCTGCTCGGGAATTCTGATCAGCATATTAAGCTGATTGAGCAGGAGCTTGACGTTTCGATTATTACAAGAGGTGAGTCTGTCAGCTTGTCAGGTGAGACGGAGAAGGTTACTTTGGCTGGGCAGGTCCTTGATAAACTCATGGATGTGATTCGAAAAGGAATCACCATCAGCGGGAGGGATGTCCTCTATGCGATTCAAATGGCGCAAAAGGGGACACTTGACTACTTTGTAGGCTTGTATGACGAAGAAATCGGAAAGAACGTGAAAGGAAAAACCATTCGTATCAAGACGCTTGGTCAGCGCCAATATGTGATGGCGATTAAGAACAAAGACCTTGTGTTTGCCATTGGACCGGCAGGAACAGGAAAAACGTATCTTGCGGTCGTAATGGCAGTGAATGCCCTCAAAAATGGCCAGGTGAATAAAATTATTTTAACCAGACCGGCTGTCGAAGCAGGGGAAAGCCTTGGATTTTTACCGGGGGATTTAAAAGAGAAGGTAGACCCCTATTTAAGACCTTTGTATGATGCACTGAATGATGTATTAGGGGCTGAACATACACAGCGGCTGATTGAGCGTGGTACGATTGAAATTGCACCGCTTGCCTATATGAGAGGGCGTACATTGGATGATGCCTTTGTGATTCTGGATGAAGCACAGAATACGACCAATAAGCAAATGAAAATGTTTCTAACCAGACTTGGATTCGGCTCCAAAATGGTAATAACCGGTGACCAAACCCAGATTGATTTGCCAAAAGGAGCTAAATCAGGATTAGTAGAAGCGGAGGAAATTTTACAAAATGTAAACGGAATTTCCTTTGTCTTTTTAGAACAAAGCGATGTTGTCCGTCATCCCCTAGTAGCAAAAATTATTGAAGCATACGGAGAGGCAGACGTTACCACCTAAATAATTGAATGAATGAAAAAGGGATTTACCTATCACACAGGAATCCCTTTTTTGCTCTAAAAAATGGTACAAAAAACTTAAGAGTTATTCTAATTTTCTGATTTATCGAATATAATATTGCCATACTATTTTGAAAGGTGGCAAATGTGTTGAAGGCGTTAAAGTCTATCTTAATTTGGGGTGTTATAGCTGCTTTGGGCGCAGTCGGGTTTGCAGTAATGGCCTTAAAACGGGGGGAAAGCATTAACGCGATTTGGCTGTTAACGGCTGCTGTCTGTGTCTATGCAATCGGTTACCGCTTTTATAGCAAATATATTGCAGAAAAGGTTTTTCAACTCAATAACAACCGAAAAACTCCGGCAGAGATCCATAATGACGGGAAAGATTATGTTCCAACGAACAAATGGATCCTATTTGGACATCACTTTGCGGCAATTGCTGGTGCTGGTCCGCTAGTTGGTCCCATCTTGGCTGCTCAAATGGGGTATCTGCCTGGAACGCTTTGGATCGTCGTCGGCGTCGTATTAGCTGGTGCTGTTCAAGACTTTATTATTCTTTTTGGTTCCATGCGCCGCAATGGCAAGTCCCTTGGTGAAATGATCAAAGATGAAATGGGCAAGGTTACAGGGATTATTTCCATGATTGGTATTTTAGGCATCATGGTCATTTTATTAGCGGTATTAGCTTTAGTAGTTGTGAAAGCGCTTGTCGGCTCTCCATGGGGAATGTTTACGATCGCCGCAACCATTCCAATTGCGATTTTCATGGGTATTTATATGCGTTTTATTCGCCCGGGCCGAGTCGGTGAGGCTTCTGCAATCGGTATCATCCTATTAATTGTTTCTTTAATTTTTGGACAAACCGTTGCTGAAAACCCAACATTAGCTGCCATGTTTAGCTTTAAAGGTGAAACCATTGCCATTATGATGATTATATATGGATTTATTGCATCCGTGTTACCAGTATGGCTCCTGCTCGCACCACGGGATTATTTAAGCACCTTCTTAAAAGTAGGGACAATCCTTGCACTCGCTTTAGGGATTATCATTGTTGCACCAAATCTTGAAATGCCTGGCGTTACAAAATTTATTGATGGTACTGGGCCTGTGTTCACGGGAAACCTTTTTCCATTTTTATTTATCACGATTGCCTGTGGTTCTGTTTCTGGATTTCATGCATTAGTTTCCTCAGGTACGACACCAAAGATGATTGAAATCGAATCCCATACTCGTCCAATCGGTTTTGGCGCAATGCTAACTGAATCATTCGTAGCTGTTATGGCGATGATTGCCGCCTGCGTATTGCATCCTGGTATTTATTTTGCCATCAACAGTCCTGCTGCATTGATTGGAACCGACGTCGTTCAAGCAGCCGCTACCGTTTCCAGCTGGGGATTTACTGTAACGCCGGATGATTTAAGTTCAATTGCGAAAAACGTTGGTGAATCTACTATTCTATCAAGAACTGGTGGTGCCCCGACACTTGCGATTGGAATGGCGGTGATTTTTTCAAAAGTCATTGGCGGTCATACGATGATGGCATTTTGGTATCACTTTGCGATTTTATTTGAAGCGTTATTTATTTTAACAACCATCGATGCCGGAACCCGCGTCGGTCGTTTTATGATTCAAGATTTGCTTGGCACAGTCTATAAACCCATGGCGAAAACAGAGGCATTAGTGCCAAATATTATTGCTACAGCCCTTTGTGTTACCTTTTGGGGATACTTCCTGTATCAAGGTGTAATTGACCCGCTAGGCGGAATCAATACACTCTGGCCGCTATTCGGGATTGCAAACCAGATGCTTGCCGGAATCGCCTTGCTTCTTGGCACAACGATTCTATATAAAATGGGTAAAAAAGCATTTGTATGGGTTACGCTGCTACCAACAACCTGGCTCTTAATTGTAACTCTAACCGCCGGCTGGCAAAAGCTATTCCATGAAAATCCGAGTATCGGCTTCTTATCACATGCGAAAGTTTTCAAGGAAGCTTATGATGAAAACAAAATTCTTGCTCCGGCAGCAAATGCTGGTCAAATGAAACAAGTATTAATTAACGATTATGTTGATGCTGCTTTAACCGCTGTTTTCATGCTGGTTGTGATTATTGTATTAGTAAGTGCTCTTCGCATTTGGTTCAAAGTATTATCAGGTAAAAAGTTACCATTACATGAGTCACCATTTGTGCCTCGTGACGGAGAGGATGTGACAAAATATGCTTGATAAATTACGGAGGTTTAATTTCTACCGAAAGCAATTTCTTAGTTTGCTTGTTGGCGTTCCGAGCTATGAAACATATGTCGAATATATGCAGGCGCATCATCCTCATAAACCGGTTAAAACGAGAAAGGAATTCTTTTGTGAGGCCCAAGAGGAACGGTATAATGCTAAGGAAGGAAAGGTTTCGCGCTGTTGCTGATCGTGATTATTACGTAACTCGCTAGTTAAACAAGACAAAATCATGTATTTGATTTTGTCTTGTTTTTTTGGTTATTCTAGAAAGAAGTTTGACAGTAAGAACGCCTTCCTAATTGTTTGCTTTGATAAAAGGATGAAACTTCTTGAAAAAACTGTTATCATTTTACATAGAGAAAGCGATCCTTTTGTCGATAAAATTGTTATGGCTGTGGTTGGAGGGATTTAGTTGGATAAATTACAGCAACACTTCATACGGGTACGGAAGCTTCTTGATATTACTTTTTTTCGGGTGCTGTTTTTTTTGATTTTAGGAATTGTCTTATATACAGCCATGTTTAGTAATGTTAAACCGGAGAAGCTAAATCTAAGCTTGTTTTCAATTGCTGAAAAGACGATTCGCTCCCCCGGAACTGTAGAAGACAAGAAAAGCACGGAAATCAAACGAAAAGAAGCCCGCGATCAAGTACAGGATGTGTATGCGGTAAAAAAAGAGTATACACAAAATCGAGTGGATTTGATTACTTCTATTTTTGAAACAGCCGCTGAAGTAAATGACGAAGTAAAAGATGACATGAAAAAGCAAGATAACTCCCAGAAAAAAGAACCAAGTGTCTCGGAAAAAGCGGAAAGGTTGAAAGGAAAATTGACTTCAACCGTTAACAAGGATCTTTCAAACCAAGTGTTTTCTGCCTTAGTACAAGCAAATAATGAGGAGTTAGCGATTGCCAAAGATTTAACGGTAACAGCAATTAATAATGTCATGACAAAACGGATTTCTGCTGATGAAGTGGAAAATGCCAAAAAACGAGTAGAAGAAGAATTAAAATATACCACATTGAATGATAATTTAAGAATGGCTGCTATTGAACTTGGAAGATATGCCGTCATTCAGAATGAATTTTATGACCCTGCTGCAACAGAAGAATTGCGAAGACAAGCAGCAGAAAGTGTGGAGCCGGTAAAAATTCTTCAGGGGCAAATTATTGTCGAAGAAGGAAAATTAATCAATCAGGAAATTTTCCGCCAGCTCAAGCTTGTCGGTTTATTGCAAACTGAACAATCCTTTCGACCATTTATTGGCTTAATGGTACTGATCATTATTATTCTTTCAGGTATCTATTATTATTTTTATCAAACAAAATCATTACCTGAAAAAAGACAAACGGATTTGTTATTGTTTGGGATTATCTTTATTCTTTCCATCTTTATCATGAAAATTATTAGTATGCTGCAGGTATTTAATTTTCCTTGGATTGGCTATCTTTTCCCTGCTGCCATGGGCGGCATGCTAATAAAAATCTTAATCGATGAAAAGCTGGCCATCCTTTTGTCACTTGTCTTAGCGGTATGTGGAAGTATACTATTTAATGAAGGGGTATCAGGCACCCTGAATTTCTCAGAAGGAATTTACATTCTATTTAGTGCCTTAGCTGGTGTTTTGTTTTTAAGCAAGCAAAATCAGCGCTTAAAAATTTTACAGGCAGGCTTGTATTCAGTGCTGGTAAATCTATTATCTATCGTGGTAATAATGTACTTGCCAAATGGCCAATTTTCGGGGCTTGAATTTGGATACTATTTTATAGCGGCCTTTGTCTCAGGAATTGGCTCTGCCGTGTTGACCATTGGTCTCTTGCCATTTCTTGAGGCTAGTTTTGGCATCCTATCGACCATCAAGCTGATTGAATTGTCTAATCCTAATCATCCATTATTAAGGAAGATTTTAACAGAAGCACCTGGTACCTATCATCATAGCGTGATGGTGGCCAATTTAGCGGAATCTGCTTGTGAGGCCATCGGGGCTAATGGACTTTTGGCACGAGTTGGAAGTTATTATCATGATATTGGGAAAACCCGAAGGCCAAACTTTTTTATTGAAAACCAAATGCATCATGATAACCCCCATGATCGTCTGCCACCTGAGAAAAGTGCAAGTATCATTATTGCTCATGTAACAGATGGTTCTTCCATATTGAAGAAGCACCACTTGCCAAAGGAAATTGTTGATATTGCGGAACAACATCATGGGACGACCCTGCTGAAATATTTTTACCATAAGGCATTGCAAGATGACCCGGAAACGCAGGAAAAAGCGTTTCGCTACCCCGGTCCGAGGGCGCAATCAAAGGAGTCAGCTGTAGTCGGGATTGCCGACAGTGTCGAGGCAGCCGTCAGGTCTTTATCACAGCCGACCCCTGAATCTATTGAATCACTTATTAGAAAAATTGTCGCCGATCGGCTTTCTGACGGTCAGTTAAATGAATGTGATTTAACTTTAAAAGAAATTGAAATGGTCACCCACACATTATGTGAGACCGTAAAAGGGATATTTCACTCTAGGATTGAATATCCGGAAACAATAAAGAAGGTGAAGGAAGCATGACATTAATCATTGACAGCATGGATGAGACACAAGAATTGACAGAGCAGCAAATAATTGATATCGAAAGACTTCTAAATTTTGCGGCACAAAAACAAAAGGTTGAGGATTATAGTGAAGTTTCGGTTACGTTTGTTTCGAATGAAAGAATTCAGGAAATAAACCGGGAATACCGTGATAAAGATGCCGCCACAGATGTCATTTCATTTGCGATGGAGGAGCTTGGGGAAGGTGAAGTGGAATTAGTCGGTGCCGATCTGCCCAACGTCTTGGGCGATATCATCATCTCGGTACCGCGGGCAAGAGAGCAGGCAGAGGAGTATGGTCATGCTTTTGAACGTGAGCTTGGCTTTTTGGCTGTCCATGGGTTTTTACACCTTTTAGGCTATGATCATATGACGGAAGCCGATGAAAAGGTTATGTTTACACTGCAGAAGGAAATTTTAAACGAATATGGACTCACACGATAAATGGAAATCTCATTCCCTCATCCGCTCTTTTTTATTTGCGATAACCGGGATTGTTACTGCCCTTAAGCAGGAAAGAAACTTAAAGATTCATTTGCTATGCGCAAGTATAGTCCTGCTCGCTTCTTATTATTTTTCGATTACTAAAATTGAGTGGCTGATCATTCTTTTTTTGATTGCTATCATGTTTGCTCTAGAATTAATCAATAGTGCCATTGAGCGGGTGGTGGATCTTGCCGGTCCTGATTTCCATCCCCTGGCAAAGCAGGCGAAAGACATGGCAGCAGGAGCGGTGTTCGTATTTGCCTTACTTTCCGTAGTAGTGGGGATTCTCATTTATTTACCGTATATTCTCAAGCAGTTTCACTTTCAATAAGTTGAATTGAAATCGAATTCTATTACGGGTAAAATAATTGTAACTTTTTTAAAAAGATAGTTATACTTTTATGAAAATTCTAATTTTTTATTACTTTTTTGCTACAAGTAATGATTTTAATCGCATTTTATTGTAAAATAAAGAAACAGCAGTGATCTGTTGGAAGGGAAAGAAGACTAGTGAAGATTGAACAACTAATTGAAGAAGCGAAAAAAGCAAGAGAGAAAGCCTATGTTCCTTATTCAAAATTTGGAGTTGGGGCTGCGCTGTTGACAACAGATGGAAAGGTATATCATGGCTGTAACATTGAAAATGCTGCCTATAGTATGTGTAATTGCGGAGAAAGGACTGCGATTTTTAAAGCGGTTTCAGAAGGCGATCGAGATTTTCAAATGCTGGCTGTGGTTGCTGATACCGACCGCCCATGCTCTCCATGTGGTGCCTGCCGGCAAGTGCTGGCTGAATTATGTCCCCGAAATATGAAGGTCATCCTCACAAACCTAAAAGGTGAAATCTTAGAATTGACTGTTGAAGATTTATTACCTGGTGCTTTTACGGCGGAGGATTTATATGCAAAATAATAGGACCGAAAACAATACCTATAAATCTGGGTTTATTTCGATTATCGGGAGACCAAATGTCGGGAAATCAACCTTTCTTAACCGGGTAATTGGTCAAAAAATTGCCATTATGAGCGATAAACCACAGACAACCCGTAATAAAATTCAAGGAGTGCTAACTCTCGATGATTCCCAGATGATCTTTATCGATACACCTGGTATCCATAAGCCGAAGCATAAATTAGGCGACTTCATGATGAGGGTGGCTCAGAATACGCTAAAAGAGGTTGATTTAATTTTATTTATGGTAAATGCCGAAGAAGGATTTGGACGCGGTGAAGAATTTATCATTGACAAATTTCAAACGGTAAATACACCAATCTTTCTTGTTATTAATAAAATTGATAAAATTCATCCAGACGATTTACTAGCAATTATTGAATCCTATAAAGAAAAATACGCCTTTAAAGAAATTGTCCCGATATCTGCTTTAGAAGGAAATAATGTAGAACGTCTATTAGACCAAATTAAATTGTATTTGCCTGAGGGACCACAATACTATCCGGCAGATCAGGTCACCGATCATCCGGAAAGGTTTATTATTGCCGAGCTTATCAGAGAAAAGGCCTTGCATTTGACAAGGGAAGAAATTCCCCATTCTTTGGCTGTGGTTCTTGATAAAATCGAGCGGCAAGAGGGCAAGGATATTATTCATATCATGGCCACGGTAATTGTTGAACGCGATTCGCAAAAGGGAATTATTATAGGAAAAAAAGGTAGTATGTTGAAGGAGATCGGCAAACGTGCCCGTGTTGATATTGAAAACTTGCTTGGTTCAAAAGTTTTCTTAGAGCTATGGGTTAAGGTACAAAAGGATTGGCGAAATAAAATGTCCCAGCTCCGGGAATACGGCTTCAATGAGGATGAGTATTAACCAATCCACCCAACTAAAATATTCTTTGTGTTTTCAAATTATGCATGGACAACATTAACAAATTTTTAGTCTTATGATTTTTACGTGAGCAGGCTATTCTAATTGTAAGGTCAGGATCCAAATTGACGCTAGTCTAAAAATTGAAAGGTGGGGTTTTCGTGTTGGATTTAACGTGGAATGTATTTACCCAGACAGGTAATATTGACACATATCTTCTCTATAAAGAGCTTGAGAAGGAGAGCCAAGAAATACCCGGTAATTCGAATGAAGAGCTAGCACAAATTGATTTTCCTATTCTTTAGTAAGTCGCATGCGTACTTGGACGGTGACATTTATGCTTCAAAAATGTGAAGGTATCGTCATTAGAACAACCGATTATGGTGAATCAAATAAGATCGTTACCTTGTATACAAGGGAATGGGGGAAGATTGGCGTGATGGCTAGAGGAGCAAAGAAGCCAAACAGCCGCCTCTCCTCTATTACCCAGCTTTTTACTTACGGATATTTTCTTGTTCAAAAAGGAACGGGTTTAAGTGGTTTGCAGCAGGGGGAAGTAATAACTTCCCTTCGTTCCATTGGGGAAGATATTTTTTTAACGGCATATGCAAGTTTCATTGTTGAATTAACCGATAAATGTACGGATGAGAAAAAACCCAATCCTTTTCATTTTGAGCTATTATATCAAACATTAAATTTACTGAATGAAGGATATGATCCCGATATCCTTATGGATATTTATGAGATGAAAATGCTGAATGTATTGGGATTGTATCCGATATTAAATCAATGCTCCGTTTGCGGCCAGACAGACGGACATTTTTCTTTTTCCATTCGTGAAGGCGGGTTTATCTGTCACCGCTGTTTGGATAAGGATCCCTATCATTTGAAAATTTCCCCTGCTGCTGTTAAACTGTTGCGGTTATTTTACTATTTTGACCTGTCACGCTTAGGGAAAATTTCTGTTAAGGATACAACAAAGGTTGAGCTTAAGAGAGTAATCGATGCCTACTATAACGAATATTCAGGACTTTACTTGAAATCGAAGAAGTTTCTCGACGAGATGGACCATTTTCAAAATCTTTTATAACCATTATTGACAATTCTTCTTGTTTTGGTTATATTTTCATTAAATTAATATTTGCTATGACGGAAAGTAGTACTTTGGATGATTCTATAAAAGCGAACCTAGGATGGTGTAAGCTAGGTATAGAACTCGGAGGAAGGCGTTCCTGAGCAATCGTGTTGTGAACAGAAGAAAAGAGGCTGACTTTCATGCAGCAAATAGGGTGGAACCGCGGGTAAACTCTCGTCCCTATGCTATAAAGGCATAGAGTCGGGAGTTTTTTTATTTTATGAAAAGGAGTAATAAGACATGAATGTAACAATGGATAAAATCGTATCACACGCAAAGCATAGGGGGTTTATCTTTCCGGGGTCAGAAATATACGGCGGACTGGCAAACACTTGGGATTACGGCCCGTTAGGGGTTGAATTTAAAAACAATATTAAACAAGCATGGTGGAAAAAATTCGTTCAGCAGTCGCCTTACAACGTCGGTGTAGACGCAAGTATTCTGATGAATCCTAAAACATGGGAAGCTTCCGGACATATTGGAAACTTTAATGACCCTATGATTGACTGCAAGAATTGTAAGTCGCGCCACCGTGCGGATAAATTAATTGAGCAGGCTCTTGAGGAGAAAGGGATTGAAATGGTGGTTGACGGCCTGCCATTTGAAAAGATGGAAGAATTGATGAAAGAACATAATATTGCCTGTCCAGACTGCGGCAGCCATGATTTCACCGGCATTCGCCAGTTTAATTTAATGTTTAAGACGTTCCAAGGAGTGACGGAAACAAGCACTAATGAAATTTTCCTCCGTCCTGAGACGGCTCAAGGTATTTTTGTAAACTTTAAAAATGTGCAAAGAACAATGAGGAAGAAGTTACCTTTTGGTATTGCACAAATCGGTAAAAGCTTTAGAAATGAAATTACACCAGGAAATTTCACCTTCCGAACGAGAGAGTTTGAACAAATGGAGCTGGAGTTTTTCTGTAAACCGGGTGAGGAACTGAAATGGTTTGATTATTGGAAGCAATTTGCGCAAGAATGGCTCTTGTCATTAGGTCTTACCCAGGACAACTTGAGGCTTCGTGACCATTCCAAAGAGGAACTTTCCCATTACAGTAATGCGACAACTGATTTTGAATATAAGTTCCCATTTGGCTGGGGCGAGCTTTGGGGCGTTGCTTCAAGAACAGACTACGATTTGAAACAGCATATGGAATATTCCGGTGAGGATTTCCATTACCTTGACCCGGAAACCAATGAAAAGTATGTTCCTTTCTGTATTGAACCATCGCTTGGCGCAGACCGGGTAACATTGGCGTTTTTGATTGATGCTTATAATGAAGAGCAGCTGGAGGATGGAACTTCAAGAACCGTCATGCATTTTCATCCTGCCTTGGCACCGTACAAGGCCGCTGTACTGCCATTATCGAAAAAACTGTCCGGTGGGGCTAAGGAAGTATTCGCCAAGTTAGCAGAGCACTTTAATGTGGATTATGATGAGGCAGGTTCTATCGGCAAACGTTACCGCCGCCATGATGAAATCGGTACCCCATTCTGTATTACGTATGACTTTGATTCAGTTGAAGATCAAATGGTGACCATCAGGGACCGGGATACGATGGGACAACAACGGCTTCCAATTGCAGACTTAATCAGCTTTTTGGAGGAAAAAGTACGTTTTTAAAACCTAACTGGTGAAGGTCAAATTATAGGTGGTGAGAACAATAGAACTAACAAAGCGTCAGGAGCAAATATTGCAAATTGTTAAAGAGAATGGACCCATTACTGGGGAACATATTGCGGACCAATTAAATTTAACAAGGGCAACATTACGGCCGGATCTTGCTATTTTAACGATGGCCGGCTTTTTGGATGCGAGACCGCGGGTAGGGTATTTTTATACCGGGAAATCGGGGACACAACTATTGACAGAAAATCTGCAAAAAATCTATGTAAAAGAGTACCAGTCGATCCCAGTTGTCGTTCATGAGAATGTTTCCGTTTATGATGCAATTTGTACGATGTTTCTAGAAGATGTAGGAACATTGTTTGTAGTAGACAAAAGCTCACAGCTAGTTGGCGTTTTATCTAGAAAAGACCTGCTTAGAGCCAGTATTGGAAAACAAGAGTTGACAACTATTCCTGTCCATATCATTATGACACGGATGCCAAATATTACGATGTGCGAACGAGAGGATCTCTTAATTGATGTGGCAAAGAAATTAATTGATAGACAAATTGATGCCTTGCCAGTCGTTAAAAAGTCAAACAAGGGTTATGAAGTAATTGGAAGAATTACCAAAACGAACATTACAAAGGCATTTGTTGCTTTGGGTGAAGAGTAGGAATACGGTGTCCGAGGAGATGATGAAAAGAAATGAATTCGCCCATTATTTATGTCATATCCGATTCAGTCGGAGAAACCGCGGAATTAATGACAAAGGCCGCGATTAGTCAGTTTAACGGTTCAGGAACGGTCTTAAAACGTTTTCCCTATGTGGAAGACAAGGAACATATTGATGAAGTATTGTCACTTGTTTCATTAGATAAGGGGATGGTAGCCTTTACGCTTGTAAAACCGGAAATGCGCTCGTACATGAAGGAACAAGCGGAAAAGAATGGAATTTTGGCTGTTGATTTAATTGGTCCAATCATCGATGAAATTCAAGCCTTTTGCGGTAAAAAGCCTTTATACGAACCTGGACTTGTACGAAAGCTGGATGAAGATTATTTTAAAAAGATCGAAGCCATTGAATTTGCAGTGAAATATGATGATGGCAGGGACCCACGGGGGATATTGAAGGCGGATATTATTTTGATAGGGGTATCAAGAACATCTAAAACTCCCTTATCCCAATACTTAGCACATAAGCGTTTAAAGGTAGCCAATGTTCCTCTTGTTCCGGAAGTCGATCCACCGGAAGAACTTTTTAAGGTGCCAAAAGAAAAGTGCTTTGGCTTAAAAATCAGTCCTGAAAAGTTAAATGATATTAGAAGAGAGCGGTTAATTTCTTTAGGGTTAAATGACCGAGCAAGCTATGCCAATATCGAACGGATTAAAGAGGAATTAAACTTTTTTGATCGGGTAGTCGGAAGAATCAGCTGTCCGGTCATTGATGTAACGAATAAGGCTGTAGAAGAAACAGCAAATGTTATCCTAAATTATGTTTATAAAGGAAGGGCGTAACACATAATCATATGATTATGTGTTTTTTTCGCCTGTGCAGCACGCTCAATAAATTTTTTCAAAAAAGCTATGGTAAAATGATAATAAATGTACTATAATAAAAAATTGTGATAAAAATGAATCTTTTAGGTTTAGACTTGTATATGAACGAATAAACTATTTACTGTGAGATGTCAAGTAATGGACCACTTCCAGTCTCAAAAAAATTCGACATACATCATTTTAGCTTAGTGTTCATGAAAACGAATCCGTTTATTCGTCAAATATAGCCAAAATGTTTAAAGAAACATATGGCTATCATGATTTCTTTGAGAAAATGAGGGACGAAAGAAGGAATATGCGGAGGGATGTAGAATTATATAGAAATATAAAAGGTGTTCCGACAATGGATGCCGACGCAGATTCTTGCCCGGTCAAAAGGAAATTGTCGAAATTGCTTCTGCATACAACTTCAACGTTCTATTTGGTGCTTTACGAATGAACGGAAATTTTGTCGAAATTTGAAGGGATTTGGTTGAGGCATGTCGAATATCTAAGTATAAATGGAGTTGTTTTCATGGCAGATCGTATTGCCGAAGAAAAGATAAATCAAATTCGTCAGGCTGTTGATATTGTTGAAATCATTAGTGAACATGTCCAATTAAGAAAACAGGGACGAAATTACTTCGGATTATGTCCTTTCCATGGAGAAAATACTCCATCATTTTCGGTTTCACCTGATAAGCAAATTTTCCACTGCTTTGGCTGTGGTGCCGGCGGAAATGTTTTTTCTTTTCTAATGGAACTTGAAGGGATCTCCTTTCAAGAGGCGGTAATTAAACTAGCCTCAAGGGTCAATATCGATCTTGAGATCAATCTTCAAAATGCCCAAACAGAGAAAAAGGTTCCGAAAGAGCTGCAGGCAATGAAGGATGCCCATGAGCTGTTACGTAAATTTTACCACCATTTGCTGGTAAATACAAAAGAAGGTCAGCATGCATTGGAGTATCTGTATGAAAGAGGGTTTAGTCAGGAATCGATTGATAAATTTCAAATTGGTTATTCCTTAAATTCGTGGGATTTTGTCGTAAAATTTCTTTCTAAAAGAAATTTTTCCCTTGAATGGATGGAAAAAGCTGGACTTATTATCAAACGTGAAAGAGATGGAACGTATTTTGATCGCTTTAGAGATCGAATTATGTTTCCGATATTTGACCGAAACGGAAATACGATTGCTTTTTCCGGGAGAGCGCTTGGGGGCGATGACCCTAAATATTTAAATAGTCCCGAAACAGCAATTTTTAATAAAAGAAAGATCTTATACAATTTTCATCAAGCTAAGGCAAGTATCAAAAAATTACAGCATGCTGTTTTATTGGAAGGTTTCGCCGATGTTATTGCCGCAGAACGAGCAGGGATAGAAAACGGCATTGCTACAATGGGTACATCCTTGACGGATGAACATATTGCGTTATTACGCCAAAGCGTTCAATCCATTCTTATTTGTTATGATTCCGATAATGCCGGTATAGAAGCTGCGTTTCGGGCGGGAAAGCTTTTAGATGAAGCTGGTTTTGAAATAAAAGTGGCCATGATGCCTGACGGTTTGGACCCGGATGAGTACATTAAAAAAAATGGTCCGGAAAAATTCCGCCATGAAGTGATTGATGCCAGTTTAACATGGATGGGTTTTAAATTTCTTTATTTTCGAAGAGGAAAAAACCTTCAAAATGAAGGAGATAGGCTAGACTATATCGAAGAAATAATTAAAGAAATTAGTAAATTGAAGATGGCTGTTGAAAGAGACCATTATATGCGGCAGCTTGCAGCTGAATTTTCACTTTCGCTGGATGCCTTAAAGCAGCAGCAAAAACAGTATTACTTTGCTGAAAAGAGAAAATCGAGAGGGACAAGCGAACATAACGTTAAACCTGCGATTATCCGTAAACAAGCTGACGAATTAAAACCTGCTTATTATACAGCAGAACGGTTATTGATTGCCCATATGCTAAAAAGTCGTGAGCTTGCTTATAAAGTACAGGACCTGCTTGCGGGTAATATGTTTAATGTTGATGAACATCAGGCAATCATAACCTATCTAATAGAATTTTATGAAGATCACTTGGAACCTGATTCCGCGGTATTTTTGACCTATATTCAAGATGAAAACCTTAGAAGAATGGTTGCTACTATTGAAATGCAGCCAATTTCCGATGAACTAAACGACCAAGAATTATCAGATTGTATCAACCAGGTGTTGAAATACAAAAAGTTGTTAAAGATAAAGGAAAAAGAGAAAGAACAGAAAGAAGCAGAGCGGCACAAAGACTTTTTAACTGCTGCTGTCATTGGAAAAGAGATTATTCAATTACGTAAATCATTATAGATTTTAATTTATTGTCTTTGATTTTTGGAAGGAGGGTTCCCTATGGCTGCTGAAAAATCAGCACGGTCACAGGAGGTCGAAAATGAATTGACCTTAGAACAAGTGAAGCACCAATTAACGGAAGTAGGAAAGAAAGTCGGCGTCCTAGCCTATGATGATATTGCCGAAAAAATGGCGCATTTTGAATTAGACTCACATCAAATGGACGAATTCTATGAATTTCTTGGGGATCAAGGGGTTGAGTTGGTCGGGGATGGCGATGAGGATCCAAGCGTCAAGGAATTAGCCAAGGAGGACGAAGATGAGTTTGATTTGAATGATTTGAGTGTTCCTCCAGGTGTAAAGATCAATGACCCGGTCCGGATGTATTTAAAGGAAATTGGCCGTGTTGACCTGCTTTCTGCTGAAGAGGAAATTGATTTAGCCCACCGTATTGAACAAGGGGAGGAGGAAGCAAAGCGGCGTCTTGCTGAAGCAAACCTTCGTCTGGTTGTCAGTATCGCGAAGCGCTATGTGGGCCGGGGCATGTTGTTTCTTGACCTGATTCAGGAAGGCAATATGGGTCTGATCAAAGCCGTTGAGAAATTTGATTATCGGAAAGGGTTCAAATTTAGTACGTATGCTACATGGTGGATTCGTCAGGCGATAACACGAGCCATTGCAGACCAAGCTAGAACGATTCGGATTCCGGTTCATATGGTGGAAACGATTAATAAACTTATTCGTGTTCAGCGACAGTTACTTCAAGACCTTGGCCGTGAACCAACTCCTGAGGAAATTGCCGAGGATATGGATTTAACGCCCGATAAGGTTAGAGAAATTTTAAAAATTGCCCAAGAACCTGTTTCACTGGAAACTCCTATCGGTGAGGAAGATGATTCACACCTTGGAGATTTTATTGAAGATCAAGATGCCACATCTCCTTCTGAGCATGCTGCTTACGAACTATTGAAGGAGCAGCTGGAAGATGTGCTTGATACGTTAACAGACCGTGAGGAAAACGTCCTCCGTCTACGGTTTGGCTTGGACGATGGCCGTACTCGTACCCTGGAAGAGGTAGGAAAAGTTTTCGGTGTAACCCGTGAGCGTATCCGTCAAATCGAAGCAAAGGCATTGCGGAAGCTGCGTCACCCTAGCCGCAGTAAGCGCCTGAAAGATTTCTTAGAATAAAATGAAATTTTATAAGCAGCGGGGGTTTCCAGAACCTCCGCTTTTCTTATTATTTTACTGAACTGTCTCTTTCTTTGCAAATGGTCCGATAAACTTTTTAGGGCATTTAAAGAAATTACGATTAATTGGGTGTTAACATTGGAATATGGGGAATATATGAAAAGGTTATGTTGAGTTTTAAGTCTTTTTCAGAAGATTATCGTAATAAAATATGTTTAGGGCTTTTCCTTCTGTAGATTTTCAAGTAAAATAGTAGTTGTTTGTGGGAGAAATTTAATTTACTTAACATGCTTACGTACATAAGGGAGGTTTTAGTATGAAACGAAATCCGGTTGTTCCTTTCATTCTCGTTATGGCCTTTGGAATTGTGCTTATCTTCGGTTTGTCTTTCAAAGGTGTGGGCGATATGAAGGAAGTAGCAAAGGATAAAGGTAAGGGCAAAGGCAGTGAGAAAACAGAAGTGGCTGCAACAAACCCGGAAGACATTTATAAATCCACTTGTATTACCTGCCACGGTGATCAATACCAAGGTGGAGTGGGTCCTGCATTAAAAGGGATTGGTAGCAAAATATCTAAAGATGAAATCAAGGATGTTATCCAACATGGGAAAGGGAACATGCCGCCAAACCTTGTAAAGCCAGAACAAGCTGATGCCATGGCGGATTGGGTCTCAAAATTAAAGTAAGATAAGGCTTTAATTGAATAGAATACTTTGCGATCTAGGTCCTTTGCAGTTGTAAAGGACCTTTTTTAAAAGATTAAAGTGTGGTGTGTGGTAGATGAATTCAGATAAATTATCAGCCAGGTTGGCAGCTGTCGCAAAATATGTGCCGAAGGGTGCCAAAATAGCAGATATCGGATCTGATCATGCGTATTTACCTTGTTACTTAGCGAAAAATATCGGAATCACATTTGCGCTTGCCGGTGAAGTGGCTGTCGGGCCTTACCAATCGGCTAAAAGCAATGTTTTGGCGGAAGGATTATCTGATATCATTTCCGTTCGCTTAGGTGATGGGCTTGATGTTGTCCGGCCGGGAGAAATAGAATATGTAACGATTGCCGGGATGGGCGGTGCTTTGATAACAAGTATTTTAGAAAGGGGAAAGGATAAGCTAAGTCATGTTAAAAGGCTGATTTTACAGCCTAACGTAAGTGCGATTTCCATCCGAAAATGGTTGATTGACAACAACTGGGAGCTTATGGCGGAAGAAATCCTTGAAGAAGACGGGAAGATTTATGAGGTGTTAGTGGGTGAAAAGGGTAATTCACCATTGACGCCATATGGCCGCCATTTAGAAGCTGAGTTATTAGTTGGCCCCTATCTTGCGAAAGAGCAGAATGCCGTTTTTAAGAAAAAATGGTTGATGGAAGTGAAAAACTGGCAGCGTATTTATCAGCAGCTAGAAAATGCTGCCCAAACGCCTGATACAATGAAAAAAAAGCAAGAACTAATACATAAAATCCATTTGGTAGAGGGGGTCTTACAAAATGAAGAATCCTAATGGTCATGAAATCATTCAATTATTTGAACAATTTGCGCCGAAAGGATTAGCGATGGAAGGGGATAAGATCGGCCTGCAGATTGGCCGCTTAAATAAGAAGATTGAGCGAATCATGATAGCCCTTGATGTCCTTGAAAATGTTGTGGATGAAGCAATAGAAAAAAATGTTCAGCTAATCATTGCCCATCATCCGCCAATCTTTCGCCCGTTAAAAAATATTGTAACGGATACGGTACAGGGGCGGATAATTGAAAAATTGGTAAAGCATGATATTGCTGTATATGCTGCCCATACAAATCTTGATGTTGCAAACGGCGGGGTAAATGATTGGCTTGCAGAAGCATTAGGACTGGAAGAACCGCAAATTTTGGTGCCGACATTTGATACAAAGCTGAAAAAGCTGGTTGTTTTCGTACCTGTCAGCCATGCAGATAACATGAGACAGGTTCTTGGGACAGCTGGGGCTGGTTTTATTGGAAACTACAGCCATTGCTCGTTCTCAGTGGATGGAGCGGGTCGGTTTATGCCAGGGGAAGAAACACACCCCTTTATTGGGCAGTCAGGACAGCTTGAGGTGGTAGATGAGGTCCGGATTGAAACGATTGTTCCAGAACCGCTGTTAAAGAAAACAATCTCCTTAATGATTAAGGCCCATCCATATGAAGAGGTTGCCTATGATGTATACCCACTAGATAATAAGGGCGAGGTGTTAGGGCTGGGGAGAATCGGTACCATTACCGAAATGACATTAGGGCAGTTTGCTGAGAAGGTAAAAACCGCTCTTGACGTCAAGTGCGTTCGTGTGGTTGGGAATTTAGCGTCAAAGGTTAAAAAGGTTGCTGTTTTGGGCGGCGATGGTAATAAATATTTCAGTCAGGCGAAATTTAAAGGGGCCGATGTGTACGTTACAGGGGATATTTATTATCACACGGCACATGATGCAATGATGCAAGGCTTAAATATGGTGGATCCTGGTCATAATGTGGAGAAAGTAATGAAAAAGGGATTAACAAAAAAACTGCAAACGATGTGTGTTGCTGCCGGCTATGACGTCGAGATTTTCCCTTCGGAAGTTCATACAGATCCGTTTCAATTTATTTAAAAAACCGGTCAAAGACCGGTTTTTATTTACTTTTTACTTTTGGCAGAATTTTTGCTAACGGAACTTTTTTTCTTCGTTCCCAAGTAGCTTCATTGTTCGGATCGAATTGTTCGAGGAAGGTGATAACTTCCTTTGTAATCGGTGTTGGTGTAGAAGCGCCGGAGGTAACAGCAACCGTTTTAGCATCTTTAATCCAATCAATGTTTAATTCTGTAATATCGGCAATTCGATAGGCCTTTGTATTCGCAATCTCCTCTGACACTTGGGCAAGGCGGTTGGAGTTATTGCTTTTCGGGTCTCCGACTACAATGGTCACTTCTGCTTCGGGGGCTTGTTCCGCTACAGCCTCCTGACGAATTTGCGTAGCGTGACAGATTTCATTGTAAACCTCTACGTGCGGAAACTTTTCCTTCACCTTTTCCATCGTGTCACGAACATCCCATTGACTCATTGTGGTTTGATTGGTGACAATCAGCTTGTTGTAGTTCAAATCTAATGCTTCGACATCTTCAGGGGTTTCAACAAGATAGACCATACCAGGCGCTACTCCGAGCGCTCCTTCAGGCTCTGGATGTCCTTTTTTACCGATATATATCGTATGGTAGCCTTCTTTTGATTTCTCGAAAATAAGGTCATGTGTTTTTGTAACATCAGGACAGGTTGCATCAAGTGTAACAAGCCCTTTCCTCTTGGCAAGTTCCCTTACCTCAGGGGAGATACCGTGAGCGGTGAAGATTACCGTCCCCTTATCGACCTTTTCTAGAATTTCCTTTCGATTATGCCCATCAAGGGTAATAATTCCTTCCTCGGCAAATGCATCAGTCACATGTTTATTGTGAACAATCATCCCTAAGATATAGATGGGACGGGGCAGCGTTTTATCTAAAGCGGCATTTCTGGCTATCACCATGGCGTCGACAACACCATAACAATAACCGCGCGGTGAAATTTTGATTACTTGCATATATGAACCCCCTAAAAGGCGTATTTTAAAAGAATATATGTATATTATATATAACTGGTAGAAATAATACAAAGATACATCTTTTAAAAAAAGTCAAAAAAGAATGCTAGAAACAGCATTCCTCAGGTTAAATATATAATTTTGGAACGGAAGACCCTTTTTGAGATTGAGATTTTTTAGCTGAACTTGGCTGCGTACGGACAGACCGTGTTTTTTTTTGCCGGTTGACTGTTCGTTTCGTCCTCTTGACCGTCGAATGTGCGGTAGTATCTTTCTGATGGGATGACTCCATGTTAGTGCTTTCGTTCTTTACTTGATCGGTTGATTCGTCCCCTTTGGTGTTCGGAGCGTCTTTTAAGCCTCGATAAAGTTTCCAAAGAGCAGGCAGATTTCTGACAAGTGGTCCATACTGTTGTACCATTGGACCGATGGTTTGAGCTGTTTTAATCACCTGCTGGGTATTATTAAGAAAGCCCATGAGACCTCCACCGCCTCCGGATCCGGAAAGAGATTGAAGTAATCCTCCACCTGCAGCCCTTCCGGCACCGCCCATTAATCCCCCGGCTCCTTGCATCGGTGGACCCATAAATCCACCTGTTCCACCAGCCGGGTTTGCTCTTCCTAACAATCTTGAAAGCAGCCCGCCTCCACCCTGGCCCATTTGCGGAGCACCACCGCCCATTAATCCGCCAAAGGGGTTCCCTTGTGCTCCCATCATCGGAGGGCGTCCACCTCCAAATAGATTAAGGCCCGACCCCATCGGTCCTCTTCCACCAAATAACCCCGGTCCCATTCCACCTTGCATTGGCATTCTTGGTCCAGGCAGCATACCAAATGCCTCCTTTCTGTATTTCCGAGCTAAACAGGAAAATAACGTCTTTGGATAAGGATGGGAAAGAAAGATAACAACTGTAACTACCTGTCTTAAAGCACGCAAATTTCATTATTGTCTTTGTTTTAGGGTATGCATTTATCCATATTTTGTTTAGGTATTCTACACAGAGTAGGAAGGAAAAAATGGTTTAAAAGGTTAGGAGCGGTAAAAGATGATATTATAAAGAGTGTTAGCTGGAGATTTATAAGAAACTTTACTATAATTACATGATGAAAGAAAAGTGAAAACCTTTCACTTACTATAAGGAGCTCATACATGAAAGAAAATCGATTTGACCGTTTTAAGTTTCAACCTTTTATAAACGATGCTATTCAGAAGCTTGGCTTTTTCAATCCGACTGAGATTCAGGAACGGATGATTCCTGTCGTCCTAAACGGTGATAGTGCGATTGGACAATCACAAACAGGGACCGGAAAAACGCTTGCCTATGTTCTCCCTATCCTTGACAGGATAAAACCGGAGCGGCATGAGGTTCAAGCTGTAATAACAGCCCCAACCAGAGAGCTTGCGTCCCAGATCTATCAGCAAATCGTAAAGATAACGGAACATTCTCACACCGGACCAGCCATTACGGCTAAATTATTTATTGGCGGGACAGACAAGCAGCGAACGATTGAAAAACTAAAGGTTCAGCCGCATATTGTGGTTGGGACCCCCGGCAGAATTTATGATTTGACGGCTGAACAGGCCTTGTTTGTTCACGCTTCCCAAATTCTCGTAGTTGACGAAGCGGATATGATGCTCGATATGGGTTTTATCGAGGATGTCGATAGAATCGCGGCCAAAATGCCGGAAAATCTGCAAATGCTTGTCTTTTCTGCGACGATTCCGGAAAAGCTAAAACCATTTTTAAAAAAATACATGGAAAACCCAAAGATGATTCAAATTGAACCGAAAAGAAAAACTGCAGAAAATCTCCAGCATCTCTTGTTACCATCAAGACACCGCAATAAAAAAGAGCTCGTTCATGAGGCACTGCTCAGCTTTAATCCCTATTTAGCGATTGTGTTTACGAATACAAAAAAAATGGCGGAAGAAGTGGCAGCTTATTTAAATGAAAAGGGCTTAAAGGTTGGACGTGTGCATGGTGACTTGACACCACGAGAACGTAAAAAAATGATGAAGCAGATTCAGGATTTGGAGTTTCAATATATTGTGGCAACAGACCTCGCATCGAGAGGCATAGATATCGAAGGGGTAAGCCATGTCATCAACTATGAACTTCCAACTGATTTGGACTTTTACATTCATCGGGTCGGCCGGACAGCAAGAGCAGGAAATGCCGGAACTGCCTTAACCATTTATGATTTGTCAGATGAAGACGCCTTAAATCGGATTGAAAAGATGGGAATTCAGTTTCAAAATGTAGATCTGAAAAAAGGTGAATTTATTGAACTAGATGATCGAAATCGCCGCAGAAACAGGGTCAAGCATGCAGACGAAACGGAAATGCTTGCAAAGTCAATCATTAAAAAGCCAAAAAAGGTAAAACCAGGCTATAAAAAGAAAATGCAGGCGGAAATGGAAAAAGTAAAAAAACGGCAGCGGCGGATGAACCAGAAAAAGAGATAAGTGAAATGGAGAGGTGCGCGATGTTGAAAATAGGATCACATGTTTCAATGAGTGGAAAGGAAATGCTTCTTGCTTCAAGTAAGGAAGCAGTTTCCTATGAAGCAAACACATTTATGATTTATACTGGAGCACCACAGAATACAAGAAGAAAGAAAATTGAAGACTTAAACATTGAGGCAGGAAGAAAGCATATGGAGGAACATGGAATTCATGAAATTATCGTTCATGCTCCTTACATTATCAATATCGGTAATACAACAAATCCGAATACTTTTGAATTAGGCGTTCGTTTTCTGCGCTCGGAAATTGAACGGACAGAAGCTATCGGTGCCAAACAAATTGTTCTTCATCCCGGTGCACACGTTGGCGCTGGTACAGAAGCGGGGATCAAGAAAATTGTCGAGGGTCTAAATGAAGTATTAACCGGAAAAGAACAAGTCCAAATAGCTCTTGAAACAATGGCAGGTAAGGGCTCAGAATGCGGAAAATCGTTTGAGGAACTGGCCATGATTATCGATGGTGTTCATTTTAATGATAAATTGTCGGTATGCTTTGATACCTGTCATACCCACGACGCGGGTTATAATATTGTCGAGGATTTTGATGGTGTAATAACGGAGTTTGATAAGATCATCGGTCTCGATCGGCTGAAAGTCCTTCATATTAATGACAGTAAAAATGCGATCGGGATGCGAAAGGACCGTCATGAAAATATCGGCTTTGGTCATATTGGGTTTAAGGCGCTTAACTATGTTGTTCATCATCCGCAATTAATGGACATACCCAAAATTTTAGAAACCCCCTATGTTGGTATGGACAAGAATAATAAAAAGGCTCCGTATCGATTTGAAATTGCGATGCTTCGAAGCCAGCAGTTTGACGACGATTTACTGGATAAAATCATGGAAGGGTAAAAAAACGAGGAAAAAGCCGTGTTCGCTACACAGCTTTTTCCTCGTTGTTAATTTTTCGCCAATTCCATAAATAATTTATTTACCTCTCGTGCGGTTTGAGGCCCAGCTGCTTTGGCGATTTCTCTAATTAGCTGTGCTCGCTCGTAGTCATCAAAAATATTAATATTTTTTCCCCTTAAGTATTCGGCGATTTTCTTTGCTTGTCCTCGGCTTACGGTAATATTGAATTGTTTCGCGTACTTCATTAATTCCTCAGCGGTGATTGTATTTATTTTGTGATTAATAATACTTTCGAAAATCTTCACCTTGATCACTCCTCCATGATAATTTATGAAGAAATGGCAGGAATGTGACAGGGGATGATCAATTCAGCAGTAAAAGAACCAGCGTACTTCCAGCTTTACATTTTGGAATAGCTATTGTATACTACTTTAAGTTAAATCGGAATGATTCTTAAATAAAGGTGAGAGTGTATGGTTTATGGCATCTATTATTGAAATAAAGCATTTGTTTTATCGTTATGAAAAGGATATTGTCCTTGATAATATTAATTTATCTATTCCGGAGGGGTCTTTTTTAGCGATTGTCGGGCCAAACGGTTCAGGTAAATCGACATTACTGAAGTTGATTTTGGGATTGTTAAAGCCACAAAAAGGGAGAATTCAGTTATTTGGTCAGGAAATAAGCAAATTTAAAGACTGGCAGAAAATTGGCTATGTATCCCAAAAGGCTAATTCATTCAATACCGGATTTCCGGCAACTGTATTTGAAGTTGTTGCAAGTGGATTAACAAAAAGCATTGGGATCTTTAAGTTTTTTAAAAAGGAAGATGCGGCAAAGGTAGACCAAGCATTGGAAGCTGTAGGGATGGAGCCGTTTCGCAGGCGGAATATTGGCGAGCTCTCAGGTGGACAACAGCAACGGGTGTTTATTGCCCGGGCCTTAGTCAGTGACCCGAAGCTGTTGATTCTAGACGAACCGACAGTCGGCGTTGATGCCGAAAACGTTACAACCTTTTACCAAATGTTAAGTGATTTAAATAGAAACCGCGGGATAACATTGCTGCTCGTCACCCACGATATCGGCACCATATCTGATAAGGTGTCGCATGTGGCCTGCTTAAATAAGCATTTGCATTTTCATGGAGAGACAAAAGAATTTGAACAAATGAGACTGGAAGAGATGTCAAAAACCTATGGTCATGAGGTACACTTGCTTTCACATCAGCATCAACATGAACATGGAGGCGTACGATAATGATCCAAGGGATATTTCATTATGAATTCTTGCAAAATGCCTTCTTAACAGGACTCATGATTGGCTTTCTCGCCCCCTTATTAGGAGTATTCATCGTTGTCAGGAGATTGTCATTGATTGCAGATGCTCTTAGCCATGTTACTTTAGCAGGGATTGCCGCAAGTTTGCTGATTGAAAGAAAGTTTACACTGATGGCTGGTTTAAACCCTCTTTATTTAGGAATGGTCTTTTCGGTTGGTGGGTCATTACTTATTGAAAAGCTTCGCGGCGTTTATAAGCATTATCAGGAGCTTGCGATTCCGATTATCCTGTCCGGCGGCATTGGCTTGGGGGTCATTTTCATCTCTCTTGCCAACGGTTTTAATACAGATTTGTTCAGTTATTTATTTGGCAGTGTTACCGCAGTAAGCAGAACGGATTTACTCGTCATTTTGGTGATAAGTGTTCTTGTGATTACATGGATTATTTTATTGTATAAAGAATTGTTTATTTTGTCTTTCGATGAGGAACATGCAAAGGCTTCAGGTATTCCTGCGAAAAGCATTCATTTTATTTTTATTGTGATGGTTGCGCTTGTAATTGCCGCTTCCATGAGAATTGTCGGGATTCTCTTAGTTTCATCATTGATGACCTTGCCGGTTGCCGCAAGTATCCGCATAGCGAAAGGATTTAAGCAGACCATTTTTTTCTCGATCCTCTTTGGCGAGATTTCGGTGCTTGGCGGGTTATTTATCGCCTATTATTTAGATTTGGCTCCGGGTGGTACCATTGTGATGATCGCCGTATTCATCTTAGTTTTAACGATTGTTTGTAAAAAATTCATGATAAAAAGACATGTGCAAAAGGAGATTCAGTACAATGAACGTTCATGAAGCCATTCAATATTTAAAGGAAAATGGATTTAAACAGACCGATAAGAGGGAAGATATGCTGCAAGTGTTTGCAGACAACGATAAGTATTTAACGGCTAAGGATGTATTGGAACAGTTAAAGGATGAATATCCGGGTCTAAGCTTTGATACGATTTATCGCAATCTGGCCCTGTTTGTTAATATGGGAATCTTGGAGATGACCGAATTATCAGGTGAAAAGCATTTTCGCTTTACATGTGCAGGGCATCATCACCATCACCACTTCATCTGTTTATCATGCGGCAAAACAAAAGAAATCGAAACATGTCCAATGGATGTATTAACGGAAAACCTAAAAGGATACGAAATTTCCGACCATAAATTTGAAATTTACGGAAGGTGCCCTGATTGTAATCAGTAAGAAAAACCGGCTTGCAGTGAGCAAGCTGGTTTTTACGATGTAGACGATACTTGAGATGAATTCCCCTGCTGGTTTAACCAGTCTTCCACCCAAATCACTGCTTCTTTCCAATTATTAACACGAATAACCCCTTTAGGAAGCGGATCTTGGTTATAGGGTGTGTTAAATAAAATGACAGGGATCTGGCATTCTTCATGGATGGCAACGGCATTATCGTGTTTATCCTCAAAAAAGATATCAATGCTGTGTCTTTTTATTGTTTCCACCTTGTCATGGGAACCAATTAATTCGATATGGTGAAACGTTAGTCCATGGTCGACAAACCATTTTTCGGTAACATCTAATAAATGAGGACCACGAGCACTGATGAAAAATAATTCATGTGCTTTTTTCCATTTATCTAATGCCTGTTTTGCACCTGCTGCGATGGGAGAAGCTTGATAAATCATCGCCTCATTTTTCGAAAACCAGTTGGCAAATACTTCACCTGATACATTAACAAATGGTGTTAAATCATATTGATTAATTTCCTCATAGCGAATATTCATATCAAAGGCTTTATTGATAAAAGGTATAAGCGATCTTGGGCAGGTAACAGTTCCATCTATGTCAATTCCAAATCTTTTTTTCATCTTCCGCACCTTCAATTACATAATGTTACGATTTCATTTTACCAAAGAAAAGTGAATCCAAAAGCCAAATTTTTAAGAAAAATTTTCGTGAAATGAAACAACTCACTATTTGAGACAAACATTAACATAGTAAAGATGAGTGTTTAGTAAAGAATAATGAATGCTCCTAATACTACAAAGCGAGGGATGCGAATTGGCAAATAAAAGTTCCAATAAAGAAAAGGAAGCTTGTAAGGGTTCAACCCAAAGTTGTTCTTCAAAAATGAGGGAAGAAACAGCTTCTGAAATCGCAGCACCTGTCTCAACACAAGGCGCGAACTATAAAGAAGAAACAGCTTCCGAAATCGGGGCAGCTGCTCCATTTAGGGTCTCCCTGCGTAAGGACGACCATTCTCCCCAGCAAGGAGCAAAGTCGCCAATGGCTTCAAGGAAACAACAGGAAGAAACAGCAGCAGAAATTGCGGCCCCTGTTCCTGTTGTTCGCAACAGCCAGCAAGGGCAGAACACGAATGCAACAGGCGGGGCAGCAGTAACAGGTGGAACAGGTTTAGGAACCGTTGCGATTGCCTTATCGATTTTGTCGCTGTTTGTATTGCCGATTCTTTTTGGTGCCGCCGGGATCGTTCTTGGATTCGTTGCAAGGCGCAGGGGTGCAGAAGGACTTGGCGCATGGGCAATTGGTATTGGAGCGGTATCGATTATCATCGGTATCTTTATTCTTCCATTTTTCTAAATTGGCTAAGAAATGGCAAAAAGAAATCCGGTATACTACACCGGATTTCTTTTTGGTTATTTAACGGTCTTTTCTTCCGCGGCTTGTTTCCGGAAGTATTCTTCCGCGAGCTGGTCAATTTCCTTTTTCAATTCTTCGACCATTTGCGCTTCTGGTACTTTACGGACAATTTGTCCCTTCCGAAATAGCAGGCCTTCGCCGCGGGCACCGGCAATACCGATATCTGCCTCGCGTGCCTCTCCAGGTCCATTAACGGCACAGCCGAGAACAGATACTTTAATCGGTGCCTTAATGTTTTGGATATATTCTTCTACTTCGTTCGCAATGCTGATAAGGTCGATTTCAATCCTTCCACAGGTAGGGCAGGAGATCAATGTTGCCGCATTTGATGAAAGATGGAATACTTTCAATAGCTCACGGGCTACCTTCACCTCTTGAACCGGGTCAGCACTTAAGGAGACGCGAAGTGTATTGCCAATTCCCTTGTTGATGATTGCTCCTAAACCGGCGGCACTTTTTATTGTACCGGAAAATAACGTTCCCGATTCGGTAATCCCTAAATGCAATGGATAATCAAAAGTACGTGCTGCTTTCTCATAAGCCTCAATGGCCAGATTGACATCCGATGCCTTCATCGAAACGATGATGTCGTGAAAATCTAAATCCTCAAGAATTTTAATATGATGGAGAGCACTTTCGACCATGCCGTCAGCGGTTGGATAACCGTATTTATCGAGAATTCTTTTTTCAAGTGAACCGGCGTTGACGCCAATCCGAATTGGAATTCCCTTCTCTTTTGCTGCTTTGACGACGGCCTCAACCTTTTCCCGTCTGCCGATGTTTCCCGGATTAATTCTGATTTTATCGGCACCGCCCTCAATTGCCTTGAGAGCCAGCTTATAGTCGAAATGAATATCAACGACAAGCGGGATATTGATCCGTTTTTTGATATCTGCAATAGCATTGGCAGCTCGTTCATCTGGACATGCGACACGGACGATTTGGCAGCCTGCATCCTCCAAACGTTTTATCTCGGCAACCGTTGCCTCGACATCATGTGTCTTGGTTGTCGTCATACTTTGAATAATTAATTCATTGCTCCCGCCAATCGTTAAGTTGCCTACCTTAACCGGCCGGGTTTTGGTACGATGTATAATTTCACTCACGTGTTGTTCGCCCCTTCAAATGAATTCGATGGTGAGGGATAAAAAAACAGTTCATTGCTATTCTATCAGCGTCCCACTATCTTTGACAAGGATAAAGGTTTTTCTCTCCTTAGTCTGAGTAATCGGGAAAATGATAGGTGGAGCCTATTCTAATTTTTTCCGGATGCTGGCCGGGGTTTAACTTTTTGAAGTCGTTTATTAAATCAGTAATCGATACCGGAAGTGGTTTGCCTAATTGATGTTCGACAATGGAAATAACGGTTTCTCCAGGTTTTACCTTCGCTTCAAATGAAGGTAAGGCTGTCTTAGACTTTTGTGTCGTTTCATTGATAACTTCTTCCCGGTTTATCGCGGAGGAAGGAAGGGTACCGACGGTTAAATCAAAATAAATTACATATAGGACTAAAACGGCAAACAGGACTCCAAATAATTTTCTCATCGGACAAGCCTCCATATGGGGATTTATACATACGTATGCTTGTCCATTGGTAAATAGAACGAACAAAAGCAGCCGTTTAGGCTGCTTTTTTCTGTCCTGGTATTTCTTTGATGGCTAACATTAAGACGATAATGGCCACGAACCAATTAATCCAAAAGCTATTAGGGACTGATGTTTTAAGGGCAGCCATGACGGTGAAAAATAGTGTCGGCAATGTTTCACTGTAGGCTGCCATTCTCCATAAGTGACGGTAAGAAAGCCTTTTTCCGGTAATATTTTTTAAGGCTAAACCAATAAGAGCAAGAACGGATACTTCAATAAAGCTTGCTGCACTGGAAAATAAATAGATGAAAATTGAAACTACAGGGATGATAATCCCTTTTAAGCCGATCATACTATTGATTAAATCAAGCAGGTCTTTCTTCGTGATGTTTAATCCCATCATGGAGTATTGATAGGTTTCACTTTGCCCGCCAGCCGTTAAAACAAATTGATCCTTTAAGAGTGCGAAGGCATTTCCTTCAGCTTCAACATCTTCAGCAGAAACGGTTCCTGTTGGATCGAGAAAAAAAGTGAAATCTTCTACGTTCATCGTAATCGGGACTTTAGTTTTTGCTGACAACTGGCCATCTTTTATCGAAAAGGCAGGTACTTCATCTTGAAAAAAGCTTTTCGCAGAATCCAATCCAGAAGATAATGCGGTGCTTAAATAGACAATTGCAGGCAGAACGGAAATAAATGTTAGAAGGAAGACATAAAGAATGGTTTTTCCAATTCCTTGAAAGCGAAATAAGGCAATATCCTTCGGAGAATAGGTACTTTTATAAAGCTGCTTAAATATATTCATAATGACCACCTTAAAATAGATTCACCTTACTATTTTAGCCTTTGTCCAGGCAATATACAAGAATGGGCTGAAAGATTAGATAAAAGAAAAAATACACCGCCTTTACAGAAAGGCGGCGTTGCGTTTTTTCCATTAATTAATTCCGCAAATTTCGTAGGAGCAGTTTTGACAGTCAACCGCTTCTTTTAAATAGGCTAATTTTTTTACGGTGAACTTTTGGTTTTCATAGCCAATCACGTCTTTTTCCCGTAAATCCATTAAGGAGCGCTGGATCACTTCTCTTGTTCCATAGGTTAAATTGGCCAATTCCTGATGTGTTAATGGGAGATCGATGAGAATTCCGTCCTTTGTCATTACGCCATATGAATTGCATAAGCGAATTAAGATGGAATACAGGCCGCCTTTTTTCCCATTCATTATCAAGTCTTGACATTTCATTTGTGCTTTTAAGTAGCTTGTGCTTAGCCAGGAAACAAGGGCATTCATCGCTTCAGCATCTGTCAAAACAAAGTCTTCAAACTGTTCCCTTTTGATGATAAGCAGTTCACAATCAGTCAATGTTTTTGCGTAAAATTGGTATCGAGGATTTGCTTTAAATAGCTGATACTCAACAATTAGTTCTTGATTGTTTAAAATTTTTAGAATAAACTCTTTGCCACGTACATGGACCCTTCCGAGGGCAATACTTCCATTTAACAATAAATAAACATATTGGGCAGGGTCTTTCTCCTGAAAGAGGACAGATCCCGCTCTAACCTTTTGAACAGGCTCGATTTTGTTGAAAAAATGATGCAACAACTGATAGATTGAATAGCCGGTTTCAGTCATTTTTCGCCACTCCCTTTAACCTTTGTAGCTTGATTAAATGAAATAATCCCGATAATGTCAATATGTTGTTAACATAAAATGGAAGCGTTTGAAGGGCAATATGACAAAAATCGTTGACAGAACGCTATTTCAATGAATCATGACAATTTTTCGAAAGGTTTAAGAGGGATAAATCCTCTATGAAAAGGCTATTATAAATATGGTAAAACATAAGCTTTTTATTTGAATCTCTTGGTTAACTTTGGTATCTTAAAATTAAAGCTTTAGAAAAATTCTTAAAACATAATTCTTTTAAGAATGTCTAAGGCCAAAAAAATATTACATAGGAGGAATTATCCATGGCATTTGAATTACCAAAATTACCTTATCCAGAAGATGCACTTGAGCCACACATTGATAAAGAAACAATGAACATCCATCACACTAGGCATCACAACACATATGTTACAAATTTAAACAATGCTTTAGCAGGTAATGAAGAATTGCTTTCAAAATCAGTTGAAGAGGTTATTTCTCATTTAGATGCAGTTCCTGAGGCTGCTCGCACAGCTGTTCGTAATAATGGCGGTGGCCATGCTAACCACTCATTGTTCTGGACAATTCTTTCTCCAAATGGCGGCGGTGCACCAACTGGTGAATTGGCAGATGCAATTAACAAAAAATTTGGCAGCTTTGAAAACTTTAAAGAGGAGTTTGCTAAAGCAGCAACTACTCGCTTTGGCTCCGGCTGGGCATGGCTTTCTGTCAATAATGGCGAATTAGAAGTATCCAGCACCCCTAACCAAGATTCACCATTAATGGAAGGGAAGACTCCTATCCTTGGCCTTGATGTATGGGAGCATGCTTATTATCTAAAATATCAAAACAAGCGTCCTGACTATATCAATGCTTTCTGGAATGTTATTAACTGGGACGAAGTAGCAAAACGTTATAACGCAGCAAAATAATAACGATGAGAAAAAGGCGGCTGGCAGGCTGCCTTTTTTATTATGTCCTTTAAATGAATAAGAACAACTATGTTGTTAAAGACTACCTCTTAAGAAAAAGGGGAGTTTTTTTAATGGCAAAAAAATTTAAATTTCTAGGTGATGTAAAGTTAACGAAAGACTTATCATTATTACTGATTATTGGCGGTTTATACTCCTTAAGCGTGGCTTTGTCTAATACGTTTGTGAATATTTATTTATGGAAACAAACAGGAAAGTATTCAGATATTGCCCTTTATAACTTGGCAGTGGTTATACTGCAGCCGCTAACCTTTATACTGGCAGGCCGCTGGGCAAAAAAAATAGATCGAGTTATTGTTCTAAGAATTGGCGTTATTTGTTTATCACTTTTTTATTTAGCGGTGCTGGTAACAGGGACAAAAGCAGCTTCATTTTTATTGCTTTTAGGCGGTTTATTGGGAGTTGGCTATGGCTTTTATTGGCTCGCCTACAATGTGTTAACCTTTGAAATTACCGAGCCTGAGACAAGAGATTTTTTTAATGGATTTTTAGGGATATTGTCTTCCATGGGCGGGATGATTGGCCCAATTGCAGCCGGACTTATCATTACAAAATTTGAAAAGTTTACCGGTTACACAATTGTATTCGGGCTTTCATTAACATTATTTGCCCTTGCCGTTTTCATGAGCTTTTCGTTAAAGCGACGGCCAGCAAAAGGGAGCTATCACTTTATACGAATTTTTGAAGAGAGAAGACAAAATGAGAATTGGCGTCTTGTGACAAATGCTAACTTTTTTCAGGGGCTGCGGGAAGGGACGTTTATATTTGTTATTTCTGTATTTGTTTATATTTCGACAGGGAGTGAGATGGCATTAGGTACATTTGGGCTACTTAACTCAGGTATCTCTTTTATTGCTTATTTTCTGGCTTCGCGGCTGATTAAAAAGAATTATCGTAAAAAGGCTATCCTTATCGGCGGTCTTCTGCTTTATGCAGCTGTCATTTTGATTGTCTGGGAAGTAACGTATGCCAAATTATTAATTTATGCCGCTATCATTGCCATTGCCTATCCACTTTTGCTTGTTCCCTATATTTCCACTACATATGATGTGATTGGGGTAGGATGGAAGGCTGCTGAAATGAGAATTGAATATATCGTGGTCCGAGAGATTTTCTTAAATATCGGCAGGATTATATCAATTCTTGCTTTCTTAGCAGCGGTTACCTGGTTTAATGAGGAAAAAAGCATTCCAATCCTGCTGCTCATTCTAGGTTTAGGGGATACGATTATTTACCTATTTATTAAACGGGTTCATTTACCTGCCGCAACGCGGTGAGTCTGAAACGACTCACCGCCTTTTTGTTTTTTTGGTGTCAGGCACCATGTGAAAATTTCACATGGTGCCTGACACCAATATCGTAAAAATTGGCAAGGGTTCATCATAGAAAAATGTCGGTTAATCGGATAGAATAGAACATGTGATAATATGCCTTGAAAAGGATGTGTTGATAAAATTGAATAGGAAGAAAAAGAAGAAAAAGTCACATGTTCCTTTTCGCTTGAACATGTTATTCTTTGTTGTATTTATGCTTTTTTCTATCTTAATTCTCCGTCTTGGGGAAATTCAGATTGTCTTTGGCGATGATTTCAAACGGGAAATTGAGCGCACAGATGATGTTACGGTAAGCAATCCGGTACCGCGGGGGAAAATGATAGACCGTAATGGGAAGGTTATTGTTGATAATACCCCATTGAATGCGATTACTTATACAAAATATCAGAATACCAGCCAAAAAGAAATGGTTGATACAGCAGATAAATTAGCCAAAATCATTGACATTGACACCTCCAAGATTCGCGATCGTGACAAAAAAGATTATTGGCTTGTAAAACATCCTAAGAAAGCAAAAAAATTAATCAGCCAAAAAGAATGGGCGCTATACGATGATAAGAAATGGGAATATAAGAAAATCTATCAATTACAGCTTGATAGAATCAATGAATCTGAGATTAATCATTTTTCAAAAGAAGAGATGAAGGCAACTGCCATCTTTAAAAAGATGAACAGCGGTTATGCGCTGGCACCACAGATTATTAAAAATAAGGATGTTAGTGCAAAAGAATTTGCCGCTGTCAGCGAAAATTTAGAGAACCTTCCCGGCGTAGATACGACTACTGACTGGGAACGAAAATATGTCGGCGGGGATACATTGAAATCGATTTTAGGTTCAGTCTCTTCAGCAGAGGAAGGTCTGCCTAAAGAAGACCTGGAAAAATATATGGCCCGCGACTATAGCCGCAATGACCGTGTCGGAAAAAGTTATCTGGAATTACAATATGAAGATGTCCTGCACGGCCAAAAAGCAAAGGTTAGCAACAAGACCGATAAAGCGGGAAATGTCTTGTCACAACAAGTGATCTCAGAAGGCAATCGCGGAAAAGACCTCGTCTTGACCATCGATACCGAGCTCCAAAAAAAGGTCGAAAAAATTATCGAGGAGGAAATGTGGAAGGCAAAGGGATCTGGCAACACCGGACTTTTGGACCGGGCCTTTGTCGTTTTGATGGACCCACATACCGGCGAAATACTATCACTAGCCGGGAAACAGCTTGTCAGGGATAAAGACAGTGGGAAACTAGAAATGCAGGACTATGCTCAAGGAACGTTTACGACTTCGTACAACGTCGGGTCTGCCGTTAAAGGGGCAACGATTTTAACCGGGTATAAAACAGGGGCAATCAAACCGGGAGATACCCTTGTTGACGAGCCAATAAAAATTGCTCACACGCCGCCCAAAAAGTCGTGGAAAACCTTTGGAAGAATAAATGACCTTACAGCACTGAAGGTTTCATCAAACGTTTATATGTTTAAAACCGTGATTAAAATAGCGAATGGGCATTATGTGTACAATCAACCATTGCAAATTGATCACGCGGCATTCGGGACGATTAGGAGATCATTCAGCCAGTTTGGTCTTGGGGTGCGGACAGGGATTGATCTTCCAAATGAAATGAGCGGTTTTCCAGGTTCGGAAACCATACCAGGTAAGCTGATGGACCTTGCCATCGGCCAGTATGATACGTATACACCGATTCAACTGGCACAATATGTATCAACGATTGCCAATGGTGGAAGTCGGATACAGCCCCATATTGTCAAGGAAATCCGTGAGCCGATTATGGATAAAGATGAATTGGGACCGATTATCGAAGAAATCCAGCCGAAGGTATTGAATCGCCTCGATATGAAGGATGCTTGGATTAAACGGGTGCAACAAGGATTTCATATGGTCACGCAGTCTGGTGGAACAGCCCACAGCTATTATAACGGTGTCAAATACGACCCTGCCGCAAAAACAGGAACAGCTGAAGCATTTTACTACGGCTCTCTTCGCAGTAAATGGGGAACGCCGGTGATGAACTTAAGTCTCGTTACTTTTGCGCCCTATCATAACCCGGAAGTGGCCATGGCTGTTGTCGTTCCATGGGCCTATCAAGGCAGCACCGGCCCAGCTATTAATGGAAATATTGGCAGAAGAGTGATGGATGCTTATTTCGACTTGAAGAAAAAACATGAATCCGATAAAGGAAAAAAAGCTGATACCAACCAGCCCAATCAATAGTGGTTAATTGAATGAAACCTGTCTCGTTTTTGGAGACAGGTTTTTTTATAATATCAATTTGTATCATTCGACTTTGAGAATTGTCCAGCTCCACAAGGAAGGCTTCAGCAGCAACAGCATCGTTACGAAGGAAAAGCGGTAGCTTTTTCGAGGAGGCGCCAGCGGCTCGAGGTCACCAGTCCATCTGTCAAGAAGGCTAAAGAACAGCCTTCTCGCCGGCTCGTCTTGTGCTTGTCGCCGCTAGGCGGGCGCCTTGCGCTTTTCTTATTTACAAAAACTCAATATTTCTTTACGTATCCTTTACAAATCATTAAAACGCTGTTTACAGTCATCCTTTATTCTTAAACATGTAAGGTAAGGCAAACGTATTAATCATAAACCTTAGGGGGAATAAAGAAAATGAAAAGTTTGAAAAAGTTAAGCCTAGTCACCATATTATTTGCGTTAATGGTTTTTATGGCTGCTTGTGGAAGCGGCGCTACGAATGGATCGGACAAAAAAGATAATACATCCTCAAAATCGGAAGATAAGCAACTTTCCGGCTTACTCGTTATTTCAGGTTCATCTGCGATGCAGCCGCTCGTTGCCGCTGCTGCTGAAGAGTTTATGAATGAACATCCGAAAGTTGATATCCAAGTCAATGCCGGCGGTTCAGGTACTGGCCTTTCTCAAGTAGCTGAGGGATCTGTCCAAATTGGTAATTCAGACGTATTTGCTGAAGAAAAAGAAGGGGTTCCTGCTGACCAGCTTGTTGATCATAAAGTCGCGGTTGTTGGTATGACTGCCGCTGTTCATCCTAAAGTTGGCATTAAAGAGATTAAGAAAGAAGATTTAATCAAAGTGTTTACTGGCAAAATCACCAACTGGAAAGAACTTGGCGGTAAAGACCAAAAGATTGTTTTGGTAAACCGTCCCGATTCATCAGGAACGCGCGCAGTATTCAATAAATTTGCCCTTGATGGGGCTACACCTGCTGAAGGTATTACCGAGGATTCTTCAAACACCGTTAAAAAGATTATCAGTGAAACGGAAGGAGCGATTGGCTACCTTGCTTTCTCCTACTTCACAGATGATTCGGTAACACCTCTAGCAATTGATGGTGTCGAAGCGACAGAAGAAAATGTACAATCTGGTAAATTTCCAGTTTGGGCCTACCAGCATTCTTACACCAAAGGGGAAGCAGGGGGGGTAGCAAAAGCGTTCTTAGACTACCTAATGTCAGACGATATCCAAAATACTTTATTAAAAGAGCAAGGATATCTCCCTGTGACAAAAATGAAAGTAGAACGCGATGCTAGTGGCAACCAAAAAGAAATCCAGCCTTAATACTTGGGTGAAATTTTGACAAACAGGGTAAATGCTAGTGTGGCATTTACCCTATTACGACGTATTCAAGAGGAGTTTGGTAGATGATGGAAAAGCTTCTTTTACCTGCAAAAGATAGACTACTAAAATCAAAGAGTAGCAGGCTGGATGGGGAATTTCGCGGTAAACTGATTGTCCTATTGTGTGCAGCCATAATGATATCGGCTACGATTGCCATTACTATTTTCCTGGGAACAAAAGGACTGCAATCCTTTACGAAAAACGGGATTAGTTTTATCGAGTTTTTAACAAGCACCAAATGGAATCCTACCGATAAAGCAAACCCCGCATATGGTGTCCTTCCGTTTATTTTTGGATCCTTTGCGGTTACCTTTCTCTCAGCGCTGATTGCAGCACCATTAGGGATTGGCGGTGCTATCTTTATGACAGAAATTGCGCCATCGTGGGGCAGAAAAATTCTCCAGCCGGTGGTAGAACTGCTCGTCGGAATTCCATCAGTTGTATACGGATTTATTGGACTTACCGTTTTAGTTCCGTTTATCAGGGAACATGCTGGTGGGTTAGGTTTTAGCTTGCTCTCTGGAACGATTGTCCTCGCTATAATGATTTTACCGACGATTACGACAATCGCTACGGATGCCATGAGTTCACTTCCCAACCATCTGCGTGAAGGATCCTATGCTTTAGGCGCCACCAGATGGCAGACGATTCGAAAAGTGTTAGTACCTGCGGCTCTGCCTTCCTTATTAACCGCCATCATCCTTGGGATGGCCAGGGCATTTGGTGAAGCTTTAGCCGTTCAAATGGTGATCGGAAACGTAAGGGATATGCCGTCAAGTATTTTGGATGCATCGGCAACATTAACGACCATTATTACGTTAAACATGGGACATACCACCTATGGCAGCGTGGAGAATAACACGCTATGGTCAATGGGGCTAATTTTATTAATCATGTCCTTCGCGTTCATACTCCTTATTCGTTATCTATCATCAAGGAGGAAGTTACGATGAAAAGTAAAACAGCCGATCGAATCGCGACAGCGGTTTTTGTTGTCATTGCCATTATGATTACAGCTATTCTTGCCGGATTATTTTTCTATATTTTCATTAAGGGATTTAAGTATATTTCGTTTGATTTTTTAACTTCCCCTTCAAGTAACGTACGGGCTGGCGGAGGCATCCGCGATCAATTATTTAATTCGTTTTATGTCCTTTTTATCACGATGTTGATTACAGTTCCTATTGGGGCAGGCGGCGGGATCTATATGGCCGAATATGCAAAGCCGGGAAAGGTTACAGACTTCATTCGGACCTGTATTGAAGTATTATCATCGTTGCCATCGATTGTCATTGGGATGTTTGGCTTATTGGTATTTGTCAATACAACTGGCTGGGGCTATACGATTTTAGGCGGGGCTTTGGCACTGACGGTGTTCAATTTGCCTACGATGGTCCGTACGACGGAAGATGCGCTCCGGGCTGTACCGCGTGACTTGAAAGAGGCAAGCCTAGCCTTAGGGGTCACCCATTGGCATACGATTAAAACGGTTATGCTGCCGGCGGCCTTTCCGTCAATCTTAACCGGGGCCATCCTTGCTGCCGGCCGGGTGTTTGGGGAAGCTGCAGCCCTGTTATTTACTGCCGGGCTTTCAACACCAAGACTGGATTATTCAAACTGGAATCCATTTTCAGAACAATCGCCATTGAATATTTTCCGCCCTGCCGAGACGCTGGCCGTTCACATCTGGTCTGTGAATACGCAAGGATTAATTCCAGATGTCGAAGCAGTTTCAAGCGGCTCTGCTGCTGTCCTCGTCATTTCGATACTGATATTTAATTTAGCGGCTCGTCTTCTAGGCAGTTTCATCCATAAGCGAGTAACCGCAACAAAATAAAAAGGTGGGAGTCAGATGGTAACAGCCATAAAGGAGAGAACAACCGTGGAAGTAACGGTTCAAAGCAAGAGTGAATTCCAACCGGAAAATATCTTAACAGTCAACAATTTGGAGGTTTTCTACGGGGAAAAACGTGCCGTTAATGGAATTTCAATGATTGTTGAAAAAAATGCTGTAACGGCACTAATCGGCCCGTCAGGGTGCGGGAAGTCTACCTTTTTACGCAGTATTAATCGGATGAATGATCTGATCCCCGGGGCAAGTGCAAAAGGTGAAATCGTTTATGAAGGTCTCAACATTTTGTCTGATGATATAAATGTAGTGGCCTTACGCAAGGAAATCGGTATGGTGTTTCAAAAGCCAAATCCCTTTCCTAAATCTATTTATGAAAATATTACCCATGCTCTTAAATTTGCAGGCATTAAAAAGAAGAGTCTGTTAGATGAAATCGTTGAAGAAAGTTTAAAAAAGGCTGCATTATGGGATGAGGTGAAGGACAGGCTTGATAAATCAGCATATTCCCTTTCAGGAGGTCAGCAACAGCGCCTTTGCATAGCCAGAACCATTGCCATGAAACCAACCGTTATCCTGCTCGATGAGCCATCATCCGCGCTGGATCCCATTTCGAATGCGAAGATCGAGGATCTAATTGTAAAGTTAAAAAAGGATTACTCGATTATGATTGTTACACATAATATGCAGCAGGCATCCCGTGTTTCTGACAAAACGGCCTTCTTTTTAAGCGGTGATTTAATTGAATATGACCACACTGAAAAGATCTTCACTAATCCATCTGTCAAAAAAACCGAGGAATACATTTCCGGACGGTTCGGATAAGGGGGAATATCGATGTCTATCCAGACATTAACAAGAGAAATTTTCGATGTGAAAGACTTAAATTTATGGTATGGTGATCACCATGCATTAAAAGGTATTTACTTTCCCATCCAAAAGAAAGAGGTAACAGCCATGATTGGCCCGTCAGGGTGCGGGAAATCGACATTTCTAAAGACTCTTAACTTGATGAATAAAATGATTGCAAATGTGAAAATAACCGGTGAAGTGAAGTTTGACGGGCAAAATATCTTACACCCGAAAACGGACTTAGTAGAATTGCGAAAACATGTTGGCATGGTCTTTCAAAAGGGAAATCCGTTCCCGCAGTCGATTTATGATAATGTGGCCTACGGGCCAAGAATACATGGAATCAAGAAAAAAACTCATCTTGATGAAATTGTCACAAAAGCATTAATGGATGTGGCATTATGGGATGAAGTAAAGGATCGTTTAACGGCACCTGCCTTAGGATTATCAGGCGGACAGCAGCAGAGGTTATGTATCGCCAGGGCACTCGCGACAAAACCGGATGTGTTGTTAATGGATGAACCAACCTCCGCTCTTGACCCGATTTCAACTTTGAAAATCGAGGAACTTATTTTTGAGTTGAAGGAAAAATATACGATTGTCATTGTGACCCACAATATGCAGCAAGCTGCAAGAGTTTCTGATAAAACGGCCTTTTTCTTAATGGGAGAATTAATTGAACTTAGTGAAACTTCAACGATATTCTCCATGCCAAAAGATTCACGGACGGAAGACTATATTACAGGAAGATTTGGGTGATGTTCATGAATACGAGATCTAAATTTGACCAAAATTTAAAAGAGTTAAAATCACTGCAATTAAACATGGCCGCGGAAGCAGAAACGGCCATCAAAAATGCTATGCTGGCTCTATTGAACCAAGATATCGGACTTGCGAGTAAAGTGATGAATGGTGATCAGGTAATCGATGATCTGGAGTATGATATTCACGAAAAAGTACTGCAGCTGATTGCACAGCAATCGCCTGTTGCCAAAGATTTGCGAAGATTACATGTCGCATTAACAGTCTCATCTGAAGTCGAACGGTTAGGGGATATTGCTGTTAACATTGCCAAATCAGTTGTCCATATTGGAAATGAAAAATATCTGAAAGAACTGAGTGAAATCCCCAAAATGATGGAAATGGCAACAGAGATGCTAACCGAGGCGATTACCGCATTTTATTCCGAAGATCCGGCCCTTGCCAAAAAATGCGCGGAGAAGGATGATCAGGTAGACGAAATGTTTGGTGACATACTCAAGGAATTGCTAACTTATACTCCACAAAATCCAGATTCTACCAATCAAATTATCCAGTTGGCATTTGTCTGCCGTTCTATCGAAAGAATAGCTGACCATTCTACGAATATAGCGGAGAATGTTATCTACCTTGAAACAGGCAAACGATACAATCTCAATGCTTAAAACAATACGAACCATCAGCCAGATGAGACATTTTGTCCTCATCTTTTTTTGTCGAATTTTACTCATTATTCATCCTTCATCATGTCAAATCTGATCGTTTCGCTTCTATTATTCATCCTGCTAAAAAATTTCCCGGTCTCAACCCTATATTTTTAAAGGCGGGGCAAATTCCGACAATTTGCGTTTATTGTATGGTTTTCACTCTGATGGTACGATTATCTTATCAACTATTATTCATATTTTTTTTATTTTAAACATAGATTGATTGTTTAGGGAGACGGAGGATACCATGCTTCATGACATTATTAAATTGAGAGAGGACGGGCTATCGTTTCGCAGAATTGCCGCTGAACTAAATACAACGGTTGGTAAGGTGCAGTATCGTTGGAATAAATGGATGGAAAACCAAGAATGTAAAGGACAACAGCGGGTGAATTCACCGGAAACGGCGGCGGAGTTATCACCGGAACGTGAGCTGCTGCCGGCCTTTATTCCTGTAAAAGGGGAACTTAGTGTAAGGTTGGTTTCATCCCAAAAAATAATTCTCTTTTGGGAGGTATCTGCTTTAGCTGATACAGTAATCGAATCCTACTTTGACATCTGTTTATCAGAGCTCGTTTCGGTTATGAGGATTTATGATGTAACAGATATCATCTTTGACGGGAAGAATGCCCATCACTTTTATGAAATCACCGTGCCTTATAAACATGGACATTGGTTTGTAAAAGGGTTGACAGCGAATCGAAGCTATATAGCGGAACTAGGTGTTCTTTTACCGACTACGGGCTATTTTCCCCTCCTTCGATCCAATTGTATTCAAACTCCAAAACTTGAATGGTCCAGTAATCTGTTGAGTCATGACCAGCTAGAAATGCTGCGCTATGAAGCAAAACCTCCAAGATGGAACGACTATGTTAGTACTTACAGCTATTATGGAGAAGAAGATTCTGGAAAGGAGTAGCTATGACGAATCCATTAACAGAAAAAGCTGACTTGTATCAAGAATCGATACATAAGCCGCGCTTAAACATATTGCTGCTCAGTTGGGAGTTTCCCCCGAATGTCGTGGGCGGACTTTCAAGACATGTGTTTAGCTTGGCGGGACAATTGGCAAAACAGGGCCATAATGTCCATGTTTTAACTGCAGGGAGTGGACATTTGCAGGGATATGAACAGACAAGAGACGTCCATGTACATCGGGTAAAACCTATCAACGAACATGATCATCAATTCTTAGCATGGGTAGGAGGTCTTAACCTAGCGATGGCTTTTAAGGGAGAGCAATTAGCAGAGGACATTCGTTTTGATTTGCTCCATGCCCATGATTGGCTTGTCGGTGCGGCAGCTATCGCCTTAAAAGACGTGCTGGAGTTACCGCTCTTAACTACGATTCACGCAACTGAATATGGAAGAAATAATGGGATCCACACGAATATTCAGCGATTTATCCATAAAAGGGAAGAACAATTAATGTTTGCTTCAGAACAATTGATCGTCTGCAGTGACTATATGAAAGATTTCCTTATGACGATCTTTCGCGTAGCTGAGAAAAGAATAGCTGTCATTCCCAATGGAATTGAACCTCCTCTTATTCAATCGAGATCCTTAACGGTTTTTCCAGAACTGACAAACCGAAAATATATTTTTTCAATTGGCAGGATTGTGAAGGAAAAAGGGTTTGAAACGATAATAGAGGCAGCGGAAATGGCCAAGGATAGGGAGCAAAACTATTTTTTCATCATTGCCGGAAAAGGACCGATGCTGGATACGTATCGGCGGCAAGTGAAGGAAAAAGATTTAGCGGGGTATGTCTCATTTATTGGTTATGTTACAGATGAGGAAAGAGACATCCTCATTCAAAACAGTGAAATGATGGTGATTCCAAGCCTGTATGAACCGTTCGGAATCGTTGTCCTCGAGGCGATGATTCAAGCGAAGCCTGTCATTGTTTCGAATGAAGGCGGAATGAAAGGGCTAATCAAGCATTTGCAAACGGGATTTATGATGAATCCCGGTGATGCAGAAAGCTTGCTGGAACAAATGGAGTTTCTAAGGAATCATCCAACAATAGCCAACGAAATCGGCACAAAAGGTTGTCAAGTGGCTAGAAGTCTCTATGGCTGGAAACGAATTGCAGCCGAAACGAGCAGGTTAATGGGGGATACGATATTGAATACACGGGTAAATACAAAGGGTAACAGCCAAAAAATTCTAAAAAAGGTGTAAGAGGATATGACTAATATGACTGAATTACAAAAAAATAAACGGTTTTCAAAACATCAGTCTCACGCAGCACCACTTCAATGTGTTCCGGGAATCTGGGTGAACGGAAAGTATTACTGGCTGCCTAATAGAACGGAAAAGGTTCTTTACGAGGAAGGGCTTATTATAAAAATGATCAAAAATCAAATCCATTCCAAGATTGATTTTTATCGTATATTCGTCAGCAATCATAGCCAACAGGCGATAAACATCAAAATCCTGGCGCTGCACTATTTTCAAAATGTAAACCAGGACTGCCTGACATTTGTATCACCAACGGATCGAAAAATTTTTCATCACGCTGATGAACAGGTCTCGCTGGTTAATGTAACAAATAGTAAGTCTGAATTAATGGAATATGACTATACAACCGTGCCGTTATGGAATGTATATACTGATCAAATATGGAGCTCATTAAAAAGGGGAAGCTTAAAGTACCTGCCGCTGGTAAAAGGGCCAGCCGCCAGCATCCTTGCGGCCCCAATGACGGTTAACCCACAGAAGACGGAAAGAATAAATACGTGGACGATCACTGGAAAGAAGCGAAATGAAGTAATTGCAATGGAACAAGCCCTTTTAAAAAATTCGCTAGCATTTCCTTTTGAAAAATGATATTATAGAAAAGTCGTATGAACGAACAAGCTTAATCGTTTGGAGGGAAATGAACATGCGTGTGAATATTACGTTAGCTTGCACTGAATGTGGAGACCGTAACTATATTTCAACAAAAAATAAGCGAAACAATCCAGATCGTCTTGAGCTTAAGAAATATTGCCCAAGAGAAAAGCGGACAACATTACACCGTGAGACAAAATAACAGCAGGGGCTTTCCTGTTGTTTTTTTTATCCCCAAAAAAAGGAGGGCTTAAAAATGAACGATAAGCATTCCATTCGAGAACAGATCAAAAAAACTCTTTCTCGGCTTTCAAAACCGCTTTATGAGGATTACTCGTATAAAATCGCTTGCAGATTATATGAAGAGCATGCATGGAAACAAGCAGATGTAATCGGCATTACGGTTTCAAAGTGTCCGGAAGTTGATACATACCAAATTATTCGCAAAGCATGGGAAACAGGGAAAACAGTTGTTGTCCCAAAGTGTAAGCCAAAAGAAAAGAGATTATCCTTTCGAACTCTTACTGAATTTTCTCAGCTTGAATCCGTGTATTTTGGTTTATACGAACCGCTTGTAGAATTAACGACAGAAGTTAGGCAAGAGCAAATTGACCTGTTAATTGTCCCGGGGCTTGCCTATACAAGAAAGGGGTATCGAATTGGATTTGGCGGGGGCTATTATGATCGCTATTTGACTAGTTTTTCAGGGGAAACATTATCACTTGTCTTTAATGAACAAATCATTTCAGATTTCCCACTAGAAGAATATGACCTTCCCGTTTCAAAAATTATTACCCCTACAGAAGTGTTGAAGACAATATGATGATGCTCTTGATGTTAGTGGTTATTTTCATCGCTGGATTGACGGGCTATTCAGCCAAAGCGTTAAGCGCATCAGGTGCTGTAGCTGCCATCATTGTCGGGTCTGCTGTCTATTTGGGATTCCATAGCAAGGGGCTGGTGCTGTTAGGTGTCTTTTTTGTTTCGTCAAGCTATTGGTCCAAATATAAAAGTGCTGCTAAAAAAACAATGGAGGAAAAATTAGCAAAAGGCGGGGCAAGAGACTGGCGCCAAGTATTTGCTAACGGGGGAGCGGCCGCCCTATTTAGCCTCCTCTACTTTTTTGACCATTCACCCTTATGGGTAATTGGATTTGTGGTTGCGCTCGCAAGTGCAAATTCTGATACTTGGGCCTCTGAGATTGGAAGTTTAAGCAAAACAAATCCACTCTTCATTCGCACCTTTAAACAAGTTGAAAAAGGTACATCAGGAGCAATTAGTGGATTAGGAAGTATGGCGGCTCTCTCAGGGTCACTGTTGATTGCCATTATCAGTATTTGGTTATTTAAATTAGACTTAATGGCTGGTCTTCTTATTTTTCTGCTCGGGTTTTTCGGTAATGTCATCGATACGTTGATTGGCGCCTTTTATCAACAATTATATGTATGTAATTGTTGCGGGATTGAAACCGAGAAAAGGATTCATTGCGGGCAGCCGACAACGAGAATAAAAGGAATTTCGTTTATGGAAAATGACATGGTAAACTTTCTTTCCGGATTAATCGCCTCAATTATGGCGATTTGTATTTTTCGGTTTTTCTTTCCTCTATAACAAAGCGGACGAAAATATATCGTTTACACTATGGTTTTGTTGTAAACATATATTGTGAAATAGTGTAGAATTTAATAGGGAGGAAAAATTTATATACTAAATCGCAATAGAAATTGAGGAGGATTTACCATGTTAAATCGAGTGAATAGGGTTGCTGTAATTGGGACTGGTTTTGTCGGCTCAAGCTATGCATTTGCCCTTTTAAATCAAGGAATTACAGAAGAGTTGGTGCTAATAGATTTAAATAAAGATAAGGCAGAAGGGGATGCAATGGATTTAAATCATGGCCTTCCGTTCGCTCCTTCGAGAACAAAAATTTGGTACGGGGACTATTCAGATTGCGGGCAGGCAGATATTGTTGTTATTACGGCAGGGGCTAATCAAAAGCCAGGCGAAACAAGATTAGATCTCGTGGAAAAAAATACGAGAATTTTCAAAGGTATCGTGAAGGACATTATGGCAAGCGGATTTGATGGAATCTTTGTCGTTGCTACAAATCCTGTCGACATCCTTACATATGCAGTCTGGAAGTTCTCTGGTCTTCCGAAGGAACGAGTCATTGGTTCTGGAACGATTCTCGATACGGCACGTTTCCGCTTCCTGCTTGGGGATTACTTTGATGTTGATACCCGTAATGTCCACGCCTACATTATTGGAGAACATGGGGATACAGAACTTCCTGTTTGGAGTCATGCAAGTATTGCCGGCACATCTATTTCTGAATGGACGAAAAATAAGCAAGGATATAATCAGGTAGAACTTGACAAAATCTTTTTACATGTTCGTGATGCCGCCTACCATATCATTGAGAAAAAAGGTGCGACTTTTTATGGAATCGCTATGGGGCTTGTTAGATTGACCAAAGCTATTTTACAAAATGAATATTCTGTTCTCACTGTTTCAGCTTATCTGGATGGGGAATATGGACAAAGCGATATTTTTGTTGGAGTTCCTGCAGTAGTAAATCGTGATGGAATACGAGAAATAGTCGAGCTTGATTTAAGTGATGAGGAAAAACAGAAATTTGAACACTCGATAGAGGTATTAAAGAAAACAATGAAGCCAGTGATTTAAGGTCCACTGCGTAAAGAGAGAAAAAGTCGGCGTCCGCGCCACTCACGGTTCTAAAATAGCAATTTTCACAAAAACGGGATAAAACTAGCGGTCTTTCCACAGAATAATGGACAGGAGGGATCGCAATGTCTCGTATGTTCACATCCATATTAATGATTGGATCACTTGGTTATATTGCCTACCGCAATAGATTTCGAATCATCAATTTACTGCTTGCCTCGAGGTGGCTGCGCAGAGTAACGGTTGGTTCGATTATGAGTTTTCCAATGGTCAAAAACAAAATGATGCAAGCAGTTTTTGGAAGACTATCTGAATGGTGAAAGCCTCAGATGGTCTTTCTTTTGACATCCGAAAAATTTTTCATTACGTTAATGAAAGAGTATTTGATTGTTTTTGATTATAATATAAGAGAAACTTTTAAAGAAAGGAGGGGGGAAATGAGTAGTCGAGAGGATTATATCTTTTGGAAGCTGGCAAATACATTTATTTCTGATTATAACTATCGAATTGTCCAATTGTTTGAAAATCAAAGGGAACTATGGCTTGAAAAACTGGAGAATAAAACCGTTCCTATTATTAGGCTCAGACTTCATGATTTAGATTGGAGTAATACTTTACAGCGGGATATTGAAATGACTGCCGCGAATGGAGAAAGAATTCGCCGGCAGCTAAACAGACGTGAACTCGCAGTTGTGAATATCTATATTAGCGAATTTCCTCCTGTTGATGAGTATGAATTTCGGATTGAAAAACCATATGTCCATCCGGAGGGAAATAAAACGGCAGTAAGTTCCATCTTATTTGCTCAAGGGATTATCGATAAAGGGTTTCAGCTTCTGTCAGAGCGGCTGCAGCAGATTATTCAATTTCCAATCAACGATACGTTTTCTGATGAGGATATTCAGACGTTGAAGGAAGAAACGTTAACATTAGCCATGAGTAAAGCAAAAGCGGAAAGAGAGATTCTCTTCAATTGCAAGCCCTTTTTCACCTATGTGTTAATCGTCATTCAAGTGGCAGTTTTCCTTTGGCTGGAATTAAACGGCGGCAGTACCGATACGGCAACTCTCATCAAATACGGTGCAAAAGTAAACCAACTAATCTATGACGGGGAATGGTGGCGATTCATCACACCTATCTTTCTTCATATTGGGTTCTTGCATTTAGCACTTAATACGCTTGCCTTATACTTTCTTGGCATGACCGTTGAACGAATATTTGGGAATGTTCGCTTTCTATTCATTTATTTGTTTGCCGGTGTGATCGGGTTTATCGCCAGTTTTATCTTCAGCTCTAATTTATCTGCTGGCGCAAGTGGCGCGATTTATGGTTGTTTTGGAGCGTTGCTTTTTTTTGGTCTGATTTATCCTAAATTATTTTTCAGGACGATGGGTGTAAATTTAATTGTTGTTCTTGCCATCAACCTTGTCTTTAGTTTTTCAGCAGCTGGTATTGATAATGCCGGTCATATAGGAGGATTGGTTGGCGGCTTCCTTGCAGCAGGGGTGGTTTATTTTCCGAAGAAGAAGAAACTTGTCCTGCAGCTTCTTTTCCTGATCATTTCCGCTGCAATAACAGGAGGAGCGCTCGCCTATGGGTTTAGTCCTGCCGTCAAATCACAGGATGAAACCTCCGCATTGCTGATGGCACAAGAATATATTAAACAAAATGATTACAATCAAGCCTATAGCATTTTAAAGAATTATGAAAAGAATGCAGCTGATGTAACAGACAATACTTATTTTCTTTTATCTTATACGGAAATAAAAAAGGGCCTGCTTACAGATGCCAAAAATCATTTACAGAAGGCCATTGAGCTTAACCCTAAATTTCATGAAGCTTACTTTAACCTTGCCTTGATTAATCTGGAAGAAAACGACCTGCAAGAGGCAAAAGGAAACGCCGAAAAGGCGGCAAAGTTAAAACCTGGTCATAAGGAGTATCTAAATTTGGTTCGGGAAATCAATCAGCACCTAGAAGCTGGCGCAGGAGAATAGAATCGCCGCTCTCCGTTTCGGTTAAGACAAGTAAATGTGATTTATCCTTTGCCAATAGTATCAGCGGGATGGTACTGCCTGTGGAATCCACTTTCGTACCGTCCTGTTTGGTGATTCCAAGAAAATAATTTTTATAAAGACCTTCCCATAACCGTCCGATCATATTGATTGTTTCAGCTTTGGTAAACCCCGGAAACCCCGCTTTCGCCCTTTGTGAAAAATCAGTTAATGGATAGGCATGATAATTTTTCAAATGGATGGAATAGTGCCTGATACCTTTATTCCAGCTATAGTGCAGCATTCGCTCTGTTTGTTCATCCAGTTTGTTTTTCAGGCTGCTTTGAATGGTGGTTTTTGCAGTGCGGAAGCTTACGAACGTGTTTGTCTTTTGTTTGATTACGTATAAGTGGTCTCGAGAAATCGCCTGGGCACTGAAGATTTGATCACTTTTTTCATGCAGTTCTGCATGGTGGAAGGTGATGGCCTCCAGAAAAGAACTTGATGGAGCTGGGATTCGTTTTTTTTGTGATAAAGAGGCCGTGTGCTGTTTCCAGTCTCCAAGCTTGGCCATCAGCCTCCCGTTCGCATATAACAGCCCTGCATCCTGGCGTAAATAAGCGTTTCGGTCCAAGGTAGAATCAATTCGCCATAAAACAGTGTCTGGTTTCATTAACATCAGTGAGGTTTCAGCGGTTTGAAAGTGAACATTCGGAGCAATTGGAAAAAAGGTAATGCTTTCAAGTGCTTTTGGCTGTTTAACATGATAGATAATTGCACTTATAGCGGAGAAAATAAGAATAATCCCGAATAAATAAACGATTTTTTTCACTCTTTTTTCATCCTTCCCGGTAAAAGGTAGCTGTTTGTCCTACTATTGTTATATGGGAAATCCAAATGACAAATGACACTAAATATATATTTTCATAGGGAATCGTTGGTTTAGTCTAAATCGAGTAAGATTGCCTTGAGGACCATACTTGCATGGGTTATAATTTTATCGATGAACACAATCACTTTTTTAGTAAAATAATGGCAGGGGGCTCTGATGAAAACAGTCTATGAGATACAGCAGTATTTGAAGAGATTCGGAACCATCATTTATATTGGTGACCGTATAGCTGATCTGAAATTAATGGAAACAGAATTAAAGGAGCTGTATCAATCACAGTTGATTGAACCTCGTACATATCAAACAGCACTTTTGATATTAAGGCATGAAATTCAAATGGAGAAAGATAAAAGACAAGAGAAGGACAGGTGAACCAGGTTGGCAAAACGTTGGATTGCAGGTGTTGACTTAGGAGGAACAGCCACTAAGATTGCATTTATGACTATGGATGGAAAGATAATTGATAAGTGGGAAATCGCCACCGATAATAGCAATGAGGGGAAAAACATTACTGCAAATATCGGAAATTCAATTGCTGAAAAACTGAAAGCATTTGGTCAAACTAAAGAGCAGCTAGCAGGTATTGGAATGGGAGCCCCCGGTCCTGTTCATTATGAAACGGGCATTATGTTAAACACGGTGAATCTAGGCTGGGAAAATAATTTTCCTTTAAAGGACAGCTTGGAAGCGGCAACATCACTTCCAGCCTTAATTGAAAATGATGCAAACTGCGCCGCATTAGGTGAGATGTGGAAGGGTGCCGGGGACGGGGCAAAGGACCTGGTTTGTGTAACATTAGGGACAGGCGTAGGCGGTGGTGTCATCGCTAATGGAAACATTGTTCAAGGGATTAACGGTGCAGCAGGAGAAATCGGTCATATTACGGTGATTCCATCTGGCGGAGCTCCGTGCAATTGTGGGAAAACAGGCTGTCTGGAAACAGTGGCTTCGGCAACTGGAATTGTAAGATTAGCGAAAGAGGCACTGTCAAAACCGAAATCGGCAGGAGAGTTGGCTGAAAAGTACACTACAAATGGCAGCATAACGGCAAAAGATGTTTTCGATTGTGCACGTAATGGCGACCCATTGGCAAACCAAGTATTAAATGAGGTAGCCTTCCATTTAGGGTTTACTTTAGCCAATATCGCCAATACATTGAATCCTGAAAAGATTGTTCTCAGTGGTGGTGTTTCCAAGGCCGGCGGGATCTTACTAAATGCGGTGAAACAGCAATTTGAACGGTTTACGTTCTCCTCAGTCAGAGACTCAACAGAACTAGCATTGGCCACTTTGGGAAATGATGCCGGAGTAATCGGTGCCGCATGGCTTATTAAGAATAAATTTGAAAGATAACCTGCAACCTGCTTTAAGCAGGTTTTTTCTTTTTGTAAAATATTTTTATAAAAAAATATTTTTTTTAAAAACAAAGAAGGAAAAGAGAGAATGGTGTCGAAATATAACAAGGAAAAATAAAAAAGGTGGTGTTTCCGATTGTTAGTGAGATTGAAATTTTAGCTAACAGAATTATTTCAGATGCAGCAAGGAACCAGGCGACAGATATTCACATTGTACCTCGTAAGAATGACACACTTGTGCAGATCCGTTTAACTAACAAACTTATTCCACGATTATCACTTCCAAAAGATGAATGCAACAGACTCATTTCCCATTTTAAATTTACAGCGAATATGGATATCGGAGAACGAAGACGCCCGCAAAGCGGCTCGATTGTTTGTGATGTGAACGGACAAATAATGGGACTGAGGCTATCTACACTTCCTTCCAACAATAGAGAAAGCCTGGTCATTCGTCTCTTGCCACAGCAAGAACAAATCCCTTTTCACCAGCTCTCCCTTTTCCCATCTATGACGCGCAAATTACTAGCTCTGCTCAAACATGCTCATGGCTTAATTATTTTCACCGGGCCAACCGGCAGCGGTAAAACCACCACATTGTATTCACTATTAAATGAAACCGCTCACCTTTTCCACCGAAACGTCATCACACTCGAAGACCCGATTGAAAAAAACTACGACTCTGTACTCCAAGTTCAAGTAAATGAAAAAGCCGGAGTAACCTATGCCGCTGGTCTGAAAGCCATACTGCGGCATGATCCCGATATCATTATGGTTGGGGAAATCAGGGATGCCGAAACCGCAAAGATCGCTGTAAGGGCGGCATTGACAGGGCATTTAGTGCTAAGTACGATGCACACAAGGGATGCAAAAGGGGCGGTCTTTCGCCTTCAAGAATTTGGAGTGAACTGGTTAGAGGTCGAACAAACGTTAATTGCCGTCACCGCGCAAAGGTTAGTTGAATTGACATGTCCTTTCTGTGAGGAGGAATGTTCACCCCATTGTTATTCGATCGGCAGGTGGAAAAGAGCGAGTGTTTTTGAACTGTTATCGGGAAGAAATTTAACTGCTGCTATGAGAGCAGCGAAGGGAGAGCAGGTTGAAACAAATTACCGAACCTTAAAAGAAGTAATTAGAAAAGGAATTGCGCTTGGGTATATTCAAGCATCTGAATACGAGCGCTTGGTGTACGATGATGAAGAAACATAAATGGTCTGTGAATGAGCAGGCAAGCTTTTTACGGAGAATTGGTGAACTGTTGGCAAGGGGGTATCCAATTGCAGGCGCAATTGAATCGATATCACTGCATTTACCAGATTACCGAAAGGGGGAGTTACATGATTGTTTAGTAAATTTACAAAAAGGGTTACCGTTTCATGATGTGCTTGAAAGCCTTGGGTTTCATCAAGATTTAATCGGCTATGTCTATTTTGCTGAGCAGCATGGCAGCTTTGCCGACGCCTTGCTGGAGGGGAGCAGCCTGGTGCTGCTAAAGGATAGAGATGTAAAGAAACTAGTTAAATTATTACAATACCCGATGCTGCTCATTATCATTACCGGTTTTCTATTCATGTTCGTCCAAAAAACATTACTTCCGAGATTCACGACTCTGTTTACTTCACTAGGTCTGGAAGCAAACTTTTTTACAAAAGTAATTTATGCGTTTGACGAATATTTTCCACTTGCCATTGAAGTAATGCTTGCTATTTTATTGTTAACAGCAATCTATTATTTTTTCAGCTTCCGAAAGTTATCCGTTTTGAAGCAGCGGGCCTTGCTCGTTCGCCTCCCTATAATCGGCAGAATCCTCAAATTGCTGTTTACCCACTACTTTTCCATTCAGTTAAGTTTCTTATTATCCGGCGGTATTTCCGTTTCCGAGGCTCTGATTCTTTTTGAGCAAAATAAAAGACAGCCTTTTTATAGTGAGTTAGGAAAGGAAGTTAAATTAAAGCTCCTCACCGGTGAAAGATTGGAAACGATTTTAGCCTCCTTCTGCTTCTTCGAGAAGGAATTCCCAATGATCGTAAAACACGGCCAAGAAAATGGAAAATTAGAGCAGGAGTTATTATTTTTCAGCAAGCACTGCGTCGCAATTATGGAAGAAATGCTTGAAAAAAGCTTAAAGACCGTCCAGCCGATTCTTTACCTGTTTATCGGCTTCCTTATTGTGTCCATGTACTTAGCAATCCTATTACCAATGTTTCATTTATTAGACGGAATATAAAGCTGGAGGTTCACAAAATGAAGACAAAATTAATGAAAAATGAAAAGGGATTTACCTTGATAGAAATGATGATCGTCATGTTAATCATTTCTGTGCTGTTAATTATCACGATTCCAAACGTCACGAAACATAATTCCAGTATTAATAATAAAGGCTGCGAGGCCTATGTGAAAATGGTTCAGGCTGAAGTGCAGGCATACCAAATGGATAACAATAAAGTTCCCACACTTGCCGAACTTCAATCGGAAGGTTATTTAAAAGATGTAAAAGGCTGTCCGAATGGTCAAAAAGTTGAAATCAATGCGGCGACTGGAGAAGTCACAGCAGTTGGCAAATAGACTATGAAACATAACCAAAAAGGTTTCACCTTAGCGGAATCACTAATTGTTCTCTCTATCTTTATGATCCTGTCCACTGTGACTGTTTTTTCCTTAAAGCCGCAGCACACCATGCTTGAGGATGAGGCATTTTTAACGCAATTACAATCGGACTTGTATTATGCCCAAAATTATGCAATAGCACATCAGCATGAAGTATTAGTTATTTTTACACCTAGTCAATATAAATACAAAATGATAGAGCGAACGGAGCTGCCGCCTTTTTTCCAAAGAAACTACTCGAAAAGTTATCACCTTACGGAAGGCTCCCTTCCATTGACAATCAAGTTTCTCCCCAATGGTAATGTGAGCAGTTTCGGCTCTCTCTATATTCGTACGGAAAGTAAAACCTATCGATTGACCTTTTTAATTGGCAGAGGGAGGTTTTATGTTGCGGAACAATAAGGGATATTTTTTGCTCGAGCTATTGTTATCGTTATCGGCCATGTTTATGGTTTGCCTCTTTTTTATTCCGCTGTTAATGGATTTAAGAGATCAATCCATGACCCTTGAAATCGAGAAAAAGGCGCGGCAGATTATGTATGAAGAATTGCAGGCAAAACTGAATGGTTCCCAAACCTTTACGAATCGTGCGCTTGTTCAAAACGGTGTGGAATACCGGATTGATTGGAGGAACACAGATGAAACGGGTCAGAAGGAGGTACGCGTTAGCGCTGATGGGAAAACAGGCCACTCCAAAATTGAAATATACGGCAAACTCGAATGAGAAAGCATTTACATTAGTCGAGGTGCTGTTTGCGTTAACGATTTTTATGATTATTATTTTTTTCATTACCCCCATTTTTCATGTAATCCTTGATCAAAAGGAGAGCCAAGTAAAGCTGCAGGCGATGGAATGGGAGGTCTTTTGCAACCAGTTTAAAAAAGAAATCCGCTTATCGACAGAGGCAAAGGTGGCATCTGGGAAATTAATCATCACGAAAGGCTCTGAAACGATTGCGTATGAAAAATACTCAACATACTTACGCAGACGGGTAAATGACACCGGTCATGAGATTATCTTGAAAAATGTTTCACAGTATTCTTTTACGATTTTACCCAATGCCGTTAAAGTAATCGTTACGGATAATTGGGGTAAAGAATATTCTGTCATTGCCTATTCATTAGTCGAATGGGAGACCGGAATATGAAAAATAACCAGAAGGGATTTACTTATCCGTTGACACTATGTCTGCTGATTCTTTTTTTACTGTTTTTCTCCATGAATGTCGAGCGGTTACTTTCCGAAAGAAAACTGATTCATGAAACAGAAACGGTTCTTAAGCAAGAATATTATTATCTCTCCACAGTGAAGAAAATCGAGAAAATCTTTGCTTCAGAAGGCACCCTCCCTGCAAAGGGCAGGATTCATTACCAAGAAGCTGATATGAGCTACCAAGCCGATCCAGCTGCAGGTTTCAGTCAAAAAGTAAGCTTTACTCTGCACTTAAACTCCGGTATAACGGTGGTAGGAGAAGGTGTTTTTGATACAAGAACAAAAAAGCTAATGAAATGGACAGAATTGCAATAAGAAGGCGCAAGTATCCTCAACCGGATTCTGCTCCCATTAAAGTTAACGTTCTTGACTTATTTTCTAAAAAAAAACTGGACATACTTGTACTGAATGTAATAAGGGCAGGTGTGTTTATTGAAAACAAATGATTATGTAAAATACATGACGCAAACGATTGTAAAATATGTGGATCAATCAAAAGAGGAACGGAAACGGCTGCGGATGGAAAAAAAACAAATGAAAGCATCGTTTTGGTATCGCTGGTTTGGAATTTTGCCGTATGTTGTATATTCTGAGGTAAAGCGAAGACGAAGACAGTAAAGAGCAAAAGCCGCAAGTTACTAAACAGTTTTAACAGCCTTATACTTTTTTAGCATAATTGTTACAAACTAGCGACAGTAATTGTGAACATTTTCTAAACATATAGTGTTTACATTGGAAACCTCATTCCCTCTTTACTGTTGCTGTATTATAATGGGAATAAATATGGGGGCAGAGGTGAGCCAGATGGAACAAACACTAAAGATTACAAATGTTTTATCAGATCCAACTCGGTATTACATTTATCAATACATTACCAAACGTCATAAAGAAGTAACCGTCCAAGAAGTGGCTGAAAATTTTAATATCCACCCGAATGTAGCCAGACTGCATTTATCAAAGCTTGAAGATGTGAATATGTTAGTATCAGAGACAAAGAAAACTGGTAAGGGCGGAAGACCTAGCAGATTGTACCGTTTATCTGACGATGTGATCCAGCTCTATTTCCCCTTCCGCGACTACATGCTGTTATCCAAGGTAGCCATTCAAACAATGTTATCACTTGGTGAGGTGGGAAAGCAGGCATTGTTTTTGACTGGTAAGCGCTTCGGTACAGAATTAATTGAACAAGAAACGGCCAAAAGAACTGGTGATGAATTAAATTTTGATGAAAAGCTAACGATATTAAAAAACGCCGCTACACTTGCAGGCTTCTATCCAGAATTTGAAGCTAATGGTGATCAAACAAAAATCTATTTTCAAATATTCAATTGCCCATTTAAAGAAGTGGCGGAAGAGCATGAAACAGTTTGCAGCATGCATCATGAATTTCTCAAAGGAATGTTCGAAGTATTGTTCGATTCGGTTGAATTACTGGAAAAAGAAAATATCATTTCCGGCTGTGATACTTGCTCGTATCAGGCAATTGTATCAAACTAAATACGAAACCATTATTTACATTATACCGCCTTTTCCTTTATAATATTGTATTGATGGTATTCGTAGGGGAAAAGGAGGGGATACATATGGATCGCATGTTTAGAGTATGTGGATTCTTCACGGGAATTTTTACCGTAATGTTTTATCTCGGTGACATGGATAAGACAGCAATGCTTTTCTTAGCCCAAACAGGCTTCTTCGTTCTTCTAAGTTATCTAAAGCTATCAGAGCGTATGTATTTACATATTTTCGCGGCTTATTTAACGATTTTCTTTGCCGGATTCACCTATTGGACTACGTTCATGATGCCGCTCGGTGGAGGGCATTAAGGCTCTAAAAACGCCGGAATAATCTCCGGCGTTTTTTTATCCAAATAATTTATTACTAATATGTTCAAGTCCCTTCTGTTGAATGACAATTTGGAAATAGGAACTAATTCCCCCTGGCATCAAGAGGCTGCGGATTGCTCTGTTTCGTCGGCTCACATCTGAAAACGGGTTCGCATCATAATGATCCTCTAACTCCTTTAATATTCCTGCTTTCAACAAAAATTCATCTTGCCCAAGCTTCATTACGAATTGCAGGTTGAGGTGCTCGCCTTTTTGAATCAAATGATCCATATGAATATGGGCAGTAATATCCATTTCACCAGGATGAAGCAAAACGTTATCAACTAGCTTGTGCTGATAAAATCCCCGTAAGCTTCCTCTTGCTCTTCCCGGGTCCAACCATTCCTCACGCGAATAGCCATAATCAGCTGTCACCACAAACCCTCTTGTTAAAACAGTAGAAATTTGGTGAAGTACCTTACCCATTGCTAATGGAATCTCAATCCGCTGATTCTCATTTAAATCTAATTGATTTTCCTGCAAAAAGGTAAGAATTTCTTGATTTATTAAGGGAACTTTTTGTTCTACTAATTGTTCATTTTTTAGTCCAATCATGACTTCAAAAAGTTCTCCGTTTTCTTTTTCTATTACATGAACGGGCAATGCATCGAAAAGCTCATTTGAAAAAATCATGCCTTCAAAGCCATTTAAATCCGTAAGGCTTTCCAACTGACAGACTGCTGGGCAGGACTCGAGCAATTCCCTTTGCAGCTTTCTGTGATAAGGGCTTGTTTCAATGATTCTATATTGTATGGGTGTTTTGATTGTTTCTATCCAATAGTGTAAAAAAGCTTGTGCAAAGCGGCCGTTTCCGGCACCCAGCTCACAAAAAACTGGTGGTAAATTATTTTTTTTACATACAAATGAAAACCATTTTGCCATTAATCTCCCATAAACATCGGAAATATTACTAGTGGTAATGAAATCGCCCTGACGGCCAATTTTTTGCTTTTCCTTCATATAGTAGCCAAATTCAGGATGATATAAGGCTGCTTCGATAAAATCAGCATATGATAGTAAGTTACTTGGTGAATGTGAAATTAATTTCTGTAAATAGGTAATCATACATACTCCTTTTAAGTAAACACTATTGACATAGTGAAAACTTTATTATATTGTAAATTTATCTTATCAATACCCCTCCCATTATATGAATTGAATATCCCCCAGAAAGACCCCTCTCTTATGAGAAGGGTCTTTCTATTCCCTGTTTTAAAATCCGTTTAGAAACGGATTGCTGTCCATTTCATTAGCAATGGTAGTGACTGCTCCATGCCCCGACAATACATAGGTGTCGTCAGGAAGTGTCAGGAGCTTATCATGAATGCTTTTTAACAGCTGAGTTTGATTTCCTCCCGGCAGGTCGGTACGGCCGATACTGCCCTGAAATAAGGCATCACCCGAGATGACGAATCCTTCTTTTTCAAAATAATATGAAACACTGCCCGGTGAATGACCTGGTGTATGATAAACGTTCATTTCAAAATCAGCGATTTTCAATGGTCCTTCATTCTGTATGAAGTGGTCAGCCGGAAGAACCTTAATGGGTTCTATTAATGAAAAAAACTGCGAGCCATTTAACGAAGGATCTTCCAGCCATTTTTCCTCCAGTTTATGAACATATACTGGGATTTTAAATGTTTCCCGAATCTCATCGACAGCCCCGATATGGTCAAAATGGGCATGGGTTAATAAAATTACCAATGGTTTTAACCCTCTGGAATGCAGCAAATGAGTCAGCTTTTTCGCTTCACCGCCTGGATCGAATATTAAACAGGATTTGTCCGGATTTTCTACAATATAACAGTTTGTTTGAATGCTCCCTAGGGGGAGTTGCTGCCATTTCATCATCATACCTCCAAATGGGGAATTGCTTTATCCCTATTTTACACTATCTGATGGGAAGAGAAAAAGAAATGCCTAAAATGAGTAAAGAACCCTTTTTTGCCTCGACAAATTACTGAAAAAAATATAAAATAGGATTCGAATGGATAGAATATGGATACATAATTTTTAAAACATTACGATAGCCATAAAGGGGGTTTATTCATGGGATTGGTTATTATTTTTGCGTTAGTAACGATTCTTGCTGCCATCGGGGGTTTCACTGCACTAAAGAATAAAAATCTTTTAGGAGCATTTTGGGGAATTGCTTCCTTTGCAGTTTTTGGCTGGTTTACCGTCATGACGGTTATTCATTCAGGATTTCCAACAGGAACGCACTAAAAAAGACTGTTATTACGACAGTCTTTTTTTCTATTCAAAAAGGGTGTCAGGCACCATGTGAAAAATTCACATGGTGCCTGACACCCTAGACTAAATGGCTTTTTCTGTTAGGTAGAAGAGACCGCCGTTTAGGAAGGAGATGTTTATTTTTGGTTCGTATTGGTCTTGGAGTGCTTTTTTTTCTGTTTCGTAGCTTTCATTCTCTTCCTCGATGTCTTCATAGAAATGGTCCAGCAGACGCAGGTCCTTTTCCCAACGCTGTTTAGCTTCTTCTGCCCAGGAATGGTCTTCCTTTAGAATCTCCGATTTTAAAAATTTTTCAATCCGCAGCATGCCGCTTTTTGGTTTCACTAATGGAGATAGGGTGAAGGAATAGTCCGGTATTTTCGGTGTTAATGGTATTTTCAAAAGCCGATCATGGAAATCCTCCACCATCGCTCCGTTAATTAGCTGCAGACCGATGGATTTAAATTCGTCACGCTTCCGGTCACATTGATAGGATATTTTCACATTCAAACATAACCATGGGAGCAAAGCAGTTTGTCGCTGCTGCTGCTGATGGTTTTCATAAAGACGAATATACCTCGCCAGTTTTTTCGATGATGCAAAAATTTGGTGCAGCCTTGGTGAACCAAAATGGATAATTTCTCCCTTAAGAGAATCAGGTGCTTCCTTCTGATTAGTAATAAGGGTGAGTTGCATAGGATTCGGGGTTCCACCCGTCTTTTCTAAATAGTGCCAGTAAAAGGGGCGATTCATCAGTTCCTTATCAAGCTCGATCGTTAACTGGACGGTTAGGTAGCCTGGCTTATTTTCTAATATCGGACAATCATTGGCCTCAAAGTATTGCAAAAGAAAGTTATGAATTTCCTGCTGCTGCATGTGAATCCCCTTTCCTCAAGTTTTCGGCAAATTCTATCATGGAAGACAAATTCTCCATTTTAATCCTCATTTCCCCTTCGGAACTGGAGCCGCTAAATATGTCAATTAAATGGTCTTCAATATTGCCAAACTCCAGTTTTGTTAAGATATCATCGAGTTCGCCGATGACGCGCTCAAATAAATCAATTTTTTCATAGAGCAGTTTTAAAATATGTTCTTCTACAGTGTTTTTTATCGCAAAATTATAGATCTTTACGTCGTTTTCCTGTCCTAACCGGTGGATACGACCAATTCGCTGCTCAAGCTTCATTGGGTTCCATGGTAAATCAAAGTTAATAATATGATGGCAAAATTGCAGGTTAATTCCTTCGCCACCAGCTTCTGTAGCAATCAGGACTTGGGCATGCTTTTGAAAGAGTTCACGCATCCAATCCTTTTTCCCGCGCTTAAATCCGCCGCGGAAAGGAACGGAAGTAATTCCGTTTTGTTTTAAATACCATTGCAGGAACAATTGAGTGGCCCGGTACTCCGTGAAAATAATCACTTTATCGTTGATGTTTCGAATTAATTCCAGCACTTTTTCCGCTTTTGAATTTTGCTGAACAGCTTCGACCATTGCAATTAAATACTCAATTTGCTGCTGAAAGGTTTGTGACGGATTTTCCTTTCGCTGCAACATGTTTTTTAATGTATAAAAAACAGCCTCTCTGCTGCTGCATGCTTCCCGTTGTAATGTCATGACGGAGAATGCGTTCGCTTGAAGCCAATCCCCCTCGTTTTTTAATTGGCAAATGGCCTCATAAAGCTCCCGCTCCGCCTTTGAAAATTCAATCGGGATTGTTTTCACATGCCGCTTGGTCCACTCAATCCCGGTATCGGCTCGGCGATTGCGAATCATCACTTTATTAACCAATTCTTTCAAATGCTCATTATCGTTTAAGGAACGGGAATCCCGTTTATATTTTTCATAAAAGGAGGTTTCACTGCCTAAATGCCCCGGTTTTAACAGGGAAACCAGGTTGAAAATTTCTTCCACCCTGTTTTGAATAGGTGTTGCAGTAAGCAATAAACAGAATTTCTTTTTAAGGTTTTGCACAAATTCGTAGTTTTTTGTTTTATTATTTTTAAGCTTATGGGCTTCATCGATGATGATTAAGTCATAATCCTGTTGATAGATAAGATCCCGATGCGGAGTCCGCTTGGCTGTATCGATGGAGGAAACTACCACATCACATTGTTCCCAAACATAGCTTTTTTTCTGTGTGACCGCCGGTATAAAAAACTTACTATTCAATTCCTGTCCCCACTGTGTTACAAGGGAGGCAGGGACGAGGATTAACACTTTTTTGACCAGTCCGCGAATCATGTATTCTTTTAAAATTAACCCTGCTTCAATCGTTTTTCCAAGTCCGACTTCATCAGCTAGTATGGCTTTGCCATTCATGTTTTCAATTACCTGTTTGGCGGTTTCAAGCTGGTGCGGAAGGGGAGTTAAATGAGGTAAATGTTTTGGCGCTTGCAAACCTTCAAACTCAGGAATCACCAAATGTTTTTCAACTTCAATCGATAGCTTATACAGCTCCCAATTCCCCCAAGGACCGTCCTCATCTATTCTATGTAAAAAATCATCCTGCCAAGAGGAATCAAATTCAATTTCAATAGACATTGTTTTCATCTCCAATGTAAATTATTTATTGCTCAAAATGCTGCTTAATGTTAGGATGATAATAGCTTTGAAAGTTTAAAATATTTAAATACATCATTATTTTTCGCTCTCCTTCTGGGAGCGTCCAATTGAAACAAATAGTATAATTAGTATGACCGAATTGGAAAAAAATATAAATGCGAATGATGACAAGGGGAGAGACTACCATTGTAGCGCCGAAGGAGCAAGCAGAAACTGTGAATCTCTCAGGCAAAAGAACCCTTGTTTGACGCAGCTCTGGAGAGTGCTGCATGAGCAGCCACCCACGGGGAAAGCCATTTTAGGTTAAACTTTCAGGTGCAAGGACAGAGACTTCCTTATTTACAAGGGAGTTGTCTGTCCTTTTTTATTTTTTAAACATGAACACAAAGGGGGATTTCCAAGGATGAAAGAATTAAAACGAACTCCGCTGTTTGAAGTCTATAAGGAATACGGGGGGAAAACAATTGACTTTGGCGGCTGGGAGCTTCCTGTCCAATTTTCCGGGATTAAACAGGAACATGAGGCTGTTCGTACAAAGGCTGGATTATTTGATGTTTCTCATATGGGAGAGATTGAGGTCAAAGGCGGAGGCAGCTTTGATTATTTACAAAAAATGATCACGAATGATCTGTCCAAAGTCAAAAACGGCGCAGCTCTATATACAGCAATGTGCTATGAAACCGGTGGAACCGTTGATGACTTGCTTGTTTATAAAATGGAGGATGATCATTATCTCCTTGTTGTGAACGCCTCTAATATCGAAAAAGATTACGAGTGGCTTGAGAAGCATCTTGAAGGCGAAGTAACGCTTAAAAATCAATCGGAAACAACTGCGCAAATAGCCCTTCAAGGACCGCTTGCCGAGGATGTCCTGCAAAAGCTTACCCAAACGGATTTAAGCGCTATTGGCTTCTTCAAATTTCGGCAGAACGTTGAAATAGCTGGCAAAAAGGCACTTGTATCAAGAACCGGCTACACTGGTGAAGATGGCTTTGAAGTATATTGTCATGCGAATGATGCTGTTATCATTTGGAAAGCAATTTTGGAAGCAGGCAAAGATAAAGGCATTCTTCCGTGCGGATTGGGTGCACGTGATACATTAAGGTTTGAGGCAAATTTAGCGCTTTATGGTCAAGAATTATCAGCGGATATTTCCCCGCTTGAGGCCGGGATCGGTTTTGCGGTGAAATTAAATAAAGAAGCAGAATTTTTAGGTAAAGAGGCATTAGCAAAGCAAAAAGAAAATGGTATACCGAGAAAAATTGCCGGGATTGAAATGATGGAGCGCGGAATTCCTCGCCACGGTTACCAAGTCTACAAGGGTGAAGAACTCATTGGAGAGGTTACCACAGGTACACAGTCACCTACCTTAAAGAAAAATATCGGGCTTGCTTTGATTTCTTCGGAATATGCAGTGCCAGGTACTGAATTGACAGTGGAAATTCGTGGCAAGCGGTTAAAAGCAAAGGTTGTACCAACACCTTTTTATAAACGAGAAAAGAAATAACGGAAGGGAGCAAGGGGTATGAAACATCGCTATTTACCTATGACGGAACAAGATAAGAAGGCAATGCTTGAGACGATCGGCGTTTCCACCATCGATGAGCTATTCGATGATATCCCGGAAAAAGTAAGATTTCAGGGGCAGTACAACATTAAACCAGCAAAATCAGAGACGGCTCTAATGAAGGAACTTTTCAAATTAGCAAGTAAAAATGCCGATTTAAAAGAAAATGTATCATTTTTAGGTGCCGGAGTTTATGATCATTATATTCCAGTCATTGTTGATCATGTACTATCAAGGTCAGAATTCTATACGGCTTATACTCCCTATCAACCAGAAATATCACAAGGTGAACTTCAGGCTATTTTTGAGTTCCAAACGATGATTTGTGAATTAACAGGAATGGAAGTAGCGAACTCTTCGATGTATGATGGCGGAACGGCACTGGCAGAGGCAGCGATGCTAAGTGCCGGTCATACAAAACGGAAAACGATCGTCGTCTCAAGTGCTGTTCACCCGGAGTATCGTGATGTTTTAAAAACATATGCAAAGGGTCAGTACCTTGATGTGGTTGAAGTTCCTATAAAAGACGGCGTGACAGACCAAACCGTATTAAAGGAAATGGTTACAAAGGACGTTGCCGCCGTTATCGTGCAATATCCAAACTTCTTTGGAAGGATTGAGCCATTAAAAGAGCTGGAAGAACTCATTCATGAACAGAAAGCATTGTTTGTTGTTTCCTCCAATCCATTATCGCTTGGAGTGTTAACACCTCCTGGTAAATTTGGTGCAGATATTGTGGTCGGAGACGCGCAGCCATTTGGGATTCCTACTGCATTTGGCGGACCCCATTGTGGTTATTTTGCCGTCACAAGCAAGCTAATGCGGAAGGTTCCCGGCCGCCTTGTCGGACAGACAACGGATGAACAAGGACGCCGTGGTTTTGTTCTGACACTTCAAGCCCGTGAGCAGCATATCCGCCGCGATAAGGCGACATCTAATATTTGCTCGAATCAGGCGCTAAATGCCCTTGCAGCCTCTGTTGCGATGACCGCTCTAGGTAAAAATGGTGTTCGGGAAATGGCTGAAGCAAATCTGCAAAAGGCTCACTATGCAAAAAATCGATTAAAAGCAGCCGGCTTTGAAGTGGTGTACGATGGTTATTTATTTAATGAATTTGTCATTAAATTAAATAATCCCGTAAAGGAAATCAACCAAAAGCTTTTGCAAAAAGGAATCATTGGCGGCTATGATTTGGGCCGCGATTATCCTGATCTGGCTAACCATATGCTGCTTGCTGTTACAGAGCAAAGGACGAAGGAAGAAATCGATATTTTAGTAAAAGAATTGGGGGATATGCATGCCTAATCAAGAGCAGAGACTGATTTTTGAACTTAGTACACCAGGCCGTATCGGATATAGTCTTCCAGAAATGGACGTTCCGGAAGCAGAGTTAACAGGCCTTCTGCCGGAAGGATACTGGCGCAAAGAGGAGCCTGCACTCCCGGAAGTATCTGAGCTTGACATCATGCGCCATTATACTTCCCTTTCTAAAAGAAACCATGGCTTAGATTCAGGCTTTTATCCATTAGGCTCCTGTACGATGAAATACAACCCGAAAATCAATGAAAATGTTGCGCGCTTTAATGGCTTTGCCCATATCCACCCGCTGCAGGACGAAAGCTCTATTCAAGGGGCACTCGAGCTGATGTACGACCTGCAGCAGCATTTGAAAGAGATTACCGGAATGGATGAAGTGACCCTCCAGCCGGCGGCCGGCGCCCACGGGGAATGGACCGGGCTTATGCTGATCCGTGCTTACCATGAAGCGAATGGGGACCGTAAGCGGACAAAAGTTATTATCCCTGACTCAGCTCATGGCACAAATCCTGCATCTGCTACCGTTGCCGGTCTTGAAACAATTACGGTTAAATCGGGCGACAATGGTCTTGTGGACTTAGAGGATTTGCAAAGGGTCGTCGGTGAAGATACGGCAGCCTTAATGCTAACCAATCCCAATACACTTGGATTATTTGAAGAACAGATTGTTGAAATGGCAGAAGTTGTCCACGCAGCGGGCGGAAAGGTTTATTATGACGGGGCAAACCTAAACGCTGTTCTTTCAAAAGCAAGGCCAGGGGATATGGGTTTTGATGTTGTTCACTTAAATCTTCATAAAACCTTTACCGGTCCGCATGGCGGAGGAGGTCCTGGCTCAGGTCCAGTAGGGGTAAAAGCCGACCTTATTCCGTTTCTGCCAAAACCGGTTATTAACAAGCAAGGTGATACGTATGTTCTTGATTATGAACGTCCGCAGTCCATTGGCCGTGTAAAGCCATTTTACGGAAATTTTGGAATCAATGTTCGTGCCTACACCTATATTCGTTCTATGGGACCTGACGGCTTACAAGCCGTTACGGATTATGCAGTGTTAAATGCCAATTATATGATGAGAAGACTTTCAGCCTATTATGATCTTCCGTTTGACAGACATTGTAAGCATGAGTTTGTTTTGAGCGGCAGGCGGCAAAAAAAACTGGGTGTCCGGACACTCGATATCGCCAAACGACTGTTGGATTTTGGCTATCACCCACCAACCATTTACTTCCCATTAAACGTGGAAGAATGCATCATGATTGAACCAACCGAGACGGAATCAAAAGAAACACTTGATTCTTTCATCGATGCGATGATCCAAATTGCTAAAGAAGCAGAGGAAAATCCGGAAATCGTTCAAGAGGCACCACATACAACAGTTGTTGGCCGTCTTGATGAAACAACTGCGGCCCGGAAACCGATTTTAAGGTACCAGGCTGAAATTTAAAAATAAAAAAGGATGATTCGACTGTGAATCATCCTTTTTTCACTTCTATTATTTTTTCGCCTTTACTTTACCTGTCCACTTTTTAAAGCCGCCTTGGAGCTGGGTAAGATCTTTGTACCCTTTTTTGTGTAAAAATTGGGCTGCCCGCCCGCTGCGCATGCCGCTTTGGCAATATAAATAAACCGGCAGATCGGGACGAATTTCCTTCATACGCATTTTAAGCTGTGACATTGGAATATTGCGTGCCCCTAAAATATGACCGCTTTCAAACTCGTTTGGTTCCCGAACATCAATTAGCTGTGCCTTTCTATATCCTGCACGGAATTCTTCCTCCGTTACCGTCTTTACAATTCTTTTTTGATAAAAAAATGTGGTAAGGGAGTAAATAATAATGGCTCCGATAATAGTGATTAAAATATAAAGTGAACTCAACGTGTCTTTCTCCTTTCAAGCTGTACTGCACTTGTTTTTATTATATAAGTCATTCCCATAAAGATAAAGAACAATGATGAAATTTCTTTTATAAATTAATACCAGAAACAATCTATTTTGATTTCATTACTGAATTTGGTAGACTTAAAATCGAAAAAAATTAATCAAAATGAGGGTTTGGGATGGAAAAGGAAACATGGCGTTTTATCGATACAGGAAACCGTTCGCCATCATTTAATATGGCGTTGGATGAGGCCTTACTTGAGTGGCACAGCGAAGGGAAAATCCCTCCGGTCATTCGTTTCTATGGCTGGAATCCGCCTACACTATCAGTTGGCTATTTTCAAAAGGTGGAAAAGGAAATTGACATGGAGGCCGTTAAACGGCACGGGCTTGGCTTTGTCAGAAGGCCTACGGGGGGGAGAGGAGTCCTTCATGAGCATGAGCTTACCTACAGTGTCATCGTTTCAGAAGAACATCCAGAAATGCCGAAAACCGTTACAGAGGCTTACCGGGTGATTTCGGAAGGGATCTTAAAGGGATTTCATCATTTAGGCCTTGATGCCTATTTTGCCGTTCCAAAAACAGCAGAACAAAGGGAGGCATTGAAAAGCCCGCGTTCGGCTGTATGCTTTGATGCTCCAAGTTGGTATGAGCTTGTGGTCGAAGGCAGGAAGGTTGCCGGAAGTGCGCAAACACGGCAAAAGGGTGTCATTCTCCAGCACGGTTCGATTCTACTGGACTTAGATGAAGACAAATTGTTTAGTCTGTTTAAATATCCAAATGAGCGCGTAAAGGAACGGATGAAGAAATCATTTAAGGATAAGGCGGTGGCGATTAACGCCATCAGCCCGAGAAGGATTACGCTTGAGGAAGCGAAGGAAGCCTTTTACAACGGTTTTGCTGAAGGTCTGAATATTGACCTTGTCCCATATCAATTATCTGAGGAAGAACTGGAATATGTAAACAAATTGGCCCATGAACGCTATGAAAATGACGAATGGAATTTTAAAAGGTAGTGATATAAAAGCGGCGGTTGCCGCTTTTATATTTTCGCAAACCGCAAAATTTGTTAAAATTCCTCGTTTTTAAGAGGAAAATCAATCAATACTCTTATTTTCTTTAAAATCTAGTTGATTTTAAGTTTGACAAAATAAATGTTTTTTGCTCAACATACAATATATAGTGGTGTTAAAAATTAATCAAATACTATATGTTGATTTTTCTTTGCTCTATATGATACCTTATGTATATTAAGGCTGCTAGATTTAACATAAATGAACAAGAATCTAGTAAAAAGTATAGCTTTTATTTTTTAGAAGGAGTTGTTCCTATGTCTGTTGTGTTTAGACAAAAAATGAATATTGATTTTGAAAGGTTGAATGAGGATATCCGCCTATTCCCCCAGGTACACCCAGTTACTCCGGATATGAAAATAACTCACAAGGGTGTTTCACGCCTTGTCATGTTGGATCGTTATACCTTCAAAGATACGGAGAAAATCACTCTTACAACCGGTGACTTTGTGGTCCTTACCATTAAAGAAGATCCAAAATTTCCTGCGCGAGGCTTAGGGACTATCTTGGAAATCGATTGGGAGCAGAAAAAAGCAAAGGTATTAGTAGAGGAGGAATTCAGAGGCGTATTGGATGATCCGGAAGAAGCCAGTACAGGGGTCATTCTAAAGTCGCTTGATGTGATTGAAAAACCGCTTGAGCTTTTCTATGAGCAGATTGCGAAGCGGGTGGCGACGGGTCTTGCTGCTGTAGAGGAGACGGAAGAAAAGCGCCTTGAATGGACGGAGAAGTTTTACCAAGAGCTTGTCAGCTTGAACTTCATTCCGGCAGGACGCGTTCTTTATGGGGCCGGGGCAAATACGGATGTAACTTATTTTAATTGTTACGTGATGCCTTTTGTGGCGGATTCACGTGAAGGAATTTCCGATCACCGCAAACAGGTCATGGAAATCATGAGCCGTGGCGGTGGTGTCGGCACAAACGGCTCAACATTGCGGCCAAGAAACACCCTGGCACGCGGTGTAAACGGCAAATCATCCGGCTCGGTTTCGTGGCTTGATGATATTGCAAAACTGACGCATTTGGTTGAGCAGGGTGGATCCCGTTAACTAGCTCCGAACGGCGGGATTAAAATCTCGTGAATTGCTGGAACACCCTTAGAGCCTTATCAACTAAAACGTGACTGGCAACGGTGGGCGTGAAAGTTTGAAAATGATAAGGATTGGGCAATCAGCAGCGAAGCATTTCTGGAAACGGAGATGAACGTTCAACGACTATTGAAACTTCCTAAGCCGTAAATGGTACGGGAAAAAGTAAACGATTCTGACGGTAACGTTGGTTTCGGGCACGAGACAGAGTATTCTCTGATGATATAGTCTGATCTCATGTGAAAGCATGAGAGCTAGGCAGAAATGACCTAGCCGCTCTATAATGAGTAGTAACAAAATAGCGTGGAGCTCAAATGATAATGTTAGCGGATAAATAAAGATGCACTAGTCCGCGTAGTTCAGAAAATGAACGACTAGAAAATCGGGTGAATTGCAGGGAAATCCTTAGAGACTTGCAAGCTACAACGTGACTGGAAACGGTGAGCGTGAATGCTTTAAAAATTGTAAGTATTGGACAATCTGCAGCCAAGCGTCATAGGGCAATGGTTATGGCGAAGGTTCAACGACTAGAGGGTGAGTCCCAACAATAAACCTTCATGAGCGCCCGGCCCCTAACAGATAATGCTGAGGGTGATGATATAGTCTAGTCCGTCTGTGAAAACAGAGTAAATATCCTGAAAGGGACGGTTAGTACGTGGCATCCAGACATCATTGAATTTATTATTTCAAAGATGCAGAATCCTAGAATTTTACGATTCTTAATTGAAAATACAAACGATGAGACGATTAAAAAATTAGCAAAAGATAAATTAAAGTTCACTCCTTTGACTTCACAAGAAATCGCTATGTACCAAGGAATTGTAAACTATAAGAGCATACCTGGTTATGGTGGATTCAGTGAAGGTATCATCGCCGATGCTGAAGAAAAATTAGAAGTTGGCGGTAATTACACTGTCCATAATCCAGAGTTCTTAACCGGTGCGAACATTTCTGTTTGCTTGACCAAAGAATTTATGGAAGCTGTAGAAAATGACAGTGAGTACGAACTTCGTTTCCCTTATGTTGAACAGTACAATGAAGAGGAAATGAAGATTTATAATGAAGAATGGCATAAAGTCGGCGATGTACGCGAGTGGGAAAAACTTGGACATAAAGTTCGCGTCTACAAGAAGATCAAGGCGAAAGAACTTTGGAATTTAATCAATATTTGTGCAACTTACTCGGCAGAGCCTGGGATCTTTTTCATTGACAATGCTAATGACATGACAAATGCAAAGGCATACGGACAACAGGTAGTTGCGACCAATCCGTGTGGCGAGCAGCCACTCGCACCATTTTCAGTCTGCAACCTTGCTGCGGTTAACTTAGCAGAAATGGCAGATAAAGAAACGAAAACAGTTAATTTTGATAAATTAAAGAAGACAGTAGAAGTTGGTGTCCGCATGCAGGACAACGTAATCAATGCTACACCATACTTCTTGGAAGAGAACAAAAAGCAAGCTCTTGGTGAGCGCCGTGTAGGTCTTGGTGTTATGGGATTACATGACCTCTTGATCTATTGTGAAACAGAGTATGGTTCACCAGAAGGTAACGAATTAGTTGATCGAGTGTTTGAGATAATTGCTACCACGGCATATAGAACTTCTATCGAATTAGCGAAAGAGAAGGGAAGTTTTCCATTTTTAACAGGTGAATCTTTAGAGGAAACAAACCGCTTAAGACAAGCATTTATCGAAACGGGATATATGAAAAAAATGCCGGATGATATCCGTCAATCAATTTTAGCAAATGGAATTAGAAATTCCCATTTGCTAACTGTTGCTCCTACAGGGAGCACTGGGACCATGGTTGGGGTCAGTACCGGGCTTGAACCTTACTTCTCCTTCTCTTATTTCCGCAGCGGTCGTCTCGGAAAGTTTATCGAAGTGAAGGCAGATATCGTTCAAGAATACTTAGATCAGCATCCGGAGGCAGATCCAGAAAACCTGCCAAACTGGTTTGTCACAGCGATGGAGCTTGCTCCTGAAGCCCATGCTGATGTTCAATGCGTCATTCAGCGTTGGATTGACAGTTCGATTAGTAAAACAGTTAATGCGCCAAGAGGATACAGTGTAGAACAAGTTGAGAAAGTTTACGAACGGCTGTATCGCGGCGGGGCAAAAGGCGGCACAGTGTATGTGGACGGTTCACGCGATTCACAGGTATTGACTCTTAAAGCAGAAGAAAATACTAATGAGCAATTGTCTATGTTCGATGAAAAAGAAAAGCAGCATGTAGTCCTTGTTGATACTATCAGCGACCTTCGTTCGACTAATGTAACTATCGGCTCTGAGGTAGGCAATACCTGCCCGGTATGCCGTAAAGGAGAAGTCGAAGAAATTGGCGGCTGTAATACCTGCACGAACTGCGGGGCACAATTAAAGTGCGGTTTATAGAATTCAAGGATAAACAAAAAAGAGGGAATTCAGACTTCTTTAAGGTCTGAATTCCCTCTTTTTCTTTCCCGATATAAATATTATTTAAAAGCTACATACATTATTTTATCCGTAAGCCCGTATTCAAACAACGCACATAAAAACAGCTGTACCTACTGGTATGCTCAACGTATCAATTTAAGGAGGTTCTTTAGTGTGAAACGTTTCCTTATAAATGTATCTTCATGAAATAGAGGATTGCCGCAGGGGGAATCATAACTAATTAACCGGAACTCGGAATGAATGCCGTTATGGTGTACAAAACGAGTTACCTGATACTACTGCATGTACATGATAGTATCATTTGCGTTAAAACGGACATGAGAAAAGAGCTATTAAGTTCAGGGTTTGTAGGAAGAGATTATTGGAAGAAAACTAACTAATTTAAAAAAATAAAATTGACAATTAGATAAACCTTTATATATAATGTGTATAGAGTATATATACATTATTGCAAGAAGAGGTATTTGTATGCAAATAATAATTTCTAATATTTCAAAGGAACCACTTTATGAGCAGATTTACAGGCAAATTAAAAAACAAATTTTGACGAATGAACTAAAAGCTGGAGAAGCTTTACCGTCTATGCGTCAATTAGCTAAAGACCTTGACATAAGCGTGATAACAACAAAGCGGGCGTATGAAGAGCTTGAGAAAAATGGGTTTATTTTCTCAGTAGTTGGAAAAGGATCATTTGTGTCTGAACAAAGTAATGAACTGATTCTTGAACGGAAAATGAAAGTAATAGAAGAGCAGTTAATGGTCGCAATTCAAAATAGTAAAGAAATAGGATTAGAATTAGCAGAATTAAAAGAATTACTTACCATGTTATATAAGGAGGATACATGATGGAAAATGTAATTGAACTGAAACACGTAAATAAGGCTTTCGAAGGATTTGAACTGAAAGATTTATCTATTTCAGTTAAAAAAGGCTTTGTTACAGGGTTTATTGGTAGTAATGGAGCAGGAAAATCTACAACGATCAAGTTGATTATGAATTTATTACAGCCGGATAGTGGAGAGATTTCGATTTTTGGACTGAATTATAAAAAGCATGAAAAAGAAATAAAACAACGAATTGGCTTTGTGTTCGATCATAATGTTTTTTATGAGAATGTTACTTTAACAGAGATGAAGAATATCATAAGTCCAATTTATATAAAATGGGACGATTCTCTATTCAATCAGTATGTAGATATGTTTGAACTACCATTAAAGAAAAAGTTAAAAACATTCTCTAAAGGTATGATGATGAAGGCATCATTAACCATTGCATTATCCCACCATGCTGAGTTAATTATTATGGATGAACCAACATAGGGATTAGACCCAATATTCCGTAGAGAACTGTTAGACATTATCCGAGATCTAATGCAGGATGGTGAAAGAACGATTTTCTTTTCTACGCATATTACGACAGACTTAGATCGAATAGCAGATTATATTACTTTTATCCATAATGGTCAACATATTTTTACAAAAGAGTATTATAAAATCGAGGAAGACTATGCAATTGTGAAAGGAGAAACAAATCTATTAGATCGTGACACGGAACAAGAATTTATAAGTATTCGAAAATCAAAACATGGATTTGAAGCATTAACGGCAAATAAACAACATACAAAAACTATTTTTGGTGAAACGGTTATTCTAGAGAAACCGACACTTGAAGATATTATGCTATATACTAAGAAAGGAAAAGATAAATATGCTGAATCTTATTCGTAAAGATATTATTTTACAGAAAAAAACATTAATGATTTTGTTGCCGCTGATATTTATCTATTTATTCGTAGATACTTCTACTATCTGGGTGGGTGTTTTATTTTCTATTGCCATCATTATGCAAAGTTTTTCAATGGATGAAAAGTCTTCCATCCATCTTCTACTGAATTCATTACCGTATACTCGAAAAGAAATTGTCAGTTCCAAATATTTAGGTGCATGTTTTTTTACTTTCCTGATTGTATTGACTATTTTTATTGGTAATTTGATTATTCATAGAGAGATAATCCAATGGGAACAATTATTAGTTTTAACGATGATTGTTGTGTTTTTTATCTCACTGGCTTTTCCATTTTCTTATCTATTTAAAAGTCAGTATTTGATGGTCGCCTTTGCTGTTTCGTTTGTCCTTTATTTTATTATTGTCGGTAAATTTATACCTGATTTGAATGATAGAATAAGAGAGACAATTCGAGTAGTCTTATCTTTTGATAATTCTTTATTATATTTAGGAGTAACGCTGTCAGTCGTAATTCTCTACATTCTTTCATGGATGCTCTCAATCCGTATTTATAGCAGGAAAGTATTTTAGAGTTAGATTTGTCTTTGTGAATACCCATGTCATAGAAAGAGACATTCTAAAAAGGTTAAAGTAAAATCCGATAAGAATTGAATATAATTTTATCCTAATAAAGTAAATACTTCATTAAGCATATATAAGATAAAAAGAGCATCGTCTAACCATCCCGATGCTCTTTACTAATTCAATCTAGTAAAGTAAAATAACTGAACTAGAACCTGCTCATCATACCTTGCCCTTCAACACCATTCCCATTCAAACCATTCATCATCCCCCCTTCTCCATGGCATGCCTTGTACATATCCTTTAATTCCTCTTTGGAGAAATTAGGATGCATTTTTTGCATAAACGGCAGCATTCTTTCAAAGCTTAGACCATCGCCTTGCCCGCTGTTACCAGCCGCCACTACTGCTGTTCCCGCCCCAAGAATCATCACCGCGCTTAACAAACCAACCGTAAGCTTTTTCATTTGTACCGCTCCTTTCTTCCATTTACGTTTATCATACTACTGAATTATGAAGAATTTATGGAACATTAAATTATGTAATAAAAATTTCATTTTTTTGTGACAAATTGTTAAAAGGGTTTTGCTGAAAAAAAGAGAATTGATAACATAGCAATATTTTGTGACAAATTTAAGGCATTATCATAATTCTTTCTTATAAACAGCCAATTTTATGTTAAGTTAGGTTATATACTCACAATGTTCTTAGGTGGTCCAATGTACTATTTATTTAGTAAAATAAGTTCCTTTATGAGTGAACCATTTTTCAATATGGCGAATAGCCTGGAATCGTGGCCGCTTGCTTTTGCATTTATATTGGGGATAGTGGGAGCGCTGGCCCCTTGTCAGCTCACAGGCAATATTAGTGCGGTCACATTGTACGGCAACAGTTCCATTCAAAAGAAAATCGTTTGGAAAGATGTTTTCAGTTTCACATTAGGGAAAATAGCTGCGTTTTCACTTCTTGGTCTATTGGCTTGGCTATTAGGTAAAGGGATTGAACAAAATCTCACGCTTTATTTTCCGTGGATACGGAAGCTGATGGGACCTTTATTGATTATAGTCGGGATTTATATGCTGGGGTTCATTAATATTACTGGCACTATAAATTTATTTAAAAGTTCAAAAGAATATAAGCACGGAAATATACTCGGCTCCTTCATGCTGGGATTCAGTTTCTCGCTAGCTTTTTGTCCAACGATGTTTATCTTATTTTTTGTCACCCTCATGCCGGTGGTGTTATCCAGTTCCTATGGATTTATTCTTCCTTCCTTATTCGCTGTGGGTACTGCCTTGCCAGTATTATTCATTATCTCTCTAATCTGGTATTTTGGTGCAAGCGGTATATTGATGAAAAAGGGAAGAAAAATTGGGACAATCATTCAAAGATTGGCAGGAATTATAATGATCCTGTTAGGGATTTTCGACACACTCACATATTGGTCATTATAAAAGATGAATTGCGGAAAAAATATTGAAGAAAATAAAAAATAATCCTTTACATAGGGTGGGGGGGTATAGTAAATTAAGAATATAGAGTTACTCTTACGATTTACGAGTTTATGAAAGGAAGGATCATCATGGAAAAGGTAACATTAAACGTACAAGGAATGTCTTGCGATCATTGTGTGAAAGCAGTGGAGGGCAGCGTTGGCACCCTCAATGGAGTAAAGTCTGTAAAGGTAAACCTAAAAGACGCAACTGTTGCGGTTGAATTTAATCCACAAGACGTTTCCTTGGATAAAATCAAAGAAACAATCGATGACCAAGGCTATGATGTAAAATAATTATAAGAAAAGCGCAAGCGCCTTGGTCAGCCTCAGGCATAGAATAAGACGCTCCTGAATAGAAGGCGCTCTTTGCCTTCAATTCAGGAGTGGCTGTAAACCATAGAGGGGCTAGGCGCTCCTCGTAAAAGCTATCGCTTTTCCTTCGTGCGATGCCGATGCTGTCGAAGCCTCCCTTGTGGAGCTGGACAATTCTCAAGGTCGAAAAATTTATACTTTATCTTATGACAAAGACGTGCTAGTTGCTAGCACGTTCTTTTCACAAAAATATATACCCTAATGGGGTATAAGGAGTTGGCTTTCATGGCTCAAAATATAAAGGAAACGAATCTGAAAATCTCTGGCATGACGTGTGCTGCCTGTGCAACCAGAATTGAAAAAGGGTTAAATAAACTTGCAGGTGTAGAGTCGGCAACTGTGAATCTTGCTTTGGAAAAATCAGCCATTAAATACAACCCGGAACAAATAAAGGTTGAAGACATTGAAAACAAAATTAGGGATTTAGGCTACGATGTGGTGACAGAAAAAGCAAACTTCGATATAACCGGCATGACGTGTGCTGCCTGCTCTGCCAGAATCGAAAAGGGCCTCAATAAACTGGATGGTGTTGTAAAAGCAACTGTGAACTTGGCACTTGAAAAAGCAACGGTCGAATTCAACAGTTCTGCCATTACCCCCAATGATATCATAAAAAAGGTAGAAAGCCTTGGCTATGGTGCAAGGATGAAGGAAGACACAAATGAAACTGTCGATCATCGGCAAAAGGAAATAGAAAAACAAACGAAGAAGCTTATCCTTTCTGCCATTCTGTCATTCCCGCTCTTATGGACAATGGTTGGTCACTTTTCATTTACCTCCTTCATCTGGGTGCCGGACCTATTTATGAATCCATGGTTTCAGCTGCTGTTAGCAACACCAGTCCAGTTTATCATTGGCGGACAGTTTTATATAGGCGCCTATAAAGCACTTAAAAATAAAAGTGCTAATATGGATGTTCTCGTTGCTCTTGGTACATCAGCTGCCTATTTTTATAGCCTATATTTATCAATGATGTCCCTGGCTGGGAACACACATAAAGTTGAGCTGTACTATGAAACAAGTGCGGTACTGATTACACTGATTCTTTTAGGGAAGCTTTTCGAGGCAAAGGCAAAAGGACGGTCCTCAGAAGCAATCAAGAAATTAATGGGGCTGCAAGCAAAGACAGCAACTGTGGAACGCGGGGGGATGGAACAGGAAATCCCACTTGAAGAGGTAATGGTCGGCGATATTCTCCACATTAAACCTGGGGAAAAGATTCCTGTTGATGGAAAAATTATCGACGGTCAATCAGCCATTGATGAATCCATGCTTACCGGTGAAAGTGTTCCGGTCGATAAAAAAGTGGGCGATGAAGTCATAGGGGCTACACTTAACAAAAATGGATTTATAAAAGTTACGGCAACAAAGGTTGGCAGGGATACGGCGCTAGCCCAAATTATTAAAGTAGTAGAGGAAGCTCAAGGGTCAAAGGCACCCATTCAGCGGCTTGCTGATAAAATTTCCGGCGTGTTTGTCCCAATTGTCGTTAGTTTGGCCATTCTAACCTTTATTATTTGGTATTTTGTTGTTGCTCCTGGTGATTTTCCAGAGGCATTACAAAAATTAATCGCTGTCCTTGTCATTGCCTGTCCCTGTGCATTAGGCTTGGCGACACCAACTTCGATTATGGCCGGATCAGGAAGGTCGGCAGAATTCGGGATTTTGTTTAAAGGTGGCGAACACTTGGAAATGACTCACCGCATTTCTACCGTTGTATTAGATAAAACCGGTACAGTAACAAACGGGAAGCCGGTTTTAACTGATATCATTGTTGAAGAATCAATTTCAGAGAATGAATTCTTATCCTTGGTAGGTTCAGCCGAAAAGCAATCAGAACATCCACTTGCCCAAGCAATTGTTCAAGGAATTAAGGATAAAGGAATCAGCCTCAGGGATACAACTGAGTTTGAAGCGATTCCTGGCTTCGGAATTAGAGCGGTGGTTGATGGCATAGAAATACTTGTTGGCACTAGAAAACTCATGAACCAATATAACGTCCCGATTGCTAATGCACTTGTCAAAATGGATCGTTTAGAACGAGCCGGCAAGACAGCTATGCTTGTAGCTGTAAACGGGCGTTATGCCGGTACCGTAGCTGTTGCAGACACAATTAAAATCACATCAAAAGCAGCCATCAGGCGTCTCCAAAAAATGGGCTTAGATGTTATGATGATTACCGGGGATAATCAGAAGACTGCAAGGGCGATTGCTAAACAAGCCGGTATTGAGCATGTTATTGCCGAAGTCCTGCCAGAAGGGAAAGCGGAGGAAATCAAGAAGCTGCAGGCACAAGGAAAGAAAGTAGCCATGGTTGGTGATGGAATCAATGATGCACCGGCACTTGCCGTTGCAGATATTGGGATGGCAATCGGCACCGGTGCAGATGTCGCAATGGAAGCAGCTGATATTACCCTTATTCGCGGTGATTTAAATAGCATAGCCGATGCCATCTTCATGAGTAAAAAAACCATTACCAATATCAAACAAAATCTATTCTGGGCTCTTGCTTATAACTCACTTGGAATTCCTATTGCTGCTCTCGGATTTCTTGCCCCTTGGCTTGCAGGCGCGGCGATGGCATTCAGCTCTGTATCTGTTGTCTTAAATGCATTACGATTACAAAAAGTAAAATTATAGAAAAAATTTATAAAAGGCTGACACAAAACTGTCAGCCTTTTTCTCTTTTTGCACCATCCAAAGTTAGTATACTAATGTTACAAGTAACTAATTTTTTCGGGTGATCGAGATGAATCAAATTTTACTTATTGAGGATGAACAAAATGTTTCCAATGTGATTAAAGCGTATTTAGAAAAAGAAGGCTATCAGGTTCATTGTGCACAGACAGGTTTCAAAGGAATTGACATTTGTAAGAATTTTGACATTGACCTTGTTATCCTTGATTTAATGCTGCCTGATATAAGTGGCGAAAAGGTTTGTAAAATGATTCGGCAATCATCTGATGTTCATATATTCATGTTAACAGCAAAGGGATCATTAAATGATCGAATCGAGGGATTGAACATGGGTGCTGATGAATATTTAATTAAACCATATAGCCCAAGGGAACTGATTGCACGAGTAAATGCCTTGTTTCGGCGAATAAATGGCAGGATTCACGCATCAGGTGTTATTTTTGATGATGGAAACCTGATGATTGATAGTGAAAAAAGATTAATTAAAGTCCGTGGACTGGAGGTTCCCTTTACACCTAATGAGTTCGATATCATAGAGGCTCTTGCAGTTCACAAAGGACGGGTCCTATCCCGCGAACAGCTAATCACTAAGATATATGACGATGAATTTATCGGCCTAGACCGCATAGTTGATGTTCATGTCAAAAATATTCGCAAAAAAATAGAAGTCGATACAAAGAACCCTAAATATGTTGTAACCGTTATGAAAGCCGGATACAAATTTGGTGGTGAATGGTAAGTGCAATCGATTAGCAGGAGATTAAGTGTCTTATTCATTGTTTGTACTTTGACGGCCATCCTTTTGGTAACATTGTTCGTAAATGTAACGGTCACAACGAAATTTAATCAATATAAGGTAGAGATACAAAATAACTGCTATGAAAGAATTGTCTCTATGCTGGAAGATATCTATAAAAGAGAAGGAAAGTGGGACCAATATACAGGTGTTGAATTGATACATGATGCTTATATGGGAAACTATTGCCTGACATTAAAGGATCGCACAAAAAAAACAGTCTGGGGAATGAATCCTGAGAAGATAAAAAAACAGCTCAACACAAATACGATGCCCGTGAAAAATAATGGCGTGTATACGACCAAAACTTTTACACTAAGAGAAAACAACAAAGTGATAGGATATGTCGATATCGGTCAATATTCTCCGGTGATCTTAACGGAGGAGGACCAAAACTTTAAAGCATCGATTAATAAAAGCATTACAGCCAGCGGCATAATAACGCTGATTATTATTAGCGGAATAAGTATTTATTTTTCAAAACAGTTTTCAAATCCAATTAAAGAAGTAGCTAAGCAATCTGTAAGTTTATCGAATGGTAATTTTGAAATCGCCTCAAGCAGCAAAAGTAGTATTAAAGAAATCGAGAATTTACGGACAAGTGTTAATATCCTGGTCGGTAGACTGAAATATCAGGATATGCTTAGAAAAACGCTGGTTTCTGATATATCCCATGAGATTAGGACACCCTTAAATATCCTCCAGAATAATCTTGAGGCAATGATTGACGGGATTACTCCGATTACAGCAGAGAAATTAAATTATTTAAATGAGGAGGTCATCAGGTTTGGTAAATTAATCAATAATTTAAATTTATTAAAACAATTTGAGTCTGAAAGCGGCAAGTTTAAGGCAGAAACGATCTTTCTTGATGATTTAATCGTCGATCTGTACAATGACTTTATTGTGGACGCGAACAAAAAGCGCATCCGCCTTGATTACGAGGTGGAGCCCCATCATCCATATCGAATAACCGGTGATAAGGATCAAATGAAACAAGTATTTATTAACTTATTGTCAAATGCCCTTAAATTTACCGAAGTTAATGGCTTGGTCCGGATCACCTTAAAAGAAGATAACAAAAAAATTACTGTAGAAGTAATGGATACGGGTATCGGAATAAAGCAGGAGGACCAGCCATTTATTTTCGAACGACTATACCGCGGAGATAAAAGCAGACAGCAATTTGCCGGAAATGGTATTGGGTTAACGATTGTAAACGAAATCTTAAAGCTGCACAATGCAACGATTCAGGTGGAAAGTCAAGAAGGAAAAGGTTCAAAGTTTACGGTTAGTTTTGTGAAAAAAGAGATGCTGCCTGAAATGGTTTAGAGGAGCTTTGATCAGGAATCAAAGCTCTTCTATTCTTTATTGAATATATTTGTTTCAAATTTCTTCTAGGTTGGCAGTCTGTAAGTCATTGACAACCTCGATTACCCCAAGTAATTCGGTTTCATTAAGATAAATTCCATAGGCGCCTGTCTTATCGATAGTGAATTTAACTGGCACAATCCCTTTCTTCCCAGTAAATTCCGAAATTATTTCTTTTGTCGTTGAACGTAAAATCAAAAAATCTTCATTGGCTTGATCAAATGATTTTAAGTCAAGAACAAGTGTCGTTTTAACCCCTTTATTCACTACCATGATAAGCGGCTTTAATTCGTAACCAATCCCTTTTACTAAAATCGTTTGCTCCTTTTTTACAAACTGTGCCTTTTGGATTAGCCGATTAGTTGACACCTTGTTGATGTCATCGCCATAGATACTTGATTTTGATGGTGGTGTGGCTTGTTTGGTTGGTGGTGTATTCGCATCTACCCCTGTTGCCTCACTGCTAGAAGCCGATACGGTCTTTAGATCATTTACAACCTTAATGACTCCCCGTTTCATTCCCATCGAACAACTAAAAACAATATCTTTATCACCGGGGGTGAATTCAATGATGTTTTTTCCGCTTTGCAGCTTTTGTTGTACATTCCGATCAGGAATCACAAGCGTACTATTACAGCCGGTAAGTTCCTCAGCATTCACTACCCACTTAACAGGCAGCCCTTTCTTAACATATAAAGTATTTGGAGTGTAGCCATCAACATTAGCGGTCATATTTAAAACCTGTACCCCATCCTTAATCGTCGCTTTTGTTGCATTAGCGGGTGGAGAAGAATTATCAGCAGCTCCAACCTTAGCGAGCAAAGCAGTAGGACTAATATTCATCCCTGCTAGAGCCATACCTCGATTACTCATCATTAAACCAAGGAGGACAATCAGAATTCCACTAAATTTAAGAATTTTCTTTGTGTAACCTTTACTTAACAGACTTGATAATACTCCAAATGATAACATTAGCGGAACTGTTCCAAGTGCAAACAACAACATCGATAGGGCACCGCTTAGGGCACTGCCTGTCCCTAATGCATATATTTGCATCGTTTGTAGTGGTCCGCATGGCATAAACCCATTTAGGATACCAACCAAAAATGGTGTTTTTGCTTTAGGTATACTTTTCAGTGAACAAACTGGTGCCAGTAATTTTATTTGCAGCTTTCTAAAGGCCTTAAATCCAGCCATGTTAAAGCCCATTACAATCATAAAAGCCCCAGCCAATATTTGCAGCAATGCTTTGGTTGTTAAAGATAAAGCAAAAACAGAACCAATGGCACCAATGACTCCCCCTAGAACTGTATAAGCGGTAACCCTTCCAATGTTATAAAATAAAGCAGGTTTAAATGCTTCCATTTTATTTTTACTTTCTCTGTCAATCGTTTGGGAAAGCATAATGCCGCCGCACATTCCGAAACAATGGAGAGAAGAGATGACACCAACAACGAATAAAACAGCATATGAAGCATTTTTTAATTTATCCTCCATATTAAAGCTGCCGGTATTGATTCCTAGCAGTATGATAGCAGCAACTATAATGAGAATTCCGATAAACTTATAGCCATCTGCTTTCTCTGTGCTGTAGCCGGCAAGGTGAATGGCCACTTTTATTTGGTTGATACTCGATAACTTATCGTCAAACTCAATCTCTACAAATTGACCACTATAGCTTGCTTTTACCTGATTTACACCGTCTAATTTTTTGACTGCCCGTTCTACCCGCTTTTCACAGGAGGTACAGGTCATGTCATATACTTTAAGCTTTACCCGTTTGGAACTCATCATTTGTCCCTGCCTTCATTTTAAATAATAATAAAAGTATAGAGAGAAGATATGTTGCTGATATAAAGAAAAATAGCCTAATGTGAACAAACTGTGGACAAAATTTCACCATTTTTTGAACAAAAAAGGTTTGTAGAAGAAAATTTTTCATCTTGTCCATGGTACTATTTTTGCAACCAGCTGCTTAAAGATGTAACAATGACTTTCATCTTAGGGGTGGCTGCGATGAAAATAGATGGAGTTTTTTCTGGAGGGGGTATAAAGGGATTTGCCTTAATTGGGGCCTATGAAGAGATCGAAAGCTGCGGATTTGAATTTGTTAGAGTCGCCGGAACAAGTGCTGGCTCTATAGTTGCTGCCTTAATTGCTGCCGGCTACACAAGTAAAGAAATATATCAATTAGTCGATGAATTGGACCCCACGAAACTTTTAGATCCCCGCAAAACGATAATTCCGTTTAAGTTTACGAAATGGTTATTACTCTATTGGAAATTAGGGCTATATAAAGGAAATGAACTTGAAAGATGGCTGAAGGAAAAACTGGAAGCTAAGGGCTTAAAAACATTTTCTGATTTGCCGCCCAATGCCCTTCGGGTGATTGCTTCTGACCTATCGAACGGGCAAATGGTTGTGCTGCCGGATGATTTGGAAAAGTACGGGATTTCACCACGTTCCTTTTCGATTGCCAAAGCGATTCGCATGAGCTGCAGTATCCCCTATTTTTTTGAACCTGTAAGATTGCGCTCCACCAATGGAATAAATATACTGGTTGATGGCGGGGTTTTAAGCAATTTTCCAATGTGGCTTTTTGATCAGGATCATGTCAAAAAAGTAAGACCCGTATTGGGAATTAAGTTAAGTGCAAATGGGTATGAGCATTCAAAATATAAAATCAACAATGGGATTGAACTATTTGGTGCTTTATTTGCAACCATGAAGGATGCCCATGATTCACGCTATATTTCAAAAAAACATGCGGAAAACATTATTTTTATCCCAACAGAGGGGATTTTTACGACTGAGTTTCAATTAACTAATGAAAAAAAACAAGCGCTCTTTAATGTCGGCAGGGAGCATGCTAAACGTTTTTTGAATAAGTGGACCTATTAGTTTTGATCCATAAAAAAGTCGAGCGTTCAAAGCGACGCTCGATTTTTCTTTTTGCCCTTTTTTCCGTCAATGACCGTAAGATGGGCAGGAGACTTCTTTTTGATCTTATTTTTCTTCAAAGTGGAAATGGAGCCGAATGAAGAACTCTTTACATTGGATTCTCCACTCTTTTGCTGCAGCCGCTTTTTGGATTGTTTTGCTGCTTTCAAAAATGCCCGCTGCTCTTTTTTCTGAGGGCTCGAATTTGAGAACTTTCGAAAAACGAGAAAAATCACAAATCCAATTACAGCCATGATGGCTATTTTCTGAATAAAACCAGCAGGATTAGCAGTGAACGTACTAACAAGACCTAACAAGGCAAGAATGATTAGTCCCCCTATAACAAGGACGGATGTCCGATTTTTCAAGAAAGCCACCTCCCTCTATGAGCATCATAAGCATTTTTTTTATCTTTTAAACAATTTTAAATAAAAATTTAGACAATTTCTTTGTCTTTCTTCTCAGATTCCGATTCCGACTCCTTTTTTAGTAATTCTTGAAAGGAAAGAATTGCTACTTCTATTTGCTCCTCATCTGGTTCCTTTGTCGTCAAAAGCTGCAACCAAAGCCCTGGGAGACCAAGGTATTTAAGGATGGGAATATTTCTTAATTTATTTGTAAATTGCAGGACCTCAAATGAAATCCCCAGTACTACCGGGATTAATAAAATCCGGTCAACAATCCGTAACCAAAGCGGTGATGTTGGTACAAGCAAATAGACAAACAGCCCTACAATGACGGTAAATAGAATAAAACTGCTGCCACAACGGTAGTGAAGACGGGAATGGGCCTGAACATTTTCTACTGTGAGCGGTGCTCCGGATTCAAACGTATTGATTACTTTATGCTCAGCGCCATGATATTGAAACACCCGTTTTATCAATGGGGTTAATGATACTAGGTAAATATAGGAAAGCAGGAATAAAAGCTTGATCACACTTTCGATAAAAACTTGAACAACATCCGATGGAAAAATGGGTCTCGTAAGTTCAGCTAATAAAGCAGGCACTAACGTAAAAGCAAATTTCCCAATGATAAAAGAAATCACGCCAATAACAGCTGCCCCTAAATACATCGTTAATTTGGAGACTTCTTTTTGTTTTAATGTATCATCATCCTTCGGGTCGAGGTCATATCTTTCTGTTGAGAAATTTAAATGTTTCGAACCATTAGCACTTGCCTCAATGATGGCAATGATTCCACGAAGAAATGGAATCTTTTTTAATTTAGCAAGGGAAGGTTTTGTTGTTCGCGGCAGATGAAAATACTCGATCGAATGGTCTTTTCTTCTGATGGCAGTGACAAAATGATGTTTGCCACCAAACATAACTCCTTCAACAACGGCCTGACCGCCATATACTGGTTTTTGTGAATTGGACATGTATTTACACCAACCTATATAAAAAGTTGCACATGAGCAGAGAGTTTAATAAATCTGTCTGTACTTAATTGTATTCTACTAGAAAAATAAAAAATCCTCTAGGATTGACATAATCATTCCATTTAAATTCTAAAAAATATTTTTTAATGCAAGTGATTGGAGAGGGGAGGGCATAATAAAATGGATTGGAGGTAGTTGCAATGGCAAGCGAACGTGGAGCAGAAAAATATCCAAAACCAATGGCTTTTCCCGTCATGGTCTTCTGGACTGGTTTATTTGGTGGAGTATTCTGGGGAACAATTGGTTTTATCGCCTATTACTTAAGCTTTACTGAAATTCGCCCCAATGTCATCCTCATTCCATGGGCACTTGGAAATTGGAAATATGGCTGGATTGGAACGATCATTTCTATCCTATTACTTGGAATTATTTCCATTGGCGTGGCCTTCGTTTATTCTGCGTTGTTAAAACGTTTTAACGGAATATGGGCGGGCCTTGGATATGGAATTGTGTTGTTTCTAGTTGTCTTTTTCATCTTAAATCCTCTATTTCCGGACATAAAACCATTTTTCGATTTAAACAGGGACACTATTATTACTTCGATCTGTTTATACAGCGTTTATGGCATTTTTATTGGTTATTCGATTAGTTATGAGTATCAGTTAAAAAAAGTACAGGAAAAAGAGGCGGTAAGCTAAGGTTGACATTAGTCGGATACAAATGGTTGTGATAAAATAATGGTGTCCGTCTGCGGAATTGAAAAGGAGAGTGGAACCGATGGAGAAATTAACGAAACTAAGGGAAGCATTTGGAGCGCATGGAATAGATGGGATGCTCATTACCAGTCCCTATAACCGCCGCTACATATCCAATTTTACAGGTACGGCTGGTGTTGTGTTGATCAGTGGAGATAAAGCACAGTTTATTACTGATTTCCGCTATATTGAACAAGCTTCAAAGCAATGTGAAGGCTTTGAAATCATTAAGTTTTCCGATACCCTGCCAAAAGAAATTGCCGAACAGGTGAAAAAACTGGGCATTAAAAAGCTTGGCTTTGAAGAAGATTATTTAACCTATTCCCTATTTAAAGTATATGAGGAAGAAGTAGAAGCTGAACTTGTACCGGTTGCAGGCTTAATTGAAAAGTTACGCTTGATTAAGACTGATGCAGAGATTAAGATATTAAAGGAAGCTGCCGATATTGCGGATGCTGCTTTCAAACATATTTTGGAATTTTTAACTCCAGGAAAAACGGAGCTGGAAGTGTCGAATGAGTTAGAATTTTTTATGAGAAAAGCAGGAGCGACTTCTTCTTCCTTTGATACCATTGTTGCTTCAGGGATTCGTTCAGCGCTTCCACATGGTGTAGCAACTGACAAGATCATCGAAAAAGGGGACATGGTTACCCTTGACTATGGTGCTTATTATAAAGGATATGTATCTGATATTACTAGAACAGTGGCTGTTGGCGAACCTGACAACATGTTAAAAGATATTTACCAAATTGTTCTCGAAGCACAGCTGCGCTGTATGGATAGGCTGAAACCAGGATTAACTGGTAAGGAAGCAGATGCGATAACAAGAGACTACATAACGGAAAAAGGATATGGGGATCACTTTGGCCATTCAACCGGTCATGGAATTGGGCTTGAAGTGCATGAAGGCCCAAATCTTTCTAAAAGGTCTGATTTGGTCCTTGAACCTGGGATGGTGGTTACTTGTGAACCGGGTATTTATGTTCCGGGGCTTGGCGGTGTGCGGATTGAGGATGATACGCTTTTAACAAATGACCATAATGAAGTCCTTACTCATTCAACAAAAGAATTAATTATATTGTAAGTCTTAGGGAGGAATTTTTTGCATGATTTCTGTTAACGATTTCCGCACAGGATTAACCATTGAAGTGGATGGCGGGATATGGCGTGTCATGGACTTCCAACACGTAAAACCGGGTAAAGGTGCGGCGTTTGTCCGTTCCAAGCTGCGCAATCTCCGTAATGGTGCGATTCAGGAAAAAACATTCCGTGCCGGTGAAAAAGTGGAGAAGGCCCAAATTGATAATCGTAAAATGCAATATTTATATGCAAGCGGCGATCAGCATGTATTTATGGATATGGAATCCTATGAGCAAGTGGAGCTTTCTGCAGCAAGCATCGAATACGAACTGAAGTTTTTGAAGGAAAACATGGAAGTTCATATTATGATGTATCAAGGTGAAACGCTTGGGGTTGAACTGCCGAATACGGTTGAACTGGAAGTGACCGAAACAGAGCCGGGCATTAAAGGAGATACCGCTTCGGGTGGAACTAAGCCTGCCACCCTTGAAACCGGCCTTATTGTTCAAGTGCCATTCTTCGTCAATCAGGGTGACAAACTCATTATCAATACAACTGAAGGTACCTATGTATCAAGAGCGTAAAACAATAAAAAAGCCTTAGTCCATAAATTTTGGACTAAGGCTTTTTGTTTATAAATCTTCACTAAATAGTAAAAATTAGCTTCCGTTTCTGTGGTTGTATTTTGTTAAAATGAACAAGAATAGACATCATTACCGCGGAAGGAGTGAGAATGACATGAAAAAGGTATTTTCACTATTGCTGCTAACTATGGCTGTTGTCCTAATCGTAGCAGCTTGCAGCTCTAAAAAGCCAAATGTAACACTTGATAAGAAACATAAACCGCTGCCGGATTATGTATTAAATTCATCCGAAAAAATTCAAGAAACATATATCATGGTATCGAATTACCCAGAGGTTGTTTCGAAGGTTCCTTGTTACTGTGGGTGTTCTGAACAGGATGGGCATAAAAGTAATCTGGATTGCTACATTGACCATTTTGGCAAAAATAATGCGGTGGAAGAATGGGATCCGATGAGTATATCGTGAGATGTCTGTATCGATATCGCCCGGGAGGCGATAGATATGCATCTTGATGGAAAAAGCCCTAAGAAAATTTACGATTTAATTACAAAGAAATATAAAGATTTTGGGGAACCTACTCCAACACCTGAACCAAAGTAAGAAGGTGAACTCCTTCCATGAAAAAAATAGTAATTGGCGGCCTCTGTTTGATGATGATCATCATCATTTTCTCTATGAACCCTTTTGACAGCAAAAGATCAAAAGCAATTGCTGCCGGAGAAAAGCTTTATCACCAGAATTGTTCGGTCTGTCATGGTGAAACCGGGAAAGGGGAAGGAAAAAACGCCGGAACAGCAATCAATAATCAGCATTTTTTAAGTTCTGTATCCGATCGAGACTTGTATCATTATGTAAAGTTTGGTAGAGAGGGAACGGCGATGCCTGCCTATGGTCCGAGACTGTCGGAAAAGGCTTTGCATAATCTTGTTGCCTATATAAGAGACTGGCAAATCGAAAAAATCAATTTTGAAGTCCCAGATACAATTGCCGGTGATCCAGAACGCGGGAGAGAGAAATATCAGTTATATTGTCTCTCTTGTCACGGAGAAGCCGGAGTTGGAAAAACAAAAATGGGAACAGCTCTTTCAAATCCTTGGTTTTTAAAGTATACAACAGACAAACAGATTTGGATTACGACCGCTTACGGTCGTGAACAGACGAGGATGGGTCCGTCCTTAAAAGGACTTGATGGGGCCCGGCAACTAAAAAAAGAAGATATATCTGATATTGTAACTTATATCCGTTCAATTAAAGGAAAAATAAAAACGCCTGATGGCTATCTTAAACCTTGAATCCAGATTAATGAGATTCAAGGTTTTTTTAAGATTTGGATGAAAAAACTCCTATTATCTAAAATATGTGAACATTTTGTGGTGTTTTTTTGACAAAAAAGGAACGATTATTGTCGGTTAACAAAATGTTCAAGAGTGCTTCAGCACTGACAATCGATAACGGTTATATTTATTTTAAATAGGGCTATAGGAGAAAATAACCATTTTTTGAAAGAGGTTTTCAAGGAGGATACCTATGCTTAAAAAGAAGTGGTCGGCATTATTAGTTTTGGTTTCATTTATCTCAAGCTTAATTATTCCAAACGCCGATGCAGCATCCGCCTATCCAGCGGAAAAGTTTCCTATCAAGGAAATGCAAATACAAGTAATGCCGGAGTTTGATTATCCGGAAGATTGGCCGTCAAGAGAGATTCCATCACTACTTATCGGGCAATACGGAACAATTACGAATAAGAGCGGCCAAGATTATCATGGGAAAATTGAAATTCCTGCACCAACGAAGGATAAGGGATTTGAAGCTGTTTTAGTGGCTGAATTTCCGGAGGAAAATAAACCGGAAGTACAACGTCCCTATGATGTTGACAAAGAAAATGGGATGATCAGCTGGAAACCGGCAAAGCCAATTAAGAACAATGAAAGCTACAGATTTGTGATTGAATACTATACAAAAACAATTGATGTTAAGGACAAAAAAAGATTTACATATGAGTTTCGGAATAATGCCGAAATTAAACAGTTGGATGTCATTTTTTATGCACCAATGAATGCCAAAGAGATCCAGATGGAGCCAAAGGCACAGGAAAACTCGAAAAATGAATATGGGGAAGAAATTTATTTTTCCCAATATACAAATGTAAAAGCCGGCGAGCGGTTAAAGTATTCATTCTCTTATAAGAAAGACGGAACGGAATCAACAACAGAGGCGATGAGCAAACAACAGCCGCCAAATGATGAAACCCACTCCGGTGTTAATGGTTCAGCCACTGATCAATTAACAAAATCAACAGATAATTCAAAGCAGCCAATAATTGGAATTGGTGGTGCCTCCATTATTGGGATTGCTATTATCATTGCCGCAGCCTTTGTTTACTTAGGATTAAAAGCAAAAGCTCAAACTTCAGGTAGTGGAACAAAAAAGAATCAATACCATGAGAGGAAGCGGGCTTCAACCAAAAAAGAAAACAAGGCGTTTAACACGGAAGCCAAAAAGGAACTTCGCAAAAAACTGTTAACCGGAAAAATAGATCAAGAAACATACGAGGAAGAAATGAAAAAATTAATTTAAGAGGTGAGAGGGATGAAAAAGAACACGCTTGTTCTGTTGGGAGGTTTTATTATTGCCGGGGCGATTATCTTTCTGCTGATGGCAGCAACTCCGGGGTCAAGTGGAATTGAATTGACGATGAAAGAACTGTTAGCTTCACAGGATGAGCATAAAGATGATTTTGTTACTGTAGAAGGGTTGTTGATAGAAGACTCGATTAAATGGAATCCTGACAAAATTGAATTGAAATTCGATGTGAAAGACAACGATGGAAATATCATGCATGTTATTCATAATGGACCAAAACCGGATAACTTTTCTGAAGGAGTCATTACGATTCTCCAAGGCTCCCCAACCAAAAAAGACACATTTGTAGCGGAATCAGTGAAAACCAGATGTCCGTCTAAATATGAAGGAAAAGATATGAAAAACTATGATCCCGAAACACATAAAAATAAGCTAAATCAACCACCGAAAGAAAAATAAACAGGCAAACGTAAGAAGGTGACCCAATGTATTTATTTGCAAATGCAACCATTTATATCGGCTTTGCTGTTGCGATTTACTCACTCCTCATTATGACACTTGGAATAAGTTCAAAAAATCAAAAACTGGTTAACAGCGGCAAAGGCGGCATGATTGCGTTATTTATTTGCGCGTCATTCGCGATGCTGTCGATGTTCTATCTTTTAGCAACATCTCAATTTCAATATCAATATGTCTCAGACTATACAAGCAGTGAGCTGCCGATTATTTATAAACTTACGGCGCTATGGGCCGGGAATGCCGGTTCCTTACTGCTGTGGACATTCTTTTTAACTTTATATGCTCTAATGATTGCCTTTTCCAGGAAGATGAAGGGTAATCCGATGGTTCCGTATATTTCAGCCATTCTCTTGGCTAACGCCGTTTTTTTCTTTTTCATCCTGGGTTTTATCGCCAAACCGTTTGTTTTATTGGATCATACCCCAATCGAAGGAAAAGGCTTAAATCCCATGCTGCAAAATCCCGGTATGATCATTCATCCGGTTACTCTTTACCTTGGTTATGTTGGTCTTGCCGTTCCATTTGCCTTCGCCATGTCAGCATTGATCTTGAAAAATGTGGATGATTTCTGGATTAAAATGACGAGGCGCTGGACGATTATTGCCTGGTTATTTTTAAGCCTTGGAAATATTTTTGGCGGTCAATGGGCTTATGAGGAGCTTGGCTGGGGCGGCTACTGGGCATGGGATCCGGTTGAAAACGCCTCATTCATGCCTTGGCTGACAGCAACAGCCTTCCTGCATTCCGTGATGATTCAAGAACGGAAAAATATGCTGAAGGTTTGGAATATCAGTTTAATTATCGTTTCGTATGCGCTAACATTATTCGGCACCTTCCTCGTTAGAAGCGGTGTTCTAACATCTGTGCACGCATTTGCAAACTCAAATTTGGGACTATACTTCCTGATTTTTATGGCTATCGCCGTAATAGGCGGGCTCTATGTGCTCATGAGCCGGTATGGTTTGCTCAAACGCAGTGTCGGGGAATTTTCCTCGTTTGTATCAAAAGAAAGCAGCTTTTTAATTAACAATCTGCTGCTTGTGGGGGCAGCATTTGCCGTCTTTTGGGGCACAATCTTCCCATTAGTCTCGGAGGCCGTACGAGGTACAAAGGTAACCGTTGGGATGCCGTTCTTCAACAAGGTGGAAGCACCGATTCTATTGTCGATGATGTTTGTTATGGCCGTATGTCCACTCTTAGCATGGCAAAGGTCAACTGTGAAAAATCTCAAGAAAAATTTCATGATACCAGCCATCCTGGCACTTCTTGGAATGGCATTGATGGTCGTATTAGGGATTCAAAAGGCTTGGGCAGTCATCGGTTATGGGGTCATTATTTTATTATTGATCACGCACTTCTTAGAATTTTACCGCGGGATAAAAGCAAGAAGGAAGATGACAAAAGAACAGCCGCTTGTAGCCCTTTACCGGTTAATGATCAGAAATCGCCGCCGCTATGGAGGGTATATTGTCCATCTTGGGATCGCATGTATTACGATGGGGATTATCGGTTCGCAAAATTTTGATATGGAAACCATGAAGACCGTTCCATTAGGCGGTTCCATCGAATTAAAGGATTACCGGCTCAACTATGACCGTCTTGATCAAAAAAAAGAAGGAATCAATGATATTGTTTATGCGGATATGACAGTTTTTAAGAATGGTAAAAAACTAGGATCCTACCAGCCTGAAAAAGTTTTCTATGGAAACTGGGATCAACCTTCTTCTGAAGTTGCGATTATCTCTTCATGGAAAGAAGACTTATACATTGTTTTGAGTGCATGGGAAGATGACGGGAAGGCAACTTTCGTGGTTAAAATTAATCCAATGATGAACTGGTTATGGTTTGGTTCCTTCCTAATTGTGATTGGCGCTCTGTTTGCCGTTTGGAATGGAAAATACGGAAATGTCACTCCAAGATACACCGGAGTCCGTAAAGAGGTGTCTTAATATGAAAAAAAAGATAATCTTTCGACTCCTTCTGGCTGCGTTCATTTTTCAAGTTTCATTTTTTCACGTGGAAGCGAAGGAGTTCGATTATAAGTCGGCTGAATTTAAGGCAGTCGCTTCTCAATTTGCATGTACATGCGGCTGTGGTCAAGACCACTTTGAATGTGATTCAAATACGTGCAGCCTCACTAAGGATTTTAAAAAGGATCTGGTCGATATGATGAATAAAGGCTGGGACAAAGATAAAATCCGCAAGTATTATGTCAATATTTATGGTGAGGAAATTTTAACATCGCCCGAGAAAAGTGGTTTTAGCTTAACAGCATGGATTCTGCCATTTGCAGTATTAGCGGTTGCAGCAGCAGGAATATATTTTGTCATTCGTAAATGGGTGAAACGAAAAAGGACAGACGAACCTGCAGCTGAACATCAGAACTCCGAGGATGAAGTGGAAGATGAAATTCTTTCCTCAATTATTGATGAAGAACGTAAAAAGTATCTGTAGGATGTGAACAAAATGCAAGATATTTCAATCATTTCGCTGATTTTTACTGCCGCATTGGCACTTCTTTGTTTGTATTTGATCTTATCACCGCTTTTAAGCTTCGGTCCATTGAAATTTCACATGCAAACGAGCGATCAGGATGTAACAAGCATGAAAGAAGCACTGTTAACAACCTTGAATGAATTGGAATTTGAATACAAAATGGACAAAATCTCGAGTGCCGATTATAAACACTTAAAGAAACAGTATGAAGTGGAGATAGCTAACCTAATGAAGGAAGAAGAGCAGGTAGCGAAAACGCAGGTTGACAAGGATTTAATGGCTGAAGTGGAAAGAGAAATTGCTGAGCAAATGAAAACTTACAAGAAAAAAAAGGAGGAAGGAAAGTGACGCGGAAAATCACCATTCTTCTCCTTGGATTGATATTTCTCTTTCCGTTTAAGGAATTAGCAGCATCAGATTCAAATATTTTAATCGACATGCATTACCTTGTGATCAGCCCCGCTGAAGATGGTTCCACGAATATGATGAATATGGTGAACTATACGAATAATTCAGCAAAGGAATATAAGGGCGATGGCAAAGGGGAAGCCGTTTTACATGTTACCCTTCCGGATGGGGCCAAGGAGTTGAATTTTTTAGATAACAAAATTGCCTTTAAACAAGTAGATAAAGGCTTTATTACCACTACGCCAATCCCGGGGAACCAAACAATGGTACTGCCCTTCAGTTACCGAATGCCGAAGGATAAAGAAATAAAGCTGACGGTTGATTACCCGATCCAGACGATGCAGATTCTCGTTCCTGAAGGTAGAGGAAGTATTGAAGTCAAAGATGTTCAAGCCACCAATCAAGGGCTGTTCAAGTTTGATGATCAAAATTATTATGGTTACAGCATTGGGGGTCTACAGGTACATCAGACCATTACGATTGTCTATAACAAAGATGTCCAGCCTGCTGGAGGTAGCGGGAAACAAACACAGCCTGAAGGAACAGCAGGAAATAATAGTGCTGTTACCCATACGGCGCCGGCATTCCATAATCCCGGGCATTTAAGAATGTGGGCCCAGTCGCCATTACACAGGTTTAATCCACATGTATTTATGATTATTCTTGGGGTGATCATCATCGCCGGTATTTCCTATTATGTCTATTATAGAAGAAAGGCACGTCTGGAAGAGGAGAGACTGGGGGCAGATAAGGAAGAAAAGGCCTTTAAACTGCTAATGGCAAAACAAAAAGCGATAATGGATAAAATGATTGAATTGGAAGAGACCTTTGATAGTGGGAAAATTTCAGAAGCGGAATATCAAGCCAAGCTAGAGGCGTATAAACAGCATTTAGTCCAAGTTAAACTAAATTTACGTCATTATATAGAGTAGCAGCTGGACATGGGGGATTAAAAAATGATAGAAATCAAGAATTTGACGAAACGTGCCGATAGCAAGCTGATTTTACGCGGCATTGACCTATCCATCCGTAAAGGGGAAACAGTAGCCATCCTTGGCCCAAACGGGGCGGGTAAGAGCACACTTCTTAAGGTGCTGGCTGCCATAATGAAACCTACAACGGGAGTAGTCAAAATAAACGGTTTGGATTTAAAGAAAAATATACTTGATATTAAACAGTTACTAGGCTATTTACCCCATTCCAGCTTGCTTTATGATCACTATTCGCCATTAGAAAATCTCGTCTTCTTCGGAAAAATGTATCGGGTTCATGATGTGGAACAACGGGCAATTCGTCTTGTTAATGAGGTCGGCTTATCCTTCTTTTTAAATGAGCCGGTGAAGAATTTTTCGCGTGGAATGATTCAAAGAATTGCCATTGCCCGTGCTGTTATCCATGAGCCGGAGATTCTGCTGTTAGATGAGCCGCATACAGGATTAGATCAAGGGGCGATAGCGATTTTGAACAATGTGATTGTTTCCATGAAAGAAAAAGGGACGACTACTTTAATGGTGACACATGATTTTAAACAGGCAGCCGAAATTTGTGATCGGATTATCATTATGAAAAACGGTACGATTGTCGATGATTTTTACATTGAAGAACAAAACCTTGGGTTTGTAGTGAAAAAATATCAGCAGCAAGTGGAGGGAGTATCATGAATCTGTTGCGAACTGCTTGCCTGCTTGCAAAAAAAGATTTGTATTCAGAACTAAAAACAAAGCAAGTATTACTGACGCAAATCATTTTTGCCGCCCTGGTGATTGTTGTCTTCAGCTTTGCCTTTGATCCGGCTAATAACACAACCAAAGCGGTCATCCCAGGGGCTGTATGGGTGATTATCGTGTTTGCCGGCATATTGGGACTTAACCGCTCGTTTATTTCAGAGCAGCGAAATGACACGATACAGGGGCTCCTTGTTGCACCGATGGAGGCCGCCAGTATTTATTTAGGGAAATTTTTAGCAAATTTCATGATGATCCTGGTAGTAGAACTGATTTCGATTCCGTTTTTATTTTTATTATTTGATTTTAAATTTAATGGCAGTTTGCTGTATTTTATTGTCGTCATCTTCCTTGGCAGCTTTGGGTTTATCGCAATTGGCACATTTTTAGCAGCTTTAAGCGCTAATTCAAAAAGCAGTGAGATGCTGTTGCCGCTATTGCTCTTCCCAATCACAACTCCGATATTAATTGGTGTTGTCCAAGCAACAAGAATTATTTTGACGAATATGGAGAAATTTTCAAGTGCCTTAGCGTGGATTCAATTGGTCACAGCCTATGATGTCATCTTCTTTGTTGTTTGTTTCTTATTAATTGATTATGTGCTGGAGGTTTAAACAATGAGTATGAATCTCGAACGAGAGAACGCAGCGCTTCCCGAGTCACAGTTAACGGGCACGAGAGGCATCCATGTATCAAAAATTTTATTTGGGGCAACCGTTATTTCCATGCTGGTTTCGTTTTATTTTATCTTTATTTATGCGGCCGAGGAAAAAACGATGCATGCGGCTCAAAAAATCTTTTATTTTCATGTCAGCTCTGCCTGGCTTGCCTTTATGGCGTTTTTTGTGACATTTGTCTTTAGTATTTTGTTTTTGATAAAGCGAAAAAGAATTTATGATATGTATGCATATGTTTCAGCGGAAATCGGTGTTGTCTTCACCATCATCGTGTTAACGACAGGTCCCATTTGGGCGAGATCGGCATGGAATACATGGTGGGTATGGGAGCCTCGCTTAATTACCACATTAATTTTATTCTTTATTTATGTTGCTTATATTATGATCCGGCAGATGGATGGGGTTTGGGATAAAAAAGCCAGACTGGCAGCAGTGTTTGGTATTATCGGGTTTGCCGATGTGCCGATTGTATTCTTTGCCATTCGCTGGTGGCAGACAAAATTCCATCCTATCGTTTTTGGAAATGGTCCTTCCCAACAAGGCGGAGGAATGGAGGATTCCATGCTTGTTGCACTGCTATTGACTATCACCGCTTTCACGATTCTTTACGCTTATCTGCTCTATAAAGGTGTGTCTTTTGAGAAAATGCGAATAAAAGTAGAACAATATAAAGAAAAACTAAGAGAAAAAATGGAACAATAGGGGGAATAAATGATGAATTATGAATACATGTTTGGTGCTTATTCTGTTGCTTGGGTGGTTATTTTTGTTTATATGTTTATTATCGGTAGAAGGCACGACAAACTTAAAAAGGAAATTGAATTTCTAAAACAGCTGGATAAGTAGGAATTGAGGCAGATTCAAGTCAGGAGGTTGGAGGATGAAACAGCGAGTGATTAAGCCCCTCGTGTTACTGCTGATCGTTGGAATGTTTGGCTTCTTTGGTTACAGCCTGGTAACCAAGGGGGAGCATACCGATGTTGGGGATAAGGCCTATAATTTTGAACTGCCAAACATTGATGGGGGAACAACCAAGCTGTCTGATTATCAAGGAAAGGTGGTCATCTTAAATTTTTTTGCCACCTGGTGTAAACCATGTAAGGACGAGTTCCCGGAGTTAGCAGCATTTCAAAAGGACTATGGTGAACAATATCCCCTCCTAATGATTAACCGCGGCGAAACAATTGATAAGGTTAATAAAGTAACGAAAAATAATCAAGAGGGGATGACCTATTTATTCGATTACAATGCCAAGATTTCTAAGAGATTTAATGTCACCGGCCAGCCGGAAACATTTGTGATTGATAAGAAAGGGATTATCAGAGAACACTTTAATGGTGCAGTAACCGAAATGCAAATTTATAATTGGGTGAAAAAATATGAGGATTGAACCGAATTTCTTAGGTTCAATCCTTTTTATATTTTTTACCTTTGGCGGATTTGCAAGCATATTGTGCCCAAGCAGGCATACATTTTAATTAATGAGACAAGCATGACGAGGAGGAAAAATAAGTGGAAACAATTTTACACTTTTTACCTAAAACCATTGCTGACCAAATCAATCAAATCCCTCCTTATGTAAGAGAAGAACTGGAAGAGATACGCATCCGTATCAATCGGCCGATTGAACTAACGGCAAAAGGAGCGCCGAGATTCCTATCGTATGTTATTCAGCCGGAAGATGCCTTTCACTTAATGAATAAAATAAGCCATTTCTCAATCTATACACTTGAAGAAGAACTGAAACGCGGCTATATCACTGTTTCCGGGGGGCATCGAATTGGACTAGCCGGAAAAGTCATTCTTGAAAATGGACATGTCAAGGCAATCCGGGATATTTCTTCCTTCAACATTCGAATTGCCAGAGAAAAGATTGGGATTGCCGAACCAATCATTCCTTATATTTTTCAAGGAAAGTGGATGAATACCATGGTTATTGGGCCGCCGCAAACAGGAAAAACTACGTTGCTGCGTGATATCGCGAGAATAATCTCGACAGGAAAAGTGGACAACGGAGTCTGTGCCTATAAGGTGGGGGTTGTCGATGAGCGCAGTGAGATCGCCGGCTCCATCAATGGTGTGCCACAATTGACCTTTGGGGTTAGGTTGGACGTGTTAGACGCCTGTCCAAAGGCAGAAGGCATGATGATGATGATTCGTTCAATGAGTCCTGACGTTTTGGTGGTTGATGAAATTGGCCGTAAGGAGGATGCTGAAGCGATTCAAGAGGCTGTTCATGCAGGGATTCAATTGATCATGACGACTCACGGGTCAAGCCTGGAGGAAATTAGCAAACGACCATCGTTAAAGGAAATTGTTCAGCAGAAAATCTTTCAACGGTTCGTTGTCCTCAGTCGAAAAGCAGGACCGGGTACCATCACCCATATATTAGATGAGTACGGAAGAGAAATAACGGAAAAAGTGAGCGTGACATAAATGGTTAAGCTGATAGGTGCCATTTTCATTATTGTTGCCACCACAGTTATCGGATTTGAAGCCTCTAGGCACTTAAGTGAACGACCACGGCAGCTGCGTGATTTAAAATCTGCGCTGCAATCGCTGGAAGCTGAAATTATGTATAGCCATACCCCATTGCATGAAGCTGCAAGACGGCTGGCAGCACAGCTATCAAAGCCATTGTCGACATTTTTTGACGGATTCGCAGGAAAATTAATCGATACTGAAACAACGGTAAAACAGGCGTGGGAAACAAGTTTACGAGAGGTTTGGAAGTCAACTGCTTTAAAAAAAGGGGAGTTCGAAATTATGAAGCAGTTTGGCGAAACTTTAGGCCGTCATGACCGCTTTTCCCAGCAAAAACATATCATGCTGACTCTTTCCCATCTTGAAAGGGAAGAAGCGAATGCCATCCAAGCACAGTTGAAATATGAAAAAATGGTAAAGAGTCTTGGATTCTTATCAGGCCTGCTACTAGTTATTTTATTATTTTAGGGGGAAAAGCAATGGGTTTAGAAGTGGATATTATTTTTAAAATCGCAGGAGTCGGGATCGTCGTCGCCTTTTTGCATACCGTCCTTGATCAAGTCGGAAAAAAGGAATATGCCCAGTGGGTGACATTGTTCGGGTTCATCTATATCTTGTTCCAGGTGGCTACCATCGTTGATGACCTCTTCCAAAAAATAAAATCAGTATTCTTATTCCAATAGAAGGAGGGGACTCTGCCATTGAAATCATAAAAATAGTTGGGGTTGCCCTTATCGCCACCTTTCTTGCCCTCATTATAAAAGAGCAAAAACCAAATTTTGCCTTTCTATTAACTCTTTTTGTCGGCTGTGCGATTTTTCTTTTTTTAGTGGACAAGATCTTTGAAATTGTTCATATGCTGGAAAAACTGGCAGTGAATGCCAAAGTGAATTTGGTCTATGTCGAAACGATCCTCAAGATTATCGGAATAGCCTATATTGCTGAATTTGCCGTGCAGATTACCAAGGATGCCGGGCAGGGAGCCCTCGCTTCTAAAATTGAATTAGCGGGAAAGGTTATTATTCTTGCAATGGCCATCCCCATCTTAACCGTATTAATTGAAACGATTATCAAACTTATTCCGAGCTAATTACTGTCTTAAATGGGGTGTAAAAATTGAAGCAGCGTTTGCAGTTGATTCCACTTATCATTCTATTCAGCTTTTTTTTCCTAATTCCTAGTGTCCAGGCCGCCCAAGGGTCCCAAGAAAAGACAGAAGCCACAACACCGCTATCGCCAGAGGAGCTCGTAGATAACCAGATAGAATCGCTGGATTTATCCGAACTAAAACAGTTTTGGGAGGATATAACGACTAAATATGGCGGATTTCTACCAGAGAGTCAGAAAGGCAGCCTCTATGATTTTATCAAAGGAGAAAAACACTTCTCTTTAAAAGAATGGGGAAAGGGGTTTTTAAAGTTTGCTTTTCATGAATTTGTGGCCAATGGTAAATTACTAGGTTCCTTAATCATGCTGGCCATCTTCAGTATGTTTTTGCAGTCGATGCAAAATGCCTTTGAAAAAAGCACGATCAGCAAAGTTGCTTATGCGATTATTTACATGGTCCTGGTCATTATCGCGTTGAATAGTTTTCATATTGCCATCAGCTATTCAAATGAAGCGATTGGGACGATGATCTCATTTGTGTTGGCCCTGATTCCGCTTCTGCTCGCATTGATCGCTGCTTCAGGTGGAATTGTTTCAGCCGCATTCTTCCACCCGGTGATTTTGTTTTTAATGAATATGAGCGGAATGCTTATGCAATATATCATTTTGCCGCTTTTGTTTCTAGCAACCCTTCTTAGTATTGTCAGCACGATGTCTGACCAATATAAAGTAACCCAGCTAGCTGCTCTATTAAGAAATTGGAGTATCGGATTAATGGGATTATTCTTAACCGTGTTCTTAGGCGTTATTTCTGTGCAGGGTGCATCAGCTGCGGTAACGGATGGGGTTGCGATTAGAACGGCAAAATTTATAACCGGCAACTTCATTCCTGTCATCGGGAGGATGTTTACTGATGCGACAGATACCGTGGTTAGCGCCTCTGTCCTGTTAAAGAATACGGTTGGAATTGCCGGGGTCGCCATTTTGATGATCATTGTGGCATTTCCGGCTATTAAAATATTACTAATCTCCTTTATCTATAAATTTGCGGCGGCTATCCTTCAGCCGCTGGGGGGCGGGCCGATTATTACCTGCCTCGACATTATCAGTAAGAGTGTTATTTATGTATTCGCAGCACTTGGGATTGTCTCATTCATGTTCTTTTTAAGTATTACCGTCATTGTAGCAGCTGGAAACCTAACCATGATGATGAGATAGGGGGCTTACAATATGGATTTTTTAATAGAGTGGGTAACGAATATTATACTGTTTATTCTGTTAGCCACGGTTATTGATATGTTGCTGCCAAATTCAAGTATGCAGAAATATACAAAAATGGTGATGGGACTGTTGTTAATTGCCATTATTCTTACCCCGATTTTCAAACTGGTCTCTAAAGATTTTGAAGCAGCGTTAGCCTCTATCCCATTTCGCCAAGCGCCAGAAGAAAAAAACGTGAAAAATTTAATAGATTTAAAGAAAAAAGAAATACAAGCCTCACAACATGCATATATTTTAAAAGAATTGGCTGTCCAACTGAAAAAGGACGTGAAGGAGGAGTTGATGGAACAATACGGATTGGAGATAGCAAAAATTGATGTAGAAATGAATACGGAAAGCGACCAAGCAAATCTTGAAAACCTCCAAAAGGTAATGGTTCTTCTGACGCAGCCGGAAACGGGCGGGAAGACAGTCGAAGCGATCAAACCGATCGTCATTAACACAGATACACCTCTTCCATCGCAAAAGTCAATAGAAGAAGCAAGAAATATTGCCGCATTTCTCTCGCAAAAATGGAATGTAAAGGAAAAAAAAGTTGAAGTTTCGATTGAAGGGGGGGTTCATAACAAGAATGGATAATAATAAAGGTCCATTTTCATGGCTCAAAAATCAGCTCAAATCGGATGAAACAAAAGATAAGAAACCGGGGAAATACCAATATATGCTGCTGGTTCTATTGATTGGGGCAGCCTTCATGATTGTTGGGAATATCTTTTTTAAGTCGGATACAAGAACCTCGGCCATACCGGCTGCGGCCAATAAAGCGGCGGAAACAAAAGATATTGCGGTATTTGGTCAGAAAAAAAAATCGGGAAATAAGGCTATCGTCGCATATGAAGAAAAGTACGAAAACCAACTTAAAAAGGCACTCGAGGAAATGCTCGGAGTGAATGATGTCACGGTTGTCGTTAACATTGATTCAACAGATAGAAAGGTTTTGGAAAAGAATACAAATACAAAATCACAAACAACCGAAGAAGGGGATCGTGATGGCGGGGAGAGAAAGGTCCAGGAAGTCTCAACGGATGAACAACTCGTCATTATCCGTAACGGGGAAAAGGAAGTTCCAATTGTGGTTGAAACGAAGAAGCCAAATGTTCGCGGCGTACTGGTAGTAGCAAAGGGCGCGGAAAATATTGAAGTGAAAAAATGGATTAAAGAAGCCGTCACAAGAGTTTTGGACGTTCCAAGCCATCGCGTCTCGGTTATGCCAAAAAAATAGAAGGGGTGTTGTTGACATGTTGTTGAAAAAACAAACAGTCTGGTTATTAACAATGTTGAGTCTTGTGGTTGTATTATCGGTGTACTATATTACTTCTCCTGAACAAAAGAAGAGTGATATCGCAGCTGTTGAGGAAAAGGCGAAAGACAAAGTGGAGAAAAAACAAGCGAAATCCGAAGCCAAGACAACGGATGAGAAAACAGTTGTGTCAACGGTTGCCGGCGATGCTGAATTTGAAGGACTTCGGATGAAGCTGGATGAAATGCGTGATAAACAAAAAGAAGAATTAACATTACAAATGGCCTCTAATCTTCCGGCAGATCAGAAGAGTAAAATAAAAGATCAAATGGATAAATTGACGGAAACAGCTCGTAAAGAAGGGATTCTGGAAACGATGATTAAGACAATGGGGTACGATGATGCTCTCGTTCGGGCTGAAGATGGGAAGGTAAGAGTCACAGTAAAGGCAAAGAAAAAGCCTTCAGCAAAAGAAGCGAATAAAATCATTCTAGAAGTGAGAAAAGAAATAGAAGATACAAACTTTGTCGCAGTAACATACCAGCCATCGAAATAGTAAGAAAAAAGGAAAGCTACTTCGCTTTCCTTTTTACATTCTTGGCAAAAAATATTAAGATGAAAATTGGGGGATTGTAATTGGCAGAAAAAAATCAATATTATTAGATTATTGAACTTGCATAAGGGATTATCGTATAGTATTAATAGTTAGTCATAATGAAAGTCATACAAAGGGGTGTAACCTAATGTTAAAAGTACAAGAAATTCGTGAATTGATTAAATTAGTCGATCAGTCAAGTATCGATGAATTTGTTTATGAAAACGAAGGTTCAAAAATTAAAATGAAAAAAACGAGTCCTCTAGCTGTATCATCTGTTCAGCCTGTCGTCCAAGCTGCTCCACAAGCTGCTCCAGCCGAGTCTCAAACAGTTCAAGTTGAAGTATCTCCGCCTATTGCACCTGCTCAGGAAAGCAAACAGGAAGTACCTAAGGCAGAATCTGTTGGTGAAGCTGACACAGCAAATTTACATAAAATTACTTCACCGATGGTTGGTACCTTCTATGCCTCACCAAGCCCGGATGCTGATGCATATGTAAAGCCCGGATCCAAGGTATCAAAGGATTCGATTGTCTGTATCGTCGAAGCAATGAAATTATTTAATGAAATCGAAGCGGAAGTAGAAGGCGAAATCGTCGAGGTACTTGCAAAAAATGGACAATTAGTAGAATACGGACAGCCTTTATTTCTAGTAAAGCCTTAAGTAAGGAGCGGTAAACAGGATGATAAAAAAACTGTTAATTGCAAACAGGGGAGAAATTGCAGTAAGGATTATTCGTGCCTGCCGGGAAATGGGGATTGAATCTGTAGCGGTTTATTCCGAAGCGGATCGGGAGGCCCTTCATGTTCAGCTGGCGGATGAAGCATATTGCATTGGACCCACATCTTCGAAGGACAGTTATTTAAACGTCGCCAATATTATTAGTGTCGCTAAACTCACAGCTTGTGATGCCATACATCCAGGATATGGTTTCTTAGCAGAAAATGCCGATTTTGCGGAGCTATGCCGGGAATGCAATATTACCTTCGTTGGACCGAGTCCAGAAGCAATTTCCAAAATGGGAACAAAGGATATCGCAAGAGAAACAATGCGAGAAGCGGGTGTACCAATTGTACCGGGCTCACAAGGGATTATTAACGATATTGAAGAGGCTCTTAAGCTTGTCGAACAGATCCAGTATCCGGTGATTATTAAAGCAACAGCCGGCGGAGGCGGTAAAGGAATTCGTGTCGCCAAAAATGAGCAGGAATTAATAAAAGGAATCAATATTACCCAGCAGGAAGCGTTAACGGCGTTTGGCAACCCTGGTGTATACATTGAAAAATATATTGAAGATTTTCGTCATGTTGAAATCCAAGTACTTGCCGATAATTTCGGAAATACGATTCACTTAGGTGAAAGAGATTGTTCCATCCAGCGCAGATTGCAAAAGCTGCTTGAGGAAACACCTTCGCCTGCCCTTGATGGGGAAACCCGCGAAGAAATGGGAAATGCAGCGGTAAAAGCGGCAAAAGCAGTTGATTATTCAGGTGCAGGAACGGTAGAATTTATATATGACTACCGCAATCGCCAATTTTATTTCATGGAAATGAACACGAGGATTCAGGTGGAGCATCCTGTAACAGAAATGGTTACCGGAATTGACCTTATCAAAGAACAGATTCGTATAGCAAATGGTGAAAAGTTATCCTTATCGCAGGCAGATGTTACCTTTACCGGCTGGGCCATTGAATGCCGCATTAATGCGGAAAATCCCGAAAAGAATTTTCTCCCGTCCGCTGGTAGAATCAAAATGTATTTACCCCCTGGAGGATTAGGGGTTCGTGTTGATTCAGCTGCTTATCCGGGATACACCATTCCGCCTTATTACGATTCCATGATCGCCAAAGTGATTGCTTATGGTGCTAGTCGCGATGAGGCAATCGCCAGGATGAAACGGGCACTCAGCGAGTTTATCGTAGAAGGCATCCACACAACGATTCCATTCCATTTAAAACTGCTGGAGCATGAGGCTTTTGTGGAAGGTCAGTTCAATACCAAATTTCTGGAATTGTACGATGTAATGAAGTCAGTTTAAAAAAACTGGAGGTGTTTTGAATGAGCGAATTAAGTATGTTAGAAATGGATCAAGGAAACAACAGTCATGGAAAAATTGAAATTGCCCCTGAGGTGATTGAAGTCATTGCCGGTATTGCTGCTTCCGAGGTGGAGGGTGTTTCCGGGATGCGGGGCAATTTTGCTACCGGTGTTGTTGAACGGTTAGGGAAGAAAAATCATGGAAAAGGTGTCAAAGTAGAGCTGACAGAGTCCGGAATCATCATTGATATCTACTGCTTGATGAATTTTGGTGTATCCATTCCAACTGTTGCTGGAAAGATACAGGAAAATATTCGCCAGGCCTTGCTCAATATGACGGCACTAGACCCGGAGGAAGTAAACATCCATATCGTTGGAGTGCAATTTGAAACTCCGAAACAAGAACCGGTCGTTGAGGAAGAAGTATAAAGTGGGGAAGCCAAAGGATCATATCCTGTGGCTTTTTCTTTTTTTCAGGTGCATAGTAGAAATAGTTATGCTATTATCGTTTTGTTAAATACTATTTACAGGATAGAAAATTGATCATGGTAAGTTACTTTCTTAAAAGGAGAAAACGATATAATGAAGAGAAGAACAGCGAGAGAAAAGGCATTACAGGCTCTTTTTCAAATTGATGTAAGCGGCAGTGATCCATCTTCGGCAATTGAACATGTTTTAAATGGGGAGGCAGGGGACGATTATTTATCGAGGCTGGTTTTAGGAGTTGTGGAGCATAAAGCGGAAATTGACCGCTTAATCAGCGAAAACCTTGAAAAATGGTCTATTGACAGGCTGGCAATTGTAGATCGCAACTTGTTAAGATTAGCTGCTTATGAATTGAAGTTCTTGCAAGATGATGTGCCGAACAAAGTTATTTTAGATGAAGCAATCGAAATTGCAAAGATTTATGGAGACGATCAATCGAGCAAGTTTATTAACGCTGTTCTTTCAAAAGTGAAACAAACGCTTTAGCATTTCCGTTATGAAGATCTTAAAAGGGGAGGAAGCAAAAGGTATGACGGCAGAAATTATTAATGGTAAAGAAATCGCGGCAAAAAAGAGAGTAGAGATTGCGAAGCAGGTACAAGAATTAAAAGAAATAGGTGTAACCCCTGGTTTAGCGGTGATTCTTGTTGGGAATAATCATGCTTCTCGCACATATGTCAGAAATAAACAAAAAGCGTGTGAAGAGCTTGGCATGCATTCCATACTGATTGAAATGCCTGAAGACGTTTCGGAACAAGGACTGCTGGCGAAAATTGATGAATTGAATCAAGACCCTCAAATTCATGGGATATTGGTTCAGCTCCCCATTCCAAAATATATCGATGAGAAAAAAGTGATTGAATCTATTTCCCCTGCAAAGGACGTGGATGGCTTTCATCCGATAAATATTGGCAGGATGATGACAGGGCAGAATGCGTTTCTACCATGTACGCCGTACGGAATTATGGTGCTGCTTGAAGAAACAGGAATTTCAGTCTCCGGAAAGCATGTAGTTGTAGTGGGAAGAAGTAATATCGTTGGGAAGCCTGTAGGACAGTTAATGCTCAACCAGCATGCAACTGTAACCTATTGCCACTCTAGAACGAAGGATCTAATGTTTCATACAAGACAGGCAGATATTCTAATAGCCGCTGTTGGAATCGCCAATTTCATCAAAGCAGACCATATCAAAGAGGGTGCTGTTGTGATTGATGTCGGGATTAACCGTAATGAGGCAGGGAAACTTTGCGGTGATGTAGACTTTGAAGAAGTGAGCCAGAAGGCAGGTTATATTACCCCGGTACCAAAGGGAGTTGGTCCAATGACCATTACGATGCTGATGTACAATACGGTGAAGTCAGCAGCGGAGAGTACCGCTCGCTAACCCATTCATGTCCATATCTTTATAAAAATAACAGGTAAGGACAGGACAGATTTTTCATCAATCACACTATTTTTTAACGCTTAAGGGGCTACTACTATGCAGAAGCAACGATACTTATCTGTAAATTCGTTAACCAAATACATAAAACGAAAATTTGATGCCGATCCGCATTTACGTGATATTCACGTTAGAGGTGAAATTTCTAACTTTAAGCAGCATTCAAGCGGTCATATGTATTTTACCTTAAAAGACGAGAAGGCCCGCATTCTAGCTGTTATGTTTGCAAGCCATTCACGCATGATGAAATTTTTGCCTGAAAACGGAATGAAAGTGATTGTAAAAGGGGAGATCACTGTCTACGAACCGAGCGGCCAGTATCAGATCTATATTAGAGAAATGCAGCCGGACGGCATTGGTGAATTATTCCTGGCATATGAACAATTGAAACAAAGACTTGAAGCAGAAGGGTTATTTGCCCCGGATAAGAAAAAGCCACTGCCGCCATTTCCGAAAACAGTTGGGGTGATTACTTCCCCTACCGGTGCCGCGATTAGGGATGTGATTACGACCATTAAAAGACGCTATCCAATTGTCAATATCCTTGTCTTCCCTGTCCTTGTCCAGGGTAATCAGGCAGCATCTTCGATTGCAAAGGCAATTGAAAAAGCCAACAGCTGGCCGGATATCGATATTTTAATTGTTGGCCGGGGAGGCGGGTCAATAGAAGAACTGTGGGCTTTTAATGAAGAGCTTGTTGCCCGGGCGATATATGCTTCAACCATTCCCGTTATCTCAGCGGTTGGTCATGAAACAGATTTTACCATTGCCGATTTTGTTGCTGACTTAAGGGCTCCTACGCCAACCGGGGCAGCTGAACTTGCTGTTCCAAGCATCGAAGAGTTAATGGACCGCATTTTGCAGCGGCAAACGCGGCTGCTCCGTGTCATGCAGGAGAAATTCCGTTTTGAAAAGGAACGCTTGCAGCGTGTGCAAAAATCCTATGCCTTTCGTTACCCGCACAGACTTTATCAACAAAAGCTGGAGCAGGTTGACAAATTGACAGAAATATTAGTCCGCGGGACATCGCGATTGACTTATTTGAAAAAAGATCAACATGAGGTGCTGTTCAACCGATTACAACGTAAAAATCCTAAAGAACTATTAGGAGAGGCAAAATTACGTTCTGAACGGGTAGAAAAAGAGTTAAAGCGGTCAATGGGGCAAATTTTATCCAAAAAACAAACAGACTTTGAACGATTGATTGTTACCTTGCAGGCATTAAGCCCATTGAAAATTATGGAACGGGGCTATAGTCTTGCCTATACGGAAGAAAATCGGCTTGTGAAAAGTGTAAAACAAGTAAAGGTAGAAGACCGGGTACAGATTCAGGTTACAGACGGCAGTCTTGTTTGTAAAGTGGAAAATATAAAGGGGAGCGAAAAACGTGAAGACTGAAAATAAAATAACGTTTGAAGAAGCCATGACAAGCTTAGAAGAAATTGTCGAAAAACTTGAACAGGGAGATGTACCTTTAGAAGAGGCGGTAATTTATTATAAACAAGGAATGGAATTATCCAAACTTTGCCATGATAAATTAAAAACGGTTGAGGAGCAATTAACAAAGATCATCACAGAGGATGGACGTACGGAGAGCTTTTCGATAAATGAGGAGGAATAGCGTTGGAATCTCAAAGTGTGGATGTATTTGCCCAAAAATATAAACAACTGTTGGATGAAAAACTTCGACAACTAGTTGAGGAACTTAACGCTCCAACTATTATAAAAGAATCCATGATCTATTCTCTTGAAGCTGGAGGTAAGCGTATCCGTCCGCTGCTATTGTTTGCGACCCTTGAGGCGTTTGGAATTGATGCCAAAAATGGGCTGTACGCTGCTGCTGCGATTGAGATGATCCATACTTATTCCTTAATCCATGACGATTTACCAAGCATGGATAATGATGATCTCCGCAGGGGAAAGCCAACGAATCATAAAATTTTTGGTGATGCCATAGCAACTCTGGCTGGTGATGCCCTTTTAACTTATAGTTTTGAAGTGATGAACAAAATTCCAGATGATTTTGCTTCACCAGCTACTAAATTAAATGTAATCGTAGAAATGGCTAAGGCTGCAGGGGCGGAAGGAATGGTCGGCGGGCAAGTTGCTGATATGGAAGGCGAGGGGAAAATATTAACCCTCGAGGAGCTTGACTATATCCATATCCATAAGACAGGGAAGCTGTTAAGGTTTAGTGTCTTAGCGGGAGCAATGCTGGCCGGAGCAAGCGAGAGCCAGTTAACCGGGCTGTCTGGATTTGCCCATCATCTTGGACTTGCCTTTCAAATTCAAGATGATATCCTTGATTTAGTTGGGAACCAACAATTAATGGGCAAGCCAGTTGGCAGTGATACCTCCAATCATAAGAGTACATACCCACAATTGTTATCGTTAAAAGGGGCACAGGCAGCATTACGAAAGCAAATTGACCTGGCAAAAGCTAATTTGGCAAAGACGGGATTAGAGACGAACCTCCTTTTAGAAATTACGGACTTAGTGGCATCAAGAAATCACTAAAACTACGGGAATTTGAGACAATGAACTAACTGTGTTATAATCATTTTAATGTATTTATAGTGGATAGGCCGTTACACACTTGTGTTAGCGGCTATTTTTTGGATTATGTGGCGCTGGTGCCTCTTTTTCCAGAGAAGAAATAGTAGGAAAGTGAGTGGTCCATCAATGGATCTGTTATCAATAAAAGACCCATCCTTCTTAAAAGGAATGTCGAACAAAGAGCTTGAGGCGTTAAGTCTGGAAATTCGGCAATTCTTGATTGAAAAGCTGTCGGTGACTGGGGGGCATATCGGTCCCAATTTGGGCGTGGTTGAATTAACAATAGCATTGCATAAATGTTTTAACAGTCCAACGGATAAGATTATTTGGGATGTCGGACACCAATCTTATGTACACAAGATTCTTACAGGAAGAGCAAGTGAATTTGATACACTCAGAAAATTTAAAGGTTTATGTGGTTTTCCAAAAAGGGCAGAAAGCGAGCATGATGTATGGGAAACAGGCCACAGCTCGACATCCCTTTCAGCCGCTATGGGAATGGCCATTGCTCGTGACTTGAAAAAGGAAAAGAACTATGTTATCCCGGTAATTGGTGATGGCGCATTAACCGGCGGAATGGCTTTGGAAGCGCTGAATCATATTGGTCACGAGAGAAAAGACATGATTGTCATTTTAAATGACAATGAAATGTCGATTGCTCCCAATGTAGGGGCGCTGCACAATATTCTTGGTCAATTACGAACGGCCGGAAAATATCAATGGGTCAAAGATGAGCTAGAAGTATTGCTGAAAAAGATCCCAGCTGTTGGCGGCAAACTGGCTGCTACAGCTGAGAGAATTAAGGACAGTCTCAAATATTTATTTGTTTCCGGGATGTTTTTTGAGGAGCTAGGCTTTACGTATCTTGGCCCCATCGATGGCCATAATTTCGAAGCCTTATTTGAAAACTTCAGCTATGCGAAAAAGACACAAGGTCCTATTCTTCTTCATGTCATTACAAAAAAAGGGAAAGGCTTCCGCCCTGCTGAAGTGGATAAAACCGGGACTTGGCACGGTACTGGACCGTATAAGATGGACACTGGTGCCTTCTTGAAACCGAGCAAAAAGCAGCCTCCGGCATGGAGCAGCCTGGTAAGTGAAACGGTTCGTAGGTTAGCTCGAAGCGATGACCGAATCGTGGCGATTACGCCAGCGATGCCTGTAGGCTCCAAGCTTGAAGGATTTGCGGGTGAATTTCCTGATCGCATGTACGACGTTGGGATTGCCGAACAACATGCAGCAACAGTCGCGGCGGGTTTAGCAACACAAAAAATGAAACCATTTTTAGCGATTTATTCGACTTTTTTACAACGGGCGTATGATCAGGTTGTTCATGATATTTGCCGGCAAAACTTAAATGTTTTTATTGGGATAGACCGTGCCGGATTGGTTGGCGCAGACGGCGAAACCCATCAGGGAGTGTTCGATATTGCCTTCCTAAGACATGTTCCCAATATTGTATTGATGATGCCGAAGGACGAGAACGAAGGACAGCATATGGTCTTTACGGCTTTAAGTTATAATGATGGTCCGATTGCCATGAGATTTCCACGCGGTAATGGCCTCGGTGTAGCGCTTGATAAGGAATTAAAAAGGATTCCAATCGGTACTTGGGAAGTATTAAAAGATGGATATGATGCTGCTATTTTAACCTTTGGGACGACAATCCCGATGGCGATGGATGCCGCGGTTAAACTTGAAAAACAGGGGATATCTGTAAGAGTCATCAATGCGAGGTTTATTAAGCCATTAGATAAAAAAATGCTCAACTCTTTACTCAATGAAAATATCCCCATCCTGACTATCGAAGAGGCGGTTTTACAAGGCGGATTTGGGAGTGCTGTACTTGAGTATGCCCAGTCAGAGGCATTTTTCCATACTCCTATTGACAGAATGGGAATTCCGGACCAATTTATTGAACATGGAGATGTACCCTCTCTTTTAGAAGAGATTGGCTTAACGGCGGATGAGGTTGTGAAACGAATCTCGATTATGGCAAGGAAAAAACAACAAAGGGCTTAAAACATGAAAAATAAAGAACGCGTAGATGTACTACTTGTGGAAAGAGGATTTTTTGATACACGGGAAAAAGCAAAACGGGCCATCATGGCAGGACTTGTGTATACGAATGAGGAGCGTTTAGAAAAGCCCGGTGAAAAGGTCAAAATAGACACCCCGCTTAAAGTAAAAGGCAATATAATGCCTTATGTCAGCCGCGGGGGATTAAAGCTGGAAAAGGCTTTAAAAGTGTTTGATGTTCATGTCACTAATAAAGTATTGTTAGACATTGGGGCATCAACCGGCGGGTTTACGGACTGTGCCTTACAAAATGGCGCCAAACGGGTCTATGCCCTTGATGTCGGCTATAATCAGCTTGCCTGGAAGCTTCGTCAGGATGCCCGTGTAATAGTGATGGAAAGAACCAACTTTCGCTACGTAACCCCTGCTGACTTACAGGAAGAAATGCCGAACTTTGCTACGATAGATGTTTCCTTTATTTCGCTAACATTAATCTTACCGACATTAAAAACACTTCTTGGAACCGGCGGTGATGTCGTAGCATTAGTGAAACCGCAATTTGAAGCAGGACGGGAACAAGTCGGAAGGAAAGGGATCGTCCGTGATAAGAAAGTTCATCTCCAAGTAATTGAAAAAATCATTGATTTTTCAATCAAGCAAGGATATGTGGTTCGTAATTTATCGTATTCACCCATCACCGGCGGACACGGTAATATTGAATTCCTGCTTCATCTTAAATGGGGTGGTGAGAAGGAATTTGGTGTCAATCAGCTGCCAGTAACGCCCGAAGAAGTTGTGAATCAGGCGCATATGGAATTCCATAGGAATCAGGGATAAAGGGATAGGCAGGTGCTTATCCTTTTATGTATTTTTATCAATAAAAAATGTACAATTCTGGTAGAATGGGCTAACATAAGGATGAAACGACAATTTACTACAATATTCATATATGCAAACGTTGGGGTGACAAAATGAATAAAGGACAACGCCATATTAAAATTAGAGAAATTATTGCAGGCAACGATATTGAGACACAGGATGAGTTAGTCGATGCGCTTAAAGCGGCAGGCTATAATATTACCCAAGCGACCATTTCTCGCGATATTAAAGAGCTACATCTTGTAAAGGTTCCTTTAAGTGATGGACGTTATAAATACAGTTTGCCTGCCGATCAAAGATTTAATCCATTACAAAAATTAAAACGGGCACTAGTTGATGCATTCGTCCGAATTGATTCAGCGGGACATTTATTGGTCATGAAATGTCTCCCGGGAAATGCCATGGCGATCGGAGCACTGATTGATCATCTGGATTGGGAAGAAATAATTGGAACAATTTGTGGTGATGATACGATTCTCATTATTTGTCGAACACCGGAAGATATTGAAATCATTACAAATCGGTTCCTTGATATGCTTTAAATAGGGGGAGTATTTCTTGCTTGCTGAACTTTCAATAAAGAATTTTGCCATAATTGAAAAGCTGTCGATTTCCTTTGAGAAAGGTTTATCTGTTCTAACCGGAGAAACCGGGGCAGGAAAGTCAATCATCATTGATGCTATCCATTTGTTAACGGGTGGCAGAGGGTCAGCAGAATTTGTCCGTCATGGCGAGGAAAAAGCAGAAATAGAAGGGCTATTTCAAATGGATGATAGCCATCATCCTGTTTATAGAAAAGCGCTGGAGCTGGGAATCGATATAGAAGAAGGAATGGTAATTTTGCGGCGTGACATTTCCCGAACCGGAAAAAGTGTCTGCCGCATTAATGGAAAATTGGTCACCATCTCCACACTCCGGGAAATCGGTGCCACTCTTGTCGATATTCATGGCCAGCATGAACATCAAGAACTAATGGATGAAACAAGACATTTACCACTACTTGATCAATTCGGCGCTGCGGAGATTGCTGCTTCGCTTCAGGAATATCAGCAAGTATTTCATCGTTATGAACAAACACAAAATCGGCTGAAGGCTCTTAGTGAAAACGACCAGCAAATGGCCCATAGACTTGATTTAATTATGTTTCAATTGGATGAAATACAGAAGGCGAATTTAAAGCTCCATGAAGATGATGAACTTTATGAGGAAAAAAGAAAACTGGCGAATTTTGAAAAGGTTTTTGAAGCTGTTCAATTAGCAGCAACTGCCCTGCAGGGCGAACAAAAAGGGCTTGATTGGGTGGGCATGACGATGGGGCACCTAGAGGATGCGGCAGCGCTTGATGAAGCCTATAAGGAAGTCTTCGAAGCTGTAGCGAACAGCTTTTACCAGTTAGAGGATGCGGCACGGACATTAAGCAATGCATTAGATGTTATGGAATATGATCCGCAAAGATTGAATGAAATTGAAGACCGTTTGAATGAAATAAACACGTTAAAACGAAAATATGGAAAAACAATTCAGGAAATACTCGAATATGCAGCAAAAATTGAAGAGGAAATAGAAACCATCCAAAATAAAGAAACACATATTGGTGAATTGGAAGCAGAACTCGCCTCAATTAAAAAGGATTTACTCCTTGAAGCAAAACAATTGACGGAACTGCGCCATAAATGGGGAGAAAAGCTAACGGGATTAATCCACAAAGAATTAAAGGAATTATACATGGAAAAAACCGTCTTTGAGATTCACTTTGAAACAGCACAGGACCACTTTTCGAAAAATGGTGTCGATCATGTCGAATTTTATATTTCGACAAATCCCGGTGAACCCCTTAAGCCACTGTCAAAGGTTGCCTCTGGAGGGGAGCTGTCGCGAATCATGCTGGCCTTAAAAAGTATTTTTTCCAAGCATCAAGGTGTGACATCGATTATTTTTGATGAGGTTGATACCGGTGTTAGCGGCAGGGTTGCCCAGGCAATTGCTGAGAAGATATACAAAGTGGCGCTTGATTCTCAAGTCTTATGTATTTCTCATCTTCCTCAAGTTGCGGCAATGGCAGACATTCACTTGTTAATATCCAAGACAGTGAAAGACGGACGGACATCAACAGCTGTTACCCCTTTAAGGAAAGAGGAGAAAATTAAGGAGATTAGCCGAATGATTTCCGGGGTGGAAATCACCGAATTAACAAAGCAACACGCTGAGGAGCTACTGCAGTTAGCCGCCATCACTAAAAAAAATTGAAAAGCTATCCAACTTGGGTAGCTTTTTTATATGGAACGCAGTTATAAATGGCTATCAAGGAGGCAAAATTAAGGATGTAGCCATTTTTATTGCAACAAATAGAAGCGAGGAGAGTGAAAAGATGAAGCTAGAGATGATTAGAAAGATAATTGGTGGAATTCTCCTTGTTTCATTAATCAGTATTATTTTTTTTCAACCGATACGTCAATATGTAAGTATTCCAAAGACAATCACAATGTTTGAAGGACAGAATGTTCAAATACAAAAGGCTGCCCCGGTTACAGCCGAGCTCAAATCTGATTCAAATATCTCACTTAATCAGGAAAAACGTACTGTTTCAATGCAAGCCACAAAAACAGGCAAAAATGAGATGTGGTTAGAATATGCTGGTATTCCAATTAAAAAGGTCGATGTAAATGTATTAAAAGATTTTCGGATACGTCCCGGCGGGCAGTCCATTGGCGTAAAATTAAATACAGTTGGCGTTTTAGTGGTTGGTCACCACTTAGTGAATACCGAAACAGGAAAAAAGTCTCCAGGTGAAATGGCAGGAATTAAAGTTGGAGACATTATAACGGAAATTAACGGAAATAAAATTGAAAATATGACAGATGTCGCCCCATATGTTCAGGCCGCTGGTCAAAGTAAGAAAGCTTTAGATATGGTTATCAGTCGTGAAAAAGGAAAATTCAGAACAAAGCTTACCCCGTTAAAAGATAAAGATGAAAATTCCTTTAAGCTGGGATTATATATTAGGGATTCCGCTGCAGGAATTGGAACTATGACTTTTATTCACCCGGATTCTAAAAAGTATGGTGCTCTCGGGCATGTCATATCAGACATGGATACAAAGCAGCCAATTGTAGTGGAAGACGGACAAATTGTTCGTTCCACTGTAACTTCCATTGAAAAGGGGAGCAACGGAGATCCAGGAGAAAAACTGGCACGTTTCTCAAATGATCGTGAAATTGTCGGAAATATAAATAAGAATAGTCCATTTGGCATATTTGGAAGGTTAAATAAGGATTTGTCAAATGGTATAATGGATAAACCGCTTCCTATTGCCTTATCACATCAAGTCAAGGAAGGACCAGCGAAGATTTTGACAGTAGTGAATAATGATAAGGTGGAGGAATTTAACGTAGAAATTGTCAGCACAATCCCGCAAAAGTTTCCGGCTACAAAAGGCATGGTTATTAAAATAACCGACCCTAAACTTCTAGAAAAAACTGGAGGCATTGTTCAGGGAATGAGCGGTAGTCCGATTATTCAAAATGGCAAACTGGTCGGAGCTGTAACCCATGTATTTGTGAACGATCCAACCTCTGGTTATGGGGTCCATATTGAATGGATGCTGCATGAAGCAGGAATTAATATATACGAAATGCCGAAAAGCAAAGCTGGATAAAATTGAATCATTAAATGCAAAGCAAAATAGGTCTTTTTTCCTATTTTGCTTCTTTTTATCATAGCTTTTCTTTAAAAATCACTTGCGTTTTTTGGGGAAAAATGCGGATTACGTCGAAAAGGAAAGAAAAACGAAGAAAAGATGAGATTTTATCACTATTTTAAGAAATATTAAAAAAATGAAAGGGTTTTTTGTTGCATTGTCGAATTTCTAATTTAGAATAAAAGGGTAGGGCTAAAAAAGATAAACAATAAAAAATAGGGATTGTATTTATTTGAGGAGGAACAAAAGTTGAATAAAATAAAAGTGTGTGTCGTGGATGATAATAGAGAATTGGTTGGATTATTAGAGGACTATATCTCCTCACAGGATGATATGGAAGTGGTTGGTGTAGCTCATAACGGTCAAGAATGTTTAGATTTGCTTAATACAATCGAACCGGATGTGCTCGTTTTAGATATTATTATGCCGCATCTTGACGGTTTGGCAGTTCTTGAACGGCTTCGTGATTTTAAGAAAGGAATACTTCCGAATGTGATTATGTTAACCGCATTTGGACAGGAAGATGTTACGAAAAAAGCAGTTGAACTTGGGGCATCTTACTTTATCTTAAAACCATTTGATATGGAGAATTTAGGCAATCATATCCGTCAGGTAAGCGGTGTAGGCGGCCATACAATGACTTCACGTAAAGGTTCATTACCCCATTATCGTTCCCAGTCGGAGTCAAAACCTAAAAATCTTGATGCCAGTATTACCAGCATTATTCATGAAATAGGGGTTCCGGCACATATAAAAGGATACTTATATTTGCGTGAAGCGATTGCCATGGTTTATAAAGATATTGAGCTGTTGGGATCCATTACAAAGGTGTTATATCCGGACATTGCGAAAAAATATAACACGACCGCAAGCCGTGTAGAAAGAGCTATCCGCCATGCAATTGAAGTAGCCTGGAGCCGCGGAAATATTGAATCCATTTCTTCTTTATTCGGTTATACTGTCAGCATGTCCAAGGCGAAGCCGACCAACTCAGAGTTCATCGCCATGGTCGCCGATAAACTCCGTCTCGAACATAAAGCATCTTAAATGTAAGAGAAAGCCTCTTAATTGAGGCTTTTTTCACTTCTCCCGCATAATCTGTTCTATAGGTATTTTTCGTTTAAAAGGCTATTTCATGTTGCCGTATCTTTAATGTTAGGAAGTGAAGAGATGACACAAATATTTGCCCACCGAGGTTACTCCGCTTCTTTCTCCGAAAATACCATGAGTGCTTTTATCGGCGCTGAAAAAGCCGGGGCAGATGGTGTAGAGCTTGATGTACAATTAACGAGAGATGGTGAAATCGTTGTGATTCATGACGAAAAGGTCGACCGAACGACTGGTGGTCATGGGTTTGTTAAAGACTTCTCGTATAAAGAGTTAAGAAAACTTAACGCCAATAAAAAAGGCTTCAAAAAGGAACCGATTCCTGCCTTAATTGAGGTTTTTGAATGGCTGAAAACGAATAAGCTATTATGCAATATTGAAATGAAAAATGGTCTGTTCCCTTATGAAGGAATGGAGGAAAAGGTAATCGAGCTTGTAAGAAAATATGAATTAACAGATAGAATTATTATTTCTTCGTTTAACCATTACAGTATTGTCTACAGCTACCGGTTAGCACCGGAAATTGAAACAGCACCTCTTTTTCTTGAAGCAATTTATATGCCATGGATTTATTCCCAATCCATCCGAGCAAAAGGAATCCATCCGAAGCATTCAACCATTCCCGATCATATCATTACAACGACAATGGAAAATGGAATTGCCGTACGACCCTATACCGTTAATAGAGAGACAGATCTAAAACGTCTGTTTAAATTGAATTGCACAGCAGTGATTACAGATAATCCTGTAAAGGCGCTAAAAATAAAGAAACAATATGAAAAGAGGCCTTAAGGCCTCTTTTATTTTTTCTGTCTTAAACGGGCTTGGATTTTATTTCTTTTTCGATCACGGTGAAAAATAAAACCAGCAACAAACCAAAGACCAAGTACGAATAATAATAACCCGACAAGAAATTGCAGCCATAAATGGGTAAATGGCGCCTGAAGCACTCCAAAAGTCATATCACGCATTAATTTAATTCCTAGAGCTGCTAAAAATCCGGGAATTAATAGAATCAAGAGGGCAATTATACGAGTCATAAATAATTCCTTCCCTGTTTAATGAACATCTCAAAAAAATAATAGTACATAGATTAAATTTGTCAAGAGTTCAGTTTAGCGATACAATTTATTGTGAAAAATATTGCATAAATTCCATGAAAAAAATTTCTGTCTTAAAAGGGGTGGAATCATGCAAAAGGTGTTGATTGTAGGTGCAGGAAAAGGTGGTACAGCGATTTTAAAAATCTTAAAAGAATCTGAAGTGCTTCATGTTTTTGCTGTAATCGACCGAAAGATCGATGCACCGGGAATATTACTGGCCCAACAAGAAGGAATCATAACCGGTACCGATTGGCGGCCGTTTTTATCTGAAAACATCGATATCATTATTGAAGTAACTGGTGATGAAAAAATCTTTCAAATCTTACGAGATGAGAAAAATAAAAAAACAGTGTTAATTCCAGGCAGTGTAGCCTTTCTCGTGGCAAAACTAATGGAGGAAAAAGAAGAACTGATTCTGAAGCACCAGCATGAATCCTATCTGCAGGAGCTGATCTTTAACGCGACAAATGATGGTATGGTGGTCATTGATAAACGAGGTTTTGTAATTTTATTTAACAGAAGAGCTGAAGAAATGATGGGAGTAAGGAAAGATGAAGCGATAGGAAAATATGTCGTGGAAGTTATCCCGCACAGCCGTTTGCCAAGAATCCTCGAAACTCGCAGAATGGAAACAAATCAGGAAATGGTTTTGGGGAATGGCCGAAAAATCATAACTACCCGAATTCCGATTATTGAAGAAAATGGAAGTTTAATTGGAGCGGTTGCTGTTTTTAAAGATATTACCGAAGTGGTAAACCTTGCTGAAGAGATTACTGATTTAAAGGAAATTCAAACCATGCTACAGGCGATTATCCATTCCAGTGATGATGCGATATCAGTCGTCGATGAAAACGGAAGGGGCATCCTGATTAATCCCGCCTATACCCGAATCACAGGGCTCACGCAGGAGCAGGTGATTGGTCAGCCCGCCACAGCTGATATTTCCGAAGGGGAGAGCATGCATATGAAGGTGCTGCAAACAAGACGGGCAGTACGGGGAGTGCCAATGAAAGTGGGCCCAAATAAACGGGAAGTGATTGTAAATGTGGCACCGATCATCGTTAGCGGGAAGTTAAAAGGCAGTGTGGGTGTTGTTCACGATATGTCGGAGATGAAATCACTCAGCAGGGAATTGAATCGGGCCCGACAGTTAATCCGAAAGCTTGAAGCAAAATACACCTTTGAGGATATTATCGGTAAATCGGATGAAATGTTGTTAGCGATTGAACAGGCCAAGCTTGGCGCAAAAACACCGGCAACCGTCCTTTTGCGCGGGGAATCAGGAACAGGAAAAGAGTTGTTTGCCCACGCCATACATAATGCCAGCGATCGGAAATATAACAAATTTATTCGTGTAAATTGCGCTGCCATTTCAGAATCCCTGTTGGAAAGCGAATTATTCGGTTATGAGGAAGGGGCCTTTTCCGGTGCCTTAAGGGGAGGAAAGAGGGGCTTGTTTGAGGAGGCGAATAACGGCAGCATTTTTCTTGATGAAATCGGCGAAATCTCCGCAAATACTCAGGCAAAGCTGCTGCGTGTTCTTCAAGAAGGTGAAATTATTCGTGTCGGCGGAACGAAGCCTATTTCCATTCAAGTAAGGATTATCGCTGCAACAAATGTCAATTTGGAAAAAAGTATTGCTAAAGGAACGTTTAGGGAAGACTTGTATTATCGTCTAAATCGAATGCCCATCCATATTCCGCCCCTTAGAAGTCGAAAGGAAGATATTCCTGTCCTTTGCAATCGACTGATTCAAAAAATAAACCGGGATTATGGCAGAAATGTTGAAGGGATAACGGAGGCAGCACTATTTCAGTTGATGAACTATGACTGGCCTGGAAACGTTAGGGAATTAGAAAATATTCTAGGTAGAGCGATGATCTTTATGAATTATTATGAAACGAACATCGATGTTCATCATTTACCAGAATTACATACTAAACAGTTTGGAAATGAGCACCCCCAAAATAGCGGTACCGATTTCATCACCGCTGGGCGGACTTTATCCGATATGATGGAGGAGCATGAGGCCAAAATCATTCAACAAGTGTTGAAGCGATTGAACGGAAACAAGACATTAACGGCGAAAACACTGGGATTATCAGTTAGGAATTTGTATTACAAGCTAGAAAAATATAAGCTTGAAAATAATAGCATGCAATAATTTTCATAGTAAGAAGATTATTGCAGGTAAAGAACAAAAAAAATGAAGCGTTTTCATACTTGCTTTTTTGGCATGTTACTTGCATATTAATAGATTGGCATAGCAATTAAGGGAGGAAAGGGTTGATGACAACTTGTTGCTTGAATCACTTTTTGAAAAAGCAACCCATGTAAGCAGCAAAATTGTGGCCGTTGCTGCAGCAGAAGACCCTGAAGTCATCGAGGCGGTGGTCGAGGCATCAGAGCGGCATCTGGCACGTTTTATTCTTTTTGGAAATCAAGAAAAAATGATAACATTATTAGGTTCAAGACAGAAGAATGTAAAGATGGTTCATACAGATTCAAAAGCTTCTGCAGCTGAACTTGCTGTAAAGTGTGTTTATCATAAAGAAGCGGATATCCTAATGAAGGGAAATATTCCGACGAATATTTTTCTTAAAGCGGTATTAAACAAAGATTTCGGTTTAAAAACCGGTAATGTTTTATCCCATACCGCAGTATTTGAAATTCCCGGATTTGATCGTTTGATCTTGATCACGGATGCGGCCATGAATATTGCTCCGAATTTAGAACAAAAGGCACAAATTGTCCAAAATGCTGTTTTAATTGCTAAATCGATTGGGATTGACCAGCCAAAGGTGGCTCCTCTTGCTGCGGTTGAAGTGGTTAATCCAGCAATGCAGGCTACATTGGATGCCGCTGCTCTAACGATGATGAACAGAAGAGGCCAAATTTCCGGCTGCCTGATTGATGGACCGCTTGCCTTAGATAATGCTGTATCTAGCTTGGCAGCGGAACATAAAGGGGTTTTCAGTGAAGTGGCTGGAGGTGCTGATATATTGTTAGTACCAACGATTGAGGTTGGTAATGCATTATATAAGTCGCTCCTGTACTTTGCTAAAGCAAAGGTTGCTGCGGTTGTTGGCGGGGCAAAAGTGCCGATTGTTTTAACTTCCAGGGCGGACAGTTCAGAAAGCAAGCTTTATTCACTTGCCTTAGCTTTATCGGGCGCTGTTAAAGTAGAATAGGTTAAATATGAGGAGGAAGACAAAGATGGAGATTTTTAAGTATTTGGAACAATATGATTATGAACAAATCGTATTCTGTCAGGATCGGCAATCCGGTTTAAAAGCGATTATTGCTATTCACGATACGACTCTTGGTCCAGCTTTAGGCGGGACGAGAATGTGGACCTATGCATCTGAAGAGTCAGCAATTGAAGATGCCCTGCGGTTAGCAAAGGGAATGACCTATAAAAATGCTGCGGCAGGATTAAATCTTGGCGGTGGCAAGACAGTCATAATCGGCGACCCTCGAAAAGATAAAAATGAAGAAATGTTCCGTGCCTTTGGCCGTTATATTCAAGGGCTTAACGGCCGCTATATTACGGCGGAGGATGTGGGAACAACAGTTGCCGATATGGATTTAATTCACGAAGAAACCGATTATGTTACAGGTATTTCACCGGCCTTTGGTTCGTCAGGAAATCCTTCCCCTGTAACAGCTTATGGAGTATATCTGGGTATGAAGGCGGCAGCAAAAGAGGCCTTCGGGTCTGATTCATTAGAAGGGAAAACGGTAGCCATCCAAGGGGTTGGCAACGTTGCTTATACCCTTTGCCGCTATCTTCACAAGGAAGGAGCCCAACTGATTGTAACAGATATCAATAAAGAAGCTGTCAACCGAGCCGTTGAAGAATTTGGTGCGCGGGCTGTTAATCCAGATGAAATTTATGGGGTTGAATGTGACATTTATGCTCCATGTGCCCTTGGCGCTACGATTAATGATGAAACCATTCCTCAATTAAAGGCCAGGGTTATTGCTGGCTCGGCAAATAATCAATTAAAGGATACGCGCCACGGTGATATCATTCATGAAATGGGCATTGTTTACGCGCCTGATTATGTCATCAATGCCGGCGGGGTGATTAATGTTGCTGACGAATTATATGGTTATAATCAAGAACGGGCAATGAAAAGGGTAGAAACCATCTATAATAGTATTGAAAAAATTATTGAAATTTCAAAGCGTGATAGTATCCCAACCTATGTGGCGGCGGATCGGATGGCAGAAGAAAGAATTGAAAAAGTTCGCAATTCAAGAAGTCAATTTTTACAAAATGGACACCACATTTTAAGCCGCAGAAGATCAAGATAGGGCTTTGTTGATGATTTGGCAGAGCGCTGAATGAGTCATTCAGCGTCTTTGCTTTTATTTTTAATCCTATTTCGGAGGTCATGACATTGCCAGAAAATGAATATCGAATTCTTGTCATCAATCCTGGTTCGACATCCACAAAGATTGGAATCTACGATAATGAAATATCCATGTTTGAAAAAACAATTCGCCATGACACGAAATTCATCAATTCTTTTGCCAATATTATTGATCAATATGAATTTAGAAAAACAACCATCCTGGAAACATTGGATTATGAAGGGATTAATATCTCAAAATTTAATGCTGTATGTGGACGCGGGGGGCTGCTTCGACCGATTGAAGGGGGAACCTATGCCGTCAATGAATGGATGCTCGAGGACTTACGGCGTGGTTATTCCGGCCAGCATGCCTCCAATCTTGGCGGGATAATTGCCTATGAAATTGCTTTGGGCTTGAATATTCCCGCCTTTATTGTTGATCCGGTTGTTGTGGATGAACTAGAACCATTAGCAAGGATTTCTGGATTCTCATTAATTGAAAGAAAAAGTATCTTTCATGCCTTAAATCAAAAAGCTGTCGCTAGAAGATTCGCAAAGGAAAATGGGAAAAATTACAATGAATTGAATCTAATTGTTGTTCATATGGGCGGGGGAATTACGGTTGGAGTCCATAAACAAGGTAGGGTTGTCGATGTTAATAATGGACTTCACGGTGAGGGACCATTTAGCCCGGAACGAGCCGGGACGGTACCTGCAGGGGATTTAGTGGCCTTGTGTTTTTCAGGTGAATATTACCGGGAAGAAGTGATGAAAATGCTTGTGGGTCAAGGTGGACTTGTCGGTTATCTGGGGACGAATGATGCTGTGAAGGTAGAGGAGCGAATTGCAGCTGGGGATCAGAAAGCAAAATTAATCTATGATGCCATGGCCTATCAGGTTGCCAAGGAAATCGGTTCTGCCAGTGCGGTACTATCCGGGAAAGTGGATGCGATTGTATTAACAGGCGGTTTAGCATATGGAAAGGAGTTTGTAACGGCAATTATGAATCGAATCAACTGGATTGCAGATTGTTTGGTCTATCCTGGGGAAAACGAGCTTCAAGCATTAGCCGAAGGAGCACTTCGTGTTTTACGCGGAGAAGAAAAGCTAAAGGTCTATCCTGGAAATTTTAAAACAGCTAAAATATAGAAATGCGGAGGAAACCAAAGTGGCACATGAATATGATGTAGTGATTCTAGGCGGAGGAACCGGCGGCTATGTAGCGGCTATACGCGCCGCACAGCTAGGTTTAAAAACAGCAATCGTAGAAAAAGGAAAACTTGGAGGTACATGTCTACATAAAGGTTGCATTCCGAGTAAGGCACTGCTAAGAAGTGCGGAGGTATATGCAACGACCAAGCGCGGTGAAGACTTTGGAGTCGTCACAGGGGATGTATCTCTTGATTTCACTAAAGTTCAAAAGCGAAAACATCAAATTATTAACCAGCTTCATAAAGGGGTCCAACATTTAATGAAGCAGGGCAAAATTGATGTCTATGAAGGAATTGGCCGTATTCTCGGTCCGTCGATTTTCTCACCGATGCCCGGGACAATTTCTGTCGAGATGAATAGCGGCGCTGAGAATGAAATGCTTATCCCGAAAAATGTGATTATCGCAACCGGATCCCAGCCAAGGACCCTTCCCGGACTTGAAATTGATGGAAATGTTGTCATGTCTTCTGATGAGGCATTGGAAATGGAATCGCTCCCTGATTCTATTCTAATCGTAGGTGGAGGTGTGATTGGGATTGAATGGGCATCGATGCTTTCTGACTTTGGAGTTGAGGTAACAGTGGTTGAGTATGCTGACCGGATTATTCCGACAGAGGATCAGGAAATTTCAAAAGAGATGCAGCGTTTATTGAAGAAAAAGGGCATCAAAATGGTAACAGGTGCAAAGGTTTTGTCTGAAACTCTTACGAAAGATAACGGCGTTACCATCTCTGCGGAGGTAAAAGGAGTAGTAAAAGAGTTTAAAGCGGAAAAACTGCTCGTTTCCGTTGGACGTTTGGCAAATACAGAAGGAATTGGCCTTGAAAATACCGAAATTCAAATCGATAAAGGCTTTATTGTCACAAATGAATTTTACCAAACAAAAGAATCCCATATTTATGCGATAGGAGATGTCATCGGCGGCCTGCAATTAGCACATGTCGCCTCACACGAAGGGATTACAGCGGTAGAACATATTGCAGGGAAAAATCCGACACCGCTTGATTATCATCTAGTTTCCCGATGTATTTATAGCCGTCCAGAGGTTGCTAGTGTAGGGATTACCGAGACCGAGGCAATTGAAAAAGGTCATAAGGTAAAAGTTGGTAAATTTTCCTTTCGAGCCATTGGAAAAGCGCTTGTATTGGGTGAGTCGGATGGATTTGTTAAAATGATTGCTGACGAAGAGACGAATGATTTATTAGGGGTTCATATGATTGGACCACATGTGACCGATATGATTTCGGAAGCAGGGCTTGCGCTTGTTTTAGATGCCGTACCGTGGGAAATTGCCAATACAATTCACCCGCATCCAACGTTATCTGAGGCAATCGGGGAAGCGGCATTGGCTGTAGATGGAAAGGCCATTCATGGCTAAGTTTAAAGGAAAATAGTATTATCCAAAAGGAGGATGAACTAATGACAGAAAAGCGTCATGAAGTCTTAGGATTAAGTGATGAAAAAGTGTTGGAGATGTATGAAACGATGCTCTTGGCCCGCCGTATTGATGAGCGGATGTGGCTGTTGAACCGTGCAGGCAAAATACCATTCGTTATCTCCTGTCAAGGGCAGGAGGCTGCTCAAGTTGGTGCCGCCTTTGCACTAGACCGGGAAAAAGATTATGTTCTTCCCTATTACCGCGATATGGGAGTGGTATTAACATTTGGAATGACTCCGAGGGAACTTATGCTGTCAGGCTTCGCCAAGCACGAGGATCCAAACTCAGGCGGGCGGCAAATGCCGGGCCACTTTGGACAAAAGAAAAATCGGATTGTAACTGGTTCATCCCCAGTAACCACACAAGTGCCGCATGCTGTAGGTGTTGCCCTGGCCGGAAAAATGGAAAAGAAGGATTTCGTCTCTTTCGTTTCATTTGGAGAAGGGTCTTCGAATCAAGGCGACTTTCATGAGGGTGCAAATTTCGCAGGTGTGCATAAACTTCCAGTCATTTTCATGTGTGAGAATAATAAATATGCTATCTCCGTTCCAATTGAAAAACAATTGGCTTGTGAAAAGGTATCTGACCGGGCGATTGGCTATGGTATGCCCGGCTTTACGGTGGATGGCAACGACCCGTTAGAAGTATACAAGGTTGTGAGAGAAGCGGCAGAGCGGGGTCGACGCGGCGAGGGACCTACCTTAATCGAAACGGTTTCTTATCGTCTGACTCCTCACTCCTCCGATGATGATGATCGCTCCTACCGGGCACCCGACGAGGTGGCAAAGGCGAAAACACAAGATCCCATCATTACATTTGGGGCTTATTTAAAGGAAACGGATGTCATGACAAATGAACTGGAGAAGGAAATTAACCATCGTGTCATGAAAATGGTCAATGAGGCCACTGACTATGCAGAAAATGCACCGTATGCAGCGCCAGAGGATGCGTTGAAATACGTTTATGGGAATTGATAGGGGGATGTAACATGGCAGTAATTTCATATATTGATGCTGTAACAATGGCGATTCGAGAAGAAATGGAGCGGGATCCAAAGGTTTTTGTCCTCGGGGAAGATGTAGGAAAAAAAGGCGGTGTATTTAAGGCAACTCAAGGTTTATATGAACAATTTGGCGAAGAGCGAGTCATTGATACACCGCTGGCTGAATCAGCAATCGCCGGGGTCGGAATTGGCGCAGCCATGTACGGAATGCGTCCGATTGCAGAAATGCAATTTGCTGATTTCATCATGCCGGCAGTCAATCAAATTATCTCCGAGGCAGCAAAAATCCGCTACCGTTCCAATAATGACTGGAATTGCCCGCTCGTTATTCGTGCCCCATATGGCGGCGGTGTTCATGGAGCACTTTACCATTCACAGTCTGTTGAAGCGGTATTTGCACACCAGCCTGGTTTGAAAATTGTGATGCCTTCCACTCCTTATGATGTCAAAGGGCTATTAAAAGCAGCGATTCGTGACAATGATCCAGTGTTATTTTTCGAGCATAAACGGGCCTATCGGTTAATTAAAGGTGAAGTACCGGCAGAAGACTACACGCTGCCAATCGGCAAGGCTGACGTAAAGCGTGAAGGGGAAGACATAACGGTGATTACTTATGGACTTTGCGTTCATTTTGCCCTGCAAGCAGCTGAGAAATTGGCTGGTGACGGAATCTCGTCTCATATTCTCGATTTGCGTACCGTTTATCCGCTTGATAAAGAGGCGATTATTGAAGCGGCTGCCAAAACAGGCAAGGTTTTACTTGTGACAGAGGACAATAAAGAAGGAAGCATTATCGGAGAAGTAGCAGCCATTATCGCAGAACATTGTTTATTTGATTTGGATGCTCCGATTAAACGTCTGGCCGGTCCAGATGTCCCGGCAATGCCATATGCTCCGACAATGGAGAAATTCTTTATGGTCCACCCTGAAAAGATAGAAAAAGCAATGCGTGAATTAGCTGAATTCTAGTCAGAGCAATAAGGAGGGTTATTCATTGGCAATAGAACAAATAAAAATGCCGCAGTTGGGCGAAAGCGTGACTGAGGGTACAATTAGTAATTGGCTGGTGAAAGTCGGAGATAGGGTGAATAAATACGATCCGCTTGCCGAGGTTATGACCGATAAAGTAAATGCGGAGGTACCCTCATCCTATTCAGGAGTGATAAAAGAACTCATTGCCGCGGAGGGTGATACAATAGCGGTTGGGGAAATTATCTGTTCGATTGAAACTGAAGGCGGGGAAGTTGTTACCGCGGAAGCCCCGGCAGTTGAAAGTAAGCCGGAAGCTTTGGAAGGTACCGCAGACTCTGTATCTGCAGCAGTGCGGCCGAACAAAGCACGTTATTCTCCTGCTGTCCTAAAACTATCTCAAGAACACGGCATTGATTTAACGAGGGTGTCAGGCACCGGTGCTGGCGGACGGATCACTAGAAAAGATGTATTACAATGGATTTCGGCTGCTGGAGAAAAAGCAGCAGCACCTGCAGCCGGGCAGGCTGTTAGTCAAGAAAAAGGCCAGTCTGCTGTTCTAAATCAGCCGGCAGCGGTGCCAGCTGCCAATGTTCCACTGGCTGCTGGAGATATTGAGATCCCGGTAACAGGAATCCGCAAAGCAATTGCGGCAAATATGGTTCGCAGCAAGCATGAAGTGCCGCATGCATGGATGATGGTAGAGGTCGATGCAACGAATCTTGTAGAATATCGTAATAGCATTAAAGATGAATTTAAGGAAAAGGAAGGCTTTAACCTAACCTTCTTTGCCTTCTTTGTCAAAGCAGTGGCGCAAGGATTGAAGGAATTCCCACAAATGAACTCCATGTGGGCCGGTGATAAAATTATCCGGAAGAAAGATATTAATATTTCAATTGCCGTAGCAACGGATGACGCCTTATTTGTGCCGGTTATCAAAAATGCTGATGAAAAGACAATTAAAGGAATTGCCCGTGAAATTTCTGAGCTTGCAGTGAAGGTAAGAAACGGCAAACTGAAGGCTGAAGATATGCAGGGCGGCACCTTTACCGTTAACAACACAGGCTCATTTGGCTCCGTTCAATCTATGGGCATTATTAATTACCCGCAAGCAGCCATTTTACAGGTTGAATCTATCGTCAAGCGTCCCGTTGTCATGAACGATAGCATGATTGCGGTTCGTGATATGGTCAATCTCTGTATGTCGCTGGACCATCGTGTACTGGACGGTCTTGTGTGCGGCCGCTTCCTCGCGAGAGTGAAAGAGATTATTGAAAACATGTCAAAATCGACAATTTCGATTTATTAAAAGTATATTATAATTTGCAGGCCGCCAATTTATCTGAAGTTGGCGGCTTGTTTTTTTAGAGTACCAGAATTTATATCATTCGACTTTGAGAAATGTCTAGCTCCACAAGGAAGGCTTCGGCAGCATCAGCATCGCACGAAGGAAAAGCGATAGCTTTTACAAGGAGCGCCCTAGCGGCTAGTGTCCTTCGCTCTCCGCCCTACGATAAGTCAACATCGGTTCGCTTGCGCTCACCGTGTTTCCTTTATCTCAGTTGGAGCGCTCCAGGCCATACGCCGCTGATCAGGGCGCTTGCGCTTTTCTCACATAAGGGACAAACTATTTGTTTTCATTGCCTGAGCAGCAATTGTATTCTAAAATAAAGTTATAGATTACGGAAGGGGGATGGGATGTTGGAGCGGATAAAGAATCAGACCTTTTCAATAAAGTCATTAGAAGACTGGAAAGCGAAAGCTGAGCAATCATTAAAGGGGAAAAAGCTAGAATCTTTACAAAGTACTACATATGAAACGATTGTTTTGAAACCGCTTTATACAGCAGAAGATGAACAGCCTGTATCGGAATTTCCCGGCGCGGCCGATTTTAGGAGGGGTATCGACCTGTTAGGCTACAATACAAACGAGTGGAAGGTGGCGCAGCAAATTTCTTACCAAACAGCTGATGAATTAAAACAAAAGCTGGATGATTCTGTAAAGAAGGGCCAGACGGCTATATCTTTTGCAGTTACAAAAGAAGTTGCTGCTAACTTTTCAGAATTACTGGGGGATACAACGAAAAACTATCCATTTGCCATCAATTCGAAATGGCTGCAAACCGAGTTGTTAAACAGTCTTACGAACCTATCCAACAATGGGACACAGCTAACCGGTTATATTGCCAATGACCCGATGGCCCTGTTTGCCGAGATGGGCGCAGCCCCGGAGAAAGCGCTTCAAATTTGGGAGAACGATATAAGGCAAGCAGACAATCAATTTCCTCATTTGCGTACGATTCTTATTGACACGACGATCTATCATAATGGCGGGGCCAATGCCGTTCAAGAGCTGGCGATTGCTGCAGCGACAGGTGTATTTTATCTGGAGAAGCTGGGCGAAAGCGGCATGGAACTGGAAAAAGCCCTTTCCAAAATGATATTCCAGTTCTCGATTGGCTCAAACTTTTTTATGGAGCTGGCAAAGCTTCGGGCTGCAAGAATCATGTGGAATCGAATAACGGAACTATATGGTGTGGAAGAAAGCGTACGCGGCATGCAGATTTCCGCAGCGACCTCACGCTTTACAAAAACAATCTATGATCCTGAAGTTAATCTGCTTCGCGCGGCTAACGAGGCCTTTGCTGCTGTATTAGGCGGTGTCCAGTATTTACATGTAGAACCATTTGATGAGCTCACCGGTTCAAGCCCATTCTCCGAAAGAATTGCCCGAAACATGCAACTGATTTTAAAAGAAGAAGCACTGTTGCAAAAGGTAGTAGACCCAGCTGGCGGCTCTTGGTATGTCGAAGCACTGACAAATGAGTTAGCCGAAAAAGCGTGGGCATTTTTTCAAGAAATCGACACAAAAGGTGGTATCCTTGAAGGCCTACAATCGAATTGGTTGCAAAAGGAAATTGCCAAAGTTTTTTCGAAAAAGAACCTAGATATTGAGACAAGAAAGCAAAGTATTATCGGCACAAATGTTTATGCAAGACTTGATGAAACCGTTTCTTACGAAACAAATGTGGCCAAAAAAGAAAATTCGAAAATAGTGGCCATTCCGCAAAGAAGGTTGGCAGAACCCTATGAAAAACTCCGAAGAAAAGCAAAGAAGTTAGCGGAACAAACGGGTTTAGCTCCAACTGTCGGGATGCTTTGCCTTGGCGATTTAAAGCAGTATAAGGCAAGGCTGGATTTTATCAGAGGATTTCTTGCGGCTGGCGGGGTCAAAACAGCTGAAAGCGGGCCGTTATTCAGCTTGGAAAATGCCAAGGAGTTTATTTCAACCATCAACTCCAGCTTTGTTTGTCTTTGCGGCCCTAATCATCAATATGAATCAATCGGCCATGAACTGTTGTCATCCTTGAAAACAGAATTTCCAACCCACAGCTTCTTTCTCGCAGGGCTTCCTGACAAAGAAAACCAACGCCGGTGGCTTACGGAAGGAATACACCAGTTTATTCATGTGAATAGCAATTGCTATCAAACTCTTCTTGCTATTCTCGAAGAATGGGAGGTGACGGCAGATGAAACACAAAAAGCCTGATTTCCAACATACACCCTTGTTTGACGATCAGCCATTAATGACAAAAGAAGAATGGCAGAAGAGGGTTGATCAAGAAATAGGGGACACTATCAAAGATTTGCTGTTTGAAACCAATGAGCAGATCAAGCTGAAACCGCTTTATACAAAACAAGACCGGGAAGGAATCGAACATCTTGATCATCTGCCTGGATTGCCGCCATACACAAGGGGCCCATACCCTACGATGTATGTGAATCGTCCTTGGACTGTCAGGCAATATGCAGGATTTTCAACTGCCGAGGAAAGCAATGCCTTTTACCGTCGCAACCTGGCAATGGGACAGAAAGGGTTATCGGTTGCATTCGATCTGGCGACACATAGAGGTTATGACTCCAATCACCCGCGTGTTGTAGGTGATGTTGGGAAGGCGGGAGTCGCGATCGATTCTGTACTTGATATGAACACCCTGTTTGATGGTATCCCGCTCGATCAAATGTCTGTTTCGATGACCATGAACGGAGCCGTACTTCCGGTGCTTGCCTTTTTCATTGTAACGGCTGAGGAGCAGGGGGTTAGCCAGGAGAAACTTTCAGGAACGATTCAAAATGATATTTTAAAAGAGTATATGGTCCGCAATACGTACATCTACCCGCCGGAAATGTCGATGAAAATTATTGCAGATATCTTTGAATATACGTCCAAATATATGCCAAAATTTAATAGCATCAGTATTTCCGGCTATCATATGCAGGAAGCGGGCGCACCGGCAGATTTAGAATTAGCTTACACACTCGCGGATGGCCTGGAATATGTGAGAACAGGTCTGAAAGCCGGGATTGATATCGATTCATTCGCACCAAGGCTGTCGTTTTTCTGGGGTATTGGTATGAATTATTTTATGGAAGTGGCAAAAATGCGGGCTGCCAGACTGATTTGGGCCAAAATGATGAAGTCCTTCCATCCGAAAAGTGAAAAATCAATGGCCCTCCGCACCCATTCACAAACTTCCGGCTGGAGTTTGACAGAGCAGGATCCATTTAATAACGTGACGCGGACGCTGATTGAAGCCCATGCGGCGGCAATGGGGCATACCCAATCACTGCACACGAATGCCCTTGATGAGGCAATTGCTCTGCCGACAGATTTCTCTGCCCGAATTGCCCGCAATACCCAGCTATTCCTGCAGGAAGAAGCCGGGATGACAAAGGTAATCGACCCATGGGCCGGTTCCTATTATGTCGAAAAATTAACCGATGAACTCATTACCCGGGCCTGGAGCCATATAGAGGAAATTGAAGATCTTGGCGGCATGGCAAAGGCGATTGAAACCGGTCTGCCAAAGATGCGAATCGAAGAGGCGGCTGCGAGAAGACAGGCGCAAATCGATTCCGGTAAGGAAACGATTATCGGTGTGAATCGTTACCGCTTAGTTAAGGAAGAGCCGATCGATATTTTAGATATTGATAATACGAAGGTCCGCTTAAAGCAGATTGAAAAATTAAAGGCCCTGAAACTGAGCCGTGACGATCAAAAAGTAGAAGAAGCGCTACTGGCATTAGCTCAAGCGGCAGAAACAGGAGAAGGCAATCTGTTAGAGTTTGCTGTCAAGGCGGCCCGCGCTAGAGCAACACTTGGGGAAATTTCCGCTGCGGTTGAAAAAGCTTGCGGCAGACATAAGGCGGTTATCCAATCCATCAGCGGTGTCTACAGCTCAGCGTATAGCAATGATGAAGAAATTGCTGTTGTTAAGAAAATGTCTGATGAATTCCTTGAAAAAGAGGGAAGAAGGCCAAGAATATTAATAGCAAAAATGGGGCAGGACGGACATGACCGCGGTGCCAAGGTTATTGCCACCGCATTTGCTGATCTTGGCTTTGACGTTGATATCGGCCCATTGTTTCAAACGCCGGAGGAAACGGCACTTCAAGCCGTTGAAAACGATGTCCATGTAATAGGGATGAGTTCGCTCGCAGCCGGGCACAAGACACTTTTGCCGCAGCTGGTGGCCGAACTGAAAAAACTCGAGCGCGAGGACATTTTAGTCGTGGTTGGTGGTGTCATTCCAGCCCAGGATTATCGATTTTTATATGAACACGGTGCTGCGGCGATCTTTGGACCGGGAACGGTGATCCCGGTAGCGGCACAAAAGGTGATTAAGGCGATCTACCGGCAGCTCGGTTATGAGGAAGTGGCAAACTAAATGACGTCCGATTATAAACCGGAATGGAATGACCCGAAGAATCCAGAGCTTTGTTCAAGCGTGGTAAGAAAAGGGAATGCGCTCGAAGCTCAAGCATCCTTCCCGGAAGACAATAGCCGCTTTACTAAGCGCAATGCATCAGAGCCGACGATCGAAAAATTATTTAATGGAGTATTAAATGGAAACAGAGGACTCTTAGCAAGGGCCATTACATTGATTGAAAGCAATGCGGAGCATCATTTTCAAAAGGCGCAGGAGCTGCTGCAAAGGCTCTTACCATACAGCGGCAATGCAATTCGCATTGGGATTACCGGCGTACCCGGAGCCGGAAAAAGCACATTTATTGAAGCGTTTGGCAACTATCTTTGCAGCCTTGGTCTGAAGGTGGCGGTGTTAGCCATTGATCCGAGTTCAAGCATCAGCGGCGGCAGTATACTTGGCGACAAAACCCGGATGGAGCAGCTGGCGCGAAATCCACTGGCATTTATCCGCCCCTCCCCGTCTGCAGGGAAGCTTGGCGGTGTCCATCGAAAAACAAGAGAAACGATGCTGGTATGCGAAGCAGCCGGTTTTGATGTCGTTTTAATTGAAACAGTCGGTGTCGGGCAAAGTGAAGTGATGATCAGAGATATGGTCGATTTTTTTATGCTGCTGGTGTTAACTGGAGCAGGGGATGAATTGCAGGGGATGAAAAAAGGGATTATCGAGCTTGCTGATGCAATTATTGTCCATAAGGCCGATGGTGAGAATAAACCGAAGGCGAAAAAAACCAAGCATGAGTATAATCGTATTCTCCACTTTCTACAGCCGGCAACCAAAGGCTGGGTCACACAGGCCCATACATGCTCTTCCTATACGAAGGAAGGCATCAGCGATGTTTGGAATGTCATTCAAACTTTTGAAGCGAAAGGGAAATCTTCAGGGGTTTTTGAAGAGAGAAGAAAAGTACAATCACGGGAATGGCTGTATGCCTTGATTGCCGACCAGCTCCAGTATCATTTTTATCATCACCCGGATATTAAGAATCTATTACCAAAACTGGAGAACGAGGTCATTGCCGGCGAAAAAACAGTCGCTTCAGCAGTTGATATTCTATTTAAGCAATTCGGTTTATAGATTTGGAAAAAATACATTTTTACTGTTAATATGTAACTATAGGCATAAACAAGGAGTGAAGAACATATGAGTATGGATTTTAATTTTTTCATGAATGACGTCGTCCGTCAAGCGCGTCAGGAAATTACCTCGGCAGGCTACGAGGAGTTAACCACTCCTGAAGAAGTGGAGAATGCGCTTGAGAGAAAAGGTACCACTTTAGTTATGATTAATTCAGTTTGCGGCTGTGCCGGTGGTGTTGCTCGTCCGGCAGCAGCGCATGCCATTCATTATGATAAGCGTCCTGACCATCTTGTCACGGTTTTTGCGGGGCAGGATAAGGAAGCGACAGAAAAGGCCAGAAGCTATTTTACCGGTTATCCGCCATCCTCTCCATCATTTGCCCTGCTAAAAGACGGTGAAATTTGTTCGATGGTGGAACGACATCAAATCGAAGGCTTCGATCCAGCGACCGTTGTTGCAAAACTGCAACAGGAATTTGATAAATATTGCGAGGAAATCTAATTCCGGTTCTACAAAGTCAATCTCCTAAAGGGATTGGCTTTTTTAATGGAAAAATTATATTAAAAAAATGTTAGCGGATTTATAAAAATATATTTGCATAATTATGATTGTGTGTTAAAATTCAATACATTGAATAAATATAAATCTAGCTATTTAAAAAGCAAAATAACATTAAGGGGGAATACACGTGAAGAAGGCACTTATTTTATTATTAACAATGGTTATGGCAGTGGGGCTTGCAGCCTGCGGAACTAGTGATAAGTCGACTAAGGCGAGCGGAGATAAGAAGGTACTGGTTATGGCCACCTCGGCTGACTATGCCCCATTTGAATATATCGAAACCGGGAAAAGTGATGAAATTATCGGCTTTGATGTGGATTTAGCAAAAGCGATTGCTGGAAAGCTTGGGTTCAAGCTTCAAGTGAAAGACATGGACTTTAACGGTCTGGTCCAATCCCTTAAATCCGGACAAGCGGATTTGGCCATGGCGGGGATGACTCCAACCCCAAAAAGAAAGAAAAATGTGGACTTCAGTGATATTTATTATTCAGCACAACATATGATTGTTTCGAAAAAAGATAGCGGGATCAAAACACTCGAAGACTTAAAAGGAAAAACCGTTGGTGTTCAGTTAGGTTCGATTCAAGAAAATAAAGCAAAAGAAATCAAGAAACAAGTAGCGATTAAAATCGAAGACAGAAACCGTATTCCGGATTTAATTCAAGAACTGAAATCAGGCCGCTTTGATGCAGCGATCATCGAAGATACCGTTGCAAAGGGATATGTTGCAAAAGAGAAGGATTTGTCCGAGTTTACCGTTAGTGATGATCCAAAAGAAGTGGGATCAGCGATTGCCTTCCCGAAAAATAGTGATTTAACGGCAAAATTTAATAAAGAATTAAAGATAATGAAGGAAAACGGTGAACTTGATCAATTAGTGGTGAAGTGGTTTGGTAAAGAGAAATAACATCTTCTGACTAGAGACGTTTGGAAGGAATCCCTTCTTCCAGGCGTCTCTGCTAGTTTTTGAAAGAAAGGAAAGTACGGTATGGATTTAGATTTTATGCAAATCATCCCTTCAGTTCCCTATATTTTAAAAGGAATTCTTGTTACATTGAAAATTGTAATTATTGCTGGGGTATTGGGGTTTGTTTTTGGAATTATTCTCTCTTTATTTAAAATTAGCTCGATTAAAATTCTCGGCTGGTTTGCCGATGCGTATACATCTATCTTTCGCGGCACGCCACTTGTTCTGCAGTTAATGTTAATTTACTTTGGATCGCCGCAAATTTTTGGTGATCAAATTGAACCCTATACGGCTGCCGTCCTGTCCTTTTCACTGAATTCAGGCGCTTATATTTCCGAGATAATCCGGGCAGGCATTCTGGCGATTGATAAAGGGCAGCAGGAAGCGGCGATGGCATTAGGGGTGCCTTATGGAAAAATGATGTGGGATATCATCCTGCCGCAGGCGTTGAAAAATATCCTGCCGGCATTAATGAATGAATTCATCTCACTCACGAAAGAATCGGCGATTGTTACCACCATCGGTGTTACTGACATCATGCGCCGCTCCTATCAAGTAGGGGCTGATACTTACTCTTATTTCGAACCATTGTTATTCGCTGGCCTTATTTATTACTTAATGGTTATTACTTTAACCTTTTTAGGAAAAGTCGTTGAAAGGAGAATGAGACGCAGTGATTAAAGTGGAAAATTTGTATAAAAGTTTTGGGAATCTTGAAGTCTTAAAGGGAATTTCAACGACGATTCAATCCGGCGAGGTCGTCGCCATCATTGGGCCTTCAGGTTCGGGGAAGTCAACCTTTCTAAGGTGCATGAACCTGCTCGAGGTACCAACGAAAGGGAGAATTTGGATTGGTGACCAGGAGGCAACAGCTAAAAAAACAAATATTATGAAGGTGCGGCAAAATGTTGGCATGGTGTTTCAACATTTTCATCTCTTTCCGCATAAAACCGTGTTGCAAAACCTTACCTATGCACCGATGAAGGTGAAAGGGTTGGCAAAGGACCAAGCGGAAAAGATTGCTTTCGGTCTGTTAAAAAAAGTGGGCTTGTCGGAAAAAGCAAATGAGTATCCTAAAAGGTTGTCGGGCGGGCAAAAACAGCGGGTCGCGATTGCCAGAGCATTAGCGATGGAACCGGAAGTCATGCTTTTCGATGAGCCGACATCTGCCCTTGACCCGGAAATGGTGAAGGAAGTGTTGGATGTCATGAAGGGGCTGGCTCACACCGGGATGACGATGGCGATTGTCACCCATGAAATGGGGTTTGCCCGCGAGGTAGCCGACCGGGTATTATTCCTTGATGATGGCGTGCTTCTGGAAGATTCCCCTCCAAATGAATTATTCTCCAATCCGAAGAGCGGAAGGGCTCGTGAATTTTTAGAAAAAATGCTATGATAATGATAGTCGAAGTGAAGATATTGGCTGGAAGAGCATGGCGTCAATTAAATGAGAAAAAGGGACTGTTTTATTCAAGCAGTCCCTTTTTCTATATTAAGATAAGAATTGCCCAATTCCAATCAGGAGGGTCGAGGCAAGCATCGCAAACAGCATTAAATAAACAATCCATTTTCTTGTTTTCTTTTTTTTCAAATGAATACCTCCCTAAACTAATCATTATTTATTATTGTACAAGGAAAAACCTAAATGGACAACGGAAACAACGATGTAATTTAGGAAGGATTTATGAACTTTTTCACGAATAAAGTAATTGTCGGAAATTTATTGGAACAGAGGGGAAAACATGTGAAGAAAGTCGACCATATTGGCATTGCTGTGAAATCAATCGAAGCTGTCCTCCCTTTTTACACGGAAGTATTAGGACTCCCATTACTCCGAATCGAAGAGGTTGACAGTCAAAAGGTAAAGGTTGCATTCCTAAAAGCCGGAGAAACCAAATTAGAACTGCTTGAGCCTACGTCTTCGGAAAGTGCGGTTGCCAAATTTATTGAAAAACGCGGCGAAGGCCTCCATCACATTGCACTTGGGGTGAAATCGATTGAGAAAAGAATCGCCGAATTAAAGGCAAAAGGGATTCGCATGATTGATGAAAACCCACGGCCGGGGGCAGGGGGAGCCGATATTGCCTTCATGCATCCGAAATCGGCATCAGGTGTGTTATTCGAGCTTTGTGAAAAGAAAGACTACGAGGGGTGAGCGAAATGGATATCTATGAAAAAATAAATGAGCTATATGATAAGCGCAGAGAGGTAGAACTTGGCGGCGGTGATGAACGCATTGACAAGCAGCATGAAAAAGGGAAATTAACGGCCCGTGAGCGAATTGAGCTGTTAGTGGACAAAGGAACCTTTGTGGAACTCAATCCGTTTATTGAGCATCGGACTCCTGATTTTGGCATGGATGAACAGAAAGGTCCCGGCGATGGGGTAGTGACCGGTTACGGAAAAGTTGGCGGCCGCCCGATTTATTTATTTTCCCAGGACTTCACCGTATTCGGCGGTGCCCTTGGGGAAATGCATGCGAAAAAAATTGCCGCTGTCATGGATTTAGCGGCAAAAAGCGGGACGCCATTCATTGGACTAAACGACTCTGGCGGTGCACGCATCCAGGAAGGTGTCGTTTCCTTAGATGGGTATGGGCATGTCTTTTATCGCAACTCCATTTATTCCGGGGTTATTCCGCAAATTTCTGTGATTATGGGACCATGTGCCGGTGGAGCTGTTTACTCGCCAGCGATTACCGATTTTGTATTTATGGTGGAGAAAACCAGTCAAATGTTTATTACCGGCCCAAAGGTAATTGAAACCGTTACAGGAGAGAAAATTTCCGCAGAGGATCTTGGCGGGGCAAACGTCCACAACACTATCAGTGGAAATGCTCATTTTCGCGGTGAAACGGAAGAAGAAGTGTTGCAGCAGGTGCGCAAGTTATTAAGCTATTTGCCGCAAAATAACGAAGAGAAACCACCCCGCGTGGAGGTTAAGGAAGAAGACGATTATCGTCCTGACTTAACAGAGGTGATTCCATTTGATACCGTTCGCCCTTATGATGTCCGACATGTCATTGAACAGGTGGTCGATAAAGAAAGTTTTCTGGAAATTCACAAAGACTTTGCCAAAAATATCGTCGTCGGCCTTGCTAGAATCAAAGGAGAGACAGTTGGACTTGTTTGCAATCAGCCAAAGGTAATGGCCGGCGGCTTGGATATCAATTCTTCCGATAAGGCGGCCAGATTTATTAGAACCTGCGACTGTTTTAACATCCCAATTATCACGTTTGAAGATGTAACCGGTTTCTTTCCAGGGGTCAAACAGGAGCATGGCGGCATCATCCGCCACGGGGCGAAAATTTTATATGCCTACTCAGAGGCTACCGTACCAAAGTTGACCGTTATTTTACGAAAGGCATTTGGCGGTGCCTATGTCGCCCTAAACAGTAAAGCGATTGGGGCTGACCTCGTTTTTGCCTGGCCAAATGCGGAGATTGCGGTAATGGGTCCAGAGGGAGCAGCGAATATTATTTTTGCTAAGGAAATTCAAAACAGTGAAAATCCGGAGCAGACGAGGCAACAAAAAATTGCAGAATACCGTGATAAGTTTGCAAATCCCTATGTTGCCGCCTCAAGAGGCATGGTTGATGATGTGATTGATCCGCGTGAAACAAGAGTGAAAGTCATTCAAGCTTTAGAAATGCTCCGTCATAAAAAAGAGTCACGCCCTTATAAAAAGCATGGGAATATTCCGCTATAAAGGTTCCTCATTTGAAGCAGGAAATCGGAAAAGGTATACTGAATTAGTCAGTACATCATATGGAGGGGTTAACAGTGGTGAATCAAGAACGCCTATTAAATGAATTTTTAGAGCTTGTCCAGATTGATTCAGAAACAAAATTTGAGGCGGAAATTGCCAGGATATTAAAACAAAAGTTTACTGATCTTGGGCTTGAGGTAGTTGAAGATGATACAACAGCGGTAACGGGACATGGCGCCGGAAACTTAATATGTACACTTCCGGCTACGAAAGATGGAGTCGATCCGATTTATTTCTCCTGCCATATGGATACCGTTACGCCGGCAAAAGGAGTGAAGCCTTCGATTAAAGACGGCTATGTTGTCACCGATGGCACCACGATTCTAGGTGCCGATGATAAAACAGGTATTGCGGTCATGCTTGAAACCATCCGCCAATTAAAGGAACAAAATCTGCCGCACGGATTGATTCAATTTGTGATTTCGGTTGGTGAAGAATCCGGTCTTCAGGGGGCAAAAGCAATTGACCCATCATTGCTGAAGGCAAAATACGGCTATGCCCTTGATAGTGACGGCCTAGTCGGGAATGTCGTCGTGGCGGCGCCCACACAGGCAAAAGTGAAGGCCGTTATTTATGGTAAAACCGCTCATGCTGGTGTCGCACCGGAGAAAGGGGTTTCGGCAATTACGATTGCCGCTAAATCGATTGCGAGGATGCCGCTCGGCAGGATTGACCACGAAACGACTGCCAATATAGGCCGTTTTGAAGGCGGGCAAGCAACCAATATCGTCTGCGACCGCGTGGATATTCTAGCAGAGGCACGTTCACTTATTCCTGAAAAAATGGAAGCCCAAGTCAGCAAAATGAAGGAAGCATTTGAATCGGTTGCTGCCGAAATGGGCGGAAAAGCAGAAGTTGATATCGAAGTCATGTATCCTGGGTTTAAATTTGCTGAAGGCGACCAGGTCGTGGAACTTGCCCGTAAAGCAGCGGCGAAAATCGGCCGCAGCTGTAAACTGGAGCAAAGCGGCGGCGGCAGTGATGCCAACGTATTTAATGGCTTCGGAATCCCAACAGTTAACCTTGCTGTTGGCTATGAAGAAATTCACACCACAAACGAGCGGATGCCGCTTGAAGAACTATATAAGCTGGCGGAAATGACATTGGCGATAATTGACGAAGTAACAAACCATCAATAATTTAGCAAAAGGAGAGCCTGCTAACATCGCGGCTCTCCTTTTGCTATACTAAGAGTAGAAATTAGTAGGAGTGTTACGGCATGAAAGAGATGTATCCGAAACGCGGACGAGTCATTTTACATGTTGATATGAATAGCTTCTATGCTTCCGTAGAAATGGCTTATGACCCGACACTTAAGGGGAAGCCGCTGGCGATTGCCGGCAATCCTGAAGAACGCAGGGGGATTATTGTCACCTGCAGCTACGAGGCAAGAAAATCCGGGGTGAAAACGACGATGCCGCTGTGGGAAGCGAAAAAGCTATGCCCGCAGCTGATTGTGAGAAAACCTCATTTTGATCGGTATCGCGCCGCTTCGATGGGCATGTTTGAAATCTTACGGCAGTATACTTCGCTTGTTGAACCGGTTTCAATTGACGAGGGGTATATGGATATTACCGAGAGCTTTGAGTTTGGAACCCCGATTGAAATTGCCGAAAGCATCCAAAAACGAATTCTTGAACAGCTAGATTTACCATGCAGCATCGGCATTGCCCCCAATAAATTTTTAGCCAAAACGGCTTCTGATCTAAAAAAGCCGCTCGGGATTACGATTCTTCGCAAGCGGGATATTCCCGCCGTTCTTTGGCCATTAGAGACAGATAAAATGCACGGTGTCGGAAAAAAAACAGCGGAGAAGCTGAAAACCATCGGCATTCACACGATTGGTGATGTAGCGAAAGCGAATGAACTGCAGCTCAAAACCTTGCTCGGAATCAATGGAATTCGTTTAAAAGAGCGGGCAAATGGGAGGGACCTTCGTCCAGTTGACCCCGAAGCGATTGAGGAATTTAAAAGTATTGGCAATTCCACTACACTTCCAAGAGATATCAGCAATCAACAAGAGCTTATTTCTACGCTGGAATCATTGGCGGAAACCGTGTCTATCAGGCTGAAACGAAAGAATGTCTTAGCCACTACCCTAGGAATTACCATTCGCTATAAAGATCGAAAAACGATTACAAGAAGTAAAAAACTTTCAAATCCGGTGAACCAAAAAGAGGAAGTAGCATCCATTGCCGAGCAGCTCTTGTTAAAGCATTGGAATGGGAATTCAGTTCGGTTGTTAGGAATCACGGGGTACGACTTAGTGGCGCAGGATCATGCGTATAAGCAATTGGATTTATTTTCCTATGAAAAGGATGCGCAAAAGGAGCCATTACTTCATACACTTTCAAGTTTGAGGGAGAAGTACGGGGAGAATATTATCGAAATGGCTGGTTCCCATAAAGTCGATGATAAACATGATATTGGCACCGCGACAAGTTTTAATAAAGACTTCCTTCGCTCCTTCCCCCATCGTGCGGAGGAAAAAGATTAAAAGCTCCACTTGCCGGCCTGTCAGCATGTGGAGCTTTTATCTGGAAAAGGGGCGGAGCGCCGCAAAGGTGAATCAGTATAACCAAGTATAGTGAAATTATACATTTTACGATTCGAATATAGTGAAGCTTAGCTCTGCTCATACCGCTTTATTGGCAGGTCCATTCTTTGAATTATTTTTCATAGTATAAGATGGCTTATATGTTATTTACAAACATCTACCTCTAAGTCAGTAACCGGCCACCAGAAGAATCCGTCTTTCTCTAGCAGTTGGTCAGCTGCTTCAGGACCCATTGTGCCTGCAGAATAGTTTGGAAAATCTGCCTTTGTTTTTTCCCACATTTCTGAGATTTTGTCAACAAAAGCCCAAGAGTAGGCAACCTCATCCCAATGAGTGAAATTGGTAGCATCACCGCGCATGCAATCATAAAGCAGTTTCTCATAGCCTTCCGGTGTATTCATGGTATAGGTGCCTGTATTGGAGAAGCTTAGCTTTACTTCCTGGGCATTTAAATGTCCGCCTGCCTGTTTGGCATTCAAATGCAAGGTGATACCTTCTTCTGGCTGAATATGAATAACCAGCAGGTTCGGATTAAGCATTTTTTCCGGCTGATAATATAAGTTCATGGGAATGTCCTTAAACTGAATGACAATCTTCGTTGTTTTCTTTTCCATTCTTTTTCCTGTGCGAATATAAAACGGAACGCCTGCCCAGCGGAAATTATCAATCATAACCTTACCGGCGACAAATGTTTCGGTGTTGGATTCTTTATCTACCATTGGTTCATCGCGGTACTTAGGAACCTGTTGATCCTCAATCGTCCCTGGTCCATACTGTCCGCGGACAAAATAATCATTCACTTTTTCTCCTTTGATTGTCCGAAGTGAACGGAATACTCTTACTTTTTCTGAGCGGATTTCATCAGTCGTCAGGTTGATTGGTGGTTCCATCGCCAGCAGCGCTACGATTTGCAGCATATGGTTTTGCAGCATATCCCTTAATGCACCACTAGATTCGTAATAACGCCCACGTTCTTCTACACCAAGAATTTCACTCGAAGTAATTTGGATATTGGAAATATAACGGTTATTCCAAAGCGGTTCAAATATTGCATTGGCGAAACGAATCACCTCAATATTTCGGACCATTTCTTTCCCTAAGTAGTGGTCGATCCGATAAATTTCTTCCTCGGAAAAGGCGGTTCTAATTTGTTGATTTAATTTTTTGGCAGATTCTAAGTCATGTCCGAATGGTTTTTCAATGACGAGTCGTTTATAACCTGTGACATCTGTTAGCCCGTCTGATTGTAAATGCAATGCAATCGTACCGAAAAACTCCGGTGCCATCGCTAAATAAAAAATACGATTGCCCTTTAGCTGATAGTAGGCATCAATCTCGTCGGCAAGTTTTTTTAAAGCAACATACGAGTTTGAATCCGTCACATCGTGTGACTGATAGTAAAAATGGGAAACAAATTGATCAAGGCTGTTTTTCTCACCTAAGGACGATATGACGGAGTCCTTAACCGATTGTTGAAATTCATCATTGGACAAGGGGCGCCTTGCTACACCCACCACTGCAAATTGATCGGATAATTTGCCTCGTTCAAATAATCGGTAAAGGGAGGGGAATAGCTTACGTTTGGCCAAATCACCCGTTGCCCCAAAAATCATAATTAATGAAGTCATGTTTTGTTCCACGATTTTGTTCCCTCGTTTCTGGCAGCACTTACGCTTCTGTATTGTTAAAACAAAAATAATACTATCGGTTTTTCTTAGATTTCTCAAATATATTGATTTGCATGTATCGTTTTATAAACCGGACAGGGAAGCAATTGATACCCATTTATGCTATAGTATCCGTATTGGAAAAAGGAAATCGGAGGTTTTTAGCGTGGATATTTTTTTCTTAGGAACAGGAGCCGGAATGCCGGCCAAGCTTCGTAATGTTACTTCCATTGCGCTTAAGCTGCTGGAGGAAAGGGGGGCAATTTGGCTTTTCGATGCCGGTGAAGCCACCCAGCATCAAATTTTACATACATCGATTAAACCGCGCCGGCTTGAAAAAATTTTCATTACCCATCTTCATGGTGACCATATATACGGTTTACCCGGTCTGTTGTCGAGCCGCTCGTTTCAAGGTGGGGATTCAGAGGTTACCGTGTATGGGCCTAAAGGGATAAAAGAATTTCTTCAAGTCAGTCTTTCGGTTAGCCAGACATATTTAAAATATCCGTTAACGATAATAGAGATTGATGAGGGTGTTATTTTCGAGGATAAGCAATTCACGGTGGAGGCTCGCCTGCTCGACCATGGGATTCCCTCCTATGGCTACCGGGTTGTAGAAAAAGACCGGCCTGGAACCTTGCTTGCTGACAAGCTGATGGCTGCAGGGGTAAAGCCAGGACCGATTTTTAGAAAGATTAAGAACGGAGAAACGGTCACGTTGGAAGACGGCCGGGTAATTGAGCCTCAGGATTTTTTAGGGCCGGCACAAAAAGGGCGGGTAGTGACCATTCTTGGAGATACAAGATTTTGTGAAAATGCGATATTGCTGGCACAGGATGCAGACTTGTTAATCCATGAGGCTACCTTTTCTAGGGATGAGGAGAAGCTTGCTTTTGACTATTTCCATTCAACCACCCATCAGGCAGCAGAGGTTGCGAAACAAGCTAAATGTAAGCAATTGTGTTTGACCCATATAAGTTCGCGTTATGACCGAAATGATTGGCGGGAATTAGTGAAGCAGGCGAAGGAGGTCTTTGTACATACCGATATTGCAGAGGATTTTATGGAGGTAACGCTTCCGTATAAATAAGGGCGTCTAGGGGACAAAACAGCCTAAGATAGGAAAAAACTGTCCCATAGGAGAGGTCTATGGGACAAAATTATCATAGAATGTATGAAAATGGTCTTTAATAAAGCATAAACAAATAAATATCCTTAGAAATCTTGAGACGATCTACATAATAGCTTACATCCACCCGCGCTCATACTGAACCGGCGCCTTAATATCAACTCCAAGTTCCTTTGCAGCTGTTCGTGGCCAGTATGGATCACGAAGCAATTCGCGTGCTAGAAAAACTAAATCGGCCCTTTCATTTTGTAAAATTTCCTCGGCATGGATGGGGGAAGTGATCAATCCTACAGTACCGGTTGAAATCCCAGCACCATTCCTAATCGTCTCTGAATAGGGTACTTGATAGCCCGGATACACATTGATATGGGCCGGAACAACGGCACCGGAGCTGACATCAATTAAATCGACACCTTGGTCTTTCATCCATTTGGCAAATGTTATGTAATCTTCTGGTGTTAACCCATCTTCATGATAATCACGAGCAGAAACGCGAACAAATAATGGCCCGTCCCAAACGGTTTTCACTGCATCAATCACTTCACGAAGAATCCGATAACGGTTTTCGGCAGTTCCACCATACTCATCTGTTCTTTTATTAGAAAGCGGAGAGAGGTACTCGTTGATTAAATATCCATGTGCACCATGGATTTCAATCACATCAAAGCCAGCTTTTTTAGCACGTTCGGCACCTTTTTTAAAGGCTTCGACGGTTTCTTCAATCTCTGCTTTCGTCATTTCCTTTGGTGTTTTTGATTGTTCGTTAAAGGAAATCGCTGATGGGGCGACAATTTCCCCTTCTAATTCCGCCTTTCTGCCGGCATGGGCCAGCTGGATCCCGATTTTAGCTCCATGCTCTTTCACAAGGCCGACAAGCTCTTGGAGGCCCTCAACATGCTCATCGCTCCAGATGCCTAAATCCTGTGGCGAAATCCGCCCTTGAGGAGTAACCGCAGTTGCTTCCACGATGATGAGGCCAACTTGTCCGACCGCTCTGCTCGCGTAGTGGGTGCGATGCCAATTTTCGACATGACCGTCCTCGTTGTGGCTGGAGTACATACACATGGGGGACATGACAATCCGGTTTTTTAACGTTATGTCTTTAATCGTAAAAGGCGAAAATAATTTTGCTGTCATTTGAAATACCTCCTTTTAATTGTATACCACCTTTTAGTATAGCAAATACCCCCGAAATAATGTGCCATCATGTCTTCGTTTTTGGATAAGGGTTATTCGCCAATGAGGCTGCGACATCCCTTTCCTAAAAAACTTTAAGCTGGGTACATAAAGCGTCTCCCATTTTTTTTGATTGGGAAGCGGCCGCCTTGATACAGGAAATAAACGCTTGCTGGACGCCATTTTCCTCCAGAATGCGTACCCCAGCCTCCGTTGTACCGCCCGGACTTGTGACCTCCCGCCGCAACTCTTTAGGCGGCTTGGTTGAACTTTTGACCATTTCCGCTGCACCGATTAATGTTTGCACAATAAGCTCTTTTGCCATTTCTTTTTCCAGCCCGATTTCCATTGCACTGTTTTCCATCGCTTCTATTAAATAATAAATATAGGCCGGTCCGCTGCCTGATAGTCCGGTTACGGCATCTAGCTGACTCTCCTCGACAAAGGCTGCAAGGCCGACTGTTTGGAAGAGTTTTCGTGTTGCTTCCAGCTGGCTTTCTGACACACGTTCATTTACAGCAATCGCGGTTGCTGATTTTCCGACCGCAGCAGATGTATTTGGCATCGCTCGGGCAATTGCCAGATGCTTACCTGCAAGCATCTCAATCGTATTCATCGAAACTCCGGCAAGAACGGAAACAAGTAACATTTGTTGGGTCAGATAGTTACGAATTTTATCCATCGCAGTGGCGGCATCCTTTGGCTTCATTGCCAGCATGACAATGTCTGCCCCTTCAAAAAGCTTATTCAAATCGTAGGACCCGTTGATCCCGTAACGTTCTTTTAAATAATCTAACCTTTTATGATTGGAATGGTTCGTTACCCAGATATTTCTTCTATCGATTAATCCATTTTCGAGAATTCCGGAAATCAAGGCCTCGGCCATTGAGCCGCCGCCGACAATCGTCAGTTTTTTCATGAGACATATCCCCCTTTAGTTTAAAAAAACAAAAAGACCTTTCATCCGTAAAGGACGAAAGGTCTTAGCTTCCGCGGTACCACCTTCATTTACCCCGTTCTCACAGGGTTCACTCGAACCGTTAACGCCGGAATACGTTAGGTGTGCCTAAATGCTCATAAGGTAGGTTCAATGATCAAGAGGGCGGTGAAGCCTTTCAGCCTAACTAAGAGCCTCACTCTCTTTCGCCGTTTCTCATTTACTGGCCTTACTCATTGCATAAAACGAATTAAAGTTTTAATAGTGATTATGCTAGATAGACAGGCCTTTTGTCAAGAGATAAGTTCACGGAATTTTTTGTTTTTTTTATAAGATAAGTATAAATTTTTCGACCTTGAGAATTGTCTAGCTCCAGCGCCCTAGCGGCTAGTGTCCTTCGCTCTCCGCCCTACGATAAGTCAACATCGGTTCGCTTGCGCTCACCGTGTTTCCTTTATCTCAGTTGGAGTGCTCCAGGCCATACGCCGCTGAGCAGGGCGCTTGCACTTTTCTTAAAAAGTTATGCAAATATAATGACAATAACGTTATTAATCGTTACACTTTATCTTAGCGATACTTTAAGGAGTTTTTATTATGACACAATGGAATAATGGCATTGCCAAAATGACTCTCCCGACCCCTTTTCCAGTCGGGGATGTCAATGTTTATTTGGTTAAGGGGGAGCGTTTAACACTTGTAGATGCAGGACCGAAAACGGAAGAGGCCTGGAATTCATTGAATGAGCAAATGGCTGAATTACAGTTGACACCGAAGGACGTCGAACAGGTTATTCTTACCCATGATCACCCGGATCATGCCGGGATGCTGGACTTTTTTCCTGATTCCTTAGAAGTTTACGGGCATCCGTTGAATGAGCGCTGGATTCATCCGAAGGAAGCTTTTTTTCGTGAAATTGAAAGTTTTTTTATGGGGCTGTTTCACAGTGCCGGCCTTCCTGAGGAGTATCTGCCGGTTCTGGCTGACACTAAGAACATGTTTAAATATGCTTGCAACCGCTCTTTAACGGGCTGCCTTCTTGAGGGGATGATACCGCCAGGACTATCAGATTGGAAGGTGATTGAAACACCAGGCCATGCCCAGAGTCAAATTGCACTTTTCCGGGAAAAGGATGGGGTGTTGATTGGCGGGGATGTGATTTTAATCCATATTTCACCCAATCCATTACTTGAGCCGCCGCTACCTGGGAAAACAGAACGCCCTAAGCCGCAGCTGCAGCACAATCATTCGATGAAAAAGCTATTGTCCTATCCTATTCAGATGGTCTATACAGGGCATCGAGAAGAGGTCTTTCAGGTAAATGAATTGATTGAAAAAAGGCTTGCCAGCCAGCATAAACGGGCGATGACCGTTCATCATTGGCTCCAGGCCGAACCTCTTACGGTTTTTGAAATCTGTCAGCGTTTATTTCCATCAGCCTATAAACGTGAGCTGTTCTTAACGATATCGGAAACAGTGGCACAGCTTGACTATTTATCCTCCATCGGTGAAATTAGTCGTGAAGGAGATCAGCCCGTTCTTTTTCAAGCAAAGCAACTCGGATGAGGTGGTTTAATGGTTAAGGAACAATTAAAAGCCAAAAATATCGTGATTACCGGTGCCTCAGGTGGAATTGGTGCGGAGATTGCCAGGCTTTGTGCAGCAAGCAAGGCTAATCTTGTCTTGCTTGCCCGCAGCATTGATAAGTTAAAGCGGCTCAAGGCTGAGCTTGAGGCGAAATATCAAGTGCGTGTGGATGTTTTCCAGCTCGATGTATCTGATACGGATCAAGTGCAGAAGGTATTTCGAGAGATTCTGGCTCGAATTGGGGATATCGATATTCTTGTCAATAATGCCGGTTTTGGCATTTTTCGTGAAGCCCATGAAGCTTCGATGGATGAAATGAAACGGATGTTTAAGGTGAATGTTATTGGGTTAATGGCTTGCACCAGCATGGTATTGCCGAAAATGCGGGAGAGACGCTTCGGTCAGATTATCAATATTGCTTCTCAGGCGGGGAAAATTGCTACCCCGAAATCGAGTGTCTATTCCGCTACAAAACATGCCGTTCTTGGCTACTCCAATGCCCTGAGGATGGAGTTGTCTGACTATAACATTCAGGTGACAACAGTGAATCCAGGGCCGATTGCTACCAACTTTTTTGACATTGCCGATGAGCAAGGCACGTATGTAAAAAACGTTCAACGGTTTATGCTGAAGCCTGAATTTGTTGCCCGCAAGGTTGTTGGCAGTATGCTGACGCGGACACGCGAGATTAATCTTCCGCGTTGGATGAATTTGGGCAGTGTGGTTTACGTTCTTTTTCCACGGCTGTTTGAACGAATTGGCAAACGGATGCTGAATAAGAAATAGTAAAAACCGCGGGTAGCGGTTTTTTGTTTATCCTATTAAATACTCATACACTACATCATTCACCGCTTCGTATAAATCCTCATCCGGAGCTGTTTCATTTGCTTGAAGAACCTTTTTTGATAATTCCTCCAAATCTTTTTCGGAAATGGGCATCGAGTCATCCTCGTAATACTGTTTAAAGCAATTCTTAATCATTTTTACAACGAGCTTTTTTTCCATTGGGATACACCTCACCAACATTATATCGTTTTCTTGCTCATTGGAAAGACTAATGTTAAATTTAGCTTAAAATTACAAATAAAAAATCATTGACATCTAAAATAAATTCGTGATATTATTAAATATTTGATAAAAAAACCCATATATGATAACCTTAAGAAGGTTATCATATATGGAGGTGGATTATATGTTTCAAATTGGCGATAACATTGTTTATCCAATGCACGGAGCAGGTATAATTGAAGCCATAGAAGAAAAAGAATTCTCAGGGAAAAAACAGCAGTATTATGTGATAAAAATGTCAATCAGTAATATGCAAGTTATGATTCCGACGCATAAAATATTGAATTTTAGTATACGACCAGTTACTGATATACTTGCATTAAAACACATCATACACATTTTTCAGCATGGAGAATCAGATAGCTTGCTGCCATGGAAACAAAGGTATAAAGTAAACACGGACAAAATAAAAACGGGTGAAATACAAAAAGGTGCTGAGGTTGTACGTGATTTAATGCGTATGAAGAAAGAAAAAGCACTTAATGCAAGCGAAAAAAGAATGTTGGATAATGCATATGAATTTTTGATTAGTGAACTGGAAGTAATTAAAGGAATCACTGAAAATCAAATAAAAAGTTTCTGTTAAACAAACCTTAGAAGCTTTAAATCTTTTTCTATTACCTGTACCATCTCCCTACTCGAACGTTGAATAGGGTTTTTTTATTGAATATTTATAAAGAACATAAAAAAACAGGCTCTTTACATAGAGCCTGTTTGTATAAACGATCTAAGATTAAGCAGCTTTTTGAACGTTAGCAGCTTGAGGTCCACGAGCACCTGGCTCAACGTCAAATGTTACTTTTTGACCTTCGTCTAAAGATTTGAAGCCGTCACTTTGGATTGCAGAGAAGTGTACGAATACATCATCTCCATTTTCACGTTCGATAAAGCCGAATCCTTTTTCTGCATTAAACCATTTAACTGTACCTTGTTCCATTTTTGTTGCCTCCTAGTGTGTTACCACACATTGTATTACTATCCTTGCCCAAAGTATCATCAAGACGAAAAGTCAATATTCATACTATCCTTTACACCGAACAAAAATAATTCTTCTTTACTATAGCAGAAAACGGAAAAAATTGCAAATCAACAGCGAAATGCTAGAAAAATCAGCATCTGGGTGGCACCATCAATGATAATAGTAAGTATTTTTCTACATGATTCGGGGATGGTCTATTGCTAATTTTTTGAGATTTTTTTGCAGGGTCTCCTTTTTTTGTAAAAAATAGATGATGCTAATTTAAAAGATGAAAAAATTGCCATTGAGAACGAACGAATATTCGTATAAGATGTGAATATAATAAAGAACAAATGTTTGATAATGGTGAGGAAAAAGCAATGGTCGATTACAGCACGTTACCGCACAACAAAATTTTATGTATCGACATAAAGAGCTTCTATGCCAGCTGTTCCGCTGTCATGCGGGGGCTAGACCCTTTGGACTGCTATATCGCAATTGTCGGTGACAAACAGCGGCAAGGAAGTGTCGTGCTTGCGGCTTCACCGCGGCTGAAAGAGGAATTTGGCATCAAAACCGGCTCCCGGCTGTTTGAAATCCCCAAAGATCCAAGGATTCAAATTGTCGAACCGAAAATGGCCACCTATCTGCGGATTTCTACAGAGATCACTCGTGTCTTTAACCGCTATGTTCCGAAAGAAGCTATTCATGTCTACAGCATCGATGAAAGCTTTATTAAAGTAGACGAGGTCCTCCATTTATGGGGGGATGCCCGCACGATTGCAGAGAAAATCAGGAATGATATCGAGCGTGAATTTCAGCTGCCATGTACGATCGGGATTGGCCCTAATATGTTGATGGCAAAGCTTTGTCTTGACCTAGAGGCTAAAAAGAAATGGATTGCCGAGTGGACGTATGAAGACGTACAGACAAAGCTTTGGAAAGTGTCGCCGCTAAGGGACATGTGGGGCATCGGCCGGCGGGTGGAAAAATCTTTAAACGGGATGGGGATTTTCACGGTCGGTCAGCTGGCCTGCTATGATTTAGCCCTATTGGAAAGGAAATTCGGCATTATGGGGAATCAGCTTTACCATCATGCCTGGGGAGTGGATCTTTCCGATTTAGGAGCACCGATTATCGAGGGGCAGATCAGCTTTGGGAAAAGTCAAATCCTCTTAAGGGACTATAAAGTCGTAGAAGAAATGAAGCATGTTATCTTAGAGATGTGTGAGGAGGTCGCTTATAGAGCGAGAACACATCACAAGGCGGGAAGAACCATCAGCCTTGGGATTAGCTACAGTCAGGATGAATGTGGCGGCGGTTTTCATCGTTCCAGAACGATTCCCCAGCCGACAAACGTCACGATGGATCTTTACCGGGTCTGCCTGCAAATTTTTCATGAGCATTATAATGGCAAAACGGTAAGAAAGATTTCAATTTCACTTGGTAATATCGTCGACGACTGTGAATTGCAGCTTGATCTGTTTGACACAGGCGCCTCCAAAAGAAGGGAGCTTGGCTATGTGGTTGATTCCGTTCGCAGACGCTTTGGACCGGGTTCCTTATTAAGGGCGGTTTCTTGTGCGTCAGGGGGAACAGCAAAGCACCGGGCCACACTTGTGGGCGGGCATAAAATGTAAGAAGAAAAGCGGAAGCGCCTTGATCAGGGGAGACAAGCACAAGACGAGCCGGGATGAAAGCCGCTTTTTAGCTTTCTTGAGGATCCGCTTGTTTGTGACCTCGAGCCCTAGGCGCTAAAAGCTGGACAAATAAGGAAAGAAGGCGAGGCATATGATTCGTGACCGTGGAAGAATCAAATGGACATCGATGATGCTTCCCGAGCATGTGAAATTGCTTAGAGATTGGGTGAAAGAAGACCAGTACGAACGGAAAAAGGAAATGGATGAACAACAGCTCGAGCTGATGAATGAAACCTTAGCTGTGGCTATCGAATTCAATCAGTATGTAACCATTACCCATTATCGGAATGACCATTATGAAATAGTAATTGGAAAGATCCATTATTGGGATGAACTAGCACATAGGCTTCATGTAGTGGATCGGTTTGAAGAAGTGCACCGGATTCCGATTGATACCATTGCTGACATTCGGCTGACAGACAAGTAGAAGAGCGGTTTCCCCATTAGAAATCCGCTCGTTTTAAATCTATTCTGCTTTTGGCACCCGAACCTGGGATTTGATAATATTATCATTAAATGGCTAATAAGGAGTGTTTTGTACATGGAAATTAACATTACAGAAAAGGCAGCGGCAAAAATAAACGAGAAAACAGCTGGCCGTGAAGGTCATCTGAAGCTGAAATATGATACAGACGGCTGTGGCGGCTGAGCGGTAAATGGTGTTGCCGTCTTGTGGTTCACAGGCGAATTAGACAAAGATGATGTTGCAATTGATACAAACGAGAGCCCAGTGTATATGGAAAGGTCGAAGCTGGTTTTCTTTGATGAGCAAATGAAAATTGATTTCTCCGACAGCACGAATTGCTTTCAATTAAAAAGTCCGCAGCAAATACTAAACGGACAGATGAACTTTATCATAAAAGACAATACAGACTGATCCATAGAACAGTCTGTATTAACTGGGTAAAGGATTGATGTATTTATTCAGGAATTCATCAACCACTCGTTCATAATCGCTGCGATTTTCATTAAAGGATTGGGCATGTCGTCCCTTTTCTGCAATATAGAGCATTTTCGGTCCCTTTTTATGCTCAAACAATTCCTTTGTCATTGATGGCAAAATAAAATCATCTTTCCGGCTATGGATAAATAAGACAGGATGCTTGATATTTTCAATCACGGAAATAGGTGATACATGGCGAATCGAATATTTATCGCGAAGGCGCAAGAATAGATCCCCAATCGGCAGCAGCAAACCGGGCTTAATTTTGAAATCTTTTTTAATAACATAGGCCAGCTGCTGTTTAAAATCAGAAAAAGGACAATCAGCAATATAAAAATCAGCGCCGTCCTCAAGCAGCCCGGCATATAGCAGTATTGTCGCTGCTCCCATCGATTCTCCGTGAATCCCTAATAAAATATCCTCACCTTTCTCGTTTTTCAGCCAGTCCACAACTGCTTTTAAATCAAATTTTTCATAGTGGCCAAAACTTGTTGTTTTCCCACCGGATTCCCCGTGGCGGCGATGGTCATAAATTAAGGTATTAAAGCCGCGCTCAAGAAAAAGATTCGCATATTTAATCGAATTGACCTTGGTTTCGGTTACCCCGTGGGCAATAATCACATAGCGGTTCGTTTGGTACGGTTCAACAAGCACCGCTTTAATCGTATAGCCAAAGGGGGATGGGATGTCAATATGCCGCCTTGGGAGCGTTTTTAATGCTTTAGGACTCACTCTGCCCGCTTCTTTTTCCCGCCTTAAAATATAATCCTCATCCTTTTTTTTCATATACATTAGACGATTGGTGAAATAGATCCCCAGTGCCAGCCAGAAAAATAATAAAATAAACAGTGTGCGAAATATCCTCTTCAAAATGGCACCTCCAAACATACATTCACACAAATAAACAAGGTTAATTTTACCATAAAAAAAGCCGCTTATACCAATTTAGCGGCTCTTTAAGATATTTATTGTTCCGAGTTCTGACGTTTTGTAGGATGAATGGCTTTTTCAACTTCTTCAGCAGAAATCATCCGCTTGCTGCTGCCTGCTGTTTCCGCATAGTTTTTTCCTGCTGAACTATATCCTTTTTCCCGCTTCTGGCTCATTTAATCAATCTCCCTTCGAGATAGTTTCATCATATAAGATGGATAGATGGGAGGGCAATTATACATGGCTTAAGCGTTTTGTATAGGAAGCGGATAATAGCTGCTCTCGGTCTGTCTTTAGTCATTTAACAAGGGGAAAAGCCGCTTTATACATGATTTTCGTGACCTGTGGATGTATAATATGAAAAAATCCTCTTTAAGGAGAATTATAAAAATGAAGAGAAAGCAGCAAAAGCCAAAAGTAAAAAAAGACGATTCCGCCGTAACGCTTAAGGATAGGATCAATCCGGATTTAATTAAACAATTAAAGGATCAGCAGGACCAGCTGAAGGCTGAGGAAAAGAAGAGAAAAGAGCAGGAAGAACAACGAAAGCGTGAAGAAAGAAGATTAAAAGAAAAGAACAAATCATTTGAAGAACTGTTAAACGAAAGCAGCATGAATTGGAAGGAATTTAAATAAAGAGAGCCAAGGCTCTCTTTATTTAACGATGATCTTTATAAACATTTGCCTTTGTCCGTTCTTTAATGAAAGCAACCTCCTTTTCTGTTAATGGCTCACTCTTAACCGCTTGAGCATTCAGCCGGATCTGTTCCGGGCTGCTGGCACCGGCGACAACAGAGGCAACTGCCGGGTTAGCTAAATTATATTGTAATGCCACCTCAGTAAACGAACGTGAAGGGGCCAGCTTTTCTTTTAGCGACGGCAAGATTTCGTTTAATTCCGCCAAACTGTAATCCAGATACCCTTTTTCAGACGCCTTTTCCAACAGCCTATCACTTAACAAACCTTTAGCGAGCGGCCCGCGGGTGACGACGCTAATTCCATGCTCGTGTAAAAGCGGCAATGCCTCTTCTTCAGGGCGGCGGTCCAACATGCTATATTGCATCATCACGGAAACGATGTTCGATTTCTCTACATATTCCCGGATCACATTCGGCCGAATCGAGGAAATCCCGTAATAGCGAATGAAACCCTCCTCCTTCAATTCCTCAAATGCTTCAATCGTTTCATCCACCGGGTCTAGGATAGTACCGCCATGCAGCTGATACAAATCAATATAATCGGTACCAAGCCGCTTAAGGCTGTTCTTCACTGCTTCCTTTATATAGGCTTTGGAAGGATCCCATGTCCAACCGCTTTTATCCGCTTTCCAGCGGTTGCCGACTTTTGTGGCAATAATTACCTGTTCGCGGGACTCCTTTAACGCCTTCCCAAGCAACTGCTCATTTTCACCGAAGTCATATAAATCAGCCGTATCAAAATAATTGATCCCTTCTTCAAGGGCCGCTTCGATTATTTTGCGGGCCGCCTTTTCTTCCGTACCAATCGACATGCAGCCAAGCCCTAATTCAGTTACATATAAATCGGAATTCCCTAATCTTCTTTTTCTCAAAAAAATCACCTCTTATCTTATCATTTTAGTAAAGGTCAGGGCAGACTTCAAACAGCACGTCTCATTTTTGGGCAGCCTTTTGTACCCATTCAGAAATAGTGACATAATCCTTGTTATATTCCTTTAGCTTTTGTATTATCTCCCAGCCTTTACCAACTAGGACGATTCCCTTCTCGTGAACGCACACCTTCATCCCATACCCCTCCATTTAAAGTATGGTAAAATGTATGACGTGAAGAACGGAATAGAACAGGAGTTGACAGGAATGAACAACCTTGAAGAAAAAACGCTCCACAGCGAAGAAATATTTTCGGGAAAAATAATCACACTAAGGCTGGAGGATGTCGAGCTGCCAAATGGCAAACAAGCAAAACGTGAAATCATTAAACACCCGGGGGCCGTCGCGATTTTAGCCCTAACGGATGATAATAAAATAGTGATGGTGGAACAATATCGTAAGGCTTTAGAACAAACTATTGTTGAAATCCCTGCCGGCAAGTTGGAAAAAGGGGAAGAACCGGCAGGCTGTGCCCGCCGCGAATTAGAAGAAGAAACGGGCTATGTCTGTGATACGCTTAAGCTGCTCACGTCTTTTTACACTGCCCCAGGATTTGCTAATGAAATCATCCATATATTTTTGGCTAGCGGGTTGACCAAGAAGGAAAATTCCGCTGCTATGGATGAAGATGAGTTTGTCAATTTGGAAGAAGTAACACTCGAAGAAGCACTGCAATATATCAAAGAACAAAAGATTTATGACGCGAAAACGATTTACGCGGTCCAATACTTACAACTACAAGAGGCGTTGACAAATAAATGAACCGTTATTATGTAGATTTACATATACACATCGGAAGGACGTGGACGGGAAAACCAGTCAAAATTACCGGGGCCAAGTCGCTAACGTTCACGAATATCATGGAGCATGCTCGGCTCATAAAAGGGCTCAACATGGTCGGGATCATCGACAGCCATTCACCGGAAGTTATTCTGGAAATGGAAAGCTTGATTGAAAGCGGTGAAGTGTATGAACACCCCGATGGTGGCCTTGTTTTTGGAGATTTAACCGTCATTCCCGGCTCAGAATTAGAAATTTATGATGAAGGATGCAATGGCCCGATTCATGTCCTTTGCTTTATGCCGAACCTATCTTTAATGAAGGAATTTTCCAATTGGCTTTCCGGCCATTTGAAAAATATCCAATTAAGCTCTCAGCGCGTCTATGTTACGGGACGTATTTTACAAAAAAAGGTGAAAGATATGGGCGGCATTTTTATCCCGGCCCATGTGTTTACCCCGTTCAAAAGTTTATATGGGAAGGGTGTTAATCGTTCTTTAACAGAAGTGTTTGATCCTCGGCTTATCGATGGAATTGAACTGGGCTTGAGCTCGGACACGGAAATGGCTGATCAAATTGGTGAAATTCATGACTATACCTTCGTGACGAATTCTGACGCCCACTCTTTGGCAAAGATCGCCCGAGAATATCAAGTGATGGCCATGGAGGAACCAACATTTGCTGAACTGCAAAAGGCGTTAAAAAGGGAAAATGGGCGAAAAATCATTGCCAATTATGGTCTTGACCCTTTGCTCGGTAAATACCACAAGACCGTCTGTGCGGAATGCTTGCACCCAGCCCATGAAGGCGACCAACTATGTGAACAGTGCGGTCATAAAAAAATCATTAAAGGGGTAGCTGACCGTATTTTGGAATTGAAAACGGCTGACACAAGCCCATCGTGGCGGCCGCCATATGTTCACCAAGTACCGCTTGAATTTATTCCCGGATTAGGTCCACGATTATTAGAAAAATTGGTGAACCATTTCGGCAGTGAAATGGCTATCTTACATGAGGTTCCATACCATGCCTTAAAAGAGGTTGTACCAGTGAAAATAGCCGATCTTATCTTGAAAGCGAGAGAAGGCAAAATAAACCTTGCCCCAGGCGGCGGTGGCAAATACGGAAAAATCGCTGATTAATCAAGTGGTGTCAGGCACCATGTGAAATTTTCACATGGTGCCTGACACCAAGTCTACTATTTTTTAATCATAGAATTGCTAGATTGGCATAGAATGTAGTAATTGATTGATTGAAAAGTAGGAGGAGCGAGAGATGAAAAAACGATTGTACCAGTCCGATGCAGCAGGCTATTTGCGTGAGCATTCCTCAATATTTTTATTTATTGTGGTATTATTCTTAATGGGTGTTATTTTCGGGGCGATAGTCGTAAACAGTATGAGTTTTACCCAGAAAGAAGACTTATTCTATTATTTATCACAGTTTTTTGGACAGGTATCAGATGAGAAAGTTGCCGAGAAAGGCGACCTATTCATGCAAAGCTTCTTTCATAATAGTAAATTCATTGGGCTTATCTGGGTTCTTGGGATATCCATTATTGGGCTTCCGGTGATTCTCATTCTCTTATTTGTCAAGGGGATGGTTGTCGGCTTTACAGTCGGTTTTCTTGTCAGCCAAATGGGATGGAAAGGATTTATGCTTGCCGCTGTTTCCATCCTGCCGCAAAACTTGATTATCATTCCGGTGTTTATTATCATGGCATCATTATCAGTTATTATTTCTTTAAAAATGATTAAAAAACAATTCATGAAAAAATTTGCCCAGCCGGTCATGCCGTTATTTAAAGGATACCTTATTGCCTTGCTTGCCGCTGTTATCTTTATTTCGGCTGCCTCTGGAATTGAAGCCTATTTATCGCCATTGTTAATGAAAACAGTTATTAGTGCTGCTAGTTTAAAATAAATATTAAATGATAATTATTGCTTTCTTTTGTTTATAATAATTTTATTTTGAATCTCCTTTATCATCTGTTATAATGAGAACTAACAGTGGCGAGGGAGGGACAAAGGGATGGAAACTAGACTTGAGAGAATAAAAAAACTGTTGCATTCAGCCAGCTATAAGCTTACACCACAGCGCGAAGCAACCGTTAGAGTTTTACTGGAAAATGAAGAGGATCATTTAAGTGCAGAAGATGTGTACCTCCTCGTAAAAGAAAAATCGCCTGAAATTGGTTTAGCAACGGTTTATCGAACATTGGAGTTATTAACAGAATTAAAAATTGTCGATAAAATAAATTTTGGTGATGGTGTATCCCGCTATGATCTCAGGCAGGAAGGTGCGGCTCATTTTCATCATCATCTTGTTTGTATTGAGTGCGGCGCCGTTGATGAGATTCAGGAAGATTTACTTGAAGATGTCGAAGCCATAGTAGAACGGAAATGGAATTTTAAAATAAAAGACCACCGTCTTACCTTCCACGGTATCTGTCATCGCTGCCAGAATAAAGTGAAAGAGGAAGACAAAGCAGACGAATAAACCAAGTCCTTTTCGTACAGAGGACTTTTTTTATTAGAATGATTCCCAAATTCCTATTTAACTAGGTATAAAACTTGTCCATTTTGGCATACCTTTTTACTAGGATTTCCATTAAATCGGAGTTTGGGGGAAGTAAGATGATGTCATTCATAAAGGTAATTCTGCAAACCATTAAGGTTTTTATCATATTCACTGGATGCACAGTCCTGTTTTATTATGGTATCATGTGGATAACTGAGGAATATCAAAATAATCATCGCTACGATGAACCGGAAGGAGCAGCTTTAAAAGTTTCCAACCCGGTAAGAGAGGAAAACTCTACCTGGTTTGATCGGTTAAAATTGTTTTATTTAAATGGGGAGTAAGGCGATGGAAGAACAAATAAAAAGTTTTTTACATTTCTTAATTGAAGAAAAAGGGCTGGCGCAAAATACAATTATGTCATATGAGCGCGATCTCAAAAGCTATCTTCATTATTTAAAAGAGGTTGAAATGATTGACGTCTTAAATAGCGTCCAGCGGGTCCATATCGTTCATTTTCTAAAGTTTTTAAAAGACCAGGGGAAATCTCCGAAAACAATAGCGAGACATATTGCTTCTGTTCGGGCATTTCATCAATTTTTATTAAGGCAGAAAATAACGGAACAGGATCCATCCGTTCATATTGAAGCGCCAAAATTAGAGAGGGAGCAGCCAAAGGTGTTGAGTTTGCAGGAAGTGGAGACTCTTTTGGATGCCCCAAAACCACATGACCACTATGGGTTAAGAGATAAGGCGATGCTGGAGCTCCTTTATGCAACAGGAATCAGGGTGAGTGAGTTGGTCGGTTTGGATGTGGACCATGTCAATTTACTGATGGGTTTTGTTTGTTGCATTGGCAAGGGGAATAAGGAGAGAATTATCCCTATTGGAAAGACGGCTGCCCAGGCTGTAAAACAATATTTAGAAATAGGCAGGCCGCTGTTCATCTCAAAAAATCAAGCGGATCAAGCGCTCTTTTTGAATCATCAAGGTAAAAGATTATCCAGGCAGGGGTTTTGGAAAATATTAAAGAAATTGGCGAAGGAAGCCGGGATTGAAAAGGAACTAACGCCACATACCCTTAGACATTCTTTTGCCACGCATTTAATAGAAAATGGAGCTGATCTGCGGGCTGTTCAGGAGTTGTTAGGTCACGCCGATATTTCAACAACGCAAATTTATACAAATGTGAAAACAACAAAATTATCGGATGTGTATCGTAAATTTCATCCACGAGCTTAATAGAATAGAATGGTAGTGGAGTATGTTCAAAAGTTCAAAAAGCTGCCAAAAATAGGGCAGCTTTTTTCTTGTAATTTTATCCCCATCTTGTAAAATAGAGATGTCAGACTTCTGACGAATTAAACGAAATTTTTAGGCTAATCGTTACTATTAAGGGAATGATATGGTTGTTTACAGTTTTTTCGATGATTGCAAACGTTGTCAAAAAGCGAAGGAGTTAGGATCTTAGCCTTTCAATCTTTCGCAAAAATGAAAAAGGAGGAAAAATGAATGGTCTCCAATACATACAAACGTATTTTTATTATTGTAATGGACTCGGTTGGGATTGGTGAAGACCCGGATGCAGAAAGGTTTGGCGATAAAGGGGCCGATACGCTTGGCCATATTGCGGAACGAATGAACGGCCTTCATATGCCAAACATGGGTAAGCTGGGGTTGAGTAATATCCGTGAACTTAAAGGGATTGAAAAGGCGGAAAAACCGTTAGCTTATTATACAAAAATGATGGAAGCCTCTAACGGTAAAGATACGATGACAGGGCACTGGGAAATCATGGGGTTAAATATTAAAACCCCGTTTCAGGTCTTTCCCGAAGGATTCCCGGAGGAGCTCCTTAATGAATTAGAAAAACGTACAGGTCGTAAAGTAATCGGCAATAAACCGGCAAGCGGTACGGCGATTATTGAAGAACTAGGCGAAGAGCATATGAAAACGGGGGCAATGATTGTGTATACTTCTGCCGATTCTGTACTGCAAATTGCTGCCCATGAGGAAATCATTCCCCTTGATGAGCTGTATAACATTTGTAAGATTGCCCGGGAATTAACGCTCGATGAGAAATACATGGTAGGGCGAGTCATTGCCCGTCCGTTCGTTGGAGAACCAGGCAGCTTTAAACGAACACCAAACCGCCATGATTACGCGTTAAAACCGTTTGAGCGGACGGTTATGAGTGAATTGAAGGATGCCGGTTTTGATGTGATTGCAATTGGAAAAATTTCTGATATTTACGATGGTGAAGGCGTGACAAAATCGCTTAGAACAGTCTCCAATATGGATGGAATGGATAAGCTCATTGAAACCTTTGATATGGATTTCACCGGAATCAGCTTTGTCAATTTAGTGGATTTTGATGCACTCTACGGGCATCGCCGCGACCCTGAAGGATATGGGAAGGCACTTGAGGAATACGATGCACGCCTGCCGGAAGTGTTTGCCAAAATGCAAGCAGACGATCTATTGATGATAACGGCAGATCATGGCAATGATCCGATTGCACCTGGAACTGACCATACACGTGAATATGTACCATTACTTGTGTACTCGAAACGAATGACAGAAGGGAAGGAATTACCGCTTCGCCAAACATTTGCCGACCTTGGTGCAACCGTAGCTGAAAACTTTCAGGTGAAGATGCCTCAGTACGGTAAAAGTTTTTTAAATGATTTAAAGTAATTTGAAATACGCCTGAGTAAGGGGGAGAAAAATGAAGTTTGAAAATATTCAAAAGGCGGCAGGCTTTTTAAAAGAAAAATACCCCGAGACACCGAAAATTGGGCTCATATTAGGTTCCGGTCTAGGGGTGCTGGCGGATGAAATAGAAAGACCGATAAAAATTCCTTATCATGTGATTCCTGATTTCCCTGTATCTACCGTGGAAGGCCATGCCGGACAACTGGTATTCGGTAGATTAAATGGTGTTGAAGTTGTCGCGATGCAAGGACGGTTTCATTTCTATGAAGGCTACAGCATGGATAAAGTAACCTTTCCTGTTCGCGTGATGAAACAGCTCGGGATAGAAATATTAATCGTCACCAATGCAGCTGGAGGAGTGAATGAAAGTTTTTCACCTGGTGATTTAATGATCATTTCCGATCATATTAATAATATGGGGACGAATCCATTAATAGGGCCGAATGATTTACAGCTTGGCGAGCGTTTCCCGGACATGTCAGAGGTATATGCAAAAGACTTGCGGGCAACCGCTAAAGAAATTGCTGCGGAATTACAGTTAGATGTGAAAGAAGGGATTTATTTTGGGAATCCCGGCCCTGTCTACGAAACACCGGCGGAAATTCGGATGATCCGCAGCCTTGGCGGTGATGCCGTGGGAATGTCGACGGTCCCGGAAGTAATCGTCGCCCGCCACAGTGGCCTGAAGGTCCTAGGGATTTCCTGTATCTCCAATATGGCTGCCGGAATTCTTGATCAGCCGTTGACACATGAGGAAGTTATGGAAACGACAGAAAAGGTAAAAGCCAATTTTCTTCACTATATTAAAGAAATTGTGAAGCGTATTGCATAATGTTTACAAAGTGGTGAGTAATAATGAGAATGGTCGACTTAATTGAAAAAAAACGCGACGGTTATGAACTTTCAACAGAAGAAATTCATTTTATCATCAACGGCTATACAGACGGCTCGATTCCGGATTATCAGGTTAGTGCGCTGCTGATGGCCATCGTTTTTCGCGGTATGTCAGAAAGGGAACGAGCCGATTTAACTTTGGCAATGGTGGAGTCAGGGGAGAAAATTGATTTATCCCAAATTAGAGGGATTAAGGTAGACAAGCACTCTACCGGCGGTGTGGGTGACACAACAACCCTTGTCCTCGGACCGCTTGTAGCGGCAGCGGGTGTTCCGGTTGCCAAAATGTCCGGGCGTGGTTTAGGTCACACCGGCGGAACGATTGATAAATTAGAATCAGTCAAAGGCTTCCATGTAGAAATCGACAAAGATGAATTTATTGAACTTGTAAATAGAAATAAAATTGCTGTCATCGGGCAAAGCGGTAATTTAACACCGGCAGACAAAAAGCTCTATGCACTCCGAGACGTGACGGCGACCGTTGAGAGTATTCCGCTGATTGCAAGCTCGATTATGAGTAAAAAAATTGCTGCCGGGGCTGACGCCATCGTCCTTGATGTAAAGACCGGCGCCGGAGCCTTTATGAAGACGCTTGCGGATTCACGAGAACTGGCACAGGCAATGGTTAGTATCGGGAATAATGTCGGGCGAAGAACAGTGGCGGTGATTTCTGATATGAGGCAGCCGCTCGGGTTTGCCATCGGAAATGCCTTGGAAGTGAAGGAAGCCATTGATACGTTAAAAGGAGAAGGTCCTCATGATCTAACGGAGCTATGCCTGACCCTTGGCAGTCATATGGTGTACTTGGCAGAGAAGGCTGGTTCTTTAGCAGAGGCGCGGACCTTGCTTGAAAATGCGATGAAAGACGGCTCTGCACTTGAAAAATTAAAAGTGTTCTTAAGTTCTCAAGGCGGCGATGCATCCATCGTCGATCATCCTGAGAAATTACCACAGGCAAAGTTTATCTATGAACTCGAGGCAAAAGAGGATGGCTACGTAGCGGAAATGGTCGCTGATGAAATAGGGACAGCAGCAATGTTACTAGGAGCGGGGAGAGCCACTAAGGATTCTGTCATTGACTTAGCCGTAGGACTTGTCTTACGAAAGAAAATCGGCGATCAAGTCAAAAAAGGCGAATCCCTCGTAACCATTCACAGCAACTTTGAAAACATAAACGAAGTAAAACAAAAGCTATATGAAAATATCAAGATTTCTTCAAGAAAAGTAACTGCCCCGACTCTTATCCATGAGGTGTCAGGCACCATGTGAATAATTCACATGGTGCCTGACACCTTTTTTTAGTATTAATTGTATAAAGTAATTTATTTTGGAAAAAATGGTGGCTATAAAGATTGGAGGGTTATGTGAATGAAACGAGTGGTTTCTGTAATAGCAATAGTAGTTTTGCTTATGAGTTTACCGATTCCTTCTGCCTTTGCTGCCGAAGAAAAGAAGAGTACAGATATTGTTGATGATGTTAGATCGGCTATTTTATTGGAGAGGGATACAGGGAAAATCCTCTTCGAGAAAAATAGTAAGGAAGAGCTTCCCCCGGCTAGTATGACAAAAATTATGACCATGCTGCTAATCATGGAGGCGATTGACAAAGGAAAGCTTTCTTGGAATGAAAAAATTCGTGCAAGTGAGTTTGCTGCCTCCATGGGCGGGTCACAAATTTTCCTTGAGCCAGGCGAGGAAATGACGACAAAAGATATGATGAAAGGGATTGCAATTGCTTCAGGGAATGATGCCTCTGTGGCTATGGCCGAGAGAATTGCCGGTTCAGAAGAGGCGTTTGTTGACATGATGAATGCTAAGGCAAAAGAACTGGGGTTAAAGCATACCTTTTTTAAAAACACAACGGGTTTACCAGTGAGCGGACATTACAGCTCAGCCTACGATATGGCAATCATGGCAAAAGAACTATTAAAATATGAAGACATAACCAAGTTTACAGGTTTGTATGAAGGCTATTTACGAGAAAATACGGATAAAAAATTCTGGCTTGTTAATACAAATAAATTAGTTCGCTTTTATCCTGGGGTAGATGGCTTAAAAACCGGCTTTACGGCAGAAGCAAAATACTGCCTGACAGCAACTGCCGAAAAGGACGGCATGCGTGTCATTGCAGTTGTTTTTGGAGCACCGACAGCGAAGGATCGAAATGCCCAGGTAACAAAAATGCTGAACTATGCTTACAATCAATTTCAAACGCATCCAATGTATAAGCGTAACGAAGTGATTAGTCAGGCGAAAATCAGTAAAGGACAAAACAAGACAGTTGACGCTGTTACAAGTGAATCCCTTTCGTTACTGACAAAAAAAGGTGAAGAGACGAAGGATGTAAAGCAGAAAGTCATTATCCAAAAAAACCTAAAAGCTCCGATTCATAAAGGAGATAAGGTTGGAACTATTAAACTTATCAGAAATGGTAAAGTAATGCTGGAAAGTCCGCTTGTAGCGAAGAATGAAGTGCAGGAAGCCAGCTGGTGGACACTCTATAAGCGAGCGTTCGGTATGTTCACCAAAACTGGAAGTTAAGATTAGACAACCTAAATAATAACGATGTCGAAAGCCGAAAATTACTCACTTCTTTTAGCGAAAAACGACTAGTTTTGTATGTAAGGAAGGAATTTTAACCAACAAAAGAGAATTAACTCACTATACCAAAGAAAAGCGCAAGCGCCTCGATTAGCCCCGACAAGCACAAGACGAGCCGGCCAAAAGGTTGTTTTTTAACCTTTAGGACGGATTGGCTTGTGACCGAGGGGCTGGGCGCTGGAGCTGGACAAAGAAAAGCGCAAGCGCCTCAATTAGCCCCGACAAGCACAAGACGAGCCGGCCGAAAGGTTGTTTTTTAACCTTTAGGACGGATTGGCTTGTGACCGAGGGGCCCAGGCTGCTTGTGATGGACAAAGACAAAGCAGAAGCGCCATAAACGGACGCTTGCGCTGGACAAGATGAAGGAGGCCTTTGGATAGTGAGTCTAACGATTGATTTTGAAACGAAGCATGATGTTTTATGTATCCGGTTAAGTGGCGAATTAGACCATCACACAGCGGATGAACTTCGAGAAAAAGTGACAGTTATTATTGAAAGAGATGAAATTCGTCATATTGTCTTGAATCTGGAAGAGCTCACCTTTATGGATAGCTCGGGTTTAGGCGTTATTTTAGGAAGATACAAGCAAATCAAACAGGTCCACGGTGAAATGGTTGTTTGTGCCATTAGCCCCGCCATCAAGCGTCTATTCGATATGTCCGGTCTATTTAAAATCATTAAAATGGAGCCGACAGAAGAATTTGCCTTGCAAAGATTGGGGGTGGCCTGAGTGAAAAATGAAATGAACTTACAGTTCAGCGCCTTAAGTCAAAATGAATCGTTTGCCCGAGTCGCGGTCGCTGCCTTTATTGCACAATTAGACCCGACAATGGATGAACTTACAGAGATTAAAACCGTTGTTTCAGAAGCGGTGACCAATGCGATTATTCATGGTTATGAAAACGATCCGGATGGCATCGTTTATATTACGGTAACGATTGAGGATAATGTGATTGATATGACAATAAAGGATGTTGGCGTTGGAATTATTGATGTGGAAGAAGCTCGTCAGCCATTATTTACAACAAAGCCGGACTTAGAACGGTCCGGTATGGGTTTTACCATCATGGAAAATTTCATGGATGAGGTTGAGGTTCTCACACAGCCAGGTAGAGGAACCGAGGTTAGACTACGAAAGCATTTACAATCTCGGAAAATGCTTTGCAATTAAGGAGACTTGCCGATGGATGTGGAGGTCAAGAACAACAAAAAGCAGACGTATTTAAAAGATCATGAAGTCAAGGAGCTTATAAAAAAGAGCCAAGCAGGAGACCAGGAAGCCAGAGACGTCATTGTAGAACGAAACATAAGACTTGTTTGGTCTGTTGTTCAACGGTTTCTTAATAGAGGATATGACCCTGATGACCTGTTTCAAATTGGCTGTATTGGGTTACTAAAATCAGTTGATAAGTTTGACCTAACCTTCGATGTGAAGTTTTCCACCTATGCCGTTCCAATGATTATAGGGGAAATCCAGCGATTTATCCGTGATGATGGAACTGTAAAGGTCAGCCGATCGTTGAAGGAAATGGGAAATAGAATTCGAAAAGCGAAGGATGAATTATCAAAAACCCTTGGAAGGGTTCCAACCGTTAACGAAATTTCTGAACATCTTGAGCTCACGCCGGAGGATGTGATTCTTGCTCAAGAAGCAAGCAGGGCTCCGTCCTCGATTCATGAAACGGTTTATGAAAATGATGGTGACCCGATTACATTGCTAGATCAAATCGATGACGGAAATGAGAGCAAGTGGTTTGACAAATTTGCTTTAAAGGAAGCCATCCGCGAGTTGGATGAACGAGAAAGATTAATCGTCTATTTACGATATTATAAGGATCAAACACAATCTGAAGTTGCCGGGAGGCTGGGAATTTCCCAGGTTCAAGTTTCAAGGCTGGAAAAAAAGATTTTACAACAAATGAAAGACCGTATGGATTTCTAATTCCACACGGTCTTTTTTAGGTTAAAAAATTATCGTTCATAAATCACCATTTTTTACACATACTATTTTTATCATATGTAGGAAGTGAAGATTTTGGAAAAGACAGTCTACATCCGCATGCGGAATCGCGTTCAAACCCGTGCAAAAGAGACCATTTATTTAAAGGACGCTGCCCAAATCATTGCCGATGATAGTGTACTTTCAAAGCTTCAACAGATCATCATTCACAAGTTAACGGAAAAGGACGGAAATATTGTCGTTATTGACGTTATGAAGGTAATCCAATTAATTTCGAGTCGTTTCAGAGACGTAGAGGTCCAAACGATAGGTCCTGCTCAAACGATTATCGAAATCGTGTCCAAAGAAAAAGGGGTTTCCGTTCCTTTTTTTCTTTTAATATGGTTTTTATTATTTTTTGGATCGGCCCTAACGCTTATGAATTTTCATGATGATGTCAGCATGAAAAGTGTACAGGAAAAAATCTATACGATTATTACCGGTAAGAGGGAAACAAAGCCGCTGCTATTCCAAATTCCCTATTCTATCGGGCTTGGTCTTGGCATGATATTATTTTTCAATCATGTCTTTAAAAAACGAATTAATGATGAACCTAGTCCGCTTGAAGTTGAAATGTTTAATTATCAAATGGATTTGGATAATTACGTAATAGTCAATGAAAATAAAGAGAGTATGAAACGAGTACATGACGATTAAAATCGTGATCATTATTTTCCTTGGCTTTGCAAGTGGACTAGCTGTTGGCTCTGGTTTTGTTGCCTTTCTAACTGTACTTGGAATTATCCCAAGACTGACACAGCTCAGTAAAACAATGAAAATGATTCAATCCTATGAATGGGCAGTCGTCATTGGGGCACTCACGGGAGTGCTGGCAAGTTTAAGGGATCCGAACTTAAATCTTTCCCCATATTTGTTAATTCCTCTTGGTCTTACAGGCGGGGTGTATATCGGAATGTTGGCTGCGGGTCTTTCAGAGGCGTTGAATGTTTTTCCAATCCTCGCAAAAAGGATCCGGTTAGACGGCAAGATTATGATCCTCATCATGGCAATCGTCTTTGGCAAAATTTTTGGTTCAATTTTTCAATGGCTATATTTTGTGCATCATTAATGACTTTCTAGAGATTCCTACTTGAAAGGAGTGGTTTTTTGACACAGAAGAAAGTAGAAAAATGGCCAATCCCCACATCAGTAAATGAAATTGAACATTATATGAAACAGCGGGTAGGCCTTGGTATCAGCTTTGATCTTGGCATTCGAAAAATAAAGATACTGAAAAAAGATGTCCACATTTATTATGTTAATGGATTATGTGATACGATCTACATTATCCAATTAATTAAAGAGTTAGTGGGAATCAATAACAGGGAAGAAGCTTCCCCTAACGTATTTAAGATCATTGAAAACAGACTGGTAAACCAATCTGTAGAAAAGACACAGGAACTGGATCATTTTGTTACGCAGGTCTTATCTGGATTAATTGGTATTGCGGTTGAAGGGGAGGATACCGCATTTATTGTTGATGTGAGAAGTTATCCTGGTCGTGCACCCATGGAACCTGATACCGAAAAGGTCGTCAGAGGAGCCCGTGACGGGTTTGTTGAAAATATCATACTGAATACAGCCTTAACCAGAAGACGAATCCGTGACGAACGGCTTCGTTTTGAAATGTATAAGATTGGGGTACGTTCCAAAACAGATGTCGCCCTTGCTTATTTACAGGATGTGGCCGATCCCGATCTCATCAATATTCTCAGGGAAGAACTTAATGCGATTGACGTAGATGGCATTCCAATGGCAGATAAAACACTTGAGGAATTTATTGTCAAACAGGGCTTTAACCCTTATCCCATTGTCAGGTATACCGAAAGAGCGGATGTGGCGGCAGCTCATATATTGGAGGGGCATGTAGTCATATTTTGTGACACTTCACCAAGCGTCATTATCACTCCAACTACTTTTTTTCATCATGTCCAGCATGCTGAGGAATTCCGTGAATCACCGGCTATGGGGACTTTTGTCCGTTGGACAAGGTTTTTGGGTGTTTTGACATCGATTTTTTTGCTGCCGTTATGGCTTTTGCTTGTAATAGAGCCATCATTACTACCTGAAAAACTGTCATTTATTGGACCCAATAAGCAAACCAATATTCCAATCCTGATTCAATTGTTTATGGCGGATTTTGGAATAGAGTTTTTGCGCATCGCTGCGATTCATACACCAACACCGCTGTCAACTGCGATGGGGTTAATTGCTGCAGTGTTAATCGGGGAAATCGCAATTGATGTTGGACTATTTGTTCCTGAAGTCATTCTTTATGTTGCCGTAGCTGGAATTGGAACCTTTACAACACCTAGTTATGAATTAAGTGTTGCCAATAAAATAGCCAGAATGGTTTTAATGTTATTCGTCGCTTTTTTTCACCTTCCCGGATTTATAATTGGCTGCACATTATGGTTTATTTTCCTTGTACGGATGCGTGCGCTTAATACCCCTTATTTATGGCCATTCTTACCATTTGAACCAAAGGGATTTTTCCAGATTATCTTTCGCAGGGCAATTCCGGGTTCAGCGCTTAGACCAAGTATTGTTCACCCAAGGGACCGCTATCGCCAACGTCCCAACCCTGAATAAAAAAATTGCAGAAAAGAAAATGGTGTGCTACAGTATTTTTAATTAAATAAAGGACAAAAGAAAATAGGCAGTATCTTTAACAGATTCTGTCTATTTGTTTATCTTTTAGGATTGTCTATATAAACTATAGTGAGTCGTTACGGAGAGGGGAAGAAAATGTATTTTTACGGAACAACAGGAGTGAATAAAAACGGACATTTGGAAATAGGTGGAGTCGATAGCTTGGAATTAGCGAAAAACTTTGGAACTCCCCTATATGTGTATGATGTTGCCTTAATTAGAGAAAGGGCACGCGGATTTAAACATGCTTTTGAAGAACAAAATGTCAGGGCTCAAGTTGCCTATGCCAGTAAGGCATTTTCAACCGTTGCCATGGTGCAGCTTGCTGAGGAAGAAGGTTTATCACTTGATGTTGTTTCCGGTGGTGAATTATTTACTGCTTTAGCCGCTGGCTTCCCTGCTGAAAGGATTCATTTTCACGGTAACAATAAGAGTAGAGAAGAATTAGAAATGGCATTGGACCACCAAATTGGCTGTATAGTGATTGATAATTTTTACGAAATTGAGCTATTAAAAACAATTTGTTTAGAAAAATCAACTAAGATCAATGTTCTATTACGGGTGACACCTGGGATTGAGGCCCATACCCATGATTATATCTTAACCGGTCAGGAGGATTCAAAATTTGGCTTTGATCTTCAAAATGGTCAAGTTGAAGAAGCTCTCGCGGCTGTTCTATCATTTCCGTATTTCCATGTTCTTGGACTTCACTGTCATATTGGTTCGCAGATTTTTGAAACAACTGGCTTTTTGCTTGCAGCCCAAAAGATTGTTGAGAAGATGGCAGAGTGGAAAGAAAGGATCTCTTTTGAAGCGGAAGTATTAAATTTAGGCGGTGGGTTTGGAATTCGTTATACAAAAGCAGATGAACCGATTCCCCCATCTCAATATGTGAGTGAGATTATTAAAGAAGTTAAGCAGCTTATTGAACATTATTCACTCAAAATGCCGGAAATTTGGATTGAACCAGGCCGTTCGCTCGTAGGAGATGCCGGACTTACCTTATACAAAATCGGCTCGTCCAAGGATGTCCCGGAGGTTAGAAAATATTTAGCGGTTGATGGCGGCATGAGCGATAATATCAGGCCGGCTCTTTACCAGGCAAAATATGAAGCAGTCCTTGCCAATAAACCATTAGCGGAAAACTCTGAAACGGTTTCGATTGCCGGAAAATGCTGTGAATCCGGAGATATGTTGATTTGGGATTTACCTCTGCCTAAGGCAGGAGGGGAAGATATTTTAGCTGTTTTTTGCACCGGCGCATATGGATATTCCATGGCAAACAACTATAATCGGATCCCTAGGCCGGCTGTTGTATTTGTCGAAGAGGGAACCGCAAATCTTGTGGTGAAAAGGGAGACATATGAAGATTTAATAAAACAGGATTTACCATTAAAGTAAAAATAGCTGCCGCAATACTGCGGCAGCTATTTTGCATTTTAAGAGAAAAGCGATTTTATTGCATCAATTAGCGAGATGAAGAATTGCTTTACTTTGTCAAGAAAGCTTTGTCCTTCTTCCGAGTGAAGGAATTTTGAAATCCGATCTTTTGCTTTATTCAATTGGTCGCTTACTTGATTCCAGTCAATATTGAGATCCTTCAGCTTATTGAATAAATCCATCAACCTTTGCAGTTGTTTATCAGTAAGTGTCACATTTAATTCCTTTGCCGCTTGTTCAATGATGTTGCGCAATTCTTCATCATTTTTTGGTTTATTCTTGGCGATTTCCTCTTTTACTTTCGCAATCAGTGCTGCCGCATTTTTGTCTCCAATCGAGTCACCCAGCTTTGCCGTTTCGACCATTTCTTGGTTAGCCGCTTGTTTAACGTCTTCTGGTATTGTTTTGTCAGCCGAAATTTCGTACGCCTTGATAATCCCTGTTAGAGCGGCAGTTCCTGATACGGAGAATGGTGCCGTGATATAGATAGTAGCATCTTTAACTCCTGCAGTAATAAGGGCGTTGACATACATTTCATCGGTTACCCAATTAATATTTTTGGTTTTTACTGTTATTCCGGACCCTTTTGGAGCAATCGTAATCGCCGAGGACGAAATCGCCTTCGTGCCAATTAGAGATTTTGCAATATATTTCCCTAAATATTGATGTTCCTCCTGATTGGATACGGTCACAATTTGTACCCCTTTAGGTGCACCCATTTCTGTTAATAGGCTGTCTTTTTGTGCCTTTGTTAAATTTTCACCTAATGTGACAATCATGTCTCCCTCGGCCATATCAGCAAAGCTTTGTATTGGGTATAGGAACATAAATAGGCTTAACAAGATTATAAGCTGTTTTTTCATAGTTTCCTCCTTTTTAGAGTGCATCCGCTTATCATAACTATAACTCACTCCATTATATTTAACGAAAAAAACAATTTAGAAGTTTCATAGAAAAAAATTAATAACTTTAATTTTCGCGAAAAATGGATTATTTTTGTTATTTATTGTAGAATGTAGCCAGGCAAGCACTTTTTGGGGGAAAGCTGTTCATGAAAAAGAGCAATTGGATATTATTTGGCATTCTAATAGGTGTTTCTTTCATATGGGGCGCAATCTACTGGATGTTTATTGTACCAAAATAAATGGGAAGCGGCGCGAATTCTCCCTAATGAAACATTATCCTTTCAACTACATATTATAAATAAATGGTTTATTACTTGATTCATTAGGAGAAAATATACTATTGTTAAACCGAATAATTTGGTCGGTTTATTTCATTTAATGAGGGATCAAAATGTTAATTCGTTATAAGAAAACACTTGAGAAAATTGCCATGGGGTTAATGTCCTTTATGCCAAATGAAAAGGATTTAAAAAAGCTCCAGCAAACGATGAAGGAATATGAAGCGGAAGAAAATAGACAGTTGTTTTTATGGAAAGAAGAAGACATTATCGGACTGCTTGGCATTCTTTTTCATGCTGATCAGAATGCAATTGAGATTCAACATATCTCTGTCAATCCCTCTCATCGACATCAAGGGGTTGGAAAAAGAATGGTCAAATCACTCAAGGAAATGTATCCTGATAAAGAGATTATTTCCAATGAAGACACTGCAGCATTTATTGAAAAATGTGATCTATGTTAAAATTAGAAAAGGCAGCGAATAAACCTATTCGCTGCCTTTTCTTTGCATAAGCATCCGATATCTTTCTTCTATCACGCTCGTTCTGTCCCGTTGCTTATGGCGATGAATGAGGGGATCATTTGTCAAATCACTTTCTTTTCCCCATTCTAACCCACGCTGCTGACACGTTTTCAAACACGAATCCAATAAGGATGGATCACTAATTGGCAGTGAAAAGCTTGAATAAGCCTGTCTTGTTTCCATGGCCAGTAGACGGTCGTTTAATAAATTTAATAAATCTGGACCGTTAATACCAAGCTTTGATAAAAAGTGAGCATGCATTTCGAATATTCTTAGCGCTTTTTCCAATGTTCGTTTTGCTCCATTGAAATTTCCTCTGCGGTGGTGATACGTCGATACCGCGACTAAAATAAGACCAACCCAGATCGAGTCCTTGTTTCCCGGATCGGACTGCTTCCAATATTCCTCAAGGATTTCATGGCATTCAAAGTAATCTCTGTCACCATGAAAATGAATTAAAAATTCGATGTATTCCTGTGGATACACCTAATCCCCCCTATTCCTTTTTTATACAGTTTATCATACTTAGACATGGTACTTGATAGAAAAAAGCCCCGCCGTAAACGACGGGACCTCTTTATCGTCTTTAAAATCAGACTGTTTGCTTCTCTATGAGATAAGCATAAAATTTTCGACTTTGAGAATTGTCTAGCTCTAGGCGCCAGCGGCTCGAGGTCACAAGCCAATCCGTCAAGAAGGCTAAAGAACAGCCTTCTCGCCGGCTCGTCTTGTGCTTGTCGCCGCTAGGCAGGCGCCCTGCGCTTTTCTTAGTTGGCGACCTTCGTTCGATTTACCAAACCCAAGCTGCACCAACAATAATTAACAAAATAAACAGTACGACGATTAACGCAAATCCGGCTCCAAATCCGCCAGCGCCATCAGCCATATCTAATCCCTCCTAATATGTTTTTAGTTCCACCAAAGGGAAGAAGTGTCTAAATGTTCGTCAAGAGGTGTTACCATTTAGTGGACCGCCAACCGGCGTGTTCCTTACATCATATGTAGGGGATTTGTCCAGTGTTATGGGCAATTATCATGAATTCGCTAAATGCGTCATGTTGTATTTATTTTTCTATTGGATAAGCTATTCGAATCATCTATACTAGGAAAAGAGGATTAAAGCGACGTAAAAGTGTAAACAGTATAGCTGATTGTAGTGATTTACAGTTTCTGACTCGAATCCAGTGTAGCTCAGCTCTCTCTGCCACCTTTAATAATTTCAAGAATTTTGGTGAAAAGTTATGCCATACCAAGTGAAAATTGACGCCTTTGAAGGGCCATTAGATTTACTGCTTCATTTAATTAATCGGCTCGAAATCGATATTTATGATATCCCGGTTGCCCAAATAACTGAGCAATATTTGTTATATATTCATACAATGAAAGAGCTAAAGCTTGATGTTGCCAGTGAGTTTCTCGTAATGGCCGCAACGCTTTTGGCAATTAAGAGTAAAATGCTGCTTCCAAAGCATGAGGAAGCTTTAGATGACGAGGATCAAGAGATTTCCTTTGAGGAGGATCCAAGGGATGAATTGGTGGAGCGCTTAATTGAATACCGTAAATTCAAGGAAGCCGCTAGGGATCTGAAATCAATGGAAGAGGAACGCGGTCTCATATTTACAAAGCCGCCAAGCGACCTTTCAGATTTTGTAAAGGAAACCCCGCCAAGTAAGTCAGAAATAAATGTATCGCTCTATGATATGTTAGCGGCCTTTCAAAAATTACTGCGCAGGAAAAAGCTCCAGCGCCCATTGGCAACGAAAATTACTCGTCAAGATATTTCAATTGAAACAAGAATGACGGAAATAATGAAAGAATTAACGCAGGTAAAGGGGCGGAAAAACTTTACTGATTTATTTCCGGAACCAACAAAAGAGCATATTGTGGTCACTTTTTTAGCGATTTTAGAACTAATGAAAAGAAAAAAGATTGATACCTGGCAGCATGAGAATTTTGGGGAAATTTTTGTAGAAGCTGCCAAGGAAGGAGCCGATGTCGTTGGAAATTATTAATTGGACAGGTATCCTTGAAAGTCTCTTGTTTGCAGCCGGTGATGAAGGATTGACATTAAAGCAAATTGCTGAGGTTTTAGAGGTGGATGAACTCGAGGCAAAGGACATAATCGAGGACCTCAGGAAAGAGTATGCTGAAAATGACAACAGGGGGATTATGCTGATTCAGCTGGCGGGGACCTATCAGCTGGCCACTAAGAAAGAAAATGCTGACTATTTAAAAAAACTCGTAGACTCGCCAAATACCTCTACATTGTCGCAGGCCGCTTTAGAAACATTAGCGGTTATTGCCTATAAACAGCCCATTACCCGTGCAGAAATCGAAGAAATTCGCGGGGTAAAAACGGAAAGACCGCTGCATACCCTTATGGCAAAGGCATTAATCAAAGAGGTGGGCCGTGCGGAGGGGACAGGTCGTGCTTATTTATATGGAACGACAAAGGAATTTCTTGATTACTTTGGTTTGAAAAGCTTAGAGGAACTTCCAAAGCTTCCCGAAAAGGTGGAGGATGAATATGTACAGGAGGAAGCAGATTTATTTTTTGAGAAATTTCAAGAAACGTTAAACTCCTAAACTACTGTATTTATGCTAAAATAAAACTAGGATTTGTATCTTTGGATTTCAATAAGGAGCGCGATAAAATTGCTAATAAAAGAATGCAAAGGGTATGAATTGGAGAAAGAAAAGAAAAATACCTCCGAGGACTATTTCAACAGGAGTGAATTAACGTTTGTGGAAGAAGGAGTTGAAAGAACGCTCCACGTTCTATATCTAAGATATTTTGATGAAATTTTCCCGGAATTTACCCCGTTTAAACAGGATCCAATCTTTGCAAATAATGGGTATGAAGTGAATTTCAAGGATATCGTGGCCCTTGTGTGTCTGTTGAAAAGACCCGAATTAAGAGGACGGAAACGTCTTTATATCAATTCAAAAGATGAATTCGCTGCTTATTTCCAAGATATACACTTTGCCAAATTAACGGAAATTTTTACTGCACTTCAACAAAAGAATGGATATGAGCTGCGTTCTCCACTAGAATTTATCATGCAGCCACAATAGAAAACTATATGGACAAAAGGATATTAGGACGGCTTCTAAGGATCGTTCCATTAATATTGTTGCCGCAAGTGAAAACAATTTTGAAGCAGGACATCAGGGGGAGATAGAATGGGAAATTCGTTAGTAAATACACAGCTAAATGATGTTAAGATATTTTTAGGTAAGGCCGTTCAAGCCATTGAAAACTTCTTAAATGATACAACGATAAAGCAATTTAAGCTAGAAAGCGAAGAGGACCGTAAGTATGTTCAAACCATTTTCTCCAGTTTACGGAAGCTCGCTGTTTATTGTGAGGAAGGCTTCGATTCCTGTTCGATTATTTTACAAACTGAGCCATTTCAAAAGGCCGCTGCTGAAAAAACCTTATATAAGATTTACCATCAGTGCATCGATGAGTTCTTTGCACCGAAAAATGATGCCTGGTTTGAAAACAGCCGCTCAGCCTATACAGGTAAAAATGCAATCAAATTCTATCGTGAAGTACCTGAAACTATCAAACAGCTCGTTAAAAGCCTTGAAGGTGAGTTCCAGCAGATTCGGGAAGAACTTGAGTATTATGAAACAGACTATCGAACCAAAATGATGCAAACAAAATAACGGCTATGAAGGCTGCCCCAATAATAGGAGCAGTCTTTTTCTCTGGTCTTAATAAATATCCTGCCGCATACCATTAATACAAGATTTGATGGGAATAAGGAGTGGCAAACGAATGGATCGCTTTAGCCGGTATGTCAACGAGTTATTTCTGTGGAATGGGCAAATGCGAGAATTCCTTCAATCGGAGGAGGTAGGAAAAGACTCGGAATTATGGGAGAAACTAGATCAATTTACCGAATTGATTGAGAATACGAATCGGGATTTATCTACTGAAGAATTGCTGGATTTGCAGGCAAAAGCAGAGCAAATTCATGAGGAACTTGAGGCTTATTTTAATCAAAAACAGGTCAATGAGATTGGAACGATTATGGTGGTTGAAAAGCCAGTTCCGCCAGGCAAACATACGCTTCCTAATCTTCCGTACGCATATAACGCGCTGGAGCCGTATATTTCAGAGGAGATTATGAGGCTCCATCATGCCCAGCATCACCGAGCCTATGTGAATGGTTTAAATAAGGCTGAGCTGGAGCTGAAAAAGGCGAGGGATTCAAATGATTTTTCATTGGTAAAACATTGGTCCCGCGAGCTTAGCTTTCACGGTTCAGGCCATTACCTCCATTCCATCTTTTGGAGAAATATGAGTCCAAATGGCGGCGGCAGCCCGGAAGGTTTATTAAAAATGGAAATTGACAACTATTTTGGCAGCTTTCATGCCTTTAAAAAACATTTTTCAGAAAGTGCAAACCAGGTGGAAGGTGTTGGCTGGGCCCTACTCGTTTGGTCACCAAAAGCACGACATTTAGAAGTGCTGCAAACGGAACGGCATATGCTTCTAACCCAATGGGATACAATTCCGCTGCTTGTCCTTGATGTATGGGAGCATGCCTATTATCTTCAATATAAAAACAAACGGTCAGAATACGTGGATAATTGGTGGAAGATCGTCAATTGGCATGACGTTGAAATGAGATTGGAAAAAGCGGCCGATAGCAAATGGCCGGCAATATAGGAAATAGGACGAAGGCATCCAATAACCGGATGCCTTTTCTTGTCATAACACACCTTGTCCTGCATAAAATTTAATAATTAAAGAAGAGGACGAGGTAGATCAAATGAGAATGATACGAAAGCTAGTTGTTTATTTTCTTATGTTCACACTATTTATTATACACATTCCTCAGAAAGTGGATGCTTCTCTTGGAGTAAGTGCTGCAAGCGCAGTTTTAATAGAACAGAAATCCGGCCGTGTCCTTTATGAGAAGGAAGCACATACGAAAAGAAGGATTGCCAGCATTACGAAAATCATGACCGCGATTCTCGCCATTGAATCGGGAAAAATGAATCAAACGGTTAAAGTGAGTGAAAATGCAACTAGGGCGGAGGGATCATCTGTTTATCTAAAACCCGGCCAAAAAATGAAGCTAGAGGATTTAGTATATGGATTGATGCTTAGGTCAGGAAATGACACGGCGGTAGCGATTGCCGAGTATATCGGAGGTAGTGTCGAAGGCTTTGCTTATTTGATGAACCAAAAGGCAAAAGAAATCGGTATGGTCAATACCCATTTTGCTAATCCCCATGGACTTGATGATCATGAAAACCATTATTCCACGGCTTATGATATGGCTCTTTTAACCCGCTATGCGATGAAAAACAAAACCTATCAAAAGATTGCGGGGACAAAGGTACATCGTGCACCGAATCCAAATGAGGATTGGGACTATAAATGGAATAACAAAAACCGGCTACTGACCAAATATAAGTATTGTACAGGGGGAAAAACTGGCTTTACCAAGCGCGCCAAGAGAACGCTTGTGACAACAGCCACAAAGGGAGATATGGATCTTATTGCGGTCACTTTAAATGCCCCCGATGATTGGAACGATCACATTTCCATGTATGAGAGCGGATTTAAGAATTATGATATGGCGGAGGTCTTGTCAAAAGGAAGACTCGATCTCGACAAAAACAAATATTATAAGAAGAAGCAATTATATGTAAAAAAGTCTGTTCTCTACCCGGCTACAAGCGAGGAAATGAGTTTATTTTCCGTCAAATATAAATTGAACAAGCCCGCTAAGAAATGGTTTCAATCAAACAAAAGTGAGCATGTTGCCGGAAAAGCAATTGTCTACTTAGATGGCAGAGCCGTTGAGGAGACCCCCATTTTCTATCAGAATGTTTCGGAAAAAAAGAAAGGCATATTTGACTTTATGAAGGATATTTTCCTTTCAATAATGGGTGTGAAATTTAATGGTTAATTATATTTGGGTAGGAATGACGATTATTGGCATTGTATTTGCGCTTATCAATGGAACAATGGATGCAGTGAACAAGGCGGTCTTCGATGGGGCAAAAGAGGCGGTGACCATTTGTATCGGCTTAATCAGTGTCCTTGTCTTCTGGCTTGGAATGATGCGAATTGCAGAAGAATCAGGCCTCCTAGAGAAATTATCAAAACTATTCCGACCGCTGGTAAAAATCATCTTCCCTGAGGTTCCAGTCAAACACCCTGCAATGGGATATATCTTGTCCAATATGATTTCCAATATGTTCGGCTTAGGAAATGCAGCGACGCCACTTGGGATCAAAGCGATGGAGGAATTAAAAAAATTAAATGGCGGTAAAGATTTTGCCAGCAGATCGATGGTGACCTTTTTGGCGATTAATACCGCGAGCATCACGATTATCCCGACAACAGTCATCGCGATTCGAATGAATTATCATTCCGCCTCTCCAACTGAAATTGTCGTTCCAACCATTATTACAACGCTTTTGTCAGCAATTATGGCAATCCTTATTGATCGCTATTTCTATTATCGCAAAAAGCCTAAAGGGTGATGAAGCATGTCTCTTTCAACGATTTCGATCACATTTATACCGTTCTTGATTGGCTTTATTCTGCTATATGGTACATTTAAACAAGTATCAACATATGAGAGCTTTGTTGAAGGTGGAAAAGAGGGAATAAAAATCGCGGTACAAATCATTCCTTTCTTAGTAGGCATGCTCGTGGCAATTTCCATTTTCCGGGCCTCAGGCGCATTAGATGCACTTATGAACCTGCTCCGCCCGTTCATGAAATCTATTGGAGTCCCCGCAGAAATTGTTCCCTTATTGTTCATCCGGCCAATTTCAGGAACCGCTGCACTGGGAATGACGAGTGATTTAATTGCTGTCTATGGTCCGGATTCTTTTATTGGCAGACTTGCATCCATCCTGCAAGGAAGTACGGATACGACCTTTTATGTCTTGACGGTTTACTTTGGTGCTGTTGGTATTAAAAAGATGGGCGATGCATTAAAGGTCGGGCTTTTAGCCGATGTGGCAGGTATTATTATTTCAATTGTCGTTGTCACTTTACTATTTGGTACAAAATAAAAATAACAGGCCTAAAGGGACCTGTTATTTTTATTTTTCCCCTATAATACTAGCCGCTTTGAAAAGTGAAGATTTTGTGTCATAATTCAGTAGGACGAATGGTTCAAAAAAACCCGTTAGGTTACATAGAAAAAGGGTGAACGACAGTTGGAATGTGTTATGGACAATTGAAGTGTACTATCAGACAGTTGGTGCACACTATCCGACAATGGGAACGCGTTATCCACAGTTGAAACAAGCTATCCGACAATCGTTTGAATAATTTTGAGGTGAAAACATATGGAAAGACTGCAAAAGGTGATTGCCCGTGCCGGTATTGCCTCACGGAGGAAAGCGGAAGAGTTGATAAAAGACGGCAAGGTTAAGCTAAATGGAAAGACCGTTACAGAGCTGGGAGTAAAGGTATCCCCTTCCGATCGGGTAGAGGTGAATGAAATACCGATCGAACGAGAGGAACCGGTTTATTTCCTGCTTTATAAACCAAGAGGTGTTATTTCAAGCGTCAGCGACGATAAAGGCAGAAAGGTTGTGACTGACTTTTTCGCCGAGCTGAAAGAAAGAATCTTCCCAATAGGCCGGCTTGATTACAATACGTCTGGGTTAATCCTGCTTACAAATGATGGTGAATTTGCCAATTTACTGATGCATCCTAGAAATAAAATTGAAAAGGTTTACGTTGCAAAGGTTAAAGGCGTTCCACTTAAGGAGAACCTTAAGAAATTAGCAAAAGGGATTCATCTTGAAGATGGAAAAACCGCACCAGCCAAAGTAAAAATGCTTTCTATGGATAAGAAAAAACAAACGGCTATTGTTGAAATTTCCATCCACGAAGGAAGAAATCGCCAGGTTAGAAGGATGTTTGAGGCAATCGGACATGAGGTATTGAAACTCAAACGAGAACGTTATGGTTTTTTAACATTAAACGGGTTAAAAGCGGGGGAGGCAAGGGAACTAACCCCTCATGAAGTAAAGCAATTAAGGGCTTCAGCACTGGAATCTGAAAAAAACAATCATAGACTTTAAGGCAAGTCTAAATCAGCTTCTATAAAAATTCATAAAAACGTCACATTTACTGCCTTTGGTTTTCACTATGCTTATAATGAAAAATGGTATAATTTAGCGTAAACTGTGTCATGTGTGTAATGGAGGGGATATGATGAAAAAGCAGCGGTTGATCATGCGTACATTCATCCTGGCTATATTGGTAGCGGCCGTTGGTTATACGTTATATGCCAATTTTATGAAAGATCATAAACAAAGGGTGGAAGTAGGGAGTCAGGCACCTGATTTTCTCTTAACCGATATGCAGGGAAACAAACATCAGCTTTCTGAATACAAAGGAAAAGGGGTATTTTTGAATTTTTGGGGGACTTGGTGCCCGCCTTGTAAGAAGGAAATGCCCTATATTAATAACCAATATCAGCAATTTAAAGACCAGGGAGTTCAAGTTTTGTCCGTTGATATTCAGGAATCAGAACTCGCAGTTAATCAATTTGCTGAACGCTTTAAGCTTGATTTTCCAATCATGATAGATAAAGATAAGGAAGTCATGACCGTTTATGGTGTGGACAAGCTTCCAGCCACCTTTTTAATTGATAAGAATGGGAAAGTTGTCAAGTATTTCACCGGAGAGTTGACAGAAAATATGGTGAGGGAATTTATGGAGAAAATAAAACCATAACGGGTACAGGGAGTTTGTTTGCAATGAAAGATGTAAAATGTGAATGTGGGCATGTAAATCCACATGGAACCGTGTTGTGTGAGGCTTGCGGGAAAATTCTTGATGAAGAGGAAAACAAGAATCACCTGCTTGATATGCGCTACGAAGGTAGTGCTCGTCGCTCACAAACCTATAACAAGACAATAATTGACAAGATATGGAACTTCTTTTCGTCTGTTAAGGTTGGGGTTTGGCTGATTGTCATTACTTTAATAGCTTCCATACTTGGAACGATACTTCCACAGGAAATGTACATAGATCTTCCCCCTGAAGTTTATTATCAACAAGAGTACGGTTGGTTTGGGAAACTGTACTACCAATTAGGTTTCCATGATTTATATGGTTCATGGTGGTATTTATTGTTAATTGCCTTAATCGGTATTTCGTTAGTGATTTGTAGTCTTGACCGGGTCGTTCCACTATATAAGGCATTAAAAGCTCAACGGGTAACAAGACATGAAGGCTTTTTAAAGCGACAACGTATCTTTGGTGTTAACCATCATATTGATGATAACGATTTAGCCATCGTAAAGCAGCATTTATTACAAAAACACTATCATGTTCGGGAGGAAAATGGAGATTTGCTCGCGGAAAAAGGGCGCTTCTCTCGCTGGGGTCCGTATGTCAACCATGTTGGTTTAATTATTTTCCTTTTCGGTGGTATGCTTCGTTTTGTACCGGGGATGTATGTAAATGAAAACCTTTGGATTCGTGAAGGAGAGACAGCCGTAGTTCCGGAAACAGGTGAACAATTCTATCTGCAAAATAATCAGTTTATCCTGCAGCATTATGACAAGGATAAAAATAAAACCTTTGAAAAAGCATTAGAACGTGCCGGCGATGTCGTGAAAAACTACCAGTCAAATGTCGTGCTGTACAAACGTTCAGGTAAAAAGATTCCGGGTGAAACGCCGAAGCTTAAGAAGGTGAAGGAATATAAGGTGCGTGTGAATCATCCATTAACCTTTGATGGCTACTCTGTTTACCAAGCATCATTTAGAAGTGAAATGAATGCTATGACCTTTGCACTAACGAATAAAAAGACGAAGAAACCTGTTGGTGAACTGAAAATTAACCTGTTAAACCCAAAGGAAAAGTATGATTTAGGAAATGGTTATACGGTTGAAATCCTTAACTATTTTCCGGATTTTGAATTTGCGAAAAACGGGGAACCAAGCACGAAATCACGTGTGCCCAATAATCCTGCTTTTGTTTTTCGGATGTTCACACCGGAAAAGCCCAAGGGAGAGACGAGCTTTGTTGCCATTCGGCAAACGATCGAACCGTTTGGTAATAATACGTATAAAATGGCATTTAAGGGCATCGATACGAAAAATGTTTCCGGTCTTATCGTCCGTAAAGATTCATCGCTATGGGTCATTATCTTGGGAGGCATACTATTTATGATTGGTGTTGTCCAAGGTGCTTATTGGAATCACCGCCGGATCTGGGTGCAGCATAAGAATGGGGAAGTTTGGATTGCCGCACACACAAACAAGAATTGGTATGGCTTAAAGCGGGAAATTGAAAGGGTGTTAGAAAATACGAAACTGGATCTTCCGAAAGATCAGTTTCAAAACGAACAGACGGATAAGGAGGGAGCTTAGTTGGCAACATTAAGTAGTAATTTATTGTTTATTGCTTTTATTCTTTATTTAGTTGCAACCCTTTTTTTTGGGGGATCCATTAAAGCGAAGAAAGACTTAAATGATACAAAGACAACCAATAAATGGGGGAAGATAGCGGTATTTTTAACAATTGTAGGTTTTGTTTCACAGCTGGGGTATTTTATTACCAGGTGGATTGCTGCCGGCCATGCCCCGGTAAGTAATATGTTTGAATTTACAACGTTTTTCGGTATGGCTTTAGTTGGGGCATTTATCGTCATTTATTTTATTTATCGAACGACATTACTTGGTTTATTCACAATGCCTGTAGCCATCCTGGTGATTGCTTATGCGAGTATGTTCCCAAGAGATATTTCCCCGTTGATTCCGGCACTGCAAAGTTATTGGCTGCATATTCATGTCACGACTGCAGCTATTGGGGAAGCAATCTTAGCGATCAGTTTTGCCGCCGGATTGATCTATCTTGTTAAAGTGATTGATCAGACAAAACCAAGCAAACGGACATTTTGGCTGGAAGTAGTCATGTTTGCCTTAGTCGTTGTGATCGGATTTGTGGCAGTTTCATCGATTTTTAGCGGTGTCGGTTATCACGAGAAATTTAATTGGACTGATAAACATGGTAACGAGGATGTTATGGAATATACCATGCCGGCCCTTACAGGACCGCATAAAGCAGAATTACTGACAGAAGGCGGGTTTCAACCATTAGTTGAAATGCCGGCCATTATCAATGCCAAAAAGCTAAACACAGTCATTTGGTCATTACTGGCAGGGGGGGTATTGTATAGCTTGATTCGATTAATCATCAGAAAGCGAATTGCGGCAGCACTTAAACCGCTGGTAAAAAATATCAAACTCGATTTTGTCGATGAAATCAGCTATCGCTCCGTCTTAATTGGCTTTCCTGTTTTCACGTTAGGGGCACTCGTATTTGCCATGATTTGGGCGCAAGTGGCTTGGTCCCGTTTCTGGGGCTGGGATCCGAAAGAGGTATGGGCCTTGATCACCTGGCTATTTTATGCGGCATTTTTGCATTTGCGTTTATCAAAAGGGTGGCACGGGGAAAAGTCTGCATGGCTCGCTGTCATCGGTTTTGTGATTATTATGTTCAACTTAGTTGCCGTAAACCTGGTTATTGCTGGTCTTCATTCTTATGCCGGTTCATGATGACAATTTAAAGCCTTCACTTTACGAAAGTGAAGGCTTTTTAACAAATATATTATTGTCATATTTTTGACACTTTTTAAGCTGTTTAATATCACAGAACATATGGCAAAATTGGAAACCATTTTGTAAAATAAACACCATGGGGGGATTAATAATGGAAAAAGACGTGAAAATTTTAGTTGTAGACGATGAAGAAAGAATTCGCCGCTTATTAAAAATGTATTTAGAGCGGGAAGATTATATAATAGATGAGGCTGAGGATGGCAATGAGGCTTTATCGAAAGCGATTGCTAATGAATATGATGTCATTCTCCTTGACCTCATGATGCCGGGCAAAGATGGGATGGAGGTTTGCCGCGAACTAAGGGAAAAAAAGGCTACTCCAGTTATTATGCTAACGGCTAGAGGGGAAGAAGTAAACCGCGTTCAGGGCTTTGAAGTCGGAACAGACGATTATATTGTGAAACCATTCAGCCCAAGAGAAGTTGTTTTACGAGTAAAGGCAATATTAAGAAGGGCATCACAAACTAGCTATTTGCAAACCGAAACAACAACAAAGGATGTCATTGTTTTCCCGCATTTAACGATTGATAATGATGCGCATCGAGTAACAGCCGACGGCAGGGAAGTCAGCCTAACGCCTAAAGAATATGAATTGCTTTATTTCCTCGCTAAAGCGCCTGATAAAGTATTTGATCGTGAACAATTATTAAAAGAAGTTTGGCATTATGAATTTTTTGGTGATTTACGTACAGTTGATACCCATGTGAAACGTCTCCGTGAAAAGTTAAATAAAGTATCTGAACAGGCTGCAAGAATGATTGTAACGGTTTGGGGTGTAGGTTACAAATTTGAGGTAACAAATGAATGACCTTATTACGAAGTGTTGTAGGTAAGCTTTGGATTACCATCCTTTTATTAGTTTCATTTGTTCTGTTTATTTTAACGGTTATGCTTCTAGAGTTTTTTCAAAACTATACGATTGAAGAAACGAAGAGTAACTTAACCAATACTGCACAGAAAATCGCCCGAATTTTAGAAGAACACCCTAAAGATAAGCAGTCGATCGGATTAGAAATATCTTGGGAGGTAATTGACAAAGTAACCAAAGTGGTGATTATCAAAAACGATCATGAAGTCTATTACTCCCCTAACACGGAAAGTGATCAAAAATTAACTATCCATGATATAAAAAGCGATCCTGAATTATCAAAGGTATTTCATAAAGACATCACGGTGGAAAAGGTTTCAAACTTATCAACGAAAAATACGGCTAATAATGAAAATGCCAATTATTCTATCATTGGTGTACCACTTTATCTCTCAGGTGATCATGGTGCAGTTTTTATTTACCAATCATTGGAGGTAATGAAGGATACATCTCGATCTACCACTAAGTTTATTATTCTCGTAGCCGGTGTTGCTATTGTCTTAACGACTATTTTTGCTTTCTTTTTATCGACAAGAATTACCGCCCCGCTCCGAAAAATGCGGGAGGCCGCTTTTGAGGTGGCCAGAGGGAAATTCGATACGAAGGTTCCTATTCTCACCCATGATGAAATTGGTGAGCTGGCAACGGCCTTTAATCAAATGGGAAGGCAATTAAAATTTAATATGAATGCCCTTAGCCAAGAAAAAGAGCAGCTGTCAAGTATTTTAAGCAGTATGGCGGATGGTGTTATCACATTTAATCGCGATGGAACCATTCTGATTACCAATCCGCCGGGCGATCGGTTTCTTCAATATTGGTATTATGAAAAAGGTGACAGCAGTGCTTCTGAGGCGATTCCCTACCAAGTAATGGAGTTATTTCAAAAAGCGGTAGAAACGGAAAAAGAACAGATGGGGGAGATATCACTTCAAGGCCGTCATTGGGTCATCCTTGTTACGCCGCTTTACAGCAATCAGTTTATCCGCGGGGCCGTTGCTGTCTTAAGAGACATGACCGAGGAAAGACAATTAGAAAAGATGCGAAAAGATTTTATTGCAAATGTTTCTCATGAGCTTAGGACTCCAATTTCCATGCTGCAGGGCTATAGTGAAGCAATCGTCGATGATATTGCAGAATCGCAGGAAGAGAAAAAGGAAATGGCGAAGGTCATTTATGATGAATCGCTCAGAATGGGACGTCTTGTGAATGAACTGCTTGATCTTGCACGGATGGAAGCAGGGCATATTCAATTGTCAATGGAGGAAATTAATCTGTCTTCCTTTATCAATCGAATTATTCATAAATTTCAAGGGTTGGCAAAGGATAATGAAATTTATTTAGACGCTGAAATTGAAGGCGGGATTGACTCCGTTTTCCTTGACCCTGATCGAATAGAGCAGGTTCTCACTAATCTAATTGATAACGCCATTAGGCATACGCCAAAAGGCGGTTCAGTCAAATTAACGGTTGTTTTAGAGGAAGATAAAGGGGTTAGGATAAATGTAAAGGATTCGGGGACAGGTATTCCGGAAGAGGATTTACCATTTGTTTTTGAGCGCTTTTATAAGGCCGATAAAGCGAGAACAAGAGGAAAATCAGGGACAGGACTCGGACTTGCCATCGCCAAAAACATCATTGATGCTCATAAAGGGACAATTTCAGTTCATAGCAAGCTTGGTCAAGGAACGACATTTTCCTTCTTTATACCACGAAAATAGTAGGATATTTAAGCTTTTTGCCGACTTTTCTTGATTCACGAGAAACAAACAAATTAAGGGCGGCTGGAGTAAGAACATATTAGAGGCTCATCCAATGATTGGATGGGTCTTTTTATGATGAAAAACATCTTCCTTTTTATTGGCAAACAGTCTATATTTAATAAGTAAGCATAAATTTTTCGACTTTGACAGCTCAAGGCGCCCTGCGCATTTCTTGTAAACTTGAAACTTTTATACATATCTAACGACTAATTTAATGAACGGGGAGGAGAGATGATGGACTCCGTTTTCGATGAGCTTTATAATAACTACCACCAAGATGTCTTTCAATTTTTATTTTATATGGTTAGAAATAGAGAACAGGCAGAGGATCTGGTTCAGGAGGTCTATATTAGAGTATTTAAGTCTTATCATCGGTTTGAGGGGAAAAGCAGCGAAAAAACATGGCTTTTTTCCATCGCACGAAATGTGGCGATTGATTATTTTCGTAAGCAGAAAGGTTGGAAGGACAAACTGCTGGAAAGGTTTGATTGGTCATCCAGCCAAGTGAAGGATGATGATCCGATTCCAGAAGAGATTACCGTTCAAAAGGAAGAAATTCAATGGGTTTATAAATGCTTAGAATATTGTACGGCTGATCAAAGAGCAGTCATCATTTTTCGATTTTTGCATGATTTATCCATCTCGGAAACGGCCGAAGCGCTAGGTTGGTCTGAAAGTAAAGTGAAAACAACGCAGCACCGTACGTTAAAGCTGATAAAGAAGCAGATGGAATCCTTGTATCAAAAGGAGGGGTTAACTAGTGAAAAAGTCAGAGTGGAGCGATAGAGAAATTGAGAGATTATTGCGGCAAATGCCTATAATACAAGATCATCGCAATCCTCGTGACATTTACGATAATCTTTCCCTAAAAAAGCGAAAAATGTTTTCGTGGGTTTTACCAAGCATCGCGACTGCCGCAGCATTGTTCCTATTCCTTATTCTTGGAGCTAAACTCATGGATAGAGGACCGTTTTCACAGTTATCATTAGATAGAGCAAGCGATAAACAGCCTTCTGAACAAAACATTGTCATGAAAAAAAAAGAGGATGCACTTGCAATAAAAGAATCTTTATCAAAACCAGAGAATCTAAAGCAAGCCAGTAAGGACCTTTTGAAATCAGCCGTCTATGAAGATGAAGTAGCAAATGGAAAGGTAATTACCTACTGGATTCCGGACGATCAGGCACAAAATCTTATCCCGATCTCCACGATTGTTCAAGATCCGGAAAATAAATCTTGGCTGGATATCTTTAATGAAAAAATGACCGAGCTGAATGAAAATAAATGGGGACTTGCTGACTATTACCCGTTAAATGCAGAATTTAGCTATGATAAAAGAAATCATACTCTTGATGTCAATGTTCCCGCTGACCACCAATACGGGCAAGGGTCTGCGAATGAATTGATGTTTATGAATATTATTAAAAAGGATATCTCATCAAATAGTAATGTAAAGAAGGTTCGATTGTTTACAAACGGGCAGCCGGGAATTGAATTTGGGAATACAGGCATCAAGGAAGAATTCAATATAGAACCCGAAAAAAACCAGGCCTATTTCTTTTACTATCCTAATGATCACAAAATTCCATATCTCGTACCGACAACGGTATCATTTAAAACGATTAAGGAAGCGATTGTAGCAATGAAGAAAGATCAGCCTGATTTAGGGTTAAAGAAGTCCATGCTCCTTAAGCTTCGGGAAAAAGATATTTCAATTCGAAATAAAACATTATATGTATCAATGGAAAAGAATTCAAGGATAAACAATGACCAATTTACATTGTTTTCATTTGAGGCTTTATTGTTAACAGCGAAAGAATTTGGTATAGAAAAAGTAGTTATCAAGAATCCACCATCAAAACAGATCGGCCCATTTGAGCTTACTAAAGAAAATAAGGTACCAATCGCACCAAACCTGCGTAAGATAAAATGACGGCTTATAATCAACTTTTTTGGTTGATTATTTTTTTTGTATAAAAAACGGATATCTCCAAAATATAACAAATATGTTTAGTCCACCTCGCGTATCATGTTCTAAAGATGAGGATTAAAACATATCGTGAGGAGGAGAGTCTTGAATTTAAGGAGGAAAAGGGAAAGAAATGCGTGACTACATAAGGAGATTTTTAATTGCCATCATCATGGCGCTTTGTGTAAGTTTATTATTTCTAGGTGGTAGACACTCGGAAGCGGCAGGTTTGCCTGAAAAACAGGCTCATCATCATTGGATATGGCCTGCAGACGGTGTCATTTCGGACACCTATGGAACAAGAATGGGCAAGCATAAAGGAATAGATATTGCTGGGGAAATGGATACTCCAATTCTAGCCGTGGAGGATGGAGTAGTGGAGAAATCCTATTTCTCCGATACATATGGAAATGTACTATTTATTAAGCATCCTCAAAAATTCGTAACGGTTTATGCCCATTTAAATAAACGTTCCGTTATTGAAGGGCAAAACATCAAACAAGGCCAAATCATTGGCAAGATGGGGCAAACTGGACAAGCTACCGGTATCCATCTTCATTTTGAGACACATCAAGGCGAATGGAGATTCGATAAAAAATACGCCATTGATCCAGAAAAGCTGTTAGGCAGCACAGATGTTGGAGAATTTGTTCAGGCGGGGGTTGCCAGTCATGGTTTTACCAGCCAACTCCTCTGTTCGGGAACAAACCGATAAGGATACAAAACAATCCGTTAAGTCCGGATACAATCGCAAAATTATTGTTCAAAAAGGGGATACCCTTTATTCCATTGCTCTGAAGCAAAATGTAACAGTTGCAAGAATTAAAGAATGTAACCACTTGACTTCCGACCTTATCATCCCAAACCAGGTGTTAATATTAAAATAACGAAACAACAGGTTGTGGACAAAATATGTCTGCAGCCTTTTATTTTTATTAAAATTAACGCCATTTACTTAACAAAGCTGTATTTTTTAAGTATAATAAGAATGTAATTTTATATCGATCTATCTTCGGGGCAGGGTGAAATTCCCGATCGGCGGTATTAGAATAAATTCTTAAGCCCGCGAGCCTTTTAAGGCAGGATTTGGTGTGATTCCAAAGCCGACAGTATAGTCTGGATGGGAGAAGATGGAGGTTCTGCAGACGTTCAAAAAATTTTATCGTTCGAACGTTTATTAAGCGTGCCTAAACTATCTCCCTCAAGCGAATTTCTTGAGGGAGTTTTATTTTGTGCGTCTGTTTGCTGAATCCCTCTTCCAAGCATGATGGATCAAAAAAGGAGAGAGGAAGATGAAAAGGATGAAAAACACAAAGATTAGGGCAATGGTATCAATTGGGATGCTAAGCAGTATTGCTTATTTATTAATGCTGCTAAACTTTCCGCTGCCGCTGTTTCCAAATTTCTTGCTGGTTGATTTTAGTGATATTCCGGGACTTATTGCGACACTGATTTTTGGACCGGTTGCCGGAATATTAGTTGAATTTTTCAAAAACGTCCTAGATTATATTGCAACAGGGAGTCAAACAGGGATTCCTGTAGGTCATATTGCAAACTTTTTAGCTGGTATCGTCTTTATCCTGCCTACCTATTTTGTTTATAACAAGCTCAAAACCAAAAAGGGTATGACGTTTGCTTTAATCGCGGGAACGATGATCATGGCCGGCGTGATGAGTATTCTAAATTACTTTGTCATTTTACCGGCCTATACAGTATTATTGAATATGCCGGATATGCGGAATTTGGTGGTTCCTTTTATTCTGCCATTTAACATTTTAAAAGGTGTGATGATGTCAACCATCTTTATGCTGCTATTTATCCGGATGCAAGCATGGATTAATAAATTTACAGTTATCAAAAATGTTTAAGATACTATAAAAAGCAGCCGCGATGGCTGCTTTTATTCTGGAATTTTAAAAACCCCCCGTACTAAAGAGAGGGCACTGAAAAAGTCCACCTAATTAATGGAAA
>NZ_JADDIU010000030.1 GCF_016464375.1 Bacillus renqingensis
CTTGCAAAGTTAACTTTGCAGCGATAATATTGAAGTTATGTACCAAAATCTTTATAGGTCAAAAGAGAGGAAGACATGATGGGTAACGATTTTAAAAAAAAGGTATTATCACGCCGGACATTTGCGATTATTTCCCACCCGGATGCTGGTAAAACGACGCTAACAGAAAAACTTTTGCTATTTGGCGGAGCGATTCGCGATGCAGGAACGGTTAAGGCAAAAAAGACTGGAAAATTTGCAACAAGTGACTGGATGGAAATTGAAAAACAAAGGGGAATTTCCGTAACTTCCAGTGTCATGCAATTTGAATATCATGACTTTCAAGTGAATATCCTTGATACTCCTGGACATCAGGATTTCAGTGAAGATACGTATCGGACTTTAATGGCGGTAGATAGTGCGGTGATGATCATCGATTCCGCAAAAGGGATTGAAGATCAAACGATTAAACTGTTTAAAGTGTGCCGCATGCGCGGGATTCCTATTTTTACCTTTATTAATAAGCTGGACCGTCAAGGAAAACCTCCGCTTGAACTCCTGGCCGAATTAGAAGAAGTTCTCGGAATTGAATCCTATCCGATGAATTGGCCAATTGGTATGGGAAAGGAATTCCTTGGCATCTATGACCGCTACTATAATCGCATTGAACAATTCCGTGGAAAGGAAGAAGAACGTTTTATTCCCTTAAATGATGACGGAGAAGTTGAAGGAGAACACAGCTTAAAAACTTCGGGTCTCTATGAGCAAACACTTGAGGAAATTATGCTTCTTAACGAAGCCGGTAATGAATTTTCCAGAGAGAAAGTGGCAGAAGGGAAATTGACACCTGTTTTCTTTGGCAGTGCCTTAACAGCCTTTGGTGTGCAAACCTTTCTTGAGACCTATTTACAATTTGCCCCTTCACCTAAAGCACGTAATTCATCCATAGGGGAGATCGACCCGCTTTCAGAAGAATTTTCCGGTTTTGTGTTTAAAATTCAAGCAAATATGAATCCGGCACACCGCGACCGGATTGCATTTGTCCGAATTTGCTCCGGTAAATTTGAACGGGGAATGATGGTTTCGCTTCCCCGGTTAGAAAAACAGATAAAGCTTTCGCAGTCTACGTCCTTTATGGCCGAGGAACGAAATACCGTAGATGAGGCAGTTAGCGGTGACATCATCGGGTTATATGATACAGGCACCTATCAAATTGGCGATACACTGACTACGGGAAAGAATAATTTTCATTTTGAGAAATTACCTCAATTTACCCCAGAATTATTTGTCCGGGTATCCGCCAAAAACGTGATGAAACAGAAGTCTTTTTATAAGGGGATCCAACAGCTTGTTCAAGAGGGGGCAATTCAGCTTTATAAAACCGTTAAAACGGAAGATTATTTATTAGGTGCCGTGGGGCAACTGCAATTTGAAGTATTTGAACATCGGATGAAAAATGAGTATAACGCCGAGGTTTTGATGGAACGTTTAGGTTCCAAGATTGCCCGCTGGATTGAAGCTGATGAAGTGGATGAAAACTTGTCGAGTTCAAGAAGTTTGTTAGTAAAAGATCGTTTTGATCACTATGTATTTTTGTTTGAAAATGACTTTGCCCTTAGATGGTTTCAAGACAAAAACCCGAATGTTAAACTATATAATCCGATGGATCAGCATGATTAAGATGGCGAGGCCTTACCCGCCATCTTTATTATTTTTCTATAAACCCCCACAAATTTTTAAAGAAAACGTACCTATGTAGTGAATAGGTATTAGGCCACCCCCTTACAGACCCAAGCGTATGGTATAATGGGTCGGTGGAGGTGAGCTTATGCTGAATTTATTATTTATTGCCAAGAGGAAAAAAAGGACTTTAGAGGAAACCGTTGTCTTGATTCAGCAGGGGGACAGTGCTCTGCTAAACGAACTAATTGAGGCGTATAGGCCTTTTATTGCGAAAACCGTTTCTTCGGTCTGTAAAAGATACATTTATGAGACGGATGATGAATTTAGCATAGGACTAATTGCCTTTCATGAAGCGATCGAAAAATACTCACCGGAGCGGGGAAGTTCCCTACTGAACTTTTCAGAAATTATTATTAAAAGAAGAGTAATAGATTATATCCGTAAGCAATCAAAAAACCAACATATTAGCCTTGATCTAACAAATCAGTCAAATGAAGAGGAGTCACCAGGGCTAGCGATTGTAAATGAGTTGTCACTTGAGGATTACCAAAATAAGACCGATGAACAGCTCCGGAAGGAAGAAGTATGGCAATTTCAAAAGCTGCTAACTAAATTCGATTTAAGTCTTAGTGATTTAGTGGAGCATTCTCCTAAGCATGTTGATGCTAGAAAAAATGCGATCGTTGTTGCAAAAAAATTAGTGGAAGATAATGAGTTGAAAGAATTATTACTTGAAAAAAAACGGCTGCCTATCAAGCAGTTAGAAAAAAAGGTAAATGTGAGCCGAAAAACAATTGAACGGAATCGAAAGTATATTATTGCCATCGCACTTATTCTCTCTGGAGATTATGTTTATATGAAGGATTACATAAAGGGGGTGCTTGAAACGTGAAAAAAGGAATTGTCATGGAAATAGATGATGTTTTTCTTACGCTTCTAACCCCTGAAGGAGAGTTTTTACGGGCCCGAAAACAAAATCAAGACTATCAGCTTGGTGAGGAGATTAACTTTTATCCGGTTACGTTTACAAAAACAGGCCCATTCTTGAATCGATTCCATTATTTTTTCAGAGCAAAGCCCGTTTTACTTACTACATTGGTAATTATTATATTTATGAGTTTGTTGTTTCCATTATATCGTAATGACAAAGCTTATGCCTATCTGTCTATTGACGTGAATCCAAGCATAGAGCTTGGGGTAAATGAAAAAATGCAGGTCATTGAAATGACAGGCTTTAATAAAGAGGGGAAAAAACTTATATCACGGCTTTCGGGCTGGAAGAAACAAGATGCGGCTCAACTAACAAAAACGTTGTTAATCGAAATGAAAAAGTCCAATCTATTAAAAGAACATAACCAGGTCATCTTCTCCACTGTTCGGACTGAAGAGGTAAAGAAGGAGGCTGAAGAGAGGCTGCAAAAAAATATAAACGAAATTAAAGCAGCCATCCATTCTCAAAGCTTAGAGGTGACCGTCTATTCGGGTACGAAGCAGGAATTAAAAAAGGCACATCAGCTTGGGATTACAGCCGGGAAATATCAAGCGAAATATCAAGCAAAAAGGAAAATTCAATCAATTGAAAAGAAAAATAATGGGGAAAGCCGCCCGACAGAGCAAACAAAGCCAGTCATTCCTTCTTCCATCCATTTTAAGAAACAGTCAGGAAATTCTAAAGGAGAAGCAAAGCAAAAACAGGTAACCGGAAAAAGGATACTGCCGCAGCAAGTCAAAAAGAGGGAAGATGTAAAAGAAAAAAACACCGGACAAACGAAGAAGGTGTTCCATCAAGGAAACCATCTAAGAAAGCAAACAAGTCAACAGCAACAGACAAATACTCGTTTCCAACCTAAGAGAGCGCTTCAGTATAAAGAAAAAACGAAGCAAAAGAATCAGGTAAAAAGAAAAGGAAACGAGAATTCCTCTCATAGAAATAAATGGATGTCAAAGCATGTTCAAAGAAATAGTTGGAAGCCAAAGTATCATCAAGGAAATAAAGGGAAACAAAAGTACCATAAAGTAAATAAATGGAAACAAAAGCATCATACCGGAAATAAAGGGAAACAAAAGTATCATAATCGGAATCAATATTTAAATCAAAGAAAGAAAGCAAAGTAAAGATAGAGAGTCCGGCACATTACCGGACTTTTTCTTTCATTAGGATTTATTGTTTTGTCCCGACAGTTGAGTTTGGGCTTGTTGCACTAATCTTTTTGTGATTTCTCCACCAACAGAACCATTTGCTCTGGAAACAGTATCAGACCCTAATTGAACGCCAAACTCCTGGGCAATTTCATATTTTACCTGATCCAAGTATTGTTCAATCCCGGGAACTAATAATTTATTTCTGCTGTTTGCCATTTGTTTTCAACTCCTTTTCACCAGAGAATTTTACACCTCTGTATATATATTATTTATTGATTGTACCTTTTTATAAATGGAAATGTTTTTCGAAACTGGAATTTAGTCTGTCCCCCGACTTACATCTTTTGTTGGGTGCATGAATGGAATTCCCTTTGGCTTTCTTTTGCTTTCAAGTAATTCTCGATTTTCCGTTGTGTTCCAACCGATATCATTTGTGGGGTGAACCCATTCATCGCCGGACATAATGGCAGGGTCGGTCTCATCAGTCCAATTTTCAAGCGGTGAATTTTCGGAAGAATAGTGGCTGTCACCAATTACCACTCCATGCTGGTTCACAAAGGGAGGCATGGGCTTAATATCGGTCCCTTTAAAGCTGGGGGCATTGATTTGATGTGGGAGCGTCTCATCGATACTTACCTGTTCTGTGTGGCGTTTTTTTTGCTCATCCATGTATCTTCACCTCTTGATTGTTATTTTCTGCATGACCTTCGATTAATATTGGATGAAAATTTAGCCAGCGCATATTAAATAAAATTTTGCTTCAGACTATGAAATGTAACTTACTAAAGAAGGAGGAATCCCTTAAATGGCAAAGCGAAAGGCCGAGTTTGATGCAGTTGAAAAATATACAAAAACTCCTCGTAAAAATATCCAGGAAAGTGAATTTTCGGCGGAATTTACCGATAATAATAATGCGATTCGATTTGCGAATCGAAATTCTAAACAAGGCAAAAAAGGAAGAAGCTGAGTAGGAAGGATGAAAGTAAAACACCGCCACGAGTACCAATTGAAGAATTCATGGCAGAATACGGCGATGGTGAGCGGAATACCTCTCATCGATACCAATAAATGGAATAAGCCGGGGTTACCCGGCTTATTTTTTTATGCTTAGAAAATGAAATGACAATGTTCTGTTATAATACAAACAAGTATCTGTTATATAAATAAAAGACAGGATTTCTATAAAAAAAGTAAAGTGTATTTTAAAAAAATCCGCTGTGTTTGACTTTTGTCACAGCGATGAAAAAGGAAATCAACTACAATGACAATAGTGTAGTTAAATACTATAGTTAGGTTGTTTTTTTGAACGAAAGTGGGGAAAGGATAACATGTCGATTTTACCAAAAAAAAATGAACATGGTTTTTTTGAGATCCGTTTAGAGTCTATCGGCGGCCTTGGAGCAAATTTGGCTGGAAAAATGTTAGCGGAGGCAGGGGTATTAAGTCTTGGTTTAAAAGGATCTAATTTCTCATCCTATGGGTCAGAGAAAAAGGGATCTCCTGTAAAAAGCTTTATTCGTTTTTGTGATCCGGATGTTGAAATCAGAGACCATAGTCCGATTGAACAGCCACATATCGTTGGTGTATTCCATGAGGCATTATATAAAACTGTAAACGTTGTCAGCGGCTTGGATGCTGAAGGAATCGTCTTGGTCAATTCATCGCGGGATTTTGATGAGGTTAGGAGCGATCTACAGCTGGAATATGGCACACTTGCAATTGTTGATGCCTTGTCCATTGCAGTAGAAGAAAAGACAAAAGTAAATACAGCTATGCTTGGAGCCTTGTATCGAATTTGTGATTTTCTTGATCCGGAATCGATGAGAGATGTTATCCGGAAAACCTTCACCAAGAAATATCCACATCTTGTTGAACCTAATATTCGCACATTTGACCGTGGTTACAACGAAGTTCAATTTAAAACATATGAGGTGCCGGAGGGAGCAGAAGGCAAAAGCTTCACAAGACCGCTCCCACAGCTGGGATATTTGACCCAGGAAATCGGTGGGGTTATCACAGCTCAGGCTAATAGTATCTTAAAAGATTTAAGCGGTTCAAGACAGGGCTTTCTTCCGAAGTTCCTGCGAGATAAATGTATTCATTGTGCGGCATGTGATAATGTCTGCCCTGATTTTTGTTTTGTTTGGGAAGCGGGGGAAGATAAGCGCGGCAGAAAACAAATGTTTCTGAGAGGAATTGATTACCAATATTGCAAAGGCTGCCTAAAATGCATCGAAGCCTGTCCGACTGATGCACTGGGAGATCTTCGTGAAAAGATTGGTTATGCAGATCAACATCGCGTAAAGCAAAACTTTCCCTATGTTGTAGGAGGTAATTTCTAATGGCTATGTTAGAAGGTGAATTGGTGGCTCAAGGGATTAAAGAACAGGTTTCCACCTTTGAATCAGGAAATGAAATGGCGGCGATGGCTGCTGCCCAAATCAATTATCATATTATGGGATACTTCCCAATTACGCCGTCAACCGAGGTCGCCCAGTTTTTAGACCAAATGAAGACACGCGGCGAGCATGATATTAAGCTTATTCCAGCAGATGGGGAGCACGGTTCAGCGGGGATTTGTTATGGCGCTGCAGTAACCGGTGCACGTGTATTTAATGCAACAAGTGCGAATGGCTTCTTATATATGCTTGAACAAATGCCCGTCCAATCGGGCACACGTTTCCCAATGGTGCTTAACCTCGTAACGCGTTCGGTAAGCGGACCGCTGGATATCCGTGGAGATCACTCTGACCTTTATTATGCATTAAACACCGGCTGGGTTATTTTAACAGCTAAAACGCCACAGGCGGTTTATGATATGAATATCATGGCACTGAAAATTGCGGAACACTCCAAAGTTCGTTTGCCCGTGATTGTTGCCTATGACGGTTTCTTTACATCCCATCAGAAGCGGCGAGTGGAATACTTTAAGGACCGCCGTGTCGTCCAGCAATTCGTCGGAGAATGTCCAACCGATTATCCTTTTGTCAGGGATCTGAAAAAACCGGTAACGATCGGTGCCCATATGAGCGGTGATGACTTTATCAATAACCATTTCCAACAATCCGAGGCTATGTACCATGCGGGAGAGGTATTCCAAGAGGTTGCTGCAGAATATGCAAAGCTCTCAGGCAGGGAATACCCAGTCCTTGATTTATATAAAATGGAAGATGCCGAAGTTGCCTTATTCTTATTAAATTCCGCAGCAGAATCTGCCAAGGATGTGGTTGACAAGCTCCGTGGACAAGGGATAAAGGCCGGGGTTATCAGCCCGAATATCATTCGTCCATTCCCCGCAAAGGAAATCCGTGAGGCCCTTACAAATGTAAAAGCATTACTGGTGGGTGAACGTGCCGATTCTTATGGCGCTCATGGTCCAAACTTAACACATGAAGTCAAGTCGGCCCTTCAAGATGATAAGAGCAATAGGACCATTGTTTTAAGCCGTGTATTCGGTCTCGGCGGTAAGGATTTCTACGCAAGCGATGCGGAAAACTTCTTTAATATGGCGATTGAGGCAATGGAAAATGGTTACGCGAAAAAGCCGTTTGATTATTATGGACATGTACCCGGCAACCCGGAGAACATCTTGAAACCTGTTATTTTACCTCAATATGGAGATGTCTATAAATCAGGATTAATTGAAGTGAAAATGGATGAGGAAACGAATAAATTAAAGGTGAAAATCCCGCCGCTGCGTGCCCTAACCGGCAAGCCAAAACGGATTGCATCCGGTCATGGCGCCTGCCCAGGCTGCGGAATCTTTGCCGGCCTTGAGCTGTTCTTTAAAGGCATCGAGGGAGATATTGTTACACTCTTCCAGACTGGCTGTGCCTATGTCACCACGACCGGCTACCCGCATACATCACATAAACAGACGATGATGCACAATCTGTTTCAAAACGGTGCAGCGACATTATCCGGTACAGTTGAAGCATTCATGGAACTTAAACGCCGCGGTGAGATTCAGGTGGCTGATGATGCTACATTTGTAATGATTACTGGTGATGGGGGAATGGACATTGGCATGGGGTCGGCAATTGGGACAGCACTTCGCGGTCATAAATTAATTATGCTGGAATATGATAATGAAGGCTATATGAATACAGGTTCGCAAATGTCCTATTCAACACCTATTGGTCATATGACCAGTACCACCGGTGTCGGCAAAACCCAGCGTGGCAAGGCATTCCACCATAAGGATACAGCGCAAATGATGGCTGCAACAAATATGCCATATGTATTTACAGGCTCCGAAGCCTTTCCGCAAGATTTAGTAAAAAAAGGTGCGAAGGCCCAATGGTATGCGCAAAATGTTGGTCCGGTTTACGGAAAACTGTTAATTACTTGTCCGCTTAACTGGAAGTCCGATGATCGTTACGGGACAAAAATTGTCGAAGCAGCTGTGAATTCTTGCTTCTTCCCGCTTTATGAAGTGGAACAAGGGATTACCGCGATTACCTATAATCCTGAAGCAAAGAATAAACGGATTCCTCTATCTGAGTGGTTGAAATATATGGGAAAAACAAAGCACCTTTTAAAAGAAGAAAACAAACCAATTTTAGAAGAATTTGAAGAAGAAGTCGAAAAAAGATGGCAGCGCCTTAAAGCAAAGCATGATCATCCGATGTTATAAAAGCAATAGGAACGCAAAGCAAAAGCCCGCTTTGCGTTTTTTAAATTTTAAAAAGAGGGATTTAGAAAAAATATTCAAAGGAAAAGGAATTTTCCCGGTTTATGTAGAATATACGTAATATTATTATAAGATATATCCTAAGCGGGGAGGGTACGAGGTGAAGCCACAATTAGAACTGGAGGATGCTATTCCTCATGAGATGTTGAACGGGGAAAGTGATTTGCAAGAGAATCAACAAAGATATAAACAGGTTTTTGAATCTTCAAACGATGGACTCATTCTCTGGGATCATCACTCTCGAATTGTAGATATCAATCTCGCGGCTGAAAAACTATTTCGACTATCAAAAAAGGAGCTAATCGGTACTTTATTGTATGAGCCATTTAGAGCCAAAAAACAACAAATGCAGGAAATTATTCATCATATCAATATGACACTAAAAAAAAGTCGTTATATGTCTACTCTAAATTTTGAAGAAAAGAATGGCGAAAGCAGATACATTGAGTGTAGTTCGAATATGAATATTATAGAGGGATTAAATCTTACAGTTTTCAAGGATATTACAGACAAAGTAGCAATGCAGGAACAACTTCGTAAATCGGAAACCTTACATGTAATCGGTGAGCTTGCGGCAGGGATTGCCCATGAAATTAGAAATCCGATGACGGCATTAAAGGGTTTTATTCAATTATTAGAAGGCAGTATTAAGAACGAGCATGCAATGTACTACCAGGTTATAACGACAGAGCTTGAGCGGATTGATTCAATTATTAACGAGTTTTTGCTGCTCGCTAAACCTCAGGTGATAAGGTTTCAGGAGAAAGATATTAATCAAATTATGCAGGAGACAATCGATTTACTTCAGGCGCATGCCGTTCTCCACAACGTACAATTTGTTACGAGTTTGGAAGGAGATCTACCGTCGATTTTTTGCGAACCGAACCAATTAAAAAAGGTTTTTATCAATTTAATTAAAAATGCCATCGAGGTAATGCCAAATGGCGGCTCCATTTCTGTAATTGTAAAAAAAATGAAGGATCATCAAATTTATATCTCTATTCAAGATGAGGGGATGGGGATATCTAAAGAAAAAATGAAAAAACTCGGGGAACCTTTCTATACAACAAAAGAAAGGGGAACAGGGTTAGGTTTAATGGTCAGCTATAAGATCATTGAAGAACATAAAGGAACGATTAGAATCGAAAGTGAAGAAGGAAAAGGAACTGTGTTTCATATTTTGCTTCCGCTTAATCCCCATCATGAAGCCGTTCAACCTGAAAAGTCGGAAGAACAAAAGCACCTGCGCCCTGACCAGCGACGTATGGCCTAGAGCGTTCCAGCTGAGATATAGGGAATTTTTGGAATTACTAGAGATTGTCGAATAAACAAGAAATGATTTGATGGTTTTTGTCGAAAAGCAAGATAAATAAAATGTTTTGTCTACTTTTGCGAAGCTATTTACTTTTATAAAAAATCTGTCATAATTCTTCAAGGAGTCTAGTTTTTTATCGAAAAAAAGTAAAAGCTTAAGAGGTAGGGATAAAAGTGTACCGAAATAATTGTAGTCAAACAGACATGATTGAGGAGATTAAAGTCAAGCGAGAACTAATGATAAAAAGTGCAAATACATTTGGATTTACCAGCGATGAAACGATCAAGTACAGTCAAGAACTCGATGAATTAATAAACGAGTACCACCGGATGATGGGACAAGCCGCTAACCCAAACGAAGAGGTGAAATTCGCCTTTAAACAAACCATGATGATTTTTCCTAAAGTCCTCGTATGATGGGTTTGAGGGTAGATCACAGGCTCCCGCGTTGCTATGAGGTCACCTTAATCCAGATAAAAGTGTTAAGAAGGCTTCATAGCAGCAATTCTTTCCATTTCTTCGAAAAATCCCCCGAATTAATGTAATTTTCTCTAATTTTAGACACAAGTGTGATTTTTATCATTGTTTAAACCGGATTATTTCATATAGTTATAGTAACAAGATTTTTTTTCATACACATCAGGAATTACTCCCAAAGATGTTACCGATTGTATATTTACTCCATTGTTATCCACACTGCATCAGCTGTTTTCCAAAACTGGATTTGCATCGTTCAAATTTTTAATATCCTGTTGGTATATGCTTATATTACGTTTCATATATCGTTAATAAAAGCATTTTTTATAACCAAGAAAATCAAGCGCTTACAATATTCTAAGACCTTTGGAGGAGGGACGTCCTAGATGCACATTGTCGTATGTGTCAAACAAGTACCAGATACAAAAATTATAAAAATTAATCCCAAAACAAACACACTCGATCGCCGCAGTGCCCCGGCCATCTTGAATCCTTACGATGCGCATGCGGTTCAGGAGGCTGTGAAGATTAGAGCGAAAACAGGTGGTTCGATTTCGGTATTGTCAATGGGACCACCGCAGGCAACTGCTGTGATAAAGAAAAGTATTGAAATTGGGGCTGATCGAGGATATTTATTAACAGACCGTGCTTTTGCAGGTGCTGATACACTTGCTACCAGTTATGCATTATCAAAGGCACTGGAACGAATTGAGAAGGATCTTCCTGTTGATATGGTGATCTGCGGGAAGCATGCGATTGATGGCGATACAGGGCAAGTTGGACCGGGGATTGCACGAAGAATGGATATTCCGCCCATAACAAGTGTCATTGAAGTAACCGAAGTCAATCCGCAGGAAAAAACCGTTTTACTCAAACGAAAACTGACAAGCGGTTATGAATTCATAAAGTCAGAAATGCCATGCTTATTAACCGTTGAAAAGGAGATTAATGAAATCGACTACTCCCCGATGCCAAATATGATTAAAGCAGCAAGGTATGAACCGATTATTTGGACAGTTAATGATTTGGAAAATGTTGAGCGCACTAAGCTTGGGTTGAAAGGCTCACCAACCATTGTTGGCAAAATGTTTACACCTCCAAGACCTGAAGGCGGCAAGAAACTTGAGGGTACTACTTCTCAGCAAGTTAGTCAGCTAATGGAAATCCTGTTAGAGAAAAAAGACCTGTTTACGATATCGAAAGCTTAGGAGGGGTATACATGAATTTTGACGATTACTGCGGTGTTTGGGTATTTATCGAACAAAACGATGGGAAAATCGAAGGTGTCTCACTAGAATTGCTTGGGGCCGGAAGATCACTTGCTGATAAATTACAAGTTCCTCTATCCGGTTTCATCCTTGGTGATGGCATCAGATCCCTTGCCAGCCAAGTCATTGCTTACGGGGCAGACCAAGTCTATGTGATAGACCATCCGGTATTAAAACATTACCGGACAGAATCGTATATGAAAGGTGTTATCCACTTAGCTCAAAACTATAAGCCGGAAATCATTCTTTACGGGGCAACACCTAATGGGAAGGACTTGGCAAGCGCTGTAGCAACCGATTTAAATACCGGTTTAACAGCGGATACAACAATGCTCGATGTAGACGTAGATAAAAGATTGCTAGAGGCTAGCAGGCCTGCGTTTGGCGGCAATATCATGGCAACCATTCTTTGTAAAAAACATCGTCCGCAAATGGCGACTGTGAGGCCAAAGGTGATGAAGGCGTTGGCACCGGATAGCGGAAGAAATGGTAAAGTAATCGAAGAAAATATTTCATTGAAAGAAGAAGAGATGCGGACAAAAGTACTGCAAATTGTGAATGACGTAACAAAAAAGACTAATTTGGCAGATGCTCATGTCATTGTTTGCGGTGGAAAAGGAATGGGTGATTTGCAAAACTTCCAGCTCATTCATGAATTAGCTGAAACCATCGGGGCCAGTGTTGGCGGTACACGCGATGTTGTTGAGGCCGGCTGGCTGCCGCACGAGCAGCAAGTCGGTCAAACAGGGGAAACGGTTACACCGAAGATTTATTTTGCTATCGGTATATCTGGAGCCATTCAGCACGTTGTCGGGATGAAGAACTCAGAGCTGATCATCGCCATCAACAAGGATCCGAACGCACCAATTTTTGATGTTGCAACATATGGGATTGTTGGGGACGCCATGGAAATTGTCCCGGCATTAATCGAGCAATTTAAAAGCTTGAGGACAGAAAAAGGTGGTGAAGTAAGCTATGTCTGAGAAATTTGATGTGATTGTTGTCGGGGCAGGTCCAGCTGGAACGGCGTGTTCTCTTGCATGTGCAAGGCAGGGGCTAAATGTCTTGCTGATTGAAAGAGGGGAATATCCGGGGGCGAAAAATGTAATGGGCGGGGTATTGTACCGTCAGCAAATGGAGGAACTCATTCCTGAATTTTGGAAGGAAGCACCGCTTGAAAGACCAGTTGTTGAACAACGTTTCTGGATGATGGATAAAGAATCAGTTGTATCATTCGGATATAAAGGACTGGAATGGGCGGTCGAGCCATATAACAATTTTACTGTACTACGGGCGAAATTCGACCAATGGTTTGCCAATAAGGCGGTAGAGGCCGGAGCGTTGCTTATAAATGAAACCGTTGTCACGGAATGTATTGTTGAAAACGGCCAAGTGATAGGGGTTCGCACAGACCGACCAGATGGTGATGTATATGCGGATGTTGTCGTTCTTGCCGATGGAGTAAACTCACTATTGTCTAAGCAGTTGGGCTTCCATAAAGAATTTCGTCCTGATGAAGTAGCGTTAACGGTAATGGAAGTGATCAATTTACCAAAGGAAAAAATAAATGACCGCTTCAATCTGGCAGATAATCAAGGTTGTACGATTGAGATTTTTGGTGATTCAACAAAAGGAAATTTGGGAACGGCTTTTCTCTACACGAATAAAGAGAGCTTAAATATTGGGGTCGGAACAACCCTTTCAAGCATGATCAAAGCAAAATTAAAGCCATATGAGCTGTTAGATTACTTGAAAAATCATCCAATGGTAAGCCCGTTGATTGCGGGTGGCGAATCTGCTGAATATCTTGCGCATCTCATCCCGGAAGGAGGCTTCCATTCTGTCCCGAAAGTGGCCGGAAATGGTGTCGTTGTCGTTGGCGATGCTGCACAACTGGTGAATGCCATCCATCGTGAAGGGTCGAACATGGCGATGCATTCAGGGCTCTTGGCCGCTGAAGCCATCATCGAAGCGAAAAAGCGTGGCGATTATAGTGAGTCTAGTTTAAATAGTTACCGTGAAGCACTGTATAATAGCTTTATTATAAAGGATTTAGAGAAATACAAAGATGCAGCCCATACGTTTGAAAAATATCCACAATACTTTAAAGAGTATGTGCCAATGATGAATCAGGCTGCCAGCAAATTTTTCACTGTAGATGGTACACCAAAACGCGATAAACAAAAGCAAATCATCAAGAATATGACGGCTGAAAGAGGAACGCTTAGGGTGTTGCAGGATATTTATCGTGCTTGGAAGGCGGTGAAATAATGTCAACGAAGAATATTGAAGAAAAACAGTATCTTTTGCGCTTCAAGTGTGATACCAAATCTCACTTGACGGTGCTTGACCATGACATTTGTATGACCCAATGCCCCGATAAGATTTGTACGGTCTTTTGTCCGGCTGAGGTTTATAAGTGGGAAGGAACACGAATGCAGGTTGGCTATGAAGGCTGCCATGAATGCGGCAGCTGCCGGATCGGCTGCCCGTATCAAAACATCAAATGGGAATATCCAAAGGGGGGACATGGGATTGTGTTTCGATTAGCATAATAGCCTAAAAAAGTGTTGTTTGCATATTGGGTAAACAACACTTTTTTTGTATGGGAAAAGGGAGGAGCGCGCAAGCCTTGGGAAAAGAGTTCCCGTACTTAGAGGGGCTTAAAGTACGCCTGAGGCATGGAAAACGATGAGTATGCGCACTTTAAGGGAGGGTTATTTCCAAATCGCAAACCGAGATCAGCATTTCATGATTTTCAAAATACTATATGTACGTTGTTTCACAAGGAATGGTAAAAAGAAGGTAAAGCGGAAGGTATCACATGTTGGAGGTTAGCTTATCTTTTCTAATAGAGCCGTTTCAGAAAGCGTATCTTTTTTGGCAGATGTCACAAATGTAGAGGCGAGTGAAATTGCTTGATCCATAAACTCCATCTTTTCTGAGCAATAATAAGGTATTTGCCAATTAAAGTCAGCATCACTAGTGGCTGGGTAAATCGATACTTTCCAGTGAAAATAAATCTTTGCTTGGGGGAGCTGCACTCCTTCAACAGCAATAAGCCAATGAGTCCAAGGTGATTCGGGGTTATTTGCATCTGATTCTTTGAGTGCAGATAAATCGTTAAAGCCAATCGGTACTAATGCCATCTGATAAAAATCATGATAATTCGGGGTTTTCATGATCTTGCCCTCCCTTATAGATTTTGTATCTTTATTATATGAAATTTTTAAGGACTTTTGAGCAATAAATGTTAAAATTTTTTGAAAAATTTAGGTAATTTCATAAAATCGACAAAATTTACTTTGTTGAAGAAAAAAAGATGGGGGCCCTTGTGGCCCCCAACTTATTGAGATGATCGTTTATTCCATTCCCACACCTTTTGATCAGAAGGTAGTAGAAATGCTGTTAAACCAAGTATTGGCAATAGACCGAGCCAGGTAATCATCGATTGCAGCCCAATTATATCGGCAATATAACCTAATCCGACAGAACCAATAGCGCCCATCCCGAACGCTAGGCCGACAGTCAGTCCCGACATTGTCCCGATTTTCCCCGGAACTAATTCTTGGGCATATACAACCGTAACCGAAAAACTAGTCATTAAAATAAATCCTGTTAGAACAAGTAAGAGAAACGCGATAATCGGTGAAGCATATGGCAGCAGAATCGATAATGGGAGTGTCCCCAACATCGAGATAGAAATGACTGTTTTCTTTCCGAACCGGTCTGCCAGCGGTCCACCAAAGAATGTTCCCAATGCCCCGGAAACTAAAAATGCAAATAGGAAAAGCTGGGACTGTTTAATCGTAAGCGCGTATTCCTTAATGCCATAAAAGGCATAAAAGTTTGTCATCCCGGAAATATACCAAGATCTCGCAAAGATTAACAGTAGAATTAACACTAACGCCTTTATTATTTCTTTTGATAAACCACTCTGTTGGGCTGTGGCGGTATTCTTTTTCTTTACCAAAGATGGCAAAGCCGTTAATCTTTCGCTATACCACTTGGCAATATAGATTAAAAGAAAAACAGCAATGGCGGCAACAATGGAAAACCACGAGGCCCCAATTTGCCCTAATGGTACTAAAATAAGGGCGGTAATCAATGGTGCAAGAGCTTGCCCTGTGTTTCCTCCAACTTGGTATATCGATTGTGCCAGACCTCTCCTGCTTCCCGCGGCTAAATAGGCAACCCTTGAACCTTCAGGATGGAACACAGCTGAGCCTATCCCAATAAAGAGAACGGATAGGACAATCATGATAAAATTAGGAGCGAAACCGATTCCTAATACTCCGACAAATGTGAATGCAAGCCCGATTGGTAAGGCAAAGGGCATCGGTTTTTTGTCTGTAAAGATACCGACAACAGGCTGCATCACGGAGGAAACCATGTTGAGGGCAAAAGCTATTATTCCTAGCTGTGTGAAGGATAAGCCCATGGTCTTTTCCAAGACCGGAAACATAGCCGGTACAACGGCTTGAATCGCATCATTTAATAAATGGCACAGCCCAATTACGAGGAGTACTTTGTAAATAGTTGCTTCGGTGGCATTTGGCGCTTGCTGCCGGGGTAATACCGCTTGTTGACTCATGATAATCTCCTTTTTAAGCAAATATATCTGCAATTTCTTTTATTATATCTTACTACCATATGGTACAATTGAGAAATATTTATTTCGAATTTAGAAATAAAAAACAGACCCGGTTAGACTGGGGCCGCTGAAAAAGTGATATTTTATTCTTGTTTAAAAAGCGGCGGGACACTATTAATGGTGGTGTCTCGCCGTGATTATGTTTTCTTTTGGACTTTTTCAGCGGCTTCGTTAGATTCGGTTCCGTTTTTTATTGATAAGTGGTAAGTTGATTTCAACGGCAGTGCCAACGGCTTCCTTACTTTTGATTTCAATCGTCCCGTTAAAAGAATTGATAAGCCGCTTGCATATAACAAGTCCAAGTCCAGTTCCTGTTTCTTTTGAGGTGTAAAACGGAAGAAAGATTTTTTCTAAATCCTCTTCTGGGATTCCTTTTCCAGTATCGATAATTTCAATCTTACAAATTTCAGGAAGTTTATGGAGCTTGATTTGCAGTGTTCCGGAATTTTCAAAAGAATCAAAGGCATTTTTGGTTAGATTTAAGATGACCTGCTTGATTTGGTCTTTGACACATTTGACCATCACCGGTTCATCGGTAAGCTGCCAATCACATTCAATATTGTGAGAATTGCCCTCTGAGATGATTAATGGTTTCAGTTCATGAAGCGTTTCCGTAATGTTGACCTGCTCGAATGTTTCCGCTGTTGGCTTACCAAGGATTAAAAATTCACTGACAATTTCATTAATCCTTTTCAATTCTGAATGAATGACATCAAAATAATAGCGGTCTTCCTTGTCAGTATATTTTTCGCTTAATAGCTGGATAAGACCCTTAACACCGGTTAAAGGATTACGAATTTCATGAGCCGTACTGGCAGCCAAAGTTCCAACTAATTCTAACTTTTGGATTTCATTTTCCTTTCGTTCCTTGCTCGTACGGATGCGCAATAAGATGTATTCAATTAGAAGAAAAAGGACATGGGTGACGATTAGAAGAATAAATAAAGTTAGACCAAGGTTCTTTCCTATCTCTTTCGCATCGCGGTCAGCAATTTTAACCTTGATGTTCCAAGGTAATCGGTCCATTGGATAAGTTACCCAATGGGTGTCTTTCATTTGTTCCTTATCATTGAGATTTATTTCAAGAATTTTTTTATTCCCGTTAACAACATAAAGCTCCGTGTCTGGAGTAAGAACCTTCATTAAATTTTCCATGTAGTCGATGCGTAAATCAGCGATGAAAATGGCCTTTAATTCTTGATTTTTATCCAGCACTGGTGTGGCTAAACTAATAATCCGCTGGTTATTTTTCAAAACTTCTACATGATTTGAAACAATGATATCCTTTGTTTTGATTACTTCTTTAATGAGCGACTTTTCCGGAAAATCATCCTCATTGTGAAGTAGATCTGTGCCAGTTAGTACTCTTCCGTGATGATCAAGTAAAAAGAGGCCGCCATATCGTGGATCGTTTTGATTCACTTGTTGCAGCAAGGGATTCATTTTTATAGGTGTATCTAAATTTTCTTTTGCTGAGAGGGAAAGAATTTTCAAACTTGTGATCGTTTCGCTGATAAATTGATCCCAGTTCTTTTGGTAAATCGAGGCAACCCATAGTGCATCATCCCGCCTTTTTATCTCATTATCTTTTAAAATCTGATTAAAAAAATAGAGACCTAACAGGATAATGGGGGTAACCACGACCGCCAGATAAATAAAAAAATTACCTTTGTGAATTTTCATGCAAGTACCTCTAAAAATAGTTTCACTTTATTATACAACATGTAAATATTATTTTCCTGCCGTAAATTGACAGAGAATGGATTCTTTTTTATAATAATTTTGAAATCGAGATAATTATACTTAAAGGATGCGTTAATATGGAAAACGATTCAACAGCTAAATCTTTAAAACTATATATTGTTCTTTCCAGGGCGTATAAAGCGATTAATGAGCATGTGAATAAAGTCATTCAGGCAAATGGTTTAAATCCAACGGAATTTGCTGTTCTGGAGCTCCTGTATCATAAAGGGGATCAGCCGCTGCAGCAAATTGGGGCAAAAATATTACTTGCCAGCGGAAGTATTACGTATGTCGTTGATAAGCTTGAACAAAAGGAGCTTTTGAAGAGGGTTGCCTGCCCGAAAGATAGAAGAGTGATTTTTGCGCAGATTTCCGATAAAGGGAGACAGCTAATCCAAGATATATTTCCTGAACATGCAAGACTAATTGATCAGCTGATGTCTAGTCTTACCGATGCTGAGAAAACGGAAGCTATTCAGCTGTTAAAAAAGTTAGGGATACCGGCTGGAAAATTCTAATAGGTCCGCACTGTCGTATTTGTGTATAATGAAATAGATTGGAAAATGATAAAGGAGTGTGGGTTGATGAGCTTTGAAAACTATACATATGTCCGTCCCGATTTGGAGGATGTAACAGCAAAATTTACTGCTGCGCTTGAACGTTTTGAAAAGGCAGCCTCTGTCGGAGAACAAAGTCATGCCATGAATGAGATTAATCAACTAAGAAACGAGCTTGACACGATGTTCACGCTTTGCAGCATTCGTCATTCTATTGATACAAATGATGAATTTTACAAGCAGGAGCAGGATTATATGGATGAAATTGGGCCAGAGGTAGAAGGCTTAGTGACAAAATATTATCATGCCCTGGTACATTCAAAATTCCGTTCTGAATTAGAAGAAAAGTGGGGTCTGCAGCTTTTCGCTCTTGCCGAAAGCCAGCTTAAAACCTTTAAGCCTGAAATTGTCCCACAGCTGCAAAAAGAAAACCGTCTCGTTACAGAGTATACAAAACTGATTGCCTCAGCAAAGATTGAGTTTGAAGGGGAGGAGCGTACCCTTGCCCAAATTGATCCGTTTATCGAATCAAAAGATCGCGAAATACGTAAGCAGGCAAGTGAGGCAAAATTCGGCTTCTTTGCAGAGCATGAAGAGGAGCTTGACCGAATTTATGATGAGCTTGTAAAGATAAGAACGGAAATTGCCCATGAACTAGGGTACAAAAACTTTGTTGAACTTGCATACAATCGAATGATGCGGACAGATTACAATGCTGAGATGGTTGCTAAATTTCGCTCTCAAGTAAAAGATTATATTGTACCAATTGCAACAAAGTTGAAAGAACGCCAACGGGAGCGTCTAGGTTTAGACAAATTAAAATATTATGATGAAAACCTTAATTACTTAACAGGAAATGCCATTCCAAAGGGGAGTCCTGAGTGGATTATTGAGAACGGGCAAAAAATGTATCAGGAACTGTCCAAGGAAACAGGTGAATTTTTTACTTTTATGCAGGAAAATAATCTGATGGACCTTGTGGCAAAGAAAGGAAAAGCAAGTGGTGGCTATTGTACGTACATTGAAAACTATAAAGCACCATTTATCTTTTCTAATTTTAACGGGACTTCAGGGGATATTGATGTGTTGACACATGAAGCAGGTCATGCGTTCCAGGTGTATTCAAGCCGTCATTTTGAAATTCCGGAATACTACTGGCCGACCTATGAGGCATGTGAAATCCATTCGATGAGCATGGAATTCTTTACATGGCCATGGATGGATTTATTCTTTAAAGAGGAAACAGATAAATATAAGTTTTCACACCTCAGTGACGCCTTATTATTTCTGCCATATGGCGTTTCCGTTGACGAATTTCAGCATTGGGTCTATGAAAACCCAGCTGCTTCCCCAAGTGAACGGAAACAGGCCTGGCGTGAGATTGAGAAAAAGTATTTGCCGCATAAAGATTATGATGGTTTTGAGTACTTAGAAAATGGCGGCTTCTGGCAGCGCCAAGGGCATATTTATAATTCACCGTTTTATTATATCGATTATACCCTTGCCCAGATCTGTGCGTTCCAATTCTGGAAGCGTTCAAGAGAAAATCATGAAGAGGCTTGGGCAGATTATGTAAAGCTTTGTAAGCTTGGCGGCAGTATGTCATTTACCAAGCTTGTTGAGGCCGCCAATCTGCTATCTCCTTTTGAAGAGGGGTGTATTGAGTCAGTAGTAGAGGAAATTGAAAATTGGCTAAATTCTATTGATGATAAAAAGCTTTAAAAAAAGTGAAGCCATGGGGGATCCATGGCTTCACTTTACTCATTATTTAAACGGTTGTTACAGCTTGGGGGGCAATTTTTAATTCATCGTTTTCAACAATCGCTGCCAGTTTTTTAACATCAGGTTTGTCTAAGATAAAATCAGCAATTTTATCTTCAAGTTGTTCCTGAATCACACGGCGGAGTGGGCGGGCACCGAAGGCAGGGTGATAGCCAAGTTCCGCTAATTTTTCCTTTGCCTCTGTTGAAATAGTTAATTCGATATGCTGCTCTTTTAACATATCTTCTAGTTCGTTAATCATCAGGTCAACAATGGTTAAGATGTGCTCTTTATCAAGTGAATTGAATTCAATGATACTGTCAAAGCGGTTTAAGAATTCCGGCTTAAAGAAGCCGCCAAGTGAATCGAGGATACTAGCTTCTTCCACGGCTTCACTCACCCCAAAACCAACTCGGATTGGTTTAAAGGAATTTCCGGCATTACTTGTCATGATAATCACTGTATCCTTAAAGCTGACAACCCTACCTTGACTGTCAGTGAGTCGCCCATCTTCAAGGATTTGCAGGAACATATGCTGTACATCTGGATGGGCCTTCTCTATTTCGTCTAATAAAATAATGCTGTACGGATTTCGACGTACTTTTTCCGTCAATTGTCCTGCTTCCTCATGACCGACATAGCCTGGAGGTGAACCAATTAATTTAGATACGCTGTGTTTTTCCATGTATTCGCTCATATCGAGACGAATCATCGAATCTTTCGTTCCAAGTAGCTCTTCAGCCAGTGTTTTGGTTAATTCTGTTTTCCCGACACCAGTTGGACCTACAAACAAGAAGCTGCCGATTGGACGGTTTTTTGCCTTCAAGCCTGCACGGCTGCGGCGAATCGCCTTGGCAATCTTTTGCACTGCCTTTTTCTGTCCGATCACTTTTTTATTCAAGTTTTCTTCTAAATGTTTCATTTTCAGCTGTTCATCCTGCTGCAGTTTACCAACTGGAATGCCGGTCTTTTGTTCAATAATTTTTTGAATATGGGAAACCGTGACAACAGGCCTTTCAGAACTAAAATCATTGTTTAATGCCTTTTCTAATTTTGCTTCCTCATCACGAAGTTTTGCTGCTTTTTCATATTGCTCATTTTTAAGTGCTTCTTCTTTTTCAATCGCAATTTCTTTTAAACGACCTTCAATTTGCTCATTACTCTTATAATCAGAAGTTAGATTTAATTTAGAGCCGGCCTCGTCCAATAAATCGATTGCCTTATCAGGTAAGAAACGGTCTTGAATATAGCGATGTGATAAAGTAACACAGGCGCGGACTGCCTCATCTGTATAGCTAACTTCATGATAATCCTCGTACTTTTTCTGAATTCCTTTTAGAATTTTTATAGCAGCATCCATGCTTGGTTCTAGAACTTGAACCGGTTGGAAGCGGCGCTCTAGGGCGGCATCTTTTTCAATCTGACGATATTCCTTTAATGTAGTGGCCCCCACTACTTGCATCTCGCCACGGGCCAGCGCTGGCTTTAAGATGTTTCCGGCATCCATTGAACCCTCGGCAGAGCCGGCACCAACGAGCAGATGAATTTCATCAATGAAGAGAATAATATTTTTCCGCGCTTGTAATTCGGCAATTAGCTGCTTCATTCGTTCTTCAAATTGACCGCGGATACCGGTGTTTGCAACGAGGGAAGCAACATCAAGCAAATAAATTTCTTTATTTTGTAGTTTGGCTGGTACATCTCCATCCGCAATTTTTAATGCAAGACCTTCAGCAATCGCGGTTTTTCCGACACCTGGTTCCCCAATGAGGACAGGATTATTTTTGTTCCTGCGATTTAAAATTTCAATTACTCGTTTTACTTCTTCATCACGACCAATGACCGGATCAATTAAACCAGCTTTTGCCATCTGGGTTAAGTTTTGGCCGAATTGATCAATGAATCCGCCGCCATGGGAGGACTTATGCCCTGTTTCCGGAACAAATTGACCATTCATGTTTTGACCTTGGGCAGTGTGAAAGAAATTTTCGAATGGAAAGCCTTGAAATGGATCCATATTCATCCCAAAGCCTGCGTTCAATGCTTTCTTTTCTTTCATGTAACATTCATTACAAAGTATCAACTCTTTACGTTGTCCATTGACATTTACTGTTAATTGTACGTTTGCTTGGTTTTGATTGCATCGTTGACAAAGCATATAGAATAACCTCCTTAAGTTATCTTTGACTTTGACTATCTTTGACCTTATGTCCTTAGTATACCCTGACCTTTTTTGACTTTCAAGTATTTTGTTCAAGTATCAGAATTTATATCACTTGGCTTTGAGAATTGTCCAGCTCCAGCGCCCTACGCCGCTGACCAGGGCGCTTGCGCTTTTCTTAAATGGAGGAAAATGCTCGTCATTGTTTGTCCCTTTATTCATATATTTGATGATAAGGGGGAGATGGTGTGAAGAGGAATCATAATTGGAATCAAGCCTTTCAAATTGCAGCGGTATATATTGGGACTGTTGTGGGAGCAGGATTCGCCACAGGGAAGGAAATCGTTGAGTTTTTTTCGCAATTCGGCTTCTTTGGCTTTATCAGTATATTAATGAGCGGTTACTTATTTATTATGATTGGTTCAAAAATGATGCGTATGGCAGCTCAAATTGAAGCTAAATCCTATCAAGAATTTAATGAGCATCTGTTTGGAAAATGGCCAAGTAAAATTATTAATTTCTTTATGCTTATTATGCTTCTTGGAGTTAGTGCCGTAATGCTTGCAGGGGCCGGAGCAGTCTTTGAGGAACAGTTGGGTCTACCGAAGTATGTCGGTGCTTTTCTGACAATTTTTCTTTCTTATATTGTTATGCTTGTGGGCACGAAAGGTCTCTTTGCGGTTAATACCTTTGTGGTGCCCATCATGATTAGTTTTAGCTTAATATTGATGTTTTTATCACTTAAAATGCCGAATTTTATAGAGCAACTTTTATTTATACCGCATGCAACAGATGGCTGGAAAAGTGTGATCGCACCTTTTTCTTATGCCGCCCTAAATTTGGGGCTGGCACAAGCTGTGTTGGTACCGGTGGCAACAGAGGTGAAGGATGACTGGACGATTAAATGGGGCGGCATCCTCGGCGGTCTAGGACTAACACTCATTCTAATTGCCAGCCATTTCACCTTAATAATGCTGCCAAATGTGGAGTTGTATGAGATTCCGATGGCAATTATTATGAAAAACTTAGCTCCATTTTTTTATTGGATTTTCATACTAGTGATTTACGGGGAGATTTTTACTTCTGTTATTGGAAATGTCTTTGGCCTCGACAGACAATTAAAACAGTATATGCCGATTCCTACGATGATGTCGGTTACAGCTATATTTATTGTTTCATATCTTATCAGTTTGGTGAATTATGGGACACTTTTGTCTTATTTGTATCCATTGTTTGGTTATATTTGTATGACCTTTTTTATTTTACTATGGATAAAACCATTTGAACCAAATGTAACTAAATAAAAAAAGCGGCTGCCAGAAAGGGAGAGCAGCAGCTTTTAAGTTATGTAAACGGTAAAATGATAAAAATCATTATATCAAAAATGATATGAGAGACAATGACAAGCGGCATACTTTTTTTCCAAAAATAGAGCGTTCCCCAAACAAAACCTGAAATAAGGGATGCCAAGACTAATAAAAACGAGCCGGAGTAAATATGGACAGAAGCGTACAAACATGCTCCAACTGTAATACTTACGGCTGGTTTCAAATAGTTCATGAATCGTTTTTGGACAAAGCCCCGCCAAAATAATTCTTCACCAGGTGCGGCAACAAGAATTAATGCAAGGTATTGCCAAAAGAGTGAAGGTGCAAACCACTTATATAGTTTTCGAATTTGGTTTTCAAATGGGAGATGGAATAGTTCCATCAGATGATAACCTAACCAGAAAACCGAGTATAAAATTAAACCGGAAATGGCACCAAAAAGTAGATATTGAATAAATGACAACTCATCATCAACATCGCCTTGGAACATGGAATAGGCGATTAATACAAGGATGGATCCGGTAAAGATATACCAAAATATCGCTTTATCATGGAATGAAAAGTAAATAAGAATGTGAGCAATTATCAATCCAAAAATAAGCCGAATATCAACTACTAGATTTTTTATCATGACGAACTCCCTTACATATTTCAATAACCTGTATTTTAACAAAAAAATTATTCAAAAGGAAATGACATAAATCATTTTCTTCAATTCTAATCATAAGAACGTATAAACAGGAAAAAATAGTTGGGAAAGGAGTGAGAGGGTTTGAGTCAATCTAAAAGTCAGCAGGAACGGCAATGGACTGTCCGCAAACAAGATCAAAAACCACACGGTAAAGTAAAATCTTTAAAGCAGCTTAGTAAAGAAACGGAAGAAAGAGATTAATAAAGAAAAGGCAGACCGGCTGCCTTTTCAACTATTTTCTCCTCCTTAATTTCCCCTCTTAATAAGCACTCTCCTTGATAACCTTGTAATTTTTATGATTAACGACTGTACGTTGGTCTAATTCTAGATCACGGTAATTATCCATGTATGTTAGGTCGACAATTACAGAATTTTCGTTTACCTTTTCCACAATTCCTTGCAGGCCGCCGCGAAATTCAATAATATTACCAATCACTGCTTTCTTCATTTTAGTCTCTCTCCTTTTCTACTAAACTATTAAGTTGATTAATTAACAGTTTGCCTCATTTTTTTTTATTAGTAAAGGCTTTCATTTGACAAATTTGTTAACAAGTACTGATAATACTAATTATATGTTGATGAAGCAATAAAGAGAAGGGAAAACGCCTTCAGGAAATAGGAATAAGAAAGGGAAATTAGGTGAATAAATGGCATGAACCAAAAGATATTACCTGCATCAGCAAAAATGAAGGAATTTGAGCATTTTTTACAAAGTTCTTATGAAATTGGTGTTTTTTTAGATATGCATATTGCTCAATTAAAACATATCGCTCAAATGGCAAGACAAAATGAGAAAAAAATGATTTATCATATTGATTTAATTCACGGTATCAAAAACGACGAATATGCAACAGAGTACATTTGTCAGGAATTCAAGCCCTTTGGTTTGATTTCAACCAAAGCCGGAGTCATTAAAAAGGCAAAACAGAAAGGAGTGATAGCTGTTCAAAGAGTATTCTTAATCGACAGCCATGCCCTTGAAAAAAGCTACAAGCTTATTGAGAAAACCGAGCCGGATTACATTGAGGTTCTTCCCGGTGCAATCCCTTGGATGATTACCGAGGTAAAAGAACGGGTGAATATCCCAATTTTTGCTGGGGGATTAATACGTACGGCAGAAGATGTCAAAAATGCCTTACAAGCAGGTGCTTCGGCCATTACAACATCAAAAAGGGAGCTTTGGGATTTATTTCAAGAGCATTAAATTCTATTTAAAACTTAAAAATGTTGTTGACAACGTTTTCATCTCTTTATATACTAAGCAAAGAAGTTAATATACAGCGACGGAGACAAGGAGATGCAAATAGAAGCCCTATTAGGGAGCTATTCTATTGTGCATTTCCTTTTTTTTCGTCACTCAACTTTTTTAAAAGGAGAGGATGGATGAATGACACCATTTGTTGGGGAATTGATTGGAACAATGATTCTTATCGTGTTTGGTGCTGGTATTGGGGCAGGTACTTCATTAAAGAAGACACATTCAAACAATGCTGGCTGGGTCGTTGTTACGCTTTCTTGGGGATTAGCGGTTACAATGGGCGCCTATGCTGCTGGATCTGCAAGTGGAGGACACTTAAATCCGGCAGTGACAATTGCCTTTGCCTTAAATGGAGACCTTCCATGGGGTGAAGTGCCTGAATATATTCTTGCTCAAATGATTGGGGCCATTTTAGGGGCAGCACTTGTCTTCTTACACTATTTACCTCATTGGAAAGCAACCGATGACCCGGCAGCAAAGCTTGGAGTATTTTCAACAAGCCCTGCCATTCCAAATACGTTTGCCAATTTATTTAGTGAAATTTTTGGTACCTTTATTCTGTTGTTAGGTTTATTATTTATTGGAGCAAACAAATTAACGGAAGGGTTAAATCCATTGGTAGTCGGCTTGTTGATTGTTGCTATCGGTATGTCTTTAGGCGGAACAACAGGTTATGCGATTAACCCTGCCCGGGACCTTGGACCGCGGATCGCTCATTTTCTATTACCGATACCAGGAAAAGGAAGTTCTGATTGGGGTTATGCATGGATACCTGTTGTCGGTCCAATCTTGGGAGGAAGCCTTGGAGCAGTATTTTATCAAGCTGTTTTTTTAGGCAGACTTTCAGGTGCTTTTTGGGTAGTGGTTGCCATGAATATTCTTGTTCTATTCTTTGCCTATATGGTCAATAAAAAAAAGCAAGGCAATCAGATGAATTTATCAAATAGAACAGCTTAAAAAAGCTGAAAAATGGAGGGGTATAGTTTGGAAAAGTTTATTTTATCATTAGACCAAGGGACGACAAGTTCACGGGCCATTCTTTTTAATAAACAGGGGAATATCGTCCATTCGGCACAAAGGGAATTTACTCAGTATTTTCCAAACCCAGGCTGGGTTGAGCATAATCCAAGTGAAATCTGGGGCTCGATTCTCTCGGTAATCGCTGAAGTTTTAACGGAAGCAGATATCAAACCTGAACAAATTGCTGGGATTGGGATTACTAATCAGCGGGAAACAACGGTTGTATGGGATAAAGAGACCGGTGTCCCCATTTATCAGGCGATTGTCTGGCAATCAAGACAAACGAGTGAAATATGCGAAGAACTAAAGGTAAAGGGCTATGAAAAAATATTTCATGAAAAAACCGGATTGTTAATTGATGCCTACTTCTCCGGTACGAAGGTAAAATGGATTTTGGACAATGTGGAAGGGGCACGTGAAAAGGCGGAAGCAGGAAAATTATTATTTGGTACAATCGATACATGGCTGATTTGGAAACTATCCGGTGGTCAGGCTCATGTGACGGATTATTCCAATGCTTCTCGGACACTTATGTTTAATATTCATGAACTTAAATGGGATCAGGAATTGTTAGACATCCTCGGTATACCTGAATCAATGCTTCCAGATGTTCGTCCCTCATCGGAAATTTATGCCAATACGGTTGATTACCATTTCTTCGGTAAGGAAGTACCGATTGCCGGGGTGGCTGGAGACCAGCAGGCGGCCCTATTTGGCCAGGCGTGTTTTGAACAAGGGATGGCAAAAAATACGTATGGCACCGGCTGCTTTATGTTAATGAATACCGGGGAAAAAGCAGTTAGATCGGAAAATGGTTTATTAACCACCATTGCTTGGGGATTAAATGGTAAAGTGGAATATGCCCTAGAAGGCAGCATTTTTGTTGCCGGATCAGCGATCCAGTGGCTTCGCGACGGTTTGAGAATGTTTAAAGACGCAAAGGACAGCGAGGAATATGCGGAAAGGGTGGCGTCAACAGATGGTGTTTATGTCGTCCCAGCATTTGTCGGGTTAGGCACACCCTATTGGGACAGTGATGTCCGGGGCGCGGTGTTCGGGTTAACTCGAGGGACAACAAAGGAACATTTCATTCGGGCTACACTTGAATCACTTGCCTATCAAACAAAAGATGTTTTATCTGCGATGGAAACGGATTCAGGAATTGAACTGAAAACCTTGCGTGTTGATGGCGGTGCCGTTAAAAATAATTTCTTAATGAAATTCCAAAGTGACATCCTAAATGTGCCGGTAGATCGGCCGGTTGTAGATGAAACAACAGCTTTAGGTGCTGCCTATTTAGCAGGACTCGCCGTTGGTTTCTGGAATAGCCAAGAGGAAATAGCAAAACAATGGGCAATCGATCAACAATTTAATCCGGAAATGACGGAGAAGAGCCGTGATAGCTTATATGAAGGCTGGAGGAAAGCAGTTAAAGCTGCAATGGCATTTAAATAATCAACCAATCTTTACTAATGGTCTTTTCATGCTATAATGGACATAAGTTAATATTTTGGTAGGAGAATTCAGAGAGGCCGCAAATACATTATCGTTGTGATAGTGTACTTTGTGGTCTCTTTTTCATTTATCAATGACGAATAAGAGAAGTTTCAATATATATACCATAGGGGAATAGGTTGGTAGGGCTTGTCTACTAATAGGAGGTACAGACATGAATTTTTCAAATTTATATCGTCAAGATATTAGGAAAAAATTACAAGATGAAAAATATGATGTATTAGTAATCGGTGGAGGAATTACAGGAGCCGGAATTGCCCTTGATGGGCAAACCCGAGGGTTAAAAATGGCACTGGTCGAAATGCAGGATTTTGCTGCTGGAACCTCAAGCAGATCAACAAAATTAGTCCACGGTGGCTTGCGCTATTTAAAGCAATTTGAAGTTAAAATGGTTGCCGAGGTTGGAAAAGAAAGGGCAATTGTTTATGAAAACGGTCCGCATGTAACTACTCCGGAATGGATGCTGCTTCCAATCCATAAAGGGGGAACCTTCGGGAAATTCAGTACATCGATTGGTTTACGAGTGTATGATTTTCTAGCAGAGGTTAAAAAGTCAGAACGGCGAGCTATGTTATCTGTAGAAGAAACAGTAGCTAAAGAGCCTCTCATTAAAAAGGAAGGCTTAAAGGGTGGAGGGTATTACGTTGAGTACCGTACCGATGATGCTCGTTTGACGATGGAAGTAATGAAGGCGGCGGTCGAAGAAGGTGCGATCGCTTGTAATTATACAAAGGTAATGAAGCTTATCTATGAAAATGAAAAAGTTGTCGGTGTCGTTGTTGAAGACCAGCTAAGCGGAGATTCATATGAAGTTCGTGCGAAAAAGATCGTGAATGCTGCAGGACCTTGGGTCGATACGATTCGTGAAATGGATCGATCTAAAAAAGGAAAAACATTACAGCTTTCAAAAGGGGTTCACCTTGTCATTGATCAGTCCCGATTCCCGCTTAGGCAGGCCGTTTATTTTGACACACCAGACGGCCGGATGGTTTTTGCCATTCCAAGAGACGGAAAAACATATGTCGGGACCACAGATACCTTTTATAATGAAGATGCTGTCAATCCCAAGATGACGTTAAGTGACCGTACTTATATCATTAACGCGATTAACTATATGTTTCCCGATGTAAAAATAACCGAAAAAGATATTGAATCCAGTTGGGCGGGGGTTCGTCCCCTAATTTATGAAGAAGGAAAAGATCCTTCGGAAATATCCCGGAAGGATGAAATTTGGGAATCCCATTCTGGTCTAATCACAATTGCAGGTGGAAAATTAACTGGTTATCGAAAGATGGCAGAAACGGTGGTGGATTTGTTGACTTCCAAATTCCAAACAGAAGAAGGAAGAAGTTTTCCAGCCTGTCAAACAAAAGAATGGCCCATTTCCGGCGGCAATGTCGGCGGCTCTAAAAATTTCAGCTCCTACATCGCAGAACATGTACAAAAAGGGATGGACGCCGGCCTTCCTGAAGCAGAGTCTAGACAATTAGCGAAAATTTACGGTTCCAATATTGATACAGTATACTGTCTCTTAGCGGAAAATAAAGAGGATGCCGAAAAATACGGGCTTCCACTTGATTTATTTGCAAAACTTGTTTATGCCATTGAAAAAGAGATGGTTGCTACTCCGATTGACTTTTTAAACAGAAGAACCGGCGCTATGTTATTTGATATTCATTCAGTTATTTCATGGAAGCGACAAGTCGTTGCCTATATGGCTGATCGGCTGAATTGGACTGAAGAAGAAAAGAACAGGTACTCGTTGTCAGTAGAAAAAGCTATTGAAGCAGCGGTCACCCCTGTGGACGAACATCTTGAATTAGCGAACGCCGCAAATGGGAATTAAGTTAAACAAGGGTCTAGAGCTGTCCGGGTGGGCAGCTCTTTTTATAAATTTTAAAGTGGTGATTATGGAAAAGGGATCCAAGTGAAGAAATGATAACGGATATTGAGACTATTATTTCGTTCATTATTTCACAAATTAAACTTTCCCAGTTGTCGAAAAGGGTCAAAAAATGCTATTCTAACCATTGTGGGGATTAAAGTACATTTTCAAAGCCAAAATATGAGGAAAGGAAATTCCTCAAATTTTTTAAAGGAGTTTGATTCGAAATGGCAGAGAAACAATTTACCGTCATCGCAGATACTGGAATTCATGCTAGACCGGCAACACTATTAGTGCAAACGGCCAGCAGATTTACCTCTGAGATAAATTTAGAGTACAATGGCAAAAAGGTTAATTTAAAATCAATTATGGGTGTTATGTCATTGGGGATTGGCAAAGGCGCCGACTTTAAGATTTCCGCAGAAGGCAGCGATGCTGAGAGTGCTTTAAACAGTTTAGAAGAAACTTTAAGAAAAGAAGGTCTGGCAGAGTAATGACTTTTTTACATGGAATTGCAGCATCAAACGGCATTGCGATTGCAAAAGCCTATCGTCTCGTGGAACCTGATTTATCTTTTGAGCAAACAAGAATTGAAGATGCTTCAGCTGAAGTGGAGCGCTATCGTCAGGCCATCGATAGAGCAAAATCCGAGCTGGAAACGATTCGCGACCGTGCTAAAGTTGATTTAGGACCGGATAAAGCAGCTATTTTTGAGGCACATCTTCTTGTGTTAAGTGATCCTGAATTAAATACACCGATTGAAGACAAGATTAAGTCGGACAAGGTGAATGCGGAGGCAGCCCTGAAAGAAACTGCCGATATGTTTGTTGTGATGTTTGAACAAATGGACAGTGAGTATATGAAGGAACGTGCTGCTGATATTCGTGATGTTACGAAGCGTGTATTAGCTCATTTGCTCGGTGTCGAACTGCCGAACCCAAGTATGATTGCCGAGGAAGTAATCATTGTGGCTGAAGATTTAACACCATCAGATACGGCGCAATTGAACCGGCAATTTGTGAAAGGATTTACCACTAACATCGGCGGCAGGACCTCGCATTCAGCTATTATGGCCCGCTCCTTGGAAATACCGGCGGTTGTCGGCACAAAAACGGCAACTGAAGAGATTCATAATGGCGATTTAGTAATTGTTGATGGTTTAAAAGGGGAAGTTCATATTAACCCGACACCTGAACTTGTCGAACAATATCGGAAAGTTCATCAAGAGTATGAGAAGCAAAAGGCTGAATGGGCAAAGCTTGTCAATGAACCGACTGTATCTAATGATGGGCATCATGTCGAACTGGGCGCTAATATTGGTACTCCTAATGATTTAAAAGGGGTCGTGGCAAATGGTGGTGAGGCCGTTGGACTTTACCGTACCGAGTTCCTTTATATGGGCAGGGATCAGCTTCCTTCAGAGGAGGAACAGTTTGAAGCGTATAAAGCTGTTTTAGAAGGCATGGCCGGCAAACCTGTTGTCGTTCGGACATTAGATATCGGTGGCGATAAAGAGCTTCCGTATCTGGATTTACCTAAGGAAATGAATCCGTTTTTAGGCTTTCGTGCAATCCGTTTATGTTTAGAAGAACAGGGGATTTTCCGGACACAGCTTCGTGCCCTGCTTCGTGCCAGCAGCTATGGAAATTTAAAGATTATGTTCCCGATGATTGCGACCTTAGATGAGTTCCGTGCTGCTAAAGCGATTCTTGAAGAAGAAAAACAAAAGCTGTTAACAGAGGGACAAAAGGTAGCTGACAAAATTGAATTAGGTATCATGGTTGAAATTCCATCTACTGCGGTGTTAGCCGATCAATTCGCCAAAGAAGTTGACTTCTTCAGTATCGGCACAAATGATCTAATTCAATATACAATGGCTGCAGATCGGATGAATCAGCGTGTTTCTTATCTCTATCAGCCATATAGCCCGTCGATCTTAAGACTTGTAAAAATGGTTATTGATGCCGCCCATGCTGAAGGTAAGTGGGCAGGAATGTGCGGTGAAATGGCTGGGGATGAAACGGCAATTCCGCTTCTCCTTGGTCTGGGACTTGACGAATTTTCAATGAGTGCGACATCAATTTTGAAAGCTCGTTCATTAATCAAGAAATTAAATAAATCAGATATGGAACAGCTTGCTCGGGAAGTAATAAACATGCAGACAACGGATCAAGTTGTGGAAGCTGTTCATTCAGCCGTTCAGTAGAATCGTATATTTAGGAAAAAGGGGCGTCCAAAAGTCGAATAGTCGACTTTTTGGACAGCCCCTTTTCTAATTTAAAAAACAACTTCCGAGGTATTTCCACTGATTATCCTGTATAATCTAAAGTAGAAATGATATAGGGAGTTGAGAGTATGGATTTAAATTTAAGCGGAAAAACAGCGCTGATTTTAGCCTCAAGCCAAGGGTTAGGATTTGCAATCGCCGAACAGCTTGTCAGGGAAGGAGCAAATGTTGTCATCTCTGGCAGGGAGGAAGAAAAGTTAAAAGCGAAATGTAAGCAGCTTGCGGCAATCGGAAAGGGCAAAGCAGTTTATCAAAAGGCTGATATTATGAAACCGGCAGATATCAAACAGCTGGTGTCACACGCCGTTGAAACCTTCGGCACCATTGACATGCTGGTCAATAATGCCGGCGGCCCCCCGGCAGGGTCGTTTGAAGAATTGACGGATGAAGAATGGCAGGCCTCTTTTGAATTAAATTTACTTTCTTATGTACGGACGATACGAGCAGCTTTGCCCTACTTAAAACAGCAGGGAGGAAAAATACTAAACATTGCCTCCTCTTCTATTAAAGAACCAATTCCAGGATTAATCCTATCAAATACCTTCCGAACAGGTATAATTGGACTTTCAAAGACGCTGGCTTCAGAGCTTGCACCATATAATATTCTCATTAACACCATTGCACCAGGGCGGATTGGAACTGATCGGGTTAAGCATTTAGATCAGGTAAATGCGGACAAGCAAGGAATTGATATTAAGATGGTTGAAGAACAAATGAAAGCCCAGATCCCATTAAAACGTTATGGAACCCCGGAGGAGTTTGCCAATGTCGCGGCATTCCTTCTATCCGATGCAAATTCCTATATGACAGGCAGTGCATTACTAGTTGATGGCGGTATGGTGAAAGCTATTTAACATAGAATGGCCCATGCGCCCCGGTCAGCCCTGGCGAACACAAGACGAGCCGGCGAGGTTGTTTTAAATCTTTTTGAAAACTCTCTGGTTGCTCTCGAGGGGCTGCAGGAGCAGGACAATTCTCACGGTCGAAGGATTACATTGTGATACTGCATGAAATACTACCCCAGAAGACTCCATTTACGTTTACTACCAAATTTTTTTGGCTAAGGTAAGAACAAAAAGTCCTGCGGTAATATGTCAAGTACTAAAAT